>NZ_JBPFDO010000004.1:0-564839 GCF_059415005.1 Rhizobium sp. SAFR-030 | reverse complement strand
CCCTACCTCGTCAACATGACCAAGCGCGGTGCCGACCAGATCGGCGGCGCCGACTACACCTTCGACTGCACCGGCAACACCCGGGTCATGCGCCAGGCGCTCGAGGCCTCGCATCGCGGCTGGGGCAAGTCGGTGGTGATCGGCGTTGCCGGCGCCGGCCAGGAGATCTCGACGCGGCCGTTCCAGCTGGTCACCGGGCGCTCCTGGATGGGCACGGCCTTCGGCGGCGCGCGCGGCCGCACCGACGTGCCGAAGATCGTCGACTGGTACATGGACGGCAAGATCCAGATCGACCCGATGATCACCCACACCATGCCGCTCGAGGACATCAACAAGGGCTTCGAGCTCATGCATTCGGGCGAGAGCATTCGCAGTGTCGTCATCTACTGACGGTGATCCGGATCGCGGACAAGCGGAGGGGCCGCGGCGAAAGGTAAGTGGATTCGAGTGGAGGTGAGGCAGCCGCCGGCAACCGGGACGGACCTCGGATAACAGGAGGAGACTTGCAATGGATAGCGCAGTTCACATCCGTATTCATCCTGCCGTGGATGGCGGCCTTCAACCCGCAGATCCCGGCTTTTCCGGCGGCACGCTGGTCTGCGCCTGCACCGACCGGCCGGTGAAGGTGAAGATCGAGGGGCAGGTGGCGCATAACCACGCCTGCGGCTGCACCAAGTGCTGGAAGCCGGCCGGCACTGTTTTCTCCGTCGTGGCGGTCGTTCCGCATGACAAGGTGACGGTGCTGGAAAATGGCGACAAGCTCGCGGTCGTTGATCCGTCGGCGCTGATCCAGCGGCACGCCTGCAAGGAATGCGGCGTTCATATGTATGGCCCCGTGGAGCGGGAGCATGCCTTCCAGGGCCTCGATTTCATCCATCCCGAGCGGTTCCAGGAGCAGGGCTGGGCGCCTCCCGGTTTTGCCGCCTTCGTCTCCTCGATCATCGAGGCCGGTGTCGATCCGGGCCGGATGGACGGCATCCGGGCGCAACTGAAGGAGCTCGGGCTGGAACCTTATGATTGCCTGTCGCCGGCGTTGATGGACTACGTCGCGACCTGGGTCGCCAAGAAGTCCGGCGCGCTACCCAGCTGACGGGTTTCGACCTGAGTTTGGCAAGACAGCCGGGGTCGGGGACGTATCGCGTTGGTCGGCGCTGGCCGTGGGGCTTGGATGTCTGCCGGAATTCTACGGACCGGAGACGAAGGCGCTCGGTTGGCGGGTGCCGTTGCGCCCTTCGGTTTCCGTGCAGGGGACATGGAGATGACTGGAGCCGGTCGCTGAGGCGCAGGACGGATTGAAAACGTGTGCCCGTAACGGCTGGTCTGGACGTCGCGGCCGGTTGGCGGAGCAGGCCCGCAGACGCTTGCCATCGGGGCAGCGCGGCTGCGCACATCGACCGGAGGCTCCCGGTTGCCGGGCGATCCCCGGCTTCCGGCTCCGACCGCCAGCGGAAACCACTCAGGGCTGCGGAGCGGTGCCGGTATCCTGCCGGGTAATCCGGCTCTGCAGCAGTTCGCCCTGCCGCTCGAGAACCGGATAGGCCGTGGCGGCAACCAGGTGGGAGTTGATCTGCTTGAAATCCCGCAGCAGATCGAGATGCATCGAGCTGCTTTCCGCGGCTTCCAGCTCGCCGGCCCGCAGGCGCGCAAAGTGATCATTGGTGCCGTCCCGCTCGGCCTTGCGGAAGGCGATCTTCTCGTCGGCGAGAAGGCGTGCGACACGCTCGTCCTGCGACATGAAAAGGGCCGCGGCGGTGCGGGCGTTGGTCGACAGCCGGTCGAGCAGGTGGACGAGGTCCCGGTGCTCATCTTTTGACAGCTTGATGCCGCGACGCAGGCGCTTGGCCAGACGCGGCAGTACGTTCTGGTCCAGCACGTCGCCGGCATGCTCAAGGCCCGTGGAAAACAACAGGATCTCGTTCAGTCGGCGCCGGTCGCTGCCGCTCAGTTCCTCCGGGTCGATGGACGTCAGGTAACGCTTCACGGCTGTGTTCAACCGGTCGAGGATGGTATCCTTCTGGCGCAGCGCCGACAGCGCACGGCGGTCGTTGCTGGTCAGCGCCGTCTTGGTGCCATCCAGCATTTCCTCGAGGATGTCGACGAGCCGCAGCACTTCGCGGGCCGCCGCCTGCAGTGCCACCACCGGCGTCTCGGTGGCAGACTGATCGAGGTAGCGCGGCTGGCCGGGATCGGTCTCGTCGATCTTCTGCGGCATCAGTTTTACCAGCATGCTGGCGAACGGCGTCAGGAACGGCATGAAGGCGATAGCGACCAGGAGATTGAAGGCGGTGTGGAAATTGGCCACCGCGCGGGCGCCGTCGGTGCTGAAGGAGGTCAGCAGGTCGGTGATCGGCGATAGGAGCGCCATGGCGATCGCCACGCCGACGATCCTGGTGGCAAGATTGCCGAGCGGAACGCGGCGCGATGCGAGGTCGCGGCCCGCCTGGCCCTCGAGCAGGGGGTTTATGGCGGTGCCGAGATTGGCGCCGAGCGTCAGTGCGAAGGCCTGGTAGGGATCGATCAGCCCCTTGCTGGCAAGCGACATGATCAGCAGCACGACAGCAACGCTCGAATGGGCGGCCCAGGTGACGACCGCAGCCAGCAGCAGGCTCAGCAGCGGCGTCGATGAGACTGCTGCCAGGACAGCACCGAAGGCAGTCGTGCCGGCATATTCGGCCAGCGCATCGAGCAGTTGATGCAGGGCAAGCAGCATGAAGCCGAGGCCGATGAAGACGCGGCCGAGATCGTGGATCTGCGGGTTCTGCACCCGCCGGAACATCAGCACGCCGAGCAGGATCAGCGCCGGTGAGGCGGCCGCGACGTCGAAGGACAGCACCTGAACGATCAGCGTGCTGCCGACATTGGCGCCGAGCATCACGGCAAGTGCGGGCACCAGATCCACCCATCCTCCAGCAGCAAACCCGGACGCCATCAACCCGGTTGCGGTGCTGCTCTGAAGGATCGCCGTGACCCCCATGCCCGCGAGGAACGACTTGAACCGGTTGCTCAGCGCCCGGCCGAGAAACGATCGCAGCGACGGACCGAAGGCGCGCTGGATGCCCGTCTGGACCATGCGAGAACCCCACAGCAAAAGCGCGATGTGGCCAGCGAGAGCGATGAGAGCAAAAATGAACGACATGATATTCTCATCCGGTGGAAGTCATGAGCGACGCTCGGCAGTCTGCCGAACACTGCAGTTCGGTAGCCGGCAAACAGAATCGGCGATTTGCCGGCCGGCACGCAAGCCGCTCTGCAGCGGCTTGCTGTTCCAAATCCGACACATCGGCGGAAACCGGAGCCGATCCGCGAAGTCGGATCGGTCGGCAGGCACGTTTCCCGTCTCCCGCCGGTCCGGCGGGCGGTCGTTCTAGAGCCGCTTGCCGCCTGCGTCGAAGAAGTGGATGCGGCTTGGATCGGCGGTCAGCATCAGCGGCTCGCCGATTGCGATCGCTGAGCGTCCCGGCACGCGGAAGACGATCGTGCTGCCATCCGGCAGCGTGCCGTAGACGTAGCTTTCAGCACCCACCAGCTCGACCGCCGTGACGTTCACGGGGGTCTGGAAGGAACTGCCCTCCATGCCGCTCGCAATGAGGATGTCTTCCGGCCGCATGCCGATGGTCGCAGTGCCCGGCGGTGTCGGCATGGTGCCGGATGACGCCCAGCCCGACCCGTCGCCGAACGGAATGAGGTTCATCGACGGCGAGCCGATGAAGGTTGCGACGAAGGTGGTCGCCGGCTTCTCGTAGAGTTCGATCGGCGTGCCGACCTGCTCGATCTTGCCGCCATTCAGCACCACCAGCCGGTCGCCCAGCGTCATCGCCTCCATCTGGTCGTGGGTGACGTAGATGCTGGTCGTTTCCAGCGAGCGCTGCAGGCGCCGGATTTCCACCCGCATCTGCACGCGCAGCTTGGCATCGAGGTTGGACAGCGGCTCGTCGAACAGGAAGACCGCCGGCTTGCGGACGATCGCTCGACCCATGGCGACGCGCTGGCGCTGGCCGCCGGAGAGCTGCCGCGGCTTGCGATCCAGGAACTGCTCGATTTCCAGCGCCCGCGCCGCTTCGGTAATCCGCCGGTCGATCTCGTCCTTCGGTGTGTTGCGGTTCTTCAGACCGTAGGAGAGGTTCTGACGGACGCTCATATGCGGGTAGAGCGCATAGTTCTGGAAGACCATGGCGATGTCGCGTTCGGCCGGCTCCAGATTGTTGACGACCTTGTCGCCGATGCGGATTTCGCCGCCCGAGATGCTCTCGAGCCCCGCCACCATGCGCAGCAGCGTCGATTTTCCGCAGCCGGACGGCCCGACAAGGACGATCATCTCGCCGTCGTCGATCGGCAGCGAGACGCCCTTGATTGCCTCGACGTTGCCGGCATAGACCTTGCGGACGTCCCTGAGTTCGATTGTTGCCATTACTTTTCAGTCTCCACCAAGCCTTTGACGAACCAGCGCTGCATGAGCACGACGACGAGCACCGGGGGAATGATCGCCAGGATCGCGGTGACCATGACGTAGTTCCACGGGGTCGACGCGTCGGTGAAATCCACCATGCGGCGCAGGCCGATAATGATTGTGTTCATCTCGGCCCGATCGGTGACGAGCAGCGGCCACAGGTACTGGGTCCAGCCGTAGATGAACAAGATGACGAACAGAGCCGCGATGTTGGTCGCGGAGAGCGGTAGCAGGATGTCGCGCATGAAGCGGAACGGTCCGGCATTGTCGATGCGTGCCGCCTCGACCATCTCGCCGGGGATGGTCAGGAAGAACTGCCGGAACAGGAAGGTCGCCGTGGCCGAGGCCATCAGCGGCAGCGTCAGGCCCGCATAGGTATTGAGCAGGCCCAAATCGACGATCACCTTGTAGGTCGGAAGGATACGCACCTCGACCGGCAGCATCAGGGTGACGAAGATCAGCCAGAAGAAGCCCATGCGGAACGGGAAGCGGAAAAAGACGATCGCGAATGCCGACAGGAAGGAGATGATGATCTTGCCGACGGCGATCGCCACGGCAACGACGAAGCTGTTGAACAGCAGTCTTTCCAGGCTCACGCCAACGACGCGTTCGACGCCGCCGTTGAGGGCCTCTCCGTAGTTCTCGAGGAAATGTCCGCCGGGCAGCAGCGACAGCGGCGGACGGATGATGGCACCCGACGTCGCGGTCGAGGCGATGAACGTATAGTAGATCGGGAACGCGACGATCACGATGCCGAGGATCAGCATCAGATGCGCCATGAGCTTGGCGATGGGGCGATTTTCAATCATGACGCGGCCTCAACCATAATGAACACGCCGCTCGACGAAGCGGAACTGGAATGCGGTCAACGCGATGACGATGACCATCAGCACGACGGATTGTGCCGCCGAAGAGCCGAGATTGAGGTTCACGAAGCCGTCGTTGTAGACCTTATAGACCAAGGTTTCGGTCGCCTTTGCCGGGCCGCCGCCGGTCACGGCATGGATGATGCCGAAGGTGTCGAAGAAGGCGTAGACGGTGTTGACCACGAGCAGGAAGAAGGTTGTCGGCGCCAGCAGCGGGAAGACGATCGTCCAGAAGCGGCGGGCACCACGGGCGCCGTCGATCGATGCCGCTTCCAGCAACGACTTCGGAATTGCCTGCAGTCCGGCGACGAAGAACAGGAAATTGTAGCTGATCTGCTTCCAGGCGGCGGCAACGATGACCAGAGCCATTGCCTGGTTGCCGTCGAGCAGCGGATCCCAGTTCACGCCGGCGCGGCGCACCAGATAGGCGAGCGTGCCCATCGCCGGGTTGAACATGAACAGCCACAGCATACCGGCGACGGCCGGTGCGACCGCGTAAGGGATGATCATCATGGTGCGGTAAAAGCCCTTGCCGCGCACCACGAGATCGGCGGCGCAGGCGAGCGCCAGCGCGACGGCCATGGCCAGAAGCGCCGTTGCGATGCTGAAGATCGCCGTCACCTTGAGGGCGTTCAGATAGCTTTCATCCGCAAGGATGGCCGAGAAATTGGCAAGCCCGACGAATGTGCTCTGGAGCCCGAACGGATCCTCGCGCATGGCGGACTGGTAGAGGGCCTGGCTTGCCGGCCAGAAGAAAAACACGACCGTCAGGATGATCTGCGGCGCGACCAGGAAGTACGGCAAGATCCTGTTCGGAAAGACGACGCTTTGCAACGGGGAGCTCCTTGTCTGCGAGTTGGCCGCCCACCGTCAGCGACGACGGGCGGCCAGGAGGATCACTTGCCGATGGCTTGCTTGATCGCTGCATTGCCACGGGTGACGGCCTTGTCGAGTGCGGCCTTGGCGTCCTGCTTTCCGGCCAGCATCGACTCGAACTCCTCGTTCATGATGTCGCGGACCTGCGGCAGGTTGACGAGACGCACGCCCTTGGAGTTTTCCGTCGGCGCCTTGCCCATCATCTGCTGGATCGGCGTCTCGCGGCCGGGGTTCTTGTCGTAGAAGCCCGACTTCTTGGTCTCCTCGTAGGCTGCCGTGGTGACCGGCAGGTAGCCCGAGACCTGGTGCAGGCGCGCCTGGATCTTGGTCTGCGAGAGGAAGTTGAAGAACTCGGCAACACCCTTGTATTCGGCGTCGGTCTTGCCGCCGAAGACCCAGAGGCTGGCGCCGCCGGGGATGGTGTTCTGCGGGCCGCCCGCACCATCCGCATAGGGAAGCTGGCCGATGCCGTAGTTCATGCCGCTCTTAACGATGTCGCCGAGGCCGCCGGAGCTTTCGGTCAGAATGGCGCATTCGCCGGAGGTGAACAGCTGCTTGGCCTCGGAAGTCCGCCCGCCGTAGCGGAAGGTGCCGTCCTTCGCGAGGTCGGCGATCGCCTGGAAGTGCTTGACGAACGGCTCGGCATTGAACTTCAGCGTGACATCGGTGCCGCCAAGCCCGTTCTCGTTGGTGCCGTAGGAGAGGTTGTTCCAGGCGGCGAAGTTCTCAGTCTGGATCCAGGTCAGCCAAGTCGAGGTGAAGCCGCAATTGGCGGCACCGCTCGACTTGATCTTCTTGGCCGCTTCGAACACTTCGCCCCACGTTTTCGGCGGGGCATCGGCATTCAGGCCGGCCTTCGTGAAGATGTCCTTGTTGTAGTAGAGGATCGGTGAGGACGAGTTGTAGGGGAAGGACAGCATCGTGCCGTCCGGCTTCGAGTAGTAGGAAACGATGCCCGGCAGATAAGCCCCCTTGTCGAACTTGAAGCCGCCCTTGGTAAGGACGTCGGCAACAGGAACCACGGCGCCCTGAGCGCCCATCATCACGCCGGTTCCGACGTCGAAGACCTGGATGATCGCCGGTGGCTGCTTGGCGCGGAACGCGGCGATGCCGGCGTTCAGCGTTTCGGGATAGGTGCCCTTGAACACCGGCATGATCTTGTAGTCCGGATGGGCTTCGTTGAATTCCTTGGCGAGCTGCTCGACGACCTCGTTGTTGGCGCCGGTCATCGCATGCCACCAGGCGATCTCGGTCGCCGCCAGAGCGCTCGACGCCATCAGCATCGAAGCGCCAGCCCCGATCACAGATTTGACGATAATTTTCATGGTGATATTCCTCCCTTTCCATGAACCTTCGGATCTTGTCGATCCGTTCGCAGCTGCATCGCACTGCCGTGCAGCCTGCGTTTCCTCGACCGGTCGGCTGTCAGGCCACCCCGGCAATCTCCTTCAGATCTCCCATGCCGCCCGGACCGGCTGCCAGCACTGGCGCCCCCTTGGTCAGCCGCTCTCCCTCGGTGGGGAAGGGCAGGTACCATCCGCCTGCTTCCTTGACCAGGCAATATCCCGCCAGGCAATCCCAGGCGTGCATGTGCGGTTCGAAGTAGCCGACCAGGCGTCCCGCAGCGACATAGGCGAGCATCAGCGCACCGGATCCCAGCCGGATGAAGTTGCCGCCGCGCGACAGGAGATCGGTGACGATCCGGCCTACGGCTTCCGGAGAAGCGTGATGATTGGCGCCGATGCCGGTGACCGCATTGCGCACCGTCTTCCGGTCGTCGAGCAGCAGCACGCGGCCGTTCAGGCGGGCACCGTGACCCTCTGCGGCGGAGTACAGCTCTTCATGGCACGGCACGTAGATGACGCCGATCACCGGCCGGCCGTCGTAGAGAACGGCAACCGAGATGCACCAGTTCGGCATGCCGTGGACGAACGGGCTCGTGCCGTCGATCGGGTCGACCACCCAGGTAAAGCCCGAACTTCCTTCGGCCAGGCCAGTTTCCTCGCCAAGGAAGCCGTCTTCGGCAAACCGTTCGGCGATGCGGTCGCGCAGCAGCGCTTCGACATCGCGATCGGCGATCGACACGACGTCATGCGGGTCGGCCTTGATCTCGATCTCCAGGCTTTCGCGCCGATTAAAGTAGTCGAGCGCCAGCGCACCCGCAGCGCGGGCGACCTCTTCGGCAAGCTGGTGTCGATCGCTGAGCGACCGTTCGTCGAGTGTCATGGAGAAGCAATCCTTCGTAAAGCGGCGGCTATTCGTCGATGATGGCAATGCCCCGGCTCTTCAGGCCGATGGAGACCTGCGTGCCGGGCGGGAGAGGGCGTTCGACGGAGGGGTCGACGATGAACAGCGTTCCGTCGCGCGTCTCCGCTTCGTATTCGATGTGATCGCCCAGATAGGCGGTGTGGCTGATGCGACCGGGATAGGCGGCGGTCTCCGCCGGTTCGAGGGTGATGGCGCTCGGACGGACGGCGAGTTTGGCGCGTCCAGGCCTTGCGCCACGCGCCGGAACCTGATGGCGCAGGCCCTCGATGCTGATCGTCGCCTCGCTGCCGTTGATCTCGATGATGTCGCAGGGCACGACATTCGCCTCGCCGATAAAGTCGGCGATGAAGGTGGAGGCCGGCGCTTCGTAAAGCTCGCGCGGAGTTCCCTGCTGGGCGATCACCCCATCCTTCATGACGATGATGCGGTCCGAGACAGCGAGTGCCTCGTCCTGATCGTGCGTCACGTAGACGGCGGTGAACTGCAGCCGCTGCTGCAACTCGCGGATCTCGGTGCGAACCCGCCGCCGCAGTCTGGCATCAAGGTTAGAAAGGGGCTCGTCGAGCAGCAGCACCTGCGGCTCGAGAACCAGGGCGCGGGCGACCGCGACGCGCTGCTGCTGACCGCCGGACAGTTCCGCCGGCAGGCGCGCACCCATGCCGGCCAGCCCGACGAGTTCAAGTCCGTGCTCGGCCTTTTCGCGTGCTTCGTTGCGCTTCAGTCCCGACGACTGCAGGCCGTAGGCGACATTATCGAGCGAGGTCATGTGGGGAAACAGCGCGTAGGACTGGAAGACCATCGATACGTCGCGCTCGTTGGCCGGCAGCATGGTGACGTCCCTGCCGCCAATCAGGATGCGGCCAGAGGTCGGATGCTCAAGGCCAGCCAGCATGCGCAATGTCGTCGTCTTGCCGCAGCCGGATGGGCCGAGCAAGGTGACGAGCGTCCCAGGCTCGACGGTGAGGGACAGGTCGGGGATGGCGGTGAAGGCCCCGAAGCTCTTGCGGACGTTCTCGAAGACGACGGATCCGGCGTGTGCACTCATGCGAGGTTCTCCTTGGCCAGAGCGGCTGCAGTCGGCGCGGAAAGCCCGGCGACACGGTTTTCGCGGCGCAGGCGGCGTTCTCCGACAAGCAGCTGGAAGGCGACGATCACCGAGATCATCACGACGATCAGCATCGAGGAATAGGCGATGGCGACACCGTATTCGCCATTCTCGACGAGGCCGACGATGTAGGAGGTCGCCATGTTGTACTGGGCGCTGACGAGGAAGACGACGGCGCTGACGGAGGTGATGGCGCGCACGAACGAGTAGACGAGGGCAGCGGTGATCGCCGGCCGCAGCAGCGGCAGGATGACCTTGCGCAGCGTGCGGAAACTGTTTGCCCGCAGCGTCAGCGAGGCCTCGTCGAGGCTCTTGTCGAGCTGGCTCATGGCGGCCACGCCGCCACGCACGCCGACCGGCATGTTGCGGAAGACGAAGCAGGCGACGAGGATCAGCGCCGTACCGGTCATCTCCAGCGGCGGCAGGTTGAAGGCCATGATGTAGCTGATGCCGATGACAGTGCCTGGAATGGCAAAGCTCATCATCAGCGCAAACTCGAAGAACTGCCCGCCGGCGAATTTCTGCCGGACGATGATGTAGGCCGTGGCGAGACCGACGATGGCCGTCAGCGGCGCCGAGATCAGGGCGATCTTCATCGTCGTCCAGAACGAGTTCCAGGCGACGCCCGTCCAGGCAAGCCCGCCATCGCGGACGGTCACCGAGAATGCGCGGGCGTAGTGCTCGAGCGTCAGGGTGTTGTCGAGGCCCCAGGTTTTCACGAAGCCGCCGATGAGGATCATGCCGTAGACGACGAGCGTGAAGATGATCCACGGGATGACCATGGCATGGACCGCAATCGACAGCGACTTCGGCAGCGCGATATGGGCGCCGCTGTCGCCCTTGCCGGTCACCGTCGCGTAGTTCTTGCCCGACAGCCAGAGCCGCTGGGCGAGGAAGGCCGACAGGGTGAACGTCAGCAGGATCATGGCCAGAACCGCGGCGCGTGTCGGGTCGTTCTGGGCGCCGACGACGGCAAAGAAGATCTCGGTCGACAGCACGCCGTGGCTGCCCCCCAGCACCAGCGGATTGCCGAAGTCGGCCATGCTTTCGATGAAGCCGATGAGGAAGGCATTGGCGAGGCCAGGCTTCATCAGCGGCAGAGAGATGTGCCAGAACGTCCGCCAGCGGTTGGCCCGCAAGGTCTGGGACGCTTCTTCCATCGACGGGCTGACGCCTTCGACGACGCCGATCAGCACCAGGAACGAGATCGGCGTGAACGATAGAACCTGCGCGATCCAGATGCCGGTGAGGCCGTAGAGCCAGCGGCTGGGCTCCATGCCGAAGAGGGTCGAGAGCGTCTGGGTGACGACGCCGGAGCGGCCGAACAGCAGGGTCAGCGCCAGGCCGATGACGAAGGGCGGCGTGATGATCGGCAGCACGGTCAAAAGCCGCAGGCCGCGCCTGAAGGGGAACCGCGTGCGCGTCGCCACCAGCGCGAAGGCGAGGCCGAGGATGGTCGAGCCGGCGGCCGTCATGATCGCCAGCCAAAGGGTGCGCCAGGCAATGCCGCAGCGCCCGCCGCCGATCACGCAATCGAGGCTCCAGATCGACGTGTTGACGAAGTTGCGGGAAAAGCCGGAGAGGTTGATCGAGCCGTCGAAGTCCTGGAAGGCGCCGGCGAACATGCTACCGATCGGGTAGAAGACGAAGACTGCTACGAGAAAGATCAGCAACGACACGGTCGAGACGACGAAGGCGTCGCCGCGCATTACGCCACGTTCCGCCAGCCCGAGTGAGAAGATCAGCACAAAGACGAAAGCTGAAAGCACGGCGCCGGCGCCCATCGGCGGCTGCCCGTCAGACAGCTGGCCAAACAGCGTCTCGCTGATCGTCCAGTTCCAGCCGCCGATGCCGATCGTCAGTCCCTGCAGCGCCAGAAAGGCCAGACCGCAGGCGCCGGCCACCGTCAGCAGCCGCGCCCGCAGCAACGGGTCGGCGATGAAGCGGGCCGCGATCGCAAAGGCCAGCGCCACGATGGCACCAAGAATCCAGGGGCGGCCAAACAGGCTGACCTGCAGGATCGCCGGTGCGGTGGACGCGGAGGGATAGTCAGCAAGCCAGCCGAAGGCATAGAAACCCTGCTCGATCCGGTACCAGGGCAGGACGATCATCGCCAGCAGCCCGAGCGCCAGGACGATGTCGATCCTGCGGTTTCGTTTGTCTCTGATCACTGGCGCTCCCGCGGATGAGAAGGGTGAGGAAGGGAGGCCGCCGATCCCGATCCGGAGCGGCGGCCATCAGCGTCGATCAGTTGGCGATCGCACTGATCTCCCGGTCCCAGCGCTCCAGCAGCGCCTTGCGCTTGTCAGCGGCGCCATAGGTCGCGAAGTCGTAGTCGATCATCTTGATGTCTTCGAACCGCGGCGCTTCCTTGGGAATTTCGGCGCTCTTGTTCGACGGCAGCTGGAAGGACTTGGCGTCCTTCATCTTCGACTGCACCGCGGCGGTCAGCGCCCAGTCGTACCAGGCCTTGGCGCTGTCGAGATTGCGGGCGCCCTTGATGATCGACATGGAGCCGATCTCGTAACCCGTGCCTTCGCAGGGCGAGACGGATTTCACCGGAAAGCCCTCGACCGTCTGCGCGACTGCGTCGTGCAGGAAGACGACGCCGATGGCTGTCTCGCCGCGGGCTGCGGCCTTCACCGGTGCCGAGCCGGACTTGGTGTATTGCGAGATGTTGGCATTGAGCTTCTTCAGGTAGTCGAAGGCCTGATCCTCGCCCATCATCTGCACGAGTGTCGCCAGCGCCGTGTAGGCGGTGCCGGAGGAGTTGGGGTTGGCGATCTGGATCTCGCCCTTGTAGGAGGCGTCCAACAGATCGGCCCAGCACTTGGGCTCCCTGAGGCCCTTCTGTTTCAGAAGGTCGGTATTGTAACCCCAGCCGAGCGCGCCGGCGTAGACACCGACCGTTCGGTAGCCGGAGGTTTCCGCCTGCTTCTTCGCCCAGTCCGTCAGTTCGTCGAGCTTCGGCGACTTGTATTCGAGCGTCAGCCCATCGGAGGCTGCCTGGAGATGGGGGTCGCCGGTGCCGGCCCACCAGATGTCCGTTTTCGGATTGCGGGCTTCGGCGCGGATCTTTGCATAGGTCTCGCCTGACGACAGGCGCACCATGTTGACCTGGATGCCGGATTCCTTCTGGAAATTCTGCTGCATCTGCTCGCAGATGACGACGTCGGCCGAGCAGATGAGATTGAGCTCGCCGGCCGCATAGGTCGCCGTTGCATTCGTCGTAAGGCCGGCCGCCAATGCGGTCGCCGCCCAGAGAGCCAAGCGCATGATAATCCTCCCAGGTTATAGCGATGCCTCCACATCGCCCGCTTTGCAAGCGTGTGCAATCGTTTCATGATGGGAGTGGCTTTGTCAACCTCGCCGGCGTCGCCGGGCTTCTCCGGACGCTGTGTGACTGTCATCTTGTTGTTGCACGCGTTTGCAAAACTCGTCATGTCTATGCGCAGGGGAGGACAGGATGAGCCGCAGGGTGTTCGTCAGTGCCAAGGAAGTCGCCGAGCGGGCCGGAGTATCGCGGTCTGCGGTATCGCGGACGTTTACACCTGGCGCCAGCGTCTCGGACGACACGCGCCAGCGGGTCGTCGAAGCCGCCGAGGCGCTTGGCTACCACGTCAATCATCTGGCGCGGGGGCTGATGCGCAACGAGAGCGGCATCGTCTGCCTGATCGTTTCCGAGCTTGCCACCCCCTACCGGTCCAGCCTCATCCAGGCGCTGACCCAGCAGCTGCAGAGCGTCGGGAAGATCGCCATGCTGATCGATACGGATCGCTCCGACGGCAGCGTCGACCAGGCGCTGCGCCAGGCGATCAGCTACAGGGCGGATGCCTCGATCATCCTGTCCGGCATGCCGGACAAGTCGATCACCGACCTCTGTCTGAAAAGCGGCCAGCGACTGGTGCTGATCAACCGCGACGAGGATCGCCCGGGCGCTCTGATGATCAACCTCAATGATGCCGATGCCGCGCGGCGCAGCTTCATCAGCCTGTGGCGGGCCGGCTGCCGGACCTTTGCCTTTGCCAATTCGGCGGCCATGACGCCGAGCCTGATGGCACGCGAAGAGGGCTTCGTTGAAGCCGGCCGCGAACATGGCATCGAGGTGATCATCGAGCGGCTTGGTTCGACATCCTATCGCAGCGGCACGCTGCTGGCGCAGCGCCTGCTGACCGGCGAGCGACGACCGGACGCGATCTTCTGCGCCACCGATCTTCTGGCCTGCGGGGTGATGGATGCCGCCCGCGACCAGTTCAACCTCACCGTTCCCGAAGAGCTCTGCATCATCGGCTTCGACGACATCGAGCAGGCATCCTGGTCTTCCTACAACCTCACCACCTTCGCACAGCCCGTCGGTCGCATCGCTGCGGAGGCGGTCTCCTGGCTCAGCCAGCCGGCACAGGTGAGAACGGATCTTCGCCGCATGGAGGCCGAACTCGTCTGGCGCGGGTCGGTGCGGGGCGGCTGACGCATCAGCGCCCTTCCGTGCCCCGGAGCCCTTTGCCACCCTTCGCTTGAGGGATGATGCTGACGTGATGATCGGCAGACCCGGCAAACATTCAAACCAGGCGGGGAATGAACAAGAAGCAGACCGGAGAGACCGTTACGCAGGAGGTCAAGACCGGCGAAAGCATGATTGCCGTTCTTCGGAAAGGTGCAAAGATGCCAAACGAATTCGACCTCCCCCTCTCGCGCCGCCAGACGCTTCTGGCCGGCGTCGTCGCATCCGCAGCGATGGCCCTCCCGTCGCAGGCGTTCTCGCAAACCCAAGACCCACAGGCACAGAGCCATTCGAAAGGACTTCCGGACATGACCGACAGCTTCGTTCAGACCAAAGACGGCGTGATGATCTTCTTCAAGGACTGGGGTCCGAAGGACGCACAGCCGATCGTCTTCCATCACGGCTGGCCTCTGTCGTCCGACGACTGGGACGCGCAGATGCTGTTCTTCGTTCAGAACGGTTTTCGCGTCGTTGCGCATGACCGCCGCGGCCACGGCCGCTCATCACAGGTGTCGGAAGGTCACGACATGGATCACTACGCGGCGGATGCTTTCGCCGTCGTCGAGCATCTCGACCTGAAGAATGCCGTGCATATCGGTCACTCGACCGGCGGCGGCGAAGTTGCCCGCTATGTTGCCAAGCACGGCGAGCCGTCCGGCCGTGTTGCAAAGGCCGTGCTGGTCAGCGCCGTGCCGCCGCTGATGCTGAAGACCGCCGCAAATCCCGAAGGCCTGCCGCTCGAGGTCTTCGACGGCTTCCGCACGGCAACGGCCGGCAATCGTGCCCAGTTCTTCCTCGACGTGGCAGGTGGGCCTTTCTACGGCTTCAACCGCGACGGTGCGAAGGTCTATCCGGGTGTCGTCCAGAATTGGTGGCGCCAGGGCATGATGGGCAGTGCCAAGGCTCACTATGAAGGCATCAAGGCGTTCTCCGAAACCGACCAGACGGAAGACCTGAAGGCCATCAGCGTTCCGACGCTGGTGATGCATGGTGACGACGACCAGATCGTACCGATCGCCGACGCGGCGATGAAGGCGATCAAGCTGCTGAAGAACGGCACCCTCAAGGTCTACAAGGGCTTCCCGCACGGCATGCTGACCACCCATGCCGACGTCATCAACCCCGACCTCCTGGCCTTCATCAAGTCCTGAGCCCGGCCACCTGCCGCCAGCCTATCGGGCGGCAGGTCTTCTCGCGTCCGCGAGTAATCTCGATGAACCTGCCAGATGTCTTGAAAGCCCGTGCGCTCCGGCGACGCGGGCTTTCGGCTGTCTGTCTACCGCCAAAGGGTTTGATCGCTTCGATCACCGGCCGGGACTGCGCCGACACGTTGTTTTCGCATGACCATCATACAAAGGTATGTCTGCCTAGGCCAGATGATTGGGCAGCCCTCGCTCATCGGACAATTTGCGATTGCCAGCGGACGTTGCAAGATGCGTGTGTCAGGAAGATCAAAGGAGACAGGTCATGGCGACGAGCGCAGCTGCCTACACCCAGGATGCTTTCCAATTGCAGTTTGCAGTACAACCGGCGGCCTCGAATGAGATCTCGCGCCTGCTGATGAAGGCGATCGATACCATCGAGCACGATGAGACTGTGGCGATCGACTTCATCAGGAAGGCCTCGGCACTCCTCCGCCCGGCAACGCGCGAAAGCAGGCCCGAGAGCAGGAGGCCGATCTCGCTCGGCGGGCTTGCGCCGTGGCAGGTGAACCGGGTGACCCGCCTGATCGAGGAGCGGATCGGCGGCTCGATCTCGCTCGATGAACTGGCCCAGGCGGCAAAGCTGTCGACCAGCTACTTCTCCGCCGCCTTCAAGGTCAGCTTCGGCATCTCGCCGCACAGCTATATCCTGTCGCGCCGCGTAGAACATGCCAAGCACCGGATGCTGCACAGCAACTCTCCGCTCTGCGAGATTGCGCTCGATTGCGGAATGGCAGACCAGGCGCACCTGTCGCGGGTGTTTCGGCGCGTGACGGGCACCACCCCGAGCGCCTGGCGGCGATACCGCGTCAACCCGGATGCCGCGATCGCCCAGGCCGGCTGAGGCTGTTTGCGGGCTTATCCCGAAGAACGTCGGAAAGCTGCGCTGTGCGACGGATCGCAAGCGCCCCACGAAACAGGTCGAGGGGTGAGACCCGTTGCTAATCAAACCGTGACGACGGTGCCTGTCGTTGCCGATTTCAACGCCGCGTCGGCAAGCTGCAGAGCCCGCAGGCCGTCCTCGACCGATGGCGAAGGCACTGTGCCGTTTTCCACGCAGTCGATGAAGGCGGAGATTTCCGCCGCATAGGCTGCCGTATAGCGTGTCATGAAGAAATCATGCAGTGGCGGGCGGGTGTAGCCGTCCTTGGTGGCCACTTCGATCGACACCGGACGCTGGTTTTCCGCCGCAACCGACCCCAGCGAACCATGCACTTCGATGCGCTGGTCGTAGCCGTAAGTTGCGCGGCGCGAATTGGAGATGATCGCCTGGCGGCCGCTTGCCGTCGTCAGGATCAGGCTGGCGCTATCGAAATCGCCGGCCTCGCCGATCTTCGGATCGACCAGAACGGCCGCGGACGCCATGACCGTTTTGATTTCTTCGCCGAGCAGATAGCGGGCCATGTCGAAATCGTGGATGGTCATGTCGCGGAAAATGCCGCCGGAAACCTTGATATAGTCGACCGGCGGGGCGCCCGGATCGCGGCTGGTGATCGTCACCATCTCCACCGTGCCGATCGTGCCCTTGTCGATTTCGGCGCGCACCGCCTGGAAATGCGGATCGAAACGGCGGTTGAAGCCGAGCATCACCTTGGCGCCGGTTTCCTTCACCACGTCGATGCACCCTTGAGCCCGGGCAACATCCAGGTCGATCGGCTTCTCGCAGAAGATCGCCTTGCCGGCGCGGGCGAAGCGCTCGATCAGGTCCGCATGCGTGTTGGTCGGGGTGCAGATGATGACGGCGTCGATGTCCTTATCCGCAATCACCGCGTCGATGGTGCTGACCGCGCAGCCTGCCGCGTCGGCTATCGCTGCGGCTGCATCCGCCATCGCATCCACCACAGCGACCAGTTGGGCGCGCGGGTCGGATGCGATCGCGCGGGCATGCACCTTGCCGATACGCCCTGCGCCCAGCAGAGCCAATCTCGTCACCATGGGTTTCTCCTCCCCTCATGAACTGACAGCGGGACCGGATACCTGCCGATCCATTTGGAATATCTGTTCCATTTTGCTAGTGTGCGGTCATGGTCGTGTCAAGCACGGAAAGGACCGATGGATGAACCAGGCAGGGGCGCCGGCAAGCGTCACCGAATTCGAGGAGCGGCTGCTGGATGTGTCGCGGTCTCTTCCCAAGCGCCTCAAGCAGTGCGCCGATTATGTCGCGACAAACACCGACCGCATTGCCGTCTCGACGGTGGCGGAGTTGGCAGAGGCTGCCGGCGTCCAGCCGTCGGCCTTCATGCGCTTCTGCCAGATCATGGGATTTTCGGGCTATTCGGAAATGCAGCGGCTGTTCCGCGACAGCTATGTCGGCGGCTGGCCTGATTATGCGACACGCCTGGATCACTTGCGCGGCATGGGCGAGCAGAGCGGCCCGAGGCTTCTGGCTGAATTCGTCGAAGCGGGTCGTGCATCGCTGGAAAGTCTGCTGAAATCCGTTGATCCGCAGGCGCTCGAGCAGGCGGTTGAGGTTCTGGCGGCAGCGGACCTTGTCCATATCATCGGGCTTCGCCGGTCCTTCCCGGTCGCCAGCTATCTTGCCTATGCGCTTGAGAAGATGCAGGTGCCGGCCATGCTGCATGGTGCGGCCGGGCGGTTGGAGAATGCCAGCGCCATCCGTCCCGGCGACGCGCTGCTGGCCATCACCTTTTCCCCCTATTCTGCCGAGACGCTGGACCTGGTCGAAGCGGTGCGGGCAAACGGCGTTCCCGTCGTCGCCCTGACGGACATGGCGGTCAATCCGTTGAAGAAGTCGGGCGCCACCGTCCTCAGCATCTCGGAAGTGGATTTCGGTGCCTTCCGGTCGCTGTCGGCAACGCTCTGCGTCGCCATCGCCCTGTCCACGGCGGTCGGGGCGCGGCGGCGTGCCTGAATATCCGTGTTGAAACCCGAGAAAATAGAATTTATAGTCCAAAACTGAAAGCTGGCACGGGAGAGCCGGCGGGCGCTTGCAAACGCCGTGCTACCTGCGGCCAGAGGAGGGCCTCTTGAAGCCACTCGACCTGATCACGATCGGACGTTCGTCCGTCGATCTCTACGGCGCGCAGATCGGCGGCCGTCTGGAGGACATGTCGTCCTTCAACAAGTACATCGGCGGTTCGCCCACCAACATTGCCGCGGGAGCCGCGCGGCTGGGCCTGAAAAGTGCGCTGGTCACCCGCGTCGGTGCCGAGCACATGGGACGCTTCATCCGCGAGCAGCTGGTGCGCGAAGGCGTCGACGTGCGCGGCGTGGTCACCGATCCGGAGCGGTTGACGGCGCTGGTGCTGCTCGGCATCCGCGACGAGCACCAGTTTCCGCTGATCTTCTACCGCGAGAACTGCGCCGACATGGCGCTCTGCGAAGACGACATTGATCCGGCCTTCGTGGCGGAAGCGCGCTGCGTCACTGTCACCGGCACGCATCTGTCGCATCCGCGCACGGAAGCCGCCGTGCTGAAGGCGCTGCGGATTGCAAGAGAGAGCGGAGCGCAGACGGCGCTCGACATCGACTACAGGCCGAACCTCTGGGGTCTGGCGGGTCACGAGGCGGGCGAAAGCCGCTTCATCGAGTCGGCACAGGTCACGGCCAAGCTGCAGGCGACGCTGCACCTGTTCGACCTCATCGTCGGTACCGAAGAGGAATTCCACATTGCCGGCGGCTCCACCGACACGCTGGAGGCGTTGCGGGCGGTGCGCCGAGTGTCGAAGGCGGCGCTGGTCTGCAAGCGCGGACCGATGGGCGCTTCGGTGTTCGAGGGCGAGGTCTCCGACAGCCTCGACAAGGGTCAGACCGGACCGGGGTTTCCGATCGAGGTGTTCAACGTGCTGGGCGCCGGCGACGGCTTCATGGCCGGCCTGCTGAAAGGCTGGCTGACCGGCGAGAATTGGCCGACGGCGCTGAAATACGCCAATGCCTGCGGCGCCTTCGCCGTGTCGCGGCACGGCTGTACGCCCGCCTATCCAAGCTGGGAAGAGCTGCAGTATTTCTTCAGGACGGGCATCCAGAACAAGGCGCTGCGCAAGGACCAGGCGCTCGAGCAGGTTCACTGGTCGACGAACCGCAAGGGTGACTGGTCGACGATGCGGGTGTTCGCCTTCGATCATCGCATGCAGCTGGAGGCGATGGCCGAAGAGGCGGGCGTGCCGACGGAAAAGATCGGCGCGTTCAAG
This sequence comes from Rhizobium sp. SAFR-030, assembly GCF_059415005.1. Classification (NCBI taxonomy): domain Bacteria; kingdom Pseudomonadati; phylum Pseudomonadota; class Alphaproteobacteria; order Hyphomicrobiales; family Rhizobiaceae; genus Rhizobium; species Rhizobium sp. SAFR-030. Next base: position 545,423 of record NZ_JBPFDO010000004.1, on the reverse strand, counting down.
ACGCTGTGCCTCAACGCCGCAACCAGCGTTGCCCATGGAGGACGTGGATACGGGATTCTCTGCGACGGGCGGCTTGGCAGGGAGGCGCTCTATGCGACTGCCGGCACAGGTCTCTGGATCGGCCGTCCGGCGGAATGGCCGGGTTCGCGGCCGCTGACGCTGGAGCCGGAACTCGGACTGGATTTCGGTGGGCTGAACGAGTGGCCGGCCGAGCAGGTGGTGAAGGTGTTGTGCTTCTACCATCCGGATGATGCGGTCGAGATGCGCACCGAACAGGAGGCGACGGTGAAGCGCCTGTTCACGGCAGCGCGGCGCATTGGCCTGGAATTCCTGCTCGAGGTTATTCCGTCCAAGGTCCGACCGGTGGATGATCAGACGGTAGCCACGATCATCGATCGCTTCTACGAGATCGGGGTCTATCCCGACTGGTGGAAGCTTGAGCCGATGAGAACGCACGCGTCTTGGGCCAATGCCTGTGCCGCCGTGGAGCGGCACGATCCCTATACGCGCGGCATCGTCGTTCTGGGGCTGGATGCCCCCCAGGCCGAGCTTCAGGAGAGCTTCGCGCTTGCCGCGGGTTTCGATCTGGTGAAGGGTTTCGCCGTCGGTCGGACGATCTTCGGGGAGGCGGCGCGCCAGTGGTTCGCCGGGCGCATGTCGGATGCCGAGGCCGTGGAGGACATGGCGGCGCGGTACCGAACGCTGTGCCGCATCTGGGACGAGGCGCGTGCCAAAAAGGGAGAGGCAGCGTGAAGACGATACGGTTGACGGCAGCGCAGGCGATGATGCGATATCTCGCCAACCAGCTGAACGAGGACGGCGACGCTTACATTGCCGGCGTCTGGGCGATTTTCGGCCATGGCAACGTCGCTGGCATCGGTGAGGCCTTGTACGGTATCCGCGACGAGCTGCCGACCTATCGCGGCCAGAACGAGCAGTCGATGGCGCATGCGGCCATCGCCTATGCAAAGCAGCTTGGACGGCGGCGGGCGATGGCGGTCACGTCGTCGATCGGCCCCGGCGCCTTGAACATGGTGACGGCGGCGGCCTTGGCGCATGTCAACCGCCTGCCGGTGCTGTTCATTCCGGGCGACGTGTTTGCCAATCGCGGTCCCGATCCCGTCCTCCAGCAGATCGAGGATTTCGGCGACGGCACGGTGTCCGTCAACGACTGCTTCAAGCCGGTCAGCCGCTATTTCGATCGCATCATGCGGCCGGAGCACCTGCTGACGGCACTGCCGCGCGCCATGCGCACGCTGACGGATCCGGCCGATTGCGGGCCGGTGACGCTCGCCTTCTGTCAGGATGTGCAGGCCGAGGCCTATGATTACCCGGAGAGCTTTTTCCACAAGAAGACCTGGCGCTTCCGCCGTCCGGAGCCGGATGCTTTCGAATTCGAAGCCGCCGTTGACGCACTCAAGGCGGCGAAGAACCCGGTGATCGTTGCCGGCGGCGGCGTGCACTTTTCCGGTGCAACGGAGACGCTGAGGGCCTTCGTCGAGAAGCACAGGATCCCCGTCGTCGAAACGCAGGCCGGCAAGTCGGCGCTCGCCTGGGATCATGAATTCAACTTCGGTCCTGTCGGCGTCACCGGCTGCGAAAGCGCCAATATCGTCTCGGGGAAGGCGGATCTGGTGCTGGGCATCGGCACGCGTTTCCAGGACTTCACCACCGGCTCGTGGGCGCTGTTCAAGAACCCAGCGCGCAAGATCCTGGCGCTCAATGTCCAGGCCTATGACAGTGCCAAGCACGATGCCATTCCGCTGGTGGCCGATGCCAAAGTGGGGCTCGAAAAGCTTTCGGCAGCGCTGGGGGATCATGCCTTTGCGAGCCCGGATGCGGGCCTCAAGGCCAGCTGGTTTGCCAAGGCCGATGCGGTGACGGCAGCACCTGTCGACGCCAACACGCTGCCGACCGACATGCAGGTTATCGGCGCCGTTCAGCGGGCCTCGCGCGACAATACGGTCGTCATGTGCGCGGCCGGCACCATGCCCGGTGAGTTGCACCAGCTGTGGAAGGCCAAGCTGCCGCTCTCCTACCACATGGAATACGGCTTCTCCTGCATGGGCTACGAGATCGCCGGAGGGCTGGGCATCAAGATGGCCGAGCCGGACCGCGACGTGATCGTCATGGTCGGCGACGGCTCCTACATGATGATGAATTCGGAGCTGGCGACGGCCGTCGGCATGGGCGTCAAGCTGACGCTCGTCATCACCGATAACAGGGGCTACGGCTGCATCAACCGGCTGCAGATGGGCACCGGCGGCGCCGAGTTCAACAATCTCTACGCCCATTCAAATGTCAGCCCGATCGGCATCGATTTCGCCGCCCATGCGGCCTCGATGGGGGCGAAATCGCACAAGGTTTCCTCCATCGCCGAGCTGGAGACGGCGCTTGATGCCGCCCGGGAAGCAACCGAGACGACGGTGATTGTCATCGATACGGATCCCTATCCGACGCCGGAGGCCGGGGGGCACTGGTGGGATGTGGCGGTGCCGGAAGTTTCCGGCCGCCCAGAGGTCAATACGGCGCGCGCCGCCTACGAAGCCGCGCTCAAGGAAAGAAGCTGAGCATGATCCTGTTTGGTACAAACCCTATCGCCTGGTCGAACGATGACGACCGCACTCTCGGGGCCCATATCAGCCTCGAGCAGTGCCTGGACGAGACAGCCAGGATCGGCTTCGACGGCATCGAGAAAGGCCACAAGCTGCCGACCGATCCGGCCGGCCTCAAGGGCGTGCTCGAACCGCGCGGGCTGAAATTCGTCTCCGGCTGGCATTCGCTGAACCTGCTCACGAACTCGGTCGAGGACGAGAAGGCTGCCATGCAGCCTTTCCTCGACGTGCTGAAGGCGATGGGCTCAAAAGTCATCATCGTCTGCGAGACCTCCAACGCCATCCACGGCGCCGACAATATGGCCGTCAACGACCGCCCGAAGCTTGCGGCCGCCGACTGGCAAAAGTTCGGTGCCGGCGTCGAGGCACTGGCGGAATTTGCCGCCGGCCAAGGCATTTCGCTCGTTTACCATCACCACATGGGAACGGTGGTTGAGAGCGAAGACGAGATCGACCTTCTGATGCAGCACACCGGTCCGCATGCCAAGCTGCTGCTCGATACCGGTCATTGCTTCTTCGGTGGCGGCAATCCGGAGGCGGTTGCCAACAAATACATGCACCGCGTCGGGCATATTCATGCGAAGAACGTGCGTCCGGTGATTGCCGACCAGGTCCGTCGCGAAAAGCTCTCCTTCCTCGAGGGCGTGCGGCGCGGCGTGTTCACCGTTCCGGGCGATGCAGAAGGCGGCGTCGATTTCGTGCCGGTCCTCAAAATCGCTGCCGAGCATGGCTATGACGGCTGGGTGGTGATCGAGGCCGAACAGGATCCAGACCTGCGCAACCCGTTCGAATATCAGAGCCTCGGGTTGAAGTCGCTGAAGGCGATGGCCGCCGAAGCCGGGTTGATCAAAGCCTGACCCCGGCTTAACCAGGGGTTTCGTCCCCGGTCCCAGCCAAGGAGCTCCCGTTGAAACTTCTCGATCCGATGCACCCGTTCTTCCGGCCTCTCTGGCGGCGCATCCTGACGGCGCTGCTGCCTGCTGCGTGGGGTGCGGTCGAGCTCTACAACGGTTCGGTCGGTTGGGGCATCGCCTTCATCGCAGCGGGCGCCTACGCGGCCTACGAGCTGTTGATCATGTACGATCGGACCATGGCAAAGGCTGCGGCCGAGGAGGCCGCGAGACGAGCTCGGCTGGAGACCGACAAGGGAGACGACGAATGACGGACCTTCTGCGCAAGCCGACCGGAACCACCGGCAAGGTGCACGACCTCACGCCGGAAACCGCCGGCTGGGGCTATGTGGGCTTCGGGCTCTATCGCTTGAAACAGGGCGAGAAGGCTGCCGAACAGACGGGTGAGACGGAGGTCATTCTCGTTCTCGTCGAGGGCAAGGCCGAATTCTCCGGCGGCGGCAAGGTGTTCGGCGAACTTGGCGATCGGATGAGCGTGTTCGAAAAGACGCCGCCGCACTGCGTCTATGTGCCAGCCGGCACCGACTGGTTGGCAACCGCAACGACCGACTGCACGCTTGCCGTCTGCACGGCGCCTGCCAAGCCCGGTCGCGAGGCAGAAGTCATCGGCCCGGCTGGGATTGCGCTCACCGAACGCGGCAAGGGTGCCAACACCCGCTACATCTTCCCGATCGCCATGGAGGATCGCGACGTCGCCGACAGCCTGCTGGTCACCGAGGTGTTTACCCCCTCCGGCAACTGGTCATCCTATCCGCCGCACCGGCACGACGAGGACAATTTTCCGGAGATGACCTATCTGGAAGAGACCTATTACCACCGGCTGAACCCGAGCCAAGGCTTCGGCTTCCAGCGCGTCTTTACGGACGACGGTTCGCTGGATCAAACGATGGCGGTCTCGGATGGCGACCTGGTTCTGGTGCCGAAGGGACATCATCCGTGCGGGGTGCCTTACGGATACGAGATGTACTACCTCAACGTCATGGCCGGGCCGCTGCGCAAATGGCGCTTCCAGAACCACCCGGACCATGACTGGATCTTTCAGCGCGACAAGGCGTGAGTGGGTCTCAGCCAACCTGTGACATCGCGGCGCGGCAGGCTTCCTCGCAGCGCTGGCATGCCTCGCCGCAGATGCGGCAGTGTTCGTGCATTTCGGCGTGACTGCGGCATTCTTCGCCGCACACCCTGCAGGCCTCGGCGCATGCCTGGATAACGGCGCGCATGACCTCGGTATTCGAGCCGGTGCGGCGCGAGGCGATGGCGCCGGTGGCAGCGCAGATATCGGCGCAATCGAGATTACGGCGGATACACTGGATGAGCATGCCGTTGTTCTCTTCACCGAGGCAGGCATCGGCGCAGCTGGTACAGGTTTGCGCGCAGTCGTAGCAGGCCTCGATGCAGGCAAGCAGCGCATCATTGGTCTGGCCCTGGACATGCGGATGCGTGGAAATCATCTCGCGAACGTGCATGGATCTTCCTCCTGATGTTCCGTGCTGTTGTTGGGGCGGTAGGAGCGAAACACGCTTTCCTCCCCGGAGTTCCACGCGCCCACGTTCCGCGACTTTTCGGCGTGCTGGGTTCTAGACGACGCTCGGCGAGGGCCCGTTGCCGACCGGTTGCTGCTGCTCCGGCGTCCGGCTGCGGGCAGCCGGCTGTTCGGCGGGCTCCATTGGCTGGCTGGTGAAGCCTTCGGTGCCGGAAGAGATTTCTTCCACGTCGCGGACGATGTTGACCGGGCTTACGGCAAACGCCGACACGAGCTTGGCGACCGACACCAGTGCGTGCTTGTGGATACGCTCGTAGCCGTGCGAGGCATCTATGCCGAAGGCAACGAGGGCCGTCCGGATGTCGTGGCCTGCCTCAAGGGCCGACGCCGAATCGGAGCGGTAATAGCGGAACACGTCCTTCTGGTAGGGGATGCGGTTTTCATCGCAAAGATCGACCAGCTTCTTCGTCAGGTGATAGTCGAAGGGACCGGTCTGATCGGCCATGGCGATTGTTACGCCAAACTCGGAAGAGTTTTGTCCGGGCGCAGTCGTGCCGTTGTCCACCGTCAGCATCGACGCGATCTCGGCCGATACGACGGACGAGGCGCCGACACCGATCTCTTCGGCGATGGTGAAAAGCCAATGGGTATCGACGGGTGTGCGGGCGCTGGTGCGCTCCAGAGCCTCGATGGCGGCGAGGCAGATCGCGACGCCGGCCTTGTCATCCAAGTGGCGCGAGTTGATGAAGCCGTTGTCGTGGAATTCGGTGCCGGTATCGATTGCCACGGTATCGCCGATGTCGATGCCGAGTGCCCGGGTTTCGGCGGCCGAGCGGGTCATGGCGTCGATCCGCAGTTCCACATAGGCCCATCCCACGGGAAGCGTATCCACCTCCTCGTTGAAGGTATGGCCGGAAGCCTTGAGCGGCAGGATCGTGCCGCGGAAGGCGCCGCTATAGGTGTAGATGGTGACCTTGGCGCCTTCGGCGAAGCGCGCCGACCAATGGCCGATCGGCACCAGCTCCAGGCGTCCGTTCTCCTTGATTGCCTTCACCTGCGCGCCGAGCGTATCGACATGCGACACGATGGCGCGCGCTCCCTTGCGCCGGCTGCCCTGGCGCACGGCACGAATGGCGCCGCGCCGGGTGAGTTCCGGCGTCAGGCCGAGCCTCTCGAGCTCGCGCGAGCAATAGCGCACGACCTCGTCCGTATAGCCCGTCGGGCTGTCGATGGAGAGCAGCGCCTTCAACTGCGCGAGCAGGTAGCTTTCGTCGATATCGATCGTCATCGCTTACATCTTGCCGAGGGAATTGAGGGCGGCGCGGCGTCCGGACAGCGGAAACAGCAGATCGAGAAAGCGCTCGGCCGTCGGCTGCGGATCGTGATTGGCAAGTCCCGGGCGCTCGTTGGCCTCGATGAAGACGTAGTCCGGCTGCGTCGGGTTCTTGACCATGACATCGATACCGACCACCGGGATATCGATGGCCCGTGCGGCGCGGATGGCAGCCTCCACTAGCCGCGGATGGACGATCTCGGTCACGTCGTGGATCGAGCCGCCGGTGTGAAGGTTGGCGGCCTTGCGCACCACCACTTCGCGGCTATCCTCCAGCACGTCGTCCAGCGTAAGCCCGGACAGCTGGAGGCAGCGCTCCGTCTCGGCGTCGATCGGGATGGTGCTTTCACCGCCGGTGGCAGCGGCCCGGCGGCGCGACAGCGTCTCGATCAGGTCACGGACGCTGTGCCGACCGTCGCCGATCACATGCGGCGGCCGGCGGACGGCTGCGGCCACCAGCTTGAAGTCGATGACGACGAGCCGCAGGTCCTCCCCTTCGAAGCAGGATTCGATCAGCACGCGGTCGCAGACCTCGCGGGCGGCGGCGATCGCCTTCCGAACGTCTTCCAGGCTGTCGAGGCCGACCGCGACGGCGCGACCCTGTTCGCCACGCGCCGGCTTCACCACCACGCGGGCGTGCTTGTCGAGAAACGCCTGCAGGGCGGCATCATCGTCGGTTGCAGTCATCTGCTCCGGAACGATGATATCGGCCCTCTCGACCACCCGACGGGTCACCGCCTTGTCATCGCAGATCGACATCGCGACACCTGAGGTCAGTTCCGACAGGCTTTCGCGGCAGTGCACGGAGCGGCCGCCGTTCGACAGCCGAAAGAAGCCGCCCTCGGCATCGGTGATCTCCACATGCACGCCGCGCCGGCGCGCCTCGTCGACGATCAGCCGCGCGTATGGGTTCAGGGCGTCGTAGGCTTCGGTCGGCCGGGCAAACAGCCGCTCGTTGATGGAATTCTTGCGCTTGACCGAGAAGGCCGGAATGCGCCGGAAACCCAGCTTCTCGTAGAGGCCGATCGCCTGGCTGTTGTCGTGCAGCACCGACAGATCCATGAAGGCTGCACCGCGTGCCTTGAAATGTTCGCCGAGCCGGCGCACCAGGGCCTCGCCGATTCCGGGATGCCGCGCCTGCGGATCGACCGCAAGGCACCAGAGCGACGAGCCCTGTTCCGGATCGCCGAACGCCCGGACATGATCGATACCGGTCACGGTGCCGAGGATCTCGCCGGTGGTTTCGTCCTCCGCCACCAGATAGGTGATCGAACGGCTGTCACGGTTCGACCAGAAGAAGTCGGGCCGAACCTGCACCATGTTGCGGGCGCTGTAGATGCGGTTGACGGCGCGCGCATCGGCTTCCGAGGCAAGCCGGCGCACGCAGAAGCCACGCGGCTGCCTGCGGCCCGATCGGTAGGTCGGCAGATCCAGCCGGAAGGTGTGCGACGGATCAAGGAAGATCTCCTGCGGCGCCTCAGCAAGCAGCACATGCGGGTCGCTCACATAGATGGCAATGTCGCGGTGTTCCGGAGCTTCCTCGCGCAACGCCGATACCAGCCGCGCCGTGTCTTCGAAGGTCTGGGCGAAGATCAGCCGGCCCCATCCGCAGTCGAGGACCGCGGACTGTTCTCCGGACAGCCGATCACCACTGTTCTGGGTTTCGGGGCGCATGAACTCGTAACGCTTGCGCTTCAGCCGATGTGCGAGGGCCTTGGCGCTGCGGACCTTCTGCAGCCGCTCGCTCGTCTTGTCGTTCGCCATGATCTCAGACCCCCTGTGCCTGCAGCCACATTTCGAGCAATCCGACCTGCCAGAGCTCGGATCCCTGCAGCGGCGTGATGTGCTCGGACGGCTTGTCGAACAGCTGCTGCAGGTAGTCGTCGCGGAAGATGCCGCGGTCGCGGGCGGCCTGCGATGTCAGCGCGTCACGGACCATCTCCAGGTATGGCCCGTCGACATATTTCAGCTGTGGCACCGGGAAGTAGCCCTTCTTCCGATCGATCACCTCATGCGGCACGACCAGCCGGGCGGCATCCTTGAGCACGCCCTTGCCGCCATCGTTGAGCTTGAACTCCGGCGGGATCTTTGCCGCCAGCTCTACCAGTTCATGGTCGAGGAAGGGCACGCGGGCCTCCAGGCCCCAGGCCATGGTCATGTTGTCGACGCGCTTGACCGGATCGTCGACCAGCATCACCTGGCTGTCGAGGCGGAGCGCCGCATCGACGGGCGTCTCGGTGCCCGGCTGCGACAGATGGGCGGCCACCAGTGCACGGCTGACATCGCTGTCCGCCAGCCAGTCCGGATTGAGCTGCCGGCCGAGCGTCGCATGCGTACGATCGAAGAACACCCTGGCATAGTCGCTGACGACATCGCCGGATTGGGCGAGCGGCGGATACCAATGGTAGCCGGCGAACACCTCGTCGGCCCCCTGGCCGGACTGCACCACGCGGATGTGCTTGGAGACCTCCTTGGCAAGCAGGTAGAAGCCGACATTGTCGTAGGAGACCATGGGCTCCGACATGGCGCCGATGACGCCCGGAAGGGCTTCCATGAGCTGCGCCGAGGGCACGAAGATCTTGTGGTGGTCGGTGCCGAAATGCTTGGCGATCAGATCCGAATAGACGAATTCGTCGCCCTTTTCGCCGTTCGCCTCTTCGAAGCCGACGGAAAAGGTCATCAGGTCGTTCTGGCCCTGTTCGGCGAGCAGACCGGTGATGATGCTGGAATCGACCCCGCCCGACAGCAGCACGCCGACCGGCACGTCGGCGACGGTGCGGCGCTTCACGGCAAGCCGCAGCGCATCGAGCACCAGATCCCGCCATTCCTCGCGCGAAAGACCTGCCATGGAGACGTCGCGCTGATGCGGCGGGTTCCAGTAGCGGGTATCCTGTTCGGTGCCGTCGGCCTCGATAACGCGGATGGTCGCCGGCGGCAGCTTCTTGACGCCGTTGATGATCGTGCGTGGCGGCGGCACGACGGCGTGGAAGGTCATGTAATGGTGGAGCGCCTCGCGGTCGATCGAGGTGTCGATGTCACCGCCCTTCAGCAGCGCCGGAAGCGAGGAGGCAAAGCGCACCGCCTTGCCGATCTTGGCGAGATACAGCGGCTTGATACCGAACCGGTCGCGGGCCATCACCACGCGATCCGTATCGCGCTCATGAATGACGAAGGCGAACATGCCGTGGAAGCGTTCAACGCACTTGATGCCCCAGGCGTGCCACGCCTTGAGGATGACCTCGGTGTCGCCATGTGAGAAGAACCGGTAGCCCTTGGCCTCCAGTTCGCCCCGCAGTTCAGGATAGTTGTAGATGCAGCCGTTGAAGGCGATCGTCAGACCGAGTTCGCCATCCACCATCGGTTGGCGGGCCTTCTGCGACAGGTCGATGATCGACAGGCGCCGGTGCGACAGGGCCGTCGAACCGTGAATGACCATTCCGGAACCGTCCGGCCCGCGGGGCGCTATGGCCTCCATCATCCTGGCCTGTACCATGGGGGAAGGCTGTGCGCCGTCGAACCGTATCTCTCCGCAAATCCCACACACTGTGCTGCCTTGATCCTCTCTGTTTCCCGTCGGTCGCCGCCCCTGATTGGGCAAATAGCGAGCGATGCCCGCCCTTGCGGACGTGCAGCGCCAAGGCCAAACGAGATTGTTCCGGAAAGGTTGCGAGATTTTCTAGGGAGGATAGACGGCCGCCGGAAGGCGCGGCGCGAGACAAGACCTGAGTGGCAGCCGGACAATTGGAAGGGCCTGCAGAAGCTGCAGGCCCTTCCATCAATGCATTCAAATGATGCGATCAGGCCGCGTGCGCAGATCCGGGACGCTTCTCGCCGGTGCTGCCCTTGACGGGGGCGAAGGCGAACTGCTCCAGCGTTTCCGGCTTCATCTCGATGGAAAAGCCCGGCATCGCGGGCGGCATGTAGGCGGCGTTCTCGATGCGGCAGGGGTCTAGAAAATGCTCGTGCAGGTGATCGACGAACTCGATGACCCGGCCGTCCTTGGTGCCGGACACGGCGACGTAGTCGATCATCGACAGGTGCTGGACATACTCGCAGAGGCCGACGCCGCCGGCATGCGGCCAGACCGGCAGGCCATATTTGGCAGCGATCAGCAGAACGGACAGGACTTCGTTGAGGCCACCCATGCGGCAGCTGTCGATCTGCACCACGTCGATGGCGCCCTCGGCGATGAACTGCTTGAACATGATGCGGTTCTGGCACATCTCGCCGGTCGCGACCTTTACCGGGCCGATCGCCTGGCGGATCTTGCGGTGACCGGCCACATCGTCGGGGCTCGTCGGCTCCTCGATGAAGAAGGGTTTGGCAAAGGCAAGCTGCTTCACCCAGTCGATCGCCTGATCGACCTCCCAGACCTGGTTGGCATCGATCATCAGGTAGCGGTCGGGACCGATCACCTCGCGGGCGATCCGCAGGCGGCGGATATCGTCTTCCAGATCGCGGCCAACCTTCATCTTGACGTGGTTGAAGCCGGCATCGATGGCTTCCTGGCAGAGGCGGCGGAGCTTCTCGTCGTCATAGCCGAGCCATCCGGCGGACGTCGTGTAGCAGGCATAGCCCTCGCGTTCGAGCACGGCGATACGTTCGGCCTTGCCGGCTTCCGCTTGTCTCAGGATGCCGATCGCCTCGTCGCGCGTCAGCACGTCGGTGATGTAGCGATAGTCGACGATGTCGGCGATCTCTTCCGGTGACATGTCCGCAACCAGCCGCCAGACGGGTTTGCCGGCCTGCTTGGCAAGCAGATCCCAGAAGGCGTTGACCACGGCGCCGGTCGCCAGATGCATGGCGCCCTTTTCCGGGCCGATCCAGCGCAACTGGCTGTCACCCGTCAGGTGTCGCCAGAATTTCCCCGGGTGCGCCTTCACCTCGCTGAGATCGGTGCCGACGACCAGATGGCGCATGGCGTCGATCGCCATGCAGCAGATGTCGTTGCCACGGCCGATGGTGAAGGTGAGGCCGTGCCCAGCAAGTCCGGGCACGTCGGTTTCAAGAATGACATAGGCTGCCGAATAATCCGGATCCGGGTTCATCGCATCCGAACCGTCAAGGCTCTGCGATGTGGGAAACCGCAGATCGATGATCCGCATGTCGGTAATCTTGGCCATGCTTGGTGCTCCGGCAGGTCTGTCAGTCAAAGGGGAGGGTCAGGCGTCGGCGCGGAAGGTCTGCTTCTGCGTGCCGAGACCTTCGATGCCGAGCTCCACCACGTCGCCGTCCTTGAGATAGCGCGGCGGCTTCATGCCCATGCCGACGCCGGGCGGCGTGCCCGTGGAGATGACATCGCCCGGATGCAGCGACATGAACTGGCTGAGGTAGGAGACGAGGAAGGCGACTCCGTAGACCATGGTGGCGGTCGAGCCGTTCTGCATCGTCTGGCCATTCACCTTCAGCCACATCGGCAGGTTCTGCGGGTCGGCGATCTCGTCCTTGGTCACCAGCCACGGACCGATCGGACCAAAAGTGTCGCAGGATTTGCCCTTCGTCCACTGGCCGGCGCGTTCCGTCTGGAAAGCGCGTTCGGATACGTCATGGCTGACGCAGTAGCCGGCGACGTAATCCATGGCGTCGGCTTCCGACACGTATTTCGCCGTCTTGCCGATGACGATGCCGAGTTCGACTTCCCAGTCCGTCTTCTCCGAACCGCGCGGGATCCGCACCTCGTCATTGGGTCCGACGATGGCGGAGGTCGCCTTCATGAAGATCACCGGCTCCGGCGGCACGGTGGCACCGGTTTCGGCGGCATGGTCGGAATAGTTGAGACCGATGCAGATGAACTTGCCGGTGCCGGCCACGCAGGCACCGAGCCGCTCGGAGGCGGAGACTTCCGACAGCGACGCCGGATCGATGGCCGCCAGCTCTGCAAGCGCTGAGGGGTCGAGGGCAGCGCCCGACAGGTCCTTTATGTAGCCGGAGAGATCGCGGATCGTGCCGGTCTTGTCGACCAGGGCAGGGCGTTCTGCGCCGGGGGCGCCGTAGCGAAGCAGTTTCATGGATGTTGTCCTTCGTTCAATGCGTAATCAGATGGTCCAGCCGCCATCGATGGCGATGGCTTGCCCGCTCGTATAGGTCGCGCCGGCCAGATAAACGGCAAGGTCGGCGATTTCCTCCGGCGTGCCAAGCCGTCCGATGGGCTGGCGGGCGATGAAAGCAGCCCGGGCCGCCTCGTAGTCGCCCTGGGCGCGCAGCCGATCCTGCAGCGACGGGCTTTCGACCGTGCCCGGGCAGATGGCGTTGCAGCGGATGTTGTGACCGACGTAATCTGCCGCCACCGACTTGGTGAGGCCGATGACGGCCGCCTTGCTGACGCCGTAGGCGAAGCGGTTCGGCACGCCCTTGATGCTGGAGGCTACCGACGACATGTTGACGATGGCGCCGTCCTTGCGCTCGATCATGCCCGGCAGCACCGCCCGGATGGTTCGGATCATTGCCTTGACGTTGAGGTCGATGGCGAAATCCAGGTCGCTGTCCGGCATGTCGAGGATGGTCCCCCCATGCACGACGCCGGCGCAGTTGAACAGGATGTCGATCCGGCCGATCTGCGCGACGCAGGCCTTGACCGCCTCCTCGCTCAGAACGTCCAGACGGCGGGTGTGAAGGTTTTCCCGCTTCGGCAGTTCGGCGAGCGTCTGCGCGTTGATGTCGGTGGCATGGACGATTGCACCGGCATCGGCGAACGCGATCGCGCTGGCACGTCCGATGCCCTGTCCGGCTGCGGTGATCAGCACCGTCTTTCCCTGAAGATTTGCCATTCCGTTTCCTTCTCTTCCCTCTTCCTTGGGATCCTTGCCCGAGCCCCGGTCATTCGGTCCGGGCGAGCGCAGCCTTCAGCCTGAGCTGCGGGATTGCAAGGCCAAGATCGGCGGCGCGCGTCACCATCGGCAGGAGCCGGCGCCGTTTCTTCTCGTCATGATTGGCGGCGATGTCCGACAAACGGTGGCGCAGGAACGGATTACGAAAGCGATCGCGCACGCTGTCGATGTAGAGTGCGGCCTCATCTGCCATACCGTCGGCCTTAAAGACCGGCAGCACCTCCTCATGCCAGACGGCTTCCAGTTCATCCCGCATGGCCTGATCGTCCATCGCCTCCCGCACGGTTTCCTCGGGTGCGCGGCCGGTTGTCAGCCAGTGTTCGGCAAGCATCGTGTGGCCGAGATTGAGCAGATGCAGCTTCAACATCTCGTAGCGCTCGAGGTCATCGGTGACGACGATCGCCGGATGCTGGCAAGGCAGCACCAGGCCTTCCTGTGCCTGGATGGCCCAGAGAGCGTAAGGCTCGGCGACCGCACCAACGGGCGAGATCGGCTCGGCGACGATGCGGTCGACGAGGCTGTTGGCGAAGTGGCAGCCGGCGTGCAGCCAGTTGCGGAACTCAACAGGAAGATCCCACTCCATCGCCAGCTGCTCGATCAGCGTGCGCAGCCGCGAGCCGTTCTGCGGCACGAGCTCGCACGGAAAGATGGACAGCGGCGCCTGAGGGATTGCCTTGAACCGGTGGGCAAGCAGGATCGCCATCTTTGCCGGAAAGCTCTTGGGCACGCGCGCCGGGTCGCTCAGCAGCGCAGCGTCGTCCGAGGGATCGAGATCATAGCCCCGGTCGCCCGTGTTGGAGATGATCGCCTGCACGGTCGCGCCGAGCTCCAGGATTTCCTGCCAGTCCTCGGCGGCCGTCAGGGCCTGGACAATGGCGCTGCCCGTCCGCTCCTCGTCGATCGTCCTGCCCTGGTCGATGCCGCGGATGCGCACCGGATAGACCGGCGACTGCCGGAGCGCCGCGATACGGTCGGCGCTCTCGGCGCTGCTGGTTGTCTGGACGACGGCGATCGGCCCCAGTGCTTCACCGCGCTCCATCGCTTCCGAGATGAAGAGATCTGCATGCGCCAGCAGGAAACGGCTTGTGCCGAACTGCAGGATCGCCGGGGAACGGATCGGGGCGGGGTTCATGCGACCTCCACGAGGGCTTTGACAACGCCGGCTGCCGGATCGGTCAGGCCGGCAAAACTGTCCGGCACGTCGGCGAGATGCATGCGGTGCGTGACCAGTGCATCCGGCACCTTGCCGTCGCGCATCGCCTTCATCACGTGCTCGAAGTCCTCGATCGTCGCATTGCGGCTGCCGAGCAGGGTGGTCTCGCGCTTGTGGAATTCGGGATCGGAAAAACTGATGTTGCTGGCGACGATCGAGACCAGCACATAGGTGCCGGCATGCGCGACGAAACCGAAGCCGCGCTCTATCGCCTTCGGGTTGCCCGTCGCATCGAACACCGTGTCGAAGAAATTGCCGTCGGTGATCGCCGACAGCTGGTTCACGTCGCCGTCGCCGAGCAGCACGGTGGAGGCGATGCCGAGATGGCGCCTGGCAAAATCCAGCCGATCGGTGCGGCTGTCGATAAGTGTCACCTCCGCGCCTTCCAGCTTTGCGAAAAGCGCCACTGCGAGGCCAATCGGTCCGGCACCGGCGATCAGCACCTTATCGCCGGCGCGGCCGCGGGCCCGGGCCACGGCATGCGCGCCGATCGCCAGAAACTCTACCATGGCGGCCTGATCCACCGACAGACCATCGGCCTTCAGCAGGAATTCTTCGGGAAGGCACAGATATTCGGTCATGCCGCCATCGCGGTGCACGCCGAGTACGCCGATGTTGCGGCAGCAGTTGGTGCGGCCCTTCAGGCAGGCATCGCAGTGACCGCAGGAAATGTAGGGGATAATCGAAACCGTGTCGCCGGCGGCAAGCCGGCTGCCTTGCGGTGCCTCCTCGACGGTGGCGGAGAGTTCATGACCCATCACCCGCGGATAGGAAAGGTAGGGCTGGTTGCCGGTGAAGATGTGCAGGTCGGTGCCGCAGACGCCGACGCGGCGGATACGCACCAGCGCCTCACCCTCGGCCGGCACGGGTTTTGGCCGATCGATCGCCGTCAGGGTTCCGGGCGTGTCGCAGATAACTGTAAGCATAAACCTACCCTTTCAACCGGTAGAAGCTGCGCGCGGTGTCGCCGAAGACGGCGTCGTGCTGCGCAGGCGGAACGATGTCGCGGCACTGGGCAAGCCAGCTGTGATAGTCGCCGGCAAGCCGGAGGACCGGCCAGTCGCTGCCCCACAATACTCTTGAGGGGCCGAACAGCTCCAGCACGGTTTCCGCGTAGGGCCGCACGGCGGCCGGCTTCTGATCACCGGCTTCGGTCAGCAGGCCGGAGAGCTTGCAGAACAGGTTGGGAAGCGCAGCAAGCTCCGCCATGTCCGTGCGCCAGTCGACGAAGCTGCCCTCGGCAATCGGTGGCTTGGCAGCGTGGTCGATGACGACGCGCAGATCCGGGTGGCGCCTGGCAAAACGCGCCAGATGCGCGAGGTGGCGCTGGAAGACCAGCGCGTCGAAAGCGAGATCGTGGGCGATCATTGCGGCAATTGCCGGATCCAATGCCGGATCGTCGATCCAGCCGTCGTCGGTCAGACCCTGCAGCATCGGCCTTATGCCCTTCAGCTTCGGATGCGCGGCAAGACTTGCGATCGCTGCTGCGGCATCCGGTGCCTTGAGATCCGTCCAGCCGACAACGCCGAGGATGAACGGGTTCTCATCCGCAAGCCGCAGCATGTAGGCGGTGTCGGCCTCGCGCTCCATCGTCTGCACCAGCACGGTGCCATCGATCCCGCAGCCGTCCAGAAGCGGCTTCAGATCTGCGGGCTCGAACTCGCGATAGATGGCGCCGAGCTCTGCCGGCGGCCATTCGCCCTCGCGGTCGGCGAGACGCCAGAAATGCTGGTGGGCATCGACGCGCATTGATCAGCCTCCCGTGCCCGGAACGGCGGCACCCTCGGCAATGAGCCCGCGTTCCTTCAGTCGTGCCCAGAATGAGGCCGGGATCTGCTCCTCGAACCAGCCGACATTGGCGGTCAGCTGCTCGGCATTTCTGGCGCCGGACACGATGGTGAGTGACGCCGGGTGCGCGAGTGGGAACTGCAGGGCGGCCGCCTGCATCGTCACGCCTTCGGCCTCGCAAGCCTCGCGCAGGGCATCGACACGTGCCAGCATCTCGGCCGGCGCATCGGCATAGTTGAACTTCTTGTTGCCCGCGAGAATGCCGGAATTGAAGGCGCCGGCGATGACGATGCCCACCCCCTGACGGGCGCAATCGTCCATGAAGGCGAGACTTTGCTGCTCCAGCAGCGTATAGCGGCCGGCGAGCATGCAGATGTCGATGTCGAACACCTGCATCGCGTCGCGGATGACCTCCCACTCGTTGACGCCAAGGCCGACGGCGCGAGTCGAGCCTTCGTCACGCAGCTTGCCGAGCGCGCGGAACCCGCCGCCCTCGGTCAGCTGGCTCCAGTAGTGCGCGTTTCTCTCGCCATGCGTGGCGGTGCCGATGTCGTGGACGTAGAGGATGTCGGGCTTCAGGATGCCGAGGCGCTGCTGGCTTGCCTCGAACGAGCGCATAACGCCGTCATAGCTGTAGTCGTAGACCGGCCGGAAGGGCAGTGGCTCGACATAGCCTTCCTCTTCGGCGCCGACCGTCTCGTCCGGCGTCATCACCCGGCCGACCTTGGTGCTGAGCACGTACTGGTCGCGGGGAAAGTCCGTCAGCATCGTTCCGAGCCGGCGCTCCGAGCGGGTAAACCCGTAATAGGGGGCCGTGTCGAAGTAGCGGATGCCGCTGTCCCACGAGGCCCTGAAGGCACCTGCGGATTCGGCGTAGGGCGTGACGCGGTAGAGGTTGCCCATCTGGGCGCAGCCGAGGCCCATGCCGGTGATCGAAACGCCAGTTCGGGCGTGGGTGCGCTGTTCGGTGACCTTCATGACGTCCTGCCTTCTGATGGGAGTGACGCGCAGCGGCATGGCTGCGCGTCCTGTCTTGCGGTGAGGCTCAGTAAAGAACGTTTTTGGCTTCCGGCTTGTCGATGTTATCCTTGGTGACGACGACGACGCCGGTATCGACGAACTTGTCGACCTTTTCCTTCTTCAGAACCTTGCTCAGCGTCTTGACGCCGAGTTCGCCCATCTGGAACGAACCCTGGACGGCGATTGCAGACAGCGTGCCGTCCTTGACGAAGCCCTGCAGGTCCTGGTTGCCGTCGAAGCCGACGGCGACAACCTTGCCGGCCTTGCCCGATTCCTTGATGGCGCGGCCCATGCCGATGGCGGTCGGCTCATTGGCGCCGAACATACCCTTAAGGTCGGCGTTGGCGGCCAACACATCGGTCGTCTGGTTAAGCGCTGTCGCCATCTGCGACTGCGAATAATACGGACCGACGATGGTCAGCTTAGAGTTCGCCTTGATGTAGTCGGTGAAGCCGCCGACGCGGCCGATCTCGGAGCCGGCGCCTGCGACGTAGGACATCACGGCGATCTTGCCTTCGGTGCCGACCTTTTCGATCAGCGCCTTGGCCGCCAGTTCGCCGGCCTTGCGGTTATCGGTGGCGAGGAAGGACTGGTAGTACTGTTCCGATCCCTTCGACAGCATGGAGTCGACGATGATCACCGGGATGCGGGCTTCCCAGGCCTTCTTGACGGCCGGGATCAGCGCGTCCGGATCGGACGGGGCAAGCACGATGCCGGCAACGCCGCGGTTTACGGCATTCTCCACCATGTTCACCTGGTCGGCGATGGCCGATTCAGAGGCCGGACCCTGGAAGGTCATGGTGTTGCCGTCGCCGACTTCCTTGATCGCGGCATCGGCGCCCTTCTGGACGTTCTGCCAGAAGGTCGAATTGACCGTCTTGACGATGACCGCGATTTCCGCGGCCTGGGCGCCCACCGATGCGGCGCAAACCATGAATGCGGATGTGAGCAGTGCTGCCGTAAGTTTCTTCATGTCATTCATCCTCCTGAGGTGAAGCGGCCTGAGGGCTGCTCCGCGGGAGATCCTCACTCCCGATAACGCGGAAAGGGTCCGCACCCTTCGTCAGCGGCGGTTGCGCAATTGGTCGATCCAGACGGTGACCAGAATGACGAGGCCGATGATGATCTGCTGCGTGAAGGCGGAGACGCCGTTCATGTTGAGGCCGTTGCGCAGGATGCCGATGACGAAGGCGCCGATGGCCGTGCCGGAGATCGTCCCGACACCGCCGATTAGCGACGTGCCGCCGATGACGGCGCTGGCGATCGCATCCAGTTCATACATGACGCCTTCGTTCGGCTGGGCGGTGACGAGGCGCGACATGAGCACACAACCGGTCAGTCCCGCCAGCGTGCCGGACAGCACGTAGGTGAAGCTGGTCACGCGCGTGACGTTGACACCTGACAGCCGCGCCGCATCGATGTTGGAGCCGACCGCATAGATATGGCGGCCGAGCACCGAGCGGTTGAGCATGAAGGAGACGGCGACGGCTATGACGATCATCAGGATGACCGGGTAGGGGATGCCGGGGAAGACCACGGTCGGAAAGCCATCGTCACCAATGTTGACGACGCGAAACAGCGATCCGTTGCCGAGAACGCCGAAGCTCTCACCGAGACCGGACACGGCACGCGCGCCGGTGATCTGCAGCGCGAGGCCGCGGGCGATCAGCATCATGCCGAGCGTGGCGATGAACGGCGGCAGCTTCATGCGGGTGATGAGGATGCCGTTGACGAGACCGCAGGCCGACCCGGTGAGGATGCCGATCATCATGCCGAGCCAGACCGGCGTGTTCAGTTCCTTGACTGCCAGTGCTGCCACGACGCCGGCAAGCGCCAGCACCGAGCCTACGGAGAGGTCGATGCCGCCGGTGATGATGACGCAGGTGGCGCCGATGCCGAGCAGCGCGATCGAGGTGACCTGCAGCGCGATCGTCATGCCGTTGTTGACGGAGAAGAAGGCGTTGCTGGTGATCGAGAAGACGACGATCAGCACGAGCAGACTGCCGAGTGCGGCGAACTTCTGGATGATGTCCTTCTGACGGTCCGTCAGTCGGCCGCTTTTGGGTTCGATCGGTAGGCTCATCGTGGTCCTCTATCCGCCGCTCTTCAGCTGCTTGTCAGTGCGCCGTCCGGCCGTAGCCGGAGGCGTAGCGCATGATTTCTTCCTGGTTGGTGCGTGCCGTATCCAGGATCCCGGTGATCGTCCCGTTGTGGAAGACGGCCACCCGGTCGGTCATGCCGAGTATTTCGGGAAGCTCGGAGCTGATCAGGATGACCCCGATGCCGTCTCGGGCCAGTTCGTCCATGATCTTGTAGATGGCAAACTTGGCGCCGACATCGATGCCGCGCGTCGGCTCGTCAAAGAACAGCACGCGCGATTTGCGAAACAGCCACTTGCCGATGATGATTTTCTGCTGGTTGCCGCCCGAGAGCAGACGGACCGGCTGACGCACCGACGGCGTCTTGATGCTCAGCAGATCGACATATTTTTCCGCCGCCGACTGATGCTTGCGGAAGTCGATGAGCCCGAACCGGCTGGACACTTCTTCCATGTTGGCGAGCGTCATGTTGGCATCGACCGGCATCTTGATGGCGAGCCCCTGGGCCTTGCGATCCTCCGACAGGTAGGCGAGGCCGGCCGCGATGGCGTCGCGCGGCGAGGTGATCTTCAAGGTCGAGCCCGCAAGCGTGACGGTGCCGGAATCCAGCGGGTCGGCGCCGAAGATGGCACGGGCGACTTCCGTCCGCCCGGCGCCCATCAGGCCCGCAAAGCCGAGGATCTCGCCGCGTCGAAGGGTGAAGCTGACATTGCGGAAGACGCCATGACGCGACAGGTTCTCGGCGCTGAAGATCACCTCGTCGGTCGGCGTCGAGGTGCGTTCGGGGAACTTCTCTTCCAGCGATCGGCCGACCATTTTCGCGACAATCTCGTCGACATTCGTATCGCCGAACCGGGCCGTGGAGACGAAGCGGCCGTCGCGCAGCACGGTGACCCGGTCGACGATTTCCGCCATCTCGTCGAGGCGATGCGAGATGTAGATGATGCCGACGCCGGATGCCTTCAGGTCATGGATGACCTTGAAGAGCAGCCGCGTCTCCTGTTCGGTGAGCGACGAGGTGGGCTCATCCATGATCAGCACTTCGGCGTTCAGCGACAGCGCCTTGGCGATCTCGACCATCTGGCACTGGGCCACCGACAGCTCGCGCACCAGCCTGTCGGGTGCAATGACGACGCCGAGCCGGTCGAGACAGGCCTGTGCATCGGCCCGCAGCTTGCGGCGATCGACCAGGAAGCCACGCCGAGGCTCGCGCGCCAGATAGATGTTTTCCGCCACCGTCAGATGCGGCACCAGGTTGAGTTCCTGGTGAATGATTGCGATGCCGAGCTGTTCGGCTTCAAGGGGCGAGGAGAAATTGCGCTCGACGCCCTTGTAGGTGATGGTCCCGGACGTTGGCGTGTAGACGCCGCTGATGATTTTCATGAGGGTGGATTTGCCGGCGCCGTTCTCGCCGCAGACCGCATGGACTTCGCCGCGCTTCAAATCGAAGCTGACGTCGGCCAATGCCACGACGCTTGGAAATTCCTTGCGGATATCCTGCAGGCTGAGGAGAGCCTCGCCCATTGCGGCATCGTTCGTCATCGACGGCGGTGCCACGGACGCGCCGGAATCGATCTGGCCGCTTTGCATGATGTTCCCTCCTCGCGCAGTTGCGCCGGCCGCTCCAGCTCCACCCGGCGACCGTTGCCTATTGGTAATCGGCCTTACCAAACTGGTCAAGCCAGTTTGTTCGGTAGCGATCAATGCAGCCCCATCGGCAGTATAAATCAACGAATACAAATGATTAACGTTGGTCTTGCCAGTGTGTCGCGTTCTTCGTATGGTAAGGCCAACTTGGGATGGAAGTGCATGAACGGGATACGCAGCACGGAGCGCAGGCTCTATCAGCAGGTCGCGGACCAGATCCGCGCGCTGATCCAGGACGGCGACTTCAAGCTGGGCCAGCGCCTGCCGGCAGAGCGCGATCTCGCACAGCAACTCGGCGTGTCGCGTCCTTCCCTGCGCGAGGCGCTGATTGCACTGGAAATCGACGGGACGGTCGAGATCCGCATGGGTTCCGGCGTCTACGTCATCAACGTGCAGGAACGCCGGCAGCTGACGTCGGCCTCGATCGGCGAAAGCCCGGCGGAGCTGATGCAGGCGCGGGCAGCGGTAGAGGGTGCGGTGGTCGTGCTGGCGGCAACCCGGATGACGCCGGATGACCTGGCAGGCCTTCGTCAGACGCTCGATGCGATGCGCGCGGAGATCGCTGCCGGCCGCAAGCCGATCGAGCACGACCGGCAGTTCCATACGGCGATTGCCGCCCTGTCTGCCAACAGCGTTCTGGCGCGACTGGTCTGCGATCTCTTCGACGAGCGCCACAGCCCGATCTCCACGCAGCTGCGTGAGCGGTTCGAAACGCCGGACACCTGGAGCCGGGCGCTGGAGGAGCACGAGGCGATCCTGGCGGCGTTGGAAGCACGCGATGCCTTGCTGGCGCAGTCGATGATGCATGCGCATCTGGAGGAATCCAAGCGTCGCTGGCTGGACAGCGAACCCCGTTAACCGCAGCGTGCGAGCGCTGTTGCAAAGCGATTGAACCTCCTGGGAGGAGGATAGGCATGAATGAAGCTTTCTCACCGGTCATCGTTCTCAACGCGATCGACGACGTTGCCGTGGCGCGCCGGTCGATCCCGGTCGGCAATCCGACCGGCTACGGCGATCTCGTGGCGGCTGATCTGATCGGCCGCGGCCACAAGGTGGCGTTGCGGGCCATCGCGTCGGGCCAGGAAGTGCGCAAGTACGGGCAGATCATCGGCATCGCGACGCAGGACATTTCGCCCGGCCAGGCCGTCCATCTGCACAACCTCGCCATGTTGCCCTCCGAGCACGAACACCAGTTCTGCGTCGACATCGAGGAGAAGGGCATGCTGCCGCTCGCCGAGCGTCGCACCTTCATGGGCTTCGACCGTGGCATCGGCGGCGCCGGTACCCGCAACTATATCGGCATCATCTCGTCGGTGAACTGTTCCGCCACCGTGTCCGGCTATATCGCCGACTATTTCAACCGCATGGGTGGCCTCGACGGGTTCGGCAACATCGATGGCGTGGTGGCGCTGACGCACGGTACGGGGTGCGCGCTCAACAACAAGTCGGAGGGCTACCGGCTGCTGATCCGCACCATCCAGGGCTATGCGCGCCATCCGAATTTCGGCGGTATCCTGATGATCGGGCTTGGTTGCGAGACAAACCAGATCGGCCCCATCCTCGAGCACTACCGGATGGAGGAGGGTAGCCGCCTGCGGACCATGACGATCCAGCAATACGGCGGCACCAAGAAGACGATCGACGCGGCAATCGCCATCGTCAAGGAAATGCTGCCGACGGTGAATGCGGCCGAGCGGACGCCGCAGCCGCTGTCGAAGCTGAAGCTGGCGCTCGAATGCGGCGGGTCGGACGGCTATTCCGGCATTTCGGCCAATCCGGCGCTCGGCCACGCGTCGGACCTCATCGTCCGCCACGGCGGCACGACCGTTCTTGCGGAAACGCCGGAGATCTACGGTGCCGAGCATCTGCTGACGCGGCGAGCCGTCACGCCGGCGGTGGCGCAGAAACTCCTCGACCGGATCGACTGGTGGCGAGACTATACGGCCCGCAACGGCGACGAACTCAACAACAATCCGTCGCACGGCAATAAGCTGGGCGGGCTGACGACGATCCTCGAAAAGTCCCTGGGCGCCGTGGCCAAGGGCGGTTCGATGCCGCTGAAGGCCGTCTACGAATTCGCCGAGACGGTGACCGAGCCGGGCTTCGTGTTCATGGATACGCCCGGCTACGATCCCGTGGCGGTGACCGGCCAGGTGGCCGGCGGATGCAACGTCATCTGCTTCACCACCGGCCGCGGTTCGGTCTCCGGCTTCAAGCCGTCGCCGTGCATCAAGATCGCCACCAATACCGACATGTACGAGCACATGAAGGACGACATGGATCTGAACTGCGGCGGCATCGTTACCGGCGACGAGACGATCGAGCAGTCAGGCGAACGGATCTTCGAGCACATCCTGGCGGTCGCATCCGGGCAGCAGACGCTGAGCGAGATCTACGACTACGGCGACAACGAGTTCGTGCCCTGGCAGGTCGGTGCCGTCACCTGAGACGGCGCTCGGATGCCTGCCGTCCGTCAGTCCGCGGCGCGTCTGCCCGGAATGCGGAAGACGATGCGCCGGTGCTTGATCAGGTGATGCAGCGGCCGCTCGACGCCCTCGTAGCAGACGATGCCGAGCAGCGTGCCGAGGAGGGCTCCGACCCAGACGATCGCCGCGGTCGGAAGCCCGGCGATCATGCCGGCCTTGACGACCACTGAAATCGCCAGAGTGTGCCAGAGGTAGATCGAGTAGGACGCATCACCGATATAGCTCAGGGCAGGGATGCGCGGTAGCGCACCACCTTTCTCCACAGCCAGCATCCCCGAGACGAGGCATATGGCGAGCGGCGCGCACAGCCAGGTGTTGAAGTTGAACTGCAGCAGGTAGATCGCCGCGAACGACAGGATGGCAAAGGCGATCAGCATCAGCCCGGTATCCGGATGCGGCGCATGCCCGGCAAGCCACAGCCTGCCGATCACCGCTCCGGCGATAAATTCGAGCACGATCGGCCGCGTGTAGAAATCCATGATCGAGCCCGTCGGCGCCGCAAACTGGCCAACCAGAACCAGGGTGCCGAAGACCAGGGCGAGGGCAGCAATACGCAAGGGACGCGCCAGCAGCAGGCTCGCGGCAAACACCAGGTAGAAGAACATCTCGTAATTCAGTGTCCAACCCTGCACGAGGATCGGCCACATCTCGCCGGTGCTCGGCGAGGCAACGGGTATGAACAGGTAGGAGGCGATCAGGTGCACCGGGTCGAGCACCAGGTTGGGAAACAGGCCAGCCAGCGAACCCAAAACCATGATCGAGGTGACGATCCAGTAGCTGGGCGCGATCCGCAGCAGGCGATCCTTGAGGAAGCCGCGCGGCGTCAGGTGGCGATCTTCGCTGATGACGATCATGATGAACCCGCTGACGACGAAGAACACGTCTACGCCTGCGGCACCGATGGCGAAATGTTCGCCGCTGCGTTCGGCCGCGTGGAACAGCACGACGGCAAGCGCCGCGACTGCCCGCAGATACTGGATGCCGTAAAGCGTCTTCATGCGGCTCTCCATGCGTGGATTGTGAAACGGGATCTAGGCGGCATAAGGCGACACCGGACGCAGGCGAACCAGTTGCCGACGGGCAGGGGCCGGCTCCGGGTTCCTCAGCGTCAGCTTTCCTGCGGCAAAGTAGAACAGGAACGAACCGACGTGATAAGGATGCATGACGTCGATCTCGACGAATGAGCGGACCAGCAGCAGGGCAAAGACGCCGAACAGCACCAGGGATGCCGGATTGCGCCGGTCGTGCAGCACGCGCTTCAAATGGCCGAAGAAGCCGGTCAGCAGGATGAGGCAGAGCAGCAGCGTTCCGACCACGCCGGTCTCGACCATCGTCTCGATATAGGTGTTGTGGAAGTGGAAGCCGCTGCGCGAGCCGATGTAGAATTCCTCCCACAGCCGTTCGGCTTCCGGAAAGCCCTGGACCCAGTAGCCCTGGTAGCCGAGGCCGAGCAGCGGGTGCTGGCGGGCGGCCTCGATCCCCTGCTGCCAGAGATAGGTGCGGCCGGTGAGTGTCGAATCCTTGCCGAAGATGCCGAGTACCGCATCCATGGCGCCGAACGCCATTGCCGCACTCGCACCCATCACGAGCACGATCAGGCCGCCGGCAAACAGCATCTTGCGGGCCGACGGCGCCAGCCGGCCAAGCACCTGCAGACCGGCAAGCACCGCAAGAATGACGACGGTGGTCAGTACCGAAGTCGCCGACTGCGAGGCAAACAGGCTGTAGGCGGAGAGGAGCGCGGTTCCGGCGCCGGCCAGCAGCCAGAGGCGGCGAAGGCCAAGGATCATGATGCCGGCATAGCTGAAGAACAGGCCAAGCGAGGCATAGAAGCCGAGCTGGTTCTTCGATGCAAAGGCGCCGACGAAACTGTAGGTGCCGTCGAGCGGATCGAAGAAATACACGCCGAACAACAGCGAGTAGAGGAGCACGACGGCGCAGCCGATGATCGCGCCGCGCGCCAGCGTGACGACGCTCACGGTGCGCATGGCGATAAGCGCGCAGACGATATGGGTCAGATACTGGATCGCGGTGCGCATCGAGATGCCCGGTGCGGGTGACCAGAAAACCGACACGAAGCAGAGGATGGCGAAGGACAGGATCCATAGATAGCGCAGGTAGTTGCCGAGTACCTTGCGGTAATCGAGCAGGGCGAGCGGCAGCCAGGCACCATAGTAGGCGAGGATGGAAATCTGGCCGAAGCGGCCCGAATAGGCGAAGACGAACAGCGACAGTGCAACTGCCGCCATGCCGTACAGGGCGTTTTGTTCGGGATCGACGAAGGCAGCTTTGGCCAGCTTCATGAAAACCTCACTGCATCAGCAGTTCGGAGGTCACCTTCACCACATCGCCAGGTTCGAGAGACGTGCCCTCGTTGGCGGCGATCTCCTTCGGGCCGGTGCCGTCGTCACGGACGATCGAGTAGCGCAGCGTCGTGGAACGACCGTTCGGGTCAAACTTCAACGCTTCCGCCGACTGAGCCATCGCTTCCGTCATCAGCTGGCGGCTGGTGCCGATCTGCAGGTTGAGCTTTTCCAGTTCCGCCTCGGTATCCTGCATGTCCTTGACGCGCTGGGCTTCCCAGTCGTTCTTGAGGTTGATCTCGTCCTGTTCCGCCTGGCTGATCTGCTGCTTGGCGCGCAGGATGTTGGTATCGATGTCGAGCAGGCTCGACTGCACCTCGGCCGTGCGCTCCTCGATCGACAGCAGGCGCGAACTGAGGGCGAGACCCTGCTCGCTGAGGCCCTTGATCTTGTCGCGGTCCTGCTGGGCGATCTCCAGCTGGCGGTTTTGCGTCTCGCTCTTGCGGTTCAGCGATTCCACCTCGCTCTGCAGCAGCGCCTTGAGGTTGGCCAGGGTCTTCAGCTGAAGCTCGTAGCGGTCGCGGCGCTGCTTCATCAGAGCCGTCTCGCTGTCGATCAGCTCCTTTGCCTTCGGAACCTTCTCAAGCTCCTGCGGCATGCTGATCTCGCTGCTGCCGCTCATTTCCGACGACAGCCGGGCATGGCGGGCGATCAACCGGGCCCGCTGCGTGTCATAGACGGAGACGTCCCCTTGCGCATTGATGAAGTCGCGGGCGAAACGCTGGCCGCTGTCGGAGCGCCGCAATCCGCCGCCGAGGCTGACGGCCTTGAGTACCGTGAGGTTGGGCGAGAATGCATATTCGCCGGGCGTCTGGACATCGCCGGTCAGGAAGACGGGGCGGAACTGCGACACCTCGACCGAGGCGGACGGCAGGTTGCGCAAGGCGAACTGCTGCTGCAGCCGCTTGCCGATCTCGTCGGCCACTTCCTCGGGCGTCTTGCCGGCGGCCTCGAGGCTGCCGATGAACGGCAGCGACAGGGCCCCGGCCGGGCCGATGCTGTAGTCGCCGCTGAGCGCGTCCCAGCTCTTGAAGGATCCGTCGGTCGGTTCCCATTGCGCGATGCGGACGCGGATCTTGTCCATGACGCCAAGATGGTAGCCGGAGCTTTCCGCGGCGACGGCCTGTCCTGAAAGCAGGACCAGCCCGGCCAGCATCAGGGCCATCCGGCGGGATCGTTGGCTCGATGTATCGAGAGCCGAAATGGTGAGCATCGATGCTCCTCGGTCTGTTGAACGGCAGCGGGCGCGGAATGCAAGATCCAACGCGTTTCTGCCGTCATTGGGTGAGGTTGCGGATGAGGCGTCCTGGCGCGCAGCCGCGCGACCTCATCCACCCGTTCAATAGCTGCCGCGCGACATGCAGACGGCAGGAATGGTCTTCACGATGATGGAGATGTCGCGAAGCAGCGACCAGTTCTGAACGTACTGCGTATCGAAAGCGATGCGGCTCTCGTACGAGACGTCGTTGCGGCCGCTGATCTGCCACAGTCCGGTGAGGCCTGGACGGGTCTGCAGATAGTAGACGGCAAAGCTGTCGTAGAGGGTCAATTCCTCGTCGACGACAGGGCGCGGGCCGACAATGCTCATGTCGCCACGCAGAATGTTGATCAGCTGCGGTAGTTCATCGAGGCTGAGCTTGCGCAAGACCGTACCGATGGTGGTGACCCGTGGATCGTGCTTGAGCTTACGCGTGGCACGCCATTCCTTGGCCGCCTCCGGATCGTT
This sequence comes from Rhizobium sp. SAFR-030, assembly GCF_059415005.1. NCBI lineage: Bacteria > Pseudomonadati > Pseudomonadota > Alphaproteobacteria > Hyphomicrobiales > Rhizobiaceae > Rhizobium > Rhizobium sp. SAFR-030. The sequence goes on along the minus strand of NZ_JBPFDO010000004.1, from coordinate 517,912 downwards.
CTGCAGATAGCGGCGGAGGACTTCGTCCCCATTGACCACCATCGTCCTGAATTTCAGGCACTTGAAGTACCGGCCGTTGTGGCCGACACGCTTGTGTCCGTAGAAGATCGATCCCCCGTCGGAAAACTTGACGAGGGCCATGATCATCAAAAGTAGCGGCGAGAACACGACGATCGCAATCATTGCGGTCGTCACGTCGAAAGCGCGCTTCGCGACGCCGCCTGTCGGGAAGGACAGGTGCATCTCATCGGTCGGGCTTAGCGGCGAACCTGCCGATCGTGTCGCGGACTTCATAGAGAGGACTCCATTGCTGTTGCGAGTGGTCGGTGCCATTGCGGCGCATCATGGCCGGCGAATGGGACAATAATTGTGTGTTCTGAATTTGTTGCCAGTGATTTTTTGCAGGAGGGGGAGCAAACGCACCGTTGCGAACCGATTTAGGTCGCCCGGACACATGTCAATCCTGTGACGGCTTAAATGCAAGCTTACGTTAACCACAGAACTTGTTCTGTAGTTTCCTAAAAAACCTGCGGGTGATGTGCTTGTAGATTTACCAACCGGTAGTTTACAGGGGTACGGTTATTAGGGCGTGACTCAGCGTAAGTCACGAGCTTCCACGTCAGGAGGGCAGTTTGCACTTGGGTATGGCGCCGATTTGTGCACTGCAATATTCCCGCTGCGCCGCAAACAGTCAATTCGCCGGTCACGTTTCTGTGTAACAAATGTTGATCGCACAGACACCAGCGCTGGTGATTTTTGCCGGTCCTCAGCCTCCGGGTGCAGGCCGAAAGATGGCAAGAAGGCGGCGGTCGCATTTTTCGCCTCGCGTGAGATTACCAAATATTCATGGAGTTCTGCGCAAAAATGCGTGGTATTCTGGAACATCGCATTGCACTAATGGATCTGGTCTATCACTGCTCGGCAGAAATTCCGGGTCAACTCTTAGGAAATCGCGTTCGGGAGGATCACGATGTACGGACCGCGGGCTCTGATCAGCATGCTGGCAGTTCTCCTCGTATTCGCGGGCGCGAGCTATGTCCTCAACGGATCCTTGGCGACGACCTTGTGGCAGACGGTGGTCTGCGCGGTTATCCTCCAGGCTGGATACTTCGTTGCCGTCCTGGTGCTGGTGCACCGGGAAAAGGTCGAGCGGGACCGGATCTCGCCGGAGCGCGTCGCCATGCTGCGCGAAGCCGAGGCTCGCCGCAGCGAGGATCTCCAGCCCGGGCCGGCACCGAAGCTCAAGATCGGCGATCACTAAGGCTGCCCGCATCGCGCAAACAGCCTTCACTGGCGCTTTTCAGGCGCTGCGTCTGCCGTGCCTTCCATATCCTCGACATCTTCCTAGTTTCTGATCCGTTGGACGGTTAATCGCAACGGAGGCGGACATGAGCGCAGACAGCGGATCCGAAGTGTGTGTCATCATCGCTGCGAAGGATGCAGCGGACACTATCGGCAAGGCGATCGCCTCGGCACTGGCTGAAACTGCGGTCAGCGAAGTCGTCGTCATCGACGACGAATCTTCCGACGGCACCGATGCGGCGGCACGTTCTGCCGACGACGGCACCGGACGCCTGAAGGTTCTGCGCTTCGATGAGAACCAGGGGCCATCCGCCGCTCGCAATCGCGCCATCGAGGTTTCCACGGCTCCGCTCATCAGCATTCTCGATGCCGACGACTTCTTCTTCCCGCAGCGCTTCACGGCCATGCAGGCGGAGAAGGACTGGGATCTGATCGCCGATAATATCGGCTTCATCCATCATGACCCGAGCCTGCCGGTCGAGCCGGACCGCTTCCATGCCCGCACGCGCAGCCTGTCGCTTGTCGATTTCGTCGAAGGCAACATTTCCCAGCGCGGCGTCAAGCGAGGCGAGATCGGCTTCCTGAAGCCGGTCATTCGAAGGTCGTTCCTTACCGAGCACGGGCTGCGCTACAACGAAGACCTGAGGCTGGGGGAGGACTACGACCTCTACCTGCGGGCACTGGCAAAGGGTGCTCGCTACAAGGTCATCGATCACTGCGGTTATGCGGCAGTGGTGCGGGCGAATTCGCTGAGCGGCCGGCACGGGACGCAGGACCTGCGCCGGCTTTACGAGGCGGAGCAGGCAATTCGCCTGACGCCCGGCCTGCTGAGCGCCGAACAGGCACAGGCGGTGCGGCGGCACGAGCGGCAGATCAAGGCACGTCACGACCTTCGCCGAGCGCTCGACGTGAAGGCGGAAGGCGGCAAGGGAGCGGCCATCCGCCATCTGCTGGCGAACCCGGCAGCGGCCCCCGCGGTCATCGGCGGAGTGCTGGGCGACAAGCTCGAGGCGATGCGCACCAAGGGCGCCGCGCCGATGCCGGTGCCGGAGGGAAAGCTTCGATATCTCCTGCCGGGCGTGCCGGTCGCTCAGAGGTAGTCGCGGCGCACCGTGTCGATAACCGCCTGGAAGCGCGCCTGGCGTTCTTCCAGGCGACCGTCCGGGGATAGCTGCGGCTCGGCGCGACTTGCCTGCCACAGGGCGAGCATCGACGGAGCGGCCAGCATCTGCTTTGCCACCGTCTTCAGCCTTGATCCTTGCGAGGCCGGTGGCGAGAGCGTAGCAACGCCCGCCGGTTCGGTCGGGATCACGTCAGCGACCGGTTGCGGCTCGCCCGGCGGGATGCGGACACCCCAGAAGCGCGACTGCTTGTAGCCGGCCTCGGCACGGGTGGAGACCGGCACGTAACGCGGCCGATACTCGGCGCCGACAGTCTGCGCCCAGTCGTTCCACTTGAAGCTGTTGATCAGGCGCGACGTCGATACGGCAACCCACGGCACGCGGAAGGCATCGGCGAGGATTGCGCCGTGCATGGATTCGGCGACGATCATCTCCGACTGGGCGATGGCGGTAATCACCGACTTCGCCTCACCGCGCGGATCCAGATAGGTCAGGCCGGCCGGTTCGCAGACATCCTTCCAGATGCCGAATTCGGCCGATTCCCAATGCGGCACGAAGGTCTTCTTGTAACGCTTGGTGAGGTTCTGGAACTCCGGCATCCGGGTGACCATTACGGCCGGGTCGATGATCCCCATCTCGGGCGAGAGGCCGAGCTTTTCGGCCGTCAGCGGGCCACGCACGCAGCGGACGTCCCACTCGGCGGAATCGCTTACATCCGGTGGTGTGCCATAGCCGTAGCCGCTGCCGATCACCAGCTTGCGAATGCCGGAGGGCAGCAGCGTCGGATTGAGCACCGTTCCGACGCCAACCAGAAGCACCTCCGGGTGCACCTCCCGAAGGCCCGGCAGCAATGCGTCCCAGAGCCACAGATTGAGATCGTCGCCGAAATTGCCGTGGTGGGATTCCCAGTAATATGGCTTCATCTCAGGGTTCCTTGGAGGAGGGGACGGTTGATCGGGCAGGTGCAGGCAGCGTCAGCGGGATGTCTTGAATTTCCCCGTTCCGAGCTGGAAGGCAGTCATCAGCAGCGCCGGATCGCGCACGACCCAGCGCATCAGCATCCGCAGGTCGGGCACCTTGCGCCGACGCAGCATGCCCGCCTGGCTCCAGAGCGCCTGGCGCCTGGCGGTATTCTTGTAGGAGGTGATCGACGCAACCTCGTTCGGCCGCCGGCTGAAGCGCTGCTCCAACTGGTCGAGCGCCACCCAAGTATTGAACTGCTGCTTGAGGAACTGCGGCGACTGGTTGTCGGTCGCATGGAAGATATTGATGCCGCGGCCACGCTCGGCCCCCGGTTCGTCGCAGAGGAGCGCACGCCGGGCGGCGAGGATGCAGTCGCAGAAGAACAGCACGTCTTCGGCTGCCAGCCGCAGTTTCGGCTCAAAGCGGATGGTCTCGAAGATGGGCCGGCCGATCACCATGCAGGAGAGATGCAGGAAGCCCCAGTTCTTCAGCATGGCGCTCGCCAGGTCGCCAAGTTCCAGAACCAGAGGCTTTTCCATCACCCGGCGCGTGCCGGGTTCGTCGATCAGCTCGGACATGCCGAAGTGATAGTAGAAATCCTCATCCGCCTTCATCGACGCCCAGTAGCAGTCGCCGCCGAGTTCGGTCAGTGCCTTGTGGGCGTTCGCGAGATGCGTCGGCATCCAGATATCGTCGGAATCCAGGAAGGCCGCATAGGAAGTCTTTGGGGAAATGGCATCGAGGCCGGTATTGCGCGCACCTCCCGGGCCGGCATTCGGCTGGGTGATGAGCCGGATGCGCGAGCGCTCGGCGTCGCTCAAGCCCTGCAGTTCCCGTTCGGCAGGATAGGGCGAGGCATCGTCGACGATGATGATGTCGCTATCTTCGAAGGTCTGCGCAAAGATCGATCGCAGAGCGCGGGTCAGCACGCCCGGTTCTTTCTGGTAGTATGGAATGATGACTGTGAACGTCGCCATAGCTAGCCCCTCAGGTATCCGGGATGGCTCTCGACGGTGTCGACAACCTTCCATCAGCACATTTGCGGCGGTCTGCCGCCTGTTCCCGTCGTCGATACGGCACCGACGAACGATGTCCTTTGTAAGCCGTGACGAGAACCCTATCAGTCGAACGTGTCATTCCGGCTGAAATTTGTCCTGTTTTTGCGTTGCGGCAAGTTCTTTGCAGCGCAGCATGAGGAAGCAAGCGATTTCAGACATATGCGGGACGATGCATCTGCAAGACGAGCGCTCCTCGGCGATCAACCTTGCGTCATCGCCTCCCATCGCGACTGTGTCTGCCTTGTTTCTGCCTCAATATCGGTAGCCGACGCCCCTCTACCCCCGGTTTTCGAGGGTCATCTGAAGAAAAATACACGATCATCTGTCGGATAATTGATGCGCGCGTGTGCGGCCGCTCATCCTGGCAAAGTCGTTGGATTCGTTGACCGCAACCCTTTGGAGAGGACGCCGTCGATGATGACCGATGCTCGGCCGGATCGTCCCGAAGACGATCCTTCTCGACAGCCTGCGCTTGAGGAATTGCTGCAGCGCCACATTTTGTACGAAACAGGCCAGCATTCTTGGACCCTCACGGGCAAAGACTGCTCAGTCTGTCAATGGTTGCGAGGGGAGGCGCAGCCACACAAGGGGTGACTGATGACTGTCGATCAGAACATATCCTCCCGTATCGATCTGATGCGCATCGTCCTCATCTTCGGCATCGTGCTTGTGCATGTGCCTTACGATGCAGACGCAAGTCCGTTCGTCGAACCGAACGGCACCTTCGACTGGATCAGGGTCTATCTGGGGGAGAGCCTGTTTCGCATCGGCGTGCCGTGCCTGAGCGCGATCTCCGGCTATCTGCTGTTCCAGCGCGGCTATGCGCGCTTCGACTACCGCAAGACGCTGATGTCGAAGTCCCGGTCCGTGCTTCTGCCGTTCCTGTTGTGGAACCTGTCGCTGCTGGCCCTGGTGCTTGTCATAGAGCAGGTCGGCATGGGCATCGGTTACTTCCCGGACCTGCTGAATGCCGGCGCGGGCGACTGGCCGGACCACGCCTTCGGCCTGTCCAATTACCCCGTCAATCTGCCGCTGTATTTCCTGCGAGACCTGATCGTCTGCATCCTTCTGTCGCCGATCCTGGCTTTCCTGGTACGGCGTGCGCCGGCAATGACGCTCGGCGTGCTGTTCGCGCTTGCCGTCTTCCCGACGCTCGATGTCGGACTGGTGCTGAAAAAATCGATCCTGTTCAGCTTCACCTTCGGGATTTTTTTGGCGCTCTATCGTGTCGACCTGAAGAAGCTGGATCGCTATGCATGGCCGATGACCGCTGCCCTTGTGGCAACTTCGGCACTGCTCGCCCATGGTCTCTACATGACGGGGCCGGATTTTCCGCCGCTCCTCAACGTGCTGCGCAACGTCCTCTCGATTCTCGGCGCAACCGCCTTCTGGATGCTGTCGTCGCTGTTGATCCGCACCCGTCTCGGACAGCGTCTGTCACGCACCGGAAGCCTCAGCTTCTGGACCTTCTGCGGACATTACCCGCTGCTCGTCGTCTTCTGGATGATCTGGAACCGGTACGCCGGGGCGGAGCTCTATCCGATTTTTTACATCGGTGCCGTCCTCCTTACCTACAGCTTGCTTATTCTCAGCAATGGTCTGGTTCTGCGCTGGATGCCACGGGTCTACGCGGTCCTGACCGGCAATCGCCGACGCACGAATGCGGCGGGTGCCGTCACCCACGGCGCCAAACTGGTGGGGAACCAGCCGTCTCCTGCCATGCAAGAACAGAGGTAAAGAATGAACATGTCGCATTCCGCACGCAAATCCCTCCTGCGCGGCTTCGGCCTCATGGCCGCCGTCATCGCCAACAGCGCCGCCGCGCAGTCCACCGGTGCGTCCTTTGTCGAGAACTTCGACAGGCTGGACAGCTCCTTCTGGTATGTCTCGGACGGCTGGAACAACGGATCGCATCAGAACTGCACCTGGTCGAAGCAACAGGTGGGTATCGACGGCGGACGTCTGCAGCTGCGCTTCGAGGCAAAGCCTTCGGGCGAACGTCAGTATGCCTGCGGCGAGATCCAGACCCGCCAGCGCTACGGCTACGGAACGTTCGAGGTCCGCATGAAGGCCGCCAGCGGCTCGGGCCTCAACTCGGCGTTCTTCAGCTATATCGGCCCAACCGACAAGAAGCCGCACGACGAGATCGATTTCGAGGTGCTCGGCAAGAATACCGGCGAAGTGCAGGTCAACCAGTACATCTCGGCGAAGGGCGGCAACGAGAAGCTCGTGCCGGTGGCCGGCGGCGCGGACAAGGCGTTCAACGACTATGCCTTCATATGGGCGAAGGATCGGCTGCGCTATTACGTCAACGGCAAACTGGTTCAGGAGGTCACGGATCCGGCGAAGATCCCATCCAATCCGCAGAAGATCTTCGTCAGCCTGTGGGGGTCCGATACGCTGAAGAACTGGATGGGGGCGTTTGCCTATGCCGGCGGTGCCCGCATGGAAGTCGACCGCATCGCATTCACGGCCCCGGGCGAAAAATGCCGCTTCCCGGAGTCCATCTCCTGCACGATCGACTGAGGCGTCCGCGCCTCAGCAACTGCCTCGCATCTCGAACCATAAGAAAATGGAGCCGCACCACGTGACGTTGAACCTACTCTACCTTGCTCATGATCTTTCGGATCCTGCGATCCGCAGGCGTGTCATGATGCTGAAGGCAGGCGGTGCTCGGATCGCGGTGGCGGGCTTTCAGCGGGATGCCAACCTGCTGGCGGGCGATCCGGAGGTTCCGGTCGTGACGATCGGCCGGACCGCCGACGGTCGGCTGGGCCAGCGCCTGTCTTCGGTGTTGAAGGCGCGGCTGTCGCTGAGGCGGCAGCTGGCCGGCCTGCCGAGGCCCGACGTGATCCTCGCCCGCAACCTGGAAATGCTGGCGCTGGCTGGGCCGGCGGCGTCCGTCTTTGGCGGCGCCCGGGTGCCAATCGTCTACGAGGCGCTGGACATCCACCGCCTGATGCTGGACGGCGGGATCAAGGGGCGCCTGCTGCGCGCTGCCGAAGGGTATCTCGCCCGCGACAGCCGGCTGCTGGCGACCAGTTCGCCGGCCTTCGTGCAGCACTACTTCGAACGACGCTCAAGCGTCCGGCTGCCGGTGCTGATGCTTGAAAACAAGGTTCTCGACCTCGAGCCGGATCCCGGCCTCTGGCCGCCGATCCCGCGTCCGGGCCGGCAGGGCGAGCCTTGGCGGATCGGCTGGTTCGGCGCGATCCGCTGCCGCAAGAGCTTCGACATCCTCAGCCGCTTTGCCCGGGCGATGGACGGTCAGGTAGAGATCATCATCCGCGGTCGGGTGTCGCCGCGCGAGTTTCCGAACTTCGACGCGCTGTTGGCCGATGCTCCGCATGTTTCGTTCGGCGGCAGTTACCGCAATCCGGAGGATCTCGCGACGATCTACGGCGAGGTGCAGTTCGTCTGGGCCATCGACTTCTTCGAGGAAGGCCTGAATTCCGAGTGGCTGCTGCCGAACCGGCTCTATGAAGGCGCGCTGCACGGCGCTGTGCCGATCGCCCTGTCGACGACGGAAACCGGCCGGTTCCTGGCTCAACGCAATCTCGGGCTGCTGCTTGCCTCGGTCGATCCGCAGTCGCTGCAGGAGCGCTTCAAGCAGCTCTCCTCCGACGATTACCTGCAGCTGTTTGCAAGGCTTGCCGACAGCAAGCGCAGCCAGTGGGCCATCGGCGAGGCGGAATGTCGGGCGCTCGTCGCCCGGCTTGCGGCGCTCGCCCCGCATGTCGCACCCGCTGCCGCTCTGCACATCCCGTCACCCCAGCAATCGGAAGGTTAGCGCATGTCGTCCCCGATCCAGCCTGAGATGCGAAGCCTGATCGTCATTCCGTGCCTCAACGAGGCGCGCCACATCGGAACGCTGCTGCGCGATCTGTCGGAGAGCCGCGGCAACAACGACATGCTGATTGTCGTTGCCGATGGTGGAAGCACGGACGGGACGCGTGAGATCGTCGCCGGCCTGACGCCTTCGATCGCTGATCTGGTGCTTCTCGAAAATCCGAAGCGCATCCAGAGTGCCGCCGTCAATCTGGCCATAGAGCGGTTCGGTTATGGCCGCCAGTACCTGATCCGCATCGACGCGCATGGCGACTACCCGGAGGATTACTGCCAGATCCTGCTGCAGGAGGCAGTCGATACGGGCGCGGATTCCGTTGTCGTCGGCATGAAGACGGTCGGCACGGGCACGTTCCAGCGGGCAACCGCGCTCGCCCAGAATTCAAAGCTCGGCAATGGCGGCTCCAAGCACCGGGAAGGTGCCGAGGGCCAGTGGATCGAACACGGTCACCACGCGCTGATGCGCATCGAAGCCTTTCGTGCCGTCGGCGGATATGACGAAAGCTTCACCCACAACGAGGATGCGGAGCTCGATCACCGACTGCGCAAGGCGGGCTACCGGATCTGGATGACGGCAAAAACCTTCATGACCTATTATCCGCGGTCCGCCCCGTACCCCCTGTTCCGCCAGTATCTTGGCTATGGTCGCGGGCGAGCCCGCAACCTCCTGAAGCACCGGTCTGTCCCGAAGCTGCGGCAGGCGCTGCCGCTGATGGTGATGCCGGTCATCGTCGGCGCCGGGCTTGCCGTGCTGCACTGGATCGCGGCGGTGCCGCTGCTGCTCTGGGCGGGGCTCTGCCTCGCCTACGGAGTCTGGATCGCCGTGTCGGAGCGCAATGCCTATGGGCCGCTGGCGGCGATATCGGCCATGATCATGCACGCCGCCTGGTCAGCCGGCTTCTGGCTCGAGCTGATCGGCGGGCGAAAGACGAGGGCAGCGATATGAGAATGGACCATGACCAGTCACACCTGCATGTCGACATCGGCATTTGCACCTTCCGCCGGCCGGAGCTTTCGGCGACCCTGCTGTCGCTGTTCAGCCTCGTGGTGCCGTCGGGCGTGCGGTTGAGACTGATCGTCGCCGATAACGACGAGACGCCCAGCGCATTCGAACTGGTCGAGAGCCTGCGCGGCCGGTCGCCGTTCGAACTCAGCTACATCCATTGCCCGAAGGCCAACATCTCGATTGCCCGCAACGCCTGCCTTGCCGCAAGCGATCGCGATTATCTGGCGTTCATCGACGATGACGAGACCGCATCGCCGGAGTGGCTGGCCGAACTGCTGGAGACCGCTGCTGCAACGACTGCGGATGTCGTGCTCGGTCCGGTGCGGGCGATCTACGCGGTCGGCGCGCCGGACTGGATGATGAGCGGCGATTTCCATTCGACGATGCCGGTCTGGGTCGAAGGCGAGATCCGCACCGGATATACCTGCAACGTCCTTCTCGACATGCGCTCGCCGAGTATCCACGGTCGCCGGTTTGCCCTGTCGCTCGGCCAGAGCGGCGGCGAGGACACCGAATTCTTCACCAAGGTGACGGATGCCGGCGGGCGCATCAGCTTTGCCGAAAAGGCCTGGCTGACGGAGCCGGTGCCGGCGCGCCGGGCAAGTCTCGGCTGGCTGCTGAAGCGCAGGTTTCGCTCGGGCCAGACGCACGGCCGGATCGTCGGTGCCAGGCATTCGGCGCTCGGACGCCTTCGTCAGTTCGGCACGGCGGCCGCGAAGGCCGGATACTGCGGACTGGCCGCCCTCTTGACGCTGTTCTCGCCGACGGCGCGTAACCGCAATCTGCTGCGCGGTGCGCTGCACCTCGGCGCCATGACCGGCATCCTCGGGGTGCGCGAGATCCGCCAATACGGATCGGTGGAGGCTGCATGAACCAGACCATGATGCCGGATGTCAGTTTCGTGGTGGCTGCCTACAACGCGAGGGACACCATCGGCCGCGCGATCGACAGCGCGCTGGCGCAGGTCGGCGTCGCCGTCGAAGTGGTGGTGGTCGACGACCGCTCGACCGATGGTACTGCCGAACTGGTGCGCTATTTCGGCGATCCGCGGGTGAGGCTGGTCGAGCTGCCGGTGAATGGCGGTCCCGGTGCGGCCCGCAATGCGGGTATCGCGGCGGCGGCCGGGCGCTGGATCGCGGTGCTCGATTCCGACGACGAGGTGCTGCCGGGTCGATCCGCTGCGATGATTTCCTGCGCCGGCCGGATGGATGCGGAAATCGTCGTCGACAATCTCAAGGTGATGAAGCCGGGCGAGCCGGCCGAGACGATGTTTTCGCCGGCGGAACTGGCCAAGCTCCCGGCGCTGACGCTTGCCGATTTCATCTCGTCCAACGTGATCTTCCGGTCGACCTTCAATTTCGGCTACATGAAGCCGATGTTCCTGCGCGACCTCCTGACGCGCAAGAGCCTGCGCTTCGACGAAAGCCTGCGGATCGGCGAGGACTACATCCTGCTTGCCTCGGCGCTGGCATCCGGCGGGCGCTGCGCCATCGAACCGTCCGCCGGCTACATCTACCATATCCGGCAAGGATCGATCTCACGCGTGCTGAAGCCGGAACACGTCGAAGCGATGATGGCAGCCGATGCCCGCTTCCTCAGCCAGTATCCGCTCGACGGTGCTGCGCGTGCGGCACAGACGCAACGCAGCCGAAGCCTCACTGAGGCGGCGGCGTTTCTGGCGCTGGTCGATGCGATAAAGCGGCGAGCCTTAGCTGACTGCTTCAAGCTTGCTGCCGCTCACCCAGGCGCGCTGCGCCATCTGAAAATGCCAATTGCCGAACGACTGAGACGCGTTGCCCGATCGGCGACGCAGGCTCGCCGGACGTTTCCGTAATTTCCCTTCCCTCCCGGCGGGAGGGTGCGAAAGGATCTGACCCATGGATCACATCAATCTCCGCTCGACCGGCTTTGCTGCGGCAAACCGCGATCAGGATGCGTTCATAGACCTCGACCGCCTGATGACGGCGGTGATGCGGCGCGCACGGCTGATCATCATCTGCGTGATCTGCTCGATGGTGCTTGCCGGCGTCTATCTGCTGCTGGCCTCGCCACGCTACACGGCAATGACGCAGATCCTCATCGACGAGAACCTCTCCCGCTATGCCGATGACGAGCAGACCAGCCAGAGCGCGCAGCTCATCGACAACCGGATGTCGAGCGCGGTCGAAATCGTCAAGTCCAAGGCGCTGGCGCTGCGCGTGGTGGACGACCTGAAGCTTGGTGACAACAATGCCTTCCTCAACCCGCCGGTGTCGCCGGTCGGTCTCGTCAAGGCGGGCGTCAAGAGCGTCGTAAGCCTCGTCAAGCCGGCCACCCCGCCGCCTGCCGAACAGGATGCGCAGAACGGTCGCCGGGAGAAGGCGGCGGCGATCCTGCAGCAGTCGGTCACAGCCGATCGCGTCGGCCGCAGTTCGGTCATCGCGGTGGCTCTGCAGTCGCCGGAACCGCAGCTCTCGGCTCAACTCGCCAAGGCCTATGCCGCTGCCTATGTCTCTGAACAGCTGAGCGCCAACTTCGACGCAACGGAGAAGGCATCAGGTTGGCTGCAGGAGCGTCTGAACGACCTCAACAAGCGGTCGCAGGAAGCCGCCATGGCCGTCGAACAGTACAAGATCAGCAATGACCTCATCTCGCCGCGCGGCGAACTTCTGTCGTCACAGCAGCTGGCCGACCTGACAAGCCAGCTGATCGTCGCGCAGGCCGATTCGGCCACCGCTGCGGCGCGCTACCAGCAGTACAAGGCAATCACCGACCAGGGACCGACCGTTGCCGTCGATAACGCGATCGTCTCTGTCGGTGGCGCTGAGAATTCGGTCATCCAGGATTTGCGCAAGCGTTACCAGGCCGCCGCCGAACGGGAGCGCTCGGTGCTCGAGCAGTTCGGTGCCGATCACCCGCAGGCCCGCATGCTGGCAACCGAAAAGAACGCTCTTGCCCAGCAGATTTTTGGCGAACTGCAGCAGCTGACGGCGGGCTTCAAGAACGAGTTCGAGGTTGCCACCTCGCGCGAGAAATCGCTGCGCGCGAGCATCGAGAAGGTTGCCGGCAGGAATTCGGATGCCAACGTCTCGCAGATCCAGCTGCGCGAACTTGAGCAGCGGGCGGCATCGCTGAAGACGCTTTACCAGTCCTACCTCGACCGCTTCGAACAGGCGTCGCAGCAGCAGTCCTTCCCGATCGCCCACGCGAGGGTGATCTCCAATCCGGGCGTGCCGGTGTCGCCGTCCAGCCCGCGCAAGACGCTGACGATGGCGCTGTCGATCGTTCTCGGGCTGTTTGCCGGCGGCGGCATTGCAACGGTGCTGGAACTCAGAGAACGCGGCTTCCGTCTCGGCCAGGATGTGCGCAGTCATCTGGGGCTGCGCTTCATAGGCTACCTGGCGCTGATCAAGCGAGCCGGCGGACAGACAGCCGCGACCGGCCAGACGCTGCCGCAGACTGCCGTCGACGAGGGGGCGACTGCCACAGATCCGTTCATCCGCAAGCTGACGCGGGTCGCCGTCGACTATCCCCGCTCGGCCTTTGCCGAAACGCTACGCAACGCCAAGCTTGCCTGCGACCAGGCGACACCCAACCGCAGCTGCCGGGTGATCGGAGTCGTTTCGGCACTCCCGGGGGAGGGGAAGTCGGTGGTCGCCGCAAACCTTGCCGTCATGCTCGGGGCGATGAACAAGCGAACCCTGCTTCTCGACGCGGATTCCTGCAATCGCGGCTCAAGCGGCATTCTGGGAGCCGAGCCGCCGAACGGCCTGATGGAAGTGCTGCGTGGCGAGGCGCCGTGGACCAGCGCCATCACCATCGATGCCAAGGCAAAGCTCGCCATCCTGCCGATCGCCTCGCGCAACCAGGCCATGCCGCATACTAGTGACCTCCTGGCCTCGGCCGACATGGACCGGCTGATGGAGACGGTGAACGGCCGCTTCGACTATGTAGTCGTCGATCTGGCGCCGATCGTCCCGGCAATCGATGCAAAGGCCTTCGCCCCGCATGTCGACAGCTATCTGATGGTCGTGGAATGGGGAACGACGCCGGTGAAGCTGCTGCAGACCGTGCTGGAGCAGGAAACCGCGATCGCGGCCAAGACCGTCGGCGTCATCCTCAACAAGACGGACATGGACGAGCTGCCGAAATATGCCGATCCGGGCGCTCCGGAACGTTTTCGCGGCCAGACTGGCAGCTACCGCTCGGAAGAGCCGGTAGCGGTCTGATCCGGCGCCTGCTTCATCATCATTCTGCTGCCGACGTCATTGCGAGGTCATCGAGCCGTAGAGCACGATGAACAGGTAAAGGCAGAAGGCTCCGGCGGCAAAGATGATGAAGAAGGTGATGATGCCGCGTCCGGCGCGCTGCTTCTGCTGGCGCTCCGGCGCGCTGTCCTCGGGACTGGCGATCGGGTCGTTGCGGATGTCCTTGATCATGCGGTCTGCCTTTTCTTCACCTTGGTCTGAGGTAACCGACGGCAGGCGCCGGCGGTTCCCGTCCGCGGTGAAGAATGCAGGCGCTCAGCGCCCTTGCCGGCGGCCCTGGCGGATCAGGTAGAGGCAAGCGCCCGCCGCCATCGCCGCCAGCGCATACCAGGTCAGCGCATAGACGAGATGGCTGTTGCGGAAGGCAATGACCGTCAGGCCACCGACGGGGTAGCCGCCGGGGTTTGGCGTCGCGTCCGCGTCGATGAAATAAGGTGCGACATTGGTCAGCCCGCGACTTTCCGCGATCGCCGTGACGTCACGTGAATACCAGCGGTCACCCTCGGGATCGTTCAATCGCAGGAAGGCCCCGCCTGGCTCAGAGATGCGCAACAGGCCGGTGATCGTCACCTCGCTCTCGGCCAGCCCTTGCGAGCGGCTGGAGGGATCACGTCGATCTGGCGGTATAAAGCCGCGATTGATGAGGATGGTCGTGCCATCCGCCGTCAGCAGCGGCGTCAGCACCCAGAAGCCGGCCCCTCGCTCAGTGACAGCCTGAACCAGGGCCTCCTTGTCGTTGAGCAGGCGGCCGCTGGCGCTGACGCGGCGGTATTCGTCGTTCGCGGCGTCGATGCCCGCCCACGTGGACCGGCCGGGAGCCGGCACCGGATCCGCATGCACGCGGGCATCAACGCGCTCGATCAGGTCGAGCTTCCAGAACAGCCGCTGCACCTGCCAGCTTCCCAGCCCGACGAAGACAAGAAAGAGGCCCGCCATCGCAACGGCAAATGCGACGGGTCGCCTTGCGGTGCGGGGACGGGCCTCAGTGGTCATCGGTATGTCCTTGATGGACGGTGCCCAAGGCGCCGCCCCATGCCGTTACGGCATGTTCTTCATCATTTCCGGGCTCATCGGCATCATGTTGGTGTTCAGATGATGCATGACCCAGAGCGAGCCGGAGAGGGCGATGGCGACGACGATGATCGTGAAGATCAGCGCCAGGATGGTCCAGCCGCCTTCGGACTTGGAGTTCATGTGCAGGAAGTAGACCATGTGGACGACGATCTGCACGGCGGCGAGCGCCATGATGATGGCGACGGTGGCGGCCTTGCTATCAAGCACGTCGGCCATCACCAGCCAGAACGGGATGGCGGTCAGGATCACCGACAGGACGAAGCCGGTCATGTAGCTCTTCAGCGTGCCGTGAGCCGCTTCGTGACCGTGGCTGTGCCCATGATGCGTGTTGTGGGCGCTTTCCTGCGCCGGCGCGTGCGGGTTCGAGCTCATCCGGTAACTCCGATCAGGTAAACGAGGGAGAAGACGCCGATCCAGACCACGTCGAGGAAGTGCCAGAACATCGACAGGCACATCAGGCGACGGCGATTGGCCTCGATCAGCCCGTGGCGGGCGACCTGGACCATCAGCGTCACCAGCCAGATGCAGCCGAAGGTGACGTGCAGGCCGTGGGTGCCGACCAGCGTGAAGAAGGCCGACAGGAAGCCGGAGCGCTGCGGACCGGCGCCTTCGTTGATCAGGTGATGGAACTCGTACAGTTCGAGACCCAGGAAGATCAGGCCGAAGATGCCGGTGATGCCCAGCCAGAACAGCGTCTCCGCCTTGGCATTGCGCTCCATCTGCAGCATGGCGAAGCCGTAGGTGATCGACGACAGGAGCAGCATCGCAGTGTTGATCGCGACGATGTTGAGGTCGAACAGATCGGCGGGCGAGGGGCCGGCCGCGTAATTGCGGCCGAGCACGGCGTAGGTGGCGAAGAGGACCGCAAACATCAGGCAGTCGCTCATCAGGTAGATCCAGAAGCCCAGCATGGTGCTGCTTTCCGGATGGTGGTCTTCCGTCAGGTAGAATTGCGGCTTTTCGGCCGAAACGGCGTGGCTTTCACTCATGATATCAGGCCTGTTCCGCTAGCTGCTTGGTCCGGGCGTCTTCCGTCTCGACGACGGTTTGGGCCGGGATGTAGTAGTCGCGCTTGTAGTTGAAGGTATGGGCGATCGAAACCACCAGGATGCCGAGGAATGCCAGCACCGCCAGCCACCACATATACCAGATCATGCCGACGGCGAGCGCGACGCTGAGACCGGAGAGGATGACGCCGGTGCCGGTGTTCTTCGGCATGTGGATCGGCCGGAAGCCTTCCAGCGGACGCACGTAACCGCGGCTCTTCATGTCGTACCAGCTGTCATGATCGTGGACGACAGGCGTGAAGGCGAAGTTGTACTCCGGCGGCGGCGACGAGGTCGACCATTCCAGGGTGCGGCCGTTCCACGGGTCGCCGGTCGTGTCGCGCAGCTGGTCGCGCTTCAGGAAGCTGACGATCAGCTGGATGATGAACGCACCGATGCCGACAGCAATCAGGACTGCACCGAAGGCCGCGATGACGAACCAGATCTGCAGCGACGGGTCCTCGAAGTGGTTGACGCGACGGGTGACACCCATCAGGCCGAGCACGTAGAGCGGCATGAAGGCGACATAGAAGCCGATCAGCCAGAACCAGAAGGAGATCTTGCCCCAGAACGGATCCAGGCGGTAGCCGAAGGCCTTCGGATACCAGAAGTTGATGCCGGCCAGCAGACCGAAGACCACGCCACCGATGATCACGTTGTGGAAGTGGGCGATCAGGAACAGCGAGTTGTGCAGAACGAAGTCGGCCGGCGGAATGGCCAGCATGACGCCGGTCATGCCGCCGATGACGAAGGTCACCATGAAGCCGATCGTCCACATCATCGGCACTTCGTAGCGAATGCGGCCGCGATACATGGTGAACAGCCAGTTGAACATCTTCGCGCCCGTCGGGATCGAGATGATCATCGTGGTGATGCCGAAGAAGGCGTTGACGCTGGCGCCCGAGCCCATCGTGAAGAAGTGGTGCAGCCAGACAAGGTAGGAGAGGATGGTGATGACGACCGTCGCATAGACCATCGAGGCATAGCCGAATAGGCGCTTGCCAGAGAAGGTCGAGACGATTTCGGAGAAGATGCCGAAGGCCGGCAGGATGAGGATGTAGACTTCCGGGTGACCCCAGATCCAGATGAGGTTGACGTACATCATCGGGTTGCCACCAAGGTCGTTGGTGAAGAAGTTCGTGCCGGCGTAGCGGTCGAGCGTCAGCAGTACGAGCGTGGCGGTGAGGATCGGGAAGGAAGCGACGATCAGGACGTTGGTGCAGAGCGAGGTCCAGGTGAAGATCGGCATCTTCATCATGGTCATGCCCGGCGCGCGCATCTTGACGATGGTGGCGATCAGGTTGATGCCCGACAACGTCGTTCCGACACCTGCGACCTGCAGTCCCCAGATATAGTAGTCGACCCCGACGCCCGGGCTGTAATCGGCACCCGACAGCGGCGGATAGGCGAGCCAGCCGGTCCGGGCGAATTCACCGACGAACAGCGACAGCATGATGATCGCAGCACCGGCTGCCGTCATCCAGAACGAGAAGTTGTTGAGGAAGGGGAAGGACACGTCGCGGGCGCCGATCTGCAGCGGCACGACGTAGTTCATCACCCCCGTCACCAGCGGCATGGCGAAGAAGAAGATCATGATGACGCCGTGCGCCGTGAAGATCTGGTCGTAGTGGTTCGGGGGCAGGTAGCCCTCGTTGGCACCAAACGCGATCGCCTGCTGGGTGCGCATCATCACCGCGTCGGCAAAACCGCGCAGCAGCATGATCAGCGAGAGGATGACATACATGATGCCGATCTTCTTGTGGTCGACGCTGGTGAACCAGTCGTTCCACAGGTAGCCCCACAGGCGGAAATAGCTGATCGCGGCGACGACGGCCAGGCCGCCGAGGATGACGGCGATGAAGGTCACCAGCAGGATCGGCTCATGGGTGAACGCCAGCGAGTCCCATGACAACCGACCGAAGATGAATTCCATCAGGTTACTGTTCGTGAACATCTGAGTTTCCAGTATGTCTCAAGCCGCCGGTTACGGCTTCGTGTTTGTGTTCAGCTGGTCAGGGGCAACGCCATGACCTTCATGGCCGCCTTCGGGGGCGGCGGGAGCATCGTTGATGCCTTCGGCTTCCTGGCCCGTCTTGGCACCGTGGCCGGTCGCCGGGTAGGTAGCGCCGGGTCCAGCCTGAGCCGACCAGCGGGTATCGTATTCCAGCCGCTCGCGGTTCTCGTGGCTTTCGACGCCGGCACCGCCCATCATGTCGATATGCATCATCTCGTTCATGCACATCTGGCCGGCGCGGACGCACAGGTTGAGGATGGCATCGTAGAGGCCGTTCTCGACATTGGCGTAATAGGTCACCGGAACGCGGCTGCTCGGCTGCTCCAGTTTCAGGTAGGCGTCGCGGTTGAGAGCCGTTCCCTGGCCCTTGACGCGCTGTACCCATTCATTGAAGCCGTCATTGCTGAGGCCGTGGAACTTGAAGCGCATGCCGGAGAAGCCGTCGCCGCTGTAGTTGGCGGAGAAGCCTTCGTAGACGCCTTCCTTGTTCATCACCGCGTGCAGCTTGGTCTGCATGCCAGGCATGGCGTAGATCTGGCCGGCGAGAGCGGGGATGTAGAAGGAGTTCATCACCGAGGCGCCGGTGATCTTGAACTCGATCGGCGTGTCGATCGGCGCGGCGATCTCGTTGACCGTGGCAATGCCCTGTTCCGGATAGAGGAACAGCCATTTCCAATCCAGCGCCACGACCTCGATGGTGATCGGCTTGGTCTCGGCGGTCACCGGGCGGGCCGCATCGATGCGGTCGAGCGGACGGTACGGGTCGAGCTTGTGGGTGCTGATCCAGGTCACGGCGCCGAGCGCGATGATGATGGCCAGCGGCGCCGACCAGATCACCACTTCGAGACGGGTCGAGTGATGCCACTCGGGATCGTACTTGGCGTCGGTGTTGGAGCGACGGTAATGCCAGGCGAAATAGAGCGTCAGGCAGATCACCGGAATGATGATGAGCAGCATCAGCACCGTCGAGACGATGATCAGGTCACGCTGCTGCATGGCGATGTCGCCAGATGGCGACATCACGACGAGATCACAGCCCGAAAGGGCGAGGAGTAGGACTAGGGCACTAAGCCGGCGAATGAGTTGCATCAACCGTGGCATCTTTCAGTTCGAAATTTGCGTTTCGTCTACTTGCGACTAAAGCACGAGATCAAGGCTCCCTATGAGGTCTTTCGTCGCAGTGCAAAGCATTTTCGTGCACTGCAGCAGGAACTCACAGGGATGCGCCGGGTTCTAGGTGCGCGAACTGGAAAATCGGCTCACAGTTCGCAGGCCCGCAGCCTAAAGCGCATATTTCACGAAATTCGGCCTTTCGGCGACTAAATTCGGGCGCGCCGGGACCGCAAGTCGAGAAACAGACTTGAAACCCGTCAGATATGCATCATCCTCTCCTTTGGGGAGGCGACCATTCGCCGCAAAGGAGGAGTTCCCTTACATGACTACAGCAGGAAGCCCTACATCGTCCGAGTTTGAGCGCGACGCGCGCCGCATGCATGACGACAAGCCGCTCTCGGCAGGCAACATCGTCATCGGCGTCATCATCGGCCGGATGTCGGAGTTCTTCGATTTCTTCGTCTTCGGTCTCGCATCCGTCCTGGTATTTCCGCGCCTGGTGTTTTCTTTTGCCGGCGATCCGGTCACCGCAACCCTGATGGCCTTCGGCGTCTTCTCCCTGGCGTTCATCGCAAGGCCTGTCGGCTCCGTCGTCTTCATGTGGATCGACCGGACCTACGGACGGGGCACGAAGCTGACGATCGCGCTGTTCATCCTCGGCGGATCGACTGTCTCGCTCGCCTTCCTCCCCAGCTACGAATCCGCTGGCGTCTGGTCGGTCATCCTCCTGGCGCTGTTCCGGCTCGGCCAGGGCTTTGCGCTCGGTGGCGCCTGGGACGGCATGGCATCGCTTCTGGCGCTCAACGCGCCGAAGGAGCAGCGCGGCTGGTACGCGATGATCCCGCAGCTTGGCGCACCGTTCGGTTTTGCACTGGCAAGCGCCCTCTTCGCATACTTCGTCGCTAACCTGTCGGACCAGGATTTCCTCGCCTGGGGCTGGCGTTACCCGTTCTTCGTCGCCTTCGCCATCAACGTTGTCGCGCTGTTCGCCCGGCTGCGCATTGTTGCCAGCAGCGAGTTCGGCAAGCTCTTCGAAAGCCATGAACTGCAGGCGCGGGCGATCTCCGAAACGGTCTCCGTCCACGGTCGCGACATCCTGCTCGGCGCTTTTGTGCCGCTCGCAAGCTTTGCCATGTTCCACCTGGTGACGATCTTCCCGCTCAGCTGGGTGACCCTGTTCGGCGGCCAGTCGGCCGGCGAGTTCCTGTTCGTGCAGATCATCGGCGCCGCCGTCGGCATCGTCGCGGTCATCGTCTCCGGCATGGCCGCAGACCGGATCGGCCGCCGCCGGCAGCTGATGATCGGCGCCGTCCTCATCGCCATCTTCAGCTTCACCGCACCGTTCCTGCTGGAAGCGGGTGGCAAGGGGCAGGACGCCTACATCATCATCGGCTTCGGCATTCTCGGCCTCTCCTTCGGCCAGGCGTCCGGCGCCGTATCGTCGCGTTTCGGCCTGACCTACCGCTACACCGGCTCGGCGCTCACCTCCGACCTTGCCTGGCTGGTTGGGGCCGGTTTTGCACCGCTGGTGGCGCTCGGACTTGCCAGCAAGTTCGGCATCATCTTCATCGGCGGCTACCTGATCTCGGGTGCCATCTGCACGCTGGCAGCCCTGACGCTCAGCCGCATCCTGGGCTCGGCCGAGCATCAGTCGCCAGTCGACCGCTAAGCGCTTTTGCTTCGCGCCGACACTCCATCTCACCGATAACGGCGCCGGCACTCTGCCGGCGCCGTTTCCGTTCAAGGTGCTCAGATCCGAGTTTCGCGACCGCTGCCGGGTTGAAGCGCCCTTCGCAACATGCGAACCAAGGGGTCGGCGACAAACGTCTGATGGAGGAAACTGCCGATATGATGGAAGACACGGATCACCTGGCGGGATTGCTCGCCGAAGCGATCGCCACCGGTGGGCTGGTCGACAAAACCAATCTTGTCGTGCCGGACGTCCAGGGCGCCTATGTCGTACAGGCGGCCATTCTCGACAAGCTCGGGGTCTCCCAGCCACAGGGCTACAAGTTCTCGCTGCGAGACGGGCAGCTGTTCGGCGCGCCGCTGATCTTCGTTGAAAGCGCCCGCGAGTTTCCCTTCGCGCCGGGCATCCGCATCGAGGTGGAACTGGCGATGACGCTCGGGCAGGACCTGCCGCCGCGCGGCACTCCCTATACCCGCGAAGAGGTCCAGGCTGCCATCGAAACGGTGGCGATCGGCATCGAACTCGTCCGCTCCCGCTACATCGACGGTGCGGGCGACGCCTATCCGCTGCTGCTGTCGGACATGATGAGCAATGTCGGTTACGTCCTTGGACCGGAACTGGACCGGCACGTGCTGGATGCCGGCGCCGATCTGGGCGGCCTGACGCTGACAAACGGCGCCATTGCGCTGTTCGACGGGCCTGCCAAACACCCCGACGCCGATCCGCTGGCCGCGGTGCTCGCCTGCGCCAACCGCGGACTGCCGACCTTCAACGGCGGCTTCCTGCGGAAGGGCCAGGTGGTGACGACCGGAACGCTGTCCGGCGCGCCATATATCACTGCACCATCCGAGGTCACTGCCGCGCTCGGCGGCGCCTCGCTGTCGATCACGCTGAAGGGCTGACAGCGAAGCAGATCCTGAGGAGACAAGACGCCTGCCCGACGGCGGGCGTCTTGTTGGTTCTGAGGCGGTTCAGGCCGCCGTCTTGCGCTTGGCCGGCGTTGCGGCGTCGGCTGTATTGGCGGCGCGGGCAGGCGAGCGACGCTTCTTCTCCGTCTCACCGGCAGCGGCGACGGGCTTGGCGGCTTTCGGCTTGGCAGGCTTTACCGGCAGAAGGGCCAGCAGTTCCGCGGCCAGCTGCCGGGAATTCTCCTGTGCCCTGTCGAGGTTGCTGACGCGCTGCGGATCCATGCCGTAGAGCGTGCCGCCGGTGACGAACATGTCGCGGTAGGCGGCACGTTCGATCAGCGCCGTCTCCAGCACATGCACCTGCTGCTTCGCAAGCATCGCCTTCACCGCCGTCATTGCCCGCGTGGTGATGATCGAATTGATCCGCGTCAGCACCACCGAATGCGGGATCGAGATGGCGCATTCCGCTTCCAGCGCCTTGAGGATCTGCAGAACCTGGGCACCGCCGACCGCGTCCATGGCGCAGCCCTGAACCGGGATCATCACCCGGTCTGAAAGACCGACTGCCTTGGCAAGCAGCGGCGAGAGACCGCCCGCGACGTCGATCAGGACGTGATCCATCTTCTTCTTCAACGCCTTCACTTCGGCTTCGATCGTGTCTTCCGTGACGCGCGAAACGACCGTGAAGCCGGCGGGCCGTTTGTCCAGCCCGTCCCAGCGGCTGATCCACTGCTGCGGATCGGTATCGAGAAGCGCAACGCGCAGGCCGCGCTGGGCCAGTTCGGCGGCAAGCAGCAGAGCGACGGTGGTCTTGCCGGCGCCACCTTTGGTATTCGCGAATGTAATTGTTGCCATTGTACCCTCGGAAATGACGTTAAATATTCATCTCGTGCGCGGCACGCTTTGCGTCTTCTTGGGGTGTCGGCTTGCGCGAAGATGATGTGTAACATTTCAGGACAAAGCTTGCGCGGCGCTGGCCAGCCTGACTGTCCAACGGTTCCGTCGCCAACCTTCCTGCAGACCTGATCGATTTGGCCATTCGCTGTGCCGGTGCAGCAACATGACGCGGCGGCGAACTGCCGGGAAACCTTTCGTCTGGGCGCGAGTTACACACGCGGTCCTCCCACATAAAAGGTTCAAACGCTTGACTGACTTCCTGTTCGGCCCTGTGCTCCAGTCCTCGTCGACGCTGTTCCGGTTCTGGTCGCCGCAATATGATCGCGTGCAGTTGAAGATCGAGGGCCAGGAGCTGCGGAATATGCAGCCCTCCAGCTCCGGATGGCACGAGCTGAGCGTCAACGGCGCCGGTGTCGGGACCCGCTATTCGTTCGTGCTGCCGGACGGGCTGACGGTTCCCGATCCGGCTTCCCGGCACCAACCGCAGGACGTCCACGGACCGAGCGAGGTGATCGATCTTCAGGCCTATAGCTGGCGTCATCCGGACTGGCGCGGTCGGCCAGTCGAGGAGCTGGTGTTCTATGAAATGCACATCGGCACCTTCACACCCGAAGGCACGTTCCTCGCGGCCATCGAGCGGCTGGACCACGTGCGCGACCTCGGCGTGACGGCGCTGCAGATCATGCCGATCGGCGACTTCCCGGGCAATTACGGCTGGGGCTACGACGGCGTCATGCCCTATGCACCGGAAAGCAGCTACGGCCGACCGGAGGATCTGATGGCGCTAGTCGATGCCGCGCACGAACGGGGCATCTGCGTGTTCCTCGACGTCGTCTACAATCACTTCGGACCCGACGGAAACTACCTGCCGGCCTATGCGCCGATCTTCACCGAGCACCACAAGACGCCGTGGGGCAACGGCATCAACTACGATGGCGAGGATTCGATGCCGGTGCGCGAATTCGTCATCCAGAACGCCATCTACTGGACGCGGGACTTCCGCTTCGACGGGCTGCGCCTCGATGCCGTGCACGCCATCAAGGACGACAAGGAGGAGCATGTCCTGCGCGAGCTTGCGCGCCGCGTCCGCGAAGCAGCCGGCGATCGGCATGTCCACCTCGTCGTCGAGAACGAAGACAACAACAGCGACCTGCTGACGCGCGATGCGGACGGACAAGCGCCGCTGTTCACCGCACAGTGGAACGACGACATCCACCACGTGCTGCACATCGCCGCCACCGGCGAAGAATTCGGCTACTACAAGGATTATTCCGAAGAGCGCCCGGAAAAGACCGCCAAGGCGCTGGCAGAGGGTTTTGTCTTCCAGGGCGAGATGATGGAGTACCGCGGCGAGACGCGCGGTACGCCGAGCGCCCACTTGCCGCCGACCGCGTTCATCTCCTTCATCCAGAACCACGACCAGATCGGCAACCGCGCACTTGGCGATCGGATGATCGCATCGCAGCCGCTCGAACCGCTGAAGGCGGTGGCGGCCGTCTATCTGCTGGCGCCGCAGCTGCCGATGCTGTTCATGGGCGAGGAATGGGGGGCGGCGGAGCCGTTTCCGTTCTTCTGCGACTTCAACGAGGATCTCAACGAGAAGGTTCGCAAGGGGCGTCGCGAAGAACTGTCGCGTCTGCCGGGCTTCGATGCCGAGGATCTGCCGGATCCGACCAGCCGCGAGACGTTCAACAGCGCCAAGCTCGACTGGTCGAAGCTGGGCTCCGGTGCCGGTACCGCGATGCTCGACTTCTACCGGACGCTTCTCAATCTGCGCCGCGACCGGATCGTGCCGCTGATGCGCGGCGTCGGCGGCAATGTCGGTCGTTACGCCCAGCAGGGCGAGGCGCTGTTCGTCGAATGGCACCTGGCGGACAAGCGACTGCAGCTGCAGGCAAACCTGAGCGGCAAGCCGGCTCGCCTGTCTCAGCCGATCGACGGCGAGATCATCTACGATATCGGCCGCATCGATGGACAGGCGGCCGATCCCTGGTCGCTGGTCTGGAGCCTTGTCGATGGCTGATCGGAAACCGAAGGCGAAAGCGAAACGGAAGCCGGCCGATCCGCAGGCATCACGACTGGACGATCTGGCGCGCAAGCACGGCATCGCCTTGACGAGGCCGGAGCCGGACGGCACGGAGGTACCAATCTCGACGGAGACGAAGCGGCGGATCCTTGCGGCGCTTAACGTCTCAGTCGATGGAGAGACGGTGCCGGATGGACCGATCTGCTTCCTGCCGCAGGTGCTTGCCGACCGGCGCGTCTGGGGCTTGTCGCTGCAGCTTTACGAGCTGCGTTCGGCCCGAAACTGGGGGATCGGCGATTTCGCCGATCTCTGGATGATGGCTGGGATCGCCGGCGAGATGGGTGCCGATTTCATCGGCCTCAATCCGCTCCATGCGCCTTTCCTTGCCGACGCGGCCCGTTGCAGCCCCTATGAGCCTTCGAACAGACGTTGGCTGAACCCTCTCTACATCGCCGTCGATCAGGTGCCCGGCTTCCAGCCGCGCGACTCGCTGGTAAAGGAGCTTGAGCGTCTGCGCCAGACCGACCTGATCGATTACGCCGCGGTTGCCGACGTCAAGCTGGAGGAACTGCGCAGCCTGTGGCAGGCATGGCGTAGCGGCGGCGGTGCGAAGGCACCCTATGAGGCGGATGCATTCGAAGCCTTCCAGACGGATGGCGGGCGGTCGCTGCGGCTGCATGCAGTGTTCGAGACGTTGTCGGCCCACAGCGCTGCGGGCAAGGGATCGATCGGCTGGCGGCAATGGCCGGCGGAGCTGCAGTCGCCGGACAGTCCGGCTGTGCAGGATTTCGCCCAGTCGCGAACCGACGAGATCGAGTTCCACAGCTGGCTGCAATGGGTCGCCCATGTTCAGCTGACCCAGTCCGCCGAGGCCTGCCGAGAGGCCGGCCTGCAGATCGGCCTCTACCTCGATCTCGCCGTCGGCGAAGCGCTGGACGGTTCCGCCACCTGGAGCGAGCCGGATATCTACGTGTCCTCGGCCAGCATCGGCGGTCCGCCGGACCCGTGGGCCGTGGATGGTCAGGACTGGCGGCTGGCGGCGTTCCTGCCCTCCGTCATCGCTGCCGGGGACCAGTCTCCCTACCGGCTGATGCTGGATGCCGCCATGCGCTATGCCGGGGCGATCCGTATCGATCATGCGGCCGCCCTCAGCCGGCTGTTCCTTGTGCCCTTCGATGCGTCCCCGGCGGATGGCGCCTATGTGAACTACCCGAAGGAGGCTCTGCTGCGGGTGCTGTCGGACGCCTCGCATCATCACCACTGCCTGGTGATCGGCGAGGATCTCGGCAATCTGCCGGCCGGGCTTCGCGAGGATCTGGAAAAGGCACGGCTGCTCTCCTACCGGATCTTCTCCTACGAGCGAAACGACAAGGGTTTCATCGCGCCAAAAAACTACCCGGCACTCGCACTTGCCTGCGTGTCGACGCACGATCACCAGACGCTCGGTGGCTGGTGGCGCGGCGCCGACATCGCCATGCGGGCCGAGCATGGCCTCGTGCCGCAGGCGACGGCGGACAAGGATCTGAAGGCTCGGACCGTCGAGCTCGCTGACCTGGCGAAGCTGCTGAAGGCCGAGCGGCTTGCGGCACCCGATCCCCGCAGCGAGGGCCTGCAGGATGCGGACCTCGACCGGCTGACGGTCAGCCTGCACCGGCTGCTTGCCCGCACGCCGTCAATGCTGCTGGCGGTCCGGCTGGCGGATCTGACCAAGGAGGAAAATCCGACGAATGTGCCCGGCACCAGCGCCAGCTATCCGAACTGGCGGCCGAAATTGTCGCTGACGATCGACGAGCTGAAGCAGGCCGCGCTCGTCAAGGAGGTGGCGAAAGCCTTGGCCAGCGAACGTCCCAAGCAGAGCCGACGCTAGACGCCCGACCGACGAAGGGGCTGGGCCGTCTCGGGATCGAGATCCACGTAGCCGGGCTGGCGCTGTGCCTCGACGAAAGCATCGCCGATACCGATCAGAACCGGGTTCTCGTAGCCGATCCTCGCCATTGCCAGCGGCATCTCACCAAGCGTGCCGATCCAGCGCTGTTCGTCGTCGCGGGCGATGGCGCTGACGATGACGGCAGGAGTGGCTGCCGGCATGCCATGCGCCGTCAGTCTCTCGGTAATCGCGGGAGCTGTGCGCCCGCCCATGTAGAAGACGGTGGTGACAGTCGGATCGGCAAGTGTGGACCAGTTGATGTCGGCGGGCAGTTCGCCCTTCCGCGAATGGCCGGTGACGAAGCGGACCGACTGGGCGTGGTCGCGATGGGTGAGCGACACGCCGAGACGCGCCGCCATGGCGGTGGCGGCCGTGACACCAGGCACCACCTCGACGGGGATGCCTTCACTGCGAAGGCTTCGGATTTCCTCGCCGGCACGACCGAAGATCATAGGGTCTCCGGATTTCAGCCGCACGACGCGCTTGCCGGCCTTGGCGAGCGCAATCATCGTCGCGTTGATATCTTCCTGCTTGCAGCTTTCCCGGCCGCCGCGCTTGCCGACGAGCATGCGCTTTGCCTCCCGTCGCGCAAGCTCCAGGACATCGGCGGAAACCAGGTCGTCGAACAGGATGACATCGGCAGCCTGCAGCGCCCGCACCGCCTTCAAGGTCAGCAGCTCGGCATCGCCCGGTCCGGCTCCGACCAGCGTCACGATTCCGGCTGCCTGGCCACGGGATCCTTGGGCAGCACGTCCGGCATCCGCCACCAGCCGCTCGGCAACGCCGTCGACGGGTGCCTCGCGAAAGACCCGGTCAACGAAGGCTTCCCAGAATGTGCGGCGTTCGGTGCCCGGCTGCAGCCGGCGATTGATGGCGTCGCGGATGTTCTGGGCGATCTCGGCCCAGGTTTTCAGCGCCGGCGGAAGAAGCGTCTCGATGCGGCGGCGGATGGCCTGTGCAAGGATAGGAGCCGCACCGTCGGTGGAGATCGCGATGACCACCGGTGAGCGGTTGACGATCGAGCCGAACTGGAAGTCGCAGAAGGCCGGCTTGTCGATGACGTTGACGGGAACGCCTGCCGCCCTTGCCGCGCAGTAGAAGGCCTTGGCCTCGTCGTCCGTCTCGCAGTCGGCAAGCGCGATGGCGGCGTTCTCGAAGATGCCGATATGCCAGGGGCTGTCATGATGCCGGAGAGCAGGCTCCGTCTTATCGCCCTCGGCGGAGAGCATGTCGCGGAAGGTGTCCGAAAGCTCGTGCAGGGGAGAGTAGACGTCGACCATCGCGCCGCAGGCGACCAGCAGTTCCGCTTTCCACGCAGCGCCTTCCGAGCAGCCAGCCAATACGACGCGCCTGCCGGCAAGCGAATAGAACACCGGCAGCTTTGCCAGCGGTTCCATACGGGCCGGGTGAGCGGTGCGGCGGTCAGCCTCGTGCACCTGCGACAGGGTCATGCGTGAGCTCCATGGTCGCGATCCATGCATCGCGATCAGACGTCGGATCGTTGCCTCAGTTGCCACTTCCGGCGGTGAGCCGGCAAGAAATATTAGTCTGGAATTCGGCGAGATGTTGAAAAGGTCGTCCGGAAGCTTGTTCGGCCGGACCCCGGGTAACGGTTTCTGCCCCTCGCAAGTCAATGCTGTGAGCAATGCCCGACGGCGGCTCGACACTTCAGAAAATTGCCGGTATCGATTAAACGATTAACCAGCCTTGGTCCCCGAATGACGCCGGAAAAGCCCAAACTGGCGCGGATTGCCGAAACGCTCGGCGTGTCCATCGCCTCCGTTTCGAATGCGCTGTCCGGCAAGGGGCGCGTATCGCCGGAGCTTGCGCAGCGGATACGCACGCTGGCTGACGAGTTGGGGTACGTGCCAAGCGTCGCCGGCCGTGCCCTCCGCACCGGTCGCAGCGGCGTGCTGGGGCTGGTGCTTCCGGATATCGCCAACCCGTTGTTTCCGCAGATCGCCCAGGCGATCGAGCGGGCTGCCTCGACGAAGGGCTACGGCGTGCTGATCGGCGATTCGCGCGGCGAGACGGAGGCGCAGGCCGACGCCATCGCCCGCCTGACGGAGCGCGGTGTCGACGGCCTGGTGGTCATCCCCCGGCGCGGCACCAGTGTAACCGGCGTGAACTGCCCCGTCGCAGTCATCGATTCCCCCTCGACGCCGGGCAATACCGTTGCTGCCGATCACCTGGACGGCGGCCGACAGATGGGCGCTCATCTGGCAGCGCTCGGCCATCGTCAGGTCGTCATTCTGGCAGGAAGTCCGCTCTCCAACGTCCAGGCGGACCGTGTCGCAGGCCTGAAGCAGGGGCTCGGTGCGCAGGCGGTGGTGGATGTCGTGTGGCTCGACGGTCTCGATACGCGAAGCGAAAGCGGCACGTCGCTTGGTCTCGGCGCCTGGGTTGCGGAGGGGACGACCGCCTTTGCTGCCCTTTCGGACCTGATCGCGCTGCGGGCACTCACCGAATTGCAGGGAGCTGGGATCACCGTTCCCGACCAGGTCACGGTGACCGGCTTCGACGACCTTATCTGGTCGTCCGTCGTCACGCCGCCGCTGACGACGATGCGGATGGACATGGTGCAGATCGCCACCATCGCGATAGGGTCGCTGACGCAAGCGATTGCGGAAACCTCCCGCACCGTCACCTCGGCGTTCGGGACGATCGTCTCCGAGCAGCCCAACGTGCCGATGACACTCGTGGTTCGCCAGTCCTGCGGACCGGTCCCGACGCGTCGGCAAACCACTTCAACGGGAGGTCGCTGATGCCCGCACCCCATGCTGTCCGCCGCGACGCTTCGTCCTCGTCCTGGGGATTGAACGCTGTCGCCTCGGCCAGCCCTATTTATGCCTTGGTTCGGGTATTTCATCATCTTGAAATATTCAGCCTCTCCGTCTTCCATCGTATTCTTGCCCCAGCGGGCAAATCCGCAACTCCCGGACCTGTCCCACAAGCGGCGGGACTGTTCGGGCCGTCGCGCGTGGCGATCCTGGTCTCAGGTCCTTTCCAGGACGTCGCGCGCGGCGCATTTTTCCATTGCGGGGATCGGTGATGGGCGTCTGGATCGACACCGACATGGGGTTCGACGACATCGCAGCTGTGCTCGTGGTACGACATTGCGGTGACCCAATCGACGGCATCTCACTGGTCTTCGGCAATACGGATCTGGAGCAGGTCGAGCGCAACGCCGCCAGTGCCGCGAAAACCTTCGATTGGCCGTTTCCCTTGCATCGCGGTCGCTCGCTGCCAGTGCTGTGCCACCTGGAAACCGCGCAAAGCATCCTCGGTAATCTCGGAATGCCAACCGTCGGCAGGCGCCTGCCGGACGTGCCGGTGAGCCTGCACCCGCAGGATGCCTTCGCAGCGCTCTGCCGCTGGCTGGAGACCGCGCCTGACGGCCGCCGCCGCATCCTCGCGCTCGGCCCGCTCACCAACATCGCTGCCCTCTGTCTCGCGCGACCCGATCTTGCCGCGCGCATCGACGACCTCGTCTGGATGGGGGGCGGCGTGACCAGCGGCAATCACACCGCCTCTGCCGAGTTCAACGCGTTTGCCGATCCGGAAGCGGCAGCGATCGTCATTTCTCACGGCCTGCCGCTCAAGATGGTGGACCTCGACCTCTGCCGGAAAGTGCTGGCCGCACCTGCCGACGTGGCGCCGGTGCGCGCCGGGTCCGGACGCAACGCAGAACTGCTGGCCGACCTTCTGGCCGGTTTCATCGATATCGCCGTTCAGCGCGGCCGGCCGGCGATGTCGCTCTACGACGCGGTCGCCGCCGTCGCCTTCGTCCGTCCCGATCTGGTCGTCTGGCGCGCGGCGCGGATCGACATCGAGCTGCAGGGGCAGCACACACGCGGACGCACGGTCGTCGAGACCCGACCCGGCCGCGCGCCCTTCAATGCCGCTTATGCCGCCGACATCGAAGCCGATGCGGCGCTGAAGATCATTCTCGACGTATTCAACAACGAAGCCTGCCGATGACCCGTCCTTTCGAACTCTTCGACCTCAACCTCCCCGAACTGCGGCACCGTGCCGTGCAGGCGGCGCGCGGCGAATGTGCCTTCGACGTGCTGGTGAAGGGCGGCACCGTCGTCGATGTGGTGACGGGAGAGCTTCGGCTGGCCGATATCGGCATCGTCGGGCCGCTGATCGCCAGCGTCCATGCACCCGGCGCCCGCGCAGATGCGCGCAATGTCATCAACGCTGCCGGCGGTTTCGTCGCGCCGGGGCTGATTGATACGCACATGCACATCGAAAGCTCGATGGTGACGCCGTCTGCCTATGCGCGCGCCGTGGTGCCGCGCGGCGTGACGACCGTCGTCTGGGACCCGCATGAATTCGGCAACGTGCTGGGCACGGCCGGGGTCGACTGGGCGGCGGACGCGGTCATCGACCTGCCGCTGCGGGTGATCCTGCTGGCGCCGTCATCTGTGCCCTCGGCGCCGGGCCTTGAACGTGCCGGCGCCGATTTCGGACCGCAGGAACTGGCCGAGATGCTGGCGCGGCCGGATATCGCCGGGATCGCCGAGATGATGAACATGCGCGGCATCATCGAGGGCGATGCCCGCATGCAGGGCATCATCCAGGCCGGGCTGGATCAGGGCAAGCTGATCTGCGGACACGCGCGCGGGCTTTCGGGCGCCGACCTGCAGGCCTTCGTCACCGCCGGCGTCAGTTCCGATCATGAACTGGTCTCGGCCGACGATCTGATGGAAAAACTGCGGGCTGGGCTGACGATCGAGCTGCGCGGCAGCCACGACCATCTGCTGCCGGAATTCGTCGCGGCGCTCAACACGCTCGGACATCTTCCGCAGACCGTCACGCTCTGCACCGACGACGTGTTTCCCGACGACCTGCATGCGGCGGGAGGCCTGGATGACGTGGTGCGGCGCCTGGTGCGGTATGGTCTGAGGCCCGAATGGGCGCTTCAGGCAGCGACGATCAACGGCGCGCGCCGTCTCGGCCGCCACGATCTCGGAGTGATCGCTCCGGGTCGGCGGGCGGATCTGGTGGTCTTCGAGGATCTCGAACAGTTCACCGCACGCAGGGTCCTGGTATCGGGACGCGAGGTGGCGGCCGGCGGTGCGGTCCTGTCACTGCCGACGGCGACCGATACCGCGGCACTGACGGGGACCGTGAAGCTCGATCCGTTGACACCTCAGGATTTCCAGGTCCGGGCCGACGGCCATTCGGTGCGGCTCGCGACGATCGACCGTCCGCGCTTTACCCAGTGGTCCGAGATTACCGCAGACGTCGTCGAAGGCGTCGTGGTGCCGCCCGAGGGGACGACGCTGATCGCGGTCGCGCATCGCCATGGCCTGGCGGACGGCCGTCCGCGGGTGGGGTTCCTCACCGGATGGGGGCGCTGGCGCGGCGCCTTCGCCACCACGGTCTCGCACGACAGCCACAACCTGACGGTTTTCGGCCAGGATCCGGTCGATATGGCCGCCGCCGCCAATGCCGTGATCAAGGCCGGCGGTGGGCTGGCGGTCGCGTCAGGCGGTTCGGTCCAGGCCATCCTGCCATTGCCGCTTGCCGGCCTGGTGTCGGATGGCGGCGTGGCGGAGATCGGCGCCGGCTTTGCCGAGATCCGTTCTGCGATGGACCGGATCGTCGACTGGCAGCCGCCCTATCTGGTCTTCAAGGCCTGCTTTGGCGCGACGCTCGCCTGCAATGCCGGGCCGCACCAGACGGATCTCGGGATCGCCGATGTGGTCACCGGAAAGCTGATGGAAACGCCGGTTCTGGAGACCGTCTGACAGGCCGAGGCGGACCGGCAGGCGAGGCGGGCTAGCTGGTGCTGCTCGCCATCGGTGCCGTCGCATTGCCGGTGAAGATGTAGCCGACGCCGCGCACCGAGCGGATGAGCGTCGGGTGGGCCGGATCGAGCTCGATCTTCTTGCGCAGGCGAGCGATCTGCGCGTCGATCGCCCGATCGAAGGCTTCCAGCTGACGGCCGCGCGTCTGGTCCATCAGCATCTCGCGGGTCAGCACCCGGCCGGAATTGCGCACCATCACCGTCAACATGTCGAACTCGCCGGTGGTCAGCTCGACCTCCTGCTCGTCGGGGTTCATCAGCCGACGGCGGCTGAGCTCCAGACGCCAGCCATCGAACGCCAGCACCTGCGACAGATCCTCGCGGACGGGCTCGACCGGTCGGCGGCGGCGCAGGATGCTGCGCACCCGGGCCAGCACCTCGCGCAGGTGAAAAGGCTTGGGGATGTAGTCGTCGGCACCGATCTCGATGCCGATGATGCGATCGAGGACATCGTCGCGTCCGGTCAGCATGACGATCGGGACATCGGATGTGGCGCGCACCTCGCGCGCCAGCGCCAGCCCGTCCTCGCTGTTGGGCAGCACGAGGTCGAGGAGAATGAGGTCTATCGGGTGATCCGCAAGCGTCCGACGCATCGATGTGCCATCCGAGGCGCCGTGAACGAGGAAGCCTTCCTCCTCGAAATAGCGCGTAACCATCTGGCGGATGCGGACATCATCGTCGACGACAAGAATACGATCGGGTCGTCCTTCACTTTTCGCCATGCCTGCCCCGCCGAGACATTCCTGTTACACGCCGTTACACGATCGCGCCGGCTTGTAACATGCCGGGCATCCTCCTGTCACCGCCGCTGAGGATAGTCAGCTCATCAGACAGAGGGACAGACATGCTCACGACAAGCACACAAACCCATGCCGGTTTCGCCGTGGTAGCCAACATGAAGCCGCAGCTGGCGCGACTGGAAGAGCTTTTTCAACCGCTGCCGCGCGAGATGCTGGATGTCGGCGAGGGGTTGTTCTGGCAGGGCGACAAGGCGCAGCACGTCTTCGAGATCACCGATGGACTGTTGAGGATTTTCAAGATCATAGGCGATGGAAGACGGGTCATCACCGGTTTCCTGTCCGCCGGCGACATGGTGGGGTTGTCGCTGAAGAACGTCTATCTCTACAGCGCCGAAGCGGTGACGCCGGTGAAGGTGCGCCGGATGACGAAGCGCGCCTTCCAGGAGGCCATCGAGCAGTCTCCAGAGCTCCGCCCGCAGCTCTATTCGCTGATGTGCGACGAAATGGCCGCCGCCCAGGAGCAGATGGTGCTCTTGTCGCGCAAGAGCGCCGAGGAGCGTGTCTGCAGCTTCCTGCTGCTGCTTGCCAGGCGTAAGCACGGCACCCGGCAGATCGCCCGGATCGTCGAACTGCCGATGAGCCGGCAGGACATGGCCGACTATCTGGGGCTCACTATCGAGACCGTATCTCGGACCATTACCAAGCTGGTGACGCGCGGCGTCATCACGCCGAACGGCCGTCACGCCTTCGATATATCCAGGCCCGGAAAACTGCTTGCGCTGTGCGGGGACGACGATAGTTATGACGACGTCGGCGATAGTGCCGCAAGAACCCGCCAGGCCGTCTGGCCGCAGTAGATGTCCGCCTGCAGGGAGGCAATCGTCCAGATGGGTGACACGGCCAGCAACAGGGATCCGCTGCCCGACCTTGCGCACCTGATCTCGATCTTCGATCCGATCAACCTCATCGCCCACGGCACCGACGGCGTGATCCTGCAGTGGAGCGCCGGCAGCCAATCGCTGTTCGGCTGGACGGCGGACGAAGCGGCGGGCCTGCACGTCATCGATCTGCTGGCGCCGGTGCCGGACATCGCCATTGCGACGATCGTCGAGACCGTTCGTCGCGAGGGCGCCTGGAAGAGCATCCTCGAATATCGCCACAGGGATGGCCATCCGATCTCGGTTCTCAGTCGCTGGCTGATGACGACCGTGGAGGACCAGCCGGTAATCCTGCAGATCAACGAGGACTTTCGTGCCGCCGCTACGGTGCAGGAGGATCTGGCGGTGCGGGAAGCGCATTTCCGGTCGATCCTGCAGACCGTGCCGGAAGCCATGGTGGTCATCGACGAGACGGGCATCATCACCTCCTTCTCGTCGACTGCCGAGGCGCTGTTCGGGTACGCGTCGGCCGAAGTGGAGGGCAGCAATGTCCGCATCCTGATGCCGGCGCCCGACCGCGGCAGCCACGATCGCTACATTCACAACTACATGACGACCGGCCAGCGCCGCATCATCGGCCTCGGCCGGGTGGTCAAGGGCTTGCGCAAGGACGGCTCGACCTTCCCGATGGAGCTGGCGGTCGGCGAGGCGATCTCCAACGGCAAGCGGATCTTCACCGGCTTCATCCGCGACCTGACCAGCCGTCACAAGATCGAGGAAGAGCTGCGCCAGGCGCAGAAGATGGAGGCGATCGGTCAGCTGACCGGCGGACTGGCGCACGACTTCAACAATCTGCTGACGATCATCAGCGGCAATCTGGAAATGCTGGAGAACAAGATCAGCGATCCGAAGGCGCGCGTGCTGCTGCAGGAAGCGCAAGGCGCGACGAACGACGGCGCCAAGCTGACCGGCCAGCTGCTGGCGTTCGGGCGACGGCAGCCGCTCAACCCGCGGCTGACCGATCTTGGCCAGATGATCTCCAGCTTCTCCGAGCTCATCCGCCGCACGATCGGCGACAGGATTGAACTCGGGACGATCCTCAGAGGCGGCGGAAACCTGGCGCTCGTCGACGGGCCACAATTGCAGAACGCGCTCCTCAATCTGACGCTGAATGCCCGTGACGCCATGCCGAATGGCGGACAGCTGACGATCGAGGTCAGCCGCGCGCACGTCGATTTCGATCATCTGCAGATGTACCCGCAACTGAGGGCCGGCGATTACGTGCTGATCAGCGTCTCCGACACTGGCGCCGGTATGGCCGAAGACGTCAAGCAGCGTGCCTTCGAGCCGTTCTTCACCACCAAGAGCACGGGTGCCGGAACCGGCCTCGGCCTCAGCATGGTCTACGGGTTCGTGCGCCAGTCGGGTGGCGATATCCACATCGACAGCCAGCCGGGGCAGGGCACAAGCGTACGACTTTTCCTGCCGGCTGCCGCGGACACTGTTTCTCCTCCGCTGGACGAGGAAAGCCCGATCGCGATGCCCGATATCCCGGGCGGGCAGGAGACCATTCTTGTCGTCGAGGACGATCCGCGAGTCAGGCGCATCGCCGTCGCCCGCCTGGAAAGCGCCGGCTACCGTGTCTTCCAGGCCGCCAATGGTGCCGAGGCGCTGGTGCTGATCGATACGGTGGATGACGTCGCTCTGCTGTTTACCGACGTCGCGATGCCGGGCATGTCCGGCGATCAGCTTGCCGAACGGGTTCGTCAGCGCAGGCCCGGCATCAAGATCCTGTTTACCTCCGGCTATGCCGAGCCGGAGGTCGCCGGCCAGCAGCTGGCAGCCGATGGAAGCTGGCTGAAGAAGCCGTACACGGCGCGGGAACTCGCGGTGCAACTGCGCACGCTGCTCGATTGACGGTTGTCAGGCGAGAGGCGCGCCGAGCGGCTGGAGATGGATGGCCCGCGGGCCGATCGACAGGAAGTTTTCTGACCGTCCAATATAGATGATCGTCGTCTCGGTCATTGCATCGAGGATGGCGATCAGTTGCTTCTGCGTCTCCGGGTCGAGCGTTTCCAACGCATCGTCGATGACGATCCACTTCGGCCGGATCAACAGCGCGTGCGCGACCCGCAGGCGGGCCTGGTCCTCTTCCTCAAGGACACGGTCCCAGCGGTCACGCGCGTCCAGCCGCTCGAGGAGACGGCCAAGGCCCACTGTCTCCAGAACCTGCGCCATCTGCGCGTCAGGATAGGCGGCGGCAGCATGCGGGTAGGCAATCACCTCTCGCAGAGTGGCATCCGGAAAATAGCCCTTCTGCGGAACGAACAACAGGTCCTGCGCCGGAGGCAGGAGGATCTCGCCCTTGCCCCACGGCCAGACGCCGGCAAGCGCCTGGAACAGAAGATGGCGGTTAGCGCCCGGATCGCCGTTGACCATCACCCGTTCCCCCTGGCCGATGACGAACTCGCCGTCCAGCCGCAGTCCCCGCTCGGCGCCGGAAGCTGACGGAGCCGGCGCCAGCACCAGGTCTTTCAGCACGATCGCCTGGTCGGTGCGGTTTGCCAGCTGCAGATCGGCGCCCTCCTGGTGATGATCGTCGATTTCGCACATTACGCGGCGGAAGACCGAGACGCGGTAGAGTGCCGACTTCCAGTCTGCGATCGGCCGGAAGTTGTCGACATACCAGCGCAGCGCCGTGTTGACCTGGTTGAAGGCACCGACGGCCATCATCAGTCCGCCGAAGGAGAGGCTGCCGCTGAAATAGACGGGCGCGGCAATGAGGATCGGCGCGATCGTCGTCAGCCATCCGAAGCCGGATGAGACCCAGGTGAGATTTGTGTAGGCGCTTGCCAGTCTTCGGATGAGGATGAGGACGGCGGTGATCGCTTGCTGGATGCGGCGGCGCTCGCTCTCCTCGCCATTGGTCAGGGTGATCGCCGTCAGGTTCTCGTTGGCGTGCATCAGGGCGAAGCGCAGCTCGGCTTCCTTCGAGTAGCGCTGCGTGTTTAGCTCCGGCAGGTGGCGGCCGACGAGGTTGCTGAGGATCGAGGCGGTGGCGGCATAGACGAGTGCCGCCCACACCATGTAGCCGGGGATGGCGATGCTTTTTCCGTCGATGGTGAAGGCGAAGTCGGCAGAAATTACCCAGAGAACACCGATGAAGCTGACCAGCAGGATGGTCGAGTTGACGAGGCCAATGGCAAGCGTCGTCGTCAGTTCGGCAAAATTGCGGGCATCCTCGTGCAGGCGCTGGTCGGGATTGACGCCGATCGTGCCGAAATTGGCGAGCTTCAACGCCCGCCGCGGCTTCATCCACTGATCGACGAGGTCCCGCGAAAGACCTTCGCGCATGTAGAGAGCGGTCATCTGGTTCAGCCACGCCTGCACGACGTTCAGCACCAGCAGCGATCCTGCAATCATCGCGAAGACCCGCAGTTGCTCGAGGAAGGCCGGGAGGTTTCGCTGCTCCAGTGAGTTGTAGAAGGGCGTGTTCCAGCTGTTGAGGAGATACTGGGCAAAGACGGTGGCAAGGATCACTGCCAGCAGGGCGGACGTCAGGACCAGCACCCGGAGGCGTACCGTCGACGACCAAAATGCGCCGGCCATCATCCTGATCTGTGCGAAGAAGCCGAATCCGGCACTGCCGATGTCGTGGTCGGTGAAGTGGATATCCGTCTGCGCCATAAGTCCATCCGAGCCTGAATGCCGCGCGGCACGTCCGCATGTACCGCGCCTTGCCTTTCTACACCGAAATCCTGAAGCAATGGCGCCAATTTACGGCCACCCGGCACAGATCGCCGAGCACGATGAAGGATATCGGCAGTCAGCCCAGCGCATCTCGATAACGAGATATTACATGCTTAAAATTTCTAGCTTGCATGTCCGCCGCTCCGGTGCAATTCTTGGCTCATCAAGAGGCGGAAACAGCCTCACCGCATTCTGCAGCAAGAGAGGAACTTGCTCTGGAGTGTCTGACAAGACAGGGGAATACAGATGCTGGGACCGACCAGTCATGTGGATACATTTGCGCGCGATAACCTTCCGCCGCCGAGTGAGTGGCCGGAGCTTCTTCTCGACGGCTTTGATTATCCCGAGTATCTCAACGCGGCGGTCGAGCTGACGGACCGCATGGTCGACAAGGGTTTCGGCGACCATACCGCGCTGATCGGCAACGGTCGGCGACGGACCTACAAGGAACTCTCCGACTGGACGAACCGGATCGCCCGCGCGCTGACGGAAGACTATGGCCTGAAGCCCGGCAACCGTGTGCTGATCCGCTCGGCCAACAACCCGGCCATGGTCGCCTGCTGGCTGGCGGCGACGAAGGCCGGCGCCGTGGTGGTCAACACCATGCCGATGCTGCGCGCCGGCGAGCTGGCAAAGACCATCGACAAGGCCGAGATTTCGATGGCGCTGTGCGACACGCGGCTGATGGACGAACTGGTGGCCGCCGCCAAGGACAGCAAGTATCTGAAGCAGGTCATCGGCTTCGACGGTACGGCCAGTCACGACGCCGAGCTTGATCGTGCCGCTCTCGACAAGCCGGTCCGCTTCGAGGCCGTCAGGACCGGTCGTGACGACGTCGCGCTCCTCGGCTTCACCTCCGGTTCGACAGGCATCGCCAAGGCGACGATGCACTTTCATCGCGACCTGCTGATCATCGCCGATGCCTATGCGAAGGAAGTGCTGAACGTGACGGAAAACGACGTGTTCGTCGGGTCGCCGCCGCTCGCCTTCACCTTCGGGCTGGGGGGCCTGGCGATCTTCCCGCTGCGCTTCGGGGCGGCGGCAACGCTTCTCGAACATGCAACGCCGCCGAAGATGATGGAGATCATCCAGACCTACAAGGCGACCATCTGCTTCACCGCGCCGACCGCCTACCGGGCAATGCTGGCGGCGATGGATGCCGGCAGGGCGGACCTGTCGTCGCTGCGCATTGCGGTGTCGGCCGGGGAAACCCTGCCGGGTCCGGTGTTCGAGGAGTGGACGGAAAAGACCGGCACGCCGATCCTCGACGGTATCGGCGCCACCGAGATGCTGCATATCTTCATCTCCAACCGCCTCGACGATGCCAGGCCCTACTGCACTGGAAAGCCGCTGACCGGCTACCAGGCAAAGGTCGTCGACGAGGAAATGAACGAGGTGCCGCGCGGCACGGTCGGGCGGCTTGCGGTCAAGGGGCCGATCGGCTGCCGCTACATGGCCGACGACCGGCAGAAAGAGTATGTGCGCGACGGCTGGAACCTGACCGGCGACAGCTTCACGCAGGACGAGGACGGGTTCTTCCACTTCGCCGCCCGCTCGGACGACATGATTGTCTCGGCCGGCTACAACATCGCCGGACCGGAGGTCGAGGCAGCGCTCCTGAAGCATGAAGCGGTGCTGGAATGCGCGGTCATCGGCGTGCCCGACGAAGAGCGTGGCCATGTCGTTCAGGCGCATGTGGTGCTGGTCGATCTGAGCCAGGCCTGCGACGCGCTGGCCAAGCTGCTGCAGGAGCATGTGAAGTCCATCATAGCGCCCTACAAGTATCCGCGGTCGATCGTCTTTACCGACAGCCTGCCGAAGACTGAGTCCGGCAAGATCCAGCGCTTCCGGCTGAAGCAGGAGCGCGCCGCCTGACGAACGGGCGGCGGATGGACGAGCGTTGAAGCTGTCTGTGGATGGTTTCTTTCGACTATGAAAGTTTGGCGCCGTCCGGCTATGGTTGGCGCCGGAAATGCACGGCCTGGCCGTGACGATAATAATAAGTGGAACATCAAAAAAGAACGGGAGTGCATGACATGAAGACCATTCTGAAGGCCACGACGCTGGCTCTGGCGCTCGGTTCCTCGACGCTTGCCATGGCTGAACCGGTCAAGATCGGCCTGATCACCACGCTGTCGGGCGGCGGCGCCGGTCTCGGCGTCGATACCCGCGACGGGTTCATGCTGGCGATCAAGCAGTCCGGCAACAAGGACATCACGGTCGTCACCGAAGACGATGCGCAGAAGCCGGAACTTGCCGTGCAGATCGCCGACAAGATGATCCAGAGCGACGAAGTCGACATTTTGACCGGTATCGTCTGGTCCAACCTGCTCATGGCCGTGGTGCCGGGTGCCGTTGCCCAGGGCAAGCTCTACATCTCGACGAATGCCGCTCCGGCAGCGCTGGCCGGCGAGAAGTGCGATCCGCTCTACTTCAACGCGGCCTACCAGAACGACAATCTTCATGAAGCCATGGGCGAATACGCCAACAAGGGCTACAAGAAGATGTTCATCATGGCCCCCAACTACCCGGCCGGCAAGGATTCGCTGACCGGCTTCAAGCGCTACTTCAAGGGCGCTGTCGCCAACGAAGTCTACACCCAGGTCGGCCAGACGGACTACGCTGCCGAAATCGCCCAGATCCGTGCCTCCGGCGCCGACGGCGTCTTCGCCTTTCTTCCGGGCGGCATGGGCATCGCCTTCATGAAGCAGTATGCCCAGTCGGGCGTGAAGACGCCGGTCATGGGCCCGGGCTTCTCGTTCAGCCAGGACGTTCTGCCGGCCATCGGCGACGCCGCACTGGGTGCCAAGGCGTCCGGCCAGTGGGCGAAGGACCTCGACAACGAGGCGAACAAGAAGTTCGTGCCGGCGTTCCAGAAAGAATACAACCGCCTGCCGTCGATCTACGCGCTGCAGGCCTATGATGCCGCCCAGCTGATCGTTGCCGCCGCATCCAAGGCCAGCGTCAAGGATACGGCAGCCTTCGCAGCAGAACTCAACAAAGCCGACATCCAGTCGCCGCGCGGCAAGTTCAAGTTCAACACCAACCGCCACCCGATCCAGGACATTTACGTCACTGAAGTGGTGAAGGACGGCGGCGTGCTGACCAACAAGATCGTCGAGAAGATCTTCACCGATCACGGCGATGCCTATGCGAAAGACTGCAAGAAGTAAGGCGGTCTTGTGACCTTTGCTCTCGCACTCGAGCAGTTGCTGAACGGCGTTCAGCTCGGCGTCATGCTGTTTCTGATGGCTGCCGGGCTGACGCTGATCTTCGGCGTCATGGGCCTGATCAATCTGGCCCATGGTTCGCTCTACATGGTCGGCGCGTTCGCCTGCGCAAGCGTTGCGGCGTGGACGGGCTCGTTCTGGCTCGGCCTCATTGCCAGCCTTGCGGCGGCGGCCGCCGCCGGGGCAATCATCGAGATCACCGTGATCCGCAGGCTCTACGATCGCGACCACCTGGACCAGGTGCTAGCGACCTTTGCGCTGATCCTGATCTTTTCGGAAGGCACGCGCTGGCTGTTCGGCTCCTTCCCGCTCTATCTCGACATCCCCGTCTTGCTGCAGGGCGCCGTCGGGCTGCCGGGCGGCGCGCAATATCCGCTCTACCGTCTGGCGATCATCCTTGCCGGTGCCCTGGTCGCCCTCGGTCTCTATGCGCTCATCTCCAAGACCCGTCTTGGCATGCGCATCCGGGCCGGCGAAAGCGACCGCGAGATGATCGGCGCTCTGGGCGTCGATATCCGCACGCTCTATACGCTGGTGTTTGCGCTGGGTGCGGCCCTTGCAGGGCTTGCCGGCGCCATGGTCGGCGCGCTGCAATCGGTGCAGGTCGGCATGGGCGAGCCCGTTCTGATCCTTGCCTTCGTCGTCATCGTCATCGGCGGTATCGGCTCGATCAAGGGAGCCCTTGTGGGCGCGCTGCTGGTCGGCGTTGTCGATACGATGGGGCGTTTCCTGCTGCCGCAGGGTCTGGCGATGATCGTGCCGCCGGCGCAGGCGGGCCTCATCGGCGGGGCGTTGGCCTCGATGCTCATCTACATCCTCATGGCGATCATCCTGGCGGTCAAACCGCGCGGGCTGTTCCCGGCGCAGGGGTGAAAAGATGGCCATCATGACCCGCGAAACCATCATCAACATTCTGCTTGCGGCGCTGCTGCTGGCGGTGCCGTTCATCGCCCAGGCCGTCGGCCAGCCGTTCACCATCACACTAGCCACCCGTATCGCCATCCTGGCGCTGGCGGCAGTCGGGCTCAACATCGCGCTGGGGCTCGGCGGGCTTGTCTCCTTCGGCCACGCCGCCTTCTTCGGGGTCGGCGGCTACGTCGCAGGCATCCTCTCGTCGCATGCGTTTTCCGGCGATCCGATGTTCTTCGGCTTCTCCGGCTCCAAGCAGATGCTCGTCGTCTGGCTGGTCGCCATCGTCGCCGCCGGCCTGCTGGGGCTTGCGATCGGTGCCATCAGCCTGCGCACATCCGGCGTCTACTTCATCATGATCACGCTCGCCTTCGCGCAGATGGTCTACTACTTCGCCATCTCCTGGCCCGCCTATGGCGGCGAGGACGGGCTGTCGATCGTCGTGCGCAACCAGTTTCCCGGCGTCAACAGCATGCGGCCGATGAACTTCTTCCTCATCTGCTATGGGGTGCTGATCGTCGGCATCGCGATCTCGGCGCTGATCCGTGCCTCGCGCTTCGGCGCCGCGCTGCAGGCCGTCCGCCAGAACGACGTGCGGGTTGCCTCGATCGGCATTTCGCCGATGCCGGTCCGCCTGACGGCCTTCGTCATCTCCGCCATGATCACGGCGGTCGCCGGCGCTCTCTATGCCGATCTCAACCGCTTCGTCAGCCCGTCCATGCTATCCTGGCATATGTCCGGCGAGCTGATCGTGCTGATCATTCTCGGCGGCACCGGGCGGCTGATGGGACCGGTCGCCGGTGCGGCGCTCTACGTGATCTTCGAGTACCTGCTCGGCGGGATCACCGAACGCTGGCAGTTCTTCCTCGGGCTCATCCTGCTGGCAACGGTTTTGTTTGCTCGCGGCGGACTGGTCGGGCTGCTGGCCGGAAAGGTGCGTCATGGTTGATCCGGTTCTCGTCATCGACGATCTGCGCAAGAGCTTCGGCGCGCTGAAGGCGACCGACGGCGTGTCGATCGATCTACGCCCCGGCGAGATCCACGCGCTGATCGGCCCGAACGGGGCCGGCAAGTCGACGCTCATCCACCAGATCTGCGGCACGCTGCGCCAGGACACCGGCAGCATCCGTCTTTCGGGTGAGGAAATCGGCACGCTCACGGCAGCGCAACGCGCCCGCCGCGGTCTGGGGCGCACGTTCCAGGTCTCGTCGCTGGCCGGCGAGTTCTCGGCGCTGCGCAACGTCATGCTGGCGGTGCAGGCCGGGCAGGGCTCGAGCTTCCGGTTCTTCCGCCCGGTGATGCGCGATCGGTCGCTGATCGACGAGGCGATGGCCAGGCTTGAGCGGGTGGGGCTTGCGAGCCGCGCCCAGGTGCCGGCGTCCGAACTGTCGCATGGCGAAAAGCGCCAGCTGGAGATCGCCATCGCATTGGCGCTCGACGTCAAAGCCTTCCTTCTCGACGAGCCGATGGCCGGCATGGGACCGGAAGGCTCCAAGGTGCTGACGGGCTTCCTCGACGGGCTGCGGCAGGAAGCGCCGATCCTGCTGGTAGAGCACGACATGGATGCTGTCTTCGCGCTTGCCGACCGAATCTCGGTGCTCGTTTACGGGCGGGTGATCGCAACCGGCAGCGTCGACGAGATCCGCAACGACCCGATCGTCCGCCAGGCCTATCTGGGAGATCATGCCTGATGCTTCTCGACGTGCAGGACATCACCACTTTCTATGGCGGCAGCCAGGCGCTGTTCGGCGTCGAGCTTCGCATCGGCGAAGGCGAGGTCGTGGCGCTGATGGGTCGCAACGGCATGGGCAAGTCGACGACCATCAAGTCGATCTGCAATCTCATGCCGCCGCGGTCGGGTCGCATCTTCTTCGACGGCAAGACCACGGAGCGGCAGGCGCCGTTCAAGGTGGCGCGGCTCGGGGTCGGACTGGTGCCGGAAGGCCGGCGCTGCTTTCCCAATCTCTCGGTCTACGAAAACCTGGTCGCAGCCGCGCGGCCGGGTCGCTGGACACTGGAGCGCGTCAACGAACTCTTCCCGCGCCTGCAAGAACGGCATGCGCAGATGGCAAAATCCCTGTCGGGCGGCGAGCAGCAGATGCTGGCTATCGGCCGGGCGCTGATGACCAATCCGCGGCTGCTGATCCTCGACGAAGCGACCGAGGGTCTCGCGCCGGTGATCCGCCAGGACATCTGGCGGGCGATCCGCACGCTGAAGGCGGACGGGCTGTCGATCCTCGTCGTCGACAAGACGCTGTCGGAACTGCTGCCCGTCGCGGACCACTGCGTGATCCTGGAAAACGGCCGCAATGCCTGGGCCGGCCGACCCGATCAACTGACGGCCGAACTGCAGGACCGATATCTCGGCGTATAGCTGCGGCCGGAACGTTGTCGGGTGCCACGGGTTCTCTCCTCAATCGAGAAGGAGAACACCATGCAGAACAACGGACAAGACAGCCGCGAGCAGATCCCCCTCGACAATGGCGTCGAAACCAGCGCCGGGACGGGCGAGGGAAAGACGCCGCACCAGCCG
This sequence comes from Rhizobium sp. SAFR-030, assembly GCF_059415005.1. Classification (NCBI taxonomy): domain Bacteria; kingdom Pseudomonadati; phylum Pseudomonadota; class Alphaproteobacteria; order Hyphomicrobiales; family Rhizobiaceae; genus Rhizobium; species Rhizobium sp. SAFR-030. The sequence goes on along the minus strand of NZ_JBPFDO010000004.1, from coordinate 473,816 downwards.
GACCCGATGACGACCGACATCCTGAAGGCGAAGAAGCTGCAGGAATCGGATCTCAAGACGGGCGAGGGAACGCAGGTTCATCCGGGCGGCCGGGTTGCCGATGCCGGCGACGCATCCGGCGGGACGCCCATTCCCTACGACATCGAAGCACAAGCCGACAGCGTCGGCCGCCAGTCGGCCAGCGTCAAGACCGACGAGGCGGAGTGACATCCGGCCCGTCCGAAACCTATCATCGGCGCGCCGATGTTTGCTGAGCTCAGGCCTTCAGCCTATCCACGGACTTCTGATCTGCCGGGAGTGCCGCCAGCCGACCGGCGAGCGTTGCCATGCGGTTCACCGCCTCTTCCAGAACGTCGTCCGGCACGGTGAGCGAGATGCGGATGAAGCCGGCCGCCTGATGGCCGAAGGATGAGCCGGGCATGACCGCGACCTTTTCCGACTGCAGCAATTCCCAGGCATAATCGGCGCCGCCGAGGCCGGTGCCGGTCACGTCCACCACGACGAACATGCCGCCCTCGGGCATCATCGGCTTCAAGAGGTTGCTGCCGGCCAGCGTCTTTTCGACGATCGCGGCGCGCCGCTGGTAATTCGCACGCATCACGTCGGCCGTCTCGAAGGGCTTCGACAGCGCCAGCGCCGTCATGTCGGAGATGAACGGCTGCACGCCGAACAGCATGGTTTCGGAGACAGGCAGCAGCTTCAAGCAGAATTCGTCCGGACCGGCGGCCCAGCCGCTGCGGAAACCGGGAGCGGCGTGCGACTTGGAGATCGAGGAGACGACGATCGTCCGTTCCGCAAGCTCTTCCATGTCGAAGGGCGAGGCAAAATCCTCGCCGAAGATCAGCTGCTCATAGACTTCGTCACAGACGATCCACAGGTCGTGCTTGCGGCAGATCTTGCCGATGGCGGCGATCTCGGCTTCGGTCAGCACGGCGCCCGTGGGGTTGTGCGGCGTGTTGAGGAGGAGGACACGAGCCTCCGGCGTGATCGCCCGCTCGAGGTCTTCCGCCTGCATGTGGAACCGGTTTTCCGGCCGCAACGGTACCGGAATGAAATGGGCGCCGGTCGAGGCAATCACGCCTTCATAGGTGGCATAAAGCGGATCGCCGACCAGCACGCCGTCTCCGGCCTCGACGAGCCCCATCATCACGGCATAGAGTGCGGTCTGGGTACCGGGGAAGCAGAGGAAGTTCTTTTCCGTCACGCCGGGGCGGCGCTTCGCGTACTTTTCCACCAGCGCCTTCAGCACCGGCGGTTCGCCGCGACCGTTCGAATAGCGGGTGCGGCCGGCATACATCGAGCGGGCGCACTCATCCAGCAGATCCTTGTGCGGCGGCTCGTCCGGCTCGCCGATGGTCAGCTCGATGATCGGTTCGCCGGCGGCCTTCATGCGGCGCGCCGCCAGATGAAGGGCCCAGCGGCCGGAACCGAGATCCGCCAGGCGGTCGGTGATGGATGCGTAGCGCATGAAAGCGTCTCCAGTTCAGGTGTGGTCGGCAGCCGCCAGTTCGCCGGGGGAAAGGCCCAGCAGCCGCTCGACGAAGATCAGTGCCGTATCGGACAGTTCGCTTTCGCCAAACATGTCGGCGACCAGCGTCCCCTCCAGCCACAGGCCGTCGATGATGCCGTTAAGCGCAATGGCATGCCGACGGCAATCCTGCGCATCGAGCGGCGCGCCTTTTTCGCGGAAGAAATCATAGAGCACGGTCTGCAGCGACTTGAGGAATGCGAGATAATGCTCGCGGTGGATGGCGGCGAAGACCGGATCGATGCGGATATGGCCGATGAAGGCGGCCCACAGCGACAGGGTTCGCGGATCGGTGACGGGCGGCGTCAGGTTGGCGGTGATGAACGAGCGGAGCCGTGCGCGCGCATCCGTGCCATCCGTCACGGCAGCATGCGCCGGCGCGCACATATCCGTCATCAACTGACGATAGGCGGCCTGCATCATCTGGTCCTTGCCGTCGAAATAATGCCGGATCAGGCCGCCGGTGACCCCGGCGCGGGTGGCGATCTGGCGAACCGTCGCGCCCTGGATGCCGAACTCGGCGATGCAATCGAGCGTCGCGGCGATAAGGTCCTCGCGGCGCTCGGCTTCGGTGGCCCGATGATAGGTCCGGCGTGTCAAGCGGCCTGCCGGAGCACGGGACGGGTGAGGCAGGTGGGGCCGCCCTCGCAGGCGATGCACAGGGCATCGGCCTCGAAGGTCTCGACCGTGCAGCCATGCGCCTCCATCGCGGCTCTCGTCGCCGGAAAGCCGTCGACCATGATCACCTTGCCGGGGCTCAACGGCAGGACGTTGAGGTTGAGGCCGTTGCTCGACGCGAAATCCGCCTCGGGGGCGTGGATCAGGGTGTAGCCGCGCTCCTTGAGCAGCATGTAGAAGGCGGCCGGCATCAGCGGTGCGTGCACCAGCGCCAGCTTCTCGGCGAGCGGACTGATCACCGACATCAGGTGCAGGCACGCTTCCTCGCCGAGCCAGAGCGGCAGGTCGTAGCCGAGCACCGTCACGCCGAGCGGCGCGAGAATGGCCGAAAGCTGCTCGATGCCCGCCTGGTTGGTGCGCACGCCGCGGCCGACGGCCAGCGTCTTGCCGTCGACCCAGACGCAATCGCCGCCTTCGACGGTGCCTGGCGCCACGATCGTGCCGAGGATGGGGATGCCGGCGGCACGATAGGCGTCCGCATGCATCTGCGGCTCGTTCTGGCGCAGCGCCTTGCCCATGCGCAGAATAACGGCACCCCTGTCGGTCATCAGCGACGGATCATGGGTGAACATGGAATCGGCCAGTCCGTCGCCCGTGTCCTCGATCCAGATGATCTCGGCGCCGCCACGCTCCACGAGCTCGGCGAAGCGGGCATGCTGGACGATCGCCTTCTCGGCATCGAAGGTCGCACCATAATGCCAGTCGGCTGCCTTGGCGGCCCGCAGGCTGTCGCCCGGGCGACGCATGAGCACACGGGTCAGCGGCGTGGACATGGCCTGGGAGCCGTAGCCGTTCATGAAAAACCCTCTGAATGGTTGGATTGGAAAGCAGACTGCCGTTATTATACGCTTGAGTAATTTTCGGACAAGTGCAAAACTCGACTGCATAGTTGCGGTGCCAGCTCCGCCTGATAAAAACAATGCTGGGGGAACAGTCGGTGCAGGTGACGGGACGTTTGACGTCCTGCGGTGAAGGTAACATGACGGACACGGCGCAAGCCATCGAAGTTCGCGATCTTTATAAGCGGTTCGGACCGCTTGAAGTTCTCAAAGGCGTATCACTGACGGCACGGCAGGGCGACGTTATCGCTCTCATCGGCGGTAGCGGGTCGGGCAAATCCACCTTCCTGCGGTGCATCAATATGCTTGAGACTCCGACGGCCGGGCAGGTTTCCATCCATGGCGAAACCATCGAGATGAAGACCGACGGCTATGGCGGGCTGGTGCCGGCGAACCGTCGCCAGGTCCAGCGGATCCGCACCAAGCTCGGCATGGTCTTCCAGTCCTTCAATCTCTGGCAGCACATGACCGTTCTGCAGAACGTCATCGAGGTGCCGGTCCACGTTCTCGGCCAGCCACGCGATCAGGCGATCGAGGTTGCCGAGGGCCTTCTGCGTCGCGTCGGCCTCTACGACAAACGCGACGCCTATCCCGCATTCATGTCCGGCGGCCAGCAGCAGCGTGCGGCGATCGCCCGCGCGCTCGCCATCCAGCCGCTGGTGATGCTGTTCGACGAGCCGACCTCGGCGCTCGATCCCGAACTCGTCGGCGAGGTACTCTCCGTAATCGCCGGCCTGGCGCAGGAAAAGCGCACGATGATCCTCGTCACCCACGAGATGAAATTCGCCCGTCAGGTGGCAAGCCATGTCGTCTTCCTCCATGACGGAGTGATCGAAGAGCAGGGTCCGCCTGCGGCGATCTTCGAAAATCCGCAATCGGAGCGGCTGAAGAAGTTCATCAGTTCCATCCACTGAACCACCAACAGAATATCGAAAAGGGGAAATCCATGAACACTCTGCTGAAGTCCGCAGCCATCGCGCTTGCAGTGTCCGTCGCCGCATTCGGCTCGGTCGCCGCCCAGGAAGTCAAGGTCGGCGTGGCCGCCGAACCCTATCCGCCGTTCACCTCGCCAGATGCCAGCGGCAAGTGGACCGGCTGGGAAGTCGAGTTCATGGATGCGGTATGCGCCGAGGCCAAGCTGAAGTGCGTGCTGACGCCGGTCGCGTGGGACGGCATCATCCCGGCTTTGACGTCGAAGAAGATCGACGCGATCATGAGCTCCATGTCGATCACCGACGAGCGCAAGAAGACCATCGATTTCTCGGACAAGTACTACAACACGCCGACCGCGGTCATCGGTCCGAAGGGTGACAAGTTCGAAGCGACGCCGGACGGCCTGAAGGGCAAGATCATCGGCGTCCAGGTTTCGACCATCCACGCCGAATATGCGCAGAAGTACTTCGGCCCGGGTGCCTCCGAGATCAAGGAATACCAGACGCAGGACGAGGCCAACAACGACCTCGCAGCCGGCCGTCTCGATGCCGTGCAGGCCGACCTGATCACGCTCGATTCCTTCCTGAAGTCGGACCAGGGCAAGGCCTGCTGCGACCTGAAGGGCAATGTCCAGGATGATCCGGCCATTCTCGGCGCCGGCGTCGGCATCGGCCTGCGCAAGGAAGACACCGCGATGAAGGACAAGTTCAACGCAGCCATCAAGGCCATCCGCGCCAACGGCACCTACGACACGATCTCGAAGAAGTACTTCGATTTCAACGTCTACGGCAAGTAATCGCACCCAAGCCTTGGTCGCCGGATCCTGCCTTGCGGCGGGGTCCGGCGATTGCGATCCTGCCTCCGATCAAGTCTCCCGACGAAGCCCTGAAAGCGTTTGCCGATGGACGCCACTCTCCAACTCCTGTCGCTATCCGCCCCCGGCTGGGGTGGCGCGCTGCTGGCGGGCCTTCTGACCTCGCTGCAGGTGGCGGTCGGCGGATATCTGCTCGGCCTGATCATCGGCGTCGGCGGTGCGGCGGGCAAGCTGTGGGGCGGGCCGATCCTGCGCGATCTGCTCGAAGTCTATACGACCGTCGTGCGCGGCGTGCCGGAACTGGTGCTGATCCTCATCCTCTATTACGCCGGCACCGACGCGGTGAACCAGGTGACGATGCTTCTCGGCATGCCGCCGGTGGACATCAGCGGACTTGCGGCGGGCATCTTCGTCATCGGCGTGGTTCAGGGCGCCTATGCGACGGAAGTGCTGCGTGGCGCCATCCTTGCCGTGCCGCCGGGCCAGCTCGAAGCGGCGAGGGCCTACGGGATGTCGCCCTTCCTGTCGCTGCGCCGCGTGACGCTGCCGGCCATGCTGCCTTACGCGCTGCCCGGCCTCTCCAATCTCTGGCTGATCACCACCAAGGACACGGCGCTGCTGGCCGTCGTCGGATTTGCCGAACTGACGCTCGTGACGCGCCAGGCGGCCGGCACGACGAAAGCCTACCTGACATTCTTCCTCGCAGCCGGCGCTCTCTATCTTCTCGTGACGCTCGTTTCCAGCCTGCTGATCGGCATCCTTGAGAAGCGTTCCCGCCGCGGCATGGTGCGGCCGGGAGGCACGTCATGAGCGATCCCGTCCTCGTGCCGACATTCGAGATGCCAAAGGCCCGCAGCCTGCTGGAACCGCATCGGCTGTTCCTGATGGCGCTCGCCGCGCTGTTGGTGTTCTGCGTCGCCTGGTTCATGCGCTGGGACTGGCTGCCGCGCTACCAGACGCGCCTCATCTACGGCCTCGGCGAGACCATCCTGCTGCTGTTTTCCACGTCCTTCGTCGGCTTTCTGATCGCCGTGCCTCTCGGCCTGGCGCAGGTCACCGGCCCGCGGCCGCTCGCATGGCTGGCCCGAGGTTTTTGCACCCTGATCCGCGGAACGCCGCTGCTGCTGCAGCTCTGGCTGCTCTATTACGGCCTGGGTTCGCTGTTCGCCCAGTTTCCGGAAATCCGCTCTTCGTTCCTCTGGCCGTATCTGCGGCAGGCCTGGCCCTACGGCTTCGTGGCGCTGACCATCTCGTTTGCCGCCTATGAAGGCGAAGTGATGCGCGGTGCGTTTGCCGGCGTGCCGCGCGGCGAGTTGGAGGCGGCGCGGGCCTATGGCATGCGTCCGTTCACGCTGTTCCGCCGCATCTGGCTGCCGCGGGCCATCCAGCGCACGCTGCCGACGCTGACCGGCGAGACGGTGCTGCAGCTGAAATCGACGCCGCTGGTCGCGACGATCACCGTCGTCGACGTCTACTCGGTGATCTCCAAGGTTCGCCAGGACACGTTCCTGACTTACGAACCGCTGCTGCTGCTGGCGCTGATCTACCTCCTCCTCACCGGTATCCTGGTGTTTGCCTTCCGGCAGCTGGAAAAGCGCGTTCCCAACCGCGGCGCCTGAGGGCCGGGCCGTCTCAGGATCAGGAGAGACGGCCGCTGCGGCGCAGGCGCAGCATCGCCCAGGCGCCGAGAAACGGGCCGGGGGCGAGGAAGACAAACGTCCACTGCCAGCTTCCAAGCCACGCCGCAAGCTGCGGCATCAGCCAGATGCTGATGCTGGTCAGCGCAAAGCCCATGCCCATCTGCAGCGACAGCGCCGTGCCGACCAGATGACGTTCCGACAGTTCGGTCGCGGCGGCGGAGAACTGGGCGGAATCGCCGATGACGGTGATGCCCCAGACGAGCACCAGCGTCATCAGCAGCCAGAACGGACCGTCGAAGACAAAGCCGACGATGAGCGCGCAGCTTCCCGATATCAGCATCATGCCGGCGGTGGTCAGCGCCCGGCCGAGACGGTCGGAGAGCAAACCGCCGGCAACGCAGCCGACGATGCCCGCGGCAAGCGCCGCAAAGGTGGCGAGCGAGCCGCCGGCCGACACACTGCCGGCAAACCCCGCCGGTGAGGCGGTCAGATAGGCGAGCAGCCAGGCCCAGAGCGCGTAGAGCTCCCACATGTGGCCGAGATATCCGGCATTGACGAGCATCAGGTCGCGGTTGCGGAACACCTGGCCGATCTGCCGGGGGTCGAAGATCGTCCGGGCGAAGGGATGTGGCCCTTCCCGAACGGCGGCGAGGAAGATCACCCCGCCGACCAGTCCCGAGGCGGAGGCAAGTGTCACGACGATCCGCCAGTCGAGCGCCGCCGTCAGTCCACGGAACAGATGTGGCAGCGAGGAGCCGGCGGTGAGCGCGCCGATGACCAGGCCGAGTGCCAGTCCGCGCCGGCGCTCGAACCATGTCGCTGCGAGCTTCATCGCCGGGGGATAGACGCCGGCCAGCGCAAAGCCGGTCAGGAAACGGCAGGCGACCGCGCCGGCAAGGCCTGGCTCCAGCAGCAGTGCCGCATTGGCGAGCCCGGCAAGCGCTGCCGAGCATGCGGCCAGCCGGTTCATCCGCACGATGTCTGGCAGGTTGATCAGGCTTGCCAGCAGTGCGCCCGTGACGAAGCCCAGCTGTACGCCGTTGGTCAGCCAAGCCGTCGCGCCGCTGCCGAGTGCGAGGTCACGCGTCAGTTCGGCGCCGACCGCCGTGGCCGAGAACCAGGATGACAGGGATAGAACGACGGCGAGACACAGCCAGCCGAGCATCGGCCAGTCCTTCGCCGCGTGCATCCCCGGTTGTTTCATCTGCTGGATCCATTGGCCGCTCCGGGCCTGTAGCGTTCTGCGATGTGGCGGTCCGGCAGCCGCGGCGTGCCGAACAATTTGTCGCGCATGGTGCCCGGCCGGTAGGCGGTCTTGTAGACGCCGCGCTCCTGGAGGATCGGCACGACGAGCCCGATGATGTCGTCGAAGCATTCCGGCACAACGGTGCGCGACAGGTTGAAGCCGTCTATCCCGGCATCGATGCTCCACGCCATCAGTTGGTCGGCGATCCTCTCGGCCGATCCCACCATCGGCGGCTGGCGGCTGCCGAGCACCATCTGCTCCAGCAGCTTGCGCTTCGTCCACTGCGGCCCGGCGCTGCGGCTGATCGCCTCGACATTGGAGACGATCGCATTGCTCTGGCCAGCGTCAATCGGCTCGTCGAGATCGAATTTCGAGAAGTCGATGCCGAGCGACGACGCGGCATGCACAAGGGCCGCTTCAGAGCTGACGTAACGGCGGTAGTCCTCGAATTTCTCACGCGCCTCGTTCTCGGTCCGGCCCGTCACGATGGTCGCGCCCATGAACACCTTGATGTCGTCGGCCGGCCGGCCGTAGGCGACCGCCTTGGCGCGGATGTCCTCGACGATGGCCCGCACGCCGTCGATCTTCTGGCCGTTGACGAAGACGCATTCGGCATGGGTGGCGGCGAACTGCCGGCCGCGGGTCGAGGAGCCTGCCTGGTAGAGCACCGGCGTGCGCTGCGGCGAGGGGGCGCTCAGATGCATGGCGTCGAGACGGTACTGCTTGCCCTCGTGGCGGATCCGGTGAACCTTGGCGGGATCGGCATAGAGATGGGCTGCACGATCGAAGACGACGGCATCATCCTCCCAGCTGCCTTCCCACAGCCGGTACATGATATCCATGTATTCATCGGCCAGATCGTAGCGATCGTCGTGAGCGCTCTGCCCGTCCAGACCGATCGCCTTTGCCGCGCTGTCCAGATAGCCGGTGACGATGTTCCAGCCGATGCGGCCGCCGGTCAGGTGATCGAGAGTCGACATGCGTCGCGCAAACAGGAAGGGCGTCTCGTAGGTGAGGTTGGCAGTCACGCCGAAACCCAGATGCTCGGTCACCGCCGCCATCGCCGGCACCAGCATCAGCGGGTCGTTGACCGGAACCTGGACAGCGCCGCGCAGGGCAGCATCGGGGCTGCCGCCCAGAACGTCGTTGATGCCGACGACGTCGGCAAAGAAGATGCCGTCGAACAGGCCCTTCTCCAGCCGCTTCGCGTAGTCGGTCCAGTACGCAAGCTCGGTGTAGCGGTGCGACTGATCACGCGGATGCGCCCACAGCCCATGCTGGATATGACCGACACAGTTCATGTCGAAGGCGTTGAAGTGGATTTCGCGCATGCGGTCCTCGGGCAGGCCGAGCCATCGGTTGCACGATAGCCGGTATCTTCTATAGGATGTCGTCGTCTACCATAAGAGACGTTCGCGAAAGAAGGCAAGCATGGCATCAGCGGAAATCGTCGGCGCGCAGGAGATCGCCGCGCGCATCAGGATCGAGCGGGAGACCCGCGGCTGGTCGCTGGCCGAGCTTGCCGACCGCTCCGGCGTTTCGAAGGCGATGATCAGCAAGATCGAGCGATGCGATGCGAGCCCGACGGCCACCGTGCTCGGCAAGCTGTCGGGCGCCTTCGGCCTGCCGTTGTCGGTGCTGCTGGCGCTGGCCGAAACGCCGGACGATCGCCTGTCGCGCGCCGATCGACAGCCGATCTGGACGGATCCCGACACTAACTATACGCGGCGCGCGCTGTCACCGGCCAATGGCAACGGTCTCGAACTGATCGAGGTCGCGCTGCCTGCCGGCGTGCGTGTTCCCTATCCGGCCTCGGCTTTCGTCTTCCAGCGCCAGCAGATCCTGCTTCTTGCCGGCCGGCTCGATTTTTCCGAAGGCGAGACCGTTCACGAACTGCAGCCCGGCGATTGCCTCGAACTTGGTGCGCCGCAGCCTTGCGTGTTCTTCAATCCGGGTTCGGAGACGGCCCGCTATCTGATCGCGCTCGTGCGCCGATAGCCTCAGGCACCAAGCCACAGCTTGATGATGAGGCCGACCACGCTGACGGCAAGCACACCCGCCGCCCAGAGCGCCACGAACCAGGCGAGCTGGGATGCGATGCGGCCGCCCATCAGTGGTATCCCTCTTCCGGATCGACCTTGCCGCGGAACACCCAGTAGGCATAGGCGGTGTAGATGAGGATCAGCGGCACCAGGATGGCTGCCCCGATCAGCATGAAGATCAGGCTTTCCTCCGGAGCGGCCGCCTCCCAGATGGTGAGCGTTTCCGGGATGATGTAGGGATAGAAGCTGATGCCGATGCCGGCATAGGCGAGAACGAACAGGCCGAGCGCCGAAACGAACGGCCACGTGTCGTGCCGGATCCGCAGCGCTACAATCAGCGAGACGAAACTGGCGAGCACCAGCAGCGGCAGGACGACGCTGAAGATGGCGGTCGGATAACTGAACCAGCGGTCGAGGTATTGCGGCTTGAGGAACGGCGTCCACAGACTGACGCTGCCGATGGCGATGACCGTCAGGATCGCTGCCGGCAGGGCGATCCGTCTGGCCCGGGCAGCCAGCTCCCCCGAGGTTCGCATGACAAGCCAGGTGGCACCGAGCAGGGTGTAACCGATGATCAGCGCGATCCCGGTGCCGATCGAGAACGGCGTCAGCCAGTTCCACCATCCGCCCGCATAGGCGCGGTTGGCGACCGGGATGCCCTGCACCAGGGCGCCGAGCGCGATGCCCTGGCAGAAGGCGGCCATCGCCGAGCCGCCGGCAAACGACCAGTCCCACAGCCGTTCGCCGCGCTTGGTTCTCCAGCGGTATTCGAATGCGACGCCGCGGAAGATCAGCGCCACCAGCATGGCGATCAGCGGCGCGTAGAGGGCAGGAAGAATGGTCGCGTAGGCGAGCGGGAACACGGCCAGCAGCCCGCCGCCGCCGAGCACCAGCCACGTCTCGTTGCCGTCCCAGACCGGCGCAATGGTGTTCATCATCACGTCGCGATCGTGCTTTTCCGGGAACAGCGGAAAGAGGATGCCGACGCCGAGATCAAAGCCGTCGAGGACGACATAGGCAAGAACGGCGAAGGCGATGATTGCCGCCCAGACGACGGGAAGATCAAGCGCCATGATGCGCACCTCCATGGATCGGTTCGGCCTGCTGCTGATCGTCTCCCAGCCCAGGTGGCGGGGTGATGCCGGCGGTGCGGATCGGTCCCTGGCCCAGATGGCCGTCGGGATCGCGCGGCAGGCGGCCCATCAGCCGCAGGATGTAGAAGGTGCCGGCGCCGAAGACGAGGAAGTAGACGATGATGAAGGTGACGAGCGAGGCACCGACGGCCGGGGACGAGATCGGCGAGATGGACTGGGCGGTGAGCAGGTGGCCGTACACCGTGTAGGGCTGCCGGCCGACCTCGGTGGTGATCCATCCGGCAAGCACGGCCACGAAGCCGGCCGGACCCATGGCCACTGCCAGCCGGTGCAGCCCGCGGTTCTGGTAAAGCGTTCCCTTCCAGCGGCAGTAGAGGCTCCAGAGGCCGAGCCCCAGCATCGCGAAGCCAAGCCCGACCATGACGCGGAAGGAGAAGAAGATGATCTCGACCGGCGGCTCCAGCTCATCGGCTATCGTGTCGAGCCCGGCCAGTGGCGCGTTGAGGTCGTGCTTGAGGATGAGGCTGGACGCCCTGGGGATCTCGATGGCGTAATCGACGCGCTTGCGATCCTGGTCGGGGATGCCGAACAGGATCAGCGGTGCGCCGCCAGCACTGCTCTCGAAATGGCCTTCCATGCCCATCACCTTGGCCGGCTGGTGTTCGAGCGTGTTCAGCCCATGCGCGTCACCGGCGATGATCTGCAGCGGTGCCACGACGGAGATCATTCCCATCGCCATCGAGAACATCGTGCCGGCCCGCAGGGGTGCCGTGCGCCGCAGCAGGTGAAAGGCGCCGACGGCACCGACGACCAGCGCGGTCGTGAGGTACGCGGCCAGCAGCATGTGCGTGAAGCGATAGGGGAAGGACGGGTTGAAGATCACCGCCAGCCAGTCGATCGGGACGAACTGACCCTTGTCGTTCATGGCAAAGCCGGCCGGCGTGTGCATCCACGAATTGGCGGCAAGGATCCAGATGGCGGACATCAGCGTACCCGCGGCGACCATCAGGGTGGCGAAGAAGTGTAGCGCCGGGCCGACGCGCTTGCGGCCGAACAGCATCACGCCGAGGAAGCCGGCCTCGAGGAAGAAGGCCGACAGCACTTCGTAGCCCATCAGCGGGCCGATGATCGGACCGGCCTTGTCGGAGAAGACGCTCCAGTTGGTGCCGAACTGATAGGACATGACGATGCCGGAGACGACGCCCATGCCGAAGGACATGGCGAAGATGGTCTTCCAGAAATCGAAAAGCTCGATATAGACCGGCTTCTTCGTCCACAGGTGCAGGCCCTCGAGCACCGCCAGATAGCTGGCGAGGCCGATCGAGAAGGCCGGGAAGATGATGTGAAACGAGATCGTGAAGGCGAACTGGATCCGCGCGAGGATCGTTGCGTCGAAATTTTCCATGGCACACCCGTTATCCGCTCCATCCCCCGACGGTGCGTCGAGGTCGGCTGGACCACAATTAGGCGAGGTTTGGCTTCGAGCGGCAACCGATCTTGTTGCCGCAGGTCAGCATGCCACACCGGGCAAATGGTCGCAAATAAAAGAGGGGCGCTTCCGGTTGGGAAGCGCCCGAGTGGGGGAGGTTCTATGACGTTGCCGCCGCGTCTGGACGCGATCGACAGGCATCGAACATGATCGCATGACGATAGTTCCAGCCGATTTCGCACTTCGCCCAACCCCGGCTGTTGCACGCTTTTGGCGGAACATCGGACGCCAGGGGAGGTTTGGATAACAGCCAACGAAAGGAGGATAATGATGAGCGAAGCCGTACAGACGACCGACCACAAGGCCATCCGTCAATGGGTGGAGGAACGCGATGGTCACCCTTCGCGGGTCAAGGGCGCCGAGGAAGGCGGCCTGCTGAGGATCGATTTCGGCAAGCCCGAAGACAATCTCGAAGCCATCGAATGGGACGACTTCTTCGCGATCTTCGACGACAACAAACTGGCCTTTCTGCATCAGGACGAAACGAAGGACGGCAAGACCAGCCGCTTCAACAAGTTCGTCAACCGCACTTGAGGCCCCAGCCACAGGAGCATCAAATGTCCAACAACCAGCATTTCAAGACGACAAAGCCGAGCGATGTCGACCTCGCACGCGACCCAGGTATCGGCCAGTCGAAGGGGCTCAGCCGCTTCGAAGGCGAAGAGCCGATCGAAGGTGAAAACAGCGTCGAGGGCGATGTGCTGAACGATACACGCGCCGATGGCGGCATCGATCCAGATCAGCGGGGCAGGGCCAACAAGTAACGGCCGAGGAGATGACAATGCAAGGCAACAAGACACACCAGCAGCAGCGCAGCATCATCCAGAAGGACGAGAACACCGCCAATGGCGGCGCCGACTTCGATGCTCGCGCCGATCTCGACCGCGATGCGGCTGCCCGTGAGGCGTTCCGCAAGGGCGAAGAATCGATCCACGCCCGTGCCGGCGACGTGTCGATGAACGACGATCCGTCTATCGTGCGCGGCGTCATTCCGGGCCGGGATGCCTCCAGGTAAGCATCTTCGCAGCTAAAGTTTGGCACGAGGGCCGGCGTCGTCAAACGCCGGCCTCTTCATATCTCGATATGCGCGAGCAGGGGCAGATGGTCGGAGGCGCGCTTTGCCAGCCCGACATCGACGGCCTCGGACGACAGTATGCGCGGTCCGTGCGCGACGAACACGTGGTCGAGCCGCAACAGCGGCCAGCGCGACGGAAAGCTCGGCGCCGCAAGCCGGCCGGTCTGCGACCTGACATCATCGACGAGGCGGGCGAGCGTCTTGTAGGGGGCCGAGGAGGGAATGGAGTTGAAGTCGCCGATCAACACGAGCGGCTTTCCCTTGGCATCCGGGTGCGTCAGCCAGCCTTCTCCCGCAAGTTCATCCGCCTGCCTTTGGCGATCCCGCCGCAGCAGCCCGAGATGGGTATTGAACACCTGCAGCGGCCCGTCCACATCTACCTCGGCCCAGAGCGCGCCACGCGGCTCGCCGATCGAGGCCAGAGGTCCGGCCTTGATAAGCCGCATCGGGAAGGCGGTCATCAGCGCGTCGCCATACTGCTCCTCCTCGACGCTCAGCGCCGGGTGGAAAGCAAAATCCATCTTCAGGCGCTTGGCGATCGCCTCCGCCTGGTCGATGCCGCCGCTTCGTTTTCGACCAACGTCGAGCTCCTGCAGTCCGATGATATCCGGCGCCAGTTCGGCGATGACGTCGGCGATACGGCCCGGATCGAGCCGGCGGTCGGTCCCCACGCAGCTGTGAACGTTATAACTGAGGATGCGGATGGTCCGTCGCGGGCGCGCCGACGTATCTTGCAAGGGATCAATCATGAGGCGGGGAACCCGTTATCCCTGCCTTTCGTTCCCTTCGCACGCAACAAGTGGAGCCGGTCATCGCCGGCTCTTGAGAAAAACGGGAAGGCCTTCGTGACGCGGCACATCATCAGACTTCTTCTTGCGGTCATCATCGGGGTCGCCGTGGTGCTCGTCTATCGCAGCCTTAGCCGCTACAGCCTTGAGGATATCGGCAGTTCGCTGGCGATGATCCCCGCCTGGCGGCTCGCGACGGCCACGCTGTTTGTCGTCGCATCCTACGCCTGCCTGTCCGGCTTCGATTGGCTTGCGCTCCGCTATGTCGGAAAGCCGCAGCCGTTCCGCAGGGCAGCACTGGCGTCGTTTTCGGCGCTGTCCATCGGCCATAATGTCGGGGGTGCGGCGCTGTCGAGCGGCGCGGTGCGCTACCGCTTCTACACGCGCTGGGGGCTGACGACCGACGAAGTGGCCAAGGTCATCCTGTTCTGCGGGGCAACCGTGCTGCTGGGGCTCAGCATGCTGGCGGCACTGACGCTGCTGTTCATGCCGCCGACCGGCCAGACACTGCTGCAGTTGGATCCCTGGCCGCGGTTCTGGCTCGGCATCCTCTTTCTGAGCTACCCCGTCGCCTACTTCCTCTGCTCCATCTGGGGAAAGCCGCCGCTGAAGTTTCGGTCGTTCCGGATGGACATGCCGCCGACCGGTCTCTGCGCCGCCCAGATCCTGGTCGGTACGGTCAACTTCGGCTGCGTTGCGGGAGCCCTCAACCAGTTGCTCGGCACGTTCACGGATGTCGGCTACCTGCAGGTGGCCTCCGCCTACGTCACGGCAACGCTTGCAGCGCTGCTGAGCCACGTGCCGGGAGGGCTGGGAGTTCTGGAGGCGACGATGCTGCTGCTTCTGCCGGCGAGCGCCTCCATAGGTGCGCTCGTCGCCTTCCGGGTGTTGTACTATTTCATTCCGCTGCTGATCGGCGTGCCGCTGTTCCTGCTGAGCGAGGCGTATTTCCGCCGCCGTCCGCACACAGTGTCGCCCGCCGCTTCACGAGAAGCTGCGGGTCAGGCGTGAGATCGCCCAGCGGGTGCCGACCTTCATCTGCCGCACCGGCCAGAAGGGGCGCCGCGGATCCACGATCGACGTGCCAAGCAGCGAATCCGTCTCGCCGTTCGGATCGTCCACCTCGAAGCTGCGCAGACCGCGCGCCTTGACGTTGTAGCGCTCCATCGTCTGGATGAGAGAGCCGGTCTCCTGGATGGAGGCGGTGATCTCGGCCGGGCTGGCATCCAGGTGTTCGGCGATCAGGTCGTCGCGCAGGGAAAGCACCGCAGCCCGCCCTTCATCGGTCACCGGTTCGAAGGCCAGGTCGGATTCGGTATCCAGGCCTTCCGAGCGGTTGTTGAGGTTGGAGGAGCCGACACGGATGAAGCGGTCATCGACGATGACCAGCTTGGCGTGCACGACGATCTCCCGATCTTCACCCTGTTCGTTGGCGTTGACGGCATAGTAGACCCGCAGGCGGTCATGGGGGTCGTAGCGCTTCAGGCGGCGGATCAGGCGGGTGCGGTTGTGGCCCATCATCAGCTTTTCCAGAAGGCCGTGCGATTCCCGCGTCACCAGAATGATGATCTCGGGGCCTTCGGGCTCCTGCAGCCTGTCGATGATGGTACGGGCCACCGAAAACGATGCGAGATACTGCGATTCCAGGTAGATGTGGCGTTCGGCGGCGCGCAGGGCATCATGCGTCAGCTGTACCGCTTCGCGCCGACCGGGCCTTCCGTTCCAGCGCAGCGGTTCGGTCAGCGCCAGGGCAACCGGGCAGTCGACAAGCGCCGGCTGCAGATCCTCGGGCCACAGGTCCTGCGTCGACGGCGGTCCGGCTACCAGCGTCTCGCGCTTGGCGCGCTTCCAGCGCTTGCGGCAGGCATCACCGACCATCCGGGCGGCATCACCCGAAACGATCGACTGGATGTCGTGCACTGGTCCGTAGCAGGTGCCGTCTGGCGAGCAGCGCAGGTCGTTGGGGATGGCGTGCCGACGGTCGTCCCAGCGTCGAGCGGTAAGGTCGATACCGCCGAGGAAGGCAACGGCGTCGTCGATGCAGACCATCTTCTGGTGGTGGCTGGCGCGCAGCGGGTGATTGAAGTCGAATTCCATGTGAATGCGGGGATGGTCGTTCCAGCCGCTCTTCTGGAACAGCTTCAGGCTCTTGCCGGAATAGACGGGACCCATTCCCCAGACGAGGATATGCACGGTCAATCCGTCCCGCTCCTCGACCTTGGCGCGCAGAATGTCACCGAGCGTCGCGCTACCCGGCGCCTCCGGCTTCAGCCGGATACCCGGGTTGAAGTCCCAACCGACGATGAAGATCGAATGCTGCGCCTTGCGGAGAACCTCATCCAGCCGCCGGTAATATTCAGCCCCGTCGATCAGGAACGCCGCGCGGTCGCAGGTAGTCTGGCGCCAGACGTTGCGGCCGAGGCGAGCGATAGGCTGGCGGATTTTCGGCTGTGGAAGACGGTTGATGCTTGTGCCAACGTCCAAGATAGTCACCCCTGGTATCTCTGATGGCCAATGAAACGCGCATAGCGGCGACGGGTTCCCGTCGCCGCTCCTGCATCTCTCAGCAAAATATGTCGCCGCTTGCCTCTAGAAATGACCTCGGCTAGACCTGCTGCGGTGGCTCCCGCGTCTCGTCGGGATTTGGAACCGGATCCTCGTCCGGCAGGCGATCCGGCTCAGGCTCCATGATCGGTGGCTCGGGTGCCCAGACGGGGGAGGGCATTGGCGGCTGCTCGCTCGGTTCCCGGGGTTCGGGCATGTCGCGTCTCCTCTTCTGTTCGAGGTTCCAACTGATCGCCGCCCGGTTCGTTCCGAAAAAGCTTCCCACGCGGCCCGGAGGAACCCGAGGCCTGCAAGCCGAGTTGACTGGTTGATCCGAGATAGGGACAGGAGGATTGCGTCATGACCCATTCTGCCGACCATTTCCTTGCATGGCTGCGGGATGCGCATGCGATGGAGGTGCACGCGATCGCGCTGCTCCGCACCCAGATCGGCCGTATCGAGAATTATCCGGAGCTTCGCGCCCGGCTGGAAGACCATCTGGTGCAGACGGAAGCGCAGGCGCAGGCGTTGCAGCAGTTGCTGGACCGTCAGCCGGGTGGCGGATCGATGTTGAAGAATGTTGCCGGCCGTCTCAGCGCCACCGCACAGGGTGTCACCAGCCTGCTGTCGGGCGACGAGGTGGTCAAGGCGGCGATGGCCGCCTACACGTTCGAGCATTCGGAGATCGCCACCTACCGAGTTCTGATCGCTGCAGCGGACGAACTCGCCGATACGGAAGCGCTCGCCGTGTTTGAAAAGAACCTCGCCGAAGAGGTGGCCATGGCTACATGGCTGGAGGGCCATCTGGACGTGGTGACCCGCCTCTATCTGATGCGCGACGAGCGCAATCTCCAGGCAAAACGATAATAGCTGATGGACGCCGGTTACACCCGTCGTGCGGAGATCGAGAATGAGGTGGCAAAAATGAAGAACGGGCGCTGACGCCCGCTCTGGTGGTTCCCGGCAGATCGATGAGCGATCAGAGCCCCATGCGACTGTTCAGTTCGTGCGGATCACGAACCCCAGCCTGATAAAGCTCGATCATCTGTGCTGCGAGATGGGAGGCGACGGGATTGTCGCCATCAAGGCCGCGCTTGCGGCGTATCGTGTCGAAGCAGCCCTGGAGAAATTCCAGGTCCTGCGGCTCAAGGGTGGTTTGCACTGGTGCAAATTCCATCACTATGGCCTCCTCTAAAGGAGGGCGGAAGCGCATGCTTCCAGTCACCGGACGCCCTGATCTTCAGCCGGCGATGGCTCAAGGTACTCCTCTCGGCCACGGATGCAAGGCGGGGCGCCTTCACGAAAAAGCGAAGATCCGGCGGCGCCCCGTCAGCGGATGGTTACTCGTCCGCCAGACGATTGGCATCCTGATCGTGATACTGCTCGTTCTGGATCGCCTTGCCGTCCAGGCCACGCTCGCGCGAATGCTGCGCCTTGTCGCGGTTGGAAAGCACCATGTTTTCCGGCAGCTTTTCCTTGTCGATGTCGGTCATCGCGCCGGTGCCGCTCAGCTTGCCCTGCGATGCAGATCCGATGTGCTTGGAACTGGCGTTAGCCATGGCTTCCTCCTTGCATTGTCTCTTGTTCAACAAGGATAGAACCTCAAGCGCCGGGGTTTGATCCATCGGCATCGCGAAAAGTCAGGCAGTTGCCAGCGTTCCGGATCGCGCGCCGGCAAAGCAGCCGAGCCAGATCTGCGTCGAAAGGATGCCGATGAAGGCCGCATTGTCGCGGAAGCCGGTGAGCGGACGGCTGCCGGCCTTGGCGGCCAGTCTGGCGACGGCGCGCGGATCGAAAAGTCCGGCATCGCCAATCGCCTGCTCGCTCAGAAAGCTGGAGGTGCAGGCGCGACCGGCCGCACCGAGAAAGGATGCGCTGTCGGGTGCCCGATAGGGTTGCTTGGGCCGCTTGCCGACAAGATCCGGCAACAGGTCGCCGGCGATCTGGCGCAGCACGTGCTTTTCCGTCAGGTCCTTGAGCACCTGGTTCGGCGGCAGCCGCGTCGCCCGCTCGACAAGCCGATGGTCGAGAAACGGAAACCGGCCCTCGATGCCCTGCGCCATCGCCATCCGGTCGCCCTGGCTCGACAGGATGTAGCCGGGCAGCAGGAAGCGGGTCTCGAGGTACTGGGCCTGGTGCAGCGGATGCCAGCGGCGGAAGCGATCAGGAAGCCGCGCCGCGAGATCTTCGGCCGCATCGTAGCCGCTAAGTTTATGGCGCAGTTCTTCCGAGAAGAACAGCTTGGCGCCGCTCGTGGTGCGCATGCGAGGCCGGTGCGAGAAGAGCGGGTCATCCAGCCGATCCTGCGCGGTGCCGAAGAAGGCCGCCAGATAATCGGCGGACTGGTTCTGCAGGCCCGGGAGATAGGGATAGAGCTTGCGCAGCAGAAGGGGCCGGCGGCGGGAAGCCGGCTGGCGGGCGCAGAAGCGCCGCAACTTGGCCTCCTTGAAGATGTCGTAGCCGCCAAACACCTCGTCGGCGCCTTCGCCGGTCAGCACCACCTTCATGCCGGTCTGCCGGACGAGGCCGGCCAGCGCAAACAGCGGTGCCGGCGCCGTTCTCAGCACCGGCCGCTCGGCAAAACGGATCACATCGGCAAACGACGCCGCGATGTTCTCGGGCGTACTGGCCGCGGATCGATGGCGGGTGCCGAGCGCGTCGGCCACCTGCCGCTGGAAAGCGCTTTCGTCGTGTTCGGCGCTATCGAATGTGACCGAGAAGGTGTTGAGGCCGTCGGGTGCCATGGGTGCCGCAAGCGCGCAGATGAGCGACGAGTCGAGGCCGCCGGAGAGATAGGCGGCAACCGGCACGTCGGCCCGCATGCGCAGCCGCACCGCGTCGGTCAGCAATGCGGCGATTTCCTCTTGCGCCTCGCCTTCGTTCTGGTTGCCGCCGGTATCGCCGATGTCGGGATAGTCCAGCGTCCAGTACGGCCGGATGTCGACCGTGCCGTTCTCGACGATCATCCGATGTCCCGGCTCGAGCTCGAAAATATCCTTGAATGCCGTGCGCGGTGCGATCGGCGCCCAGAAGGTGAAAATCTGGTCAAGCGCGATCGGATCGAGATCCGCCTCGACGCCCGGCATCTCCAGCAGCGCCTTGACCTCGGAACCGAAGACCAGGCCGCCGTCTCTCGGCGTGTAGAAAAGCGGACGCACGCCCATCCGGTCTCGGGCGAGCAGCATGCGGTGCCGGCGGCCGTCCCAGAGTGCGAAGGCGAAGTCTCCGTTCATCCGTGTCAGGCACTCGTCGCCATAGGCTGCATAGAGAGCGAGTATGACCTCCGTGTCGCTGCCGGTACGGAACATTTGGCCGCGCTGCTTCATCTCTTCGCGCAGTTCGACGTAGTTGAAGATCTCGCCGTTGAAGACGATCGTCAGCGCGCCATCGGTGCTGTGCATCGGCTGCTGGCCGTCGCTCAGCCCGACGATCGACAGGCGGACATGCGCCAACCCGACATCGTCCTTGTGCCAGATACCGGATCCATCCGGTCCGCGATGGGCAATGGAGGCAGCCATGGCCGTCAGGACCGACGGCGCCCGAGCGGGGTCCAGGGCAATGTTGCAGAAACCGGCAAAGCCACACATGGTGAAGTCCTGAACCGACGGAAGGTTCTGTCATAATGCACACCGGTGTGCGGCAGCTAAACGCCGGCCTTTCCCGCTGCAGCATTGGCGAACGCGGTTAACCGAGTGTTGCGGGCCAAAGGCCGCAGGACTTGAGTTCGGCTGCCGGATACTGTGATATCGAGGAGCAGCCGGGGAGGGCTCGAAGGTGAGGACACGCTACCTGTCGGCAATTGCCGGCTTTGCTGCTCTGGCGATCCTGTTTGCGTTGTTCGGCGGCGAGGTCGTCGTGCGCCGCTATCTGAACGAGGCGCAGGCTCAAGGGGGAACGACGCTGCGGCTGGCGGTGGCCGCACTCGACGGACATCTGCGGCGCTATGAGGCGCTGCCGGCGCTGATCGCCGACCAGCCGGATATCGAAGCGCTGATCAGGGCGCCCGGCGATGCCGTCCGCAGACACGCCACCAACCTCTATCTCAGCCAGATCAACGCGCTGCTGAAATCCTCCGACATCTACATGCTGACGATGGACGGCGAGACGATCGCCGCCAGCAATTTCGACCAGCCGACCAGCTTCGTCGGCCAGAACTTCAGCTACCGCCCATATTTCCAGGAGGCGGCGCGCGGCGCGCAGGCACGCTTTTATGCGCTCGGCACGACATCGGCGAAGCGCGGCTACTACTTTTCCTCACCCATCGAGATCGGCGGCGAGATCCTCGGTGTCATCGTCTTCAAGGTCGACATCGACAGCATCGAAAGCTCCTGGGTCGGCGGCGATGCGCGGATCTTCGTGTCGGATCCGGAAGGCATCATCTTCATGACCGGGACGCCTGAATGGCTCTACAGTGCCGTCCTGCCGCTGACGCCGGAGCGCCGATCGCGGACCGAAGCTTCGCGACGCTACGCCGATGCGGTGCTGACCGAACTGCCGATGACGGAGCGGCAGGATGACGGCCATCGGCTGATGACGCTGACGACGGACAACGGGACACGCGAATATCTGGTTTCGGCGCAGGAGATGCCGGAAGCCGGCTGGACGGTCAATGTGCTGACCGACACGGCCTCGGCGCGGGCGCAGGCCCAGACGGTGGTCGTTGCCGGCCTGCTGCTGCTGTGCATGACCGGCCTCGGCTTCGCTTTCGTGATGCAGCGGCGGGCGCGGCTGGCGGAGCGTCTGCAGATGCAGGAACAGGCGCACAACGAGTTGGAACGGCGAGTGGAGGAACGCACCGCCGATCTTGCCCGGGTCAACAGCCGGATCGAAGACGAGATCGCCGAGCGGCGACAGACCGAGCAGCAGTTGCGGCAGACCCAGTCGGACCTCATCCAGGCCGGCAAGCTTGCCGGTCTCGGGCAGATGTCGGCCGCCCTGTCGCACGAGTTCAACCAGCCGCTGGCGGCAGCCAAGACCTATACCGACAGCGCCGCGGTGCTGATCGAGCGGGGACGGCTGGAGGAGGCGAGCGACAATATCCGCCGCATTTCGGCGCTGATTGACCGGATGGCATCGATCTCGCGGCATCTGCGCAATTTCGCCCGCAAGCCGAACGAGAAGCTGGGCGCCGTTGCGCTGGACGAGGTGATCCGCGAGACGCTGGAGATCGTCGCGGCGCGGCTGAAGGCGGCGCAGGCGGAACTGACGATCGAGCTGCCGTCGCCGCCGCCGATGGTCCAGGCGGGCTTCGTGCGCCTGCAGCAGGTGCTCGTCAACATTCTCACCAATGCCGCGGATGCGGTCGAGGGGCGCGACAACCGCACCATCACCCTCAGCGTCGAGCAGGCGACGGGGCCTCATGTGGTCGGCGGCCTCGCTGCCGAGCGCGTGACCATCTCCATCCGCGACCACGGACCGGGTGTCGGCTCGGCGATCCGCGAGCGGATATTCGACCCCTTCTTCACCACCAAGGGCATCGGCAAGGGCCTGGGGCTGGGCTTGTCGATCTCCTATAATATCGTCAAGGATTTCGGCGGCAGCCTCAGTGTCGAGGACCATCCCTATGGCGGCGCGATCTTCATCATCGAGCTGCCGGTCGCGGAGCAAACGATGGGTCAGGCGGCGGAGTGAGCATGCAGCGCGTATTGTTGGTCGACGACGAGGAGGAGTTGCGCCGCTCGACGGCTCAAGCGCTGGAGCTTGCCGGCCTGTCGGTCCAGACGCTGTCGAGTGGCGATCAGCTGCTCGAACTGATCGGCTATTCCTTCGACGGCGTCGTGGTCAGCGATATCCGCATGCCCGGCCTCGACGGCATGACGCTCCTGCACCGGGTGCGGGAACTCGATCCGGAAATACCGGTGATCCTGGTGACCGGCCACGGCGACGTGCAGCTTGCGGTCAAGGCAATGCGCGACGGCGCCTATGATTTCATCGAAAAGCCGTTCACCACGCCGCATCTGGCGGGTGTCATCCGCCGGGCCATCGACCGGCGCGGGCTGGTGCTGGAAAACCGCCGGCTGCGGGCAGTGGCCGGCAAGCGCGACGACCTGGAGACCCGGCTTCCCGGCCGCACCCAGGTGATGGTCGATCTGCGCTACCAGATCCGCGCGATTGGTGCTGCGGATGCCGATACGCTGATCATCGGTGATACCGGCGCCGGCAAGGAAGTGGTGGCGCGCGCCCTGCACGATGTCAGCCCGCGGGCGAACAAGCCCTTCATTGCCATCAACTGTGCTGCGCTTCCCGAAACGCTGATCGAGAGTGAGCTTTTCGGCCATGAAGCGGGCGCTTTTCCGGGCGCTCTTCGGCCGCGCTACGGCAAGTTCGAGCATGGCCGCGGCGGCACCATCCTGCTCGACGAGATCGGCTCGATGCCGTTCGACCTGCAGGCGAAGTTCCTGAGGGTGCTGCAGGAGCGCGTCATCACCCGGCTCGGCTCGAACGAGACGGTGGGTCTCGACGTGCGTTTCATCGCCACCAGCAAGGTGGATCTGGAGGCGGAGGTGGCTGCCGGTCGGTTTCGCGCCGACCTCTTCTACCGGCTGAACGTGGCGACGATCCGGGTGCCGTCGCTTGCCCAGCGCCGGCCGGATATTCCGCTGCTGTTCCTGCAGCTGGTGCGGGAGGCCTGCGCCCGCTACGGCCGCGACGACATGGATGTGCCGCAGGAGGTGGTTGCCTCCGTCGCCCAGCGAGATTGGCCGGGAAATGTGCGTGAACTGCGCAACGCCGCCGACCGGCTGGTGCTCGGGCTCGACATGCGGCCCGGCGATGGCGGCGCGCTGGTCAAGCCGGAGAGCGGGCGGCTGGCGGATCGCGTGTCGGCCTTCGAGCGCAACATCCTGGCGAGCGCCATTGCGGCGCATGGCGGGGCGCTGAAACCGGTCTATGAGCAGCTTGGGATCAGCCGCAAGACGCTCTACGAGAAGATGCAGAAATACGGCCTCGACAAGAAACTGCTGCTGCCCGACGCGCTGGGCGAGCTGGAGGAGTAGGCGCCCGATCCGATGGTTCTCGCCGTATTGGGTGGATTTCCGCCCGTCAGCGGGCGTCGATGGGGCGAAATCCACCCAAGCAGGTGCGGCTCGCCGTTGTTCTTTCGTTGAGGGCGATCGCGCCGATTGCAGGATGCGCGCATCTGGCGGCAGATGGGTCACCATGCCGTTGCGGGAGGAGCCGTCGACGGCTGGACTGATTTCATCTGAGGAGGATGTCGATGAAAATCTTCAAGGCGCTGGCCTGCGCAACCGCTTTCGCTGCCGTTTCCCTGTCTTCCACGCTTGCTGCCGCTGCCGGTTACCCGGAGCGCTCGATCACCATGATCGTGCCGTTCTCGGCCGGAGGGCCGACCGACACCGTCGCGCGTCTGGTTGCTGAATCGATGTCGAAGGACCTCGGCCAGCAGATCATCATTGAAAACGTCGGCGGCGCCGGCGGCACGCTCGGAGCCGGACGCGTGGCGAATGCCGATGCCGACGGTTACACGCTGCTGCTGCACCATATCGGCATGGCCACCAGCGCGACGCTCTATCGCAAGCTTGCCTACGACACGCTGAACGCGTTCGAATATGTCGGCCTCGTCACCGACGTGCCGATGACGATCGTCGCCCGCAAGGACATGGAAGCCCAGGACCTCAAGGGTCTGGTGGAATATGCCAAGACCAACAAGGACAAGGTGACGGTCGCCAATGCCGGCATCGGCGCCGCATCGCACCTGTGCGGCATGCTGTTCATGAGCGCCATCGAGACGCCGCTCGTTACCGTTCCGTACAAGGGCACCGGTCCGGCGATGACCGACCTTCTCGGCGGCCAGGTTGACATCATGTGCGACCAGACGACCAACACCACCAAGCAGATCCAGGGCGGCACGATCAAGGCCTATGCGGTCACCTCGCCGAAGCGCCTCGACGTGCTGAAGGACGTGCCGACGGCCGTCGAAGCCGGGCTCTCGGACTTCGAGGTCGGCATCTGGCACGGCATCTATGCGCCGAAGGGAACGCCGGCCGAGGCAACCGACCGGCTGTCAAAGGCTCTCCAGGTCGCGCTGAAGGATCCCAATGTCGCCGCCCGCTTCGCCGAGCTCGGCACCGCGCCGTCGCCGGATGCGGATGCGACCCCGGCAGCCCTGAAGACCAAGCTGGAAGGCGAGATCACCCGGTGGAAGCCGGTCATCGAAGCCGCCGGCCAGTATGCCGACTGAGGATCAGCGGAAATTGGAAAGCATCTGAGCGATCTTGCCCCCCTCTGGCTTGCCGGAGGGGGCAGTTCGGCTCGAATGTCCTGCCTTGATCCTCCACGTCATCGGGAGACATTATGAAATCCGTTCGCTTCGACCGAACCAATGCGCTCTGCGGCGCGCTCTTCATCCTGCTCGGGCTGTTCTTCGTCGTGCAGTCGCTCGATCTCGAACTCGGGACGGCATTCCGCATGGGACCGGGCTATTTTCCGCTGGTGCTCGCCTGCGTGCTGGTGCTGTTCGGGATGATCATCGTCGTCCAGTCGGCGCGCGTCGAACATGAAGGCGTCGGTCCGATCGCTTGGCGGGGGCTGATGTTCATCCTGCCGGCGCCGATAGTCTTCGGCATGACAGTGCGCGGCCTTGGCTTCGTGCCGGCGTTGTTCCTAGCGGCAATGATCGCCTCCTTCGCCTCGTCACGGATGACACCGCTGCTGTCGGTGCTGCTGTCGGCGGTCCTCACGCTGTTTTCGGTGCTCGTGTTCAGCTACGGCCTTGGCCTGCCTTTCCGCAGCTTCGGCCCCTGGCTCGGTTTCTGGGGAGGCTGACAGATGGAACTGTTCGACAATCTCGCGCTTGGCTTCATGACGGCCGGAACGCCGGCCAACCTCTTCTTCTGCCTCATCGGCGTGCTTCTCGGAACGCTGATCGGCGTGCTGCCCGGCATCGGCGCCACGGCCACCATTGCCATGCTGCTGCCGATCACCTTTCAGCTGGAGCCGGTGTCGTCGCTGATCATGCTCGCCGGCATCTATTACGGCGCCCAGTACGGCGGCTCGACGACGGCGATCCTCATCAACATGCCGGGCGAAAGCTCGTCCGCCGTCACCGCGATCGACGGGTATCAGATGGCGCGCAAGGGCAGGGCGGGCGCTGCGCTCGCAATCGCCGCTCTCGGTTCGTTTTTCGCCGGCACGGTGTCGACCTTTCTGGTGGCGATCTTTGCGCCGCCGCTGACCTCGATCGCGCTTGAATTCGGCGCTGCCGAATACTTCTCCCTGATGGTCGTCGGCCTCGTCTCGTCGATTGCACTGGCCTCCGGCTCCGTCATCAAGGCGCTTGCCATGGTCGTGCTCGGCCTGCTGCTCGGGCTTGTCGGCACCGACATCTACTCCGGCACTCCGCGCTTCACGCTCGGCATCCGGGAATACGCGGACGGGTTGAACTTCGTGGCGGTCGCGGTCGGTGTCTTCGGCATCGCCGAGATCCTGCGCAATCTCGAAGGCGAAAAGACCCGCACCGTATTGATGGCCAAGGTCACCGGCCTGATGCCGACCCGCGACGACTTCCGCCAGATGGTCGGACCGGTGCTGCGCGGCACGGCAATCGGCTCGGCCCTTGGCATCCTGCCGGGCGGCGGCGCGATCCTGGCATCCTTCGCCTCCTACACGGTCGAAAAGCGCGTCTCGAAGAACCCGAAGGAGTTCGGCCAGGGTGCGATCGCCGGCGTTGCCGGGCCGGAATCGGCGAACAATGCCGGCGCCCAGACCTCGTTCATTCCGCTGTTGACGCTCGGCATTCCGGCAAACCCGGTCATGGCGCTGATGATCGGCGCGATGATCATCCAGGGTATCGTGCCGGGGCCGAATGTCGCAACGGAACAGCCGGCGCTGTTCTGGGGCATTATCGCCTCCATGTGGATCGGCAACCTGATGCTGGTGGTCCTCAACCTGCCGCTGATCGGGCTGTGGGTGAAGCTGCTGACGATCCCTTACTACGTGCTGTTCCCGATCATCATGGCCTTCTGCTCGATCGGGGTCTACAGCGTCAACTCGAACGTCTACGACCTCTATGCCGTCGCGTTTTTTGGGTTGATCGGCTACGTGCTGGTGAAGCTTCGTTGCGAGCCTGCGCCGCTGCTGCTCGGCTTCGTGCTCGGGCCGCTCTTGGAGGAAAACCTGCGGCGGGCGATGATCCTGTCGCGCGGCGATCCATCGACATTCCTCACCCGTCCCATCAGCGCAACGCTGCTCGGCATTGCCCTGCTGGTGCTGATCGTCGTCTTCCTACCAAGCGTGCGGGCCAAGCGCGACGTGGTGTTCCAGGACGAGGAATGAGCACGTCGCGGTAGGCTAGAAGTCGGTCACGGTCTGCAGGTGTTGCAGGTCCGTGACCGGCGTTTCGCCGGCGATGCGCTGGAGGAGGACCTTGCCCATCAGCCGGCCAGCCTCAGACAGGTCTTCGTAGATCGTCGGGATGCGCGGTCGCACCTGATCGAACAGGCCCGACGTCTGCTTGGTGACGATGTGAACGTCCTCGCCGGGTTTCAGCGCGCGGTCGTAGGCGGCCGCCATTACCGCCATCGCCACCACTTCGCCGCCACAGATCACCCCGTCGATCCGGTTCGCCTCGCCGAAGCGGTCGTAGAAACAGGCACGCAAGGCATCCGACTTGCTGTCGAGCGTGACCGAGTCGGGGATGTCGTATGCGAGGCCTTCCTCGCGGATCGCCGTCATGAAGCCGTGCCGCATGTGACTGGCGAAGGTGAACTGGCCGGGCGGCAGGATGATCGCCAGCTTGCGGCAGCCGGCTTCGATCAACCTGCGCGCTGCCTGATAGGCGAAGGTGTAGTTGTCGTAGTCGACAAACGGATGCGGCGTAGCAAGTTCGGTGCGCCCATGACAGACGAACGGGAAATCGTTCTCCAGGAGCATTTTTGCCCTCTCGTCCTGCGGTTCGGTGCGCGTGAAGATCAGCCCATCGGCCATGCGGTTGCGCATGATGTGGCGAACCGGCTCGATCTGCGGCCGGTCCGAGAAATGCGGCGTGATGACGAGGTGGTAGCTGGTGTCGCGCAGTGCCTCGGTCAGGCCCTTGATCATCGACGTCGCATAGCCGAGAATTTCCTCGTGCGGATAGAGGATGAGGCTGATGACGCTGGTCTTGCCGGTGCGCAGACGCTGTGCTGCCCGGTCCGGCAGGTAGCCGATCTCGGCGGCAACCTGTGACACGCGCATCCGTGTATCGAGGGCGATCTGCACGTCGCCGGCCAGCGCCCGCGACACCGTCGTCACCGCAAGCCCTGTCATCTCGGCAATCGTCTTCAAGGTTGGCTTGCCGCCCGAGACCGTGGGCTTTGGTGCCCCGTCGCTCGGCGTGCGTCTACGCCGCCTGACTTTGTCGATCGTCATGCCGAGTGTCCTCCTCCACGCATAAACTCAGTCCTCCGAAAACGATACAAATCATACTTTTCGGGGAACCGGAAAGAGATTTTTTCATTTTTGCGCTGCGAAGTCAGAGGATTAGCGGCAGATGGCGGTGCCGATGAATTTCGCCGTCGCGGCTTGACACCAACGCCTGTTATATCGTTATAAATCACTCATCCGGAGAGGAGCCCGGATACAACGGGAGATTTCAAAATGAAAATTCGCTCTATGAAGATGCTTGCCGCAGGCGTGGCGATCATCGGTCTTGCTGCCGGTGCGGCAAAGGCTCAGGAAAGCGTCGAGGTTCTGCACTGGTGGACCGCGGGTGGCGAAGCCGCCGCACTCAACGTGCTGAAGGAAAACCTCCAGAAGGAGGGCGTGTCCTGGACGGACATGCCGGTCGCCGGCGGTTCCGGCGTCCAGGCGATGACGGCACTGCGCGCTCGCGTCACCTCCGGCAACCCGCCGACTGCCGTGCAGATGCTCGGCTTCGACATCCGCGACTGGGCCGAAATGGGCGTCGTCGGCAATCTCAACGAGCTTGCCGAAAAGCAGGGCTGGGAGAAGGTCATCCCCGCCGCGCTGCAGGATTTCGCAAAGTATGACGGCAACTGGATCGCAGCGCCGGTCAACATCCACTCGACCAACTGGCTGTGGATCAACAAGGCAGCGCTCGACAAGGCCGGCGGCAAGGCCCCGGAGAATTTCGACCAGTTCATCGCCATGCTCGACAGCTTCAAGTCGCAGGGCATCGTGCCGCTCGCACATGGCGGTCAGCCGTGGCAGGACGGAACGCTTTGGGAAGCCGTCGTGCTGTCCGTTGGCGGCGCCGATTTCTACAAGAAGGCGGTAATCGAACTCGACACCGCGTCGCTGAGCGGCGACACGATGCGCAAGGTGTTCGACAACATGTCGAAGCTGAAGACCTATTTCGACCCGAACTTCTCGGGCCGCGACTGGAACCTGTCGTCCGCCCTGGTCATCGAGGGCAAGGCCGGCGCCCAGGAAATGGGTGATTGGGCGAAGGGCGAATTCCTGCGCGCCAACAAGAAGCCGGGCACCGACTTCGTCTGCATCCGCTTCCCCGGTACGCAGGGCAACGTGCTGTTCAACGCCGACCAGTTCGTCATGTTCGACGTCGGCGAGAAGCAGCGTGACGCGCAGCTGAAGATGGCGGCAGCCGTCGAGGATCCGGCCTTCCAGATCGCCTTCAACACGGTCAAGGGCTCGGTTCCGGCACGCACGGACGTTCCCGGCGACCAGTTCGACGATTGCGGCAAGAAGGGCATCAAGGACGTTGCCGAAGCGGCTGAAAAGGGCACGCTGATGGGCTCGCTCGCCCATGGCTACGCTCAGCCGTCGGCCGTCAAGGAAGCCGTCTTCGACGTCGTAACCCAGCACCTCAACGGTCAGATCTCGACCGACGACGCGCTGAAGCGCCTGCCGGAAGCGGTTGCTGCGGCGAAGTAGTCAAAAAGACCCCGCCCCAAACCCCTCCCCACACGGGGGAGGGGCTTAACCCAGCCGCACTGTCTGGGCCTGATTTGGTCGGTGGGTGCTCCGCAGGTTTTCTCCCCCCTTGTGGGGGAGATGGCCGGCAGGCCAGAGGGGGCTTTTTTGTTGGCGCACCTTCAAACGTCTCTATTTCCATCCGGAGATCCCCCATGACCACAATCGAACCTGTTCCGGCGGTGACGGAAACCCGGGCGCGCCCGGGCTTCGCCGACCGCGCCCGCGACGTGCTGCCGAAGATCGTGCTGGCGCCGTCCTTCGCCATCACCCTCGTCTTTGTCTATGGCTTCATCCTGTGGACCGTCTACCTGTCGTTCACCAATTCGCGCATCCTGCCGGTCTACAAGCTCGTCGGCTTTGATGCCTATGCGCGGCTGTGGTCGCAGCCGAACTGGTACATGGCGATGAAGAACCTCGCCATCTTCGGCAGCCTCTACATCGGCATCTGCATCGTCATCGGCCTGGCACTCGCCATCCTCCTCGACCAGCGCATCCGCGGCGAGGGCGTGCTGCGGCCGATCTTCCTCTATCCGATGGCGCTGTCCTTCGTCGTTACCGGCACCGCCTGGAAGTGGTTTCTCAATCCGGGCCTCGGGCTGGAGCACACGATGCGCAGCCTCGGCTGGGAAAGCTTTCGCTTCGACTGGCTGGTCAATCCCGACATGGCCATCTACACCGTCGTCATCGCCGGCGTCTGGCAGGCCTCCGGCTTCGTCATGGCGATGTTCCTTGCCGGCCTGCGCGGCATCGACGGCGAGATCATCAAGGCAGCGCAGATCGACGGTGCGCCGATGACCTCCATCTACCGCCGGATCATCATACCGATGCTGCGGCCGGTGTTCCTGTCGGCCTTCATCGTGCTCGCGCACATGGCGATCAAGTCCTACGACCTGGTCATCGCGCTGACCGGCGGCGGTCCTGGCAATGCCACCGAGCTGCCGTCGACCTTCATGTATTCCTATACCTTCACCCGCAACCAGATGGCCGTCGGCTCGGCCAGCGCGGTGATGATGCTGATGGGGATCACCGCGATCATCGTGCCTTACCTCTATTCCGAACTGCGGGAGCGTAACTGATGAGCGGCGCAAGCGAAACGGTTACCGCGGGCTCGGCCAGGACGGCCCGCTATGTCATCTACGGGCTGCTGCTGGTGCTGGCGCTCGTCTACCTGCTGCCGCTCTACGTCATGCTGACGACCTCGCTGAAATCGCTCGACGAGATCCGCGCCGGCAACATGATGGCATTGCCGACGGCACCGTCGATCGACGCCTGGGTAAAGGCGTGGGGCGAGGCCTGTATCGGCGTCACCTGCGGCGGCATCCGCGGCTACTTCTGGAACTCGATCAAGATGGTCGTGCCGGCGGTGCTGATCTCGACGCTGCTCGGTGCACTGAACGGCTACGTGCTGACCAAGTGGCGCTTTCCGGGCCATAAGCTGGTGTTCGGCATGATGCTGTTTGCCTGCTTCATTCCGTTCCAGGCGGTGCTGATCCCGATGGCGCGCGTGCTCGGCACGCTTGGGCTTGCCAACTCGACGACCGGGCTGGTCTTCGTCCATGTCATCTACGGCCTCGGCTTCACGACGCTGTTCTTCCGCAACTATTATGAGGCGTTTCCGGACGAGCTGATCAAGGCAGCGATGATGGACGGTGCGGGCTTCTTCCGCATCTTCTGGCGCATTCTGCTGCCGACATCCGGGCCGATCATCGTCGTCACCATCATCTACCAGTTCACCAATATCTGGAACGACTTCCTGTTCGGCGTCTCCTTCTCGTCCGGCGCGAATTCGCCGATGACGGTGGCGCTGAACAACCTCGTTTCCTCCTCCACAGGCGTCAAGGAATACAATGTGGACATGGCCGCGGCGGTCTTCGCAGCGCTGCCGACACTGTTCGTCTACATCGTCGCCGGACGCTACTTCGTGCGTGGCCTGATGGCCGGCGCAGTCAAGGGATAATCGCCATGAGCTTTCTTCAGATCAAGAACCTGCGCAAGAAGATCGGCCCGGTCGAGGTTCTCAAGGGCATCGACATCGAGCTGGAAAAGGGCGGTTTCCTGGTGCTGGTCGGGCCGTCCGGCTGCGGAAAGTCGACGCTGCTCAACTCGATCGCCGGCCTTTTGCCGCCGACGTCGGGCGAGATCGTCATCGACGGGCAGGTGGTCAACGACCTGCATCCATCCAAGCGCGACATTGCCATGGTCTTCCAGTCCTACGCGCTGTATCCGAACATGACGGTGGAAGAGAACATCGCGTTCGCGCTGGAAATGCGCGGCGTGCCGAAGGCGGAACGCGAGCAGGCAGTGTTGACTGCGGCGAAGACGCTGCAGATCGAGCACCTGCTGAAGCGCCGCCCCAGCCAGCTGTCCGGCGGCCAGCGGCAGCGCGTCGCCATGGGCCGGGCACTGGTGCGCCAGCCGCGGGTCTTCCTTTTCGACGAGCCGCTGTCCAACCTCGATGCCAAGCTGCGCGTCGAGGTGCGGGCCGAGATCAAGTCGCTGCACCAGAACACCCACGCGACGATCGTCTACGTGACGCACGACCAGATCGAGGCGATGACGCTCGCCACCAAGATCGTCGTCCTGAAGGAAGGCGCCGTTCAGCAGGTCGGCACGCCGGCCGAGATCTACAACCTGCCGGCCAACATCTTCGTCGCCGACTTCATGGGCTCGCCGGCAATGAACATGCTGAAGGGCGAGGTGAACGGCAGCGGTGCCGATCAGCGGATCCGACTGTTCGAGGATGCCGGCATCAGCGTACCTGTGCCCTCGACCGTCGCGCCCGGCGCTCTGAAGGATGGCCAGTCTGTCATCGTCGGCCTGCGCCCGGAAACCATCAGCGATGCCGGCCTCACCGATCCGCAGGCCCGCCAGACGACGGTGATCGACGGGCATGTGACGATGGTCGAGCCGACCGGATCGGATACGTTCGTCACCGCGCAGATCAAGGGGAAGTCGTTCACCGCGCGTACCCGCGCCGACATCGTGCTGTCCGTCGGCCAGCCGTTCCAGTTCGTCATGAACCTCGACAAGGCGGTCGTCTTCGATCCGCAGACCACCGTGCGCCTCTGAGCGACCTTCGAGAGCTACCAACACCCACGGCCGCCGGCAGATCGCCCGGCGGCCGTTTCTGTCTCCCGGATACTTCTGAGGGCGACCCGACGGGAACCATAATCGGCAGAGCTGGTTGACTGCGCAATGCAGGATCTTCGTCCTGCCGGCACGGGAGACCATCTATGCGCAACGATATTCCGAAGGATAAGGGCACAGGCGCCGTTCATGGCGATGCCAAGGGCCAGTTTGCCAAGAGCGAGGGTGACCGCGAAGCCAGCGGCGTCCATTCCGCCAAAC
Source organism: Rhizobium sp. SAFR-030 (assembly GCF_059415005.1). Taxonomy (NCBI): domain Bacteria; kingdom Pseudomonadati; phylum Pseudomonadota; class Alphaproteobacteria; order Hyphomicrobiales; family Rhizobiaceae; genus Rhizobium; species Rhizobium sp. SAFR-030. The sequence continues at coordinate 440,864 of NZ_JBPFDO010000004.1, read as the reverse complement.
CCACCGTCATTACCGGCTCGGAAGACGCGACCGCTCACAAGGTGCCGCCCGGAAAGCATGTCGACAAGGCATGGTCGGAGAACAGGGAGGACTGACCGCCCTTCCGATTCCGCGCCAAGATCAGCAGAGCCGATTGCCATCCAGGTGGCTTGGTTCCGCCCGCAAAGTCAGTTAGAACAAGCCAACCATTTCTGACTGTTCGAGGCGAGGGCGACAAGCGATGATGGCAGCCGTCAGGGCCGCGACCGATACCGCAGCGGCTTGAATCCCTTATGCCCAGGTTTTCGCGGATATTTCCGACTGCTTCCATCGGTGCCTATCTGATTGCGCTGACTGCTGTCATCGCACTGCCGCTGATCGCCTTCGTCATCTTCCTGATGATTCGCCTTGAGGCGCAACAGCGCGAAATCCTCAACAGCGAGACGGAAGAAGACGCGCGCAGCATTGCGCGTTCGATCGACCGCGAGCTTGCCGATGCAGGAACGACGCTGCGTCTGATCGCCAACTCACCGGAACTGCAGGGCGGCAATCTACAGGCTTTCCACGGGCGCACCCAGAGGAGCCTCTCCGGCACCTCGCGCTTCATCATTCTGGCAGATGCGCAGGGCAACCAGAAGCTCAACACGCGTGTCGGGTTCGGCGAAAAGCTGTCAGCCGTCTCCGACCGCCAGGGGATGAAAACGGTGCTGGAGGAGCGCCGGGCTGTCGTGTCCAACATCATCTTCGGCGCCACCAGCCAGCGCTGGGTTTTCAACATCCTCCTTCCGCTGACGCCGGACTATGCGCAGGCGGGGTCCGTGCTGATCCTGACGCAGAATGCCGAGGACCTGCAGCGCTTCATCAGCACCGAATCGCTTCCGGCGGGCTGGTCGGTGGCAGTTCTCGACCAGACCGGGAACGTCGTCACCTCGACAGCCGCAAGGCCCGGCGAGCGCGGTCCTTTCGCGCCCGGCGCAGTCGAGCTGATGTCCGGCGTCAGCGGCACGATCGAAGACGTCGGCGGCAATCCACGGCAGATGTACGGCTATGCGCGGATTGCCGAGTCGTCATGGAAGGTCGTCGTCTGGGGGCCCATCTCCTCGGCCCAGGCCAACATCATCGCCACGTCGCGCGATCTCATCATCGGCAGCATTGCCCTTCTCGTTTTCGGCATGGTGATCACCTACCTGGTCGGGCGGCAGCTGCGCGTTCCCATCCGCCAGATCGCCGAGATGGCCGAGCGCATCGGCCACGGCGAGATCGTGCCGCCCATCGAGACGCGCATCACCGAAGCAAACCAGATCGCGATTGCGCTCTCCAACGCCTCGTTCGACCGCAGCCAGGCGGAAGATCGCATCCACTTGATCATGCATGAGCTCGTGCATCGCACGAAGAACATCATGACGCTGATCCAGGCGATGATGCGCCAGCTGGCCCGGCGGGAAACAAGCATGGCTGAGTTCCAGCGTGCCATCGGCGAGCGGCTTCAGGGGCTGGGCAAGTCGATCGAGATGCTGGCACAGGAACAGTGGCAGGGCGTGCCGATCCACCGGGTCGTCGCACTGCACCTGGAGACGTTTGCCGAAACCTTCAACCGGGTCGATGTCTGCGGTCCCGACATCGCTTTGCGCGCCGAAGCCGTCCAAAACCTTGGCCTGGTGCTGCACGAACTGGCGACGAACTCCGTAAAATACGGTGCTCTTTCGGTTCCTGATGGGCGGGTCGCGTTGAACTGGTCCATCAGCGTGGAAGACGATCCGCGCCTGACGATTACGTGGGAGGAGCGCGACGGGCCGGCGGTCGCTGAGCCGAAAGCCACCGGCTTCGGGACGACGATCATCAACCGCCACGCCGCTGCATCTTTTGGCGGTCACGTGCAGCTCGAATACCGGCCGCAGGGCGTGCGCTGGAGCCTGACGGGGCCGCTGCGGATGTTCGAGCGTGCGTCCGCGGACGGACCGAAGGACCGCGTGTAGGAACGAACCGCGCGCCGCCGCGTTGGGCGGCAATGGACGTCACACGCACTCTCGATCCCCTTGCCCCCTCCCTTGCCGAGATCGGCCTGACCTATGTCAGCGATGCCGAGCCCGGCATACGCCGCCTGCGCAAGGGGCGGGGCTTCTGCTACCGGATGCCCGACGGCACGCTTGTCTGCGAAGGGCCGGAGAAGCAGCGGATCACCGCGCTCGGGCTGCCGCCGGCCTACGACAACGTCTGGATATGCCTCGATCCGCGCGGCCACCTGCAGGCGACGGGTCTCGATGCGCGCGGCAGAAAGCAGTACCGCTACCATGCCGCCTGGCAGGCCTTCCGCAGCGAACTCAAATACGACCAGCTGATCCGCTTCGGCGAAGCGCTGCCGCGAATCCGCCGGCGGGTGCAGCGCGACCTCAACCTCGGGCTCGACCATCCTGAGGCGGTGCTGGCGGCGCTCGTGGCGCTGATGGATGCGACGCATCTGCGCGTCGGCAATCGCGCCTATGCCAAGGAAAACAAGACCTACGGGGCGACGACCCTGCTCAAGCGCCACATGAGCATGTCGGAGGATTCCGTGGTGCTGAAGTTCACCGCCAAGGGCGGCAAGCGCGTTCGGCACACCATTCGCCATCCGCGACTGCAGCGGATCTTCGAAGAGATCGCCGATCTGCCGGGACGCCAGCTGTTTTCCTGGCCGGACGAAGACGGTACGCCGCATGCGGTCGATTCAGGACGCCTCAACGCCTACCTTGCGGGGGCAGCGGGCCTGTCGGTGTCGGCCAAGACTTTTCGTACCTGGGGCGGCAGTCTTGCGGCCTTCGGTGCCGCACGTCAGGCGCATGCCGACGGCGAGAAGATCAGGATCAAGATGCTGACCACGGCAGCGTCGGAGAAGCTGCAGAACACCCCGACGGTCTGTCGCAACAGCTACATCCACCCGTCCATCCTCGCTTTGTCGGAGGATCCGAGCCCGCTGGAAGCGCTGGTCGGGGATCCCCTGCGGGCGCAGGCAAAGCTGACCGGGTTGCGTGCCGACGAACAACGCATGCTGTCGTTCCTGATGGATGCGGCAGATGCCACCAAGGCGGCCCTGGTGGAGGCGGTTACCGAACCGAGCTGAGAACCTCGGATCCGATTTTTGCTGTCCGTTTCCAACGATACAACGAGAAAAGGCCGCGCACCGGGCGCGGCCTTTCGTCAATCTGTCCGTCGGTTCAGGCAGCGCGTCGCTCGTGGCGGCCTTCCTGCACTTCCTCGACGATCTTGGCGACGAAGGCCTGCAGATCCTTCGGCGAACGCGAGGTAATGATGCCCTGGTCGGTCACCACTTCCTTGTCCTCCCAGGTCGCGCCGGCATTGCGCACGTCGGTCTGGATGGAGTGGAAGGACGTCGCCTTGCGGCCGCGCAGCGCGTCGGCCTCGACCAGCAGCCAGGGACCATGGCAGATCGCCGCCACCGGCTTGCCCCTGCTGACGAAATCTCGGACGATCTGAACGGCCTGCTTGTCGGTGCGCAGCACGTCCGGATTGATCTGGCCGCCCGGAATAACCAGCGCGTGGTAATCCTCGATCTTGACGTCGGCGACGGTCAGATCGACGGCAACGCTGTCACCCCAGTCGGTCTCGTCCCAGCTCTTGATCTCGCCGGCCTTCAGGGAGGCGATCTTGACGTCTGCACCCTGCTTGCGCAATTCCTCAAGCGGGACGCGAAGTTCGGAACGTTCGTAGCCGTCGGTGGCGAGGATGAGGATCTTGGCGGATTTGATGTCGGTCATATCGTATTCCTTGTCTTTATCCCGTTTTGATGGCCGTCTCAGAGGCGGCCGGTCGAGAGGTCGCGGCCATTGATCGAAGCGGGAACGCTGATCTCGTCGCGCGGCCGCCGCGGTAGCGGCAGTTCCACATGGTCGGGTACCACCACATGAAGATTGGTGGTTGCCGGCGTGTCCGCCTTCCGTCGCTCGGCCTTCTGTCGATCGAGAAAGTCGGTTGCCTTGCGAATAAATTCACGCATGTCTTCCTCCCGTGTGTGACCGAGCGGCCCGCGGCCTCTCTGTGGTGTTAACCGTCGGGGCGGCGCCTGGTTCCAAATTCGAAAAAAACGAGATCCGGCGTGGAACAAATCCAAAGTTGCGGCGTTAGCGCCCGATCATATGCCGATCACTCGGCGCCGAGTTTCCATCCCGAGCCGCAGGGGCGCGAATGCACGATGACCGCTTGACCGGCGTATGCCGGCCAATCCGATCACCAGTCACCCGTTGGAAATCGCGTCTTTCAGCCGCCGCCTTTCTTTCCGTCAGCCTGAGCTCGTGTTCCGGGGTACAGTCGGCGCTTGATCCTGCCGGATCGGAAGCCTCTGCGGTCGCGACGCTGTTCTGGGTCATGGTGGTCGGCGGCGGCGTGATATGGCTCGGCGTGATCGGCCTGATGATCTACGCCAGCCGCAAGTCGCGCTCTTTGATGGGCGAGGCCGGTGCGTCAAAGGTCATCTTCTTCGGCGGCGTGGCATTCCCCGTCGTCGTCCTGGCCGGTCTGTTGAGTTATGCCGTCTGGCTGATGCCGGCGATGCGGCCCTGGTTCGGCGGCGAGGGCGAGGGGCTGCGGCGCATCGAGGTGACCGGCGAGCAGTTCTGGTGGCGGGTGCGCTATCTCGATACATCGGGAAAGGTGATCCGCGAAAGCGCCAACGAGGTGCGGATGCCGGTCGGCGAGCGGGTGCTCTTCCGGCTCAAGGCAAGCGACGTCATCCACTCGTTCTGGATCCCGTCGATCGGCGGCAAGATGGACGCCATTCCCGGTCGCATCAACGAACTGCAGCTGATGGCGACGAAGCCCGGCTCCTATCGCGGCGTCTGTGCCGAGTTCTGCGGCACTTCGCATGCGCTGATGGCATTCACCGTCCAGGCAATGCCGGCATCCGAGCTCGACGCCTGGCTGGCTGCGGCGCCGGCGCCTGCCGTTTCGCCCAACCCCGGAGGTCCGGCGCCGGCAGATCCTGCTCCCGGCCTGGCGCTCTTCCTGCGGCACGGCTGTGCGGCCTGTCATGCGATCGACGGGACAGAGGCCGAAGGCCGGATCGGTCCCGACCTGACGCGGTTCGGCCAGCGTCCGACGATCGGTGCCGGAACGCTGCCCAACACGCATGAGAACCTCGTCCGCTTCATCCGCGCGCCGGACCAGATCAAGCCGAATGTTCGCATGCCCGCCTATGGAATGCTGCCGGAGGATGAGCTTGCTGCCATCGCCGAATATCTGAGAGGACTGGAATGACCGTCGAGCTGGGACCGCTGCTGCCTCAGGAAGAGCGCGCGGCGCAGGAAACGCGGTTGCGCGACGTCTGGCGCACGCCCTCCGGCTGGCGCTACTGGACCTCCGTCAACAACAGCGAGATCGGCCTGTGGTACGGCTGCACGGCCTTCGCGTTCATGCTGTTTGCCGGCGTACTGGCGCTGATCGTCCGTCTGCAGCTTGCCGTGCCGAACAACGATCTCGTCAGCGCCGATTTCTACAACCAGGCCTTTACGCTGCACGGAACGGTGATGATGTTCCTGTTCGCCGTGCCGATCTTCGAGGCAGTGGCGATCTTCCTCTTGCCGTCGATGCTCGGCTCGCGCGAGCTGCCTTTCCCGCGCCTGTCGGCCTTCGGCTTCTGGAGCTTCGCGATCGGCGGCATCTTCGTCTGCGGCTCGATCTTCTTCGGTGCCGCGCCGAACGGTGGCTGGTTCATGTACCCGCCGCTTGCCACCGACAAGGAACAGATCGGCATCGGCGCCGACATCTGGCTGCTCGGCCTGTCGTTTATCGAGGTGGCGTCGATTGCCGCCGCGGTGGAACTGATCGTCGGCATCATGAAGTGCCGGGCGCCCGGTATGCGCGTCAACATGATGCCGCTGTTTGCCTGGTACCTGCTGGTCGTGGCGGGCATGATCCTGTTCGCCTTTCCGCCGCTGATCGCCGGCGACCTGCTGTTCGAGATGCAGCGCATGTTCGACTGGCCATTCTTCGACGCGGCGCGCGGCGGCGACCCGCTCCTGTGGCAGCACCTGTTCTGGATCTTCGGCCACCCGGAGGTCTACATCATCTTCCTGCCGGCCATTGCGCTGATGGCGATGATCGTCCCGACCTTCGCGCAGCGGCCGATCGTCGGATATTCGTGGATCGTGCTGGCGGCGGTCGGCACCGGCTTCCTCAGTTTCGGCCTGTGGGTCCACCACATGTTCGCAACCGGCTTGCCGCAGATCTCGCTTGCCTTCTTCTCGGCGGCATCCGAGGCCGTCGTCATTCCGACCGGCGTGCAGATCTTCGTGTTCATCGCCACCATGCTGGCCGGGCGGGTGGTGTTCTCCGTGCCCATGTTGTTCGGTGCCGGCGGGCTCGCGATCTTCATCATCGGCGGCCTGACCGGGGTGATGGTGGCGCTCGTGCCGTTCGACTGGCAGGCGCACGACACCTATTTCGTCGTCGCCCACCTGCACTATGTGCTGATCGGCGGCATGCTGTTTCCGGTCACTGCCGGCATCTACTATTTCTACCCGTTCTTTGCGGGCAAGAAGCTCTCCGACCGGCTTGGCAAGATCTCCTTCTGGCTGATGTTCGTCGGCTTCAACGTCGCCTTCTTCCCGATGCATTTCGTCGGCCTTCGGGGAATGCCGCGACGCGTTTTCACCTATCCGGCCGACATGGGCTGGGACTGGATGAACCTGATCTCCACTGTCGGCGCCTTCATCTTTGCCGCCGGTTTCGCGCTCGTCGTGGCTGACGTGCTGCGGCCGAAGAGCCGCGTGCCGTCGGCGCCCGACAATCCGTGGAACGCCGGCACGATGGAGTGGCTGAACCAGAGGGACGAGACCTGGGGCCTGCGGTCGATCCCGATCGTCAACAGCCGCTATCCGCTCTGGGACCAGCCAGATCTGCGCCGCAACATCGAGGACGGGCGCTACTATCTGCCGGACGCCGAGACCGGGCACCGCGAGACGCTGGTCACCTCGGTCCTCGATGGCGAGCCTCTCCAGGTGCTGCGCGTCGGCGGTTCTTCGATCGTGACCATGGTCGCCGCGGCGATGCTAGGCGGCGTGTTCATCTCGATGACCTACGAGTGGTGGTGGATCACCATCGGCTGCAGCGTCGGCACGCTCATCGCCATTCTCTACTGGCTATGGACCGGCACCGCGCAGATCCCGGAGGCCGACGATCGCGAGGTCGGACTCGGCCAGAGTTTCCCCCTCTATGTCTCCGGCCCGGCATCGGTCGGCTGGTGGGCGATGTTCATCACCATGGTCGGCGACTGGACCGCCTTCGCCAGTCTGGTCTTCGGCTATTTCTTCTACTGGACGCTGCACGACGATTTCACCGCAGGCATCGCCGGCCCGGGTATGTTCTGGCCGGTCGTTGCCGGTACGCTCTTCCTGCTCGCCTGGAGCGCCATGCTGGTTGCCCGTTCCACCAACGATCATGATCGGGTGTGGGCGACGCGGCTGCTGCTGATCGGCTCGGCTATCCTGACCATCGGCGGGACGCTTGCGGGCTTCCAGGGACCGCTGAGCTACGACATGCAGCCGACCCAGCATGTCTATCCGGCAACGGTCTGGGTGCTGGTGATCTGGACAGCTGCACATGCGGCAGTGGCGCTGATCATGCAGCTCTATTGCCTGGCTCGCAGTTTTACCGGCAGGATGACCGGCAAGTACGACCAGGACATCCGCAACGTCGTGCTCTTCTGGCATTTCATGGCGTTCACGGCGATTGCCACCTTCGCCATCATCGGCCTCTTCCCGAGCCTGAGGTAAGCCATGAAAAGCTTCATCCCTCGCGAAGTCGAAACTCTCTGGACGCTGTTCACCGCGCCGACGGTCTGGGCGCTGCACTTCCTCGTCTGCTACGTCGTGATGGCGATCTACTGCGCCAAGCCTGGGTTCTTAGGCCTTGGCTTCAACGACTACCGATGGATCCTCGGCGCGTTCACCCTGGCATCGCTCGCCTTCATCGTCTTTGCCGGCTATCTCGCCTGGCGGCAGTGGGGTTTTGGCTCCGGCGATCCGCCACACGATGAACCGACGGAGCATGGTCGCCGGTTGTTCCAGGGTTTTGCGACGCTGCTGCTGTGCGGTCTCAGCTTCGTCGCCGTCTTCTACACGTCGATCCCGCTGATCTTCCTGGCGGAGTGCCAGGCATGAAGCGGATCTGCCTGATCGCCGGTCTTGCACTTCTGGTCCTGGCCTGGATGCTGCTGGCGATCGAGAACGCTGCCTCGTTCTCAGTGCACATGATCGTCCACATGGCGGTTGTGGCCGGCGCGGCACCGCTGATCGCCATCGGCATTTCGGGCACGCGCCATGATTTTGTCGCCCGGCTGCCGATGGTGACGCCGATCTCGGCCTCGATGATCGAACTGGTTGTGATCTGGGGCTGGCATCTTCCGGCGCTGCGGGCGCTCTCGGAAACATACCCGCTGGTGCGTGCCACCGAACAGGCATGCTTCCTGATCGGTGGCCTGGTGCTCTGGCTCTCTTGCTTCGGCGGCGGCGGTGCCGGGGCAGACGCGCGGCGGCTCGCGGGCACGCTCGGCCTGCTGTTCACCTCCATGCACATGACGCTGCTCGGTGCGCTGCTGTCACTTGCGACACGGCCTCTTTACGGCGCGGGCCTGGTCACCTGCTTCGGCATGACGCTGACGGCAAGCCAGGACCAGCAGGTGGGAGGCGTGGTGATGCTGCTCATCGGGGCGGCCGTCTACCTGGCAGGCGGAGTGGCGCTTCTCGCCCGCACGCTCGAGGCGCCGCCGGCCGCCAAACACGGGAAGGGCTGATGTTCGTTCGCTGGAAATACCTGATCGCAGCCGCCGTCGTGGCGCCCTTCGTCGGCCTCTTCGTCGCCTGGAGCGGCCTCATCGGCATCGGCGCCAGTTCCGGGCACTGGTCGATCACCGACTGGTTCCTGCACTACACGATGCGCAGTTCGATCCGGACCGCAGCACTCGGAAAGACAGTGCCGCCACTGGACAATCCGGAAATGCTGCCGATGGCAGCCGCTCACTACGAGCAGGGCTGTGCCATGTGCCATGGCTCGCCGGCCCGCGCGCGGCCGGCAGTTGTCTTCGGCATGCTGCCGGTGCCGCCGGAGCTTGCACCGCAGGTTCCGACCTGGACCAATGCCCAACTCTTCCAGATCGTCCAGCATGGCGTGCGCTTTACAGGCATGCCGGCCTGGGCGGCCGAGCACCGGGAGGACGAGGTGTGGGCGATGGTCGCCTTCCTGCGCCAGCTTCCGGGCATGGATGCCGCCCGCTACCGGCAGTTGGCAGGGCTCGCGCCAGGTGAACCGGCGGGCCAGGCAGACGTGCTTGGCTGTCAGTCCTGTCACGCCGAGGATCGGCTCAACGGGCGCAGCCTCATCCCAAGCCTTGCCGGCCAGTCGCCGGACTATCTGCGCGACAGCCTCGTCGCCTATCTGGAAGGTGAGCGGCACAGCGGCATTATGCAGACCGCCGTCAATGGCCTGAAGGTTGAGGATGCGGGGCGTCTGGCGGCTTACTTTGCCGGACTGCCGCGCAATGGGATTGCGGCTGCAGACAGAAATCCTCGCGGTGCAGATGCTGCTGCGGGTGAACAGCTGGCGCTGCGCGGCCGGGCCGAAAATCAGATCCCCGCCTGCTCGACATGCCACGAAAAAGCTGACGGCAATCCGGCATTCCCACGGCTTTCAGGCCAGAGCGTTCCGTATCTGGCGCAGCAGCTTCGACTGTTTCGGGATGGGTATCGGGGTGGGGGATCGTTCAGCCACCTGATGACACGCGCCGCCGACAATCTGACGGACAAGGACATCGAGGATCTGGCGGCCTATTATGCCGGTCGCGAGGCTGTCCGCTGAGCGTCGTTCCGAGCTAGCGCCCCGGATCGTCCAACTTGAATGCGCCAGCCCGCCGGGGCTGGCCGTCTCTTCAGACCGGTATGATCAGCATGTAGCAGGTGGCGATTGCCAGAACCAGGCTTGCAGCTTCCATCCATTCGCGCGTCATGTCCACACTCCCTTGTGTCTTGTGCTGCCGAAACGGACAATCTGCCTTTCCGGTTCCACACAATCGCCACAGGTGTGAAAAATGCGTTGAGATCCTGTCAGAATGATGACAGGCGCAGCCGATGGGGTGGCTGCGGCCGGATGTTCCGGCCGCTCAAGGGATGGTCCGTCAGGCCATCCGGCGCAGTGCTGCCGCGCGGGCGCGTGCCGCCTCCAGGATGGAACGGATCTCATTCGCAGCCGATTGCTCGATGGCAAAGCTCGCATCGGGCATGACGCCTGGATCCTCTTCGTTATCCTTGAAAGTGGCGTCTTCCGACAGCCTGCGGGTGAACGACTGGATGCTCTCGGCGCCTCCGAGCAGTGCTGCGACAAAGTCAATCAGCAGTTCGCGATGGGCGTTCAGCCGGCCTTCCAGCGATTCAGAACTCGATAGTGCCACGTCCATGATGTGTTCTCCTCATCCATCAGTCTCTTCAACCTAGTGCGGCATCGTCGTGAGGGAACAATGCGGCGCGGCGGAAAGTTTACCCGGCAGATTAAAGGTTCAGGAGAAACACCATGTCTGGATTAGCGACCGCTGGAACCGCGCCTCCGGGCCGCGACGTGCGCGATCGTCTTATTCTCGCGCTCTATGCCCAGCTGAAGGCCGAGAGGGCGACGCGCGAGGCGCTGGAATATGTCATCCGCAACGGCGCCATTTCGCCGGAAGTGCTGGAAGCCATCGCCGGCGATCCGGTTCCGGCAGCAAGCGAGGCGGATATCGCCGCCGTCGAGAAGGTCGTGGCCTTTGACCGCCGGAAGGCGGATCGGACGGCGGTCAAGGAGGTCAGCCGATGAAGAGGTTCCTGATCGTCGGCGCCGCCGTGGTGCTGCTGGCGGGTTGCGATTCCAGCGACAATACGCAGCAGGATCCAATCGACAATACACCGCCGCCGAGCACCACCGGCGCCAATCCTGCGCCGGCCAGCCGGGACCCGACGCCTGAGTCTGGAAGAGGCGGCGACGTCCCCTCGACCTCTCCCCGGCCTTAGGCTCGTTTGCACAACTGCGTGGGAACGAAAGCTGCGGTCGCGCTTTGTTGGGACACGAATTTCGAAGAAGGTGCGGCATGGACAGCAGATCAACCAACTTTACCGTCGAATCCGGTTCCTGGCTCCAACTCGGAGCCAATTATGATGGCCAGGGAACCAACTTCGCCATCTTTTCCGCGCATGCCGAACGTGTCGAACTCTGCCTGTTCGATCCGACCGGCAAGACAGAGATCGGTCGCGTCGAGCTCCCCGAATACACGCACGAGATCTGGCACGGCTATCTGCCAGGCGTGAAGCCGGGCCAGCTTTATGGCTACCGCGTGCATGGTCCATTCGATCCGGAAAACGGTCATCGCTTCAACCCGAACAAGCTGCTCGTCGACCCTTACGCTCGCGAACTGGTCGGCAAGTTCGAGTGGAACGATGCGCATTTCGCCTATGACCTGCTGCACGAAGACAAGGACCTGACGTTCGACCAGCGCGACAGCGCCCCGTTCACGCCGAAGTGCCGGGTCATTGATCCGTACGCGTTTGACTGGAGCGGCGATAATCGCCCGAGCGTCAGCTGGCCATCGACGGTTCTCTACGAAACCCACGTGAAGGGCTTCACCAAGCTGAACCCGGCGATCCCGGAAAACATGCGCGGCACGTTCGACGGCATGGGCCACAAGGCCACCGTCGACTACATCAAGAGCCTCGGTATCACCTCGGTCGAACTCATGCCGGTGCACGAGTTTCCCGATGACCAGCACCTTCTGGACAGGGGGCTCCACAATTTCTGGGGCTACAACACGATCGGCTTCTTCGCGCCGTCCTCGCGTTACTACGGTCCGTCGGGCATCCAGGGCTTCCGCGACATGGTGCGGTCCTTCCACGATGCCGGCATCGAGGTCGTCCTCGACGTGGTCTACAACCACACGGCCGAAGGCAACGAGCTCGGGCCGACGTTGTCGTTCAAGGGTATCGACAACTTCTCCTACTACCGCACGCTGCCCGACAATCACCGCTACTACATCAACGACACCGGCACTGGTAACACCGTCAACACCTCGCATCCGCGCGTCCTGCAGATGGTGCTGGATTCGCTGCGCTACTGGGTCGAGCACATGCATGTCGACGGGTTCCGTTTCGACCTCGGGACGATCCTCGGCCGCGAGCCGGAAGGTTTCGACGAACGCGGCGGCTTCTTCGATGCTATCACCCAGGACCCGACCCTGTCGAAGGTCAAGCTGATCGGCGAGCCCTGGGACATCGGTCCGGGCGGCTATCAGGTCGGTGGCTTCCCGCCGGGCTGGGCCGAGTGGAACGACAAGTATCGCGACACGACCCGCGAATACTGGAAGGGTGACAACGTCCCGACGGACTTTGCCGCGCGCCTGCTGGGCTCCGGCGATCTCTACGACCAGCGCGGTCGCCGTCCGTGGGCAAGCGTCAACTTCATCACCGCCCATGACGGCTTCACGCTGAACGACGTGGTCTCGTACAACGAGAAGCACAACGAGGCGAACGGCGAAGACAACAACGACGGCCACAACGACAACCGCAGCTACAACTACGGTGAAGAAGGCCCGACTGAAGACGAGAACATCATCGCAGTGCGCGACCGCCAGAAGCGCAACTTCCTCGCGACGCTGTTCTTCTCGCACGGCACGCCGATGCTGCTCGCCGGCGACGAGTTCGGTCGCAGCCAGATGGGCAACAACAACGGCTACTGCCAGGACAGCGAGATTTCCTGGGTACACTGGGAAAACCTGCCGGAAAGCTGCGAGGAGCTTCGCGACTTCACGCGCCGGCTGATCACGTTGCGCCGGGAGCAGCCGCTGCTGCGTCGCGAGAACTGGCGCGACGGCATGGACATCAAGTGGTTCAACGCCGGCGGCGGCTTCCAGACGGCGGAGCAGTGGGACGAAGGCTCGACCATCGGTCTCTACATCGGCCGCGGCGACCTCCAGGAGGAGGAAGGCGTGTGGCACGACGTGCTGCTGCTGTTCAACCCGTTCGAAGGCAATGTGCCGTTCCGCATTCCGCAGTTCGGCGAGGGCGGCTGGGTGCTGGAACTGACGACGTCCGACGTCAACAAGCGCGGCCAGGTCATCACCCGGGAGCGGGACTTCGAACTCGAAGGCCGCAGCCTGGCGCTGTTCCGCCGCGCCTGATCTCGACTGTCATCTAAACTGCTGCGGCCGCCCATCGGGCGGCCGTTTGCGTTCGTGCTTGGAGACTGTCTTGGCGTGCCTAGATGCTCGCCGCCTGCCACATGGCAACGGTCGGATAGTCCTTGCCCGTCCAGTGATGCAGCTTCTCGGCGTATTCGCGCTGAAAGGACAAGGGCCCGCTCTTTGCCATGTAATCCTCGTCGTAGATGGCGATGAAGATCGTCAGCGACAGGAAGAAATGAGCACCCATCTCGAACAGCGTCACGTAGTCGTGGTTGATCAGCGCCTCGCGTTCGGCATCCGTCAGCGAATGGACGGTCGACAGTTCGGCATCGTTGAGACGCGGGCCGATCGACTGCTCCCAGCTGGCCACCAGACTGCGCGGATCTTCCTTGTAGCGGCGCAGCAGCTCCGGGTCCCGGTCGACGGTGAAGAGGAACTTGTTCACATAGTATTTGCTCATGCCGCAGCTCCTTCCGGATACCAGGTGAAGTAGGCTTCCATCGTGTGGAAGAGGTCAAGATTGTCGTGGTAGGCGGTCGGCGTGGGGCCGGCGATGCCCATCATCAGGATCAGGTCCATGAAGCCGTGCGTAGCGTTGCCGCTCTTCGTCATGCTGTCGTGGGTGACGTTTTCGAGGATCGCCTCGATGTTGCCGGTGGACAGCCATTCGATCGCGTTGCGGTCGAACTCCGGGTCCGGTCCGGTCTCCTTGAACTGGCGCGGGCCGCCAAGCTCCAGCGACAGGTGGCCGCTGCCGATCGCCGCGATCCGCTTGTCGCTGGGGAAGGCGTCGATGACCTCGCGGATGGCCCGGCCGAGATCCCAGAAACGCTTGGGTGAGGGAAGCGGCGGCGCGAAGATGTTGGTGTAGATCGGCACGACCGGAAGGTCGGCTTGCGGCCGCGTCGTGATGATCGGGCAGATGATCGAGTGATCGAGCTTCAGTTCGTGGCTGAAGGAGAAGTCGAAGCCGCGATCCATCAGGCCGCGATGCATAAACTCGGAGAGTTCCTCATGGCCTTCGAGCACGTATTTCGGCAGCCCAAACTCGCGTTCCTCGTTGTAGAAGGTCGCGTCGTAGCGGGGCGCCTTGCCGATCATGAAGGTCGGATAATTGTCGAGGAAGAACTGGTGGAAGTGGTCCGATCCGATCATCACCAGGATGTCCGGCTTGGCGCGGGTCAGCGTCTCGCGATAGGCCTCGATCTTGCGCTTCCATTCTGGCGCCTGCGGGATCTGCTGTTCCGGCGGCATGGTTGTCGCCTTCAGGTAAAAGGGGTGGTGCGTGGTCGCAAGGACCGCTGCCAAAGTTGCCATGTTCTCCTCCCAAGTGCTTTCTCTGTCGGACCTGATGATCAATGAGCCGGCGCGGCCGGCTGCATTTCCGGCCATTTCTTCGGATCGCTTCCCAGTGCCGAGCGGATCTGGTCGCCATGCTGGTTGACGACCGGTGCGGCGCGCACGGTGCTTGCATGCTTGCCGTCGAACGAATAGGCCGGCCGGACCGTCTGCTCGGCGCCCTCGATGCGTCCCGCGACCGGCACGAACATGCCCAGATGCTGCGCCTGCGGGTCGTTGACCACCTCGGATATGCTGTTGATCGGGGCGAAAGGCACATCGAAGCGATCGAACCGCTCCAGCCATTCGCCGCGATTGCGGGTCGCGAAGATGGCGTTGAGTTCGGCGCTCAGCGCCTCGTAGTTGTCGATCCGCTTCAGGCGCTGCGAGAACCGGTCATCGGCGGCGAGCGCTTGGCCGTCGACCGCCTCGACAAGCGCGTCCCAGAACTTGTCGAGCGACGACAGGTGGAAGGCGAACAGCTTTTCATCCTTGCACCGGACAATGAAGGCCTGGGCCAGACGAGGGCGGTCGACGCCGCTCGGTTCTTCGCCGAGCGCGAAGTAGCCCATGAACGGCTCGACTGCGAAATGCATCATCGCCTCGATCATCGAGATGTCGATGCGCTTGCCCTTGCCGGAGACGCCGCGCTCCACCAGGGCCGCGGATATGCCCAGTGCGGCATAGATGCCGGTGATCGCGTCGGCGAGCGCTGGTCCGATGAACCGCGGCTGCTGCGGATCGATGGCGACGCTGAGAAAACCGCTGACCGCCTGGGCGACCGAATCGTAGACCGGCCGCTGCGCATAGGGTCCGTCGGGCCCGAAGCCGCTGATCGAGCAGTAGATCAGCTTCGGATTAATCCTGGCGAGCGTCTCGTAATCGGCCCCGAAGCGGCCGGCGGCGCCGGGCCTGAAATTCTGGATGTAGACGTCCGCCTGGGCGATCAGCTGATAGAAGACGTCGCGGTCCTGGTCATTCTTGAGATCGAGGCCGATCGCCCGCTTGTTGCGGTTGTAGGCCTGGAAATGGGCGCTGTAGAAGCCTGTCTTGAAGCTGCGGTAAGGGTCGCCGTTGCCGGGCGATTCGATCTTGATAACGTCGGCGCCGAGATCGGCAAGCATCATGCCGGCGCAGGGACCGGTGATGAAGGTGCCCTGTTCGACGATGCGGATATGATTGAGAGCGGTGAGCATGTCCGGATCCTAGTTCTCGTTCGCGACGAAACCCGTTGGCGCGGGACCGTCGTAATCAATGGCGCCTGCTGCGGCGTGGGACATGATGAAGCCGATCGGCCGGGTCTGTTCTTCCAGCAGATGGCCGATGAGGCCGGCGGTGCGTGCCAGAAGCGGCACCCCCTTCAGCGCCAGCAGTGGGTAGCCGGCATCGAGCAGCACACACGGAATGGCACTCGAGACATTCATGACCAGCGGTTTGCCGATGATGTCAGGAATCAATCTTTCGACTGTTTTTGCAATCTCGCAGTGGATGCCGGACAGCCCCAGTTCGGCGGCAATGGCGAGAAGGCGCTCGGCGCGCGGGTCGCTTCCCTTGTGCAGCGGGTGTCCGTATCCCGGCAGCGGCTTGCGGTCGTTCTTGTAACGCCGCATCAGCTTTTCGGCGGCCGCTTCCGTGGAGCTGCCGTCGGCTTCCTTCAATTCACGAACGTCGCGGAAGAAGGCGCCGGCCGATTCCGATGCCCCGAGGATCACCGAACCGCAGCCGAGAAGGCCCGCCGCGACGGCGCCCTGGACGGCTTCCGGCGATGCGGCAAGCGTCATGCGCGCCGCCTGGACGCTCGGCACCAGCCCATGCTCGGCAATGGCGACAAGCGTCGCGTCCAGCATGCGGCGCTGCTTGTCGTCGGGCAGCGTGCCGGCCACCAGCAGCCAGGTATATTCGGTGAAGGAGATCGAGCCGACCAGGTCGTTCACCAGGTCGTGGCCGCGGACGATGATCGTGTCGGGATTGGAGGTGCAGATCGCCTGGTAGGGGGCTGATTGCTTGCCGATTTTCATGCGGAAGTCCTCAGATGCTGACGATGGTCAGGGTGTGATGTCGGTGGTGTCGGTGAAGCGGCGGGCCCAGCGCTCGAACTGGTCCATGTAGCCCTGCAGAAAGATGCGGGTGTCGTCATTGGTCACGTCGCCTTCGGGCGTGATGAGGCCGGGCACCAGGTGGATGAAGGCTTCCGGCTGTCCCATGACCGCCACGTCGAGGCAGCCAAGCACGGCCCGCAGGTGCTGCTGCGCGGCGGCGGTGCCGATGCGCCCATAGGATGCTCCGGCGATCGCTGCGGGCTTGCCGGCCCAGACGCTGGCGCCGAACGGGCGGGAGGCCCAGTCGATGGCGTTCTTCAGCATCGCCGAGATCGAGCGGTTATGCTCCGGTGTCAGGATCAGCAGGCCGTGGGCCCTGCGGATCTGCTCTTTCAGCCGCTCGGCGGCATCCGGAAACCCATGATCGAGACGGTCCTGATCGAAGAGCGGCAGGTCGTGGATAGATACCCAGTCGAATTCCATCTCGTGACTGGCGAGCCGGGTCAGCGCCAGCGCCAGCAGCCTGTTGAGCGATGCCTGATGGGCGCTGCCAACGATGACGGCGATCTTCAACCGTGTCATGAGACCCTCCCAGCTCCCAAAATATTCGCTGTGCGAACTTATATTCGTATAATGAATAGCTGTAGAGACGCCTGTCAAGACCGGTCCCGTCGAAATCGGATCCGGTGACAGAGTGCCGGGTCGTTATCGCGCCGTCGGCGGAGCCGGTGCCAGCGAGTGAACGAGTGTCGGGAAACGGGCAAAAAGCTGGGATAGACGGTTGGCAGCAAGCCGAAGTTCCGGCAGGCGCTGCTCGACCAGTTCGTCGGGCGTCAGTCGCGGCGTATAGCCCGAACTGTTGATCGAGCAGACGACGCGGCCGGTCGTATCCTTTACCGGCACGGCGATTGCGGTGATGCCGTAGTCGAGCTGGTCGACGGTGATCGAGTAGCCGCTCGCCCGCACTTCGACCAGCGTCTTGCGCAGCTCCGCCTCGTCCGTCACCGTGTAGTCGGTGAGCTTGACCGGGCTGTAGGCCTGGAAGTAGCGGTCGAGGTCCTCCTCCGGCAGCGCGGCGAGCAGGGTCCGGCCCATGGACGTGGCATAGGCCGGATAGGTCACGCCGAGGCTGGCGTTGCGACGCACACCGAGGCTTTCCGACAGATGGGCGACGTAGAGGACGTTGGTGCCGTCGAGCACCGCCATGTTGGCGGCATCGCCGAATTGTGCGGTGATCCGGTGAAGCTCGGGCGTCACCGCTTCCTCCACCTTGAAGGCGTTGAGATAGGACGAGCCGAGCGACAGGATGCGGGGTGCCAGCAGGAAGTGCTTGTTGTGGCGGCGAATGAAGCCGAGTGCCTCAAGGGTCAGGACGTTGCGCCGGACAGTGGCGATCGACATGCCGACCTTGCGGGACAGTTCGGCGAGCGTCATTTCCGGATCCGCGGCGTCGAAAGCTTCCAGGACGGACAGGCCCCTCGCGAGGGCTTCGACGAAGTCGGACGACTTGCTGTCGATCATGGGATTCTCCTGCCTTTTCTTTTTCGTTCGCACAAGGGATTGACAAGCGCAAGACCTACTGCCTATCGTTATGCGAATATTTATTCGTACAGCGAATTTTCTTGGGAGGGAAAAAACGATGAAGACGAGACGGGATTTTCACAAGCTGATGGCGGCGACGGCTGCCGGACTGGCCGCTCCGGCGATCCTAGGCAGCAAGGCGTTTGCGCAGGACAAGCCGATCCGGGTGGGAGCGAGCGTGTCGCTCACCGGTCCGCTCTCAAGCACCAAGAACGGCCTGATCGGTTACGAGCTGTGGCGCGACGACGTGAACGCCGCCGGTGGCCTGCTTGGCCGCAAGGTCGAGCTGATCACCTATGACGACCAGAGCAGCGCCGCCAACGTCCCGGCCATCTATTCCAAGCTCG
Organism: Rhizobium sp. SAFR-030; assembly: GCF_059415005.1. Lineage (NCBI taxonomy): Bacteria > Pseudomonadati > Pseudomonadota > Alphaproteobacteria > Hyphomicrobiales > Rhizobiaceae > Rhizobium > Rhizobium sp. SAFR-030. Next base: position 422,397 of record NZ_JBPFDO010000004.1, on the reverse strand, counting down.
TCGACGTCGATGCCTGCGACGTGCTCTTCTCGCCCTACGGTGCCAATCTTTCCGCCCCGGTCATGCCCTTCATCAAACAGCGCGACCTGTTCATGATCGGCATGTTCGGGCTTGCCGGCAACGACGTGGCGCGGCACGACAAGTTCTTCCACAGCGGCCCCTGGGGGCCGAATTCCGGCCGCGACTGGGCCCGGGGCTTCTTTGATCTTGCCAAGGCGCAAGGGGTGAAGACGGTCGCCATCATCAATGCCGACCTGGAGTTTTCCAAGAACGCTGCCAAGGGTGGTGCAGAGGTCTGCAAGGAATACGGCATGGAGGTCGTGTTCAACCAGAGCTACCCGCCGAATACCAGCGACTTCTCGTCGATCATCCGCAACATCAATGCCGCCGATCCCGATGCGATCTTCATCGCATCCTATCCGGCCGACAGCACGGCGATCATCCGCGGCGTCAAGGAAATCGGCATTTCCGATAAGGTTAAGATCTTCGGCGGCTGCATGATCGGTCCGCAATACGGCGCGCTTCTGAGCTCACTCGGCCCGGAACTGAACGGCCTCGTCAACTCGCACACCTTTGTGCCGGAGCCGACGATGCAGACGCCGGAGATCAAGAACTTCTTCGACCGCTATACGCCGATCGCGCTGAAGCAGGGCGTCGATCCGCTCGGCTACTACATCCCGCCATTCTATTACGTCGCAGGCCAGCTGGCCGCCGCGGCAATCACCGGATCCAAGTCGGTCGATCCGGCGAAGATGGCAGAATTCCTGCACGCCAATACGGTCGACACGATTGCCGGCCCGATCGCCTTCAACGAGATCGGCGACTGGAAGGAGCGGCGGGTGCTGATGGTCCAGTTGCGCGGCATCAAGGGCAATGATCTGGAACAGTTCCGCAGTCCCGGTCGCCAGGTGATCCTGGATCCGCCGTCGCTGAAGACGGGAGATCTCGCCGGTCCCTACAACAAGGCCCGCGCCGGCTGACAACCGGCCACGTCATTTTCTCCAACGATCCAGAGAGCCGGCGTGATGCCGGCTCAGGGCCTAATCATGCTTTCATTCGACATTCTGCTAAATGCCCTGGTGACGGGGATCCTGCTGGGTAGTGTCTATGCGGCGCTGGCGCTTGGTCTGGCGATCACCTTCGGTATTCTGCACATACCCAATATAGCCCACCCGACGCTCGTCATCGCGGGGGCCTTCTTCGTCTATACGCTGGCCCAGTGGGGCGTGGATCCGATCCTCGCGGCGCTGATCGGCCTCGTTCCCTTCTACCTTCTCGGCGTTGTGCTCTACCTGTTCTACTCGCGGCTCTTCGAGCGGCGCGGCGGCGCCAACGTGCTGCAGAGCCTGACGCTGTTTTTCGGCCTGTCGCTGGTGATCGAGATCCTGCTGTCGCTGAGCTTCGGCTCCGAGCTGAAATCGGTCAACGTCTCTTATATCGGCTCCAGCTTGCGGCTCGGCATCCTCACCATTCCCTATCGGCTGCTGATCCCGGCGCTTCTCGCGCCGGTGATGATCGGCGCCGTCTGGCTCTATCTCAGCCGCACCAATACCGGCACGGCCATCCGCGCCGTGGCGCATGAGGAGCGGGCCCTGTCGATCGCCGGGCTCAACCCGGCATCCATCAAGCGACACGCCTTCGGCATCGCCACCGCCACCGCCGTGGTCGCCGGCGCCGCACTGATCATGGTCGGCCCGATTGAGCCGTTTTCCGGGCGCTTCCAGATCGGCCGTGTGTTTGCCATCGTCGTGCTGGCAGGCATGGGCTCGATCCCCGGCAGCCTGGTGATTGCCATCGTCATCGGCATCGCCGAGGCGCTCGTCTCCAGCTACCTCAATCCTTCCTGGTCTCCCGGCGTTGCCTTCGCGATCCTGCTTCTCGGCCTCGCACTCCGCCCCCAGGGCCTGTTCGGAGCAGCGCGATGACCAAGAATTCCATCCTCTTCCTCGTCGGCATCGCCATCGTCCTCGTGCTCGGTTTCCTGATGCCCTGGGTCTTGAAGAACCCGTTCTACTTCTTCGTCGGCTACGTCGTCCTGCAATATGTGACGATCGCCACCGGCTGGAATATTCTCGGCGGCTATGCCGGCTACATCAATTTCGGCGCGGCGGGCTTCTTCGGCGCGGGCGTCTATCTGTCGGCCTTCCTGTTCACGACGCTCGGCCTGCCGCTGCCGCTCTGCATCCTTGCCGCAGCCATCCTCGGCGCCGTGCTCGGCCTGCTGATGGGCTATCTGACACTGCGCATCCAGGGCGTCTACTTCGCCATCGCGACGCTCGGGCTCGTGGTCGTGCTGGAAACCATCGTCCACAACATCCCGGCGCTTGGCGGCGCCAGCGGCATGGCCGTCTACGGGCCGCGTCAGCCGTTCTGGAGCCCTGGGCCGTCGCAGTATAATTTCACCGTCATGCTGATCATTGCGGCCGCTGCCGTGACGCTCGCCCGGTTCGTCGAGATCTCGTGGATCGGCCGCGGGCTGCGTGCCGTGCGGGCGAGCGAGGATGCAGCCGAATGTTCCGGCGTACCGACGCTGCGCCTGAAGCTGCTCGCCTGTGCACTCAGCGGAGCCGTGCTTGCGGCAGCCGGAGCGCCCTATCCGTTCTACACCTCCTATGTGGAGCCGGTCACCGCCTTCAGCCTGATCATCGGCCTCAATGCCATCGCCATGCCGCTGATCGGCGGCACTCGCAGCTGGGTCGGCCCGGTCCTCGGCGCATTGTTGCTCGCCTCGGTCCAACAGATCGCCACGGTGACCATATCCTCCGAGCTCAACATCCTGTTCGTCGGTCTGGTGCTGATCGCCTTCGTCGCCTTCGCGCCGGGCGGACTTGCCGAACTCTTCGGCCGCAAGCAGGGGAGGGCGAGGTCATGAGCGAGACGATCCTGTCCCTGAAGGGGGTCGAGAAGATCTTCGGATCGTTTCGGGCGCTCGGTCCGGTCGATCTCGATGTGTCGGCCGGAGAACGGCTCGGCATCATCGGTCCGAACGGCGCCGGCAAGACGACGCTGATCAACTGCATCACCGGCGTCTACGCTCCGGACAGAGGTTCGGTACATTTCCAGGGTCGCGACATCTCCCATATAGAGGCGCACAAGCGGGCGCGGCTCGGCATCTCGCGCAGCTTCCAGATCCCGCGTCCCTTCACCGGCATGACGGTTCTCGAAAACCTTCTGGTGCCGCTCGATTACTGCCATGTCGACGGCAGCAAGGCGGAGCGGGCCCACGCGGTGCTGGCAAGCGTCGGGCTGTCGGGCCGCACCGCCGATGCCTCCGAAACCCTATCGCAGCTCGAACTGCGCAAGCTCGAGCTTGCCCGCGCCCTGGTCGGCAATCCGAAGGTGCTGATTGCCGACGAGGCGATGGCCGGACTGTCGGACGAGGAGATAGACGAGGTTCTGGAAATCCTCTTCGCGCTCAACCGGTCCGGTGTAGCGGTGATCATGATCGAGCACATCATGCATGCGGTGATGCGCTTTTCGCAGCGGATCGTCTGCTTCGAGACCGGCCGGCTGATCGCCACCGGCACCTCGGCGGAGATCGCCGACAACCCGCTCGTTCAGAAGGTGTATTTCGGTGAATAGGCTGATCATCGACAATCTGTCCGCCGGCTACGGCGCCGTCTCCGTGCTGCGCAACGTTTCGCTGGAACTCAACGAGGGCGAGATGGTGGCGCTGCTCGGCATGAACGGCAACGGCAAAAGCACGCTGCTCAACTGCGTGCTGGGCTTCGTGCGCGCCAGTGCCGGGCGGATCCTCCTCGAGTGGAACGGCAAGAGCACGGATCTCACCAGGCTGCAGCCGCACGAGATCGTCCGGCTTGGCCTGTCGATCGTGCCGGAGGGCCGCCGGCTTGTGCCGAACATCTCGGTCGAGGACAATCTCAAGCTCGCCGGCAGCAATCCGGTGGTCCGCGACCGTATGAAGGAAAACCTCGCCTACTGTTTCGACACCTTTCCGCTTCTCCTGGAACGGCGCCGGCAGATCGCCTCGACCATGAGCGGCGGCCAGCAGCAGTTGCTGGCAATCGCCCGGTCATTGATGACCTCGCCGAAGATCGTCGTCATCGACGAGCCGTCGGTCGGCCTGGCACCGATCGTGGTGCGCGACGTGCTGGCCGCGATCGAACATCTGCGCGAAAAGAGCGGCATGACCATCCTGATGGCCGAGCAGAGCTTCTTCCAGGCGATCGACGTCTCGTCGCGCGCCTACGTGCTGGCGCATGGCAGCATCCGCAAGGAGTTCAAGCGCTCCGACGGCGAAATTGCCCATGACGACTTGCGCCGGGCGATGCTCGGGACGACGCACTAGGCAGGTCGAGACGTCTCAGCCGCGCAGCAGCGGCAGCAGGGTGTCGCCCTGACGCTTGATCTCGGTGAGATAAGGCGTGTCGGAGAGGATGAAGTGGGTAATGCCGAGGTCCCGATACTTCTTCAGGGACCGGGCGACCTCCTCGGCAGAACCGACCAGCCACGTCGTGCCGGCACCGCCGCCGCCGAACTTGCCCGGCGCCGTATAGAGGTTGTCGTCGATGACATCGCCGCGCGCCTGCAGGTCGAGCAGCCGGCGCTGTCCGACCGCGACCGGACCGCCATGGTCGTTCCAGCCGGCGCCCTTCACCCGGGCCATGTCAGCCACCTTGGCTTGCGCATCCGCCCAGGCTGCTTCGGCCGTATCGCGGACGAGGGTGGTGATCCGCAAGCCAAACTCGAGCGGCGGCAGGTCGCGATCAAGGTCGCGGCTGAGCGTCTTCAGCCGTGCGATCCGCTCGGCGACGTCGTCCAGCGGCTCGCCCCAAAAAAGCTGAACGTCGGCTTCCGTCGCCGCCACCTGTTCAGCGGCCTCCGATGCGCCGCCGAAATAGAGTTGCGGGTGGCGCCTCGCGCCGCGCGGCTCGAGCCGCGGCGCCACGGTGGAGTTTGTCACCTGGAAATACTCGCCTGCATGGCTGACGTCCTCTTCCGTCCAAAGTCGTCGCACCAGCCGCATGAACTCCTTGGTGCGTGCATAGCGCTGCGTCTGATCGCCCTCGCTGTCGCCATAGGCGGACAGGCTGTCCTGACCGGAGACGATGTTGACCTTGACGCGGCCGCCGGTCAGCTGGTCGAGCGTCGCCGCCGCGGCGGCGAAATTGGCGGGGCGCCAGTAGCCGGGCCGGGTGGCAATCAGCGGCTCGAACGTCGTGGTGCGTGCGGCAAGCGCTGCTGCAACTGTGAAGGTATCGGGCCGACCCCAGCCGGTGCCGATCAGCGCGCCTTTCCAGCCGTGATCCTCAAGAGCCCTCGCCTGGGCGGTCAGTGTCTCCAGGTTGTTGGCGCTCGCGCCGCTGTTGTCGCCGCGGTGGCCGGTCTTCACGTCGTTCGGGATATACCAGAGAAACTCGGAATTGCTGCTCATGCGACTGCCTGCATTGGAGGGCCGACATGCGGCCATGGGTTCTGTGCTTTCGGACAAGGCGGTGGAGCAGCCTAGCGCTGCATTCCCCAGCGCCGGACCGTGACGTTTTCGACAATCCGGAAGATGATGCCCTCGACCAGCAGGCCGATGATGATGACCATCGCCAGACCGGCAAACACCTTGTCGGTGAACAGCTCGTTGCGGTTGCGGAAGATGAACCAGCCGAGCCCGCCGGCGGACGAACTGACGCCGAAGACGAGTTCGGCAGCGATCAGCGTGCGCCAGGCAAACGCCCAGGCAATCTTCATGCCGTAGAGGATCGAGGGCAGGGCGGCCGGAATGAGGATGCGCACCACATAGGAGGGGCCGCGCAGTCCGTAATTGCGCCCGACCAGCCGCTGGGTTTCCGGCACGCTCTCAAAGCCGGTCAGCGCAGCAAGCGCGAAAGGCCAGAGCACCGCATGCACCAGCACGACCAGCAGGCTCTTTTCACCAAGCCCGAACCACAGCATCGCGACCGGCAAGAGCGCGATCGCCGGCAGCGGATTGAACATCGAGATCAGCGTCTGCAGCAGCTCGCGGACGAACCGGCTGACCACGGCAAGCGAGACGAAGACGAAGGCCAGCGCAATGGCAGTAACGTAGCCCTTCAAAAGCACGTAGAGCGATGCCCAGGCAGACTGCAGAAGGTTCTCGGTGGTGATCGCTTCCCAAAGCGCCGTCATGGTGGCGGTGAAGGTGGGAAACAGGATCGGCTTGCCGTTGTAGCGGGCGGCCAGTTCCCAGATCAGCGCCAACAGTGCCAGGACCAGGATCTTGCGGATCGCCGGCGAGTTCCAGGCGAAATCGCGGATCCGGTCCCAACCCTGGCGTTGTCCTGTCGCGGTCCCGGGCACGCTAAAATCAGACATGCTGGAGCACCTTTGTGCTGGTGACCGGCGGGAACAGCAGGGCGTGAACCTCGCGCGACAGCGCTTCCAGCCGCGCGCTGCCCAGATCGCCGCGGTCAAAATCGCGCGTGTCGAGGCTGGTGATCGTCCGGCCGGGATGCGGGCTGAGGAGATGCAGTTTGGTGCCGATGAGGATCGCCTCCTCGATGGAATGGGTGACGAACAGCAGCGTGAAGCCGAGCTCCTCGGCGAGATCGAGAAGCTCGCCCTGCAGCTGGGTGCGGGTGAGGGCATCGAGCGCGGCGAAAGGTTCGTCCATCAAGAGCACGTCGGCATCGGTCACCAGCGCGCGGGCGATCGCTGCGCGCTGCTTCATGCCGCCGGACAGCGTGTGCGGGTAGCTGTCGAGCACGCGCTCCAGCCCGACCTTTTTCAGTGTTGCCTCGGAGCGCTCACGAACGTCCGTTCTGGACAGGCTGCTTGCCCTGTGCAGCGGGAATTCGACGTTCTGACGGACCGTCTTCCACGGCAGAAGCTGGTCGAATTCCTGGAAGACGACGATCCGGTCGGGGCCGGGCCCTGTGACCGCGCGGCCGCGCACGCGGATTTCCCCGCCGGCAGGCTTTAGGAAGCCCGCCACTGCCTTGAGGATCGACGACTTGCCGCACCCCGAAGGCCCGAGCAGCACGAGGCGCTCGCCCTCTGCTGCGCGAAAGGAAACGTCGTCGACGGCCCGAACCGTGTGCTTCGCGGTCGGGTAGTCCAGCGTAAGGCGGTCGACTTCGAAGACGGCCGGAGGATGAGGATCGCGTGCGAGCATGGCTTCAGCTTCCGTTCTCGCCGTGCAGCTCGTCGAAGGTATAGTCCTTCCAGCTCTCGGCCTTCTTCTTGATGGCACCGGTCCGGTAGAGGAAGTCGGCGAACGCGAAGGAGCGCGATGGAACGACGGTGAACTTGCTTTCCGGAGCCTCGATCAGCGACTGGATGAAGGCGGGATCAAGCTTGGATTTCTCGACCCGCACATAGGTCTCGGCCGCCGCCTTCTTGTTGGCTTCGATCCAGGCGCTCGCTTCCTTCAGCGCTTCGAAGAAGGCCTGGAACGTCTTCGGGTTTTCTTCCCGCCACTCGGTGGTGGCGTAGAGATAGGTCGGCGTCACCGGTCCACCGAGCACATCGTAGGAGGAGAAGATCTTGTGGATCTTCGGGTCCTTCAGGGCCTGCTCCTGGAACGGCGTGTTGGAGAGGTGCGAGGTGATTTCCGTGGAGCCGGAAAGCAGCGCTGCCGTCGCATCCGGATGCGGCAGGGTGATCGTGTTGTTGTCCAGCCTGCCCTGGTTGCCTTGGCCGAACTCCTTCTCCGCGGCCATTTGCAGGATGCGCGCCTGAACCGAAACGCCGACCGCCGGCAGGGCGATCTTGTCGGTGGCGGCAAAATCCTTGAGCGACTTGATGTCGGGATTGCTGCTGATCAGGTAGTTCGGCTGATTGGCAAGGCCTGCAACGATCTTAACCTCGCCGTCCGTCCGGCCCCAGAGCGTCAGGAACGGGCCGATGCCGGCGGCGGCGATGTCGATCGAGCCGGAGAGAAGCGCCGCATTGATGGCGTCGCCGCCGGAAAGCTGTGCCCATTCCACCTTGATCTCGTCGAGGCCGAGCGCCTTGGCGTGTTTCTCGAGGAGGTTCTGGTCGCGGATCACGTGCAGCGGCAGATAGAGCGTACCGAACTGCTGGGAGATGCGGATCAGCCCCTCGGCGGAAGCGCCCGTGGCCGGACCAAGTGTCGTCAGCGCCAACGCCGCTGCTGCAATGAATTTTAGAGAGTGGATCATGAAGCGGCCTCGTGAGCGGAAAAGGGAGTTACGAAAGAAGCGATCGTCGTTCAGCCGGCAGCATTGGCGAGCTTCGAGCCGCCATAGTCGCCGACGGCAAATTCGTTCGCGACGCTGTCGCGCAGGCCCTGCCGCCGATTGGCGTCGATGCCGAGCAGCGGGAACAGCAGTTCGGCGACCCGGTAGGCTTCCTCGAGATGCGGATAGCCGGAGCCGATGATGGTATCGATGCCGAGCGCCTGGTATTCGCGCAGCCGCTCGACGATCTGGGCTGGCGTTCCGACGAGCGCCGTGCCGACGCCGGTGCGCACAAGGCCGACCCCCGCCCACAGGTTGGGCGCAACCAGGAGCTTGTCGCGGCGCCCGCCGTGGAGGGCTGCCTGGCGGCGCTGGCCGACGGAATCCATCTCCTTCTGAAAACGCTGCCAGGAGCGCTCGATCTGATCGTCGGAAATATGGGCGATCAGCCGGTCGGCGGCGCGCCAGGCATCGTCCTCGTCTTCGCGGACAATGAAATGGATGCGCATGCCGAAGCGGATCCGGCGCCCGGTGCGGGCAGCTTTGGCCCGTACCGTGTCGATCTTCTCCTTCACCTGCTCCAGCGGCTCACCCCAGGTGAGGTACATGTCCGTGGCATCGACCGCGAGATCCTGTCCGGCCTCCGACGATCCGCCGAAATAGAGAGGCGGGTGCGGTTGTCCGACAGTCGGAAAATCCGACCGGGCGCCCTTCAGATTGTAGTACTTCCCGTCGAAATCGACCGTCTCACCGGCCAGCAGCCGTTTCCAGATGTCGAGGAATTCCGCAGCCTGCTGATAACGCTCGTCATGGCTCAGAAAGATGCCGTCCCCGGCAAGCTCGGTCGGATTGCCGCCGACGACGACGTTGAGCAGCAGCCGGCCGTTGCTCAGCCGGTCGAGCGCCGCCGTCTGGCGCGCTGCAAAGGTGGGGGAGGTGACGCCGGGACGCAGCGCCACGAGGTATTTCAAGCGCTCGGTGACCACCGACAGGCCGGTCGCGGTGATCCAGCTGTCTTCGCAGGACTGGCCCGTCGGCAGGAGGACGCCTTCGAAACCGAGTTCGTCGGCGGCGATGGCAACCTGCTTGAAATAGCGGAATTCCGGCCTGCGGCTCAGGTGCTCGGTGCCGAGATAGGTGCCGTCTCCATGCGTCGGGATGAACCAGAAGAAGTTCAGCGGTTCTGTTCTACCTGCAGCGTTTCCAGCAGTGATCATCGACTTCTCCTACCCAAGTTGAAGGCAAGGCTAAAGTCGACCGGATCGATAGAGAAGGAAGATTATTCTGTTCTTCCGGGCCGGGCGCCACGGGATAACTACTGCCGGGTCAGGATGGCGAACCCCATTTCGAGTTTGAGAGGCGGCGCCCTACTTCACCTTGAAGCCCATCCGGCGGACCGTTTCGAGCAGCCTGTCGCGGCCCTTCAAGGCGGCGGTGTCGGCGATGCGGCTGGCGGCGACGCTTGTCCAGCCGCGCGTTGCCATTGCCTGACCTGCCTGGAAGGCGCGCATCCGGTCGTCATAGGCCTGGAGATCGGCGTCGGGTGCTGCCTGCTGGTAATGCTCGCGATGAAGGACGAGGGACTGCGGCAGGCGCGGCTTGATCTCGGTCGCGACCGCCGGATCGGGGTAGCCGACGGTCATGCCGAACACCGCGAAGGCTTCCGGAGGTAGGCCGAGCATCTCCGCGACTTCGGCCGGATGGTTGCGGATGCCGCCGATATAGCATGTGCCAAGTCCGAGCGATTCCAGCGCCACGAGTGCATTCTGGGCCGCCAGCGCCGCGTCGATCGACGCCAGCAGGATGCTCTCGAAGTAATCAAGACCTTCGCCGGTGCGGCCTTCGCGGCTGGCGATGCCGCGCAGGCGGGAGAGATCGGCTAGCCAGACTAGGAACAGTGGCGCCGAAACGATCTGCGGATTGGGGCCGGCGAGCTTTTCCAGTTGGGCACGGCGGTCGCGATCCTCCACCGCGACGACGCTCCAGGCCTGCAGGCTGGAGGATGTCGGTGCCGACTGTGCAGCAGCGATGGCCAGTTGAAGCACGCCCTCGGGAACCGGCTTTGGCAGATAGGTGCGCACCGAGCGGTGCGACAGCATGGCGTCGAGGGCCGCGTTCCAATCGGATGTGTCGGCCGGCTGGCTTTCGCCGTAGCGCCGCTGCAGGAGTTCGTCGTGGGAACCTTGCGCGGCGGAGGCGGCTGCGAAGCGAGGGGAGGACATCTGGCGGCACCTTGTCTCGGTTGCGTCTATCTGGCGGGTGTTTTGCCTATAGGGCGTGTTTCGCCACAGAACAACCGCGTCACCAGCCGCCGGGTGGAGCCCCAGACAGAAAAACCGGCGTCTTGCGACACCGGCTTTGGGTTCTTCCGAGTTTCGTCGATCTCGATCGTCAGGCGTCGAACGCCTGTGCATCGCCGATCCTACGGCGGACCAGCTCCCGGTAAATCGCGGCGTATTTCTCGGCGCTGCGCTCCCAGGAAAATCGGGTCTTCATGCCCTGGTTCTGCAGGCGCGCCCAGTTGCGGGTATCCGAATAGGTGTCGAGTGCCCGGCGCAGGGCGAGACGCAATCCGTCCGGGTTGACCGGGTGGAACTGGAAGCCGGTCGCGACGCGGGCGGACATCGCCGCATCATTGGCGTCGATGATGGTTTCCGATAGACCGCCGGTTCGCGAGACAACGGGCACGCAGCCGTAGCGCAGGGCGTAGAGCTGCGTCAGGCCGCAGGGTTCGAACCGCGACGGCTGAACGATGGCATCGGAGCCGGCATGGATCAGGTGGGCCGTCGGTTCGTCGTAGCCGATATGGACCGCCATGCGGCCCGGGAAGCGGGCGGCTGTCCGCTTCAACGCTTCTTCAATCTCGTGGTCGCCCTTGCCGAACACGATGATCTTGCCGCCGCGATAGAGAACCTCGTCGGCGGTATCGGCGAACATGTCCATGCCCTTCTGCCAGGTCAGGCGCGTGACGGCCGAAAAGACCGGGCCATCGTCTTCTTCGAGGCCGAAGCGCTGCAAAAGCACGTTGCGGTTCTCACGCTTGCGCTTCAGCGTCGTTGCGCCGTAGTTGCGCGGCAGAAAAGGATCGGTCGCCGGATCCCAGACGTCGAGATCGATGCCGTTGACGATGCCGCGCAGCGACATCACCCGCTCGTTCAGGACGCCGTCGAGGCCCATGCCGAAACGCGGCGTGAGGATCTCGCGGGCATAGGTGGGGCTGACGGTGGTGATGGCGTCAGCCGTCTGCAGCCCGCCCTTCAGGTAGGAGATGTCGCCGAAATATTCGAGGCATTCGGTGGTGTAGGTGCTGTCGGGCAGGCCGATCGCGCTCAGCCGGTCGGCGCCGTATTGGCCCTGGAAGGCGAGGTTGTGGATGGTGATCACCACCGGCACCTTGCAGCCCATCTCGCGCATGTAGACGGATGTCAGCGCCGACTGCCAGTCATGCGTATGAACCAGATCCGGCTGCCAGTCCGGCAACAGGCCATTGGCGATTTCGGCCGCCGCCCGCGACAGCGCAGCAAAGCGTTTCCAGTTGTCCGCATGGTCGTTGCCGTCGGCGTCGACATAGGGTCCGCCCGGCCGGTCGAATAGCGCCGGCGCGTCGAGGACGAACAGATCGAGACCGTCAAACTCGCCGCGCAGCAGCGTCGCCTGCTCACCCAGAAGATTGTCGAAATGCATGACGGGAACTGCAGTGTCGAACTGCTGCTTTACCACCGGATATCCGGGCAGAAGCGAGGTGGTCTCCATGCCGCAGGACATCAGAGCCTTGGGCAGTGATCCGGTCACATCGGCCAGTCCGCCAGTCTTCACCAAAGGAAACAGTTCCGAAGTAACCGAAAGCACTTTCATTCGTGGCAGATCCCGCTTCCACTGGTTCGTACCGCTGAAACCGTCCCGGCTGCCGAGCCTGTTCCGGCGATCATCGAAGGTAAAGGGAGCGTTCATCATTGCGAACTTCTCCGCGCATCCATCGCGTCCTGGCAAACGTGGAGAGCAAGTCCAGCGTTCCATGCGAGTGAGGAAATCGGATCACGACCGAAGCGAGATTGCATGCCATATCCACAGAACTGTACAGAACACTTGCCGCCGCGAAGCGTTTCGCGGCGGGACATAGAGATTGGATTGTGATAGTGCGCTAGGTTGTGGAGGCCTTGCGCGCCGGTCGCTTCTTCGCAGCTGATCCGGCATCCGGTTTGATGATTGCGGCCGCTTTGGGCGCTATCTTCTGCTTACCGGTGGATGCCCCGGCAGATTTCGCCGGTGCCGTGTCGATGACCGGGTCGGTCGGCGCAGGCTCTGCGGCAATGCCCTTCGCACGGTCCGAACCGTTCTTGGCGCCCGTGCCGTTCTGCGAGGAATATTCCTGTCGTGCCTGTTCCCAATGCTCTGCGTGCTTGCCGTGGGGGCGTCCTTCCTCCTCCCACAGCGCGTAGGCCCTGCTTTTAATCCACTCGTCTGAGACCGCCATCTTCCTCTCCATTCGCCCAAGCTCAACAACACCAAGCGAGCCGGAAGGTTCCGCGCCCTAATTAATTTTGTGCGCTGCAACTAAGGCTGGCAATCCCCATTTGTGCCCTTTTTTCGCCTTTATGAGGAACTTCTTTTCTTCAGCAGCGTTCGGTGCGCGAGTTAGGAGGAACTCCCATGGAAAAGCGCTTCGATATCCTTCCGCACGAAACGGGCTGGATCTACCTTGCCGATGGCCAGCCGTCGGCATCATACCCGTGCTACGATCTCGCCCTGAAGGCGGCAAAGGTCCATTCCGCCAAAGAGATGAGCGCCATGAAGCGGATCGTCTTCCGCACCCAGGCGCTGAATGGCGAGATGGTCAAGATCACGTCGCCGATCCATCCCTGAGCTGCATCGTCTGTCTGCATAGGTAACCCGCGGCCTCGACCGCGGGTTTTTTCATTCTGGTGGAGAGATGCGGTCCGCTCGTGGAGCAGACCGCGGATAGATCAGGCAGCCTTCTGAGCTGCGGAGTTGACGGTGCTTTCAGCAAGCTGGGTCAGCGCTTCGTCGGTCTTGGTTTCTTCGGCAAGCGTTTCTTCCAGAAGAGCGATCGCTTCCTTCATGCCGAGCTGCTTTGCCCATGCGCGCAGCGAACCGTAGCGGCTGATCTCGTAATGCTCGACGGCCTGGGCGGCAGCCAGCAGGCCAGCGTCGAGCGCCGGAGTGTCCTTGAACTCCTCCATGATCTCTTCGCTCTCTTCGATGATGCCATCGATCGCCGCACAGGTCTTGCCGCGGGCGCGCTTGCCGATCAGTTCGAAGACCTGCTGCAGACGTTCGATCTGCGTGTCGGTCTCTTCCTTGTGCTTCAGGAACGCCTGCTTCAGGGCGTCGCTCTGGGCGCCGCGCGCCATCTTCGGCAGAGCACGGGCGATCTTGCGTTCTGCGTAGTAGATGTCCTTCAACTGTTCGTAGAACAGGTCGTCAAGCGTCTTGGCAGCCATGATACTTCTCTCCTCGATTCATGGATGTGGATGATTGATGGTGCGGTGGATTAACCGACATCGGCTGATAAGGTTCCGGCGGACACCTCAGCCAAACGTCTATCAGGAGCGCGTCGTAGGCTTGTCGTAGAGGTCGGCGATCGCGGCAGTCTGCACGTTCTTCTCACGCTCGGAGAGACGCCGGCGGCGCATCATCGCAAAGACGATAGCGCAGCCGAGAAGCACCGGGCCGACGGCGACGGCAAACAGCCAGAACTTGTCCATCAAGAGCGCTCTCCCTGGGCGCGTTCGTCGCGCTTGAGTTCGTCGGCTGGGTAATCGTCGGCGGTCCGCTTCTTTTCGCCCTCGGGATCGTCCGCGAAGATGTTGGCTTCGCCCTGGACATAGCCGCTCGGGCGGTTTTCCGCCGGTCCTTCCCAGCGCGGCCACTGTGAGATCTCGCCGGGCTTGCCATTAGTTTTCGGTTCGTGTCGCATGGGGTCCTCCTGTCGGATTTCTCTGTATGCCTGACCTGTCCAACCCCTCCGCCGGAGTTTTTGTTCCGCTTGCGTCAGGGCCACCATGCGCGCACGTCGTCGGCAGTCTTCAATTCGAGCTGGACCGAGAAGCGGCTGGCAAACAGCTGGAGGGAGGCGTCATGGGTTTCGTCCGAGGCGCTGCAGATAGCGTCCTTCACCAGCACCACCTTGTATCCCAGGTCGACGGCGCCAAGGATCGCCGCAAGCACGCAGACATCGGTCTCTCCGCCCGACACGACAAGCGTATGCGCGCCTCTTTTCTGTAGATGCACATGCAGTCGGCCATCGAGCCACGGCGAGTAGATCGGCTTGTCGAAGACCATTGCCGGCGGCACGAGTTCACGCAGTTCCGGCAGGATGTCGATCATCGCCTCTCCCTGGGCAAGACGCGTCATGTTCGACCATTTCTCGTAGTAGGGCCGCCACATGCCGACCGCATCCTCCGGTCGGTCAGGCGGCACGAACCTGGTAAAGATGGTCGCCTGCGGATGTGCCCGGGCAATGTCGGCCACCGGGCCGCGCACTTTCTCCATCCAGTCGATGTGCCAGGGCGTGTCCTCGGCAAAGATCCGCTGCATGTCGACGCAAAGATGAATTCGGCCACTCGGCACGTTCATGATCTGCTCCTGCTTTTGTCGATGGCAGACGCAACCGAAAAGCCGTCCCGAAAGTTCCTGCCGTGGCCGGCACCGGATCGCATCGGAATGAAGCAGATGGTGCCGAACGCCGCACAGAATGTCGGGCCGGCAGTGTTTGCCAACTGGCCGCAGAAGAACGAGGAAATTCGATATGGAGCTGGAGTTGAAGATCTACCGCCTTGTGCCCACTGCGCCGGCAGATGATCCGCAATGGATGGACCGCCCGCCGCAGGGAGAGGTGGTGGTCCGGGCGCTGACCACTGGCGACGCAAGGCTGGTGGCAAGCGAAGCGGAGCTGGATTTCACCGATACCGACGCCAAGCCGGCCGAGGGCAATTCGACGGAGATGGCCAGCGCCTTCCGGAGCGAAAAGCTCTACACCGTGATCGAGGACGACAGCGGCAGGTATGTCGCCGACGGCCCGCGCGGCGTGGTGGACGGGTCGGTCAGACGTGATACGATCGCGCCGGTCGAAAGCGGCCGAGGCCTCTAGCCGGCGTTGTTGTCGAGCTTGTCGGCAAGAGCCTTCTGCAGTTGAAGAGCAAGGTCGAGCAGCCGGTCCGGCACCGGCTCCTTCTCGATTTCCGTCAGAAGGTGAGCCACCTTGGTGCTCACCTTGTTGCCAAGCACGGCCTTCCCCCCGGTCGTCGCAGCGATCTCTTTCGTCATTCTGACCTCTCCGGACCTGTTCATTGCAAGGCTGCCGATCCAACGGGGCCTGAACGGCGCCGATATCGACACCTGCTAGAACTACTGGAAAACGCAGAATGGTCCCGCTTGTCAATCGCAACGAACGGCAAAGCAACGCCCGGCGGTGCGTTCTGCCGCCGGGCGTTGCTTATTCATCAGTGCGTGCGGGATCAGCTGGCGCTGTTTCGCCCCGGGATGGAGGTGATCGTGGCGGACACCGGATCGCTTGCCGGGAAGGTATCTTCCAACCCTTCGTCGAGCTGCTGCTCAAGGTCGCTGTCGCTGACATTGGTATCTGAAGCGACGGTCGCGGCGCGGCCGTCCTGGTTTGCGCCGTCGATCATCTCGTCCGGCAGGTCATTGTTCTGGACGAGGCGGCTCAGCAGTTCCTTGGCTTTGCCAACGGCGTTGGTGCGGTTGACCCCACGCGTTCCGGACCGCAGGCTGACCGATATCACGTCGCCGCTCTGGTCGATGAATTCCACCGTGTAACCGGAGGTTCCGCTTCCTTCGGCGATTACCTGCGTGCCAACAATGCTCATGGTCTGGACCTTTCACAGTTCTTAATCTTGTCGCAGCAGGAAACGGGATGGGGCGATCTTTGTTCCTTTGCCTGATCGGCTATCGGCATCTGGAACCTCGAAGGCCTGTCAGGGGTTTCCTGCTCGAAAAGAGAGGGTCCCATGGCACCGCGCGTCTTCTGGAAAGGCTATCTGAAGCTGTCGCTCGTCACCTGCCGCGTCACCATGACGCCGGCGGTCTCGGAGGGCAACAGGGTCCGCTTCCACAACCTCAATGCCAAGACCCATAACCGGGTGCTCAGTCAGTATGTCGACGCCGTCACCGGAAAGCCGGTCGACGACGACGATCAGGCAAAGGGCTACGAGCGCGGCGAGGGCGACTATGTCCTCCTGGAGGACGACGAACTGGAGGATATCGGCCTCGAAAGCAGCCGCACCATCGACATCGAGACCTTCGTGCCGATGGGCGACATCGGCTGGATCTGGTACGACCGGCCGCATTTCCTCGCTCCGGACGACAAGGTCAGCGAGGAGGCGTTCTCGGTCATCCAGGCGGCGATGAAGGTTACCGGCACGGCAGGCATCGCACGGCTGGTGATGTATCGCCGGGAGCGGGCGGTGCTGCTCGTGCCGCGCGACAACGGCATCGTCGTCTGGACGCTGCGCTATGGCGATGAGGTGCGCGATCCGGACGCCTATTACGAGAAGGCGGATGCCGGCAGTGCCGACCGCAAGCACCTGTCGATCATGAAGAAGCTGATCGCCGAGCGCACCGAAGCCTGGGATCCGTGCATGGCGGAAGACCCGGTGCAGGACAAGCTGCTCGAGATCATCGAGAGCCGAAAGAAGAAGACCCGCAAGACGAAGAAGAAGGAAGAGCCGGCGCCGGAACGCCGCGACAACGTCATCGACATCATGAGCGCCCTGAAGAAGAGCCTCGAGAGCGAACGGAAGGGGCCGGGGCGCTCCCGCTAGGCCAACGTGGTCAGGCGCAGCAAGGCGCCTGAATTTCGCTTTCAGACTCGCGCCGGCAGATACGCATTCAGCCTGAGTTATTGCGGCTGTGTCGTCAGCCGGCTTTGCGCTGAGCCGATGCGGTCGCGCGCTTGGATCCACTTGCGGTCTTGGTTTTCGGCTTGGCAGCTGGCTTCGTCTTGGCAGCGGCCTTGGGCTTCGCACCCTTCTTCTCGACGCCGGCGCCGGCGCTCTGGCGAAGCGCCTCCATCAGGCTCGTGACGTTGGTTTCCTTCGGCTTCGGCCTTGCCGGCAGCTTGCGACCTTCGATCTTCGCCTTCACCAGGTCCTGCAGCGCAGCCTCGTAACGATCATCGAACGCGGCGGGGTCGAAACGTCCACGCTTGGTGTCGATGATATGCTTTGCCAGATCGAGCATCTCGCCCTCGATCTTCAGCTCTGAAATGTCGGCAAAGACCTCAGCGGACGAGCGCACCTCGTATTCGTAGTTCAGCGTGCTGGCGATCAATCCGTCGTCGTAGGGGCGGATCAGCAGCGTGCGCAGCCGACGGAACAGCACGGTACGGGCGAGCGCCGCGACCTTTCCTTCCTTTAGCCCCTGCCGGATGAGATCGAAGACCTCGGCGGCGTGGTCATCGCTGGGCGCCAAATAATAGGGACGGTCGAGATAGAGGGTGTTCACGTCACCGCAGGGAATGAAGGTTTCCAGAGCAAGCGTCTTGTCGCTATCCGGGACCGCCGCCTTGATCTCCTCGGGATCCAGGATGACATAGTCGCCGTTCGAGGTCTCGTAGCCTTTGACGATATCGTCGTGCTCGACTTCCTTGCCCGTGTCGCTGTCGACCATTTGACGATGGACCCGGTTGCCGGTGCGGCGGTTGACGATATTGAAGCTCACGCGGTCGGACGTCGACGCCGCGGTATAGAGAGCAACCGGGCAGTTCAGCTCGCCAAGCGTCAGGTAGCCTTTCCAATTTGCGCGCGGTGCCAAGACAGTTCCCTCCAGTGGACGCGATTCAACAGAAATTGATCCCGTTTGTTCCCTCGAAAGGTGCTGTCAACAAAGGCATAACGGCTCGTCAGGACAACATAAACAAGCGGAACCAAATAGACATTGGAGACGTTTGCCAACCGTCACCCCCACCCATGGAACTGGAGAGGTTGCAACGGTGTCTGAATCACAGTTGAGTCGCGATCCTGCACGTGCAGACATTGTCAGGCTCATCCCCGCTCTGCGCGCCTTCGCCCGTACGTTTTGCCGCAACTCGTCGGATGCGGACGACCTGGTGCAGGAGACGCTGATGAAGGCTCTCGCAAACCTCGACAAGTTCGAGCCCGGGACAAAGCTGAAGTCCTGGCTGTTCACCATCATGCGGAACACCTTCTATACACGTGCCAAGGTTCTTGGTCGCGAGGCGCCGGGTGTCGAGGAGTGCGTTTCCGGCGATTCGCCGATGGAGGCGACGCAGGAGGTCCAGGCTCGCACACGCGAGGTCCAGCGGGCGCTTGAAAAGCTGCCACCCCATTACCGCGAGGTGCTGACGCTGGTCGCCATTCTCGGCGAGAGCTACGAAGCGGCGGCGGAGATCTGCAACTGTGCCGTCGGCACGGTAAAAAGCCGGCTCAACCGGGCACGCCACCAGATCCTCCAGGAACTCGGCGAAGACTAATCGTGTCCCGCCTGTCCGGCTCCTTTCAACCAAGATAGGCGCCGATGCGGCGCAGGTCGTCGACGAACCGCGTCTTCTCCCGCTCACGATCGGCGGGGTCCGGCAGCCGCAGCAGGTAGGACGGATGTATGGTCATCAGTACCTCACTGCCATCCATCGATTTGAGCACCTGGCCGCGGTCGCGGGTCACCTTGGCCTTCGGTCCCAGTAGGGAATAGGCGGCGGTGGCACCGAGTGCGACCGTCAGGCGCGGCTTGATCAGCCGACGTTCGGCGTTCAGCCACCAGGCGCATGCCTTGATCTCACCGGTATTCGGCTTGGCGTGGATCCGCCGCTTGCCGCGCGGCGTGAACTTGAAGTGCTTGACCGCATTGGTCACGTAGCAGAGACCCCGATCGATCCCGGCTTCCTCCAGGCACATGTCGAGCAGTCTTCCAGCCGGTCCGATGAACGGCCTTGCGGCCAGATCCTCCTTGTCTCCCGGCTGTTCACCAACCAGAAGCACCCGCGCGTCGTCGTTCCCCTCGCCGAACACCAGATGGGTGGCATCCTGGTAGAGGGGACATCGCCGGCAATCCTCCGCGTCCGAGGCCACGTCCGCCAGCCGATCGCCGGGTGCTGAATCGGCCTGCCACTGGGCGATCTTGGACGATACGTCCATGCCTGTCTCCCGGGTCTTTGTTGCCTGTCATCGAACCGCGAGATGGCTCGATCGTTCCGCCTGGAACAAGTCGGGCGCCTGGACTGGAACTAACTCCCATTGTTCCAGTTATCCCGGCCGGGGAAGGCCCCACCTTCAACGCCTCTCTGACTTGGGATTTGACACATGTCCGTTACGATCACAGCGATCCTGTTCACCTTGATCGGGATCGCGCTGGCGGCCGGCGGCGCTCAGCTATTGATGCTCGGTGGCAGCGCTTATTACATCATCACCGGCATCGCGTTCCTGGTAACCGCGATTCTGCTGTTCCTCCGGCGCCCTTCGGCGCTCCTCGTCTACGCGATCGTCGTTATCGGCTCGCTGATCTGGGCCGTCTGGGAAGTCGGTCTCGACTGGTGGCAGCTCGGCCCGCGCGGCGGCGTTGTCATCATCCTCGGTCTCTGGCTGCTGACGCCATGGATCCGCCGACCGCTTGGCTTCCGAAGCCCGACGACCGGCTTCCGCTATGGTGCAAGCGCAGGTCCGCTTGCTGCTGCCGTCGTTGTGTCGATTGCGGTTGCGCTTCTGTCGATGTTCGTCAACAGCACGGACGTCAACGGCAATCTGCCGGAAGAGCAGGTCGCCGCAGCGCCCGTGCTCGGCGGCAACGTGCCGGCCGGCGAATGGCACCAGTATGGCCGCACGCCTTACGGCCAGCGCTACTCGCCGCTCGACCAGATCAATCTCGAAAACGTGTCGAGCCTTCAGGAAGTCTGGCGCTACCAGACTGGTGACGTGAAGCTGCCCGAGGATGTCGGCGAGACGACCTACCAGGTCACACCGCTCAAGATCGGCAACTCGCTGTACCTCTGCACGCCGCACAACTGGGCGATCGCGATCGATGCGACGACCGGCAAGCAGCA
Source organism: Rhizobium sp. SAFR-030 (assembly GCF_059415005.1). Classification (NCBI taxonomy): domain Bacteria; kingdom Pseudomonadati; phylum Pseudomonadota; class Alphaproteobacteria; order Hyphomicrobiales; family Rhizobiaceae; genus Rhizobium; species Rhizobium sp. SAFR-030. Next base: position 402,228 of record NZ_JBPFDO010000004.1, on the reverse strand, counting down.
GTGGAAGTATGATCCGAATGTGGGTCTCAACCCCGATCGCCAGCATCAGACCTGCCGTGGCGTCAGCTACTATGTGGAGCCCACGGCCCAGCCCGGCACGGCTTGCGCCCAGCGCGTGTACCTGCCGACCTCGGATGCTCGGCTGATCGCGCTTGATGCGACGAACGGCCAGGTCTGCACGACGTTTGCCGACAACGGTGTTCTGCACCTCGAACAGGGAATGCCCTACAATCCGGCCGGCTACTACTATTCGACCTCGCCGCCGGTCATCGTCGCCGGCAAGATCATCATCGGCGGGGCGGTCAACGACAACTATTCGACGCAGGAGCAGTCTGGCGTCATCCGTGCCTTCGACGTCAACTCCGGCGCACTTCTGTGGAACTGGGATTCCGGCAACCCGACACAGACCCAGCCGCTGCCGCCGGGCCAGACCTACACCGCCAACTCGCCCAACAGCTGGTCGGTGTTCAGCGTCGACGAGGAACTGGGACTTGTCTACATCCCCCTCGGTAACCAGGTTCCCGACCAGCTCGGCATGAACCGCTCGGAAAGCGTGGAAAAGTATTCGTCCTCGATCGTCGCGCTCGACATCAACACCGGCGCCGACCGTTGGGTTCGCCAGACCGTCCACCACGACCTGTGGGACATGGACGTGCCGGCCCAGCCGGTGCTCGTCAACCTGAACCGGGATGGCGCTGTCGTGCCGGCGCTGGTCGGTCCGACAAAGCAGGGCGACATCTACGTGCTCGACCGGCGCACCGGCGAGCCGATCATCCCGGTCACCGAACAGCCGGCCCCGGGCGGTGCCATTCCGGAAGACCGAACGGCCCCGACGCAGCCGATCTCGGCGCTCAACTTCCGTCCGCGGACGCTTGAGGGCCGTGACATGTGGGGTGTCACCATGTTCGACCAGATGGTGTGCCGCATCAGACTGGAGCAGCTGAAATACGAGGGGCAGTACACCCCGCCGTCGCTCGAGGGCAGCATTGTCTATCCGGGCAATTTCGGCACCTTCAACTGGGGCTCTGTCGCTGTCGACCCGGAACGCATGGTGATGTTCGGCATGCCGACCTACCTCGCCTTCACCTCGCAGCTCGTTCCGCGCGCCGAGGTGCCGCCGAAGGGACAGGACGAGAAGGGCTCGGAACAGGGTCTGAACCGCAACGACGGCGCGCCTTACGCCGTGCGGATGGGGCCGTTCCTCGGCCCGCTGCAGATTCCCTGCCAGGCACCGCCTTGGGGCTATGTCGCCGGCACCGATCTGCGCACCGGCAATGTCGCCTACAAGAAGAAGAACGGCACGGTCCACGACATGACGCCGCTGCCGCTGCCCTTCAAGCTCGGCGTCCCGGGTATCGGTGGGCCGATGATCACCAAGGGTGGCGTCGCCTTCCTCGGTGCGGCCGTCGACAACTACCTGCGCGCCTATAACCTCACCAATGGCGAGCAGCTGTGGGAAGCGCGTCTGCCGGCCGGCGGCCAGGCAACGCCGATGACCTATTCGGTGGATGACGGGCGCCAGTTCGTGGTGATGGTCGCGGGTGGTCACGGCTCGGTCGGCACCAAGCCGGGCGACTACGTGATCGCCTACGCTCTGCCGCGCTAGGCAAGGCGCACTAATGACGAAAACGGCCCGGGCAGCGATGTCCGGGCCTTTTTTTGTTGTTCAGTCGATCGAACTGGTGACGGTAGTCGTGAGTGCGAGACTAATGCGATGCGCTGAGTTCGTTGATGGCAGCTGTCACTCCGGGGACGGAGAGTGCCACCTCTTCGGCCCGCACGCGTTCTCCCTCCTGCAGGACCGAGCCGCGTAGGGTGACCGTCGAGCCGCTTGCGATCACGGTCACGTCCGACGCATCGAGGCCGCCGGCGCTTGCCAGAGCTGCGGCGACCGCCGTCTCCAGCTCGGCCACCGGCGGAAATTCGGCCTCGACGGTCGGTTCTGCTTCATGAAAGGTCTGAGGTTTGTTGACCATCGTCGGTTCTCCCTATTCTGTCCGTCGTGGAAGAACGCCGGACGCTGCACAATTGTTCACGGCTGGACGAGAACCGTCCTGATGATGTCGCGCAACTGGTTCTGCGAGAATGGTTTGGGCAGACGCGGCAGTTGCGAGCCATCGCCGGAGGGCAGTTCGGCATAACCGGTGGCAAGCACGACCGGCGTCTGCGGATAACTGTCGCGAACGCGGGAGGCGAGCTCTGCCCCCGTCATCCTCGGCATCGAGTGGTCGGTGATGATCAGGTCGATCGCCCGTCCGCTTTCGATGACCGCCAGCGCCTCTTCACCATTGTAAGCCTCGATCACCGTATGCCCGAGATCCTCCAGCATCAGCGTCGTGTTCATCAGCACCAGCGCATCGTCATCGACGGCAAGCACGGTGAGAGGTCGGTCGGCGTCTGGCTGCTGGGGCGTCATCGTCACTGTTTCTTCAGGTTGCGGCAGGTTGGTTTCGGAAGCGGCGGGAAGGATCAGCGTCACCGTCGTTCCAGCGCCCGGAACACTCGACAGACGCAGCGCGCCGCCCGATTGCTCCATGAAGCCCTGGACCATCGACAGTCCAAGGCCGGTCCCCTTGCCGATACCCTTGGTGGTGAAGAACGGCGTCGTGGCGCGGATCAGTGTCTCCTCGTCCATGCCTTCGCCATCGTCGGCTACGGACAGCTTCACGTAGCGGCCCGGCTTCAACGTTCCGTTCTGTGTCGCAATCTCGCACATCCGCGCGCCGATACGGATGGTGCCGCCTTTCGGCATCGCGTCGCGGGCGTTGACGACGAGGTTGAGGAGCGCCGTGTCCAGCTGGTTGGCGTCCCCCATGACGTGCGGCAGATCCGTGTCGCAGTCGACCTCCACCGTCGTGTTGGCGGTCAGCGACCGTCGCACCAGTTCGAGCATGTCGTCGACCAGCAGCCGGATGTCGATCGACTGAACTTCGAGTTCCTGCCGGCGCGAAAAAGCGAGCAGGCGCTGGGTCAATGCAGCACCGCGCTCGGCGCCGCGGATCGCGTTGGTGAGCAGGGGTGTGAACTGCGGATCCGGCGGCATGCGCTTCTGCAGCATTTCCAGTGACCCGAGGACGGCCATCAGAAGGTTGTTGAAGTCGTGGGCGATGCCGCCGGTCAACTGACCGATGGCCTCCATCTTCTGCGCCTGGAAGAGTTCCTCGCGGGCCTGGGCAAGTTCGATCTGGGCGTTGCGCTTCTCGCTGATGTCGCGGGTGATCTTGGCGAAGCCCAGGAGGCTGCCGTCGTCGTCGACGATGGCATCAATCACGACACTGGCCCAGAAGCGGCTGCCATCCTTGCGGACGCGCCAGCCCTCCTTCTCGAAGCGGCCTTCCCGCGCCGCGTTCTCAAGCCCGCGGCCCGGATCTCCAGCCTCACGGTCTTCCAGCGCGTAGAACTGCGAGAAGTGGTGGCCGATGATCTCGTCGGCGGCATATCCCTTGAGCCGCTCGGCGCCCGGGTTCCAGCTGACGACGAAGCCATCCGGGTCCAGCATGTAGATTGCGTGATCGGTGATGGCGTTGATCAGTAATCTCAGACGGTCGCCTGTCTCAAGTTGCGCCAAGCGGCGATCAGCCATGATATTCGGTTCCCCCAACCCTGCTGCCTCGCAGCGTGCCCTAACGATCTTCGGTAGCAAAGGTTCCCGAGCGGATCGCGTGTTTCATCGTCATTGACAAGAGCCGCCGAAATGTTATGAATGATGAAATACGAAATTCGTCAGTCATCAATTAGGCAGCCCTTATGGACGATCTCTCACAGATACCATCTGACCCGGCCCGCCTGGAAACGGTTGAGCGGATCCTCGATGCCGCCGAGCGGCTTTTCAGGCATTACGGTTACTCGAAGACGAATGTCGCCGATGTTGCCCGGGACCTGTCGATGTCGCCGGCCAACATCTATCGCTTCTTCTCTTCCAAGGCCGAGATCCATCAGGCCATCGCGCGCCGCATGCTGCGGGTGCAGTGCGAGGCGCTGAAGGCGAACGCCGCGCGTCAGGTTCCGGCGGCAGACCGCCTGCGGGATCATCTGCTGGTGCAGTACCGCATGACGGTCGAGACGATGATCGACGAGGAGAAGGTCCACGAGATGGTGGTGGTGGCGATGGACCAGCAATGGCCCGTCGTTCAGGAGCATCTCGACCAGGTGCGGGCGATCATCGCCGGCATCATCGTTGACGGCATCGCAGCCGGCGAATTCCGCGAGCAGGACCCGTTGCTGGCGGCCGAGTGCTTCATGTGCTGCGGTGTTTCGCTCTGTCATCCTATGCTCGTCGCCAAGAAGATCGCCGCAGACGAACACATCACCCCCGAGGCGCTGGCGGAATTCGCAATCCGCGCCCTGAGATAATTCAGCAGCCCCGCGGGGCGTTCTTTCACGGTAGGAGCCGCACATGTCGAACATGCGATTGGCAGTTTTCAGGTCTGTGGCTCTTGGCGCGATGCTGGTTGGTCTTGCCGCCTGCAGCGATGAGACAGTTGTCGAGCAGGCGCCGGTTCGGCCGGTGAAGGTCGTCGAGGTCAAGGCGCCGGACGATGGCCGCCTGATGCAATATTCCGGATCGGTGCGGGCTCGTACCGAGATCTCCCTCGGCTTCAGGGTGGACGGCAAGATCACCGAACGGCTGGTTGATGTCGGGCAGCGGGTGAAGGCGGGCGACGTGCTCGCCAAGCTCGATCCGGTCGACTACGAGCTGTCGGTGCGCCAGGCCGAAGCCCAGCTCGCATCGGCTGAAAAGCAGATGGAAATCAGCAAGCTGGCGCTCCGTCGCGCCGGCATCCTGCAGGAAAAGAGCATCACCTCGCAGTCGACGCTGGAACAGAGCCAGCTCACCTATGAGCAGGCGCTCTCTTCGCGTGACGCTGCGGCATCGGCACTGGAGCAGGCGCGCAACCGGGTTTCCTACGCCAACCTCACGGCGACCGTCGATGGCATCGTGACCGCCGTCAATGCCGAAGCGGGCCAGGTTGTTGCCGCCGGTTCTGCAGTCCTGTCGGTCGCCGCAGACGGCGCAAAGGAAGTCGAGATCGCGGTCCCGGAGGGCGACATAGCCCAGTTCAAGCCGGGCAAGAGCGTCAAGGCGACATTCTGGTCGAACAGCGGGCTGTCGCTCGAGGGCAAGGTTCGTGAAGTGGCGGGCAGTGCCAACAGCCAGTCGCGCACCTTCCTGGTCCGGGTCAGCCTGCCGGAGAACGAAAACGTCCTGCTGGGAATGACGGCGACCGTTGTTGCCAAGGCCGATGATGCTGTGCCGGCCTTCGTCCTCCCGCTTGCAGCGCTTGCGACGCAGGAGGGCAAGTCGGTCGTCTGGCTGGTCGACCGATCGAACCAGACGGTCCATCCACGCGCCGTCACCGTTGCCGGCGTATCCCTGGACGGTGTCCGGGTCAGCGATGGCATCGCCGCGGGTGATCTGGTGGTCTCGGCCGGAACGCAGTTCATGCGCAGCGACATGAAGATCCGCGTCTATGAGGGTGGCACGCAGAGTGCCGGCGAGACGAACGGCGCCGGCGCCGCGTCGCGGTCGTGATCTGAGCGCGAAGGAGAGGGACCATGAGCTTTTCGCGTCAGAACACGCCGGACAAACAGCCCTTCAACCTGTCGCGATGGGCAATCGCCCATCCGAGCATCGGCCGCTTCCTGTTCGGCCTGATCATCGTCATCGGCGGCCTCGGCATCATGAACATGGGCCAGAAAGAGGATCCCGATTTCACCTTCCGGGTAATGGTGGTGCAGGCCGTCTGGCCGGGTGCCTCGATCCAGGAGATGCAGGATCAGGTCGTCAACAAGATCGAGCGGAAGCTGCAGGAAACGCCGCATCTCGACTGGGTGAAGTCGTATACGCGGGCCGGCACGTCGATCACGACGATCCAGATCAAGGGCGACACGAACGCCCGCCAGGTGGCCGATGCCTTCTACCAGGTGCGCAAGAAGATCTCCGACATCGAACAGGAGCTTCCAAGCGGCGTTCTCGGCCCCTATTTCAACGACGAGTTCGGTGACACCTATGTCACGCTGCACGCAATCACCGGCGACGGCTATTCCTATCCGGAGCTGAAGGATTTCGCCATCCAGGCGCGCGACATGCTGCTCGCGACGAAGGGCGTCGAGAAGGTCTCGATCCTCGGCGATCAGGCGCAGAAGATCTACATCGACATCTCCTCCAAGGCGCTTTCCGAACGAAAGCTGACGCTCAACAACATCCGGGACGCGCTGTCCGGGCAGAATAACGTCGATCCCGCCGGCAGCGTGCAGACCACGACGCGGTCGGTGCGCATCGCCGTGGAAGGTGGCCTGCGGACGCCGGAAGACATCCGCGAACTGCGCATCCGCAGCGGCGAACAGGTGTTCCGCCTCGGCGACATCGCCACCGTCTCCGCCGGGCTCGTCCAGCCTTACGACCGCAAGTTCCGCTTCAATGGCCGGGATGCCGTCGAGGTCGGCGTCGTCATGCAGAACGGCTTTAAGGTGACCGACGTCGGCACGTGGATCGACGAGACCTACCACACTTTCGAGGCCTCGCTGCCGGTCGGCGTCGGCGTCGAACAGGTCGCCAACCAGCCGGAAGTCGTGCACGAGGCGATCGGAGAGTTCACCCAGGCGCTGCTCGAGGCGCTGGTCATCGTGCTCATTGTCTCGCTGCTGTCGATCGGCTGGCGCTCCGGCATCGTCATCGCCATCTCCATCCCGCTGGTTCTCGCAGCGACCCTGGCAATCATGTACGAGCTCGGCATCGAGCTGCAGCGCATCTCGCTTGGCGCGCTCATCATCGCGCTCGGCCTGCTTGTCGACGATGCGATGATCGTCGTGGAAATGATGGAGCGCAAGCTGGAGGAGGGGCTCGAGAAACTCGACGCAGCAACGTTCGCCTACAGCTCGACCGCCTTCCCGATGCTGACCGGAACGCTGATCACCACGGCGGGCTTCATTCCGGTCGGATTTGCCGATTCCACCGCCGGCGAATATGTCCGCTCGCTGTTCTACGTGGTCGGCATCGCGCTCGTCACCTCGTGGTTTGTCGCAGTCTATTTCACGCCCTGGCTCGGCTACATGATCCTCAAGCAGAGGCCGCATGTGGGCACCCATCACGATGCCTACGACACGCGCTTCTACCGCGGTCTTCGCTCGACGGTGACCTGGGCCGTCAGGCACCGGCTGATCGTGCTGATGCTGACCGGCGCCGTGTTCGTCACCAGTCTGTGGTCGTTCCAGTTCATCCCGCAGAGCTTCTTCCCGCAATCATCGCGGCCGGAAATCCTCGTCGACATGTGGTTGCCGGAAGGCACCGCGATCGAGGAGGTTGAGCGGCAGGCCAAGGCCCTGGAAGCGCGGGTGATGGACGATCCGGACAAGAAGTTCGTTGCCACCTTCATCGGCGAGGGTGCGCCGCGCTTCTTCCTGCCGCTCGACCAGCAATTGCGCAACCCGAACTTCGCCCAGCTGCTGGTGATGTCGAACGGGCTCGAAGAGCGCGAGCGGCTTATCGTCAAGCTGCGCAAGATCCTTGCGGAGGATTTCCCCGACGTGCGCGGCAAGGTCGACCGCCTGTTCCTCGGCCCGCCGGTCGGTTGGGCGGTGCAGATGCGTGTCGTCGGTCCGGACAGGGCCGAGGTCCGCCGCATCGCCGACCAGGTCAAGGAGCGTTTCCACCAGAACCCGCTGCTCGGCACCATCCACGACGACTGGCTGGAACCGGTCACGAGCCTGAAGCTGGTGATCGACCAGGATCGCGCCCGGGCGCTCGGCGTCACATCGCAGCGTGTGCGCCAGATGCTCTATGCAGCAGTGTCCGGTGCGGAACTCGACCAGTTCCGCGAAGGCGAGGAGACCATCTCCATCGTCGCCCGCGAACCCGATGCCAACCGCAACCTGCTGACGGCGATCGAATCCGTCTACGTCCCGAGCGACAACGGCAGCTTCGTGCCGATCTCGCAGATCGCCCGGCTGGTTCCGGTGCAGGAGAACGGCATCGAATGGCGCCGCGACCGCCTGCCGACGATCTCTATCAAGGCGACAGTGCCGGATGGCGTCGAGCCGAACGACCTGGTCATGAAGATGTACAACGGCATGGACGATCTGAAGCAGGCACTGCCGGCCGGCTACAAGCTCGAGATCCAGGGCGGCGCGGAAGATGCGACCGAAAGCCAGATGTCGATCGCCGCGAAGGCGCCGGTCATGCTGTTCGTCATCGTCGCACTGCTGATGATCCAGCTGCAGCATTTCGGCAAGGCGATGCTGGTGCTGTCCACCGGACCGCTCGGCATCATCGGTGCGGCAGCGGCGCTGCTGATCACCGGCGCGCCATTCGGTTTCGTGGCGATCCTCGGCGTCATCGCGCTGCTCGGCATCATCATCCGCAACTCGATCATCCTCGTCGACCAGATCGACCAGGATATCGCCAGCGGCCATCCGCGTGCCGAGGCGATCATCGGGGCCGCGGTGCGGCGTTTCCGGCCGATCATGTTGACAGCGCTGGTGGCAGTCCTGGCGCTCATCCCCATCTCGCGGGGACTGTTCTGGGGGCCGCTCGCCTATGCGATGATGGGCGGCATCCTGGTCGCCACCGTGCTCACCATCCTGGTGCTGCCGGCCGGTTACGCCCTGTTCTTCGGCCGCGAGCCGAAAACCACAAAACCATCCTCCGGCGAAAACGATGATCAGCCGAAGGAACAGATGTCGCTCAACCTGTCCACCGCCGCTGAATGAGCGACCTGCGGGAAGCGGTTTCCCTGCCGCTTCCCGCGCCATTTTCCGAGCCTTTCCATCTGCGCGCATGGCCTTCTGGAATGCCTGTTGCGCAATCGGCTCGGAAAGAGTGGAAATTTCTCCAGCGACGTTCCCGGCTGGTCGGCGGTTCCTCGCGTCGCGGCGCGCCTCGCTCTAGGTTCCGGTCAATCATCTTGACCGGAGTCCCCGCATGAACCGCCTTCTCATTCTCGGCACGGCGCTCGCCGCCCTCGTTGCCGTTCCGGCGCTGGCCCAGCAGCCGACCAAGCTCCTCAACGCGTCCTATGACGTCGCACGCGAGCTGTTCGTCGCCGAGAACGAGGCGTTCCTCAAGGGGCATCCGGGCGTCACCATCGATCAGTCGCATGCCGGCACTTCCAAGCAGGCGCGTGCCATCGTGGAAGGCCTCGAGGCCGACGTCGTCACCTTCAACCAGGTGACGGACATCGATTTCCTGGTGAAGCAGGGCTTTGTTTCGGCCGACTGGCAGAAGGATTTCCCCAACGCCTCGTCGCCCTTCTATTCCTTCCCGTCCTTCCTGGTCCGCGCCGGCAACCCGAAGAACATCAAGGACTGGAACGATCTCGTCCGCGACGACGTGAAGGTCATCTTCCCCAACCCGAAGACCTCCGGCAATGCCCGCTACACCTATCTGGCAGCGGCTGCCTACGCCAAGGAAGCCTTCGGCGGTGACGAGGAAAAGGTCGAAGCCTTCCTCAAGAAGATCTTTGACAACGTGCCGGTGTTCGACACCGGAGGCCGCGCCGCAACGACGACCTTCGTCGAGCGCGAGACGGGCGACGTGCTGATCACCTTCGAGGCAGAGACGCGCGGCATCGCCAAGCAGTACGGTGCCGACAAGGTGGAAGGCGTCATTCCCTCGGTCTCGCTGCTAGCCGAGTTCCCGGTCGCCATCGTCGACAAGGTTGCCGACAAGCGCGGCTCGCGGGAGCTGGCCAAGAGCTATCTCGACTTCCTCTACAGCGAGGAGGGCCAGCGGGTCGCCGCTCAGTTCGGCCATCGCGTCCACAACGAGAAGGTCACCGGCGAGTTCAAGAAGGACTTCCCCGAGATCCGGCTGGTCAATGTCGATCAGGTGTTCGGTGGCTGGGAGAAGATCCAGAAGGAGCACTTCGCCTCCGGCGGTACACTCGACAAGTTGTACGGCAGCCGCTAACCGACAAGACTGGTTATACCGTGAAACCCGGCGGATCCGTCTCCGTCGGGTTTCGGCGTGAACAACGGGAAGCGGATCGTGAAACGCAATGTCCTGCCCGGATTGCGGCTGTCGCTCGGGATTACTCTCTTCTACGTCGGCCTGATCGTGGTGTTGCCGCTGGCGGCGCTGGCGGTGAAGGCCGCGAGCCTCGGTCCCTCCGAATACTGGTCGATCGTCTCGTCGCCGCGGGCCGTTGCGAGCTACCGGGTGACGCTTCTTGCGGCTCTTGCGGCGACGCTCTTCAATCTCGTCTTCGGGCTGGCGCTCGCCTGGGTGCTGACGCGCTACCGCTTTCCCGGCCGCCGGCTGATCGATGCCATGGTGGATCTGCCGTTTGCGCTGCCGACGGCGGTGGCCGGCATCTCGCTCACCGCGCTGTTTTCCAGCAACGGCTGGTTCGGCGCGCTGCTCTTAGACTTCGGCATCAAGGTGGCCTATACGCCGATCGGCATCATGATCGCCATGTGCTTCACCAGCCTGCCGTTCATCGTGCGCACGGTGCAGCCGGTTCTGGAGGATCTCGATCCGGCGCTGGAAGAGGCGGCGCAGTCGCTCGGCGGCTCCGACTGGACGATTTTCGCCAAGGTCATCCTGCCGCTGCTGATGCCGGCCCTGCTGGCCGGAACGTCCCTGTCCTTCGCCCGCTCGCTCGGCGAGTTCGGCGCCATCATCTTCATCGCCGGCAACCAGCCGATGTCGACGGAGATCACCGCATTGCTGATCTTCATCCGGCTGGAGGAGTATGACTATCAGGCGGCAGCGGCCATCGCCTCGGTGCTGCTGATCGCCGCCTTCGTCATGCTGGCAGTCACGAACTGGATGCAGGCGCGCGCCCTGCGCTACACGGTGAGGGGATAATCATGAGCCAGCCGTCTTCCCGCCGCAAACCGCCGCGCGTCGGTGACAACCCGCTCTTCCGCCGGGCGCTGATCGGCCTCGTTCTGGTGATCGGCGCGCTGCTGGTTCTGGCGCCGCTGATCGTCATCGGCGTCGAAGCGCTTAGCCAGGGCTGGAAGGCCTATGTGGCGACGCTCAACCATACCGACACTCGCCACGCAATCCTGCTGACGGTGATCACCGCGCTGATCGCCGTGCCCATCAACACGATCTTCGGGGTTGCCGCGGCCTGGGCGATCACCAAGTTCGACTTCCGCGGCAAGCGCCTGCTGCTGGTGGTCATCGAGATCCCGTTTTCCGTCTCGCCGATCGTCGCCGGCGTCGCCTACCTGTTCGTCTACGGGCTGCAGGGCCTGTTCGGGCCGCTGCTCGACGCCTACGAGATCAAGATCCTGTTCGCGCTGCCGGGGATCGTGATTGCCTCGATGTTCGTCACGGCGCCGTTCGTGGCGCGCGAACTGATCCCGCTGATGCAGGCGCAGGGGCGCGATCTCGAGGAGGCGGCGACCTCGCTTGGCGCATCCGGCTGGCGCACCTTCTTCTCCGTGACGCTGCCGAACGTCAAATGGGCGCTGCTCTACGGTGTCGTGCTCTGCAACGCCCGGGTGATGGGCGAGTTCGGGGCCGTGTCGATCGTGTCGGGCAATATCCGCGGCCAGACCAATACGCTGCCGCTGCATATCGAACTGCTCTACCACGATTACCAGGCGGCCGGTGCCTTTGCCTCGGCCTCCATCCTGGCGGTCATCGCCGTCTTCACCATCATCGCCAAGGTGGCGCTGGAGCGGCAGGGCGCCGGTCGCCGCTCCAAGCCTGCCATGGCCCCCATCACGCCGGGAATACGCCCATGAAAATCCGCCTTGATACAGTCGTCAAGACCTTCGATACCTTCCGCGCCGTGCACGGCGTGTCGCTGGAGATCGAAAGCGGCGAACTGGTGGCGCTGCTCGGCCCGTCGGGATCCGGCAAGACGACGATCCTGCGCATGGTCGCCGGCCTCGAATATGCGGACGAAGGGCGGATCTTCTTCGGCGATCAGGACGCGACGGATATCCCGGTGCGTGACCGCGGCGTCGGCTTCGTCTTTCAGCATTATGCGCTCTTCCCGCACATGACGGTGGCCGAGAACATCGGCTTCGGCATGAAGGTGTCGAAGGTGAAGCGCAGCCGGGCTGAGGTCGAGACGCGCGTTGCGGACCTTTTGCGGCTCGTGCGGCTGGAGGGTCTGGGCGAGCGCTTCCCGGCGCAGATCTCCGGCGGTCAGCGTCAGCGGGTGGCGCTGGCGCGTGCACTCGCCGTCGATCCCAAGGTGCTGCTGCTCGACGAACCGTTCGGCGCGCTGGATGCCAATGTCCGCCACGACCTGCGCCGCTGGCTGCGCGAAATCCACCGGGAGCTCGGCATCACGACGATCTTCGTCACCCACGATCAGGAAGAGGCGCTGGATCTCGCCGACCGTGTGGTGATCCTCAAGGAGGGCAGGATCGTCCAGCAGGGCACGCCGCAGGAAGTGTGCCGCGATCCGAAAGATGCCTTCGTGCTCAAATTCCTCGGCGACGCCAACCGGCTGACCGGCACCGTCATCGGCGGGCGGGCGCTTGTCGGCGAGGCAGATGTCGCGGCTTCGGACCTTGCCGACGGTCCGGCGGAAATCTTCGCCCGTCCGCGCGATCTCGACTGGTCGGCCACCGGGCCGGGTTTGGCAGCCACGGTTACCCGCGTTCTGGACCGGCCGGGCGAGCGGCGCGTTATTGCCACGGCCTCGACCGGCGAACCGCTGGAATTCGACGTGGAGCCGGAGCAGGCTGTTAGCGCAGGCGATACGGGCTTCGTGACGCTTCGGCGGGCCAAGGTGTTTCCGCTGGGGTGACGTTTGAGAAAAGTCTCCCTCTGGCTGCCCTTTTCCTGCATCAGCGGCGCGGCCGGGTTAAGCCCTTCCCGTTGTGGGGAGAGTTTGAGAATCGCCTTCCATCCTGCGCAAATGTCTTGCCCTCTGTGGGAGAGATGGCAGCAGCCAGAGTGGAAAGCCTGAAAATTACTCTGCTAAATAGAAAAAGGCGCCGGTTTCCCGGCGCCTTTTCGATTTTCAGAACGGTTAAAAACCTCAGTTCATCTGGCTGACGAAGCGGGTTTCCATGTAGGCCTCGACGGCTTCCGAGCCGCCTTCCGTGCCGTAGCCGGAATCCTTGATGCCGCCGAACGGCACTTCCGGGATCGCCAGACCATTGTGGTTGATGGTCAGCATTCCTGCTTCCAGCTTCTGGCTGAGTGCATGGGCAGTCTTCACCGAGCCGGTGAAGGCATAGGATGCAAGGCCGAAGGGCAGGCGGTTGGATTCTTCCAGCGCGTCTTCCAGCGTCGAGAAGCGGTTGACGATGGCGATTGGCCCAAACGGCTCCTCGTTCATCATCGCGGCAGAGGTCGGCACGTCGGTCAGAACCGTCGGCTCGAAGAAGTGGCCCTTGTTGCCGATCCGCTTGCCGCCCGTCTTCAGCACGGCGCCCTTCGACACGGCGTCCTGGATCATCTCTTCCATGGCCGGGATGCGGCGCTCGTTGGCGAGCGGCCCCATGGTGATGCCGTCTTCAAGCCCGTTGCCGACCTTCAGGCCTTCCGCATACTTGACGATACCGTCGATGAACTGGTCGGCGACGCCGTCCTGGATCAGGAAGCGGGTCGGCGCAACGCAGACCTGGCCGGCATTGCGGAACTTCGCCATGGCCGAGACTTCGATGGCCTTTTCCAGATCCGCATCGTTGAACACGACCACCGGCGCATGACCGCCGAGTTCCATCGTGGCGCGCTTCATGTGCTTGCCGGCGAGGGCTGCGAGATGCTTGCCGACGGGGGTGGAGCCGGTGAACGAGATCTTGCGGATGACCGGGTGCGGGATCAGGTATTCGGAGATTTCGGCCGGGACGCCGTAGACCAGGTTGACGACACCGGCCGGCACGCCGGCATCGGCGAAGGCACGGATCAGTTCGGCCGGCGAGGCCGGGGTTTCTTCCGGTGCCTTGATGATGATCGAGCAGCCGACCGAGACGGCAGCGGACAGCTTGCGGACGATCTGGTTGATCGGGAAATTCCACGGCGTAAAGGCGGCAACCGGGCCGATCGGGAACTTGATCGCCATGTTGGAGACGCCGCCGAACCGGGCCGGAATGATCTGGCCGTAGGTACGGCGGGCTTCTTCGGCGAACCAGTCGATGGTGTCGGCGGCATTCATGATCTCGCCCTTCGACTGGGCGATCGGCTTGCCCTGTTCGCGGGTCATCAACCAGGCGATCATGTCGATGCGTTCCCGCAGCAGGTCGGCGGCCTTGCGCATGATCTTCGAGCGCTCGAAGGCCGGCGTATCGCGCCAGATCTTGAAGCCCTTGTCAGCCGCTTCCAGCGCCAGGTCGAGGTCGGCCTTTCCGGCATGCGCGATCTTGCCGATGATTTCCTGCGTTGCCGGATCCTCGACCGGGATGGTCCTGCCATCGATGGCATCGCGCCATTCGCCTGCAATGAACAGCTTTACGTCGGGATAGGTGTGCATAGGGACCTCAATTCGATCTAAAAAGTCATGGGAAGCCGAACCCTGTCGCAGGGCCGCGCGTTCCCGGAAAAGGCTTGAGGCCCTGACGTAGGACAATTGGTTTCGACATTCAACGCTGATGGTCAAAAGTATGATTAAATAAAATGACAGTGAACCTGCGTCCGCCATCACCGCCATCCACCAAACCTCGGTTTTCCGACGGACCGTCAACATGGCAAGATTTGCAGGCGTCGACGCGCCTGCCGAAGAACTCGCGCTGAAGACCAGCTTCGGGTTGCAAGGCCTATGTGCCGCGACGCGCGTCGTAGGCGAGGCGGTTTTCCTCAATCGGCCGGCGGTTTGTAGAAGCCCATTCTGCAAGCTCTCGCACGGTTTCCGACAGGGAATAGCCGAGCGGCGTCAGGGTGTATTCGACCTGCGGCGGGGTGCTGGAATGAACGGTGCGCTTGACCATACCGTCGCGCTCAAGGGTCTTCAGCGTTCGTGCCAGCATTTGCTGCGAGATGCCGCCGACCTGCCGCTTGACGGCGTTGAAACGCTGCGGGGCTTCCCGAAGTGCGACGACCACCTGAATCGTCCACTTGTCGCCCACCCGGCTGAGGATCTCGCTCGCCTTGCAGCCAGCTTGCGTGTGCGCGGCAGTCACATCCATCTGACCAACTCCCAAAGATATGCTTTTGACGGCGAATTTTAGGTCACATAAATGGTCGTGGTCAACATTGTAGACCTGTGCCTTTGGAAACTCCCGGAGCTGGTCTGCAAACAAGGAGACCAGCATGATCCTCTTTTATTACCCTCTTGCCTGCAGCCTGGCCGACCACATCGCGCTCATCGAGGCGGGACTTGCCTATACGCTGGTCAGCATCGACCACGCGAAAAAGACAGCGGACGGCCGCGATTTTTTGACGATCAATCCGAAGGGCTACATCCCGACGCTCGAACTCGACGACGGGCACCTGCTGACGGAGAACCCCGTCATCCTGCACTATATTGCGGACACGAGCGGCAAGCTTCTGGCGAGGAACGGGATCGAGCGGTGGCGGACGCTCGAAGTACTCGCCTTCATGGCCTCCGAGATCCATGGCAGCTATCAACCGTTCTTCCGCAACCTTCCGGAGCCGGAGAAGGCGCGCGCCCGCACCAAGCTGAAGGCCTCCTTCGCCATTCTAGCCGACCAGATGGGTGACAAAGCGTTCCTCGTCAGCGACGAGATGACGATTGCCGATTGCTACCTCTTCTGGGTTCTGATGGTCGCACCCACGAGCGGGGTCGAACTGCCGGTAACGCTCGGCGACTATTTCGAACCTCTGAAAGTACTGCCTTCTGTGGTGCGGGCACTTGCAGAAGAGAATGCAGGCTGACGGCCCTTACCAAGCAGAAAAAAGCCCGGCCTCACTCCGCGGGCCGGGCTGTCTCGAACTTGATCGGGGTCGTGCGTATCAGAAAAACGCCTGGATGCCGGTCTGGGCACGGCCGAGGATCAGCGCATGGACATCATGCGTGCCTTCGTAGGTGTTGACGGTCTCCAGGTTCTGCGCGTGGCGCATAACGTGGTACTCGATCTGGATGCCGTTGCCGCCGTGCATGTCGCGGGCCTGGCGGGCGATGTCGAGCGCCTTGCCGCAGTTGTTGCGCTTGACGATGGAGATCATCTCCGGCGCCATGCGGTGCTCGTCCATCAGCCGGCCGACGCGCAAGGATGCCTGCAGGCCAAGCGCGATCTCCGTCTGCATGTCGGCGAGCTTCTTCTGGTAAAGCTGGGTGCCGGCGAGCGGCTTGCCGAACTGCTTGCGGTCAAGCCCGTACTGGCGGGCCCGCAGCCAGCAGTCTTCGGCCGCACCCATGACGCCCCAGGAGATGCCGTAGCGAGCGCGGTTGAGGCAGCCGAACGGACCCTTAAGGCCCGAAACGTTCGGCAGCAGCGCATCTTCGCCGACTTCGACGCCATCCATGACGATTTCGCCGGTGATCGAGGCGCGCAGCGACAGCTTGCCGCCGATCTTCGGGGCAGACAGACCCTTCATGCCCTTCTCCAGCACGAAGCCGCGGATCTCGTTGTTGTGGGCTTCCGACTTCGCCCAAACGACGAAGACGTCGGCGATCGGCGAGTTGGAAATCCACATCTTGGCGCCGCGCAGACGGTAGCCGCCCTCGATCTTTTCGGCGCGGGTCTTCATGCCGCCCGGATCGGACCCGGCGTCCGGCTCGGTGAGGCCGAAGCAGCCGATCAGTTCGCCGGAGACGAGACCCGGCAGGTACTTCTTCTTCTGCTCGTCCGAGCCGTAGGCGAAGATCGGATAGATGACCAGCGACGACTGGACGCTCATCATCGAGCGGTAGCCGCTGTCGATCCGCTCGACTTCGCGGGCAACCAGGCCGTAGGCGACGTAGCCGGCATTGGCGGCACCGTATTCTTCCGGCAGGGTCACACCCAGCAGACCGGCCTGGCCCATCAGCCGGAACAGTTCCGGCTCGGTCGTTTCGCCGAGATAAGCCTCGTTGATGCGCGGCAGGAGTTCAGACTTGCCGAACGCAGCGGCGGCTTCGCGGATCATCCGCTCGTCTTCGGTCAGCTGATCGTCGAGCAGGAAGGGGTCTTCCCAGGAAAATGCCGCGCGGTCGCTCATGTGAGCCTCCATCTAGAAAATCGTGGGCGGACTATCGGCAAAACCCGGAGGTAGGTAAAGCGCAGTTTACTCACGAAGCCATGAGCTATAGGAATGCGGGATGACCAATCTCAGCCGCCGACTCCTGCCATCGACAGCTGCTCTGGCCGCTTTCGAGTCGGTCGCGCGGCTTGGCAGCTTCTCCAGCGCCGCCGACGAGCTTTCGCTGACGCAAGGGGCGATCAGCAGACAGATTTCCGGGCTGGAAGAGCAGCTTGGCATCGTGCTGTTCGACCGCTCGTCGCGCGGCGTGGCGCTGACCGAACCCGGCCGATCCTATGCCAAGGCGATCGGCAGCGCGCTGTCGCAGATCCGCGCCGCCTCGCTGCAGGTCATGACCAAACGTCATGGCGATACGCTGAACCTTGCCATGCTGCCGACCTTTGGCACGCGCTGGCTCTTGCCGCGCATCCCGCGTTTCGTCGCCCAGCATCCGGATATCACGCTGAACTTCGCCACCCGTATCGGCATCTTCGACTTCGAGCGCGACGGCCTCGACGTGGCGATCCATATCGGCCAGCCCAACTGGCCGGGCGCCGAATGCACCTTCCTCATGGATGAGATGGTGGTGCCCGTCTGCAGCCCCAAATTCCAGGCCGACCACCCGGTCCAGTCGGCTGAAGACCTGATGCGGCTGCCGCTGCTGCACATGGCTTCCAGGCCGGGCGGCTGGGCGCATTTCTTCGAGACGCTGGGTGTTCCCGGCGCGCCGGCGCAGGGCATGCGCTTCGAGCAGTTCGCCAGTGTCGGCCAGGCCTGCAGCGCAGGCCTCGGCGTGGCGCTGATGCCGCTCTTCCTCATCGACGCCGAACTGAAGAGCGGCGCGCTGGTGCAGGCACTGCCGCAGCAGGTCCGCAGTCCGAGTTCCTATTATCTGGTGGCGCCGATCACCAAGATGGATTTTCGCCCGGTGGCGCTGTTCCGCGCCTGGCTGATCGACGAGGTCGGCCGCTACAGCAACGAACCCGACTACGCCTGAGGACCGCGCATTCATGCAGCCAAACGAGTTTCGGCCACACGATTTCTGGCAGGAGATCCATCCCGCCGGGAGTTTTTCGACCAGCGGACCCTTCGAGAGCTTCTTCCCGGCGACACTGAGGGACGAAAGACAGTTGCGGTTGCCGATCCGGCCACTGCCCGACGGGCAGCATGCGCTCTGCTCGCTGATCATCAACCAGGCAAGTTTTCCCGTCGTCGATGCGCTGGCGCAGCAGCTTGCCGAGCAGGTCGCGCCACTCGATCCGCAGGTCGTCGTCGGACTGCCGACGCTCGGCCTGACGCTTGCCGCAGCACTGGCCCAGAAGCTCGGCCATTCGCGCTACGTCGCTTGCGGCACATCCCGCAAGTTCTGGTACGACGAGGGGCTTTCCGTGCCGCTGTCGTCGATCACCACGCCGGAGCAGGCAAAGCGCCTGTATCTCGACCCGCGCATGCTGCCGCTGCTCGAGGGACGGCGGGTCGTGCTGGTCGACGACGTCATCTCCAGCGGAACGTCGATCGTCGCCGGCCTGTCGCTGATGCGGGCGGTCAACGTGCAGCCTGTCGCCATCGCTGCGGCAATGCTGCAGTCGGAACGCTGGCATGCGAGCCTCGACGCTTACGGTCCGGATTGGCGCGAACGCGTACACGGCGTGTTCCGCACGCCGCTGCTGACGCGCTCAGGCGAGGCGGGATGGCTGCCTTAAGTTCCACTTTGCGGCTTGCGGTCGGTTTCCCGATCGGCCTAGGATCAGCTTCACCTATCCTGGAATATCAATTCGGAAACTTCTGATGGAATTCGTGTTCGACGGTCACAACGACGTGCTCCTTCGGCTGTGGCGCACTTTGCGCAACGGAGCCGACCCGGTGGAGGAGTTCCTGCACGGGACGCCCGAAGGCCATATCGACGGCCTTCGCGCCAAGGCCGGTGGTCTCGCCGGCGGTCTCTGCGCAATCTACATTCCGTCCGGCGACCTGATCCTCAAGGAGCCCGATGACAGCGGCCACTATCACACGCCGCTTGCCGCGCCGCTCGATCACGCGCCGTCGCTTGGCATCGCCATGGAGAAGTTCGCGCTTGCGCTGCGGCTGGAGCGGGCAGGCGCCTGGCGGATCTGCCGGTCGACGGCAGACATTCGCTCGGCCATGGCGGACGGCATCTTCGCCGCCGTCGTGCATATGGAAGGCTGCGAGGCGATCGGCCCGGATCTTTCCGAACTGGAGGTCTTCCATGCCGCCGGACTCCGGTCTCTCGGGCCGGTGTGGAGCCGCAACAACATCTTCGGGCACGGCGTGCCGTTCGCCTATCCCTTGACGCCCGACACCGGGCCAGGGCTGACCGCTGCCGGCTTCGAGCTCGTCAAGGCATGCGACCGGATGGGGATTGCCATCGATCTCGCCCACATCACCGAGCAGGGCTTCTGGGATGTCGCCAAGACCTCCGAAATGCCGCTGATCGCCAGCCACTCCAACGTCCATGCGCTCACCCAGGTGGCGCGCAACCTGACCGATCGCCAGATGGATGCAATCCGCGAGCGGCGCGGCGTCGTCGGCCTCAACTATGCCGTGACGATGCTGCGGCCCGACGCACGCGACGATGCGGCGACCTCGCTCGACCTGATGGTCCGCCATATCGACTACATGGTGGAGCGCATGGGAATCGATTGCGTGGCGCTTGGATCGGACTTCGACGGGGCCACCGTTCCCGAGAGTATTCGCGATGCGGCCGGCAACCAGAAACTGGTTGCAGCCCTGAAAAGCGCGGGCTACGCTCAAGACGATCTTGCCAAGCTTTGCCGGGAAAACTGGATGAGGGTTCTTGGCCAGGTCTGGCGGGAAACCCGCTGAAAGACCTGCTCGCGACTTGCTCAACATAAAAAAATGGGAACATACGACATGAAGAACGCGATTGATCGCACGCTTAGAATTCTGACGACCAGCGCCGCGCTGTCGCTCGTCATGCTGTCGGCTCCGCAGGCGTTCGCCGCCACGCCGGCAGATACGCTCGTCGAGGGCTTCGCCATCGACGACATCATCTCGCTCGATCCGGGCGAAGCGTTCGAACTTTCGGCGGCCGAAGTCACCGGCAACAGCTACAGCAAGCTCGTCACGATCGACATCAGCGACACGTCGAAGGTCATCGGTGACCTTGCCGACAGCTGGACGACCTCGGAAGACGGCCTGACCTATACGTTCAAGCTGAAGTCCGGCCTCAAGTTCGCTTCCGGCAACCCGCTGACGGCAGCCGACGTCGCCTATTCCTTCGAGCGCGCCGTCAAGCTCGACAAGTCGCCGGCCTTCCTGCTTACGCAGTTCGGCCTGAAGGGCGACAACGTGACGGAAAAGGCGAAGGCAACCGACGACGCGACCTTCGTGCTGACCGTCGACAAGCCCTATGCACCGAGCTTCGTGCTGAACGTGCTGACCTCGACCGTCGCATCGGTCGTCGACAAGAAGCTGATCGAAGAGAAGGCCAAGGCCGTCACGCCGACCGCCGACTACAAATACGAGACCGATTTCGGCAACGAATTCCTGAAGACCGGTTATGCCGGTTCCGGCCCCTACAAGGTGCTGGGCTGGAAGGCCAACGAAGCCGTCATCATGGAGGTCAACCCGAACTACTACGGCGAAAAGCCGAAGCTGAAGCGGGTCGTCTACCGTCACATGAAGGAAAGCTCCGGCCAGCGTCTGGCACTGGAGAACGGCGATATCGACATCGCCCGCAACCTTGAGCCGGGTGACGTGGAAGCCGTGTCGAAGAAGGACGGCCTCAGCACGACGTCGGCGCCGAAGGGCACGCTCTATTACTTCAGCCTCAACCAGAAGAACAAGAACCTGGCCAAGCCCGAAGTTGTTGAAGCCTTCAAGTATCTCGTCGACTACGACGCGATCGGCGAAACGCTGATCAAGGGCATCGGCGAAATCCACCAGACCTTCCTGCCGAAGGGCCAGCTTGGCGCGCTCGACGAGAAGCCTTACAAGCTCGACGTCGCCAAGGCGAAGGAACTGCTGGCCAAGGCTGGCCTGGCAGACGGCTTCACCGTCACCATGGATGTGCGCAATACGCAGCCGGTGACCGGCATTGCCGAAAGCGTGCAGCAGACGCTGGCGCAGGCCGGCATCAAGCTCGAGATCATCCCGGGCGACGGCAAGCAGACGCTGACCAAGTTCCGCGCCCGCACGCACGACATCTATATCGGCCAGTGGGGTTCGGACTATTTCGACCCGAACTCGAATGCCGAGACCTTCACCATCAACTACGACAACTCCGACGAAGGCAAGAACAAGACGCTTGCCTGGCGCAACGCCTGGGACGTTCCGGAGCTGACGAAGCAGACGCAGTCGGCGCTGCTCGAGAAGGATAGCGCCAAGCGCGCGGCAATCTACGAGGACCTGCAGAAGAAGGCGCTCACCACCAGCCCGTTCGTGGTGATCTTCCAGCAGACCGAAGTTGCCGGCTATTCCGCGAAGCTGAAGGGCTTCAAGCTCGGACCGAGCTTCGACACCAACTTCGTCTACAATATCTCCAAGGATTGAACCGGTTAGGTTCCCGCTTTGAGCATCGTTGAGACACAAATGCGCGCGGGGCGCGGCAGACGCCGCGCCCACGCCCGCGGCCGGGCAATCCTCGGCTTCATCATCACCGTCATCACCACCTTCCTGGGGCTGATGGCGGTGACCTTTTTCATCGGCCGGGTCATTCCCATCGATCCGGCGCTGGCGATCGTCGGCGACCGGGCGCCGGCGCATGTCGTGGAGCGCGTCCGCGAACAGCTGGGCCTCAATCTGCCGCTGTGGCAGCAGTTCTTCCTCTACATGAAGCAGGCGCTGTCGGGTGATTTCGGCATCTCGGTGCTGACCACCAATCCGGTGATGACCGACATCAAGCGCGTCTTTCCGGCGACCATCGAACTTGCGACGCTCGGCACCCTCATCGGCTCGGTGCTCGGCATTCCGCTCGGCGTCCTGGCGGCCGTCAAGCGGGGTAGCATCGCCGACCAGATCGTCCGGATCATCGGCCTGATCGGCTATTCGGTACCGATCTTCTGGCTCGGCCTTCTGGCGCTGCTGGTGTTTTACGCCCGGCTGAACTGGGTGGCCTATCCCGGCCGCATGGATCTGGTGTTCGAATTCACCTTCACTCCGCAGACCGGCTTCTATCTGATCGATGCCCTGTGGCAGCGGCAATGGGATGTGCTGTGGGACCTGTTCCGCCACATCATCCTACCGGCCGGCCTGCTCGGCTATTTCTCGCTTGCCTATATCAGCCGGATGACGCGGTCCTTCATGCTGAACGAACTCAGCCAGGAATACATCGTGGCGGCGCGCGCCAAGGGGCTTTCGGAGACCCGCATCATCTGGTTCCACGCGCTGCGGAACGCCGCCGTGCCGCTGGTGACGGTCATTGCGCTGTCTTATGCCGGCCTGCTCGAAGGCTCGGTGCTCACCGAGACGATCTTCGCCTGGCCAGGGCTTGGCCTCTACATCACCAATTCGCTGCAGAACGCAGACATGAACGCCGTGCTCGGCGGCACGATCGTCATCGGTGCCGTGTTCATCGGCATCAACCTGTTCTCCGACCTGCTTTACCGGACGCTCGATCCAAGGACACGCAGCCGATGAGCGCCGCGACCGACCTCAAACCCTACAGCCGCGACTGGCTGCTCTCCGACCGGCCCACATCGCGCCGGCAGGCGAAGCTCGGACGCGCCTATGTCATCTGGCAGCGCTTTTCGGAAAACCGGCTGGCGCTTGTCGGGCTCGGCATCATCCTGGCGCTGCTGTTCATCGCGGCCTTCGCCGATATTCTGGCGCCGTACAATCCGGTGCAGGGTGATCTGCGCAATGCTCGCCTGCTGCCGCCCGGCACCGCCGGCTACTGGCTCGGCACCGACGACCAGGGTCGCGACATCCTCTCGCGCCTGCTGCACGGTTCGCGGCTGACGCTGTTCGTGGTGGTGCTGGTGGCAATCATCGCCGCGCCGATCGGGCTGATCGTCGGCACCGTGTCCGGCTATGCCGGCGGATGGGTCGATGCCATCCTGATGCGCATCACCGACATCTTCCTGGCGTTCCCGAAGCTTGTCCTGGCACTGGCGCTGGTTGCGGCACTCGGTCCCGGCATCGAGAACGCAGTGCTTGCGATCGCCGTCACCTCCTGGCCGCCCTATGCGCGCATCGCCCGGGCCGAGACGCTGACGTTCCGCAACTCGGAATTCATCTCTGCGGTCCAGTTGATGGGCGCGTCGCCGTTCCGCATCGTGTTGCGCCATGTCATGCCGCTCTGCACCTCGTCGCTGATCGTGCGCGTCACGCTTGACATGGCCGGCATCATCCTGACCGCTGCCGGGCTCGGCTTCCTCGGCCTCGGCGCCCAGCCGCCGCTGCCCGAATGGGGTGCGATGATCGCGTCGGGTCGCCGCTTCATTCTCGATCAGTGGTGGGTCGCGGCCATGCCGGGCTTTGCCATCCTCATCGTCAGCCTCGGCTTCAACCTGTTGGGCGATGGTCTGCGCGATGCGCTTGATCCGAAGGAGGCCGGCCAATGAGCACGCTTCTGACAGTCGACAACCTGCGGGTATCCTTCCCGACGCGCACCGGCGTTATCGATGCGGTGCGCGGCGTATCGTTCACGCTCGGCAAGGAGCGGCTCGGCATCGTCGGCGAAAGCGGCTCCGGCAAGTCGCAGACCGGCCGGGCGATCATGGGGCTCACCCCAGGCCACGCGAAGATCACCGCCGACAGGCTGAATTTCGACGGCATCGACCTCCTGTCGGCTTCGGCCCGCCAGCGACGCGATCTGCGTGGCAAGCGGGTGGCGATGATCCTGCAGGACCCGAAATACTCGCTCAACCCGGTGATGCCGATCGGCAAGCAGATCATCGAGACACTGCGAACCCACGAGCGCGTGTCGGCCAAGGAGGGCAGGGCGCGGGCGCTGGCAATGCTTGAGGCGGTGCAGATCCGCGATCCGGAACGGGTCTTCGATCTCTATCCGCACGAAGTCTCGGGCGGCATGGGCCAGCGCGTCATGATCGCCATGATGCTGATCTGCGGCCCGGAACTGCTGATCGCCGACGAACCGACCTCGGCGCTCGACGTGACGGTGCAGCTCGACGTGCTCGGCATTCTCGACAAGCTCGTGGCCGAACGTGGCATGGGGCTGATCTTCATCAGCCACGACCTGCGGCTGGTCTCCTCGTTCTGCGACCGGGTACTGGTGATGTATGCCGGCCGGGTGGTGGAGGAACTGTCCTCGGCCAATCTTTCCGAAGCAAGGCATCCTTATACGCAGGGATTGCTGAACTGCCTGCCGACGATCGGTTCTGACCGGCATCCTCTGCCGGTCCTGGAGCGCAAGCCGGAGTGGGCGGCATGACGGCGAGTGCAGTTTCCATCCGTGACATGGTTGTCGCCTTCGACGAGTTCGTGGCGATCGACGGCGTCAGCCTCGACGTGGCCAAAGGGGAATCGTTCGGCATCGTCGGTGAATCCGGCTCCGGAAAATCGACGCTTCTGCGGGCGGTGGCAGGCCTCAACGCCTTCGAATCCGGATCGCTGTCGGTCTCCGGGCACAACTATACCGGCCGCAAGCGCGACAAGAGCTTCTATCGCACCGTGCAGATGGTGTTCCAGGATCCCTACGGCTCGCTGCATCCGCGCCAGACGGTCGACCGGCTGCTGCTGGAGCCGCTCGAGATCCACGGCTTCACCGATGTCGATACGCGCATTGCCCGGGCACTGGACGAGGTGGGCTTGGGGGCCGGCTTCCGGTTCCGCTACTCGCACCAGCTCTCGGGCGGCCAGCGGCAGCGCATCGCGATTGCCCGGGCTCTGATCCTCGAGCCGAAAATCCTGCTGCTCGACGAGCCGACATCGGCTCTCGACGCGTCAATCCAGGCGGAAATCCTCAACCTGCTCGAACAGGCTCGCAAGGATCGCGGCCTGACCTTCATCATGGTCAGCCACGATCTCGGCGTCATCAGCCATATGTGCGAGCGGCTTGCGGTGATGCGCAAGGGCAAGGTCGTCGAGATGGTGTCCGTCGAGGCGCTGGAGCAGCGGGAATTCTCCGCCGATTATACGCGCCAGTTGCTGGTCGCCAGCGAAGGCTTCCGCCGGACCTGAGCGAGGTCCGGCGTCGGGAACATGTCATTGCGGCGGGCGGACCCTCCATGCAGCTTCGTGCCCTCATGTATTTCGACGAGCTGGTGCGCACCAACTCCATGCGCGCGGCCGCCGAGAACCTGAACGTCGCACCGACTGCCGTCAGCCGGCAGATCGAGAACCTCGAGCACTATTTCGGAACGACGCTGGTCGAACGCTCCAATCGCGGCATCCGGCTGACGGCAGCCGGGGAGCTTCTGGCAGCGCGGGCAGGGCGGACGCTGCGCGAGCTTGAACATGTCCACCAGCTGATCGACGACCTGCAGGGGCTGCAGCGCGGCAAGGTCACCATCTATGCCAACGGCGCGACGGTCGCCAATCTGCTGGCGCCGGTGCTGGCACAGTTCAGCCTGCGCTACCCGAAGCTGCGGTTCGAAGTCGCGATCACCAGCGCCCGCCAAGCGATCGAGGCGCTTGCCAGTGCCGAGGCGGATCTGGTGGTGACCCTGTTTGCGCAGAAGATGGCCGGGGTGAAGGTGCGGCTGCGCTCGGAGATCACCTACGAACTGATCACCTGGGGCAACCATCCGGCCGCCGGCCGCCCGGAGATCACGCTGAAGGAGATTGCCACCCTGCCGCTGGCCTTGCCGGACAAGACTTTTGGCGCCCGCCAAGCGTTCGAGGAGCAGTTCGCCAAACTTGGCATCGAGCTTGATCCGGTCTTCGTCACCGGCTCTCTGGAAATGCTGAAGGAACTGGTGCTGCGCGAGGCGGCGGTGACGCTGCTGCCGGCGCTGACCGTGCAGCGGGAGGTCGATCTCGGCCTGCTGGCCGCCATCCCGATCTCGGCCGGCAAGGGCGTGCGCACGGCCATCGACCTCTGCGTAGCGCCGGACCGTCAGCTGTCCTACGCTGCCGGCAAGCTCGTCGATTTCATCGAGGCGTTCATGCACGGTGCGGAGCATGCGAAGACCGGTTCGAGATCGAAGAAACCAGTGTAGCGATTACCGCTACACGCAGCACACAAAAATGCTAATTGTGTGTGCGCATGCGAAGTGCCACTCTCTTCGCATAAATGTCCGCCGGCCGGTCATCGACGTTCGGCAGGACGAGAAACAAGGGGATTTCGACGCATGGCCAGCAGGTTCCGCTCCAACTCGACGGCCTTGACACGCCGCGCCCTTTTCAGCCTCTCGATCACCGCCGGGCTGCTGCTCTCCACCGGCGCCTCAGCGCAGGCGGCACCGAAGACCGGGTTGACGCTCGGCATGGCGGTTGAGCCCGCAGGCTTGGACCCGACGATTGCCGCTCCAGTGGCGATCGGTCAGGTCACCTGGCAGAATATCTTCGAGGGACTGACCACGATCGATCGCCAGGGCAAGGTGCAGCCGCAGCTTGCCGAGAGCTGGTCCATCGCGCCGGACGGTCTGACCTATACGTTCAAGCTGCGCCCAGGCGTGAAATTCCATGATGGCGAAGCCTTCGACGCAAGCGTTGCGAAATTCTCCATCGACCGCGCCCGGGGCGCCGATTCCGTCAATCCGCAGAAGCGCTATTTTGCCGCGATCGACACCGTGGAAGCACCCGACGCCGGGACGCTTGTGCTGAAGCTGAAGCAGCCGGCCGGCAGCCTGCTTTACTGGCTCGGCTGGCCGTCCTCGGTCATCGTCGCGCCGAAGTCGGCAGACAACAACAAGACGACGCCGGTCGGGACCGGCCCCTTCAAGTTCGCCGGCTGGGCCAAGGGCTCCAAGGTCGATCTCGCAAAGAATGCCGACTACTGGAATGCGGCGGCTGCCGCGAAGCTGGAGAATGCAACGTTCCGCTTCATCGCCGATCCGCAGGCGCAGGCGGCCGCCCTGAAGGCCGGCGACGTGGATGCCTTCCCGGAATTCGGCGCGCCGGAGCTGATCGAGAGCTTCAAGGACGATCCCCGGCTGGCGACGGTCATCGGCAATACCGAGCTGAAGGTGGTTGCCGGCATGAACAATGCCAGGAAGCCGTTCGACGACAAGCGGGTCCGCCAGGCGCTGATGATGGCTATCGACCGCCCGTCGCTGGTGGAAGGCGCATGGTCGGGCTTCGGTACGTCGATCGGCAGCCACTATACGCCCAATGACCGCGGCTATATCGACCTGACCGGCACTCACCCGTATGACGTGGAGAAGGCCAAGGCACTGCTGGCGGAGGCGGGATATCCTGATGGCTTCGCGTTCACGATGAAGGCGCCGCAGATGGCTTATGCGCAGCGCTCGTCGCAGATGCTGCAGGCGATGCTTGCGGAAATCGGTGTGACCATGACCATCGAGACCACCGAGTTTCCGGCGAAATGGGTGGCCGACGTGTTCAAGGGCGGCAATTTCGACATGACCATCGTCGCCCATGCCGAGCCGATGGACATCGATATCTACGCTCGTGATCCGTACTACTTCGGCTACAAAAACCCGGCCTTCAACGAGATCCTGAAGAAGGTCGAGGCGACGGCCGACGCTTCCGAGCAGGAGACGCTTTACGGCGAGGCGCAGAAGATCCTTGCCGACGACGTGCCGGCGCTGTTCCTGTTCGTCATGCCGAAGCTCGGCGTGTGGGACAAGAAGGTGCAGGGTCTGTGGGAGAACGAGCCGATCCCGTCGAACGTGCTCTCCGAGGTTCATTGGGTGGAGTGATCATGACCTCCGCCGAACCGCTTGCCGTTGACGTTCCATTCTTTCCTACCGGCCATTTACTCGCCAAGGGTAGGGGTGATGCGCGGCACGCGCACGCATTGATCGAAACTCGGCGGTTCGGTCCGGTTCAGCCACCCCGATTGTGGGAAGGGCGGGGAGAGGTTCTCAAGCAGTCAGCGCTGTCGAGCCAGTTTTTGGGGACACGGCTGCGATGATCTCACTGCTTGCCCGCCGGCTCGCGGGTCTCGTCGTCACGCTGATGGTCGTGTCACTGCTGATCTTCACGGTCATGGACCTGCTGCCGGGCGATCCGGCCTCCGTCATTCTCGGTACGTCGGCAAGCCCGGATACGCTGGCGGCCCTGCAGAAGGAGATGGGGCTCGACCGGCCGCTCGCCGTTCGCTACCTCGCCTGGCTTTTCGGCGTCCTGCAGGGTGATCTCGGACAGTCCTATACCTACGGCGTTCCGGTCGCCGGACTGATCGCCGAGCGGCTGGTGGTAACGATCCCGCTCGCGCTGATAGCCGTTCTTCTGTCGGTGGCCATCGCCGTGCCGCTCGGCGTGCAGGCGGCGCGCCACCAGAACGGCCTGATGGATGTGGTCGCCGGACTGTTTTCGCATCTCAGTATCGCGGTGCCGGCCTTCTGGGTCGGGCTGCTGCTGATCATCCTGTTCTCGACGATCCTCGGCTGGATGCCGGCGGGCGGCTTTCCCGGTTGGAGCGCCGATCCGTTTGCCGCTCTGAAGGCTCTGGTGCTGCCGGCCGTGGCCCTGGCCCTGCCGCAGGCGGGGGTGCTCACCCGCGTCACTCGCTCGGCCGTGCTGGAGGTGATGAACGAGGATTTTGTTCGCACCGCTCGCTCGAAGGGCCTGTCGGAGGGGCTTGCTCTCTGGCGCCATGCCGTGCCGAACGCCCTGATCCCGGTCGTCACCATGCTCGGGCTGCAGTTCACCTTCCTGATCGCGGGGGCGGTGCTTGTCGAGAACGTCTTCAACCTTCCCGGGGTCGGCAGGCTTGCGTTCCAGGCGCTTGCCCAGCGCGACGTCGTCGTCATGCAGGACGTGGTGCTGTTCTTCGCGGCGCTGGTGATCGTCATGAACTTCATCGTCGATGTCGCCTATCTGGTGATCGACCCGAGACTGCGGGCGGGCGCATGAGAAGGCTTTCGGTTCTGCGCCGCCCGACCTTCGTCATCGGGCTCGTCGTGACGCTGTTGCTGGTGGCCGTTGCGCTCCTGTCGCTGGTCTGGACGCCGATGTCGCCGACGAAGATGCAGATCGTCCACAAGCTGAAGCCGCCGCTGGCGCAGGGACTGCTGGGCACCGACCAGTTCGGCCGCGACGTGGCGTCGATGCTGATGGTCGGCGCTTGGAACTCGCTCTCCACCTCGGCGCTCGCGGTCGCGCTTGGTGCTACGCTCGGCACCGCGCTCGGCGTTTCTGTTGCGGCCACGCGCGGCTTCATTGAAACGCTGGTCATGCGCGGCTGCGACATCGTCTTTGCCGTGCCGCCGATCCTCTCAGCCATGCTGCTCGGCGCCTTCATCGGCTCCGGGCGGTTCACGGCAATCATCGCCATTGCCGTGTTCATGGTGCCGGTTTTCGCCCGCCTGACGCTGGGTGCCGCGCGACAGATCTGGGCTCGCGACTATGTGACGGCTGCCATCGGCATGGGCCGCAACCGGACGAAGATCACGCTGACGCATATCCTGCCGAACATCTCCAACCAGATCATCGTGCAGGTGACGATTCAGCTCGGTCTGGCAATCCTGACGGAGGCCGGCCTCAGTTTCCTCGGGCTTGGCATGCCGCCGCCCACCCCCACCTGGGGGCGAATGCTGGCCGATGCCCAGACCTATCTCGGCCAGGCCCCCTGGCTCGCCCTTCTTCCCGGCCTTGCCATCGCGCTTGCGGTGCTCGGCCTCAACATGCTGGGCGACGGCCTGCGCGACCTGCTCGATCCCCGTGACCAAAGCTGACCTCGAGACGAAGACATCGCCATGAACGAACTGCTGACGTTGACCATCCGGCAGGTCCGGGACCTGTTTGCTGAGAAAAAGCTGTCTCCCGTCGAGTACTGGCAGGCGGTGGAGGAGCGTGTTGCGGCATTCGAGCCGCATGTGCAGGCGCTCTATCTGTACGATCCGGAAAGCGCCCGGGCACAGGCGGCGGCCTCGAGCCATCGCTGGCTGCACGGGGAGACGCTCGGCGGACTCGACGGGATCCCGGTGACGCTGAAGGAGCTGATCGCCACCAAAGGCCAGCCGGTGCCGCTCGGGACGAGGGCGGTCGAACTCGTTCCCGCCGCGGAAGATGCGCCGATCGCCGCGCGCTGCCGTGAAGACGGGGCGGTGATTTTTGCCAAGACCACCTGTCCGGACTACGGCATGCTATCGTCCGGTCTTTCAAGCTTCCACAAGCTGAGCCGCAATCCGTGGGACCTCAGCCAGAACCCCGGCGGATCGAGCGCCGGTGCTTCGGCGGCGGCGGCTGCCGGCTTCGGCCCTCTGCATATCGGCACGGATATCGGCGGATCGATACGGCTGCCGGCGGGTTGGACCGGGATTTTCGGCTTCAAGCCGAGCCAGGGCCGCATCCCAGTCGATCCCTATTACGTCGGCCGTTGCGCCGGCCCGATGACACGCACCGTCGAGGATGCAGCTCTGTCGATGGCGACGCTGTCGCGCCCCGACTGGCGCGACGGGACATCGCTGCCGCCCAATGACTTCGACTGGCTGGACCTCGACATCGACGTGCGCGGCTTGAAGATCGGCCTGATGATGGACGCCGGCATCGGCCTTGCCGTGGAGGAAGAGGTCGCGGATGCGGTGCTTGCCGCCGCCCGCCTGTTCGAGCAGGCGGGCGCCGAGGTGATCCCCGTTGGACCGGTCATGACGCGTGGCATGCTGGACGGCCTCGACAATTTCTGGCGGTCGCGGTTCTGGGGAGATATCGAGGCGATGAGCGATGAACGCCGCCAGATGATTCTCCCCTACATCTACGAATGGGCGAAAGGCGGCGCGGACGTCTCGGGAGCCGATGCGGTGCGCGGCTTCAACCAGACAATCGAGATGCGCAAGAGCTGCGGCAGGCTGTTTTCCGGGCTCGACGCGGTCATCTCGCCGACCAATCCGATTGTTTCCTATCCGGCGGAGTGGGCATCGCCGACCAATGATCCCGCACTGCCGTTCGAGCACATTGGCTTCACGGTCCCGTGGAACATGTCCGAACAGCCGGCGGCCTCGATCAATTGCGGATTTTCGCGATCCGGCATGCCGATCGGGCTGCAGATCGTCGGCCCGCGCTATGCGGACCAGTTCGTGCTGCGCCTGTCCAAAGCGTTTGAAACCTGGAGCGGCGGGGTGGCGGCATGGCCGGAGCCACCGTCGTCTACGGCCGGCGCGGCGGATGGAACAAAATCGGCCGATCGTCGTTGACGGGGCGAAACGGCCGACTGCGGACTTCTTCCGCGCGGGCGGGAGATGATGGGAGCAACTGTTGCTCCGGTCGTCTAACCTTCAGTTCCTTGAGGAGAACGATATGTCCATGAATTCGCCGAACGACTTTTCGCGTGCTGGCTCGCAGGCAGACATCGAGAAGCAGTTGCACCAGCTGCGCGAAGACATTGCCGGCCTGGCCCGCGCAGTCGCCGCGGCCGGCAATTCGAAGGCGGATGATCTCAAGGTCAAGGCACGCCGGGCTTCCAACGAAGCGATGGGCGCCTCTGCGCAGATGATGGATGCCGCGCGCGCCCAGGCAATGTCGATGGAAAAGGACCTGGAACGCCAGATCCGCACCAAGCCGCTGCAGTCGGTGGCGATCGCCGCCGGTCTCGGCTTCCTCTTCGCGCTGCTGTCGCGTCGCTGACATGGGCGGATTAGCGCCTCTTCTGGCGTCGCTTCTGGCGGTGGACATGCGTGCCACCGTCGGACGCCTGCGACGTACAGCCGTCTTTTATGCGATTGCCGGACTGTTCATCCTGACCGCCTATGGCGCAGGTGTTGCCGCGCTGGCGATCTACCTGTCGACGATGATGCATCCGGCGGCAGCGTTCGGTCTGATCGCCCTTGTGTCACTGATCATCGCGCTGATCGTCGTCGGCATCCTCGCTCTCAAGAACAAGGCGGAGGAACGCCATCGGCGCGAAGCTGCCGCGGGCAATCGCACGCTGATGGTGACGGCGGCTCTTTCGGCGCTTCCGATCATGATGAAGTCGCGGCCGTTGATGGCTGCCGCCGTCACTGGCGGCGTCGGTCTCGTGGTGCTCCGCATGCTGGGCGGTTCTGCCCGCAACACGCCGGGCGAATAGGCCGGTTCCGCTCTCATAGAGCATGTGTTGCGTGCCTGCGAGAGACTGCCGTCCACCGCTAATAACTGCGCTCGGTCAGATGAACGGGCGCAGTTTTTCGTTAGCTGGTCGCCAGCCTGCAATATCCATCAGCTTTTCCCGCTCCAGGGCCTCGCAGCCGCGATCCAGCCACCGGATGGTGCCGAGATCGGCCAGTTTGCGGAGCGTCTTGTTGGTATGCACCAGCGATAGGCCCAGCGTATCGGCGACGTGCTGCTGGGTCAGCGGCAGGATCTTCGGGCCATCCTCGCCGAACACGCCGACCACGTGCGCACGGTTGTCGAGGAACGACAGCAGATAGGCGGCCCGCTCGATTGCCGTGCGCCGGCCGATGCTCAGCAGGTGCTCGTCGAGCATGGATTCCTCACGCGACGCAATCCAGGTGAGGTCATAGGCCAGCGACGGATGATTGCGGAACAGCGATGTCAGTCGGTCGCGCTCGAAAATGCACAGCGTCATGCGCGTCAGCGCTTCCACCGAATGCAGCATCTCCGTCATCAAGGTGCCCTGCAGACCGATCAGGTCTCCCGGCAGGATATAGTTGAGGATCTGCCGGCGGCCGTCCTCGAGGATCTTGTAGCGGAAGCCCCAGCCGGCCATCGCCGTGTAAAGCTGCGGGTGCATTTCGCCCTCGACGATGATCGTCGCACCGGGATCGGTTGCCAATTCGCCGATCTTGAAGGACGACACGAAGGCCAGTTCTTCGGCGGTGAAATCGCGAAAGCTCTCGCGCCGACGCAAGGGACAGAGTTCGCAGGGAATTCGTGAGGGGCTTAGCGGCTTGGTCTGTGCCATCTACGACTCGGAAAATACGGGATGTTGATCGACCTTAGATGAACAATCCCGATTCCGATGTGTCTTTTTTAAATGACCGGCATCGAATTAGTTGGTCTACGCCACTTGTCCTCGTGACAAGGGAATAACCGTGTGCACGTCCTTATCATCGATGTTGAATTTCTTGTAGCCCTCGAATCGGAACAGGTTCTGGGCGATTCATTGGGATGTTCGACTGAAATCGTCGTTCCGCGCGATGCGGCAGCGTCGATCGAGACGTCGCATGCCGACGTCATCCTCATCGATACGGAGCTGCTGTCGGATCCTGTTGTGGCGCTGCTTCAACGGCGAAGCCGGACCGGAACGGGACTGGTATTCTCGTCCGTCGACAAGCGCGAGCGGCTCGGACTTGCGGATTTTCCCGGCGTAGCCGTGATTGCCAAACCATTCGACGACGAAAAGCTGGTGGAAGCCGTGCTCGCCGCCTCACAGGGCGAGATGGCTTGAACGGCTTCCACCAGCTCTAACGTCTTTTAGCTGCCGAAAGCGCGCGATGTGATCGCCGCATCGCCCGGATCAGGACCGTAGTCGCCTTCACCCGCGACGCCCAGAAGTTCCTGGAGACGGGTGCGGGCACGGCTGACACGGCTCTTGATGGTGCCGACGGCGCAGCCGCAGATCGATGCGGCTTCCTCGTAGGCAAAGCCTGCTGCGCCGACCAGGATGATCGCTTCGCGCTGGTCGTCCGGAAGCGTGTCGAGCGCCTTGCGGAAATCCTGCAGATCGAGGCGGCCATACTGTTCCGGATGCACGGAAAAGCGTTCGCTGAACAGGCCATCGCTGTCCTGAACTTCGCGACCGCGCTTGCGCATCTGGCTGTAGAATTCGTTGCGCAGGATCGTAAACAGCCAGGCACGCATGTTTGTGCCAGGCGTAAAGCTGGTCTGGTTGGCCCAGGCCTTCATGATAGTGTCCTGCACCAGGTCGTCGGCCTTGTCGTGCCGGCCGGTCAAAGAAACTGCAAAGGCGCGCAAATTCGGCAGGGATGCCAAAAGGTCGCGCTTAAAAGCGCGGTCGACGTCCTCGTCCTTGATTGTCATTTCGCAGTCACCGACTTGGCGTTCTTTTCGGCCTCGTCGAGACGCTCGAGAAGCTCCAAAAACCGATCCGGGATGCCCTCTTCCTGGACAGCGTCGTAGAACTCCCGCAGCTTGCGCGAAATCGAGGCGTTCGGCTGCGGAGCGCCTGCCCGGATGCTATTCGATTGTGCTGTCGTCATTTTTTCTTGTTTTCTGGTTTCGTCGTCACTCATCACGCAGGCAGCCTATTGCGGTATCGTCGGATGGGAATGGATGGAATTAAAAATAGTTCCCCACAGACGGAACTATTTTGTCTAGATGTCCGTTGATACCACGTAAATTGCCCATTGGGCATCAGGGGAGATTCTGTATGTCACTCACCACACGCGTTGCGTCCCACCTTCCTTATCTGCGCCGTTACGCTCGTGCCGTAACCGGCTCGCAGACGTCGGGAGACGCATATGTCGCTGCGGTCCTGGAAGCGTTGATCGCCGATGTTTCCATTTTTCCGGAGACGTCCAAGGACCGCGTTTCGCTCTACAAACTCTTCGTCAAGATCTTTGGTTCCACCGCCATCGAGATCCGCCCGATCGAATCTCCCTTCGCCTGGGAGCAGCGCGCGGTTGCCAATCTTGCCAATCTTCCCTCCCAGTCCAGGCATGCTTTTCTGCTGATCTCGGTCGAAGGCTTTACGCTTGAAGAGACGGCCGAAATCCTCGAAGTCGACATGGAAGAAGTCACCCGCCTGCTCGATGAGGCATCGCGTGAAATCTCGCGTCAGGTCGCGACCGACATCATGATCATCGAGGACGAGCCGCTGATCGCGCTCGACATCGAGCAGATGGTTCAGGACCTGGGTCACCGCGTCACCGGCATCGCTCGCACTCACAAGGAAGCCGTTGCTCTGTTCCAGAGCTCGCATCCGAAGATGGTGCTGGCCGATATCCAGCTTGCCGATGGCAGCTCGGGCATTGATGCCGTCAACGAGATCCTCAAGGCCACCACCGTGCCGGTCATCTTCATCACCGCGTTCCCGGAGCGCCTGCTGACCGGCGAACGTCCGGAGCCGGCCTTCCTGGTCACCAAGCCGTTCAACCCGGACATGGTGAAGGCTCTGATCAGCCAGGCACTGTTCTTCAACGAGGCAGTCAAGGCAGCCGCCTGAACCCAGCCTCGTACTCCATCCTGCGGAACCTTCTCAGCAACCGGACGTTTTTGGCTGCGGAAGGCTCTGCGGGATGTCTCTCAAAGAGCTTTTGTCGCACCAGGCGGCTCGACAATTGTCGAGGCGGACCTGAATCACGTGGGCTGACAGGGGCTTTCCGATAGCTGTCGCCTTGCCACAATTTCACCTTTCGTCGGGTTGTTCTGACGTGGTGAAACTCATATAACCGGCGTGTTGTCCGGTCAGGTTGCGCCTCCTGCAACTTCGAACGCACGGGCCAAAAAGAGGCGGAGTGGAATTCTTGTCGCATCAGCTGACATGGAAACAGGCTGGTGAGAGTGACGACAAGTTGCGTGAATTCTTCATGCCGGCACTTGTCGACCTCGGTGCCAGCGTCATCATCCAGGATCTCCAGCGCGACTACCTGTTTGTTACCAACCTTCCGCCCGTCTGGTCGGCCGGTCTTGGGAACGCTCCGAGCGACCTCAGCCTGTTTGGCGAGGACATCGCTGAAAAGCTGCGGTTGCTGAAGGACGGCATCGCCGAGACCGGCGAAAAGAGCCATCTCGAAGTCACCGTGAACGCTGACCTCGTCTATGAATTCCGCGTCCAGGCCATCAACCTGACGGGCGGCGGCCGGCATCTCGTAACCACAATCGTTGACCGCTCCGAGGAGCGCCACCGTGAGCGTTTGTTGCGGGCGCTGCTGCGCGAAGTCAGTCACCGGTCGAAGAACCTGCTGGCGATCATCCAGAGCATTGCGCTGCAGACGGCGCGGTATTCGGTTACGCTCGACATGTTCCTCAACAAGTTCCGCGGCCGGCTGTATTCGCTGTCGCAGTCCCAGGACCTGATCACCGATTCAAGCTGGCGTGGCGCTTATTTCTACGAGCTCGTTCAGCAGCAGACCGAGAAATACCTTCCAGAGAATGCTCATCTGGTGAGAGTGAGCGGCGACAATGTCCTGCTGACGCCGAATGCATCGCTGCACCTGGGGCTGGCGCTTCATGAGCTGATCGTCAATGCCGTGTCGCACGGATCGCTGGTCAAGAACGGTCGGGCGATCATGGTCAACTGCCACCGGGTGCAGGCCAATGGTCAGGATTCACTTGAGATCCGCTGGGAAGAGGGCCTGGTCTCGCCGGCGAGAGGGCTGACTGGCCATGAGGACGAGATGCTGAAGGCGCATTTCGGCAGTACCGTCCTCGAACGCGTTGTCCCAGCCTCGGTTAATGGCAAGGCGCGCTACCAGATCTCGCATGATCGGATCACCTACAGCCTGGTGTTCCCGATGGACCACGCTTCCGAATAGCACCTACGTCAGACATGCATCCGCGTCGCCTTTGCTAAAGAGCATTGGCGGGCGCCTGAGAAGTAGTGTCCTGAGTACAACGAAAAACGGTCTCGGTTTCCAGGGAAACCGAGACCGTTGGCCTCTTCGAGGGGGATGAAGAGTCATCTGGAAGCTTGAAGGGCGGGGGACGGGGGCGCTTCCAGATGTGTTAATAACGAGCGTCAGGATGCTTGGTTCCCGAAGGTCCAAGAATTTTTCGAAAAAAGTGGATTTGCCAGTTTTATGCGGCTGGGCGTCCCGCTTCGATCGAAGCGGAACGCCATGGCTGATCAGCGCGAAAGCGTGCGCGGGTCGAGTGCATCTCGCACGGCATCGCCAACATAGTTGACGCTAAGCACCGTCAACGAGATGGCAAGTCCCGGCCAGATTACGCGCGATGGAGTGATCTGCAGGAAGTTCGCCCCATCGAACAACAGCCGACCCCAGGTGGGGAAATCGGACGGGAAACCCAGTCCAAGGAAGCTCAGTGCCGACTCTGTGATGATGGCAGAAGCGATGCCAAGCGTCGCCGACACCATGATCGATGACAGGACGTTCGGCAGGATGTGCCGCAGGACAATCCGGTACTCGCGCATGCCACTGCTTTTCGCCGCGACGATGTACTCCTGGCTTTTCACAGACAGCACGTCGCCACGGACGATGCGCGCGGTGTGCATCCAGCTGGTGATGCCGATGACGAAGACAATCAGGATGAAGATACCTGTCTCGGGACCAAAAGCCGCCCGCAGCGTGTCGCGAAACAGCATGATGATGACCAGCAGCAGCGGCAGCAGCGGCAGGGCCAGAAACAGGTCCGTCAGCCGCATCAGCGGACCGTCGAGCCTGCGGAAGTAGCCAGACACGACGCCGACCAGCGTGCCGAGCAGCAGCGACAGGAGCATGGCGGTCATGCCAACGGCGAGCGAAATCTGGCCGCCGGCCATCACCTGCGCCAGCATGTCGTGGCCGAGATTGTCGGTGCCGAACGGGTGCAGCAGCGACGGTCCCTGGTTCTTGGCGCGGATGTCGATCTTGTTGGGGTCGACCGTGTGGACCAGCGGGCCCAGATAGACGACGACCAGGATGGCGACGAAGACGATCAGCCCCGCGACGCCGCCCTTGTGAGCGGAAAACTTGCGGCGGAAGACCTTCATCGGCGTATCGGTGTCGGCCTTGGCGAGGACCGGCGTGGTCATGATGGTCGCGTCAGTCATAGCGGATCCTCGGATCAAGGATGCCGTACAGGACGTCGGCGATCAGGTTGAACAGCACGATCAGCACCGCGAAGATGAAGGTCAGCGTCTGGACGAGTGGGATATCGGCGCCCTGCACGGCGGTGATCAGCAACTGGCCGAGCCCGTTCACGCGAAAGATCTGCTCGGTGATGATGGCGCCGGAGAAGATCGTCGGCACGCCGAGCGCGATGACGGTGACGACCGGGATCAGGCTGTTGCGCAGCACATGCACCAGCAGCACGGCCTTTTCCTTGACGCCCTTTGCGCGGGCGGTCCGAACATAATCCTGCGTCAGATTGTCGAGCATCGAGGCCCGCACGAAGCGGGTGATCTGTGAGGCGTTGTAAAGCGACAGAACCGTCACCGGCAGAACCATCTGCTTCACCTGGGCGAGGAAGCTCGACCAGTCGTTCACCTGCAGGTTCGTATCGTAGATCGACGGAAACCACTGCAGGTAGGAGGAGAAGATCACGATCAGCAGCACGCCTGTGAAGAAGGTCGGCACCGAATAGCCGACCATGGTGACGAAGGTGCCGACCTGGTCGAAGACCGAATACTGTCGGTAGGCGGAGATGACGCCGACGGGAATGGCGATCAGGATGCCGAACACATAGGCCATGCCGACGACCCATAGCGTCTGTGGCAGGCGCTGGACAATCAGATCGACGACGGGGCTGCGCGTCGCCCAGGAAAGAACCCGCATGCGCTCACCCGATCCGATGGTCAGGCCGGTCAAGCGCTCGAAGATGTTGAGGGGCTCGTTGATGAAGAACTGCTGCAGCCATTTCAGGTAGCGGATCAGGAAGGGCTGATCCAGCCCCATCGCGGCACGGATCTGCTCGCGAACTTCCGGCGGAATGGTGAGCGGCAGGTCGCCTAGCGGATCGTTCGGCGCAAGATCGAGCAGTGCGAAGATGACGAAACTTATGACAAGCAGCGTCGGTACGGCGAACATCAGTCGCCGGATCGTAAAGGTGAACATCAGTCGGTCTCCAGACGGCCTCGGAGAAGCAATTACCGGCCCCGCCCTTTGAGGGAGCGGAGCCGGCGCATCATCGATTACTTCTTGCGAGACCAGTCAGCGACGTTCCACAGTTCGCTGTCCCATGCGTTCATCTTCACACCGTTCAGCGTGACGGCATGCGAGGAGATCTGGCCGCGGTGGATGAGCGGGATGTGCGCTCCTTCGGCGGTCAGCATGTCGTTGGCCTTCTTGGCGATCTCGGCACGCTTGCCGAGATCCGCCGTCTTTGACAGTTCGGCGACGACCTTGTCGTAGTCCGGGTTGCAGTAGCGCGGCATGTTCTGCCCCTGCCAGCCATTGGCCGGTGCGGGGATCTTGTCGCACAGCCATTCCGTCAGATACTTTTCCGGGTCCGTGCCGTCGAAGTTGTTGGTGTACATTTCGACGTCGGCATAGAACTTCTGGAAGGTGTCCGGGCTTGCCGGGTCGCCGCCGAAGAAGACCGAGGCGGAAACGTTGCGCAGTTCCGCTCCGACGCCAATCTGCGACCACATGTCCTTCACCAGCGCCTGGGTGCCCTGGCGGACGGAGTTGGTCGAGGTCTGGTAGAGGTAGGAGAGCTTGACGCCGTCCTTGGCGCGGATGCCGTCGCCGCCCATCTTCCAGCCAGCTTCGTCGAGCAGCTTGTTGGCGCCTTCGATGTCCTGCTTCAGGCACCAGTCATTGGCGCTCGACACATAGGCATCGGGAGCCGGCACGATGTTGCAGGTCGGTTTGCCGGCTTCGCCGTAACCGGCTTCGTCGATGATGTCGCGATCGATCGCCATGGACAGGGCCTTGCGCACGGCCGGGTCCGAGAGCGACGGATGCTTGCCGCCTTCCTTCGTCGAGCGCTTGTCGCCAAGCGCCGGGTCGGGGTTGGTCCAGTTAAGGTTGATACGCTCGACCTGGGTGCCGAATGCGGTCACCAGTGTGCCCTTGCCGGCCTTCATCATGGTTTCGAGCACTTCCGGCTCGACCTGCATGTTCCAGCCGTAGTCGTATTCGCCGGTTTCCAGAACCGCGCGTGCTGCCGATGCCGCGTCGCCGCCGCCCTTCAGCGTCACCGTGGCGAAGGCAGGCTTCGAGGCATCGCGGAAGTTGGGGTTGGCGGTAAAGGTGATCACGTCGTTTGGCTTGAATTCCTTGACGACGAACGGACCGGTGCCGACCGGGCCAAAATTGGCTGCGGTGCAGCCCGGAGCCTTGGCACCG
Organism: Rhizobium sp. SAFR-030; assembly: GCF_059415005.1. Lineage (NCBI taxonomy): Bacteria > Pseudomonadati > Pseudomonadota > Alphaproteobacteria > Hyphomicrobiales > Rhizobiaceae > Rhizobium > Rhizobium sp. SAFR-030. The sequence goes on along the minus strand of NZ_JBPFDO010000004.1, from coordinate 362,271 downwards.
AGGCAATCCTTGAACTGCGCCTTCTGGATGATCGGCGACTGGGCGCCGACAAAGGCGCTGTAGGGGTAGTATTTGGGCTCGGTGAAGGACACCTTGACGGTCGCCGGATCGATCGCTTCAACCGACTTGATGCCCTGGTACTGGGCTTTCTGGGCGCAGCCGCCATCCGGAGCCGTGCAGTACTGCCAGGTGAAGACGACGTCTTCGGCGGTAAAGGCGGAGCCGTCCGACCACTTGACGCCGGGCTTCAGCTTCCAGGTGACGCTCAGCATGTCCTTGGCGACGCCGCCATTGTCGACGGTCGGGATCTCGCTGACAAGGAACGGCACCAGCTTGCCGGTTTCGTCGTAACGGGCGAGCGGCTCGATGACCATCGACGAGCTGTAGATTTCCTTGGTGCCGCCCGACAGGTACGGATTGAGCGTCGAGACCGCCTGCCAGAACAGGATCTTCAGGTCTCCGTCGGTTCCACGCTCGGCATGGGCCGATCCGGCGAGCGCCAATGCCGCCACGGTCCCTGCGAGCAGGATGTTTGTTCTCTTCATCGTTTTCCCCTTGATGATATTTATCGTTGCGGCCGTTGTGGCCACGGTCGCCAGACCACATCCCCAGCCGACTGTTTCCTCCCAGTCGGTGGTGAATTCTGCGTATCGTCTCCTTCGAGATCCCGGGCTGCACGTCCACGTTTTCGCGGTTCCGGCGCCAAATTGACCAAATTTTAAGCCATCTAAGCACAAGCCTATTTTCCGTTCAAGAACGAAAATTGAGGCTTGCTAAATCGGCCGATCCAGTCCCATTATCCCCGCCAACAAGCAGGGAAACAGCTGAAAAATAACGGGGTTGCCGCAATGCCAGTTCTCAATCGTGCCGCAGAAATGCAGGAAGAAGTTGCCGGGTGGAGGCGTCACCTTCACGAAAATCCGGAGCTTCTCTACGACGTTTTCCTGACGTCTGCGTTCGTGGCCGACAAGCTGAAAGCCTTCGGTTGCGACGTGGTGGAAACCGGCATCGGCCGGACCGGCGTCGTCGGGATCATCAAGGGAACGCTCGGCGACGGACCGGTGATCGGCATGCGCGCCGACATGGATGCCCTGCCGATCGTCGAAGACACCGGCATGCCGTGGGCCTCGAAGACCCCCGGAAAGGCGCATTCCTGCGGCCATGACGGTCACACCGCCATGCTGCTCGGGGCGGCTCAGTATCTGTGCGAGACGCGCCGCTTCGCCGGCTCGGTCGCGGTCATCTTCCAGCCTGCCGAAGAGGGTGGCGCCGGCGGTCTGGCGATGGTCGAGGACGGCATGATGGACAAGTTCGGCATCAAGGAAGTCTACGGCATGCACAATTCGCCGGGTCTGCCGCTCGGCGATTTCTCGCTGCGCAAGGGCGGCCTGATGGCGGCCGCCGACAGCTTCGAGATCGTCGTCAAGGGCAAGGGCAGCCACGCCGCGCAGCCGCATTTTTCCATCGATCCGGTTCTGACATCGGCGCATATCGTCATCGCCCTCCAGTCGATCGCCTCGCGCGGCGTCGATCCGCTGAAGTCGGTGGTCGTGTCCGTCACCACAACGCACGGCGGCGACGCCTTCAACGTCATCCCGATGGAGGTGAAGCTGACCGGCACGGTGCGGACGCTCGATCCGGCGGTGCGGGATTTTGCGGCAAAGCGGCTGGTCGAGGTGGCCGAGAGCACGGCGCTCGCGCATGGGGCGATTGCCGAGGTGACCTATCACCGGGGTTATCCGGTCACCGTCAACCATCCCGAGCAGACGGATTTTGCCGCCTCCGTGGCCGCCAATGTGTCGGGCGAGAAGCGCGTCGAGACCAATGCGCCGCCGAAGATGGGTGCCGAGGACTTTTCCTACATGCTGGAGGCGCGTCCGGGTGCCTTCATCTTCCTCGGCGTCGGCGAGACCGCAAACCTTCACCATCCGGCCTACGACTTCAACGACGAGGCGATCCCCTACGGCATCAGCTACTGGGTAACGCTTGCCGAAACCGCGCTAGCCGCCTGATCCGTCAGCGAAACCGAGGAGAAACCGGTGCTTCTTTCCGCGACACTTTCGGAGCAGACGGGGGGCGCGGTGACCCCGGTCCTCTCCGTCGAAAACCTGACGACCTCGTTCCGCGTCAATGACGAGTGGCGGTCGGTCGTCCGCAACATGAGCTTCTCGGTTGCGCCGCGGGAAACCGTCGCCATCGTCGGCGAAAGCGGCTCCGGCAAGAGCGTCACCTCGCTGTCGATCATGCGGTTGCTGCCGAAGAATTCGAGCCGCATCGAGGGCAAGGTCATGCTCGGCGGCAAGGAGTTGTTGTCGCTGCCCGAAGAGCAGATGCGCCAGGTGCGCGGCAACGACATCTCGATGATCTTCCAGGAGCCGATGACGAGCCTCAATCCGATCTTCCCGATCGGCAAGCAGATCGCCGAGGCGCTGACCGTCCACCAGAACATCTCCGGCGCGGCTGCCAAGGCCGAGGTGATCCGGCTGCTCGAGAAGGTCCGCATCCCGAATGCCAAGGGCCGGTACGATGAATATCCGCATCAGTTTTCCGGTGGCATGCGGCAGCGCGTGATGATCGCCATGGCGCTCGCCTCGAAGCCGAGGCTGCTGATCGCCGACGAGCCGACAACGGCGCTGGACGTTACCATCCAGGGGCAGATCCTCGACCTGATCAAGGATCTGCAGCAGGAGGAGGGGATGTCCGTCCTGTTCATCACGCATGACATGGGCGTTGTGGCGGAAATCGCCGACCGCACCATCGTCATGTTTCGCGGCGAGCAGGTGGAGACAGGCCTCACCGACGACATCTTCCACCGTGGCCAGCATCCCTATACGCGAGCGCTGCTGGCAGCCGTACCGCGTCTCGGCTCGATGAAGGATCGCCGCCTGCCGCTCCGCTTTCCGATCATCGACGTGGCATCCGGCGATGCGCAGCCGATGCAGGACGTGACAGACACGGTGGTCAAGAGCAAGACGCCGATCCTCGACGTCAAGGACCTGACCACGCGGTTTGCCATCCGTTCCGGCCTGTTCGGCCGCCAGACGGGCGCCGTGCATGCGGTGGAGAAGGTGTCGTTCCAGCTGTTCGAAGGCGAGACCCTGTCGCTGGTCGGCGAAAGCGGCTGCGGCAAGTCGACGACGGGTCGTTCCGTGACCCGGCTCGTCGAACCGGACAGCGGCGAGGTGACGCTCGACGGCTACAACGTGATGAACCTCGACCGTACGACGCTGCGCATCATGCGCCGCTCCGTGCAGATGGTTTTCCAGGACCCGTTCGCTTCGCTCAACCCGCGCATGTCGGTCGGCTCGGCGGTCATGGAGCCGTTCATCGAGCACAACCTCGGCACGAAGAAGCAGGCGAAGGAGAAAGCCGCCGACCTGCTGGCCAAGGTCGGTCTGTCGCCTGACATGATGCGCCGCTACCCGCACGAGTTTTCTGGCGGCCAGCGTCAGCGTGTGGCCATCGCCCGGGCACTGATGCTCGATCCGAAGGTGATCATCGCAGACGAGGCCGTCTCGGCTCTTGACGTGTCGATCAAGGCGCAGGTGTGCAATTTGCTGCTCGACCTGCAGCAGAGCTTGAAGCTTGCCTACCTGTTCATCAGCCACGACATGGCGGTGGTCGAGCGCGTCAGCCACCGCGTCGCGGTGATGTATCTCGGCGAAATCGTCGAAATCGGGCCCCGTGCCGCCGTCTTTGAGAACCCGCAGCACCCCTACACGAAGAAGTTGATGGCGGCGGTGCCGGTGCCGGATCCCTCGCGCCGCACCATCAAGCGCAACCTGGCGGCCGACGAGATCAAGAGCCCGGTCCGCGCCGCCGGTTATGTACCGCCGGTGCGGCAGTATCGCGAGATATCCGAGGGGCATCTGGTGCAGGTGGAGTAGCGTTCTCGGTCGCTGCGCCACCTCGTCGAATTGCCTGATGCGCAGATTGCTGGTAGATTTTAGTTACTCGAAATCGGGTACCGGCAGTTGGCGGAGGGCATGTCTTCCATGCGTGACAGGGACACGATCCGGCAGCGCACGCTTGAGGCCGCGCATCTGCAGGCGATAGAGAACAACCCGCTTAGCCCCGAGCAGGTTGAGATGTTCGCGATGTTCGACCGTGAGGGATGGTCGGCAGAAAAGCAGCGAAAGCATATTCTTGAGCGAGCTAGGGTCGCAGGCGCATCTCAAGCGGCGGAATGACCGACGATCCCTACGTTTACCCGGGAACGGCAGTCCTTCGAAACAAGCTCGGCATTACCGACCCCGCGACGCTTGACTACCATGAGCGAGAGATCGTCGTCATGCGAGCGCGCGAAGGCATCCCCACCGGCAATTTCGACCTCAAGCACTTGCGGTCGATCCACCGCCATCTTTTCCAGGACGTCTTTGAGTGGGCCGGCGAAGTTCGAACCGTCGAGATCTCCAAGGGGGACAGCCAGTTCCAGCTCCGCCAGTACATAGAGACCGGCATGGCCGACGTGCACCGTCGCTTGTCGCGCTCGAAACTTTTGCAAGGGCTTGAGCGCACGACATTTGCCGCGACGGCCGCGGCAATCATCGGCGACATCAATTACGTGCACCCATTCCGCGACGGCAATGGCCGCACCCAGCTTCAGTATCTGAAGCAGTTGTCGATCCGTGCCGGCCATCCGATCGATCTGACAAAGATCAATGCAACAGGCTGGATCGAGGCGTCGAAGCAGGCGCAGCTTGCGCGCTATGACCGGATGGAGACGGTGATCGGCCTGGCACTGGGTACCTGACAGCCAAGTACGCACGTTCCCCCCACGGCGTTTTCCAAGCTTATGCCTCGCGGGGCGCTGGGAGCGCTATGGTGACACCCGTATTTGACAGCGACGCGGAAAGCATGCCAGCAAAAGCCGAGGAGAACTGAAGGGCGGGGCATGGCGAAGAGGTCGGATACCCAGGGGCGATTGGACGATGCGGCGCGTGCCGGCTGGCTCTACTACGTCGCCGGGCGCACGCAGGACGAGATCGCCGCAGCGATGAGCATCTCGCGGCAATCGGCCCAGCGCCTCGTGTCGCTGGCGGTGGCCGAGCGCCTGATCAAGGTGCGTCTCGACCACCCTATCGCCGCCTGCCTGGAACTCGGAGAAGCGCTGAAGGACAGGTTCGGCCTCGTCCATGTGGAGGTCGTCCCGTCCGATCCGGCCGGGAGTTCGTCGACCGTCGGCATCGCCGAGGCGGCGGCGGCGGAAATCGAGCGCTGGCTCAGGCGCCCCGATCCTATCGTGCTGGCGATTGGCACAGGCCGTACGCTGAAAGCGGCCGTCGACCAGTTGCCGCCGATGGATTGCCCGCAGCACCGCATCGTCTCGCTGACCGGCAATATCGGGCCGGACGGCTCGGCCGCCTATTACAACGTCATCTTCTCGATGGCCGATGCGATCAAGGCGCGGCATTTCCCGATGCCCCTGCCGGTGCTCTGTTCTTCGGCGGAAGAGCGCGATGCGCTGCACATGCAGTCGATCGTGCAATCGACGCTCAAGCTCGGCGCCACCGCGGATGTCACCTTCGTCGGTGTCGGCGAACTGGGTGTCGAAGCGCCGCTTTGCGTCGACGGGTTTCTGGCACCCGACGAGATGACCAGCTTGATGAAGTGCGGGGCCGTCGGCGAGATCTGCGGCTGGATGTTCGACCGCGACGGGCAGCTGCTGGCCGAGCCGATCAACGACCGCGTGGCGAGTGTTCCCATCCCTCCACGCAGCAGTGGATCGGTGATCGGGGTGGCACTCGGCAGGCGCAAGCAGGCAGCGATTCACGGAGCGCTGACCGGTGGCCTGCTCAACGGAATCATCACCGACGAGGCGACGGCTGAGCATCTGCTCAAGCTGTGAGTAAATTTTTCCGATTTGAAAACAATGGTTTATGCATCGGGCGCTGCTGTGCAGCGACGAATGTCGCTTGACATTGTTCCAGATAAAATGAGTAATTGCCCATGGGTAAAGCGAATGCCCGTAATATTTCTTCTGGGAGGAAGATATGACATTGAAGACAATTCTGCTCGGCGCATGCTCTGCGCTGGCCTTCGTCGGCATCGCGTCCGCCGAAACCCTGACCATTGCCACCGTCAACAATGGCGACATGGTGCGCATGCAGGGACTGACGTCCGAATTCACCAAGGCAAACCCGGACATCCAGGTCGAGTGGGTCACCCTCGAAGAAAACGTCCTGCGCGAGCGCGTGACGACCGACATCGCTGCCGGTGGCGGCCAGTACGACATCGTCACCATCGGCAACTATGAAGTGCCGATCTGGGCCAAGCAGAAGTGGCTGCTGCCGCTCGACGGCCTTGGTGACAAGTACGACATGGACGACCTGCTGCCGGCGATCCGTGGTGGCCTGTCGATGGACGGCAAGCTCTATGCCGCTCCGTTCTACGGCGAATCCGCCATGATCATGTATCGCAAGGACCTGTTCGAAAAGGCCGGCCTGAAGATGCCGGACATGCCGACCTGGGAATTCATCGCCGACGCAGCCCGCAAGATTACCGACCGCAAGGCCGATGTCAGCGGCATGTGCCTGCGTGGCAAGGCCGGCTGGGGCGAGAACATGGCGTTCGTTTCGGCGCTCAACAACTCGTTTGGCGGCCGCTGGTTCGACGAACAGTGGAAGCCGCAGTTCGATCAGCCGGAATGGAAGTCGTCGCTGCAGTTCTACGCCGACCTGATGAAGGATACCGGTCCTGCCGGTGCCTCGTCGAACGGCTTCAACGAAAACCTGACGCTGTTCCAGCAGGGCAAGTGCGGCATGTGGATCGACGCGACCGTCGCCGCATCGTTCGTTTCGAACCCGAAGGACTCGAAGGTCGCCGACAAGGTCGGCTACGCGATGTTCCCGAACAAGGAAGGCGTAGACAATCACGGCAAGTGGCTGTGGTCGTGGAACCTTGCCGTTCCGGCTTCCTCGAAGAAGGCTGAATCGGCTCAGAAGTTCATTGCCTGGGCAACCAGCAAGGAATACACGACGCTCGTCGCTTCCAAGGAAGGCTGGGCCAACGTTCCTCCGGGCACGCGCACCTCGCTCTACAAGAACCCGGAATACACGAAGGCTGCCGCCTTCGCTGCTCCGACGCTTGCCGCCATGGATGCCGCCGATATCACCAAGCCGACCGTCAAGCCGGTTCCCTATACGGGCGGCCAGTTCGTCGCGATCCCGGAATTCCAGGCTCTCGGCACCACGGTTGGTCAGCTGTTCTCGGCTGTCATCGCCGGCCAGTCGACGGTCGACGAAGCGCTTGCCGCCGCTCAGGCAACGGCAACCCGCGACATGACCCGCGCCGGCTACATCAAGTAAGGTCCTCCCAAGGACAGTGTCTGCCCGGCCTCAGCGCCGGGCAGACACCACCGCGCCCCCGGTTGCGGGCAAATCCATAACAAGAAGATGCGACCATGCGAGCGCCTCCGCCGGGGCGGAACGCGTGGCCACTCAAGGGAGGGTCGCTCGAATGGCAACGCAAAATACCAAGACGTTGGCGCGGCTGATGATGGCCCCCTCCGTTATTGCGCTTCTCGTCTGGATGGTCGTGCCGCTGTCGATGACGCTGTACTACTCGTTCCAGAACTACAATCTGCTGACGCCGCAGAGCGTCAGCTTCGGTGGGTTCTTCAACTACCAGTATTTCTATACGGACCCGGCCTTCTTCCAGGCAATCTGGAACACGCTGGTGCTGGTTCTCGGCGTGCTGGCGATCACCGTCATCGGCGGCATCGCCATCGCGCTGCTGCTCGACCAGCCGATCTTCGGCCAGGGTATCGTGCGCATCCTGGTGATCTCGCCATTCTTCGTCATGCCGCCGGTTGCGGCACTGATCTGGAAGAACATGATCATGCATCCGAGTTACGGGGTGCTTGCGGACCTGGCGCGGTTCTTCGGGCTCCAGCCGATCGACTGGTTCGCCCAGTACCCGCTGTTTTCGGTGATCATCATCGTTGCCTGGCAGTGGCTGCCCTTTGCGACACTGATCCTTTTGACGGCGCTGCAGTCGCTTGACGGCGAGCAGAAGGAAGCCGCCGAAATGGACGGCGCCAACTTCGTCAACCGTTTCATCTATCTGACGCTTCCGCATCTTTCCCGCGCCATCACGGTCGTCATCCTCATCCAGACGATCTTCCTGCTCGGCATCTATGCGGAGATCCTGGTCACCACCAATGGCGGCCCGGGCTACGCATCGACCAACCTGACCTTCCTGATCTACCGCACCGCGCGTCTCGGCTATGACGTCGGGGGCGGTGCCGCAGGCGGCATCATCGCAGTCGTGCTCGCCAACTTCGTCGCCTTCTTCCTGATGCGCGCCGTCGGCAAGAACCTCGATCGATAGGAGACGAAGATGGCTCGCACAGTCACCACGCAAAGCAAGATCGCCTGGACCATCCTTGCCTGGATCGTCGCCCTGCTGATCTTCTTTCCGATCCTCTACGCCTTCATTACCAGCCTGAAGACCGAGACCGAGGCCATCGATGGTTTCAGCCTCATTCCGTCTGGCACGTTCGAGAACTACGTCACGGTTCAGACGCAGCGCGACTATCTGAAGCCGTTCATGAACTCTGTCATCCTGTCGCTCGGCTCGACCGTGCTTGCCCTGATCTTCGCCATCCCGGCGGCCTGGGCCATGGCGTTCGCACCGACCCGGCGGACCAAGGACGTGCTGATGTGGATGCTGTCGACCAAGATGATGCCGGCTGTTGCGGTGCTGCTGCCCATCTTCATCCTGTTCCGCAACTTCGGCCTGCTCGACACCCGCATCGGCCTGACGATCATGCTGACGCTGATCAACCTGCCGATCGTGGTGTGGATGCTCTACACATACTTCCGCGAAATTCCGGGCGAGATCCTGGAAGCGGCGCGCATGGACGGTGCCAACCTGTGGAAGGAAATCGTCTACGTGCTGACGCCGATGGCGGTTCCCGGCATCGCCTCGACGCTGCTCCTCAACATCATCCTTGCGTGGAACGAAGCGTTCTGGACGATCCAGCTGTCGACCACCAATGCGGCGCCGCTGACGGCCTTCATCGCCTCGTTCTCGTCACCGCAGGGCCTGTTCTGGGCAAAGCTATCGGCGGCCTCCACCATGGCAATCGCGCCGATCCTCATCCTCGGCTGGTTCAGCCAGAAGCAACTCGTTCGCGGCCTCACGTTTGGCGCGGTTAAATAAGGACACGGGTATCATGGGCAGCATTACCCTTCGCAACGTCTCCAAGCTGTTTGGGGAAGCGCAAGTCATCCCTTCGATCGATCTTGAGATTAACGACGGCGAATTCGTCGTCTTCGTCGGACCGTCCGGTTGCGGCAAGTCGACCCTGCTGCGGCTGATCGCCGGGCTGGAAGACGTCTCCGGCGGCCAGATCCTGATCGATGGCAAGGATGTCACCCAAAATGCACCGGCACAGCGCGGGCTGGCCATGGTGTTCCAGTCCTACGCGCTCTATCCGCACATGAGCGTGCGCAAGAACATCGCCTTCCCGCTGAAGATGGCGAAGATGGACCAGTCGGCGATCGACAAGAAGGTCGACGATGCGGCAAAGGTCCTGAACCTCACCGACTATCTGGAGCGTCGTCCCGGCCAGTTGTCGGGCGGCCAGCGCCAGCGCGTCGCGATCGGCCGTGCCATCGTCCGCGAGCCGAAGGCCTTCTTGTTCGACGAACCGCTGTCCAACCTCGACGCGGCGCTGCGCGGCACGATGCGCCTGGAAATCAGCGAGCTTCATCAGCATCTGAAGACGACGATGGTCTACGTGACCCACGACCAGGTCGAAGCGATGACCATGGCCGACAAGATCGTCGTGCTGAACCGCGGCAAGATCGAGCAGGTCGGATCGCCGCTCGATCTCTACAACAGCCCGGCCAACATCTTCGTCGCCGGCTTCATCGGCTCGCCGCGCATGAACCTCATCGACGGTGCCTATGCGCAGTCGAAGGGCGCCAAGACGGCCGGCATTCGTCCGGAGCACATCGGCATCTCGCGCGACAGCGGCCTCTGGACGGGCACGATCACGGTTGCCGAACATCTCGGCTCCGACACTTTCCTGCACATCAACAGCGAAGTGGGCACGCTCAACGTCCGCACCAATGGCGAGCTTGGTTACCACCACGGCGACAAGGTGTTCCTGACACCGGACGAGAGCAAGCTGCACCGCTTCGACGACAAGGGCCTGCGCATCCAGGCCTGAGAACATGGGCCTGGCAATCGGGGTCCGAGAATGAGGAATGAGACTGTGACTGGCAGACTTGAAGGTAAATCGGCAATCATCACCGGCTCGGCCCGCGGCATCGGTCGCGCGTTCGCCGAGGCCTATGTGCGCGAAGGCGCAACCGTTGCCATCGCCGACATCAATCTGGAGCGCGCGACGCAGACCGCGACCGAGATCGGCGAGATGGCCTATGCGGTTGAGCTCGACGTGACCCGCCAGGAATCGATCGACGCCGCAGTGCGTGCGGTCGAGGAGAAGACCGGCGGCGTCGATATCCTAATCAACAATGCCGCGCTGTTCGACCTGGCGCCGATCGTCGAGATCACCCGGCAGAGCTACGAGACGCTGTTCTCCATCAATGTCGCGGGCTCGCTGTTCATGCTGCAGGCCATAGCGAAGTCGATGATCGCCCGCGGCAAGGGCGGCAAGATCATCAACATGGCAAGTCAGGCCGGTCGTCGCGGTGAAGCGGTGGTGGGCGTCTACTGCGCCACGAAGGCTGCCATCATCTCGCTCACCCAGTCGGCCGGTCTCGATCTCATCAAGCACGGCATCAACGTCAACGCGATCGCGCCGGGCGTGGTCGATGGCGAGCACTGGGACGGCGTCGACGCAAAATTCGCCAAATACGAGAACCGGCCGCTCGGCGAGAAGAAGCGCCTGGTCGGCGAGGCCGTGCCGTTCGGCCGCATGGGCCGCGCAGAGGACCTGACAGGCATGGCCGTCTTCCTCGCCTCGAGCGATGCCGAGTACATCGTCGCGCAGACCTACAATGTCGACGGCGGCAACTGGATGAGCTGACCGCCCGGCATCGGGCGATCGCACCTTCCTTTTCAATTCGGGGACCCTCGAGGACCGCATCATGACTGTCACACTTTCTTCCGCAACGCTCCCAGAGGTCGCCAAGACGGCCGCCATTCCCTCCTACGATCCAGCGGGGCTGACGGCCGGCATCCTGCATTTCGGCGTCGGCAATTTTCACCGCGCCCACCAGGCGGTCTATCTGGACGATCTGTTCAACGAAGGTCTCGACCATGACTTCGCCATCCTCGGCGCCGGCGTGCTGCCGTCCGACCAGGCGATGCGCGACAAGCTGGCAGCGCAGAACTTTCTGACGACGGTGGTCGAGCAGGACAACAACAAGACGGCGGCCCGCGTGACCGCGCCGATGGTCGACATCCTGCCGGTCGGCGACACCCAGGCGATTGTTGCGGCGCTCGCGGATCCGAAGATCCGCATCGTCTCGATGACGATCACCGAAGGCGGCTATTTCGTCGATGCCTCCGGTCACTTCAACCCGAGCCATCCGGCGATCGTCGCTGACAGCCAGAACCCGACGGATCCGAAGACGGTGTTCGGGCTGATCATCGCCGGTCTCAAGGCGCGGCGCGAGAAGGGCATGGCACCGTTTACCGTCATGTCCTGCGACAACATTCCCGGCAACGGCCATGTGACGGAGAACACCGTGTGCGGCCTGGCGGAGCTTTCGGACCCCGCTTTTGCCGCCTGGATCAAGGCCAATGTTGCGTTTCCGAACTCGATGGTCGACCGGATCACGCCGGCGACCGGGCAGCGCGAGGTCGACATCCTGAAGAATGACTTCGACATCGTCGACAACTGGCCGGTGTTCTGCGAAGAGTTCAAGCAGTGGGTGATGGAAGACAATTTCCCGGCCGGCCGTCCGGCGCTGGAAAAGGTCGGCGTCCAGTTCGTCCAGGACGTGGCGCCCTACGAGCTGATGAAGATCCGCATCCTCAACGGCGGTCATGCGACGATCGCCTATCCGGCAGCGCTCCTCGACATCCACTTCGTGCACGAGGCGATGGAGCATCCACTGATCCGCGCCTTCCTCGCCAAGCTGGAGCGCGAGGAGATCATTCCGATCGTGCCGCCGGTCCCCGACACCAGCCTTCAAGACTATTACCAGTTGATCGAGCGTCGCTTCCTCAATCCGAAGATCGGCGATACCATTCCGCGCCTGGCGCAGGACGGTTCCAACCGGCAGCCGAAGTTCATTCTGCCGTCGACCGCCGACCGACTGGCGCGCAGCGAGGACGTCGTCGGCCTGGCGCTCGTCTCGGCGCTCTGGTGCCGTTATTTCGCCGGCACCACCGACAGCGGTCAGCCGATCGTCTTCAACGATGCGAGCGCCGACAAACTGCATGCAGCGGCGCTTGAGGCCAAGGACGATCCGATGGCCTTCCTCGCCTTCGACGAGATTTTCGGACTCGTATCGGGCTCGCAGCATTTCCGTCAGCGGTTTTCCCATGCTCTGGCCACGCTGTGGAGAGAAGGCACGGCAAAGACGCTGCAGCTGTATCTCGACGACCGGCTCGTCGGCTGAGGCTTGCGCCATGGACCGGAGCGGCACTCCTCTGGTGATCTTCGACTGCGACGGCGTGCTGGTGGATAGCGAACCGCTATCCATCCGCGTCCTCATCGATGCGGTGAGGGCTCATGGCGGCGAGCTGGACGAGGCGGAGGCGTATCACCGCTTCCTCGGCCGCAGCCTGGCGACCATGGTCACGGTGCTGGATGAGGATTTCGGCATCAAGGCCGACAGCGACTTTCTGGGCAAGATGCGCCACGATCTCTACGACCGCTTCAGGCACGGCCTGCAAGCGATCGAGGGCATTGCCGATGCGCTTGATCTACTCGACTGGCCGCATTGCGTCGCATCGTCCAGCCAGCCGGAGCGAATCCGCCTATCGCTGGGACTGACCGGACTCATCGACTATTTCGAGCCGCATATCTTCAGCGCCACGATGGTCGAGAACGGCAAGCCTGCGCCGGACCTCTTCCTGCATGCGGCGCGGGAAATGGGTATGCAGCCACAGGATTGCATCGTCATTGAGGACAGCCCGGCCGGCATCCTGGCTGCCAAGCGCGCCGGCATGACGGTGTTTGCGTTCACCGGCGGCTCGCACGCCGACCGTGACGAATATCGCGCGGAGATCGCAGCACTTTCTCCGGATGTCGTATTTGACGCGATGAGCGATTTGATCCACCTTGCCGAACAGCATAGACAGAGCAAGGGCGGTTTACCCGCGCGGCCGGCGCCGTGAGCCGGCCCGGTTTGGCCGACAATAAAAGCTTGGCAAGGGACGGGAATCGGACAGACATGCGGGACCACCTCGTCGCGGTCGACGTCGGCACGACCAGCGCCCGCGCCGGCATATTCGACCGGCAGGGACAGCTCCTGGGCAAGGCGCGGCACCCGATCCGCATGCGGCGCGGCGCCGATCAGCACGCCGAACACAGTTCCGAGGACATCTGGCGGGCGACCTGCCTTTCTGTTCGCGAAGCCCTCCATCAATCAGGCCTTCAGGCTGACAGGATCGCCGCCATCGGCTTCGACGCAACCTGCTCGCTGGTGGTTCGCGACACGGCGGGCAAGCCGCTCTCGGTGTCGGTGGAAGACGAAGGTTCCGACGCAGACGGCTGGGACACGATCGTCTGGCTCGACCACCGCGCCATCCCCCAGGCGGACCGGCTGAATGCCGGGGGCCACCCGGTGCTGGCCTCGTCGGGCGGCTCGCTGTCGCCGGAAATGCAGATCCCCAAGATCATGTGGCTGAAGGAGAACCTTCCGCAGCGATGGGCGAAGACCGGCTTCCTGTTCGATCTTGCCGATTTCCTCACCTGGCGGGCGAGCGGTTCGCCATCCCGGTCGCGCTGTACGCTGACCGCTAAGTGGACCTACTCCGCCAGGACCGAAGAGGGTTGGAACCACGATTTCCTGGCGACCGCCGGTCTTGACGATGCGCTGGAGCGCGGAAGCCTGCCGACCTCGACGCTTGCCGTCGGATCTTCCGTCGGCGCACTGTCCCCGGAGGCTGCCGCCGAACTCGGTCTCGATACGGGATGTGTGGTTGCCGCCGGTCTGATCGACGCCTATGCGGGGGCGCTGGGCGTGCTGGGGGCTTCCGCCGGCAGTCCCGAACTCGAGCGAAACCTGGCGCTGATCGGCGGGACGTCTAGCTGCGTGGTCGCCTTCACCCGCCGGGCGCTGCCCGGCCACAGCCTGTGGGGACCTTATTACGAGGCCGTCTTCGGCGACCATTTTCTGGTCGAAGGCAGCCAGTCAGCAACCGGCGCGCTGCTGGACCACATGGTGCGGATGCACGCAGCCGGTGGCGAGCCGGACACCGAGCTTCATCGCCGCATCGTGTCGCGGATTGCCGAGCTGCGCGAACGCGAGGGCGTGCGGTTGGGAGAGGGGCTGCACATCCTGCCCGACTTCCACGGCAACCGCTCGCCGCTTGCCGATCCCCGCGCCACCGGCGTCATCAGCGGCCTGACGCTGGACACCTCCTTCGACGGTCTCTGCAGGCTCTACTGGCGCACCTGCGTGTCGCTGGTGCTCGGGGTCCGGCATATCCTCGAGACGATGGAGACCTACGGCTACCGGATCGAGACGCTGCACCTGGCCGGCGGACATGTGCACAATCCGCTGCTGGTGGAGCTGTGCGCCGACGTCACGGGTCGCGTCGTGCGGGTGCCGGATGCCGGCGATGCGGTGCTGCTGGGCACGGCAATGGCGGCCGCCGTGGCAGGTGGGCTGCACGCCGATCTCGATGCGGCCGGCAATGCCATGGACCGCGGCGGTTCGCTGCATCGTCCGCGCCCCGACCTGCGCGATGCCTACGATCGCGACTATCGGCGCTTTCTCGCCATGCACCGCCACCGGGCGGAACTGGAAGCGATGGATTGAGACCGGCCTGAGCTCGCGCGGCCGCGCGCCGACTTGTGGCACGCCTCTGCATCCCCTACATCCAGCAAGCCATCATCGCATTCCGGAGCGCCCATGATCATCGACGCTGCACGTCTCTCCCTCATCAACCTGTTTGCCGCGGAGACGAGGTCGGTCTTCTGGAAGATGCTGGGGCTCACCTTGCTGGTGCTGGTCGGCTTGTGGTTTACGCTGAGGGGCGTCTTCATCGCCTATCTATGGCCCTATGCTGCGGATCTCCTGCCGGCGGTTCCCGACTGGGCCGGATGGCTGACCTTCATTTTCGCGATCCTGGCTGGCATCGGCCTTGCACTTGCACTGGCACTGCTGATCGCGCCGGTGACGGCGCTCATCGCCGGCCTGTTTCTCGACGATGTGGCAGAGGTGGTGGAGAAGCGCGATTACCCGTCTGATCCTGCCGGTGTCGCCATGCCGATCGGCCGGGCGCTGATCGAATCCCTGCAGTTTCTGGGAGTGGTCATTCTCGGCAACATCATAGCGCTGCTGCTGCTGCTGGTGCCCGGCGTCAATCTCATCGCCTTCTTCGTCGTCAACGGCTACCTGCTCGGTCGCGAATTCTTCGAGTTCGCGGCGATGCGGTTCCGGCCGCCCCAGGAGGCAAAGCTGTTTCGTCAGAAGCACAAGGGGACGGTGTTCCTGGCCGGGCTGCTGATCGCCGGTTTCCTCGCCATCCCGTTCGTCAACCTGCTGACGCCGCTGTTTGCGGCGGGGTTGATGGTGCACCTGCACAAGGCGATCAGCCGGCGCGATACATCATTCGCCCTTAGGCAAGGCGTCCGCCCCAACCATCTGCGCGGGTAGTTCATCCAGAGGCACCGGCACGTCATTGGTCTTTGCCGGATAGCGGCAGAGGTCAGCCATGATGCAGTGCTCGCATTCGGGACGCCGTGCCTTGCAGGTGTAGCGTCCGTGCAGGATCAGCCAGTGATGAGCGTGGAACAGGTACTGCTTTGGAATGACGCGCAGCAGATTGTCTTCGACCTGATCCGGCGTCGTGCCGGGCGCCAGCTTCAGGCGGTTCGCCAGCCGGAAGACATGCGTATCGACCGCCAGGGTCGGGATGCCGAAGGCCATCGACATCACCACATTGGCCGTCTTGCGGCCGACGCCCGGCAGCCGCATCAGCTCCGCGCGCGTGCTTGGCACCTCGCTTGCGAATTCATCGATCAGCATCCGACAGAGCGCGATGACGTTCTTTGCCTTGTTGCGGTAGAGGCCGATCGTCTTGATATGGTCGATGACGCCCTGTTCGCCCAGCGCCAGCATCTTTTCCGGCGTGTCGGCGATGGCAAACAGCGCCCGCGTCGCGCGGTTGACGCCGACATCCGTCGCTTGCGCAGACAGCGCTACCGCAACGACCAGGGTGAACGGATTGACGTGTTCCAGCTCGCCCTTCGGCTCCGGTCGTTGCACCGAAAAACGGCGGAAGATCTCCTCGATTTCGACCTTGTTGTAGGCCGTGCGCGCATGCCTGCGACCTCTCGCCGCTCCGTTTGACTTTTGCGCCGTTTGCATGTGGGATTGGATCTTCGGAGTTGCCATATTGTTTCTATGACAAGCCACAGGATGGAAGGCAACGTGGGGATGATCGACGAACCACCGGTTTTTGCCGCCGAACTGACGCCGCACCGGTCGCTGGGGCGGCGCGGTTTCCGTGTCATGCTGGCGCTAAGCGGCGGCATCTGCCTGATCTACGGCATCTTCTTCCTGGCGACCGGCGCCTGGCCGATCAGCTTCTTCTTCGGTCTCGATTTCCTGCTGCTCTGGGGTGCATTCTGGCTCAACTTCCGGTCCGGCCGCGCCCGCGAGGAGGTCACGGTGTCCCGCACCAATGTCTCGATCCGCAAAGTGTCGCCGGCCGGCCGGGTGGAAGAACACCGCTTCAACCCGTTCTGGGCGCGCTTCCGGGTGCGCCGTCACCACGAATTCGGCATCACCTCCATGCATGTGACGGGCGAGGGGCGGCTGACGGATGTCGGCGCCTTTCTTAACCCGGACGACCGCGAGAGTTTTGCCAAGGCGTTTCGCGGTGCGCTGGCGACGGTCAAGCAGCGGATCTGAGGGGCTGGCACCGGGCGGCTGGGACGCATGCAAGAATCGGGTGGCATCTGCGGTCTGCTCATGGTGAACTCGTGCTCATCAAGAGGATCCATGCCATGAACGCCTTTTCACCCGCACCCCCCACGGCCAGCGACATCACGCCCGAGGGCGCCGATTACGCCGTGGTCAAGCAGGTGATCGAGCTGATCACGCTGGACTACCGCGAGCAGCCGTCGCTCGAGCGGATCGCCGGCGAAATCGGCCACTCGCCGACGCAGCTGCAGAAAGTGTTCACCCGCTGGGCCGGGCTATCGCCAAAAGCCTTCCTGCAGGACGTAACGCTCGACCATGCCAAGCGCCTGCTGGGCAGGGACCAACTGCCGCTGCTGGAAACCTCCTACGAGGTCGGTCTCTCAGGCCCGGGTCGGCTGCACGACCTGTTCGTCACCCACGAGGCGATGAGCCCCGGCGAGTGGAAGGCGAAGGGCGGCGGGCTGACGATGCGCTACGGATTTCATCCGTCGCCCTTCGGTCTGGCGCTGGTGATGGTGACGGATCGCGGTCTTGCCGGGCTTGCGTTCGCTGACGACGAAGGCGGGCGGGATGCCTGCTTCCAGGATATGGCAAAGCGCTGGCCGAATGCTGACTATGTCGCGGATCAGCAGGCGACAGCACCATATATCGGGCGTGTGTTCGATGCCGGACGCTGGGCGGCGGAAGAGCCGCTGCGGGTGGTGCTGATCGGGTCGGATTTTCAGGTGCGCGTCTGGCAGAGCCTCCTCAAGATCCCGTTCGGCAAGGCCGTCACCTATTCCGACGTAGCCCGTGACATCGGCCAGCCGACCGCCAGCCGTGCGGTAGGCGCCGCCATCGGCCGCAACCCGATCTCGTTCGTCGTGCCCTGCCATCGGGCGCTCGGGAAGAGCGGCGCGCTTACCGGCTACCACTGGGGCCTCACCCGCAAACGGGCGATCCTCGGCTGGGAGGCGGGGAAGGTGTGAGAAGCTTCTTTCATAGGTACTGGCAAATATACCATTGGTGTAGCGTCTCCCCATCAATGATGAGGAGGCGCTTTTGCCGACCGGGATGTCATCCTGACGAACATCATCACCAGGTCATCGCTCGCCTCGTGAGTTCTAGGCGGTACCGCAACGCCTGCGAGGTCTTGCGCGAAGGCCTCCGGCTGATCGAGCAACGCGAGCAGCAAACCTCCACGGGGCCGCGATGCTATCGCTTGGTGCCGGACGTGCTGATCTTCTCCGCAAGCCAGATCTTGATCAACGACTGGTATGGAACGTCACGCTTGCCGGCGGCAACCTTGATCTGTTCCAGCAGGGAATTTGGAAGCCGCAATGAGATGGAGGTGGAGGATGGTTTCAGGTTCGGCAATCGCACCTTCGCCGCCTTGCTCCAGTCCAAGTGATCGGCGGAGTCGTGCTGTTCCCAATATACCCGCTCCTCGGCTTCCGTGCTGAACTGCGGCACGGGGTCAGGCTTCGTGCTCATAATAGCTCCGCTCCTTCCGGCTCATATCCCGGGCTGAAATTACCCGGATCTTCGTTTCGTCTGTCCGAAGCGTGAAGGTGAGATGCAGCAACCTTCCGCCATCGGTGCGGCCGAGCGCGTGGATGCGCCGCTCGCTGGAACTATGCCTGGTATCGGGTATCATCAGCAGAGGTTCGTTGAAAAACACCTGCTCGGCTTCATTCTGGCTGACATCGTGCTTATCGGCATTCTTGCGGGCATTGCCTTCATCCCACTCAAATCCGACGATCCGTTCCCAGTCGATCATCTTTGCATATTGCCATAATATACACCCGGTTCAAGACGGAGCGGAAGAAGCAGCCAAGAAACGGGCTGGGGTGTAGTCGCTGAGATCAGCGGAGGCATCCTCCGATCACGTCGCCATCTCCACCAGTCGTCTTGCGGCCGCCTCGTCGGTGATCAGCGTGTTGCAGCCGATGCGGCGGATCGTGGCGCGGATGGCCTCGGCGCGGTGGGCGCCGCCGGAAGACAGGACGATGTGCTTTGCCTTCTTCAGCGTGTCGAGGTCGACCGACATCACCCGCTCGTTGATCGGATGATCGATGGTGCGGCCCTCTGCATCGAGGAAATTGAACATCGTGTCGCAGACGCAGCCGGCATCGACCAGTTCGCGCAGCGTCGCATGGCTGATGAAGCCCTCCGACAGGGAGGTCGAGTGCGGGCCGATATCGCCACAGGAGACGATCGCCAGGTCGAGGTTCTCGGCGAGGTCGTAAATGGCCTTCAGGCCGCACTGTTCGATCAGTGCCCGCTTGGTGGCGACCGAGTCGACCAGCAGGGGCGCGAGGAACATGTAGCATTCGGCGCCCAACTGGCTTGCTAGACGCCAGGTATAGTCGATCGGGTTCGTCTGGTGGACCGCGACGATGCCGCCGAGCAGCGAGACGACCTTGCAGTTTTCGCGACGCGGCGGACGGAAGCCGGCAAGCGATGCCGTCATCGTGCGGCCCCAGCCGACGCCGATCGTCGTGTTGTCGCTGACCACCTCGGTCAGAAACTGCCCGAGTGCCAGGCCGACGGCCTTGGCTATGGAGGCGGCATCCTGCTTCTCCGGTGCCGGAACCACCAGCGCCTCGTCCAGGCCGTAAAGCTTCTCCAGCTTGACGGCGAGCTCGACACAGTCGTCGATGCCCTCGCTGATCCAGATCTGCACCTCTGCTCGTTTGACGGCTTCGTCGAGCATGCGGATGACGGTTGAGCGGCTGATGCCCAAGCGTTCCGCCACGTCCTTCTGGGTCATTCCCTGGTTGTAGTAGAGCCATGCCGCCCGCAACCGCAGAGAGGCGGCTTCGGAATAGGCAACATGGGTTTCACGCTTGAGCTTGGCCACGGGGAACCGGCCGTCCTTCCTTCGGTTTCAAGGATGGACTATCCGGCATCTGGAACAAATGTCAAATCCATTGCACAAATGTGCCTTGACTTTCCGGCTGTGCGGAGCAGATATGAAGGCAACGGAGGATCGGCCAGATTCTCGCGTCGCGAATTCAAAAGCGAAGGAAATCCGGATGGCGTCCAAACTTGAACAACTGCGTTCCATGACCACGGTCGTCGCCGATACCGGCGATATCGAGGCCGTCACGCGTCTGAAGCCGGTGGATTGCACCACCAATCCGACGATCGTTCTGAAAGCGCTCGGCACGCCGGCCTTTGCCGATCAGATCAAGGAAGCGATCGCCTGGGGCAAGAAGCAGGGCGGCAGCAGCGAAGCTGTGATCACGGCAGTGGCCGACCGCCTGGCGATTGACGTCGGTGCTGGTCTGGCGAAGATCGTGCCAGGCCGCGTGTCGACGGAAGTCGATGCCGACCTCTCCTTCGACACGCAGGCATCGATCGCCAAGGCGCACGGCATCATCGCCGCCTACAAGGAGCGCGGCATCGAACGCGAGCGCGTCCTGATCAAGCTTGCCTCCACCTGGGAAGGCATTAAGGCCGCCGAAGTGCTGCAGACGGAAGGCATCGACTGCAACCTGACGCTGCTGTTCTCCAAGGCCCAGGCCATTGCCTGCGCCGATGCCAAGGTGTTCCTGATCTCTCCCTTCGTCGGCCGTATCCTCGACTGGTACAAGAAGTTCACCGGCGAAGAGTACACATCCGAAACCGATCCGGGCGTCGTCTCGGTGCGGCAGATCTACAATTACTACAAGGCGAACGGCATCGAGACGATCGTCATGGGCGCCTCGTTCCGCAATGCAGGTGAAATCGAAGCACTGGCCGGCTGCGACCGGTTGACCATCAGCCCGGCGCTGCTCGACGAGCTGGACAAGGCCGAGGGCACGCTGGAGCGCAAGCTTTCGCCGGACAACATCACCGAGGATGCCTTCCAGCCGATCGACGAGAAGTCCTTCCGTTGGATGCTGAACGAGGACCAGATGGCGACGGAAAAGCTGTCGGATGGCATCCGGATGTTTGCCAAGGATCTCGTCAGCCTGCGCGAGATGGTGAAGAAGGAACTGGCGGCCGCCTGATCGACCTCTCAGGTCTCCGTCGAAAGAAGGCCCGCCACCCGGCGGGCCTTCTTTTTTGAGCGCGGCCGATGTCGCCTCCCGTCAGTCAGGTAGTCTGTGGTGATCAGGTACATGACGAGAGCGACCTGCAGGGCCGAATGTCGGTGTCGAATTCGCCGCGGATGTCGCGTCCGCCAGAGGCGGCCGTCGCGGATCCCGCAGATCGGTCCGCGCAAGGCGAGTTCCCGCTACGCCGGGTCAAGCCGCGGTTCGGTCTTCAGCGTCGTGCGGATGAAGGTCGCAATGAATGTCGCGGTCATCAGCAGCACGATGGTCGGTGCCGGCGCGCTGTCGATGAAGAAGCTTAGATAGATGCCGAGGAACGAACAGCCCAGCGCCACGCTGATCGCCGTCAGCAGCATAGTGTGGAAACGGCGCGTCAGCAGGAAAGCGATGGCGCCGGGTGCCACGAGGATGGCGACCGAGAGGATGATGCCGACGGCCGTCAGCGCCCCGACGACGGTCAGCGACAGGACCGCCAGCAGCCCGTAATGCAGGAGGCGCACCGGCAGGCCGATGGCGCGGGCATGCTGCGCGTCGAAGGCGTGCACCAGCAGATCCTTGCGCAGGATCCCGAGGAAGAGCACGGAGGCGAGCGCGATCAGCCCGGTTTCGAGGATATCCGACGGAGCGATGCCGAGCATGTCACCGAACAGGATGTGGTCGAGATGCACGTCGCTCTGCACGGCAACGAACATCACCAGCCCGAGCCCGAACATGCCGGAAAAGACGATGCCGAGCACCGTGTCTTCCTTGATGCGGCTGTTTTCCTTGAGGTAGCCGGCGGCCAGCGAACAGGTCAGTCCCGCAGCGAAGGCGCCGAGCGACAGCGGCAGGGATACCATGTAGGCGAGAACCACGCCGGGAAGAATGGCGTGCGAGACCGCGTCGCCCATCAGCGACCAGCCTTTGAGAACCAGGAAGCACGACAGCATCGCCATCGGCACGGCGATCATCATGGTGACGAGGAAGGCGTACTGCATGAACGGCAGCTGGAACGGCAGGATGGCGAGTTGAAGGGTCTCGCTCATGCGGCCTGCTCCACTGCCAGAGCCCGGCGGCGCCGGGCGGCGATCAGTCCGTGCTTCGGAGCGAACACGAAGGCTATGAGGAAGATCAGCGTCTGCAGGACGACGATGATGCCGCCGGTCGCGCCGTTGAGGAAATAGCTTGCATAGGCGCCGAAAAAGCTGGTTCCAGCACCGATGCAGGCGGCCATCACCACCAACCGCTGGAAGCGGTCGGTGAGCAGGTAGGCCGTGGCGCCGGGCGTCACCACCATGGCGACCACCAGGAAGGCGCCGACCGTCTGCAGCGCGGCGACTGTGGAGGCGGCCAGCAGCGTGAAGAACAGCACGCGCAGGAGGTCCGGGCGAAGACCGATGGTGCGGGCATGGTTCTCGTCGAAGAAGGCGACCATCAGGTCCTTCCACTTCAACGCAAGCACCGCAAGACTGATGCCGCCGATCAGCACCAGTTGCAGCGTGTCCTCCGGCGTGATTGCCAGGATATTGCCCAGCACGATGGTCTGGATGTTGACCGAGGTCGGCGACAGCGAGACCATGAATAGCCCAAGCCCGAAGAAGGACGTGAAGATGAGGCCGATGATGGCGTCTTCCTTCAGCTTGGTGCGCTGGTTGAGGAACAGCATGGCGCCTGCCGCAAGGCCGCCGGACAGGAAGGCGCCCAGCGCGAAGGGAAGCCCCAGCATGTAGGCGCCGGCAACGCCTGGAACGATGGCATGCGAGAGGGCGTCGCCGATCAGAGACCAGCCCTTGAGCATCAGATAGGCCGACAGGAAGCCGCAGACGCCGCCGACCAGGGCGCTGACCCAGATGGCATTCAGCATGTAGCCGTAGGTGAAAGGCTCAAGAAGCGTCTGGAACATCGACAACCTCTTTCGCCTTCGGAGCTTCTCCGGCCTTGCCCGTCGCCGTGAGCGTCGTGCGGGTGCCGTTCCCATAGGTGACGTAGGGGCGTTCGTCGTCGCTGATCACCCGCACATGCCGCACGTCTTCATCGTCGTGCAGATCGCGTCCACCAAGGACGAAATGACGGAGTACGCCGCCGAAGGCCTTTTCCAGATTGGCTTCGTTGAAGGTATCTTCGGTTCTGCCATGGGCGATGACGGTTTCCTTGACGAACACCGTGTGGTCGCAGAAGTCCGGAACGCTGCCGAGATTGTGGGTGGAAACGAGCATCACCCGCCCTTCATCGCGCAGCGATCCGAGCAGCGCAACGATCTGCTCTTCGGTGGTCACGTCGACGCCGGTAAAAGGCTCGTCGAGAAGGATCACCTGTCCTTCCTGGGCCAGCGCCCGGGCGAGGAACACGCGCTTTCGCTGGCCGCCGGACAGTTCGCCGATCTGCCGCTTGCGGAAGGCTTCCATGTTCACCCGGTGCAGCGCTTCGGTGACCTTCTCCTGGTCGTGGCGCGACGGGATGCGCAGGAAGTTCATATGGCCGTAGCGGCCCATCATCACCACGTCCTCGACAAGCACCGGAAAGTTCCAGTCGACCTCTTCCGCCTGCGGCACATAGGCGACCAGATTCTGCTTCAGTGCCTGGCGCGACGGTATGCCGAGGATCTCGACGCTGCCGCCGGACAAGGGAACGAAGCCCATGATAGCCTTGAAGAGCGTCGACTTGCCGGCGCCGTTGACGCCGACCAGCGCCGTGATCGTGCCGCGCGGAATGGTGAAGCTCGCATGCCGCAGGGCCGTATGGCCGTTGCGATAGGAGACGGTGACATCCTCGACCGCCAGGCCGGCTGATTTCGATCGGCTCTTGCCCATCATCATTGCGACAGTCCCTTCACGATGGTGCCGGTCGTCACGCTCAAGAGGTCAAGATAGGTCGGCACCGGGCCGTCCGGATCGCTCAGGCTGTCGACGTAGAGAACGCCGCCATATTGGGCGCCGGTCTCCCGAGCGACCTGCTTTGCCGGATCGGCCGACACCGTGCTCTCGGAAAAGATCACGCCGATGCGGTTGGCGCGGATGGCATCGATCACGCCTTTCACCTGTTGCGGCGTGCCCTGGCTGTCGGCATTCACGGGCCAGAGGTAAAGCTCCTTCAGGCCGAAGTCGCGGGCGAGGTAGGAGAAGGCGCCCTCGCTGGTCACCAGCCACCGCCGATCCTCAGGCAGGGCTGCCAGCGCATCACGCATCGGCGAGACGGCGGCGCGGATCTTGTCGGAATAGGCCTTGGCATTGGCGGCATAGGCATCTGCGTGCTGCGGATCGACCATCGCCAGCCCCTTACGGATGTTCTCGACGTAGATCAGCGCGTTTTCCGGAGACATCCAGGCATGCGGGTTGGGCCGTCCCTGATAGGCGCCGCCGGCGATCGCCATCGGCTCGACTCCGTCGGAAATCGTGATGCTCGGCACATCGCCGAGATTGGCGAGAAACTTGTCGAACCACTGCTCGAGATTGAGCCCGTTGCGCAACACGAGGTTGGCGTTGCGACCGCGCAGGATGTCCCTTGGCGTCGGCTGGTAATTATGGATTTCGGCACCGGCCTTGGTGATGCTTTCAACCTCCGCCGTATCGCCCGCGACGTTCTTCGCCATGTCGGCAAGGATCGTGAAGGTGGTGACCACCTTGGGCTTTTCAGCGGCCAGCGCTCCGATCGGAGCAAGGCCGAAGGCGGCTGCGACTGTTATTGCCAGGAGATGCACGAACACGGGATCTACCTTCTATTGCAACTCATTTGCATTTAACCTAGTCGCTCGCCGGCACTTGTCAACGCTATTGCAAATCAGTCGCAATAATTCGGCATCTGATGCACGCGAAAGACGCGTCGAAAATAAGATGCCTAGTGCGGGTAGAATTTTTCCATGGATTAAAGCTTCCTCAAAGATTGCCCGGCAACAGTGGCTGACGCGAGATGTTGAGTTGCGTTGAGGGGGTTGCGCATGCCGGAGGTCCGGGCGTGAAGCGCGTTAGGTTACGGCTGTCACGAACCCTCTTTGCGATAATTGGCGGCTTCGTCCTGATCGGCGGGAGCGGGGCAGCAGCTCTGTTCGTCGTCGGAGATAATCTTCTCGGACCCTCGTACCAATCGGTGAACGGGCTGGAATGCACGACGCTGCAGCTCGTCAAGATCAAGCGCGACCAGCACTACTGGGTGCGGAAATATGTCTTTACCGATGGTGGAGACGGGATTTCGCGCCTGAAGACAGCCTTGCGCGTCGCCCGATCGGTGGAAGCCTCGGAGAAGGCGGATCTCGTTCAGGTAACGGTGCTCGACAAGGCCGGACCCACGCAGCGCGCCAGCATGCGCGGACGCGCAATCGGCGCACAGGTCGTCTACATTCCCGATGCAACCCGGGCGCCGGATCTCTCGGACGTGAAATATTCAGCATTTTACGTCGAGGGAGAGCCGACGAAGAGCGGTGACTTCTATGGCCAGCGCATCGACCCGACGCTGGAGAGCGTCGAAAAGATTGCCGCGTCGCTGACGGACGGCGCCGACTGTCTCTCGCCGATCATTCCGGGTGAGGCGCACGGCAGTTCGACTGCCGGGGCACAGGGCGGAAAGCCGGATGCCGCGATTGGCGGCCACGCCGAGCCCGCGCATGCTGAGGCTGCCGATCATGGTGCAGCAACGGTCGAGCACGGCGATCAGCCGGCGGACAATGCCGGTCACGCCAACGAGCCTGCCGAGGATAAGAACGGCGATGCGGCAGATAGCGGCCTCATCAGCTACCTGAAGGGAATGATCTTCGGCCCGGCACCGACAGGCAGTCAGGGTGGGCACGACGGAAACGAGGGGCAACTCGGCGCGGTCGTCATGGCAGATCCAGCTGATCCAGCCGCTCCCCCGCCGGAGCCCGACCGTGCGGAAGGCGATGCGCCGCATCACGACGGGATCGATCCGATCAAGGTCGCGGTGCCGAAGGAGCCTCCGTCCGAGCACAAGCCGGAGCAAGGTGCGCCGTAGCTCGCGCTTCGCTGTCTTTTCTCGCTCGTACGCACGAACGAAAAACGGCCCGCCGCAAGGCAGGCCGTTGATCGGTGATCGGGGGTCGAATGTGTTAGTCGACCTTGTTGCGGCGCGCCGGAAACAGGATGATGTCGCGGATCGAGGGCGAGTTGGTCAGCAGCATGATCAGCCGGTCGACGCCGATACCGAGACCGCCGGCGGGCGGCATGCCCTGGTCGATCGCGTCGAGGAACTCGTCGTCCAGCTGCTTGTCCTTTTCGCCGCGCGCATGCGCCTGCTCGAGCTGTTCCACCATGCGGCGGCGCTGTTCTTCCGGATCATTGAGCTCGGAAAAGGCATTGCCCACTTCCCAGGCATTGCAATAGGTCTCGAAGCGTTCAACGAGGCGCGGTTCGCCCGGCACTTCCTTGGCGAACGGCGAGATGTCCTTCGGAAAATGCGTCACGTGGCTCGGCTGGATCAGCGTGCCCTCGACCTTCTCCTCGAAGATGAACGCCAGGCACTCGCCCCAGGTCCAGTCCTTCTCGACCGCGAAGCCGGCAGCCTTGGCGGCGGTGCGGGCTTCATCGTCGGTCTTCATGGCGAGGAAATCGATGCCGGTCACCTCTTTGACGGCGTCGGGCATAGGAACCCGCTTGAACGGTCCCTTGAAGGAGATCTGCTTGTCGGCGAACGTCACGTCGGTGGTGCCGTGGATGGACACTGCCAGCTGCTCGAACAGGCGCTCGACCAGCGCCATGATGTCCTCGTAGTCGGCATAGGCCCAGTAGCACTCCATCATGGTGAACTCTGGATTATGCCGCGTCGACACGCCTTCGTTGCGGAAGTTGCGGTTGATCTCGAACACCTTGTCGGAAAGGCCTGAGACCAGCGTGCGCTTGAGGAACAGCTCCGGCGCGATGCGCAGGTACATGTCCATCTTCAGCGTGTTGTGGAAGGTCTTGAACGGATCGGCGGTCGCGCCACCGTAGACGGTCTGCAGCATGGGCGTCTCGACTTCGAGGAAGCCCTCGGCCTCCATGAAGCGGCGGATGCCGGAAACGATCCGCGAGCGCTGCTGGAAGCGCAGCTTGCTCTCTTCGTTGGTCATGATGTCCAGGTGGCGCTTGCGATAGCGGATCTCGACATCCGTGACGCCGTGCCACTTTTCCGGCATCGGCAGCAGCGCCTTGGTCAGCATGGTGATCTCTTGCGCATTGATCGTCAGCTCGCCGCGCTTGGTACGGCGCACCACGCCGGTCACGCCGATGATGTCGCCGAGGTCGATCATCGGCAGCATGTCGCGTGCGGCTTCCGGCGTCGTGTCCTTGTGGCTGAAGATCTGGATCTTGCCCGAGGCGTCGCGGATATCCATGAACATGCCGGAATTGCGCGAGGAATAGACGCGGCCGGCAACGGTGACGACATCTGTCGTCTCGACGTCCGGCTCCAGGCCTTCATACTTCTCGGCAAGCTCGGCATTCGTCATGCTGCGGTGGAAATGCGCCGGATAGACATCACCGATCTTCTCGCGCAGCAGGGCAAGCTTCTGGCGGCGCACTTCGGTGGCGTCGGAGGAGAGGGCGGTTTCGGTCTTCTGTTCGGTCATTTTTTTATCTCGCCTACTTCGGGCATGGAATACACGGCGGTGCCGCGGGCTCTACCCCCACAAGGGGAGGGGACCCGTCGCATATGCCGCTACTTTTCGGCGCCCACCATCGAGGCCACCACCGTCGCGGCGGTCTTCAGGCGCTGGCGCACGACCGAGCGGCCGAGCAGCGCCATGCTGTCGAACAGCGGCAGCGAACGCTGGCTGCCCGACATGGCGACGAACAGCGGCGGCGTGACGACGCGCAGCTTCTTGCCAAGCTTGTCGGCCACAGCCCGCAGTTCCTGGTCGATGCTTTCGACCGTCCATTCCGGCATCTTCTCGAAGTCGGCCTGGACAGTGTTGAGGATCTCCAGCGTTTCAGCCGGCGTGGTCTTCATTCCGGAGAACGACGCAGGTGTCAGTCCGACGTCGCCAGCCAGCAGGAAGCCGGTGAGGTTCGGCAGGTCGCCGAGCTTCGAGACGCGGCTCTGAGCAAGCTTCAGGCCTTCGGTCAGGCGGCTGTTCTCCATGGCCCAGGCGAGCGTGCGGGCGGTGAATTCCTCCGGCGACAGCTTTTCGCGCAGCCAGCGGCCGTTCAGCCAGTCGAGCTTCTGGATGTCGAAGATGGCGCCGGCCTTGGAGAGGGCTTCCGGGTCGAACTTCGCCGTCAGTTCATCCATCGTCAGCAGCTCTTCGCCCTCGGCGATCTGCACGAAGAACAGGCCGAGGAAGTTCATCAGCGCTTCCGGCAGATAGCCAAGCGCCGAGTAGTAGGAGATCGACGTCGGGTTCTTGCGCTTCGACAGCTTCGACTTGTCGGCGTTGCGCATCAGCGAGAGGTGCATGAACTTCGGCTCGTCCCACTCGAAGTAGCGATAGAGCAGTATGTGCTTGGGCACCGATGCCAGCCACTCCTCACCGCGGGCGACGTGGGTGATCTTCATCAGATGGTCGTCGATGACATTGGCCATGTGATAGGTCGGCATGCCGTCGCCCTTGATGAGGACCTGCATGTCGACTGAATCCCACGGAATGGACACGTCGCCGTAGACACCGTCGTTGAAGTCGCAGGATCCCTCGGTCGGGATCTTCATGCGGATGACCGAGCTCTCGCCGGCTGCCATCTTCGAGGTGACTTCCTCGGCCGTCAGGTTGAGGCAGTGGCCATCGTATTTCGGCGGCTTGCCGGCAGCACGCTGGGCCTCGCGCATCTGCTCAAGCCGCTCGGGGCTGCAGAAGCAGCGGAAGGCGTGACGCTTGTCCAGCAGCTGCTGCGCGTAGGGCTGGTACATGTCCTTCCGGTCGGACTGGCGGTAGGGACCATAGGGGCCGCCGACGTCCGGGCCTTCCGCCCAGGTCAGGCCGGTCCAGCGCAGCGCCTCGAGCACCTTGTCCTCGAACTCCCGCGTCGAGCGCGTCGCGTCCGTATCCTCGATGCGCAGGATGAATTCTCCGCCATGCTTCTTGGCGAAGAGATAGTTGAAAAGCGCGATATAGGCGGTGCCGACATGCGGTTCGCCGGTCGGAGAGGGTGCGATGCGGACGCGGACGCCGGAAGTGTTCATGGGTGCCTGCTCGAACTGGAAAAGCGCCATCAGGGGCGCTGGCTTCAATCTCGGGATTGGCTGGCCTTAGGACATATTCAGCCGAAAGCGTCAAGGTTTTTGCAGGATTGCGGCAGCCGGCGCGGCCGCGATCCGCGGTGCGAGGCTAGCGGACCGGCCAGAACCACATCAGCGTCGGGACGCTGACGATGACGATCAGGAAGGACAGTGGCAGGCCGAGGCGCGGGTAGTCGGAGAACTTGTAGCCGCCTGGCCCCATCACCAGCGTGTTGCACTGGTGGCCGACAGGGGTCAGGAAGTCGGAGCCGGCGCCGATCGCCACCGCCATCAGGAATGCCTCCGGCCGGAATCCGAGCGTCGTTGCAAAGCTCACGGCGATCGGTCCCATCACCAGTACGGTCGCCGCATTGTTGAGGAACGGCGTGACGGCCATGGCGGTCACCATGATCAGGCCAAGGGCGCCGTAGGCGGGAAGGCTGTGAGCGACCTGTCCCAGCCACTGGGCGATCAGTTCGCTGCCGCCGCTGGTGCGCAGAGAGTCCGATACCGGGATCAGCGCGCCGAGCATCACCAGGATGGGGCCGTCAACCGCCTTATAGATGTCGTTGAGCGGCACGGCGCCGGCAATCGCCATTCCCAGTGCTGCGGCGAAGAAGGCCACGGCGACGGGCGTATAGCCGAATGCCGTGAGGATCATCGCGAGCGCCAGGATGCTGATCGGGATCAGTGCCTTTCGCTTGGTGCCGAGAAGGACTTCCTGCTGGGCAAGCGGCAGCAGCGCCAGATCCTGGAGCACGACCGGCAGCGTCTGACGGCCCCCCTGCAGAACGATCACGTCGCCTTCCTGAAGAACCACGTCGTGCAGCCGCTGACGCAGGCGCTCGCCGCGCCGGCTGACTGCCAGCAGGTTGACGCCGCGGGTATAGGGCAGGGCGAGGTCTTTCGCCGACCGGCCGGCCAGGCCCGAATGTCGCGAGATCACCGCTTCGATCGACAGCAGATCCTGCTGCGGCAGTCCGTTTTCGCGCAGCGGCTTGCCGGACAGCTGCAGTTTAGCCGAGGAGATCACCGTGTCGAGGACGGCCGAACGGCCTTCCAGCACGACGGAATCCTCTTCCCGCAGCGTCAGGTCCGGGAACGGCGACATGCGCGTCGCCCCACGCAGCACGGCGGTGGCGACGACCTCGCCTTCACCGAATTTCAGAAGCTCGCTGAGTGGCCGCCCGACCACCACCGACTGCGCCGTAACGGTGGCTTCGGAGGCGTAGTTGGAGATCTCCGTCGCCTCCTCGATCGAGCCGACCTGCTTGCGGCGCTCGGGCACCAGCCAATAGAAGAAGACGAGGAAAATGATGCCGACGATGGTGAGGACGCCACCCACCGGCGTGAAGTCGAACATCGTGAACGGCGTGCCGGTCATCTCGCCGCGCAGGCGTGACACGACGATGTTGGGAGAGGTGCCGATCTGCGTCATCAGGCCGCCGAGCAGGGCGGAGAACGACATCGGCATCAGGTAACGCGACGGCGACACACCGGCGCGGCGCGAAAACTGGAAGGCGACCGGCATCATGATCGCCAGCGCGCCGATGTTCTTGATGAAGGCCGACAGGAGGGCGACGACGATCATCAGCATGATGATCTGCGTCCGGACGGTCTTCAGGTTGGGGAAGAACTTCTTGATCGCGACGTCGACGATGCCGGAACGGGCAACCCCGGCCGACACCACCAGCGCACTGCCGACGATGATGACGATGTCATCGGAGAAGCCTGAAAACGCATGGTCGACAGGAACGACGCCGAGCGCCACGGCGACCACTAGGGCGCTGCAGGCAACGACGTCGTAGCGGAAGCGGTCCCATATGAAGACGGCCATCATGCCGCCGATCACGGCGAACGCGAGTATCTGTTGGGTGGTCATGCCGCTCCGGGGGGAGGGGCGGCGATAGACGCCGCCGGGGAGGAATTCGTGGCACCTAAATACAATGGCGCCACGAAAGTTCCAAGCCGCCCCGCGACCGTCCGTTACCGGTCAGTGCACAGTGCCGCGTTTGCGCTTGCGGGCGTTGCGCGCGTACATGTTGAGCACTTCCACCATCGCCGAAAAGGCCATGGCGGCGTAGATGTAGCCCTTCGGCACGTGGAAGCCCATGCCTTCGGCAATCAGCGTCGTGCCGATCATCAGCAGGAAGGCGAGTGCCAGCATGACGATCGTCGGGTTCCGCTCGATGAAGTTGGCCAGCGGCGTCGCGGCAACCAGCATCACGGTCACGGCGGCGATGACGGCGACGACCATGATCGGCAGATGCGGGGTCATGCCGACGGCGGTGATGATGCTGTCGATCGAGAAGACCAGGTCGAGCAGCAGGATTTGGCCGATGGCGGAGGCGAAGGTCGTCGTCACGGTCTTGCCGACCATGCTGTCCTTGTGATCTTCAAGGTCGACGCTGTGATGGATTTCCTTCGTCGCCTTCCAGACCAGGAAGAGGCCGCCGGCGATGAGGATCATGTCCTTCCAGGAGAAGGGATGGCCGAACACTTCGAACACCGGCGTCGTCAGCTGGACGATCCAGGCGACGGTGCCGAGCAGCGCAAGGCGCATGACGAGCGCCAGGCCGATACCGATCTTGCGGGCTCTCTCACGGTTTTCGGGCGGCAGCTTGTTCGTCAGGATCGAGATGAAGATCAGGTTGTCGATGCCGAGGACGACTTCCATCACCACCAGCGTCACCAGCGCCACCCAGGCGGCCGGATCTTGCACAAGCATCATTATGTCTTGCATTGATAATTCCCCTTGCCCTCCGGCGTGCCGGATGAGAGCGATATCGGCTTCCGGCCTGCCAAAGCAAGCCGCGGGGAAGTATACGCTTTGACCGCCGGTTTATTCCAACCGGTCGTCATCTTTTTTTGCGTAGGCGCACAGGAACATCCGCACGGCGGACTTGACCACCCGTTCGATCTCTTCGGCCGTCGGTGGTGCGGCGAGATCGCCGAACAGCCGCAGCTTGAAGAAGGTGCCGCCGCAGAGCTCGATGAATTGGCGGGCGGCGATCGAGATGTCGTCGACCACCAGTGCGCCACGCTCGACATGCTGCTCGATGAAACGCTCCAGTACGGTGCGGACATTCAGGGATTCGTTCTGGAAGAACTTGCGCGACAGCTTCGGCATGCGTGGAACGACGGCGATCATCGTGCGCATCGCCGATATCGAGCTGTCCGACGTGATGTGCTGGCAAAAGCCGATGCCGTAGCGATAGAGGCCGTCCGTCACCTCGCCGCTGCCTTCCAGGATGTCTCGCATGGAGATCGCGAGGTTCTGGCGCTCGCGCTCCATGATCGCCTGGAACAGGTCGTCCTTGCCGTTGAAGTAGACGTAGATTGTGCCCTTCGAGACGCCGGCCTCGCGCTTGATGTCGTTCATGCTGGCGGCATCGAAGCCGAGGCTCATGAAAACGCGCTTCGCGCCGTCGAGGATCTGCTCCCGCTTTGCCGGATCTTCTCCGGCAGGAAACCGACCGGGCTGACCGGCCGTATCACAGGGCGTAGACTTCGTTTCGGGCATTCCGTTTCCTGATTGTCAACCTTTTCGAACCGGTCGGTTCGATTGGCCTTGATATGTGAGATGGAAGGGACTATGTCAACCGCCATTGAACCGATCGGTTCGATCGTTCGGCTTTCTGTTTCATCGGTGACCTTTTATGACTACTTCCGCGAACAATGGACCGCTGCGCGTCGTTTCGGCCGATCAGGCCGCCACTGACAAGGTGGAGGCACGCTCCGATGCCCCGGTCGGCGAAAAGCCGTCCGCCGCTGCACCGGCTGCGACAGACGCCAAGCCAAACGAAGCGACGCCAAAGAAGAAGAAGCGCAACCCGATCATTCCGCTGCTGGTGATCGCCATCCTCGGCGGTGCCGGCTGGTACGGATATAACTGGTGGACCGACGGCCGGTTCCTGGTGTCGACCGACGATGCCTATGTCGAAGGCGATATCGCCGTCATCGCGCCGAAGGTCAGTGGCTACGTCGAGAAGGTCAATGTCGTCGAGAACCAAATCGTCAAGGCCGGCGACCCGCTGGTGACGCTCGACCAGGGCGACTATCGGATCGCCTATGAGCAGGCACAGGCGAATGTCGAAAGCGCCAACCTGGCGGTTGCCCGGATGGACGCCCAGATCGCCGGCGGCGAAGCGAGCCTGCGCCAGTCCGAGGCGCAGCTCGGCGCGCTTCGCGCCATCGTTCGCGGCGCCCAGATCACCCAGAAGCGGACCGCCGAACTGGCAGCGAAATCCGTCGGTACCACCGCCGACCTCGACAATGCACAGGTGGCGCTGGAACAAGCCGACGCCAATCTGCAGGCCGGCCAGGCCGCGGTCGCCACGGCACGCGCAAACATCGATCTTTTGCGGGCGCAGCGCACCGAGGCCGTCAACACCGTGCGTCTGCAGGAACTTGCGGTCCAGCAGGCCGAACGCGATCTCAGTTTCACCGTCCTGAAGGCGCCCTATGACGGCACCATCGGCAACCTTGCCGTCCAGGTCGGCGACTTCCTCAGCTCCGGCAAGCGTCTGGCGTCCCTCGTGCCGCTCGATGCGCTCTACGTCGAGGCGAACTTCAAGGAAACCCAGCTCGGCCATATCGTGCCTGGATCCAAGGTGCGGGTGCATGTCGATGCCTTCGAAGACCGGTCGGTCGAGGGGACGGTCCAGTCCATCGCGCCGGCATCCGGCGCGGTGTTCTCGCTGCTGCCGCCGGAAAACGCCACGGGCAACTTCACCAAGGTCGTCCAGCGCGTGCCGGTGCGCATCTCGATCCCGCGCGAGGAACTGGAGCGAGGTCACCTGCGCGCCGGCCTCAGCGTCGTCGCCGAGATTGATACCCGCACCGCGCCGGACGCATCCCGTTAAGGGAATTTCCGGCGAAGGAGTTAGCCATGGCCGCCACCACCGCCACTGCGGGCGCCATACCCGCTGATCCGCCGATGGACAGGAGAAAGCTGATCGCTTTCTTCGCCATGGTGGTCGGCATGTTCATGTCGATCCTCGACATCCAGATCGTCTCGGCGTCGCTCGCGGAGATCCAGGCCGGCCTGTCGGCCGGTTCCGACGAAATCGCCTGGGTGCAGACGGCATATCTTATCGCCGAAGTCATCATGATCCCGCTGTCGGGCACGCTTGCCCGCATTCTGTCGACGCGGGTGCTGTTCACCATCTGCGCCGCCGGCTTCACGATGGCGTCAGCGCTTTGCGCAACAGCGACCAACATCGAGCAGATGATCATCTACCGCGCCATCCAGGGCTTTATCGGCGGCGGCATGATCCCATCGGTGTTCGCTGCCGCCTTCACCATCTTCCCGGCGTCGAAGCGCTCGATCGTGTCGCCGATCATCGGCCTTATCGCGACGCTGGCACCGACCATCGGCCCCACGGTCGGCGGCTATCTCAGCAATGCCTTTTCGTGGCACTGGCTTTTCCTCGTCAACATTGTGCCGGGGATCTTCGTCACGGCGCTCGCCTGGAGCTTCATCGACTTCGACAAGCCGCAGCATTCGCTGATGAAGCGCTTCGACTGGCTTGGCCTGTTCTCCATGGCCGTGTTCCTCGGCTCGCTGGAATACGTGCTCGAGGAAGGCAACAACAAGGACTGGTTCCAGGACGAGCATATCGTTCTAGGAGCGCTCGCCATGGTGATCGGCGCGGTGATTTTCTTCTGGCGGGCGTTCCGCGTCGATTTCCCCGTCGTTGACCTCAAGGCGTTCGCCAACCGCAATTTCGCCTTCGGCTCGCTGTTCTCGTTCACCATGGGCGTCGGGCTCTACGGCCTGACCTATCTCTACCCGCTGTATCTCGGGCGCATCCGCGGCTACGACGCGCTGATGATCGGCGAGACGATGTTCGTCTCCGGCCTGGCGATGTTCCTCACGGCGCCGGTCGCCGGCATCCTGTCCGGCCGCCTCGACCCGCGGGTGATGATGGGCATCGGCTTCTTCGGTTTCGCCTGCGGCACCTACCTGATGACCAGCATGACCGCCGACTGGGACTTCTACGAGCTGTTGCTGCCGCAGATTCTGCGCGGCTGCTCGCTGATGCTGTGCATGGTGCCGATCAACAACGTGGCACTGGGGACGCTGCCGCCGAACCGGATCCAGAACGCCTCCGGCCTCTATAATCTGACGCGTAATCTCGGCGGTGCCGTCGGCTTGGCGATCATCAATACGATGCTGACGCAGCGTGCCGACGAGCATTATGCGCGGCTGTCCGAGCATGTGAACTACGGCAATCCGGCAGCCATGGACTGGCTGAACAGCGTCGGCGCCAATTTCAATACCTACGGCATGGATGGCGCCACGGCGGCGCTCAGCCGGCTGTCCGGCATGGTCACCCAGCAGGCGACGATCATGTCGTTCATCGACGTGTTCACCGGTCTGACCTTCCTCTTCGCCTCGCTCATCCTGCTGGTCGTGATGATTGCGAAGCCGAAAGCCGCACCACCCTCTGGCAGCGGGCACTAGACAAGCCCGCACATAGAATCCACCGCCTGAAAGGGGTCGTCGCGCAAGCGGCGGCCCCTTTCGCATGGGCTTCGGCGGCTGCGCATAATTTCTGATTTACGTACCTCAAAATGCAGGCTATGTCTTCCCGCGGAGGAGACATGAAGCCGACGGTTCACGACATTGCCGCACATGCGGGCGTCAGCCTTGCGACCGTCGACCGTGTTCTCAACGGCCGCGCCGGCGTGCGGCTGGTGACGCGGGAGCGTGTCGAAGCGGCTGTCTCGGCACTTGGATTCGTGCGCGACCAGGCGGCGGCGAACCTTGCCAAGGGCCGCGTCTACGCCTTCACCTTCATCCTTCCCGCCAACGATAATTCGTTCATGATCGGCCTGCGCGCAGAGGTGGCTGCCGCCGCGGCACGGGCCGCCTCCGAGCGGATCCGGCTGACGATCGTCGACGTGGCAGCCTTCGACGTTGCGGCGCTGGTCTCGGCGCTGGATGCGGCGGCGCTCGACCGGCCCGATGGCGTTGCGTTTGTCGCGGTCGACGCGGCGGCGGTTCGCGCCGCGGCGGATCGCTTGGCCGAGGCGCAGGTTCCGGTCGTGACGCTGGTCTCCGACCTTGGCGGCTCCAGCCGCACCCATTATGCGGGTATCGACAACGCCGCCGCCGGCCGGACCGCTGCGACCCTGATCGGCCGCTTCCTCGGTGGCCGGCGCGGCCCGGTGCTGCCGCTGGCCGGATCGTTGATGGTGCGCGACCACGCCGAGCGGCTCGACGGCTTTTCGAGCGTCATGCGCGACAAGTTCCCGCAGCAGCAGATCCTGTCGGTGGTCGAGGGCCGGGATGATCCGAAGGAGACCGAGCGGCTGGTGAGCCGGGCGCTGCACGATGAGCCGCAGCTTGCCGGCATCTACAGTTGCGGGGCCGGCAATCGCGGCCTGATCCGCGCCGTTTCCCGGCTACCGGCGGAGCGCCGCCCCGTCGTCGTGCTGCATGAACTGACCGAGGCGACGCGGACAGCGCTCCTCGACGAGGTGGTCGATGCAGTGCTCAACCAGGATGCAGGCCACGAGGTGCGCAGTGCCATCCGCGTCCTGAAGGCGAAGGCCGACGGATCGCCGGTGGTGACGGCGCAGGAACGCATCCGCATCGATATTTTTTTGAAAGACAACCTGCCCTGAGGGGCAGCGAAGGAGAAGACCCATGTATCTCGGATTGGATCTCGGCACGTCCGGCGTCAAGGCGATGCTGATCGACGGCGACCAGACCGTCATCGGCTCGGCTACCGCCGCAATCGACGTCTCGCGCCCGCATCCCGGCTGGTCGGAACAGGACCCGGCGGACTGGACCCGCGCGACGCAGGAGGCCGTCGGGTCGCTAAAGGCGACGCATGGCGCAGCGCTTGCCGCCGTGAAGGGCATCGGCCTTTCCGGTCACATGCACGGCGCAACGCTGATTGGCGCCGACGACAGCGTTCTGCGCCCCTGCATCCTGTGGAACGACACCCGCTCGTTTGCCGAGGCCGCCGCGCTCGACGCCGATCCGCGGTTCCGGGCGATCACCGGCAACATCGTGTTTCCGGGTTTCACGGCGCCGAAGCTTGCCTGGGTGAAGAACAACGAGCCGGAGGTGTTTGCGAAGGTCGCCAAGGTGCTGCTGCCGAAGGATTACCTGCGGCTCTGGCTGAGCGGCGAGCACATTTCCGAGATGTCGGATTCAGCCGGCACATCCTGGCTGGACACCGGCGCCCGCAAATGGTCGTCAGAGCTTCTGGCCGCGACCGACCTCTCCGAGCACCAGATGCCGGCGCTGGTCGAAGGCACGCAGCAGGGCGGCACGCTGCGCGCCGAACTCGCCTCCGCCTGGGGTATGCAGCCGGGCGTCGTGATCGCCGGCGGGGCAGGCGACAATGC
This sequence comes from Rhizobium sp. SAFR-030, assembly GCF_059415005.1. NCBI lineage: Bacteria > Pseudomonadati > Pseudomonadota > Alphaproteobacteria > Hyphomicrobiales > Rhizobiaceae > Rhizobium > Rhizobium sp. SAFR-030. The sequence continues at coordinate 324,740 of NZ_JBPFDO010000004.1, read as the reverse complement.
CGCTTCGGCCTGCGGCATGGGCACGGTTGCCGAGGGCCACGCCTTCGTCTCGCTCGGCACGTCCGGCGTGCTGTTTGCTGCCAACGGCTCCTACCTGCCGAAGCCGGAAAGCGCCGTTCACGCCTTTTGCCACGCGCTGCCGAACACCTGGCACCAGATGGGCGTCATCCTGTCGGCCACCGACGCGTTGAACTGGCATTCGCGGATCACCGGCATGACCGCCGGAGAGCTTTCGGCCGAGGTTGGCGACACGCTCCATGCGCCGTCCGGCGTCACCTTCCTGCCGTATCTGTCGGGTGAGCGCACGCCGCATAACGACGCAAAGATCCGCGGCGCCTTTATCGGCCTTGCGCATGAGACCAGCCGCGCTGCGCTGACGCAGGCGGTGATGGAGGGCGTCACGTTTGCTATTCGCGACAGCCTGGAAGCGTTGAAATCGGCTGGCACGAAGGTCGAGCGGGTGACGGCGATCGGCGGTGGATCGCGGTCGCGCTACTGGCTGGCCTCGATTGCCACGGCGCTCGACATGCCGGTCGACATTCCGGCGGACGGCGATTTCGGCGCAGCCTTTGGCGCGGCGCGGCTGGGGCTGATCGCGGCGACCGGTGCAGATCCGCTCGCCGTCTGCAGCCAGCCCGAAACGGCCGAGACGATCGAGCCGGTGGCGGCGCTGACCGCGTCCTATCACGCGGCCTATGACCGTTACCGGGCGCTCTATCCGGCGATCAGGTCCACGATGAACTGAGGTTTTCAAGCGTCACTCCCGTTTGTCCTGCCGGACGGAGTGGGGTGAAAACCCTTGAACCAACACTGAGGCACACACCAAGGAGGAGAATACCCATGTCGACAGGCTTTTTCGGAGACATCCAGAAGATCAAATACGAAGGCACGGACAGTATCAATCCGCTCGCCTTCCGCCACTACAACCCGGACGAGGTCGTCATGGGCAAGCGGATGGAAGAGCATCTGCGCTTCGCCGTTGCCTACTGGCACACGTTCGTCTGGCCGGGCACTGATCCGTTCGGCGGTAACACCTTCGAGCGTCCCTGGTTCAAGGACACGATGGATGCGGCGAAGATGAAGGCGGATGTCGCCTTCGAATTCTTCCAGCTGCTCGGCACGCCCTACTACTGCTTCCATGATGCCGACGTGCGCCCGGAAGGCGAGAGCTTTGCCGAGAACACCAAGAACCTCAACGAGATCGTCGACTATTTTGGCCAGAAGCAGGCTGACACCGGCGTGAAGCTGCTGTGGGGCACGGCGAACATGTTCTCGCACCGCCGCTACATGTCCGGCGCTGCGACAAACCCGGATCCGGACGTCTTTGCCTTTGCCGCCGCAACCGTGAAGACCTGCATGGATGCGACGCTGAAGCTCGGCGGCGAGAACTATGTGCTGTGGGGCGGCCGCGAAGGCTACGAGACGCTCTTGAACACCGACCTCAAGAAGGAACTGGACCAGATGGGCCGCTTCCTCAACCTGGTGGTCGAGTACAAGCACAAGATCGGCTTCAAGGGCGCGATCCTCATCGAGCCGAAGCCGCAGGAGCCTTCCAAGCACCAGTACGACTACGACGTCGCGACCGTCTACGGCTTCCTGAAAAACTACGGGCTGGAAAACGAGGTGAAGGTCAATATCGAGCAGGGCCACGCGATCCTTGCGGGCCACACGTTCGAACACGAGCTGGCGCTTGCCAACGCGCTTGGCATCTTCGGCTCGATCGACATGAACCGCAATGATTACCAGTCCGGCTGGGATACCGACCAGTTCCCCAACAACGTGCCCGAAATGGCGCTGGCCTATTACCACGTGCTGGCGGGCGGCGGCTTCACGACGGGCGGCACCAACTTCGATGCCAAGCTGCGTCGCCAGTCGATCGATCCGGCCGACCTGCTGATCGGCCATATCGGCGGCATGGATTGCTGCGCCCGTGGTCTGAAGGCAGCGGCGAAGATGATCGAGGACAAGGCCCTGTCGGGTCCGCTCGACGCCCGCTATGCCGGCTGGAACGATGCGTCGAACCAGGCCATGCTGCGCGGCGAGGAAAGCCTCGAGCAGATCGCGGCGCGGGTCGAGTCCACCAACATCAACCCGCGGCCGAAATCCGGCCAGCAGGAGCTGCTGGAAAACGTGGTCAACCGCTACGTCTGAGCGACGGATACCGAAGAAAACGAGGGCCGGTGCCAACGCGCCGGCCCTTTTTTGTTGGCGCGCCGGAGGTTCAGCCGATGGCTGTGATCTCTAGCTCCTGGTCACCGACGGTGACCAGATCGCCGACCGCCTTGCCGAGCAGGCGACTGGCGACCGGAGATACGAAGGAGATCGAGCCCGCCTTTGGATCGGCCTCGTCCTCACCGACGATGCGGTAGGTCTGGACGCGGCCATCGTCGCGGGCAAAGGTCACCGTGCTGCCGAAGGCCACGGTATCGGCTGACGCGGGAGCAGCGACCACATGCGCCGTGCGCAGCCGCTCGGCCAGATACCGAAGATCGCGCAACGGCCCGGCTGCCTGCCGCCGCCGTTCGTTGACATCGTCGATGGTCATGGCGACTTCGTGCGCTTTTTGCGCCACGACCACCTGGGCTTCGAGAAGCTTCAGACCCTGTTCCGTCACGAGGTTCGGATGGGGCGAGATCGGCCGGTCCGGCAGCAGGGTTTCCGCGGCGGTTTCCGAACTTTCTTCCTTGGTAAAGGCGACGCTCACGCGGGAACTCCATGAAGACGATGACGGCGCGGAACATCGTCCCGCAGCCCTCCTGTCTATCACTGAAGCCGACCCATCGGCAATTCGGCTACCTCCGGCCAGCTGCCGGTCAGGCGCTGGTAGTCGGGATGCGGGCGATCACCTTGATCTCGAAATCGAAGCCGGCAAGCCAGGTGACGCCAACCGCCGTCCAGGTGGGGTAGGGCGGCTCGCCGAGGAACTGCTGCTTGACGGCCATGATCGTCTCGAACTGGTTCTGCGGATCAGTGTGGAAGGTTGTCACGTCGATGATATCGTCGAACGTGCAGCCGGCGGCGGCGAGCGTCGCCTTCAGGTTCTCGAAGGCCTGGATCACCTGGCGCTCGAAGTCCGGCTCCGGCGTCCCGTCGGTCCGGCTGCCGACCTGGCCGGAGACGAACAGCAGTTCGCCTGCAGGCACGGCTGCCGAATAGCCGTGCTGTTCGTAGAGCGCATGGCGGCCTTCCGGAAAAATGGGCTGGCGCTTGGTCATCATGTCGTTCCTTTGTCGCTGGATGAGGTGGCGTGCATCGGGCTGCTCGAAACCGACGCTTCAAAGCCGTCAATACATCTGATATACGAAGCGTATGTATAATTCGAATACGTCGCGTATGTCAAATGAAATACGGTACGTATGTGAAACCTTGAGGGCGTGATGGCTAGGCGACGTGTCGAGACCATGGAGGAAAACCGGGCAAAGCTGATTGCCGCGGCACGCAAGGCATTCGCAGAGAGAGGCTATGCTGCTGCCTCGATGGACGATCTGACCGCCGAGGCGGGGCTGACGCGCGGCGCGCTTTACCACAACTTCGGCGACAAGCGGGGGCTGCTGGCGGCGGTCGTTCACCAGATCGATTCCGACATGGCAGCCAGGGCCCAGGCGATCGGTGCGCGCCAGACGAGTGAGTGGGACGCGCTGCTTGCCGAAGGGGTGGCCTATATCGAGATGGCGCTCGATCCAGAGGTGCAGCGGATCGTCCTGCTCGACGGGCCGGCGGTTCTGGGTGATCCGTCGCAGTGGCCGAGCCAGAGCGACTGCCTTAAGGAGACGCAGCGCGCCGTCGAGCGGTTGATTGCCGAGGGGATCTGCAAGCCGGTCGATGCGGAAGCCGCCGCGCGGCTGCTGAGCGGCGCGGCGCTCAATGCAGCGCTCTGGGTCGCGGCCAGCCGCGAGCCGCAGGCTGTCCTGCCGAGAGCGATAGAGGCGTTCACGGTTCTGGCGCAAGGCCTGCGCGTTCGGCCGACCTGAACCGACCCTTGCTACGCCTCAGCGTCTTCCGGGCTCGGTCACCGAACCGCGAACGACGAGGTCCGGCATGATCAGGATCTCGCGCTTTTCGGCCGGCGGGTTGCTGAGGTTTTCGAGCAGCAGCGCCATGGCGTGCCGGCCGATCGCCGTGCGCGGCTGGCGGATGGTGGTAAGCGCCGGCTTCACATAGGTCGCCTGCGGCACGTCGTCGAAACCGATGACGGAGAACTCGCGCGGCAGGTCGTAGCCGCGGGCCGCAAGGCCTGCCAGCACGCCGAGCGCGGTCGCGTCGTTGACCCCCATGAAGGCGGTGGGCAGCGTGTCGCGCATGAAAAGCTGCTCGACGCCCAGGCGGCCGCTCTCCATCGTCCCGTCGCCATCCAGCACCATTCGCTGGTTCGGCGGGATCCGGGCGGCGTCCATCGCCGCGTCATAGCCCTGGCGGCGGCGCTGGTAGCCGAGCCGCGTCTTGCTGTCGCCGATGAAGGCAATCCGGCGGTGGCCGGAGGCAAGCAGGTATTCCGCAGCCTTTCGTCCGCCCGCCACATCGTCGACGCCGACGTAAGGGGTCTGGCTGCCGAACACCGGCTCGAAGACGGCGACTGACGGCGGCAGGCGGCCAGACACGACCTGATGGCCGAACGGCGCATGGCCGGTGAAGAGCACCATGCCGGCCGCCTGGTTGGAGCTCAGGAATTTCAGATATTCAAGACCCCGCTCCGGGTCGTTCTGGGTATGACCGATCAGCACGCCATAGCCGTGGGCGCGTGCCTCGTTCTCCAGGCCAATGAGGATCGACGAGAAGTTCGGGTCGCCGATGTCCGGGGCGAGCACCAGGATCATGTTGGAGCGGCCCATGCGCAGCGACCGCGCCATGGCGTTGGTCGTGTAGCCGGTGATGGCGATCGCCTGATTGACCCGCTGCCGCGTTGATTTCGCCACCTTTTCAGGTGTGTGGATGGCGCGGCTGACGGTGGCGATCGACACCTCCGCCAGGCGGGCGACATCTTCGATGGTCGCGGCACTCGTCACTGTTGCGGCCCATCCCTTTGTGTGCTGGAATTGCTCGCGACGTTACAGTCGTGACGGCCGGGGCGGAAGCCGAGGAAGCTTCGATATCCCCAAGATGCGGAAAATGTAAACCTTTACATTTGGCATGTAAAGGTTTACACAGAGGCTGACAGCGGTTGAGGAGCCGTTCGGGAGGGTTGTCATGATATTGGGTGGAGACGAGGCGCGGGCACCCGTGCTCGTGGCGGAGCGTATCTCCAAATCCTTCGGCGAGGTGCAGGTGCTGTTCAGCGTCGATTTCGACGTGCGGCCCGGCGAGATCCACGCGCTAATGGGCGAGAACGGCGCCGGCAAATCCACTCTGGTGAAGATCCTCTCCGGCTTCGAGCAGCCCACCGCCGGCCGCATTCTTCTGGATGGCGAGCCGGTCAGCCTGCCGCCGAATGGTGCGGCTGAAGCGCTGGGCATCGTCATCATTCACCAGGAATTCAATCTTGCCGATCACCTGACTGTCGCTGAGAGCCTCTTCCTTGGCCGCGAAGTCACGCGCTTCGGCATGCTCGATCGTCGCTTCATGCGCCGAGAGACCCGGCGCGTCCTCAATGAACTCGGCTCATCGATCGATGAGAATGCGCTGATCAGTTCGCTGTCGGTCGCCGACAAGCAGATGGTCGAGATCGCCAAGGCGATCAGCCGCGATGCGCGGATCATCTTCATGGACGAGCCGACGGCGGTGCTGTCGCGCGAAGAGACCGGCCTCCTGTTCAAGGAGGTACGCAAGCTGCGCGCCAAGGGCACCAGTTTCGTCTTCGTCAGCCACAAGCTGGACGAGGTGATGGAACTGACTGACCGGGTGACGGTGCTGCGCGACGGCCAGTGGGTGAAGACGGCCCCGACATCGATGCTCGACGGCGAGGCGATCGCCCAGCTGATGGTCGGCCGCGAGCTGTCGAGCCTCTATCCGGCCAAGCACGAGCCGGACGTCGATGAAGAGGTCGTGTTGTCGGTTCGTGATCTGACCACCGGCTATGTGCGGGATGCAAGCTTCGAGCTTCGCAAGGGTGAGGTGCTCGGCTTTTCAGGCCTGATCGGCTCGGGTCGTACGGAGCTGATGGAGGCGGTGGCCGGCCTGAGGTCGCGCCAGTCCGGTTCCGTCGAGATCCGCGGCAAGAGCATTCCGCCGGGCGATTTTCGCGCCGCCAACGCCCATGGTCTGGCCTACATGACCAAGGATCGCAAGGGGCACGGGCTGCTGCTTGGCGAGAAGATGACGGTCAACCTGACGCTGCAGGCGCTGGAGCAGCACCTGAAGCACGGCTATCTCGATCCGGGGAGCGAGGCCAAGGCGATGGCGCGGGCGAAGCGCCGCTTCGACATCCGCGTCCGCGACGACTTGGTGCGGGTAGGGCGGATGTCGGGCGGCAACCAGCAGAAGCTGCTGCTGGCAAAGATCATGGAAATCGAGCCGAACATCGTCATCATCGACGAGCCGACGCGCGGCATCGACGTCGGTACCAAGCAGCAGATCTACCATTTCATCGCAGCGCTGGCGCGCGAGGGCCGCTCGATCATCGTCGTCTCCTCGGAGATGCCGGAGGTGATCGGCCTCTGCACGCGGGTGGCGGTGATGCGCGAGGGACGGATCGTCGGCATGCTGGAGGGCGAGGAGATCTCCGAGCAGGTGATCATGCGCTATGCCGCCGGCCTGCGGAGACAGGCGGCCGGCTGACGCCCGCAGAGACAACACGCAATACAAGCGGCCCAGCAGGTTGCCGGGATCCGCCAGGAGGACAGGGTGGACATGACGAGCGAGACGGAAACCGAGATTGGACGGCCGCGCAGCCGGCGCTGGCGCGACATCGATCTGAGGGCGGTTGCGCCGTTCGCCGCGCTGGCGCTGCTGCTGATCATCGGGGCGCTGGTCAACCCGAACTTCATCGGTCTCACCAACCTCTCCAATGTCGCGACCCGCTCGGCCTTCATCGCCATCATTGCCGTCGGCGCGACCTTCGTCATCTCGTCGGGTGACCTCGACCTGTCGGTCGGCTCGATGGTCGCCTTCGTCGCCAGCCTGATGATCCTGTTCATGAACTCCGGCGCGATCGCCGATCCGGGACTGATGCTGGCGGCGGCGATGGCGCTGACGCTCGTCATCGGCTCGCTGTGCGGACTGGCCAACGGCCTGATCACCACCGTTGGCCGCATCGAGCCGTTCATCGCCACGCTTGGCACCATGGGCATCTATCGCGGGCTGACCACCTGGCTCAGCCAGGGCGGCGCCATCACGCTCCGCTCGGCCGAGCAGCAAGCGCTCTACCGGCCGGCCTATTTCGGCTCGGTACTCGGCATTCCGGTGCCGATCCTGATCATCCTCGTCGTCACCGCGATTGCCGCCTTCATCCTCTACCGGACACGCTATGGCCGGCACGTGACGGCCGTCGGCTCCAACCGCGACGTGGCGCGCTATTCGGGCGTCTCCGTCGATCGCGTCCGCATCATTGCCTTCGTCATCCAGGGGCTGTGCGTGGCGATCGCCGTGCTGCTCTACGTGCCGCGTCTCGGGTCGACGTCCGCCACCACCGGCATCCTGTGGGAGCTGCAGGCGATTACCGCCGTGGTCGTCGGTGGAACGGCGCTCAAGGGCGGCGCCGGCCGCGTCTGGGGCACGATCTGCGGCGCCTTCATCCTCGAACTCGTCGGCAACATCATGCTGCTGTCGAACTTCATTTCCGAATATCTGATCGGCGCCATCCAGGGCACGATCATCATCATCGCCATGCTTGTCCAGCGCTCGCTGGCACGCAGGTCCTGACGCGGTCCCGGCAGCGACGCGAAGCGTTTGCCGGCTGACTGATCGGGACCGGAAAACACCGGGGCGGGCCTTTGGGTCCCCCGTTCCGGCATGCCACGACCCTTGTGACACTTTGGGAGGAGAAACATGAAGAAGATCATTGGACTGGCCGTCGCCATGACGGCAGTATTCGGCGCCGCGCAGGCGCAGGATACGAAAACCCTCGGCGTCTCGATACCGGCGGCCGACCACGGCTGGACCGCCGGCGTCGTCTACCACGCCAACCGCGTCGCCGAGCTGCTGATGAAGGAGCATCCGGGCCTCAAGGTGGTCGTGAAGACCTCGCCGGACCCGGCAACCCAGGCGAATGCGCTGCAGGACCTGGAAGTGCAGGGCATCGACGCACTGGTCATCCTGCCGACCGATCCCGATCCGCTGGTCAACGCCATCAAGGAGATCAAGGGCAAGGGCACCTTCGTGTCGATCGTCGACCGGGCGCCGTCGACCAACGACAACTCCGTCCGCGATCTCTACGTCGCCGGCAACAATCCGGCGCTCGGCGAAGTGGCCGGCCAGTACATCAAGGACAACACGCCGGACGCCCAGGTCGTCGTTATCCGCGGCCTGCCCATCCCGATCGACCAGCAGCGTCAGGACGGTTTCGACAAGGCGATCGCCGGCTCGGGCGTCAAGGTTCTCGACCGTCAGTTCGGCAACTGGAACCGCGACGACGCCTTCAAGGTCATGCAGGACTTCCTCACCAAGCACCCGAAGATCGACGTCGTCTGGTGCCAGGATGATGACATGGCGGTTGGTGTGCTGCAGGCCATCGACCAGGCCAAGCGCACCGACATCAAGTACGTCATCGGCGGTGCCGGCTCCAAGGACATGATCAAGAAGGTCATGGACGGCGACAAGATGATCCCGGTCGACGTGCTCTACCCGCCGTCGATGGTCGGTACGGCGATGGAACTGACGGCGGCCGCGATCTACGACCAGGTCCCGGTTCACGGCACCTACACGCTCGACGCGACGCTGATCACCAAGGACAATGCCGAGAACTACTACTTCCCGGACTCGCCCTTCTGATTTTAAGCCTTAGCTATCCAAGCAGCGGTTTCGCCCGGCTCGTCCGGGCGGAGCCGATATCGACGGTTGTGCGGCTCGCCGAAATTGGGTAGCCCTGACTGTAACGTTGCAGGCATTCTCAGGGAGGAGAATTTCATGAAGACGATCAAGGGTCCCGCCATCTTCCTCGGCCAGTTCGCCGGGGATCAGGCTCCCTTCGACAGCTGGGACGGCATCACCAAATGGGCTGCCGACAAGGGCTATATCGGCGTCCAGGTACCGACCTGGGCCGGGCAGCTGATCGACCTGAAGAAGGCTTCGGAATCGAAGGACTACTGCGACGAACTCGCCGGTGTGGCACGCAACAACGGCATCGAGATCACCGAACTTTCCACCCACCTGCAGGGCCAGCTGGTCGCCGTGCATCCGGCCTATGACGAAGCCTTCGACGGTTTTGCGGCACCCGAAGTGCGCGGCAATCCGAAGGCCCGGCAGGAATGGGCCGTCGAGCAGGTGAAGATGGCGCTGAAGGCGTCACGCCATCTGGGCATCAAGGCGCATGCGACGTTTTCCGGCGCGCTTGCCTGGCCGTTCATCTATCCCTGGCCGCAGCGGCCGGCCGGCCTGGTGGAAACGGCGTTCGACGAACTGGCGCGCCGCTGGAGCCCGATCCTCGATGTTGCCGACGAGAACGGCGTCGACGTCTGCTACGAGATCCATCCGGGCGAGGACCTGCACGACGGCGTGACCTTCGAGATGTTTCTCGAACGGGTGAACAACCATCCGCGCGCCAACATGCTCTACGATCCCTCGCACTACGTGCTGCAGTGCCTGGATTATCTCGACAACATCGACATCTACAAAGACCGCATCAAGATGTTTCACGTCAAGGATGCCGAGTTCAACCCGACCGGCCGGCAGGGCGTCTATGGCGGCTATCAGGGCTGGGTGCAGCGTGCCGGACGGTTCCGGTCGCTCGGTGACGGGCAGGTGGATTTCGGCGCAGTGTTTTCCAAACTGACGGCCAATGATTTCGACGGCTGGGCCGTCGTCGAATGGGAATGCGCGCTGAAGAACTCCGAGGACGGCGCGCGAGAGGGTGCCGAGTTCGTCAAGGCGCACATCATCAACGTCACCGAAAAGGCGTTCGACGACTTTGCCGCCGGTGGCACCGACGAGGCAGCCAACCGGCGGATGCTGGGGCTTTCATAAGACCCCTCCCCACCCTCCCCACAAGGGGGAGGGCTTGACCTGGCCGCTGCCGGTGCGATCGGCGGAGACGGTCCCGCCCGGTGTCTCCCCCCTTGTGGGGGAGATGGCGGCAGCCAGAGGGGGACCTAAAGTGCATCTATCGAGGAGAAATTTCATGACCATTGAAGCGAGCAAGACCGAGCAGCGCGCCGCCAAGATCCGGCTCGGAATGGTGGGCGGCGGGCAGGGGGCGTTCATCGGCGCCGTTCACCGCATGGCAGCCCGGCTCGACGATCACTACGATCTGGTTGCCGGCGCACTGTCGTCGACGCCGGACAAGTCACTTGCCTCCGGCCGCGAACTGGGGCTCGATCCGGCCCGCTGCTACGGCTCGTTCGAAGCCATGGCGGAGAAGGAAGCCGCCCGCGCAGACGGTATCGAAGCGGTATCCATCGTGACGCCCAACCATGTGCACTTTGCTGCCGCCAAGGCCTTCCTGGAGCGCGGCATCCATGTGATCTGCGACAAGCCGCTGACCTCCAACCTTGACGATGCCAAGAAGCTGAAGGAGGTTGCCGACAAGGCCGATGCGCTGTTCATCCTCACCCACAACTACACCGGCTATCCGATGGTGCGCCAGGCGCGCGACATGGTGGCAAGCGGTGAACTGGGCGAGATCCGTCTGGTGCAGATGGAGTATCCGCAGGACTGGCTGGCCGAACCGGTCGAGCAGACCGGCGCCAAGCAGGCCGTCTGGCGCACCGATCCGGCGCAATCGGGTGTCGGCGGTTCGACCGGCGACATCGGCACGCATGCCTACAATCTCGGCTGCTTCATCTCAGGCCTGGAACTGCAGGAGCTGGCTGCCGACGTGCACACCTTCGTCGAAGGGCGCCGTCTGGACGACAACGCCCATGTGATGCTGCGCTTTGCGGGCGGCGCCAAGGGCCTGCTGTGGTGCAGCCAGGTGGCGACCGGCAACGAAAACGGCCTGAAGGTGCGGGTCTACGGCACCAAGGCGGGACTGGAGTGGACGCAAGCGGATCCGAACTATCTCTGGTTCACCCGGCTGGGCGAGCCGAAACAGCTGATCACCCGTGGCGGTGCCGGTGCCGGTCCGTCGGCTGCCCGCGTCAGCCGCATTCCGAGTGGTCATCCGGAAGGTTATCTGGAAGCGTTCGCAACTATCTATTCGGAAGCCGCAGCGGCCATCAACGCGCGCAAAACGGGCGTCGCCGTCGATCCCGCGGTGGTCTACCCGACGGTCGACGACGGGGTGAAGGGCGTCGCCTTCGTCACCGCCTGCATCGAGAGCTCGAAGAAGAACGGCAGCTGGGTGAAGGTATAAGTCCTTCCCCACGTTCCCACAGGGCCGTCGCGCAAGGCGGTGGCCCTGTGGGAGAACCAATCCGTGCCAGTTCCATGGCCTTTATATAAGTCAATTGCCGCATCGCAGTTTTTGCACTTGCCCTTCTTCACCCGGAAATCGCTTTGATCTACACCGCTGACAGATCTCGTTGGCGCAGCAAGCCTCGCCGGCGTGATCTGGCAGTGATGACCGAAGGACCCTTCCGATGATCGATCCAAAGACCCTTGCAGCCCGCTTCCCCGGCGACTTCCTGTTCGGCGTGGCGACCGCCGCCTATCAGATCGAAGGCGCTGCCAGGGCGGACGGCCGAAAGCCGTCGATCTGGGATGCTTTTTCGAAAATGCCGGGGCGGGTGCATAACGGCGACAGCGGCGACGTCGCCTGCGATCATTACAATCGACTGGACGAGGATCTCGACCTGATCAAGGAGATGGGCGTCGAGGCCTATCGGTTTTCGATCGCCTGGCCGCGGATCATCCCGGAGGGGGTCGGGCGGATCAACGAAAAGGGTCTGGATTTTTACGACCGGCTCGTCGACGGCTGCAAGGCGCGCGGCATCAAGACCTATGCGACGCTTTACCACTGGGATCTACCGCTGGCGCTGATGGGTGACGGCGGCTGGGCAGCGCGCTCGACGGCCTATGCCTTTCAGCGCTACGCCAAGGTGGTGATGGCGCGGATCGGCGACCGGCTGGATGCGGTCGCGACGTTCAACGAACCCTGGTGCTCCGTGTGGCTCAGCCATCTCTACGGCATCCACGCACCGGGCGAGCGCAACATGCGGGCGGCGCTTGCCGCCATGCACCACACCAATCTTGCACACGGGCTTGCGGTCGAGGCGATTCGCCACGTGACGCCGAATGTGCCGGTGGGCCTGGTGCTGAACGCGCATGCCGTCATTGCCGGATCGGACAGCGCCGAGGACAAGGCCGCCGCCGAGAGGGCCTTCGATTTCCACAACGGCGCCTTCTTCGGCCCGGTCTTCAAGGGCGAATATCCAAAGAGCCTGGTATCGGCTCTTGGAGACAAGATGCCCGTGGTCGAGAACGGCGATCTTGCCGTCATCAACCAGAAGCTCGACTGGTGGGGGCTCAACTATTATACGCCGATGCGGGTTCTGGACGATGCCAGGCAAGGCGCGGAGTTTCCGGCTACCCAGCCGGCGCCATTCGTCAATCCGGAAAAGACCGACATCGGCTGGGAGATCTTTCCGTCGGCGATGACCGATCTCGTCGTCGATCTCTACGATTGCTACGAGCTGCCGGAGATGTACATCACCGAGAACGGTGCCTGCTACAACACGGAGGTCGAGAACGGCGAGGTGAACGACCAGCCGCGCCTCGATTACATCAGCGATCACCTGGCTGCGGCGGCCGACCTGATCAGCAAGGGGCTGCCGGTGAAGGGCTATTTCGCCTGGAGCCTGATGGACAACTTCGAGTGGGCGGAAGGCTACAGCATGCGCTTCGGGCTCGTGCATGTCGATTACGAGACGCAGGTCAGGACCGTGAAGAAGAGCGGCAAATGGTATACGCAGCTGGCGGCGCAGTTCCCAAAAGGTAACCATAGAGCCGGTTAAAGCCACTCTCTCGCCTCGCCAAGGCTAAACTTTTACCGGACGCGGCCTATCTCAACCCTACGGACAAGAGGGAGAATTGAAGATGGCTGTCGGCTGCGCAGGGTGCAAGGACGGAAAGGCGTTCGAGGTTCCATTCTCGATGGCGTTCCAGCCGATCGTCGATCTCGATCGTCGCCGCGTGTTTGCCCAGGAGGCGCTGGTGCGCGGAAGCGGCGGCGAGGGGGCGGGAAGCGTCCTGTCGCGCGTCAATGACGAGAACCGCTATGCCTTCGACCAGCAGTGCCGGGTGAAGGCGATCGAGCTTGCGGCAAAGCTGTCGCCGGGCGCGACGGACGAATTGCTGTCGATCAACTTCATGCCGAATGCCGTCTACGAACCGCGCGCGTGCATCCGCCTGACGCTGGCGACCGCCGAACGGCTGGGCTTCCCGCTCGACAGGATCGTCTTCGAGTTCACCGAAAACGAGCGCGTCGATACCAGTCATCTGCTGCGCATCCTGGAAACCTACCGGACGATCGGCTTCAAGACGGCGATCGACGACTTCGGCGCCGGCCATTCGGGCCTCAACCTGCTGGCCCGCTTCCAGCCGGACATCGTCAAGCTCGACATGGAGCTCATCCGCGACATCGATACCCAGCCGGCGAAGAGGATCGTCGTCAAGCACACGCTGGCGATGCTCGCCGACTTCGGCATCACGCCGATCTGCGAGGGGATCGAGACGGAAGGCGAGTTGCAGGTGCTGCGCGATCTGGGCGTCAGCCTGGTGCAGGGCTATCTGCTGGCGAGACCGTCGTTCGAGCAGTTCACCCAGCCGGTGCTCCTAGCCGCCTGAGCGGCGCGCCTCGTCAGCCGGTCGTCGACCAGGTTCTCCACGGTTATCTGGCCGTGCCCACTTGTATGCGCCCATCAGATTTTTACCTAGACAGCGTCAGCATGCAGGACGGCCTCTATCGTCCTGCTGCACCAATGCCGAAGGTAAAATAAGCCTATGCTTCTCGAAAAACTCAACTGGCGCTACGCGACGAAGAAGATGGATCCCACCAGGTCCGTCTCCGACGACAAGGTCGACCGCATCATCGAGGCGGCGCGTCTGGCGCCGACCTCCAGCGGACTTCAGCCGTTCGAAGTCATCCTCGTCACCAATCCCGACATCCGCCAGCAGATCCGCGCGGTCGCCTGGAACCAGGCGCAGATCACCGAGGGTTCGCATCTCCTGGTTTTTGCTGCCTGGGACAATTACACGACTGACCGGATCAACGAGATGTTCGATCGCGTCAACGACGAGCGCAAGGTGACCAACGAGGGTTGGGAAAACTACCGCAAGATGCTGCTCGACACCTACCCGGTTCGTGACCCGCAGGTGAATTTCGAGCACGCCGCGCGCCAGGCCTATATCGGCTTCGGCATGTCGGTCGCGCAGGCAGCCTTCGAGGGGGTCGACACGACGCCAATGGAAGGCTTCGAGCCGGAGAAGGTCGACGAGATCCTTGGGCTGCGGGCGCGCGGTCTGCGCTCCGTGACGCTGCTGCCGCTCGGCTACCGGGAGCCGGAAGGCGACTGGCTGGCCGGCCTGAAGAAGGTGCGGCGCCCGACGGGCAGCTTCGTCACCACGGTCGCCTGAGGCCAACGCACAACGGGAGGTGCCGTGATACCGGCGCTTCCCGCATGTATTTTTCCGGACAGACGGTTTCTGCGGATTCGTTTTCCTCGGAAATGCGGCTGACCGATGCGATAAGCAGAGCCCTCAGATCCGGTTTGCCGGGCTATTGTATTGATCGAGGATATGTCGGGATGACGAAACGGCGTAACATGCGTCGAATGTGTTGCTTGCGCTGATCCGAGCACGCTCCTGACCTTGCCGCCACTGCGGCCACCCTGAAGAGACTACCCATGCTATCCATCAACGACACCCTGGCGCCGTCGCGCAATGGCGCGCAATCGGCTGACCGAGGCGATCCGGTCCAACCCATGGTGACCTTCGAAAAGGTCGGCAAGCGTTTCCCCGACCGCCGCGGGCAAGGCGAGTTCGAAGCCCTGTCCGGCGTCGACTATGTCGTGCCGAAGGGTGCGATTGCCGGCATCATCGGCCGCTCGGGTGCCGGGAAGTCGACGCTCATCCGGCTCGTCAACGGTCTCGAGAAGCCGACGTCCGGCCGCGTGAGGGTTGACGGCGTCGATGTTGCGGCCCTCGACGAGCCGGGCCTTCGTCGCCTGCGCCGCGAGGTCGGCATGATCTTCCAGCACTTCAATCTCCTGGCGTCGCGCACCGTCTACGGCAACATCGCCCTGCCGCTGGAGATTGCCGGGCTCGACCGCCAGGCGATCAAGGCGCGGGTCGCACCGCTCATCGATCTCGTCGGTCTGTCGGACAAGGCCGGCCGCTATCCGGCGGAACTGTCGGGCGGCCAGAAGCAACGCGTCGGCATCGCCCGGGCGCTCGCCACCCAGCCGAAACTGCTGCTGTCGGACGAAGCAACCTCGGCGCTCGATCCGGAAACCACCCAGTCGATCCTTGAACTGCTGCGCCGGATCAACCGCGAGCTGGACCTCACGGTGCTGCTGATCACCCACGAGATGGAGGTCGTCAAATCGGTCGCCTCGCATGTGGCGGTGATCGACAAAGGTTCGATCGTCGAGAGCGGCCGCACCTTCGACGTCTTCACCCGGCCGCAGCACGAGACGACGACAGCGCTGCTGTCTTCGTCGCTCGGGGTCAAGCTACCGGAATGGGTGAAGTCGACGATCAAGCCGCAGCCGGCGGAAGGCGACCGCGTCTTCGTCCGTCTGGTGTTCTTCGGCGATACCGCCTTCAAGCCGCTGACCGCGCAGCTGGTGGAGCGGATCGGCTCGAACGTCAACATCATGGCCGGCACCATCGACGAGATCGCCGGCGAACCGTTCGGGTCGCTGGTCGTGTCCTATCCCGCCGATCCCGCCGTCGTCGCGCGGGCGCAAAACTTCTATGCCGAAACCGGCCTGACCACGGAGGTGCTCGGCTATGGCGCCTGATATGCTCATCTCGCTTCTCTCGAAGGCGCTGGTGCAGACGCTGCAGATGGTGGCGATCGCCGGTGCCATCGGCACGCTGGTCGGCCTGCCGATCGGCGTCTTCCTCGCCAACAGCGCAAAAGGCGAGCTGTTCGCCGCGCCAATGACCAACCGCATCGTCGGGCTCATCGTCAACGCAGCGCGCTCGACGCCCTTCATCATCCTCGTGGTGGCGATCATCCCCTTCACCCGGCTGGTCGCCGGCACTTCCATCGGCACCAACGCGGCGATCGTGCCGCTGACCATTGCCACCATCCCCTTCGTCGCGCGGCTCATCGAGGCGGCGATCCGCGAGGTCGACCGCGGCCTCATCGAGGCGGCCCGGGCGATGGGCGCGACGCGCTGGCAGATCGTCACGAAGGTCCTTATCGCCGAAGCCAAGCCGGGAATTACGCTCGCCCTGACGCTGACGCTGGTCAGCCTGATCGGCTACTCGGCGATGGTCGGCGCAGTCGGCGGCGGCGGGCTTGGAGACCTTGGCATCCGCTACGGCTACCAGCGCTTCATGCCGGAAGTGATGGCGGCCGTCGTCATTGTGCTGATCGTGCTCGTGCAGGTCGTCCAGAGTGCCGGCGACATGCTGGCCCGCCGCTTCGACAAGCGCAACCGCAATTCCTGACCCAAATTCGAACCCCAAATAGCAATCCGGAGAGACATCCATGAAGACACTTCTTCTCGCAGCTTCCTTCGCCGCGCTTCTGTCGGCTGGCGCAGCCCTGGCCGAGACCATCAAGATCGGCGTGACGCCCGGCCCGCACGCGCAGATCATGGAGCAGGTGAAGAAGGTCGCGGCCGAGAAGGGCCTCGACCTCGAGGTCCTCGAATTCTCCGACTACGTTGTGCCGAACCAGGCGCTGACGGACGGCGACCTGCAGGCCAACTCGTTCCAGCACCAGCCCTACCTGGACAACCAGGTGAAGGATCGCGGCTTTGACCTCGTCAGCGTCGGCCAGACCGTCAACTTCCCAATGGGCATCTACTCGAAGAAGGTGAAGAGCCTCGACGAGCTGAAGGACGGCGCTTCGGTCGCCATCCCGAACGACCCGACGAATGGCGGCCGCGCGCTGCTGATCCTCGCCGACAAGGGTCTCATCAAGATCCGCGAGGGCGCAGGCCTCAAGGTGTCTCCGGCAGATGTCGTCGAAAACCCGAAGAACATCACGTTTGCCGAGCTCGACGCTGCCCAGTTGCCGCGCGCCCTCGATGACGTCGATGCCTCGGTGATCAACACCAACTACGCGCTGGAAGCCGGTCTCGACCCGGCCAAGGACCCGATCGGCCGTGAAGGCGAGAAGGCACCCTACATCAACGTTCTGGCCGTCCGCGCCGCCGACAAGGACAAGCCATGGGTGAAGACCCTGGTCGAATCCTACCACAGTGCCGCGGTCAAGGATTACGTTGCCACGCAGTTCAAGGGCGCCGTGATCCCCGCCTGGTAAGGCCCCGAGCGGCTCATTGACAACCCAACGGAAGGCTCTCTCGCTGCGGCGAGGGAGCCTTTTTCGTACGGCTGGAACCGGCGCGCGCCGTTAAGTCTAATTGAACTGTTCCAAGGCATAATCCATGGATTGGCCAGGGCTTTGGAATGCGGTTTGTCCCCTCTCATCTGAAACAATCCGCAGCGAAACTGGACCGCCGTTCGGTGGTCCGTTCGATGCTGCTGATTTTCGCGGCCGTGATGATCTCCGTGTCGGCGATGGTTTTCACCGCGCTCGACCGGGTGGGTCACTACGCCAACCAGCTCGACGAGGAGCGTTCGCGCGAAGCCGTCACCGGCGCCCTGCAGACCTTCCGCCACCAGATCCGCGCGACGCTTCACGACTATGCCGCCTGGGATGACGCCGCTGGACACATCTACCAGCAGCGCGACATCGACTGGATCGAGCGCAATTTCGGCGAGATGAGCCTCAACAGCGATCTCTTCGACGTGGTGATCGTCCTCGATCCCGTCGGCAACAGCCTGTCTGCGCATTCCGATGGCGTGCCGATCAAAGGGCTCGATCAGTACGTGACGCCTGGCGTTCTGGCGCTGTTCGAACCGCTCAAGCAACTGCCGGAGGATGCGCTGCCGGAAGTCACCGGCTTCGTCGAGACGGTCAAGGGCATCGCCGCCGTCGGCATCGGGGTGATCCGCAAGACCTCCGGCGAACGGATGGGCAAGCCGAGCGGCAACCACTATGTCGTCCTCATGCGGCACCTGGCCGGTGAGACGATCGAGCGGCTGTCGAGGGCCTATGTGCTTCCAGGCCTGCATCTGGTGCCGCCGTCGAGCGACCTGTCGCACCGGGTAGCGATCCTCGGCCCGAACGACCAGCCGATCGGCGGACTTGCCTGGGTGCCGCGCTCCCCCGGGGACGCCAGCCTTGCGCAGGTGCGGCCGCTGGTCTGGTGCGCCGTGGCGATGATCGCCATCTACATGCTTCTGCTCTTCGTCAGCGGCAACGAAGCCCTGTCGCGGATGAGCGCGGACGAAGCGGCGGCCGTCAAGCTGTCGCTCACCGACCGGCTGAGCGGTTTACCGAACCGGACCGGGCTGTTCGCCGGCATGGCCGACCTGATCAACCTAGCGCAGCGTGACGGCAAGGACGTGGCGCTTCTCTATCTCGACCTGGATGGCTTCAAGGAAGTCAACGACGCCTACGGGCATGCGACCGGCGACCTTCTGATCCGCAGCGTTTCGGCCGGATTGCGGGTGCTGGTCGGCGACGAACCTGTGCTAGCACGCCTCGGTGGCGACGAGTTCGCGGTCGCCTTCATCGGCTACGACGTGCAGAAGAACGCCGTCGAACTGGCCGAACGGGTGCTGGATTTTCTCGGTGAGCCGATCACCATCGGCGAACGCATTGCCGTCATCGGCTGCAGCATCGGGCTTGCCTTCTCCCGGCGTGGCCTCGTGCAGGGCGAAGAACTGATCCGCCGCGCCGACATGGCGATGTACCGATCCAAGGAAGAGGGACGCGGTCGCTGGACGCTCTACGACCCGGTCATGGATGACGAGCGCGAGGAGCGCAATCTTCTGGAACTCGACCTGCGGGCGGCGCTCGACCGGCAGGAGGTCACGGTGGCCTATCAGCCGGTTGTCGATGCCTGCAGCCTGCGTGTCACAGCCGTCGAGGCGCTGGCGCGCTGGACAAGAGCTGGCCATGGCCCCGTGTCGCCGGAAGTCTTCATCCCTGTCGCCGAGAGCACCGGGCTTATCGACATGCTCGGCCTTCACGTGCTGCGCACGGCCTGCAGGACGCTGGTTGCCTGGCCGGACCTAGCGCTCTCGGTCAACGTATCGCCCGGCCAGTTCCGTGATCCCGCGTTTGTCGGGCACGTGGCTGACGTTCTGACGCAGACCGGCATCCATGCCTCGCGCCTGACGCTGGAGCTCACCGAAACCTATTTCATCCAGAACCCGTCACGGGCACGCAAGACGCTCGACCTGCTGCGCCAGACCGGGGTGAAGATCGCGCTTGACGACTTCGGATCTGGCTTTTCGAGCGTTGGCTATCTGCGTCAGTTCCGTTTCGACCGAATGAAGCTCGACAAGTCGCTGGTGGATTCCATCTGCGATGACAGCAGGGCAATCGAAATGCTGCGGGCAACGGTAGCGCTGGCGCAATCGCTCGAGATGCCGGTAACGGCAGAAGGCGTGGAGACGGAGGGACAGGCGGTGGCACTGCAGAAGGCCGGCTGCGATCTCCTGCAGGGGTTCCTGTTCGGCAAGGCGGTTCCGGCAGAGGAGATCGACCAGTTGCGCGAACGGGGACCGCTGATACGGCTCCCGATCAGCGCTTAAAACGCCGCTTTTTTTAGGAGCCGAGGTGGCGTTCGCCGCGCTTGCGGGCAAGCTCGATCTGCAGTTGGCGCTGGCGGTAGCGGTCGCGATCAGCCTCCGAGCGCGTATCGTAGCAGTGCGGGCAGGAGACGCCCTCCTCGAACTTCGGCGACTGGCGGACCTCCGGCGTGATCGGCTCGCGGCAGGCATGGCAGAGGCGGTGATCGCCCTCCTTCAGGCCATGCGTGACCGACACCCGCTCGTCGAAGACGAAGCAGGCGCCTTCCCAGAGACTTTCCTGCTCGGGCACTTCCTCGAGGTATTTGAGGATGCCGCCCTTCAGGTGGTAGACCTCGTCGAAGCCCTGTTCCTTCATGAAGGCGGTCGCCTTCTCGCAGCGGATGCCGCCGGTGCAATACATGGCGATCTTCGGCTTGTTGTGCAGGCCGGCATTGTTCTTCACCCAGTCGGGAAATTCGCGGAACGTCTTGGTCTTCGGATCGACGGCACCCTGGAAGATGCCGATCGCCGTCTCGTAGTCATTGCGGGTGTCGATGACGATGGTGTCGGGATCGGAGATCAGCGCGTTCCAGTCCGTCGGCTCGACATAGGTGCCGACGATGCGCTTGGGGTCGATGTCCTCGACGCCCATGGTGACGATCTCCTTCTTGAGACGCACCTTCATGCGCAGGAACGGCATCTTCGACGCCCGGCTCTCCTTGTGCTCCAGCCCGGCAAATTCCGGCTGCGCGCGCAGGTAGGAGAGCACGGCGGCAATCCCGTCGTCCGTCCCGGCAATCGTACCGTTGATGCCCTCGCGCGCCAGCAGCAGCGTGCCTTTGACGCCGTTCTCTTCGCACAATGCCTGCAACGGCTCGCGCACGCTGTCGAAACGCTCGAAGCGGGCGAAGTGGTAGAGCGCGGCAACGCAGAAGCTGCCGGAAGGGCTGTCGGACGTGTGGTTCATGGCCCGCGAAATACTGCCTCTTCGCCTGCGACGCAACGAATTTCGGCGCAAAAGATGCCCTTTGACATTCGTCAAGCAGGCGGGGACGCCGGTCACCGTCGGTCGGAATTCACCGGTTTCGGTCTGCCGTCTCGATCCACAGCATGGCGATGATGTCGGCCTCGCGCTCCGGATCGTCGGCGAAGACAAGCTCGGCCAGTTCCAATGCCTCGCCGCGGATCGCCTGCTGACGCAGGATGATGGCGGCGATCAGCCGTGCCAGCGTGTCGCTGTCGCCGAACAGTTCAGGGTTCTCGTTGACGGTCTGGGTAAGGACGGTGAGGTCGTGCTCGTAGCCCAGCATGTCGACCAGCCGCTTCACCTCGCGTTGCTTGGCAGCCATCGCCGTCGGCCACAGGTCGCGCAGCAGCGACAGGTGCATCCAGGTCGTCTGCCCCGATTTGCGCAACTCGTGGAAGTCACCGCCGGCATGGGTGGTGCGGCAACGGGCAAGCGCATGGCGCGCCTTTGCCTGCCGTTTGCCCCAGGCCTTCGCCAGTCGCTTGGCCGTGCGGCTGCGACCATCGGCCAGATCCAGTTCGTCGAGCGCCTCAAGCGCTGCATGGCAGGTCGCGATCGCCGCGTCGATCTTGCCGGGCAGGTCGAGCTCGGCAGCCGCGATCCCGTCCCGCCGCTCGCTGAGCGCATTCAACGCGAACGACAGGGCGGCGCGCTCCTCGTCCGATGTCGCATAGCCCATCAGGTCGTCGACGGTCTCCACCAGGGCCGTCGCATCCCGCACCGCCGACAGCGTGCGGCCCATGTCTCGGATACGGACGTTCTCGCGGTGGTAGACGTCCCTGGCATCCGGCTGGATGAGCCGGTACAGCGACCGCAACCGCTTGAAGCGCTTGCGGGCTGCGTGGATCGCGGCATGCGGCCCGTCCGGCTGGTCGCTCAATTCGGCGATCGCCTTGTGGAGCTGCCCGGCAGCGACCCGGCGGAACTCGTCGGTGAAGGTCTTAAAGGGCCTGATGCGATAGGCCATGGCCAAGCTCCGCCGCCAGATTTTCGGTTGCCAGTACCATGTTCGAATAGCGACGGTCGCCGGTCACTTCGACACCGATCCAGTCGGGAAGCTGCGGCTCGTCGCTTTCGGCCTGAAGTTCGACCTCGGCGACGACGAGCCCCGCATAGACGCCTTCGAAGACATCCACTTCCCAGGTGAAGCCGGCGAAGGGAACGACATGGCGGGTTTTCTCGATGATCGTGCCGACCGTCGCGCCGAGCAGTTCGCGTGCGTCGTCGGCGGGAATTTCGTATTCGTATTCGTCGCGGGTGAGGGTTCCGTCGCCGACCTTGAAGGTGAGTTTCGCCTGCACGTCATTCACCAGCCGGACGCGCAGGTTGCGATCGTCGGCGGCAACGATGTAGGCTTGCCGAAAGCTCGATGCGGAAACGGCGCTGTCGCGCCAGTCGTCGGAACGGACGAGAAACTTGCGTTCGATTTCCTTGGCCATCGCTGATCCCGGTTTTGCAACGGCTCTAACCTATTGCAGTCTATCGCATCCGACCAGTACCCGGCGGACCGGCGAGGATCGTTTTTCCTCGACAGGCCGAAGGCACCGCGCTATCTCACCCTTCGGATTTCAATCGTTTCAATGAATGCGGGAGTTCTGATGATGGCCGCCAAGACCGACAGCTTGCTCGCCACCCTGAAGCTGCAGCCGGTGGTGCCGGTGCTGATCGTCGAGGACGTGGCCTCGGCCGTGCCGCTGGCGCGGGCACTGGTTGCCGGCGGCCTGATGGCAATCGAGATCACCATGCGCACGCCGGCAGCACTGGACGCGGTTCGTGCGGTCGCCGCCGAAGTCGAAGGTGCACGCGTCGGCGCCGGCACCATCCTCAACGCCCGTGATTTCGAAGCAGCCGTCAAGGCGGGCTCGACCTTCATCGTCAGCCCGGGCGTGGCGCCGGGCGTGCTTGCCGCCGCCAGGGATTCCGACGTGCCGCTGCTGCCGGGTGCTGCAACGGCGAGCGAAGTGATGACGCTGCGCGAAGCGGGCCACGACGTCATGAAGTTCTTCCCCGCCGAACAGGCCGGTGGCGCTGCCTATCTGAAGGCGCTGTCGTCGCCGCTCGCCGGCACGCTGTTCTGCCCGACGGGCGGCATCTCGCTCAAGAACGCCCGGGATTACCTGTCGCTGCCCAACGTCGTCTGCGTCGGCGGTTCCTGGGTGGCGCCGAAGGAAATGGTCGCGGCCGGCGACTGGGCGGGCATCACCAAGCTTGCGGCGGAAGCTGCGGCGCTGAACGGCTGATCGCTCCGAGCCTCCTTCTGACAATCGCGTTATCGGTGTCGCGGAAATTTGTATTCCGCGTGACCGTGCCTATCTCCGGGTGAGCCCCAATCGACAGGAGATATGGATGTTCGACGCAAAGAAGCTTCTTGACCAGTTCCTCGGCTCGCAGATGCCCGGTCTTCCGGACAGCGTCAAAGGTCGCGCAGGTCAGTTCGGCGACATCGCGAAGAACAATCCCTTGAAGACCGCCGGCATTGCCGCCGCCCTTCTCGGCACCAAGACCGGCCGCAAGATCGCCGGCAACGTCGTCACCGTGGGCGGCATCGCCGCGGTCGCCGGCCTCGGCTATCTCGCCTACAAGAACTACAAGTCGGGCCAGTCGCCGCAGGCGGCACTGCAGCCGGCACCGGCTGCTGCCGAACCGATTGCGCTGCCGCCGCCGGATTCGGCCTTTTCCCTGCAGTCGCCGCAGCTTTCCAACGATTTTGCGCTGACGCTGGTGCGCGCGATGATTTCAGCCGCCAAGGCAGACGGCCATATCGACGCGGCCGAGCGCGCCAACATCATGGAAAAGGTGCATGACGTCGATCTCGGCGACGAGGCGGAGGCGTTCATCCGCCAGGAGCTTGCCAATCCGGTCGACATCGACGATCTCGTCGCGGCTGCCCGCACCGAGGAGCAGAAGGTAGAGCTCTACACCGCGACCCGCCTGACCATCGATCCCGACACCCGGGCAGAGCGCGGCTATCTCGATCTGCTTGCTGGTCGGCTGGGTCTGCCGGATGCGCTCATCGACCATATCGACGCGACTGTCTCCTCCGCCAAGGTATCGGTCTGATCAAATCCGGCGCGCCGGCGAAAGCCTGATTGCCTTCGGCGCGCCGCTCGCCTAATCCTCTCGTCAACGACGAGGGGAGAGTGCATGCGCGATCTGAAGGACTTCAAGGGCTGCCCGCCGCCGGCACCGGTCCGGCTCGAAGGGCAGTATGTGATCGCCGAGCCCTACGAGCGTGCCGTCCACCTGCGCAGCCTCTGGGATGCGCTGGGCGGCGAAGGCACCAACGACCTCATCCGCTACTTTCCCAATCCGCCCTATGAAGCACCAGAGCAGTTCGCCGACTGGCTGGACGGCATGAACCGTGCCGGCAGCCTCGTCACCCTGGTGTTTCGCGACAAGGCGAATGGCGACGTCGTCGGCATGGCGAGCTACATGCGGCCGGATCCTGCCAACGGCGTGGTCGAGGTCGGCTCGGTGGCGCACGGGCAGGCGATGAAGCGTTCGCCGCTGGCCACCGAAGCTCATTACCTGATGGCGCGTCACGTGTTCGACGATCTCGGCTACCGCCGCTACGAGTGGAAGTGCCACAACGAGAACGAGCCGAGCAAAGTCACCGCCATCCGCTACGGCTTCACCTTCGAGGGCGTCTTCCGCCAGCATATGGTGTCGAAGGGCGCCAACCGCGACACCGCTTGGTTCTCGATGATCGACAGCGAATGGCCGCTGATCCGACAGGCGTTCGAGGATTGGCTGGCGCCCCAGAATTTCGACGCTGACGGCCGGCAGAAACGGCGGCTGGAGGATATCCGTGCCGCTCTTCAGGAGGCCCGCCCATGAGCGGCGGCAGCGGCAAATCGTCGGCGATGGCTGCCGGCCTGATTTTCTTCGGCTTCATGCTGCTGTTCTTCGTGATGCCCGGCATCATGACCTGGCTCGCCGAATTTTCGCCGTGGCTGGCCGCCGCCTTCGGGACGCTCGCCGTCCTGTCGTTCTTCCTGATCTTCTGGCTGAGGGCGCGTCACCAGCGTCGTCGCTGATCGCTCGCCTCTCGGCAGGCTTCATCCCGCCTGCATCATGACGCCCTGCAGCGACGCGCCAAGCAGGGCAAGGCCGATCAGCAGGATGAACAGCGCGCCGCAGAGTTCGATGCCGACCGTGATCCGCCGGGCTGCCTGCGAGCGCGGACCCGCAAGCCGAACGGCGATATCCTTGGCGGTGACGGCGAGCAGGGCCAGGATCGATACGGTGATGGCGGTGCCGAGCGACATGGCGAGCACCGAGAGCGCGCCGCCGATGTAAAGCCCGTTGAGAATCGAAAAGCTCATGACCAGGATGGCGCCGGAGCAGGGCCGCAGGCCGACCGCGATGATCGCCGACCAGGCTTCGTGCAGGCTGAAGTCGCGGCTTTGGAGCGCGGCCGGATCGGGAATGTGCAGTTCGCCGCAATCGGCACAGTAGCTGCCGGGTGCGAGGTCCGCATGGGTGTGGTCGACCTCAATCGCCTGGAAGCGCAGACCTGTCGGCCCGGTTCCTGGCGATGCGCCCGAAAAGATCGGCAGCGAGGATGTTCGCGGGCGGATCTCGTAAAGCTTGCGCAGCAGAAGCCAGGCGCCGAACATCGCGATGATGGCAAAGCTCGCGACTTCCATTGCCCAGGTGGCCTTGGTCATGGTGATGCCGGTGCCGCGCAGCAGCAGATAGGCGGCCGCGACCAGAACAATTGCCATGGCGCCCTGCAGCAGGGCGGAGATCAGCGAAATGGTGATACCGCGCTTCAGCGCCGTCTCGTTGGCGATCATGTAGGACGAGATCACCGCCTTGCCGTGGCCCGGACCCGCGGCATGGAAGACGCCATAGGCGAACGACAGGCCGACCAGTCCCTGGAGCGCCCACGGATCCTCGCGCATGGCCCTCAGTGCACCCCCCAGGGCCCGGTAGAAGGACTGCTGGTGCATGTTGATCCAGGCAAAGAACGGGCCGAGGAACCCGCCGGTATTGAAGGAGGGTTCGGCGGCACCGACGCCGAGCGGCGACTGCGCGTGGGCAGTGAAGGCTGCAAATGCAAGGATCAGCAGGCCGAGCGGTAGAGTGCGCCGGATCAGCATGTCACTTCCAGGCGGGTGGCGAACAGCTTTGTCATGTTGGTGCCGGTCGGGTCGTTGAAGAAGGCGTCGGTGAGGGTGTTCTTGTTTTCAGCAATCACCTCGTCCGGATCCGGACGCACCACCTTGTGGGCGCAGGCGGCGAATGCCTTGCCTTCCGGCTTCAGGTCGCCGTCGGAGGGAAAATCCACGGCGGTATAGAGCGACGGGTCGTAGACGCCGAAGGTCAGCTTGCCCTTCAGCGGCACCGGTGCCGCCGGCTTGACGGCAAAGAACACCAGCACCTGCTGGTCCTGATAGGTGACGTGGATGGCGTCCGGCTTGCCGATCTCGACAGGTTTTCCGTCGACGCTGATCGTCGTGAAATAGTGAAATTCGGACAGCGAGTTGCGCATCACCTCGCCGAGCTCGGCCAGTTCCGCCTCGTCAAGCTTCAGGTCGGTGTTCTTGTCGAAATCCAGGAGAACGCTGGAGGAGAACATCTCGTCGAAGCGCCAGACATTGCGCAGTTCGGAGACGTGGCCGCTGTCGTCGGCCAGCACCTCGAGCCGCGCATCGACGAAGATGTGCGGATGGGCGAGCGCCGGTAGCGGTGCCAGTGTCAGCGCGGCCGCAACGAGCCACTTCCTGTCGATCATGAGCTAATCCTGAAGACGTTCGTCTCGGTGTGCCGGGCAAATGGGACGGAATTTCGTCGCCCGTCAATGCTGCTCGGACTGCGCCTGGCGAAACCAGGCCGTCAGGAAATCGACGAAGCTGCGGACTTTCGCCGGCAGGTACCGTCGGTGCGGGTAGACGGCGTAGATGCCGCGGTCCTTGGGGATGTAGTCGTCGAACAGCGTCACCAGTTCGCCGGACTTCAGATAGGGCAGTGCGATGAAATCCGGGACCATGGCGACGCCGAGCCCGGCGCGGGCCGCACGCAGCGTGCCCTGCGGACTGTTGACCTCGAACGATCCGGATACCGGCACCGAAATCGTCCCGCCTTTCGGATCCTGGAAACGGATGCTGTTATGCGCGCGTACATTGGTGTCGATGATCACCGGCTTGTTGGCCAGATCCTGGGGATGCACCAGCGGACTGTAGCGTGCGACGTAATCCGCTGTCGCGCAGGCGTAGACGCGGAAGTCGGAGATCTTGCGGGCGATCATGCCCGAATCCTCCAGCTTGGTGATTCGGATCGCGAGGTCGAAGCTTTCCTCGATGAGGTCGACGAATCGGTCTTCGGCGACGATCTCCAGCGAAACCTCCGGATTGCTGCAGGCGAAATCGATCAGCGACTGGCCGACCTCGGCATCCATGAAGGTGCGCGGCACCGAGATGCGCAACCGACCCTTGAGGTCCGCATTGTTCTCGCGCACGAGATCGGCAAGGCTGTCGATCTCCTTCAGGATGTCGGCGGCTGTACGAAAATAGGTATGCCCCGCCTCCGTCAGCGAAAACTGTCGTGTCGTGCGGTTGAGCAGCAGGGCGCCGAGGTCGTCCTCGAGCTCGCGCACGTATTTCGACAGAAGCGCCTTCGATCGGCCGGTGCGGCGGGCGGCGGCGGAAAAGCCTTCCGCTTCGACGACGTCTATGAAGGCCCGCATGCGGGTAAGTGTGTCCATGGCGACGTGGATGCTCCGAGGTCAGGAGCCTTCTGTCTCCGCCAGACCGAGCAGAAACACAAGCATGCCACTCAACCGTTGCATGTCTTGCTCGGTAAGATGCCCAATTTTCCTGCCGATTTTCGTGCGCGGCACAGCGATGAGCTTGTCGGTCATGATCTGCGAGGGCAGTTGCAGTCCGTTGCTTGGTGTCGGTTCAACGGAAATGCGAAAGTCGAGATCGACGAGCGTGGATGTGATTGGGCAGGCGATGATTGATGGATAAGCATCACTGATGGTGTTCGTCTGCACCAGGACTGCCGGGCGTGGCTTTCCATAATCGCCTGACGTCGAGACTATAACGACGTCGCCTCGCTTCATTCCTGAGACATCCAGCCGGATTCGTCTTCGCCCCAGTCGGCGACTTTCTCCATCCATTCCAGAATTGCGTGTTCTTCCTCCGGATCAAGCGCTGCGATGGATGCCTTGACACGTGCCAGCACTTCCGGGTCCTTCATGTCAGGCAGCGACCCGTAGATTTCAGATCTCAAGACGTGCTTGGAAAGGTTCGCATCGATGCTTTGCGTCTTTGCCGTCGGCATTTGATCTCTCCAGCCCCGCTCCCCTCGAAGGAATATAGTTCCACGCATGCCCTTGCGCAAATCCACCACAAAAGCCCGGGCAAGATTTATTCACCATGCCGAAAAAATCTCTTGATTGTGAAGGCGAATGTTCTTATCTCCCGCTCAGCCCAAAGTCGCACGTGCCCATGGGTGTCCGCTGGTCCTCTAATTGGTGAGGATACGGTAAGGTACCTGGAATTAACCCCTCCAGTCGCTATCTCGGCCTTTCGAGAAATGCGAGGACATCTGAAGCAACGACGGTGCGGGCCTTTTTGTTCTCTTCCGGCTTTCCATCAGCCGGGGTTACTGAAGAGGCACACCATCATTGCCGGAAGTGCGGTTGGGTTCATCCCCGTCCAATCCATGGCAGACAAAGCCGGATCAAAGCTCTTGGCAGGGCGTTGGTCCACATCATGCGCGTTTGAGCGCGATCGCAGCTCCGGGATTTCCACCGGCCGGGCAGCGATTCGTCGTCTTGCGCGCCTTTGTCCTCCGGTTCTCCGGAGAAGCTTATAGGGATTAGGCTGATGACGACCGCTCGCATTCTTGACTTCCTGCGTACCGAACGCCCGGAAGGTCCTTGCCTCGTCGTGGACCTCGACGTCGTGCGCGACAATTACAGCGCCTTCCGTCACGCTCTGCCGGACAGCTCCATCTATTACGCCGTGAAGGCCAATCCCGAGCCCGCAGTCCTGAAGCTGCTCGCATCGCTCGGCTCGAACTTCGACTGCGCATCGGTTGCAGAAGTGCAGATGGCGCTTGCCGCCGGCGCTTCGGCTGACCGCATCTCGTTCGGCAACACGATCAAGAAGGAGCGCGACGTCCTGCGTGCCTTCGAACTCGGCGTCGGCCTGTTTGCCGTCGACAGCCATGAGGAAGTCGAAAAGGTCGCGCGTGCCGCTCCCGGTGCCAAGGTGTTCTGCCGCGTCCTGACCGATGGCGAAGGCGCCGAATGGCCGCTGTCGCGCAAGTTCGGCTGCGTACCGCAGATGGCCGTCGACGTTCTGGTCTATGCACACCAGCTGGGCCTGGAATCCTACGGCGTATCGTTCCACGTCGGTTCGCAGATGACCAAGGTCGATGCCTGGGATTCGGCTCTGTCGGATGCCAAGCGCGTCTTCGCTTCGCTCGCCAAGCAGGGCATCTACCTGCAGATGGTGAACATGGGCGGCGGCTTCCCGACCAAGTACCTGCGCGACATCCCGTCGGCCGAAGAATACGGCCAGGCGATCTTCTCTGCGCTGCGCAAGCATTTCGGCAACAACCTGCCGAAGACCATCATCGAGCCGGGTCGCGGCATGGTGGGCAATGCCGGTGTCATCAAGGCGGAAGTCGTGCTGGTGTCGAAGAAGTCGGACAACGACGAAAACCGCTGGGTCTTCCTCGACATCGGCAAATTCGGCGGTCTCGCCGAAACCATGGACGAGGCCATCCGCTACCCGATCCGCACGACGCGCGACGATGATGCGATGGAGCCCTGCGTGATCGCCGGCCCGACCTGCGATTCGGCCGACGTGCTGTACGAGAAGAACATGTATCCGCTGCCGATCTCTCTGACGATCGGCGACGAGGTTCTGATCGAAGGCACCGGCGCCTACACGACGACCTATTCGGCCGTCGCCTTCAACGGTTTCGACCCGCTGAAGTCCTACGTCATCTGACGCGTCGCAGGCTCCGGTTCATCCCGGAGCCTGCTCTCACCCCTTCCTTTCGAGCCGCTTGAACGGTTTTGAGCTTCGGAGGCCGCCATGGCCGCTGTTCTTGACGCTGTGCGCGCATTTCTTGCGCCGACCACCTTCGTCATTGCCGAGGAGACGTCTGCCGATGTCGTCGCACGCGAACGCCTGCTCGATCGCGCCATGGGCGGCGACCGACGCAAGAAGTCGTCGGAAAAGCTGCGCCGTGGCCGGCTGCCGGCCGAGGGCCTGGCGCTTGTTGCGCATGACCGGGACGGCAAGCTGATCGGCACCGTCCGCCTGTGGAATGTCGAGGCCGGCGTCGGCGCCGATGGCGTTGCCGTCGATGCGCTGCTGCTCGGGCCGCTGGCTGTCGATTCGGCTGAGGAAGGCAAAGGCGTCGGCTCGGCACTGATGCGTGCCGCGATCGCCGAAGCCAAGCGGCGCGGGCACGGCGCCATCCTGCTGGTCGGCGACGCGCCCTATTACGCGCGCTTCGGCTTTGCCGCTGAGCCGACGCAGCACCTGGTGATGCCGGGACCGTTCGCTCGCGAACGCTTTCTGGCGCTTGAGCTGCGGGCCGGCTGGCTTGCCGGCGCGGCAGGCATGCTGACGGCCAGCGGCCGCAAGCTGTCGCGCCCGGCCTATCGTCGCGCTGCCTGAGGGTTCCGACGCTCGATCTGCACGAGAAAGCTCCTGTCGCTGGAAACATCGGCGGGAGCTTTTTTATGCGCCTATCCGCGCGGTCCCGGTGCCTCTGCGACAGAATGACCAAGGGGTAGAGGTCCTGTGTCTGATCATCGTCAAGTGCGTTTGATCGAGGTCAACCCTCTGAAGAACCTCAGTGATACTCCCTCGCGTCATCGACACTCGATGACTTGAAGGAGATTGACATATGATCAACAGTCGGAAAACCGGAGCGGCCGTGTGCGCAGCGGCGGCGGTCCTACTGCCGGCACTGGCAAGTGCGGCAGACCTTGCTTCGCCGACGCCTGAACCGGCAGCCGCGGCAGCGCTCGCCGAAGCGCACAGCCCCTGGCAGATCCGCGTGCGCGCACTCGGCGTGATCCCCAATGACAAGGGTTCGGTGGACGGCGTCGCCGGCTCCGACCTTGAGTATTCCAACTCGATCACGCCGGAACTGGATATCTCCTACTTCTTCACCGACAACATCGCCGCCGAACTGATCCTCGGCACGACAAGTTCGCGGATTTCAGGTGCCGGATCGCTTGCCGGTATCGACGTCGGCAAGACCTGGATCCTGCCGCCGACGCTGACCCTCCAGTACCACTTCACCGATTTCGGCGCCTTCAAGCCCTATGTTGGCGCAGGCGTCAACTACACGTTCTTCTACAACGCATCCGAGGAGGCCGGGTTCAGCAACCTCAAGGTCGATCACCATCTGGGCGCCGCCCTGCAGGTGGGCTTCGACTACATGTTTGATGAGCACTGGGGCCTCAATGTCGACGTGAAGAAGCTTTTCCTCGAGACGGAGTGGAGCGCCACGCATTCGGCGCTCGGGCCGCTTTCGGGCAAGGCGAAGCTTGATCCCTGGCTGCTTGGCGCCGGTGTGACCTACCGGTTCTGATGCTTCCACCAGTCGTTCGCCGGGCGGCATCACCTCACGCCGGGCTCACTTTGGAGTGAGTCCGGCATAGAAGGCTCTGGCATCCACGTGCCGGTAACCTACCTTGTCGTTGATGCTCACACGCCGCCATCTTCTTTATTCCGTTCCCGTCATGCTCACGGCTTTCCGCGCCACGGCGCAGCAGCCGGCTGCCGCGCCGCCGCTGCTCGCCGACATCCTCGTCCGGGCAGAGCGGTTGAAAACCCTGCAGGCGGTGATCGTGTCGCGTCAGGGCGAGACACTGGCCGAGCGTGGCTACCACGGGTTTGCACCGCAGGATCCGACCAACATCAAATCGGCCTCGAAGTCGATCATCTCGGCGATGGTCGGGATCGCTATCTCGAAGGGGCTGCTGGAAGGGACGGACCAGCCGATCGCGGCAATCCTCAGATCGGATCTTCCGGATGCTCCCGATCCCCGGCTCGCACGGGTGACGGTCGGCAATCTCCTGTCGATGCAGTCCGGCATGGATCCGCTCTCCGGCCCCAATTACGGTCGATTCGTCGCCAGCCGCAACTGGGTGCGCTTTGCGTTGGACCAGGACTTCGTCGAGGATCCCGGTGGGTCAATGCTCTACTCGACGGCATCGAGCCACCTGCTCTCGGCAATCCTGAC
Source organism: Rhizobium sp. SAFR-030 (assembly GCF_059415005.1). Taxonomy (NCBI): domain Bacteria; kingdom Pseudomonadati; phylum Pseudomonadota; class Alphaproteobacteria; order Hyphomicrobiales; family Rhizobiaceae; genus Rhizobium; species Rhizobium sp. SAFR-030. The sequence goes on along the minus strand of NZ_JBPFDO010000004.1, from coordinate 292,693 downwards.
GAAGGTCGGGCGAAAGCCGACGCTGCAGCTGGCCCGCGAGTGGTTCGAGCCGGTAGAGGGTTTCCGCATCTCTTCCTGGTCGCGCGACCGGCAGGGCATTTACCTCGGCGGCAACCAGATGGCGATGACCAGCCGCTCGCTGCATGCCTTCGGCGAGCTGTACCGCCGCGGCGGCCGCACGACCGCCGGCATCCAGGTGGTGCCGGAAGACTGGGTGCGGACCTCATGGCAGCAGCGCACCAACTCCCGCTTTTCCGGCGACGGCTATGGCTACGGCTGGTTCCTCAAGCAGATCGGCGGCGAGGACGTCCGCTTTGCCTGGGGCTATGGCGGCCAGATGCTCTACATCGTGCCGCGGCTTGCCATGACGGTGACCATGACGTCCGATCCCGAAGCGCCCTCGGCCCGGACGGGCTATCGCGACCAGCTGCATGCGCTGCTGGCCGAGATTACCGCCGCGGCATCTGCCTGAGGCGGGGACCGATCTGCGACGATTTGTAAACCAGATCGTTCTAAGGGAGGGTCCCTTCCACGGAGAGGCGGCGACATGCGCGTCGCCCGGCCGACCATCCTCACCTTCCAGAGCATCCCATGAAAATCATCCGTCTCGCCCTCATCGTCGTCATCGCCGCCGCCTTCGTCATCGGTGGCCGCTGGTATATGTACATTTCCAACACCGACAGCCCCTACAACGAGGTGGGCATCGAGATAAACAGCCGCATGCCCGCGCCCCTGCGCAAGTGGGGCTGTGACAAATTGCATGCCACCTTCGGCAATGTGCTGCCGCCCTACGGCTGCCAGGCGGGCGCCGAAAACCGTGACTGGCTTTAACGCTCCAGTTCCAAATCTGGACGCTGGCGCGTCACGACCTATCTGTGGCTGCATGAAACACGCAATCATCACGGGCGGTGCCGGCCTTATCGGCACAGGGATCTGCCGGACGCTGATCGGGCAGGGTTGGGCCGTCGCCTCGTTCGACATGAAGGATACGGCCGCGGATCTGCAGGAGGCCGGTGTCCGGCATGTGTTCTGCGACGTGACTGACGAAGCCTCGGTTGCCGGCGCGTTCGCCGAACTCGGCTGGTCGAGACTGGATCTGCTCGTCAACAATGCCGGCATCGCAACGCCGGCGAACGGGCCGATTGCCGAGATGTCGCTCGACCAGTGGCGTGAGGTGACCGACAGCCATCTGACGGCTGCCTTCCTGATGACCCGCTCAGCGGTGCCGCTGATGGGAGAAGGCGCCTCGATCATCAACATGGCGTCGACGCGCGCCTTCATGTCCGAGCCGCAGACGGAAGCCTATGCGGCATCCAAGGGCGGGCTGGTGGCGCTGACCCATGCGCTTGCAGTCAGTCTCGGGCCGGACATCCGCGTCAACGCCATTGCTCCTGGCTGGATCTCCGGCGACGAGGATCTTCGGCCGGAGGACCAAGAACAGCATCCAGTCGGCCGCGTCGGCAGGCCCGACGATATCGCCGATGCGGTGGTTTACCTGGCGACTGCCGGCTTCATAACCGGACAGGTTCTGACGGTTGATGGCGGAATGACGCGCAAGATGATCTACGCCGAGTAGATCGGCTCGCCCAATCCGATGCTGGGGGGAAGGTGTCAGGCCGCGATGTCGATGACGCCGCAGTCGCCGGCTTCCGAGCCGAAGGCCAGCAGCTTGCCGTTGCCGCTCCAGCTCATGGCCGTGATCGCGCCCTTGCCCGGACGGCGAAGCAGCGCCTCCTTTGCGTCGCCGACCCTGACCCCTAGGATCATGCCGTCGATGAAGCCGATCGCCAGCACTTCCTCAGCCGGGTGGAAGGCCACGCAGGTCGCCATGATGTTGGCGCGGGTGCCGAGCTCCAGCGGTGCTCGACCCATCGGGCCGTCCTTGCCGGAAAATGGCCAGACGATCGCGGCGGGTGCGCCGGACGAGGCGAGCCACTTGCCCTTTGATGACCAGGAGAGCGACTTCACCTTGGCCGGGTAGCCGGTCATGCGCATGTGGCGCGCTTCGCCTGGCTTGCCGTCCAGCTTCCATCCGTGCAGGGCGTTTTCCTGCATCATGGTGACGAGGAACCGTCCGTCGGCCGAGAAGGTGACGCCGGTATGGGCGCCCTTCCATTCGAGATCGGCCGGCGGCGCGGTGGTGTTGACCCAGTGCAGCGAGACACCGTTGTAGCGTGCGGCGGCGATCCGCAGTCCCTTGGGAGCGAAGGCCAGCGCTTCGACGGTACGCTGCTCGACGAATTCCTTCACCGTGCCGTCTGTGAGCACGACGAAGCTCGACTTGCCCTGCGCATAGGCGACCGCACCCTGAGGTCCGCCGGCAACCACGGAGATCCACTTTCGCGGCACCTCGGCGATCTGCTTCAGGCTGCCGTCAGCGGCGATCCGCAAGACCTTGCCATCCTCGCCGCCGGTGATGAGCGAATTGCTGAACGGGTCGCGGATGCAGGTCAGCAGACCGTTATGCGCCTCGGTGACCTTTTCGCCGCCATCCAGGCGGCGGATCTCGCCGCTGGCGGTTGCGAAGAACGGGGTGTCGCCGAGAAAATGCGTGGCGATCACATGGCCTTCAAGATCAAGCGGGGCAACAGTCGGCATTCAGGCAGTCTCTCTCGTCGGCGTTCCGAAGCGGGGCGTGCTGACGGCATAACGCGATCCTGGGACCGCGTCACGCCGTTCATCGTCAGGCAGTCGCCTGGCAGGCGAGGAAGCTCTGCTCGATCTTGGCGCGATCGAGGTCACGACCAATGAAGACGAGGCGGCTTTCGCGCTTCTCGCCGTCTTTCCAGGCGCGTTGGTGATCGCCTTCGACGATCATGTGAACGCCCTGCACCACATAGCGCTCGGCATCGTCCTTGAATGCGATGATGCCCTTCAGCCGCAGGATGTTCGGGCCGTCCGTCTGGGTGATCTTCTGGATCCACGGGAAGAACCGTTCGGGGTTCATCTCGCCGCCGCGCAGGGAGATCGACTTCACCGTGACGTCGTGGATCGCCGATGGCGCGGCGTGGCCATGATCATGATGATCGTGGCCGTGGTGGTCGTGATGATGGTGGTCATGATCATGGTGGTGATGGTCATGGTCGCAATCCGGGCCGCAGACGTGATCCTCATGACCGTGCTCGAGGAAATGCGGATCGTTCTCCAGCGCCCGTTCCAGGTTGAAGGCGCCCTGGTCGAGCACGCGGGCAAGATCGACGCCGGAGCGGGTGGTCTTGTAGACGCGGGCCGTCGGGTTGATGGCACGAACGATCTCGTCGATGATCGCCAGTTCGTCCGGCGTCACGAGGTCGGTCTTGTTGATCACCACGACATCGGCGAAGGCAATCTGATCTTCGGCCTCGCGGCTGTCCTTGAGGCGCAGCGGCAGGTGCTTGGCATCGACGAGTGCGACGACGGCATCGAGCTCGGTCTTGGCACGCACGTCGTCGTCCATGAAGAAGGTCTGCGCGACGGGAACCGGATCGGCAAGACCGGTGGTCTCGACGATGATGCCGTCGAAGCGGCCGGGGCGGCGCATCAGGCCCTCGACGACGCGGATCAGGTCGCCGCGCACCGTGCAGCAGACGCAGCCGTTGTTCATTTCGTAGATCTCTTCGTCCGACTCGACGATCAGGTCGTTGTCGATGCCGATCTCGCCGAACTCGTTGACGATGACGGCATACTTCTTGCCGTGGCTTTCCGACAGGATGCGGTTCAAGAGCGTCGTCTTGCCGGCGCCGAGGTAGCCGGTGAGGACGGTCACGGGAACGGGCTTCTGGATTGCTGTATCGGCCATGGGAACCTCCGGGGGATGGGCGCTCGCGAGATGGAGCGGCAGCGGTTGGGGACCATATAAGGCCTCGTGTTCCGCAGTTCAAAGCCTTTTGTATGTTATAAGATCACATCATGCCGGCGGCAGCGCCGATCGGACATCGGTCTGGGCGAAATCGTTGCCGACGAACAGCAGCGGGCAGCCGAATTCCTTGGCGGTGGCATAGGAAAAGCAGTCGCCGAAGTTGAGGGCGGCGCGGTGAAAATTCCGGCCATAGGCTCGATAGGCTTCGGCGGCCAGTTCGGCGCGGGCGGCGGTCAGGTCGATGATTTCGATGCCGAGGGCAACCAAGACGTCACTCATCTCGGTCTCGTAGCCCTTCTGGGCGGCAACGATTAGTGCTTCTGTGACGGATGCCGCCGACATTAAGGATCGAACTGAACTGGACAATGCAACCTGACACGCCGCTGCTTCCGGCTCACCCTTAAGAACGGCGATCAGCGCGGACGTATCAACAGCGATCACTTCGGCAGACCGTTTTCATCGTAGAGAAAATCCTGACTGCGCGCGGCGGAGACTTCTGGGAATCGATCGGGCTTCTGCCGAACACGCTCCTGAATTGCGGCTATGGCTCTGGCGCGTGCTTCACTCGTGACCATTGGCGCCGTCTGGGCAGGCCGATGCGGCACAATCCGCGCGACAATTTTGCCATCCTTCGTCAACAGCACATCCTCGCCGCCTTCGACGCGAACGAGGAGTTCCTCCAGATTGTCTTGGGCTTCCTTGACGGAAATCTGCATGGCATGAACCTCCGGTCTTCAGGAAAGGTATGCCTTCTCCGGCGGGCGCGCAAGATCAGCGCAGAACCGACACATCGAACCGGTGCACGTCCTCCAGCAGTTCAATCATCCCGTTCACCGCGTGGCTCACAAGAGCCTCGCCGCGTTCGGCGGTCGCAGCACCGGCATCGCCGGCGACGCCCTGGACGTTCAGGTCCGACATCTTCCAGCCGAACGCATGCGGGCCATAGGCGCGCAGATGCCTGAAGTCGCGGGCGAAGTCCGCCTGACGCGACGGGAAGGCGGCAGCCTTCTGCATATCCACCCTGTCCGGGTAGAGCGCCAGCATCACCGAGGTCTCGATGTCGCCGCCGTGAATGTCGAGTGCCTTGGCGTCCGGCGCAATCCAGCCATCGGGTTGGCCGAAGCGCGTCCAGCTCGTCGCCACCGCCAGCATGTTCAGCCGCACCCGTGCCTCCGTTGCGACGATGGTCATCAGCGGGGCGTTGCCGCCATGGGCGTTGAGCAGCACCAGTTTGCGGATGCCGAGAGCCGAAAGGTCTTCGGCGATCCTCAGCCATCGGTCGATGGCCTCGCCGAAGGTCAGGGTCTTCGTGCCTGCCACGTCCATGTGCTCGATCGAATAGCCGATCTCCTCCACCGGAAGGAAGGTGACGGGTAGAGAGGAAGGCATCCGGTCGATTACTCGCGCGACGAGGCCAGCGGCGATCAGGCTGTCGGTCTCGAAGGGGAGGTGCGGACCGTGCTGCTCATGAGCGCCGAGCGGCAGGACAGCAATCCAGTCTGACCGGTCGGCAGGCTGCAGCGCCCGATCATTGTCGGCAAAGCGGGGCTTTGGCAGCGGCATCTGGCGGTAACTTCCGGGTTTGGCTATGGATAGTCGTTGTAAAATCATAGACCGTTTGAACCGCTGCGGTAAACCAGGCGAGGGGCATGAGTAAGAAGAAGGGCGAAAAGCGCGAGGAGAAGCGCGGCAAGGCCGGCAAGAAGAAGAGCGCCATGCCGATCGCCGATCTTGCACCGGCGCTGACGCAGGCTGCCCGCTCGATGCGGACCCACCTGTCGCGCAACCTCGCCGAGGCCGGTCTCTATGCCGGTCAGGACAGCGTGATCCTGCAGCTTGCCGCCGATCCCGGATTGACACCGGGGCAGCTCGCGCAGCGGCTGGGCGTCAAGGCACCAACGATGACGCGCACCGTCGGGCGCATGGAGGCGCAGGGTTTTCTGGAGCGCAAGGCCGACAGCACGGACGCGCGGCTGATCAAGATCCACCTGTCGGAAACCGGGCGACAGAGCCTCGATCGCATCCACAAGGCAATCGCAGACAGCGGCGCTCAGGCGGTCCAAGGGCTTACGCTGAAGGAAACGCGGGCCCTGTTGAAATTGCTGAAAGCGGTCGATCGCAACCTCAACGGCATCGAACCGATGGTGGACGAGGAGCTCGAGTGACGGCTTTATGACGGGCATTGCCGGGTCGGCTTAAACTGTTTAAATCATTTTAAGCCGATCGCAGAAGATCTCCGGGGAGGGGCCGTGGCTCAGAAAATCAAGCTTTCCACCATCGCCGAAAGCCTCGGTCTTTCGACGGCGACCATCTCGCTTGCCTTGCGCGACAGCCCGCTGGTGGCCGTCGATACACGCGAGAAGATCAAGGAGCAGGCACGGGCTCTCGGCTATATCTACAACCGCCGGGCCGCCAGCCTCAGAACCTCGCGATCCGGCATCATCGGCGTCGTCGTGCACGACATCATGAACCCCTTCTACGGCGAAATCCTCAAGGCCATCGAGAGCGAGCTCGATCGCAGCCGGCACACCTTCATTCTCTCCAATCACTACGATTCGGTTGAAAAGCAGCGCACCTTCATCGAGACGTTGCTGCAGCTCGGCGGTGACGGTGTCATCATGTCGCCGGCCATCGGCACGCCCATCGAAGACATCAAGCTGGCGGAAGCCAACGGCATGCCGGCCATTCTCGTGGCACGCTCGATGGATGGTGTCGATCTGCCGACCTATCGCGGCGACGACAGCTACGGCATCTCGCTTGCCACCAACCACCTGATCGGCCTTGGTCACCGCACGATCGCAATGATCGGCGGCACCGACCAGACCTCGACCGGCCGCGATCGTTACCAGGGCTATGTCAACGCTCTGCGCAAGGCCGGCATCGAGGTCGATCCCGACCTGCGCATTCCCGGGCCGCGCTCCAAGCAGGGCGGTTTCGAAGCGGCCGTGCACTTCCTCTCCCTGCCGCAAAAGCCGACGGCTGCGGTCTGCTGGAACGATCTGGTTGCCATCGGCGTCATGAACGGCATCGCGCGCGCCGGCCTGTTGGCCGGGTCGGACATTTCGGTGACCGGCTATGACGATCTCGAGGAGGCATCAATTGCCACGCCGTCGCTGACGACGGTGTGGAACGGCCAGACAGAGGTCGGAAGACTTGCCGCGCGGGCGCTTCTCGATAGACTGGCGGGCAGCCATGAACCCGATGGCATCCACCTCATCAAGCCGGAGATGCGCATTCGCCAGTCCACCGGCCCGTTTCGCCCTCGTGCCTGACCGAACAGGAATCCTTGCCGATGACCGATAACAAGTCCACCGTGCTCATCCCGGGCCGCATGCATCCGCGTGCCCTGGAGCGTCTGACCGCCGCTTTCGATGTCGTGCAGACCCAGCCGGGTTCCGAGCTCGATCTGTCGCCGGAGACCAAGGCGAAGGTGAAAGGCGTGGCGACCATCAACCGCATGCCGGCCGAATGGATGGACCAGTTGCCGAACCTGCAGGTCGTTTCGAACTTCGGCGTCGGCTACGACGGCGTCGATGCCAGACATGCCGGGGAAAAGGGCGTCCTCGTCACCAACACGCCCGACGTCCTCAACGACGAGGTGGCGGACACGACGATCGGCCTGCTGATCAACACCGTGCGCCGCCTTCCGCTGGCGGAAACCTATCTGCGGGAGAAGCGCTGGGAAAACGAAGGTCCGTTTCCGCTCACGCCGCTATCGCTGAAGAATCGCCATGTCGGTCTGCTGGGACTTGGCCGCATCGGCATGGAGATCGCCAAGCGGCTGGAACCCTTCAAGGTCAGGATCAGCTACCACACCCGCACGGAACGCACCGATGTCGCCTACGATTACGCGCCGTCACTGCTCGATCTTGCGACCTCCGTCGACACGCTGATCTCGATCATTCCGGGCACGCCCGAGACGCACAAGATCATCAATGCGGACGTGCTGAAGGCGCTTGGGCCGAACGGCGTCTTCATCAATGTCGGCCGGGGCGCAAGCGTCGACGAGCCGGCGCTGATCGAAGCGCTGAAGACGGGGACGATCGCCGCTGCCGGGCTGGACGTCTTCTACGACGAGCCGCGGGTGCCCGAGGCGATGTTCGATCTGCCGACCCTTTGCATGCTGCCGCATGTCGCTTCGGCCTCGGTTCCGACCCGCAACGACATGGCCGACCTGGTGGTCGACAATCTGATCGGCTGGTTCCGCGACGGCAGCGTGCTGACGCCGGTGCCGGAGACGCCGGTCAGGAAGTAGTCTCAGCGCCCGGCCGCATAGGCACGCACGGCATCCCCGAAGGCTTCGAAAAGGGCACGCGAGGGCGTGTCCGTTTCCGCCCAGTATTCCGGGTGCCACTGCACGCCGACCGCAAATCCCCTCGCATCGATCACCGAGACGGCCTCGATGGTGCCGTCCTCGGCGGTCGCTTCCACCTGCAGGCGTGACGCCGTCTCGCCGATCGCCTGACGATGCAGCGAATTGACCTGTACCTCGCCGGCAAGACCCAGGTACTGCGCGATGCACGAGCCTTCGCGCACGAAGACCGGCTGACGGATGGAGTACATTCCATCGCGTTCCTCCACCGGCGGCTTGCGGTGATCCCACCGGCCCGGCTGATCCTGGATCTCGCTCACCAGCGTTCCGCCCAGCGCGACGTTGAGTTCCTGGATCCCGCGGCAGATGGCAAGCAGCGGAACGCCGCGATCAAGGGCGCCACGGATCAACGGCAGGCTTGTTGCATCGCGCGCGGTGTCGAAGGGTCCGTCGGCCTCCGTCGCTTCCAGTCCGTAGAGGGACGGATGGACGTTGCTGGCGGAGCCGGAGATCAGGACGCCGTCCACCCGGTCGAGAACAGCGTCGATATCGGCTCCCTCGGCCAGTGCCGGAACGAGCAGTGGCATGACCTTGGAAACCTTCAGGGCGGCATCGACGTACTGCGTCTGCACGGCGTGCCAGTCGGCGCGGGCCAGATGGCGAATGTCTGCCGGAATGGCGATGAGCGGCAAGGGCATGCGGGGATCTCCGGGCAAGGTAGGCGCCGGGTTCATGATCCTCCAATTGGTTCAAGTCAAGATCGACCACCAGCGCGACAGTCGGCGTTGGCGTTGGGTTTGGCAATCCGCCTGGTTTCAAGTCGCTGGCAAGCGAAGGGCGCACTCCGGACGTTAGACGAAAGTATCTATCGGTTTTCCGCGTTTGCCGGCCCCCAGTATTATTGGCTTCTTGCACGCCAAAACCGGGCATGGTTACTTTGTTATGGCGCAGGCAAGGGGAACAGGATTGCCGGCTGCCATAACCCGGGGAGGTTTTTCATGGATCGTCGTGCATTCTTCAAGAAGGCGGCAGTGACCGGTATCGGCGCTGCAGCTGCAACCACGCTTGCGGCGCCGGCTCTGGCGCAGGCCCTGCCGAAGATAAATTGGCGCCTGACGTCATCGTTTCCGAAGTCGCTCGACACGATCTACGGCGGTGCCGAGGATCTTGCCAAGCACGTCGCTGCCGCTACCGACGGCAATTTCGCGATCCAGACGTTTGCAGCCGGCGAAATCGTACCCGGCCTGCAGGCGGCCGACGCCGTGTCGTCGGGCACGGTCGAGATGTGCCACACCTGCTCCTATTATTATGTCGGCAAGGACCCGACATTCGCGATCGGGACGGCGATCCCCTTCGGGCTCAATGCGCGGCTGACCAATTCCTGGTTCTATGAAGGAAATGGCAACCGACTGATGAACGAGTTCTATGCCACGCACGGCCTCTACGGCTTCATCGCCGGCAATACCGGCGCCCAGATGGGCGGCTGGTTCCGCAAGGAGATCAATACGGTCGAAGACTTCAAGGGAGTCAAGATGCGCATCGCCGGCCTCGCCGGCCGGGTCGTCGAGAAACTCGGCGTCGTGCCGCAGCAGATCGCCGGCGGCGACATCTATCCGGCACTGGAGAAGGGCACCATCGATGCGGCCGAATGGGTCGGTCCGTATGACGACCAGAAGCTCGGCTTCTACAAGGTCGCCAAGTATTACTACTACCCGGCCTTCTGGGAGGGCGGTCCGGTCATCCATGCCTTTGCCAACAAGGAAAAGTTCGACGCCCTGCCGAAGGCTTACCAGGCAGCGCTGCAGGATGCCTGCGCCTTTGCCAACACCAGCATGATGGCCAAGTACGACAAGAAGAACCCGATCGCCATTCGCGAACTGGCGGCGCAGGGCACGGTGCTGCGGCCGTTCAGCCAGGACATCCTCTCGGCCTGCTTCGACGCTGCCAAGGAGGTGTATGCCGACATCTCGTCCAAGAACCCGACGTTCAAGAAGATCTACGACGACCAGGTGGCGTTCAAGAAGGAAGCCTATCTGTGGATGCAGCTGTCGGAATACACCTATGACACGTTCATGATGATCCAGCAGCGCAACGGCAAGCTCTGATCGCTCCGAAGGACATTCTTCGACAGACGGAAAAGCCCGGTGCCTGCGCACCGGGCTTTTTCATTTCTGCCGCCATTCTGGAACATCTAGGCGTGGCCGGCCCGGTGCCGATCAAGCCGGCGCGGGCTGCCTCTACAATTTCGGCGGCTGGCTGAGATCCGGCTGCGGGGCTGGAGCCGGAGAGGCTGGCGCAGGTCCGGTCGCCGGCTCGCCTGGAAGTCCCTGTAGGGGCGGCAGGCCGAACGCCGGCGTCGTCGGCTGCGCCGGTTGCGTGCCTGCCGGCGGCGGATCGCCGCCGAGGTTGAGCGGCGGCAGGCCCATCTGCGGAGCCGATCCGGCACTGCCTCCGCCGATCGGGGGAAGGCCCAGCGGGTTGGCACCGCCGTCGAGGGCACCGGGGCCGGAGCCGGGCAGCTGAATCTCCTGGGTCGACGGGTCGGGGAGTGGATTGTCCGTCTTGTAATGCATCACCAGGCCGGGGAAGGCGATGACCACCAGGATCATCACGAACTGGATGATGATGTAGGGGAAGACGCCCTTATAGATCTCCTTCGTCCTGACGCCCGGCATGGTCTTTCCGGTGACCTTGTCGACCCAGCTGCCGACCGGCGCGATGGAGCGCAGGAAGAACAGCGAGAAGCCGAACGGCGGGGTGAGGAACGACGTCTGCAGGTTGATGCCGAGGATGATGCCGAACCAGACGAGGTCGATGCCCAGCTTGTCCGCCACCGGCGCCAGCAGCGGCACCATGATGAAGGCGATCTCGAAGAAGTCGAGGAAGCAGCCGAGAATGAAGACGATGATGGTAACGACGACCAGGAAGCCGTATTCGCCGCCGGGCAGGGCGAGCAACAGCTCTTCCATCCAGACGTTGCCGTTGATGCCGTAGAAGGTGAGGCCGAAGACGCGTGCACCGATGAGGATCATCATGACGAAGGCGGAAAGGCGGGTCGTCGCGTCCAGCGCATTCTTGACGATCGACAGCGACAGGCGTCGCTTGGCGAGCGCGAGGATGAGCGCGCCGGTGGCGCCCATGGCGCCGCCTTCCGTCGGCGTGGCGATGCCGAGGAAGATGGTGCCGAGCACCAGGAAGATCAGTGCCAGCGGCGGAACGAGAACGATGATCACCTGCTCGGCAAGGCGCGAGATGATCTTCTTGTCGCTGCGGCTGTTGAACAGGGCCACGCCGTAGACGGCGATTACCGCGAACGCCAGCGCCGCGACGAACCGCCACTCCTCGCTCGCAACGCCGAGGAACAGCAGGTTGATGCCGATGAAGTAGAGGCCAACGGCCAGCACCATCATCACCAGCAGCGACGTGACGCCATTGCCGAGGGTCCGGGCTTCCGGCGGAAGGGCAGGCGCCCATTCCGGCTTCAGCATCGAGACGGCGAAGATGTAGGCGCAGTAGCTGGCGATGATCAGCAGCGCCGGGTAGAGGGCGGCCACGTACATGTCGCCGACCGAACGGCCGAGCTGGTCGGCCATGACGATCAGCACCAGCGACGGCGGCACGATCTGCGCCAGCGTTCCCGATGCGGCGATCGTGCCGGAAACCAGCGGACGATTGTAGCCGTAGCGCATCATGATCGGCAGCGAGATGAGGCCCATGGCCATCACCGAGGCGGCGACGACGCCGGTGGTGGCGCCGAGCAGCGCGCCGACCAGGATGACCGCGTAGGCAAGTCCGCCGCGAATAGGCCCGAACAGCTGGCCGATCGTGTCCAGCAGGTCTTCCGCCATGCGCGATCGCTCAAGGATGATGCCCATGAAGGTGAAGAACGGGATCGACAGCAGCGTGTCGTTGTACATGATCCCGTAGATGCGCTCGGGATGCGATTGCAGCAGTGGCCAGAACAGCCGGATGTCGGGCGAGATCGCCGACAGTTCGACGCCGACGACGAAATAGAGAAGACCGCCGGCCGCCAGGGTGAAGGCGACAGGATAGCCTAGCAGCAGCATGCCCATCACCGTCGTGAACATGACGAGCGGCAGGTTGTGGGCGACGAGGTGAATGATGTCAGCGAGCATCTCAGACCTCCCGTGCAGCCGCTCGGGCGTCTTCGGACAGATCCTCGCGCGGATCAGCCATTCGTCCCGTGACGATGGCGAAGCGCTTGATGATCTCCGAGAAGGCCTGGGCGAGCAGCAGCCCGAAACCGACGAGCACGACGAGCTTGGCCGGCCAGATGATGAGGCCGCCGGCATTGCCGGAAATTTCGCCGGAGGTGAAGGAGAGCCAGAACCACGGCCAGGCGAGATAAGTCATCAGCCCGGCGAAGGGTACGAGGAAGATCGCGTGCAGCACCAGGTCGATGATATCGCGGGTGCGCTTGCTCCAGGTCGAGGACAGGATGTCGATCCGCACATGCTCGTTCTTCAGCAGCGCATAGGCGGCCGCCAGCATGAACACCGTTCCGTAGAGGTACCACTGCACCTCCAGCCAGGCGTTGGAAGAAATGTCGAAGGACTTGCGCAAGATGGCGTTGCCGGAGCTGATCAGCACCGCCGCCAGAAGCAGCCATGAGACCCAACGGCCTATGAACCCCGTCACCGCATCGACGATGCGGCTGACAGCAATGAGAATAGCCATGCGTTCCCCCCGAACTAATGCCTTGTTGCTAATCCCATAAGTCCGAATGCCTTCCGCGCGCAACACGTCAAAAGTCGCGGAGCCCCCGCTTTCCCGCATTTTGTGTCGCCAGATGCATGAATGACGCAAGAATTTGAAAGCAGAGCTGGGTGACAGCGAGAGAGCTACAGCATGCGGTGATTTCGCTGTCGCAATTGCCACTCCGGTTGATCTTGTGTAGCTTCGGGCGAAACACGGATTTGGACGAGCGCGGCCTCCTATAGGGGCCGGCGCAGTATCGGGAGGGGACATCATGGACGATCATCATAGCGGGCCGATCGAGACGGGCGCGACGATGGATTATCGCGAGCACGAGAAGACCTACACCTCGTTTCTTGCTGGCGCGAAGTGGGGCACGATGATGGTGGTGGTGCTGATGCTGGCGATGGTCGGCGGATTTTTCGCCGGCGGCGGCCTCATCGGCGGCCTCTTGCTGTTCGTCATCCTGAACGCCGCCGGGTTCTACCTGCTGCGCTGATCGCGCACGCGGACTCACATTGGAATGGTGAACGAAGAAGGCCCGGATCACATGATCCGGGCCTTCTTGTAACGTCATCTATCCGGCAGCAGAAGCGTCAGCCGCTGGCGCCGCGGGTACGGGCAACGCCATCCTGCGCCGGCTTGTAGTTCGGATCCAGGCGGACGGCGTGGCTGTAGGACTTGAAGGCCCGGCCGCGGTCGCTCTTGCGCTCATAGACCAGCGCCTGGTTGACCCAGGATTCGGCGAGCTTGTCGTTCAGCTCGATCGCGTGGTTGAAGTCGGCGAAGGCATTGTCGTCGTCGTTGAGCGCCAGATAGGAGACGCCGCGGCCGTTATACGGTTCCGGCGAGGACGGCGACAGCGAGAGGGCCTTGGAGAAGTCCTCGATCGCCTGGGCGTGCTGGTTACGGACCTGATAGATCAGGCCGCGATTGTGCCAGGCCCGGCCGTCGGTGGTTTCCAGCTGGATGGCGCGGTTGAAGTCGGTGAACGCTTCGTTGGTTCGGCCGGCCTGGCGGAAGATGTTGCCGCGGCCGATGAGCGCGACGTCGTAATCCGGGTTCAGCTGCAGCGCCGTGTTGTAGTCGTTCACCGCTTCCGATGGCTTGCCCATGTTGCGGTAGACGAGCGCGCGGTTGGCGTAGGCCTGGTAGAACCGTGGGTTCATCTGGATCGCACGGTTGAAGTCGTCAAGCGCACGACGGAAATCGCCGGCCCGTCCATAGGCGGTGCCCCGGACGTTGTAGCCTTCTGGATCCTGCGGATTGGAGCTGATCACCGACGACAGCGAAGCGATGTTCTGCTCGGAGCCCTGGGCGCTGTCCAGGCGGATCAGGTCCGTGCTCGTCGTCGACTGGCAGCCGGCGAGCGTCAGGCCGGCCAGCAACAGAGCGCTACGCGACAATCCGTTCTTTGAAAGGCGGCGAGAGTGGTCTCGGGCAACGGAAGCGGCATGCGAAATTGCGGCGGTCATGGCGGCCATCAGGCGCAGGTCCTCGTGTGACGACGAACTATAACGGTCCAGGGGAAAATCAAAAAAGCGGTGGCGAACCAGTCGCCCCCGCCTTCAATCACGAAAAAACGTCGAAAACGCGGCCGATCAGCGACCGGCGGTACGGGCAGCCGGCAGCAGGCCTTCGCGCTGCATGCGCTTGCGCGCAAGCTTGCGGACGCGGCGAACGGCTTCAGCCTTTTCGCGGGCGCGCTTCTGAGACGGCTTCTCGTAGAAATCGCGCATCTTCATTTCACGGAAAATGCCTTCGCGCTGCATCTTCTTCTTGAGAGCGCGGAGAGCCTGATCGACGTTATTGTCGCGGACAAGTACCTGCACGTGAATCCCGTTCCTTTGGTTCTTCGAGTTGACCGCCCCGAAACTGTCCAGTCCGGAACGAAGCAATAGGTTGCGCGCGGCGTTCAAGCCGGGCGATTGGTGAGGCAGATAACAGATGGCCATGGGGAAGTCTAGCCGACTTGCAACCCCCAAGGTGGAAATTCGCCTGAACCGCCTAGGCTACAGGGCTTGTGTTGCAGGGTTGCTGCATGTTCCGGGGCTGCTTGCGAGAGGTTCGACGTGTCTGATCGGTCGCCGATGCGGCGCAGTGCTGGCGCCGATCCCGTGGAATCAGTGCGGCAAGCGCTGCATGCCCCGCACAGATGTTGCGTGTGTCGAAAGCAGTGGTTGAATGCGTCGCAAAGCAGCCATTGCGGCGCATGTTGATTTGCGATCAGTATGGCTCTACCCAAGGGCCGGTTCCCATGGGTGCTAAGGAGCGACAAGCGGCATGCGCAAATATTCCGTCTTCGCGGTGGTCAGAGAAGCCATGCGCAGCCACAAGGGATGGGATCCGCACTGGGTCTCGCCGGAGCCGCGATCCGCTTATGACGTGATCATCATTGGCGGTGGCGGACATGGTCTGGGTGCTGCCTATTACCTGGCCAAGGAACATGGCATCACCAATGTCGCGGTGATCGAGAAGGGCTGGCTGGGCGGCGGCAATACCGGCCGCAATACCACCATCATCCGCTCCAACTATCTTTATGAAGAGAGCATGGACATCTACGAGCATTCCCTGAAGCTCTGGGAAGGCTTGAGCCAGGAGCTCAATTATAACGTCATGTATTCGCCGCGCGGCGTGATGATGCTGTCGCACAACACCCATGACCAGCAGAGCTTCAAGCGCCACATCAACGCCAACCGGCTGTACGGCATCGACAACGAATGGCTGACTCCGGAGCAGGCGAAGAAGTTCTGTCCGCCGCTCGATATCTCCGGCACCGCTCGCTATCCGATCAACGGCGCGGCGCTTCAGAAACGCGGCGGTACGGCCCGCCACGATGCGGTCGCCTGGGGCTATGCCCGCGCCGCATCGGATCGCGGCGTGCACATCATCCAGAACTGCGAAGTGACCGGCATCCGCCGCGGTCCGGCCGGCGAGGTGATCGGCGTCGAGACCAGCCGCGGCTTCATCGGCGCCAAGAAGATCGGCGTGTCCGCCTCCGGTCACTCATCGATGCTGATGCAGATGGCCGATGTGCGGGTGCCGCTGACCAGCAACCCGCTGCAGGCGCTCGTGTCGGAGCCGCTGAAGCCGATCTTCCCGTGCGTCGTCATGTCGAACACCGTGCACGCCTACATCTCGCAGTCCGACAAAGGCGAGCTGGTGATCGGTGCCGGCACCGACCAGTACCACTCCTACAGCCAGACCGGCGGGCTGCAGATCATTACCCACACGCTCGACGCAATCTGCGAGCTGTTCCCGATCTTCCGTCGGGTGAAGATGATGCGCCAGTGGGGCGGCATCACCGACAACACGCCGGACCGTTCGGCGATCCAGAGCGTCACGCCCGTGCCGAACCTGTTCGTCAACTGCGGCTGGGGGACCGGCGGTTTCAAGGCCACGCCCGGCTCGGCCAACCTGTTCGCCTGGCTGATCGCCAAGGGGGAGCCGCACCGGCTGGCCTCCGGCCTCAACCTCGATCGCTTCCGCACCGGGCGGCTGATCGACGAGGCGGCTGCGGCTGCGGTGGCGCATTGACGCGAGGAAGACCATGTTTCTGATCCACTGCCCTTATTGCGACGACGACCGCGCAGAGCTGGAATTCCGCTGGGCCGGCGAGGCGCACATCGCCCGGCCCGAGAACATCGCGGCGATCTCGGACGAGGAGTTCGCCGAGTTCTTCTTCCTGCGCGACAATACCAAGGGCGTCGCCTATGAGCGCTGGCGGCACATTCACGGCTGCGGCCGGTTCTTCAACGCCATCCGCGATACGGTGAGCGACCGGTTCCTGATGACGTACAAGGCCGGACTGCCAAAGCCGCCTCTGCCCGAAACCGGTGCCACGGAAAAGACCGTCGAGACCTATGAACAGACGGAGGGAGACGCCCGATGAGCTCTTCCCGGACCATCGGCGATTTCCGCATCAAGGGTGCCGGTCGGCTGACGCCCGCCCGCACCGCCCGCTTCACCTTTGATGGCAAGAGCTACACCGCCCTTGAGGGCGACACGGTCGCCTCGGCGCTGCTCGCAAACGGCGTCCACCTGATGGGCCGCTCGTTCAAGTATCACCGCCCGCGCGGTGTGCTGTCGGCCGGTGCCGAAGAACCGAACGCACTCATCGACGTGGCGCGCGATGCTGCCCGCCGTCAGCCAAACGTGCGCGCCAGCGTGCAGGAGGTTTTCGACGGCGCGATCATCCGGTCGCAAAACCGCTGGCCGACGCTCGCCTTCGACACGGGGGCCATCAACAACCTGCTGTCGCCGTTCTTTGCCGCCGGCTTCTATTACAAGACCTTCATGTGGCCGAAGGAGGCCTGGGCGAAGCTCTACGAACCGATCATTCGCCGCGCTGCGGGCCTCGGCGTCGCGCCGACGGAAGCGGATCCCGACCATTACGCCAACCGGTTTGCCCACTGCGATGTCCTCGTCGCCGGCGCCGGCATCGCTGGCCTGACGGCAGCGCTGTCGGCGGCAGAGACGGGCGTCGAGGTCATTCTTGTCGACGAGCGGGCGGAAGTCGGCGGCGCACTGCTGTTCGACGGTACGACCACCATCAACGGTCAGCCCGGTTTTGAGTGGGCGCAGGATGCGGCGGCCCGGCTTGAAGCGATGCCGAACGTGACGGTTCTGACCCGCACGACGGTGTTCGGCTACTACAACCACAATTTCATAGGCCTCGTCGAGCGGGTGACCGATCATCTGCCGAACCCCGGCCGCCACCTGCCGCGCGAGCGGTTGTGGCAGGTACGGGCGAAGAAGGTCGTTCTGGCGACCGGCGCCATCGAACGGCACATGGTGTTTGCCAACAACGATCGACCCGGCATCATGCTGGCGTCTGCGGCGCGCACCTACCTCAACCACTATGGCGTTTCCGTCGGCGCGAAGGTCGGCGTCTACACGGCGCACGATTCCGCCTATGAGGCAGCCATCGACCTGAAGCGGGCAGGCGTCGATATCGCCGCCATCGTCGATTGCCGCAGCGAACCGGGGGAGGCCGTGGTTACAGCTGCACGCAGCCTCGGCATCGAGGTGCTGACCGGTCACTCGGTCGTCGATACGTCCGGGCGCCTGCGCATCTCGTCGATGACGGTTGCCCGCAACGGCTCGAAGACTAACCGCAAGATTGCCGTCGACGCGCTTCTGATGTCCGGCGGCTGGACGCCATCGGTGCATCTATTCTCGCAATCGCGCGGCAAGCTCAAGTTCGACAAGGCGAGCGACCGGTTCCTGCCGGATCTTCATGTGCAGGACTGCGTTTCCATCGGCGCCTGCAACGGCACGGACGACCTTTCCGCACTGCTCGCCGAGGCCTCGGCGGCCGGCGGCGGACCGGTCTCAGTATCCGGCACATCTACCTTTGCTTGGACCGGCGGCATGATCGGTGCGGCGGAAGGTGCGGGCAAGGACAAGACCGTCAAGGCCTTCGTCGATTTCCAGCACGACGTGACGGCAAAGGATATCCGCCTTGCCGTGCGCGAAGGCATGCACTCGATCGAGCACATCAAGCGCTTCACCACGAACGGCATGGCCTCCGACCAGGGCAAGCTCTCCAACATGCATGGGCTGGCGATCGCTGCCGAGATGCTCGGTCGAGAGATCCCGCAGGTCGGTCTCACCACCTTCCGGGCGCCCTACACGCCCGTCACGTACGGAACGCTGGTCGCCCATTCGCGCGGCGACCTGTTCGACCCGGCCCGCAAGACGCCGCTTCACGGCGAACTGGCAAAGGCCGGGGCCGCCTTCGAGGATGTCGGCAACTGGAAGCGCGCCTGGTATTTCCCGCAGCGCGGCGAGGACATGGCAGCGGCGGTCAACCGCGAATGCCGGACGGTGCGCGCGACTGCCGGCGTGTTCGACGCCTCGACTCTCGGCAAGATCGAGGTTGTCGGCCCCGATGCGGCAATATTCCTCAACCTTCTCTACACGAATGCCTGGGATACGCTGAAACCCGGCAAATGCCGCTATGGAATCATGACCCGCGAGGACGGCTTCATCTATGACGACGGCGTCGTCGGGCGTCTCGCCGAGGATCGCTTCCATGTGACGACGACGACAGGTGGTGCGCCGCGCGTGATGGCGCACATGGAGGATTACCTGCAGACCGAGTTCCCGGATCTCAAGGTCTGGCTGACCTCGACGACGGAGCAATGGGCGGTGATTGCGGTACAGGGCCCGAAGGCGCGCGACATCATCGCGCCATTGGTCGACGGGCTGGACCTGTCGAACGAAGCCTTCCCCCACATGAGCGTTGCCGAGTGCACCATGATGGGCGTGCCGGCGCGGCTTTTCCGCATGTCGTTTACCGGCGAGCTCGGCTTCGAAGTCAACGTGCCGGCCGATTA
Organism: Rhizobium sp. SAFR-030; assembly: GCF_059415005.1. NCBI lineage: Bacteria > Pseudomonadati > Pseudomonadota > Alphaproteobacteria > Hyphomicrobiales > Rhizobiaceae > Rhizobium > Rhizobium sp. SAFR-030. Next base: position 273,486 of record NZ_JBPFDO010000004.1, on the reverse strand, counting down.
TGGTGCGGCAGTCTGGAAGGCGATCTCGGAGCGGGCGGAAGGCATGGGCGCCTGCCTCTACGGCACCGAGACCATGCATGTGCTGCGCGCCGAGAAGGGCTACATCATCGTCGGACAGGATACCGATGGGACCGTGACGCCGGACGACGCCGGGCTCTCCTGGGCGGTGTCGAAGAAGAAGACGGATTTCGTCGGCATCCGGGGACTGAAGCGTCCGGACCTGATGCGCGACAACCGCAAGCAGCTGGTCGGTCTCTTGACCCGCGACCCGATCGAGGTGCTGGAGGAGGGTGGGCAGATCGTCGCCGATCCCGACCAGCCAAAGCCGATGACCATGCTCGGTCATGTCACGTCGGCCTATTGGTCCGAGAACCTCGGCCGGTCGATCGCCATCGGTCTGGTTGCCGGCGGTCGCGCGCGGATGGGAGAGACACTCTACGTGCCGATGAAGGACAAGGTGGTGGAAGTGGAAGTCACCGACATGGTGTTCTTCGACAAGGACGGAGGCCGTATTCATGGTTGAAACTGCACTGCGCAGCCTGCCGCTGTCCGGCGCCCATGGCGGTTCTGCCGTCGTCAGCCTGTCGCCCGCCGCCCCCGCGACCCGAATCTCGCTACGCGTCCGCGCCGAAGACGTGGCCGCGCTGTCGTCGGGGCTCGGCCTTGATCTCCCAACAACGGCGAAAACGTCGACGTCCGGGAACGGCCTGACGGCACTCTGGCTCGGTCCGGATGAGTGGCTGCTGATCGGCGAGGGCGAGAGTGACCTGATGAGGACGCTCGGTGGCTCAAGCGTGCTGCATTCGGCGACCGACATCTCGCACCGCAATACGGCGATCCTGATCTCCGGTCCTGGCGCTGCCCTAACTCTGAACGGCGGATGCCCGCTCGATCTGTCGCTGAGGGCATTTCCGGTCGGTGCCTGCGCCCGCACGCTGTTCGGCAAGATCGAGGTCGTGGTTTTCAGATCGGCAGAAGACGCGTTTCGCATGGAATGCTGGCGCTCGTTTTCCGACTACGCGTTCGGCCTGCTCCACGAGGCGGCCGAGGATGCGGCGCTATAGCGTCCTCCATCCTCGCAGCTTTTACTCTCCCGGGTGGCGCTGTTTCTGCTTGCGGTCCAGATCCCGCTCGTGCAGGCGCATGGCGATATAGGCGACCGAGACGATGATCGCCGGCAGTACAATCGAGTAGTAGAACCAGAAGTCGGTCATCGCAGCCTCCTCAGCGTTCTTCTTGCCAGATAATGTAGTGCAATTGCGAGAAGCGACCAAGTCAGCAAGCTCGTGACGATCTGCCAGGCTGAAGTGGTCCCTAGGACAGCGACGTTATAGCCGTAACCGACCAGCGGCGTCGCTATGCCGACCGTAAAGCAGGAGGTCGATGCTCGATCGAAGGCATTCGCGAGCAGCTTCGTCTGTTCAATGGCCGCCATGTTCATGATCATCGCCCCCTAAAGCGACAGATCCAGCGCCTTCTCCCGCCCGATATACTCGCGCTGCCTGTCCGTCACGTAGTCGCGCACGATGGGTGCCGCATCGCGCGAGCGCGACAGCTGCATGTGGAAGACCAGTTGGCTTCCGGTGCGGAACATCATCTCGGCGCTGATCAGGTAGAATTCCCACATGCGCGCGAAACGGTCATCGTAGAGCGCGATCACCTGGTCGCGGTTCTTCTCGAAGCGTTCCGTCCAGTGCCGCAGCGTCTCGGCGTAGTGGATGCGCAGGAACTCAAGATCGGTCACCCACAGGCTGTTCTGTTCGACGACCTCGAAGACCTCCGATAGGGCCGGCGAATAAGCGCCGGGGAAGATATACTTGCGCAGCCAGGGGCTCGCCATGCCGGGCGGGCTCATATGGCCGATCGAGTGGATGACGGCGAGCCCGTCGTCCGGCATCAGGGCATTCAGCTTCTTGAAGAACTCGTCGTAGTGATGAACGCCGACATGCTCGAACATGCCGACCGAGACGATGCGGTCGAAGGTGTCGGTGACATCGCGGTAGTCCTTCAGCTCGAACTTGACGCGATCCGACAGCCCCGCCTTGGCCGCACGCTCGGAGGCCAGCGTCTGCTGTTCCGTCGACAGCGTGACGCCCGTCACCTGGACGTCCTCCAACGATGCCAGGTAGAGCGCCAGATCGCCCCAGCCGCAGCCGATATCGAGGATCTTCATGCCCGGTTTCAGGCAGAGCTTTGCGGCCAGCAACCGAAGCTTGTTGCGCTGAGCCTGCTCGAGCGTCTCGTCCGGTTCGCGGAAATAGGCGCAGGAGTAGAGCATGTTGTCGTCGAGGAAGAGCTTGTAGAAGTCGTTGCCCAGATCGTAGTGATGCGCGACGTTCTGCTGCGCCTCTCCCTTGCGGTTCGACTGCTGACGCTTGCGAAGCCTCATCTTGATGGCACGCAGCACCTTTTGCAGCGGGTAGGAACCGAGCGACAGGCGGTTGACCGAAAACAGCGTCAGGAAGTCGCGAAGGCTCGATCCCTCCTCGAAGCGCATGGTGCCGTCCATGTAGGCTTCGCCCGCTGCAAGCTCCGGGTTGAAGACCAGGCTGCGGTAGAGCTTGGGATCCGTGAGCCGCATGGTCACGGAGAGCCCCGGCGTTCCCTCGAAGACGTGGCGGGCACCGGTTGCATCGATCACCGTGAGGCGACCCTTGCGGATGAAGGATTTCATCATGTGGGAGAGCGGGAACATCAACACCTCTGCATGGGATGGAAGAACAGGGGCATGCGCAGTTTCCCGGAGGCGCCAGGGCGCGTTCCGTCAGTATCGAGATCAGGCGTCGTTCGGCCGGTCCTCGGGATCGAATTGGACGATGGTCGTCCAGGTGGCGGTCAAGGCGGGCTTGCGCTCGTTCTCGATATCGACCGTTACGTCATAGGTCGTCATCAGCATGCCGGCGCCGCGAAAGCGCGCTTCGGTGAGGGTGAAGCGGCCGCGGATCCGCTTGCCGGTGCGCACCGGCGAGCCGAAGCGGATCTTGTCGAAGCCGTAGTTGAGGCCCATCGTCTGCTCGCGGATGTGCGGCAGCGAATCGTAGTTCATCGCCGAAAGCAGGGACAGCGTCAGGAAGCCGTGCGCGATCGTGCCGCCGAATGCGCTTTCGGCGGCGGCACGTTCCGGATCGACGTGGATGAACTGGTGATCGTGGGTGGCCGTCGCAAAGGTGTCGATCATCGTCTGGTCGAGCGTGATCCAGTCCGAGACGCCGATCTCCTGACCAACCAGATCCTTTACGTCCCGTAGCGAAATCTCACGCGGCATCGATACCTCTGATTCTGTCGCTCGACCTCTTCAAGTCTTACAGTTTTTCAGTCACTTCACTAGGGGTTCTCTGCCGTTGGCAGCGGAATGGCGAAGGTCACCGAACGTGGATCCACGACGAACTGCCGCCCATCTCTCCCAGTCATCAGATCGCGCCAGTCCTGATCCGGGAGGGTGACCGTCGAAGCAGACCGGCCACGAGTGAAGATGACGGCGAGACGGGTGTCCGATCCCGCGTCCCGATCGGCCGTGCGCAGCACCATTGTCAGATGCGTCGCATCGGCTGCCTGCCATTGCTCTGCGGTCATCGGCAGACCATCGGCGTCCAGCCACTCCACATCACCATCCTGTCCAGTAAAGAAGCCGGTCTCGGAGAAGACCTGGAACCGGCGGCGGATCTGCGCCAGCCTGCTTGCATGCTCGACCAGCGTCTCGTCGAGCGTCGACCAGTGGACCCAGGTGAGGGGGTTGTCCTGCGCGTAGGCGTTGTTGTTGCCCTGCTGCGAGCGTCCGCCTTCGTCGCCGGCAGTCAGCATGATCGCGCCGCGGGTCGCAAACAGTGTCGACAACAGCGCCTTCACATCGGCGCGCCGCGCGTCGTTGATCGCCGCGTCGGCAGAAGCGCCCTCGGCGCCGTTGTTCCAGGAGTGGTTGTCGTCATGGCCGTCGCGATTGTTCTCGCCGTTTGCCTCGTTGTGCTTGTGGGCGTGCGAAACGAGATCCATCAGGGTGAAGCCGTCATGGGCTGCAAGGAAGTTGACGCTGCGGGTGTGCGTCTGGCCATGTCCCGAGAAGATGTCGGAGGAACCGGCAAGAGCACTCGCCAATGCCCCGGTCATTCCGGCATCGCCGCGCCAGTAGCGGCGCAGGTCGTCGCGCGCCCGGTCGTTCCATTCCAGGAATGGAGGCGGGAAATTGCCGAGCTGGTAGCCGCCCGGACCGATATCCCAGGGTTCGGCGATCAGCACGCGGTCTTTCAGCAGGTCGTCACCGAAGATCGCTGCCAGCGTCTCGCTGTCGCGCGAAAATCCCTGAAGGCTGCGGCCGAGCACTGTTGCAAGGTCGAAGCGGAAGCCGTCGATGCCAGCGTGCGAGACGAAATGGCGGAGCGTGTCAACGATCAGGCGGCGCACCTGCGGATGATCGCAGGCAACCGTGTTGCCGGTACCGGTATCGTTGATGAGGGTTCCCGGATCGCCGGGCATGTGATGGTAGTAGCTGAGGTTGTCCAGCCCGCGCATCGACAGCGTCGCGCCAAAACGGTCGCTTTCGCCCGTGTGGTTGAACACCAGGTCGAGGATGGTGCCGATTCCCTCGCGGTGGAGCGCCGCCACCGTCTCGGCAAGTTCGCTCATGCCGCCCGGCGCCAGCCGCGGATCAAGTGCCATGAAGGCCACCGGATTGTAGCCCCAGCCATTGGTCAGTCCGAGCGCCGGCAGGTGCCGCTCGTCGATCCAGGCGGTGATCGGCAGCAATTCCACGGCCGAGACGCCGATGCGCTTCAGGTGGGCGATCACCGACGGATGCCCAAGCGCGGCGATCGTCCCACGCATCGTTTCGGGGATGTCCGGGTGCAGCATGGTGAACGGCCGGACTGCGACCTCGTAGATCAGGCCGCCCCGGGTGAAGCGTGGCGGAGCCGTGGGTACGGCGACGTCCCGAGTGACGACGCCTTTGGGAACCAGATCGGCGGTGTCGACGCCGAACTGCGAGAGCCGTGGATCATGGCGGAAGGCGCTGTCCAGCTCTTCGGCGTAAGGGTCGACCAGCAGCTTCTGCGGGTCGAACCACAGGCCGCGATCGGGATCGTAGGGTCCGGAGGCGCGATAGCCGTAGCGGGCGCCGGGCCGCAGATCTTCGACCTCGAGCGAGAAGATGTCGCCTTCCCCTCGCTGCATCGGCAGGCGCCGCATTTGGGTCCTTCCCGCCGCGTCGAAGAGGCAAAGCTCGATCCCGGTCGCATGGGCGGAGAAACAAGAGAAGCGGACACCCGTTGCGGTCGGAACGGCCCCTAGCGGCGATGCTGTCATGATGCTCCCGGATCTGCGTTCAGCGCGGTCCGCTCATTGTTAGCTGACTTGCTTGCCGCGTACAGCCAAAACTTCTTGACGCCATACCTCTTGGTATGTTCATTAGCTCCATACCGGTTGGTATGGAGGATCCCACGCATGCAGCAGCAGAGCATGTCGCAGTCGCGGCTTCTCGAAGCCGCCCTGTCGTTGATCCGCAGCAAGGGCTATGCGGCGACGACTGTGGATGCGATCTGCGCGACTGCAGGCGTGACCAAAGGCAGTTTCTTCCACCATTTCAGCAGCAAGGAAGATCTTGTCCTGCAGGCGGTCGGCTTCTGGAACCGCTTCACCGAGGAGGTGTTTGCGCAGGCCGCCTTCGCCAGGGTCGCCGATCCGCGGGACCGCCTGCTCGGCTATGTCGACTTCCGCATTCAGATCCTCGACATGGAGGTCGCCGAGTTCACCTGCCTGCTCGGCACGCTGGTGCAGGAGACCTACCAGACGCATCCGCAGGTGAGGACGGCCTGCGATGAGGGCATGTCGCGCCATATCGCGGTGCTGACCCGCGACATTGCGGCTGCCAAGGAACTCTATGCGCCTAACGCCGAATGGACGCCGGAGAGCCTCGGCTACTTCATCCAGGCGGTGTTGCAGGGCTCATTCATCTTCGCCAAGGCGAAGCTCGAAGCCCAGGTTGCCCGCGACAACCTCGGTCACCTGCGGGCCTATCTGGAAACCGTTCTGCCAATCGATCGTCAACAGGAGGAGTGAAAACGATGACGCATACGATACGTCTGCACAGGGTGCTGAAGGCGGCGCCGGACAAGGTCTACCGGGCTTTCGTCGATCCGGACGCTCAATGCAAATGGGTGCCGCCCTATGGCTTCACCGCCAAGATGCACCACGCCGAGCCCGTCGTCGGCGGGACGTTCAGGATGTCGTTCACGAACTTCACGACAGAAGAGACGCACAGCTTCGGCGGCTCCTACCTGGAGTTGGAGCCCGGCAAGCGCATCCGCTATACCGACGTGTTCGACGATCCCAATCTGCCGGGTGAGTTGTTGGTAACGGTCGACTTCAAGCCGGTCTTCTGCGGAACGGAACTCAGCATCACCCAGGAGGGTGTGCCCGAGGCCATTCCGGAGGCGGCCTGCTATCTGGGCTGGCAGGAATCGCTGGTCCAACTGGCGAACCTGGTCGAGCCCGACATCCGGCAGGACTAGCCCGATGCAAATGCGGCCCGTTCCGCAGGAACAGGGCCGCATTGAGATCATGGATGTCTGGCCTGCCGGCGGGCCAAATCAGGTGATGACGGTCGGGGCGTCGCGGCCGGTGCGGGTCTTGATGCCGGCGATCTCGTCGGCAACGGCGATCAGATCTGCGAGCGCTTCCTGCGTCTCGATGCCGTGGCGTCCGGCGTCCGGCTCGTAACGCTCGACATAGAGGCGAAGCGTAGCGCCGGAGGTGCCGGTGCCGGAGAGCCGGAAGACGACTCGGCTGCCGCCTTCAAAGAGCACGCGAATACCCTGGTTCTTCGACACCGAACCATCGACCGGATCGTTGTAGGCGAAGTCGTCGGCGGCAATCACCTTCAGGTTTCCGAACGACTGGCCGGGCAGGTCGGCAAGCTTGTCGCGCAGGGCAGTCATCAGGCCATTGGCGGCGTCCGTCTCGACCTCCTCATAGTCGTGGCGCGAATAGTAGTTGCGGCCGTATTCCGCCCAGTGCGCCGTGACGATCTCCTTGACGCTCTGCTTACGGGCCGCGACGATGTTCAGCCAGAACAGTATCGCCCACAGGCCGTCCTTCTCGCGCACGTGGCTGGAGCCGGTGCCGAAGCTTTCCTCGCCGCAGACCGTCACCTTGCCGGCGTCGAGCAGGTTGCCGAAGTATTTCCAGCCGGTCGGCGTTTCGTACATGCCGATGCCGAGCTTTTCGGCCACGCGGTCGGCGGCGGCACTGGTCGGCATCGAGCGGGCGATGCCGGCGATGCCATCCTTGTAGCCGGGCGCGCAGGTGGCGTTGGCGGCGATCACCGCAAGACTGTCCGACGGGGTGACGAACATGCCCTTGCCGACCACCATGTTGCGGTCGCCATCGCCATCCGACGCGGCACCGAAGTCCGGGCCGTCGACGCTCATCACGTCGTCATACAGTTCCTTGGCGTGGACGAGGTTGGGATCGGGATGATGGTGGCCGAAGTCCGGAAGCGGGATCTCGTTGCGGACCGATCCGGGTGCAGCGCCCAGGCGCTTTTCCAGGATCTCGACGGCATAGGGGCCGGTCACCGCGCTCATCGAATCGATCACCACGCGGAAACCCGAGCCGATCAGGCTGCGGATGGCGGGAAAATCGAACAGGCTTTCCATCAGCTCGGCATAGTCGGCAACCGGGTCGATGACCTCGACCGTCATGCCGGCAAGGTCGAAGCTGCCGACCGTATCGAGATCGACGTCGGGGGCCTCAACGATCTTGTAGATCTCGATGACCTTGGTGCGGGCGTAGATGGCATCGGTGATCTTTTCCGGTGCCGGTCCGCCGTTGCCGATATTGTACTTGATGCCGAAATCCTCGGTCGGGCCGCCGGGATTGTGGCTTGCCGACAGCACAATGCCGCCGAAGGCGCCGTATTTGCGGATGATGTGCGAGGCGGCCGGCGTCGACAGGATGCCGCCCTTGCCGACCATCACCTTGCCGAAGCCGCTTGCCGCTGCCATCTTCAGCGCCTTCTGGATGACCTCGCGGTTGTAGTAGCGGCCGTCGCCGCCGATCACCAGGATCTTGCCCTCGTAGCCTTCCAGGCTGTCGAAGATCGCCTGGATGAAGTTCTCCGCGTAGTTTTCCTGCTGGAAGACCGGCACCTTCTTGCGGAGCCCGGAGGTTCCCGGTTTCTGGTCCTGGTACGGAGCGGTGGATACGGTCTTGATCATCAATGCGAACCTTTCGGTAGAAGGCTGGAATAGAGTTTGTGGTACAGCGCGGCGCTGTTTTCCCACGATACGTCGGAGGTCATGCCCTGCTTCTGGATGCGCGCCCAAGTCGGCCTGTCCCCATAGAGGCGAACGGTGCGGCGGAGCGCCCGTTTCAGGCTTTCGAGCGTCACCGGGCCGAACGAAATGCCGGTTGCGGCATCGGCGGCGAGTGCTGCGGGATTTGCGTCGATCACTGTGTCGTTGAGGCCGCCGGTGCGCGATACGACCGGCACGCAGCCGTAGCGCAGCCCGTAGAGCTGGGTGAGACCGCAGGGCTCGAAGCGCGAGGGGATCAGGATCGCGTCGGAGCCGGCCTGCATCAGGTGCGACAGCGGCTCGTCGTAGGCGACGGAGAGGCCGACACGGCCCGGATGGCGATAGGCTGCCGACCGCAGTGCGTTGACGATGGCCTCATCGCCTGAACCCAGAACCGCAAGGCGGCCTCCCAGCGAAACGATCTCGTCGACAGCATCGGCAACCAGATCCAGCCCCTTCTGCCAGGTCAGCCGCGAGATGACGCAGAACAGCGGCCCGTCATCCTCGATTAGGCCGAACCGAGCCTCCACAGCGCGCTTGTTCAGCGGTCGCGCCTCGAGGTCGTCGATGCCGAAGGGGTGGCTGACGGAGGGATCGGTATGCGGGTTCCAGACGTCCGTGTCGATGCCGTTGACGATGCCATGCAGGTCGCCGATGCGACGGTTCAGCAGGCCTTCCATGCCCATGCCGAACTCCGGCGTCAGGATTTCCTCGGCGTAGGACGGGCTGACGGTGCTGACCGCCCAGGCCGTCTGGATGCCGGCCTTCAGGTAGCTGACCTGGCCGAAATACTCGATGCCTTCGACATCCATGGCCTGCGCCGGCAGGCCCAGCGCACCAAAAATCTCGCCGCCGAAATTGCCCTGGAAGGCGATGTTGTGGATGGTCATCACGCTGGGCAAGGCAGGTTTGCCGGAATAGCGCATGTAAGCGGGTACGAGACCGGTCTGCCAATCGTGGACATGCACGAGATCCGGCTGCCAGCCGGGCAGCTCTCCGGCCGCGATCCGCGCACCGGCAAGCGAGAGCGCGGCGAAGCGCCGCCAGTTGTCGGGATGATCCTTGCCATGCACGTCGACATAGGGCCCGCCGGCACGATCGAAAAGGGCAGGGGCATCAAGAACAAGAAGATCAAGCCCGGCCACCTGCGCTTCCAGGACGTCGGCCCGCACGCCCAGAAGGTCGTCGAAGCTCATCCGGATTGCCACCTCGCGCAGTGCTGCCATCACTGCCGGATAGCCTGGCACCAGCGTCTTCGTCGCCACCCCGCGCTTTTTAAGCGCCAGCGGCAGAGCGCCCGCGACATCCGCGAGCCCTCCAGTCTTGATCAGCGGATAGAGTTCGGAAGCGACCGAAAGAACCTTCATCCCACGCCTTTGCCCGACCCTCACAGGTCCAGTTTGTCGATCATCGCCTGGGTAATCAGGCAGATCCCGTTTTCGCTGCGGCGGAAACGCTTCATGTCGACCTCCGGATCCTCGCCGACCACCAGGCCTTCGGGAATGGTGACGCCGGCATCGATGACGACGTTGCGAAGCTGCGCCCGCCGCCCGATGCGCACGTTCGGCAGCACGACCGCGCCATCCAGCCTTGAGTAGGAGTTCGCCCGAACGCCGGTGAACAGCAGGCTGCGGTGCAGCGCCGAGCCGGAGATGATGCAGTCGCCCGATACGACGGAAGACACGGCCGATCCGCGGCGGTCCTCGTCGTCATGGACGAATTTCGCCGGCGGGTTGATCTCGGCATAGCTCCAGATCGGCCAGGACTTGTCGTAGATGTCGAGTTCCGGCGTGATGCCCGTCAGGTCGATATTGGCCTGCCAGTAGGCGTCGATGGTACCGACGTCGCGCCAGTAGGCTTCGGTTTCGAATTCCGAGCGGACGCAGGAGCCGGTAAACCGGTGAGCGACCGCCTTGCCATTTGCGACGATCCACGGGATGATGTCCTTGCCGAAATCGCGGCTGGAGCCGATCTGCGCGGCATCGCGTTTCAGCGCTTCCATCAGGTATTTCGTGTGAAAGACGTAGATGCCCATCGAGGCGAGCGCGTGATCGGGCTTGTCCGGCATGCCGGGCGGATCGGCCGGCTTCTCGACGAAGGCGATGATCTCGTCCTTGTTGTTGACGTGCATGACGCCGAAGCCGGTGGCCTCCATGCGCGGCACTTCCAGGCAGCCGACGGTGACGTCGGCGCCTGAATCGACATGCTGCTGCAGCATGTACTCGTAGTCCATCTTGTAGACGTGATCGCCGGCGAGGATGACCATGTATTCAGGCGCATAGGCCTCGATGATGTCGATGTTCTGGAAGACGGCGTCTGCCGTTCCCTCGTACCACTGGGTTTCCGACACGCGCTGCGAGGCGGGCAGGATGTCGAAGCTCTCGTTGCGTTCCGGCCGGAAGAAGTTCCAGCCGCGCTGCATGTGGCGGATCAGCGAATGCGCCTTGTACTGGGTCGCCACGCCGATGCGCCGGATCCCCGAGTTCAGCGCATTCGACAGGGCGAAGTCGATGATGCGGGCCTTGCCGCCGAAATACACGGCGGGCTTGGCCCGCCGGTCAGTGAGCTCCTTCAGTCGGCTTCCGCGTCCTCCCGCGAGCACGTAGGCCATGGCATCGCGCGCGAGCGGCTGGATGCGCTTTGTCGTCACGGTTAGTCCTCCCATTATGCGGTATGCATCAGTTTTCCGGTTCGAGCATGATCGTCGCGAGCGGCGGCAGTGTGACTTCGGCACTGATGGTGCCGCCGGCCGATACCGCCTGCACCTTCCCCCCATTGCCCTTGCCGCTGCCGCCGTAGATTTCTGCGTCGGTGTTGAGGATCTCGCGCCAGCGGCCGGCAACCGGCAGCGGCACGCGGTAGTTTTCCCGCAGCACCGGCGTGAAGTTGGTGATGACGGCCACCGGCTTTTCGCCCGGCGCCTTGCGCAGCCAGGCATAGACCGAGTTCTCCGAGTCGTCGGCCACCAGCCATTCGAAGCCGTCCGGCTCGCAGTCCCGGGCGTGCAGCGCCGGCTTCGAGCGATAGGAGAAGTTCAGGTCGCGCACCAGGCGGCGCACACCTTCGTGCGGATGATAGTGAAGGAGGTTCCAGTCGAGGCTTCTCGCCTCGCTCCATTCGCTCCACTGGGCAAATTCCTGGCCCATGAACAGCAGCTTCTTGCCGGGATAGCCCCACATGAAGGCGTAGTAGGCCCGCAGGTTGGCGAATTTCTGCCAGTCGTCGCCGGCCATCTTGGCGATCAGCGAGCCCTTGCCGTGCACGACCTCGTCATGGCTAAGCGGCAGCACGAAGTTCTCGGAATAGGCGTAGACGAGACCGAAGGTGAGCTCGTGGTGGTGATGCTTGCGGTGGACCGGCTCACGCTTCAGGTAGCTCAGCGTGTCGTGCATGAAGCCCATGTTCCACTTGAAGCCGAAGCCGAGGCCGCCTTCGTGGACCGGATGCGAGACCTTCGGCCACGAGGTGCTTTCCTCGGCAATGGTCATGACGCCCGGATGCGCGGAATAGCTCAGCGTGTTGAGCTTCTGCAGGAAGCGGACAGACTCGAGGTTTTCGCGGCCGCCGTACTCATTCGGCACCCATTCGCCGTGCTTGCGGGAATAATCAAGGTACAGCATCGACGCCACCGCATCGACGCGCAGACCGTCGAGGTGGAATTTCTCGGCCCAGTAGAGCGCGTTGTTGATCAGGTAGGACAGAACCTCGACGCGGCCGAAATTGTAGATCGCGGTGTTCCAGTCCGGATGGAAACCCTGGCGAGGGTCGGCATGCTCGTAGAGAGCGGTCCCGTCGAAATGCCGCAGGCCGTGCGCGTCGGTCGGGAAATGGGCCGGCACCCAGTCGAGGATGACCCCGACGCCGACCTTGTGACAGCCGTTGACGAAGCGGGCAAAGCCTTCCGGCTCGCCGAAGCGGGCGGTCGGCGCATAGAGGCCGGTTGTCTGGTAGCCCCAGGACGGATCATAGGGATGCTCGGTGACCGGCAGGAATTCGATATGGGTGAAGCCCATGTCGACGACATAGGGGATCAGCTCGACCGCCAGTTCGTCCCAGCTGAGAAAGGTGCCGTCACTGCGCTTGCGCCAAGAGCCGGCGTGCACCTCGTAAATCGAGATGGCCTGACGACGATGATCGGCCTTCTCCCAGAACGCCCGGTGTTCGGCATCTTCCCACTTCTGCACCAGTTCCGGTGCGGCGACCGACGCCGTCTGCGGACGCAGTTCGGCACGCCGTGCATAGGGATCGGCTTTCAGCGGCAGCGGTTCGCCGGTCTTGCCGATGATCTCGAACTTGTAGGTGGCGCCTGGCCGCACATCCGGGGCAAAGATTTCCCAGATGCCGGTGTCGGTGCGCAGCCGCATGACATGCCGGCGGCCGTCCCAGTTGTTGAAGTCGCCGACCACCGAAACCCGCGAGGCATTCGGAGCCCAAACGGCGAAGTGGAAACCTTCCACCCCCTCATGCTTCAGCGGATGCGCGCCCATCTTGTCGAACAGCCGCAGATGCGAGCCTTCGCGGACGAGGTAGTCGTCCATCGGGCCGAGAACCGGGCCGAAGCTGTAGGGATCGGTGAGCGCCCATTCGACATCGCCGCGACGCGCGCGGTAGCGCACCGCCCGCGGACCGCTGAGCGAGACGATGCCCTCGAAGAACCCGGCCTCATGACGCCGTGTCAGTTCGCCGATCTCGCTGCCATCGAGCGCCAACGCGGTCACCGCGTCGGCACCCGGGATGAAACAGCGAGCGATGACGCCGCCGCCGATCTTGTGCGTGCCGAGAACGGCGAAGGGATTGCCATGTGCACCACGGATGATCGCCTCGATCTCGGGAAGTGGCAGCTGGCCGCTGGTCTGGCCGTCCTTGCCGAGCTCCTTGGGCGCGTGGTTCATCAGGCTCTCCAGATCTCCGACGCGTATTGGCGGATCGTCCGGTCCGACGAGAACCAGCCCATCCGCGCCGTGTTGCGGATCGTCTTGCCGTACCAGGCGGACGGATCCGACCAGATCTGGTCGACGTCGCGCTGCGCCTTGGCATAGGCATCGAAATCGCCGGCAACGAGGAACCAGTCGTTGTTGTAGATGCCGTCGGTCAGGCCGGCAAAGCGCTGCCGGTCATCGGGGGAGAAGACGCCGGAGGCGATCGCCGACAGTGCCTGCGACAGCTCCGGGGAGGCTTCGATGACGGCGCGCGGATCGTAGGCGTCGGCGCGGGTCTGGGCGACTTCCTCGGCGGTCATACCGAAGATCACGATGTTCTCTTCGCCGACGTGGTCGCGCATCTCGACATTGGCGCCATCGAGGGTGCCAATGGTCAGCGCGCCGTTCAGCGCGAACTTCATGTTACCAGTGCCGGATGCTTCCATGCCGGCTGTCGAGATCTGCTCCGACAGGTCGGCGGCGGGCACCATGACTTCCGCCAGCGTGACGTTGTAGTTGGGAACGAAGACGATCTTCAGCAGGCCGCGCACCGCCGGATCGTTGTTGATGACGCGCGCCACGTCGTTCGCCAGTTTGATGATCAGCTTGGCGTTGTGGTAGCTCGGCGCCGCCTTGCCGGCGAAGAATTTCACCCGCGGCACCCAATCCAGCTCCGGATGCGAGCGGATCTGGTCGTAGAGGGCGACCGCCTCGACGATGTTGAGGAGCTGGCGCTTGTACTCGTGGATGCGCTTGATCTGGATGTCGAACATCGCCGACGGATCGAGACGGATGCCCATGCGGCTGCCGACGAGGTTGGCAAGCTGCACCTTGTTGGCGCGCTTCACGGCGGCGAATTTTTCCTGGAAGGATGCGTCGTCGGCGAAAGCGTCGAGCGCCTTCAGGGCTTCCGTGTCGTCTTCGAAACTCGGTCCGATCGCCTCGCGGATGAGATCGGTGAGACCCGGGTTGCACTGCATCAGCCAGCGGCGCGGCGTGATGCCGTTGGTCTTATTGTTGATGCGGGTCGGGTAGAGCGCGTGGAAATCGGCAAACACCGTTTCCTTCATCAGTTCGGTGTGCAGCGCGGAAACGCCGTTGATCGAGTGGGAGCCGACAAAGGCCAGGTTGCCCATGCGCACGCGCCGCTCGCCACCTTCGTCGATCAGCGAGATCGACCGGATCTGGGTCTCGTCGAACGTCTTTTCCTTGCGCGCCTCGAGCAGGATCTTGGTGTTGATCGCATAGACGATCTGCATGTGGCGCGGCAGTAGGCGCTCGAACAGCGGCACCGGCCAGCTTTCCAGCGCTTCCGGCAGCAGCGTGTGGTTGGTGTAGGAGAAGGTCTTGCGGGTGATCTCCCAGGACTCGTCGAAATCCATGCCATGGACGTCGACCAGCAGGCGCATCAGCTCGGCGATCGAGACGGCAGGATGCGTGTCGTTCAGCTGGATGGCGACCTTGTCGTGCAGGTTGATGAAATCCGGATACTGCTGCAGGTGGCGGCGCAGGATGTCCTGCAGCGAGGCGGAGGAGAAGAAGTACTCCTGGCGCAGGCGCAGTTCCTGGCCCGCCGGGTTGGCATCGGCCGGATAGAGAACGCGGGTCAGCGATTCCGCCTTGTTGCTTTCACGCAGCGCGCCGATGTGATCGCCGGCGTTGAAGGCGTCGAGCAGGATCGGGTCGATAGGCTGTGCCGACCAGAGCCGCAGCGTGTTGACGCGCTTGCCGCGCCAGCCGACGATCGGCGTATCATAGGCCATGGCAATGACGCGTTCGGCCGGCTTCCAGACGAAGCGCGGCGGCTCGTCATAGGCGCCGACGCTTTCCACCGAGCCGCCGTAGCCGATTTCGTAAGAGCTTTCACGGCGCTCGAATTCCCAGGGGTTACCGTGGGCAAGCCAGGTTTCCGGCAGTTCCACCTGCCACCCGTCGGCCATCTGCTGGCGGAACAGGCCGTGCACGTAGCGGATGCCGTAGCCGTAGGCCGGAATGTCGACGGTTGCCATGCTCTCCATGAAACAGGCAGCGAGACGGCCAAGACCACCGTTGCCGAGAGCCGCATCCGGTTCAAGGCCGGCGATCACGTCGATATCGACGCCGAGCGATGTCAGCGCGTCGCGGATTTCCGACAGCAGGCCGAGATTGCTGACGGCGTCGCGCATCAGGCGGCCGATCAGGAATTCGAGCGATAGGTAATAGACGCGCTTGTCACCGGTCTTGTAGACGCGGCGGGTGCTGTCCATCCATCGGTCGATAATGCGGTCACGCACCACCAGGATGGATGCCGTCAGCCAGTCGTGCGGCTTGGCGACCTTCGCGTCCTTGCCGATGCGATAGGTCAGGCGCTCGATGATCTCTTCCGCCATGATCTGCGGGTTTGAACTGCGGGGAGCGGGCTGGGGAATATCCACCGAAGACAGGCTGTTGTTCATCAGGTCGCCACTTTGCTTTTTGTCGTCAATCACCGCGGGGGCCGGTTCGGATAATCCGGCGCATGTCTGGCGACAGTTTATGCACCGTTGCGAGACACATGCAATCGCCCATCGCGATGTTCTTGACGCTTGGCTTCCAGCAGATGCTCTCGTTCGTCAAGTGGCTGTAGGAAAACGACAAAAGCGCCCGCCGATATCGGCAGGCGCTCGTCAGTCCGGGAATGCGACCGGTATCAGTTTGTCAGGCGGGTGGCGGTCTTGGCGGCTTTGCGGCCGATGTCGCCGAAAGCGGTGACCAGCGCTGCCATGTCGTTGGACTCGTAGTAGTTGTCGATGTTGGTGGCGCAGGCCTTGAGCAGGTCCTTGCCCTTGTCGGGCGCCATGAAGGCGACCGTGAAGATGGTGATGTTGTCCTTCTTCGCATTGGCGCAGGCAGTCCGGACCTTGTCGTCGATCCCACGGTTCCAGCTGCTGGAATTGCCGGTCATCTCGCCGTCGGTCATCAGCACCATGAAGCGAGCAAAGCTGGGATTACCCTTGGCCTTGTGCTGCGTGGCTTCGGTGGTGTTGGTCGAAATCAGATCGGCAAAGCCTACCGCCAGGGCGCCGCTCGCATCCGTGCCGCCGGTCGGGACGCTTGGAAGATCGCTGACGTACTTCGCGGCTGCCGTCGTGCCCCAGGCGGGCTTCTGTTCGTCCTGCGTCTCGTGCGTGTAGGAGACAGCGCCGATGCGGATCAGCTTCTTTGCCGCCTCTTCGCGCAGCGCCGTGCCCGTGGTGTCCGGGGCGGAGGCCTTCTGCAGCTCGCCGAACATCATCGTGGCTGCTGCCTTCAGAGCTTCGATCTTGATGACGTAATTCGGCACATCGCGCGTTTTCGTCACCGTCGTCGTGCAGCTGTAGGCTCGGCCCCGCCAGTCATAGCAGGTGGAGTTGACCTGTTCCTGATAGCTCTCTGTCTTCGTCGGCTTGACCGGGTTGACCGTCGTCGTGTCCCAAGCCATCGAACCGGAGCGGTCGAGGACCAGATACATCGACAGCGCGTTGCCTTCGCGGGCGCTGGCCGCGACGCTCGAAATCGTCACCGGAACGCTGTCCGGTCCGATCAGGCGGGTCAGCGGATTGAGCGGCACGCTGTGGGTCGTCGTCATCTTGACGTCGAAGGCCTTGCTCGAGCCGCCGGTGGCGGTCACCGTCGCCTCGACGGAGGTGTTCTTCAGGAGCTCCGCCTTGGCGAGGGCAATTTCCTGTTCCGTCACACCGCTCTGGCGCATCTGCGCAAGGTACTGGCCGAGCAGGTAATTCTCGACGACGGATTCCGCCTCGTTGGCGCTGATGTCGTCCTGGGACATCTTCGAAGCGGCAGCCAGCGTCGCAGCATCGGCGACCGATTGCAGGTTAGACTTCTCCTGCATCACGTTGGTCAGATCCACCGCCATGCCTCCAACGCCGATCGTGATCGGAAGAAGCAAGGCGGTCGTCATGGCGAAATTGCCACCACGATCCTTCAGCATTCGAGACAGTGAAACCCAGCTCATCGTCGGCCATCCAGAGTTCGCTTGATTGAACACGGTCAGGCATAGAGGAAGAGGTTGGGGAAACCGCTAACGGAAACGCTCGCATTTGAACGAAGCGCCCGAAAGCGGAGCGTTTATTGCCGGATCGGAACGACATCCACCGCCTGGACGGTCTTGTGGCTTCCGTAGCTCTTCAGGATACCGATCATCGGCGCCACCTCCGAATAGTCGCGGCCGTAGCCGACGACGATGTGGTCCGACCCTGCCGCGATATTGTTCGTCGGATCGAGCTCGACATAACCGGTGGCGGTGCCGCACCAGACGCGCACCCAGGCATGCATGGCATCTGCGCCTTCCAGCCGCTCCTTGCCGGGTGGCGGAATGGTGCGCAGGAAGCCGCTCACATAGCCGGCGGGGATGCCGAGGCTGCGGAGCGCGACAATCATGATGTGGGCGAAATCCTGGCAGACGCCGCGCTTCAGGCGGAAGGCCTCGCACGGCGTCGTATCGACCGTCGTCGCCTTCGCATCATAGGCAAATTCGCCGTGGATGCGGGCGCAGAGCGCGGTGGCGATCTCGCGCACCGTCTGGCCCGGCTTCACCGTGGCGCGGGCAAAGGCTGCGATCGCCGGCTCTTCCGGCAGCCGCGGGCTCGATCCCACCAGGTGATGAGGAGAGCCTGCATCGACCGAGCGGGTGTCGGAGAGTTCGTGTTCGAGCTTGGCCAGTTCCGGCGAGAGGTCGGCCGTCAGGGGAACTGCATCCACCTGAACGCGTGCCTGCATGCGGATGTCGAGCCGCTCGTGCGGCGAACGGAACAGGACTGAGGTCGCCTGCAGGCCGAAGAAATCGACGAAGGTCGTCCGCTCGTCCGGCGTCGGCGAGACGCTGATCGAGCCGGCGACCAGACGCTGGCGGTGGGAGATCGACAGCGGCATGATGCGCAGGATGTGGCGAGCGCCGGAGGCCGGTACCTCGTAGACATAGCCCATGTGCAGCGAAAGGTCGTAGAGCATCGGCTATCCAAAATAGGTCCGGGCAATGAGATCGGAGAGCCGCTCCATCTCGTCTTCCAGCTTGTCGTAGACGTCAGCCGTCATCGCCTCGGTGGTCATGACCGCCAGCCCGGAATGCAGGCGCATCGCCTCCCGGTCAAGCTCCGACATCTGGCCGGTCCCGTAGGGGTGCGGCAACTGCTCGACTTCGGTGCGGATCTCGTTCAGCTGGAAGAGGATCGAGCGCGGGTTGAGCGGGTCGAGCGCCAGGAGATCGGTCACCGTCAGGCGGGCGGTGTTGACGTTGTAGCGACGGCGGTGGGTCATGACGCTGTCGCCGATTTCCAGCAGCATGTCGAGAGAACCGTCGGGAGCGGCCGGTCCGGACATGTGCCCGAGAAGGCGGGTCATGTGCAGGCCGCGCTCCAGGTAGCGGCCGATCGACAGGAAGCGCCAGCCGGTGAAGCGATACATGTTTTCGTGCACCAGGCCGGCGAAGCCCGCGAGCTTGCGCAGGAGCACGGTCATCGCATGGGCGGCATCGTCGCCCGCCTGGACCGCATCGTGGAAACGTTTTGCGGTCTTGGCCAGGTCGTTCAGCGCCAGCCAGCCATCCAGCGAGAAGCGGTCGCGGATGTTGCTGGCCGAGTAGATGGCGCTGTCGATGTTGCGGATCAGCGGTTCCGGCAGAGCCTCCGACATGTCCATGTCGATGCCCTTCAGGTAGCGCGTCACGTCGGCGAGCAGCGGCGCGTCCGGGTCGGCCGATTCGGCATAGCGCATGTGCCAGGCGCGCAGGATGCGCAGCGCCCCTTCGGCGCGCTCGATATAGCGTCCGAGCCAGAACAGGTTATCCGCTGCACGGCTCGGCAGGCTGCCGGGCATGTTGCGGGTAAAGGTCTCCTCCGGCGTCAGCAGGCTTTGGCGCTCGACCGGCTTGTCGGAGACGATCCAGACGTCGGCGGCGGTGCCGCCCGACTGCATGGCAATTGCGGCGACGTCGTCGCCGTTGCCAATCCGGGCAAAGCCGCCCGGCATGATCTGCCAGCCGTTTTCGGTGCGGGCGGCAAAGACGCGCAGCGACATCGGCCGCGGGATGAGCCTGCCGCCGGCATAGGCCGGGGTTGTCGAGAGCGTTACGAGCTCCTGTCCGACGAGCCTTCCGCCTTCCGCTGCCAGCCAGTCCGAGACGGAGGGCTTGTCCGCTCCGCGCGGCGACGAGCCAAGCACCGAGCGGCCGTTATCCTCGAAGAATGGCAGCCGTGAATAGGCGGGGCCGATGACCATGCGCTCGATATTGTCGGCGACGTGCCGGCGTTCGTCCTTCTGCCCGCACCACCAGGTGGCGATCGATGGCAGTAGCAGTTCCTCGCCGAGCATCCGCCGCGAGATCGTCGGCATGAAGGCGAGCAGGGCGCGCGTTTCCAGAATGCCGGAGCCGAGCGCATTGACGATAGTGACCGATCCGGCACGCAGCGCCTGGACCATGCCGGGCGTGCCGATATGCGAGGTCTGGTTGAGCTCCAGCGGGTCGGAATAGGAGGCGTCGAGACGTCGCCAGAGCACGCCGATCGGCTTCAGGCCGGCAACGGTGCGCACCATCACCCGGTCATTAACGACCGCAAGGTCCTCGCCTTCGAGCAGCATGAAGCCGAGGTAGCGAGCAATGTAGGCGTGCTCGAAATAGGTCTCGTTCGCCGGGCCGGGTGTGAGGACGGCGATGCGGTCGTCCGGATAGCGTTTGTGCGCCTGCAGAGCATCGCGGAAGGCGCCGAAGAAGGAGGCGAGGCGGTGGACATGCGTCTCGCCGTAGATGTCGGAGAAG
Source organism: Rhizobium sp. SAFR-030 (assembly GCF_059415005.1). Taxonomy (NCBI): domain Bacteria; kingdom Pseudomonadati; phylum Pseudomonadota; class Alphaproteobacteria; order Hyphomicrobiales; family Rhizobiaceae; genus Rhizobium; species Rhizobium sp. SAFR-030. The sequence continues at coordinate 253,510 of NZ_JBPFDO010000004.1, read as the reverse complement.
GCGCGTGTCGTTGCAACGCGATTTTCCAGCGCGAAACCGGCACCGGAGGGCGCCTGGGTGCGGTCGGCAAGAACCCACCAGTTGCCGTCCGGGCCGCGGCCGATCTCGAACGAGACGAAGTGAAGGTAGTGGCCGTGCGCCGGCTTGACGCCCACCAGCGGCCGCAGGAACTCCGGATTGGAGCCGACCAGCGCCGGCGGTAGGATGCCTTCGCGCACCAGCATGCTGTCGCCGTAGATGTCCGCGACGATTTTCTCCAGCAGCTCGGCGCGCTGGACGAGACCGGCCGACACCTTCTCCCACTCGCGGCCATCGATGAGGACGGGTACGTGCGAAATCGGCCAGCTGCGTTCGCCGCTCTCTTGCGAACCGTAAGCCCTGTAAAAAACACCGGCATCGCGCAGGTAGCGGTCGGCACGGGCGAAGCGTTCGTGAAGCTCGGCTTCCGACATTCGCCCGAGCGCGCCAATCAGGTTCTGCCACACCGGCCGGATCTGGCCGTGGACGTCCAGCATCTCGTCGGGGACGCCGGGAAGCGGGCGATAGCCGAGGATCGGGTCTTCGGTAATTGCCCCGGTGCTTTTCTTGATTTCGCTCACCGGGGCACGTGCCACGTCAGACTCCTATCGGCCGACGCAGGTCGAGAGTCAGCGGAAACTCCGGCGATTCTTTTTCCGACATCAATTCATACCGGCCGGTCGTATGCCCCCAAGGCTCGAAGCGCGCAAGCCTGCGGGCCTCCGCCTCGTTGCCATTTACCGGGAAAGCCTCGTAGTTGCGGCCGCCGGGGTGCGCCACGTGGTAGATGCAGCCGCCGATCGAGCGTTGCGACCAGGTGTCGTAGATGTCGAAGGTCAGCGGCGAATTGACCGGCAGCACCGGATGCAGGCCGGCCGACGGCTGCCATGCCTTGAACCGGACGCCGGCGACCGAAACGCCGGAGGCGCCAGTGGGTTTCAGCGGTACGGCGCGGCCGTTGCAGGCCACCGTGTAGCGGGAGGGATTGCTGGTTTCGAGGCGAACCTGCAGCCGCTCGACGGAGGAATCGACGTAACGCACAGTGCCGCCGATCGCCCCCTGTTCGCCCATCACGTGCCATGGCTCCAGCGCCTGGCGCAGTTCCAGCTTCGTCCCCTCGTATTCGACTTCGCCGAAGAACGGGAAGCGGAATTCCAGCTGCGCTTCGAACCATTCCGGGCGCAGTTCGAAACCATGGTCTTTGAGATCGGCCAGCACGTCGAGGAAATCCGCCCAGACATAGTGCGGCAGCATGAAGCGGTCGGCCAGCGCCGTTCCCCAGCGGACGAAGGAGCCTTGCGCCGGGTTCTTCCAGAAGCGGGCGATGAGGGCCCGCACGAGCAGTTGCTGGGCAAGCGACATGCGCGCATTGGGCGGCATCTCGAAGCCGCGGAATTCGACGAGCCCAAGGCGACCGGTCGGACCATCCGGCGAAAACAGCTTGTCGATGCAGATTTCCGAGCGATGGGTGTTGCCGGTGACATCGGTCAGCAGGTTGCGGAACAGGCGGTCCACGAGCCAGGGCAGGGGCGCAGCGCCGCCCGGGGGCGGAACCTGGGCCAGCGCGATCTCCAGCTCGTACAGGCTGTCATGGCGAGCCTCGTCGATGCGCGGCGCCTGACTGGTCGGGCCGATGAACAGTCCGGAGAACAGATAGGAGAGCGACGGATGGCGCTGCCAATGCAGCACCAGGCTTTTCAGCAGGTCGGGGCGCCGCAGGAACGGACTGTCATTGGGATTGGCGCCGCCGACCACCACATGGTTGCCGCCGCCGGTTCCGGTATGACGCCCGTCGATCATGAACTTGTCGGCGCCGAGCCGCGCCTGGCGGGCTTCTTCGTAGACGGCGGTGGTGATGTCGACGCAGTCCTTCCAGTTCGAGGCGGGGTGGATGTTGACCTCGATGACACCGGGATCGGGAGCGACACGGATGACGTTGATGCGCTCGTCGTGCGGCGGGGCATACCCCTCGATATGCACGGCGAGCTTCAGCTTGGCCGCGGCATTTTCGGCGGCGGCGACCAGTTCGAGGTAATCCTCGATCTTTTCGACCGGCGGCATGAAGACGCACAGCCGGCCGTCGCGCGGCTCGACGGAGACTGCCGTGCGCACCGCGCCGCCGATCTCGCCCAAGACCTGCTCGACACGTCCGAGGTTTTCCGCGTCCCCGGCCTTGAAGGAGGATTCAAGCATCGCCCGGCCGGCCGGCACGATGGCATCCGGCAGCGGCGCGCGGGGAATTGAAGGGTCCGCCTCGTGAATATAGGGGAACTGCGAGGGCGGCACGTAGGGAAGCTTGCCCAGCGGCAGCCGATAGCCGACGGGGCTGTCGCCCGGCACCAGAAAGACGCGGCCGCGTCTCGTCCGCCAGCGTTCGCTGACCCAGCGCGGGCCGTCGGCGCGGGCGTTCCACGCCTGGACCGGCAGCACATAGCCGCTCGGTCGCGTCAGACCGCGCTCGAACACGCGGGCGATGCGGCTGCGCTCCTCGGCGTCCGTAAGCTTCGAATTGGACGGGTCGACATTGTCCGGCAGGTTGGCCTCACGCAGGATCCATTCGCCGGGATCCTCGAAGGCCGGCACCACCATGTCGGGAGCCACGCCGAGCTCGCCTGCCATCTCCTGCAGCAGACGGGCGGAATCCTCGTCGCGCACGCCGTAGTCGCGGCCTTCCTCGGCAACCAGATCCGGATTGCTCCAGATCGGCTTGCCGTCACGGCGCCAGAACAGCGAGAAGGTCCAACGCGGCAGGCTTTCGCCGGGGTACCATTTGCCCTGGCCGTAATGGAGGAAGCCGCCGGGCGCGAAGCGCTCCCGCAGGCGACGGATCAGCACGTCGGCACGATCACGCTTGGTCGGGCCGACCGCGTCGGTATTCCATTCCTCGGATTCGAAATCGTCGATCGACACGAAGGTCGGCTCGCCGCCCATCGTCAGCCGGACGTCCTCTGCCTTCAGCACCTCGTCGACTCGCTCGCCCAAATCATTGAGGGCGTGCCAGCTGTCGTCGGAAAACGGCTTGGTAATACGCGGATGCTCGGCAACGCGCGACACGGTCATGGCGAAGTCGAAGCTGGTTTCGGCCTGCCCGTAATAACCGCCGGAGATGGGCGCGGCATTGCGGTAGTGGGGCGTGGCGGCCAGCGGAATATGGCTCTCGCCCGTCAGCAGGCCGGAGGTCGGATCAAAGCCGATCCAGCCGGCGCCCGGCAGATAGACCTCGGCCCAGGCATGCAGGTCGGTAAAGTCGTGCTCGGTGCCGGAGGGGCCATCGAGCGCCTTCAGGTCGGGGGTCAGCTGGATCAGGTAGCCGGAGACGAAGCGGGCGGCGAGGCCGAGGTGGCGCAGGATCTGGACGAGCAGCCAGCTTGTGTCGCGACAGGATCCCCTGCCGGTCTCGAGCGTCTGCTCCGGCGTCTGAACACCCGGCTCCATGCGGATCACATAGCCGATCTCGCTCTGCAGGCGGGCGTTGATGGCGACGATCATATCGACGGTATGCTGGCCGGGACTGCGGTCGAGCGTCGCCAGGAACGCGTCGAGCAGTGGCCCCGTCGGCTCCGGCTTGCGGTAGATGGAGAGATCCTCGACCAGCGCCTCCGGGTAATCGAAGGGCCAGCTCGTCGCCTCCTCTTCGACGAAGAAGTCGAAGGGATTGTAGACCGACATGTCGGCGATCAGGTCGACCTCGATCTTCAGCTCCGTCGCCGGCTCCGGAAAGATGAAGCGGGCGAGGTAGTTGCCGTAGGGGTCCTGCTGCAGATTGACGAAGTGATTGGCCGGCGAGACTTTCAGCGAGTGGCTGAGGACGCGGGTTCTGGAATGGGCGGCCGGCTTGAGGCGGATGATCTGGGGCCCGAGACGGACCGGTCTGTCATATTTGTAATGCGTCAGATGGTAGATGCTGGCTTTGATCGACATGGAGCTCCTTGCCGGACCATATGCGTGTGCCCGAACGCCGCGAAGAAGCCAAGTGTGTGCAATGCAAGAGAACAATGCAAGCCGGATTACCCGCGAGGAGCGCGGCGCGGCACTCGCCTGCGGAAAGCAGAAGCCAAGATCAACGGTGAGTATGATCGCCGGATGCACCGGCCATCATCTGCGGCATTACAGATCGCGCCGGCGAACGGAGCAGATTGAGCTGACGGATGTGCCTTCGAATGAATCGGATTGCCACATTCCCGGGCGTTGGCAGCGCCTGTCAACCAAATCGATACCGGGCAAGCGCCTGCTCCTGCACACGAGACAGGCGACCGCACAACAATTGACCGCGTTCGCCTTTTATTTGGGCAAATGACGCATCAGTTCGCCTTGGGCGGCGTCGGCTCCACCAGGGCCTCCTGATGATACCAGCTTCCACCGAAAGCGAGATCGGCAAAGCGCGCCTTCTCTGCCTGAACGTCTTGCTCGAGGCGATCCGCACCGAGCGCCGCGGAGCGCATGGCGCGGGTCGGGAAGGGAATGATTTGCGCTGTCGGTCTTTCGGAAGCGGTATTCATCTGGGCTATCCTTGGTTCATTCTTCCAGTCCGCTGAGGCGTTTTTGCCTATTATATAATCACGATGCTTTCTTTTGCATCTTCTCAGTGGTTCATTTGTAACCAATATGCATATTTTGACATCATCTTGCAAGCGATTAGGCAGAGGATCGCGTGATCGATGAACGGGCGGCTGCACCCTGACTGATCCGGTCAACGAGGCTTGTCAGGAAGGGTTCCAAAGCGCTGCCGTGCGACCTCATCCGTCGGTGATGGGGGGTCGTCGCTGTCCGAGCTGCTTCTGCCGAGAGCAAGAGTAATACGGGCCGGGCGTCGTCTGGCACGCTATATGCATCTGTGGAAATAGTCCCCACGCTGGCGCCCATGAGGCGGCGTCTTCCGATTGGGATGTGCTACATCAGGCAGCATAGAAACGAGAGAGACCTATGACGAAATACAAGCTCGAGTACATCTGGCTCGACGGCTACAAGCCGGTGGCGAACCTTCGCGGCAAGACGCAGATCAAGGAATTCGACGAATTCCCGACGCTCGAACAGCTGCCGCTCTGGGGCTTCGACGGCTCCTCCACGATGCAGGCTGAAGGTCATAGCTCGGACTGCGTGCTGAAGCCTGTCGCCATCTACCCCGACCCGGCCCGTACCAACGGCGCCCTGGTCATGTGCGAAGTCATGATGCCGGACGGCGTCACGCCGCACGCCTCCAACAGCCGCGCGACGATCCTCGACGACGAAGGCGCCTGGTTCGGCTTCGAACAGGAATACTTCTTCTACGAGAACGGCCGTCCGCTCGGCTTCCCCGAGCAGGGCTATCCGGCTCCGCAGGGTCCGTACTACACGGGCGTCGGCTTCAAGAACGTCGGCTCGGTTGCCCGCGAGATCGTTGAAGAGCACCTCGACCTCTGCCTCGCCGCCGGCATCAACCACGAAGGCATCAACGCCGAAGTGGCCAAGGGCCAGTGGGAATTCCAGGTCTTCGGCAAGGGCTCCAAGAGCGCTGCCGACCAGATCTGGATCGCCCGCTACCTGCTGCTGCGCCTTTGCGAACAGTACGGCATCGATGTCGAATTCCACTGCAAGCCGCTCGGCGATACGGACTGGAACGGCTCGGGCATGCACTGCAACTTCTCGACCAAGTTCATGCGCGAGATCGGTGGCAAGGAATACTTCGAAGCGCTCATGGCTGCCTTCTCCAAGAACTGGCAGGAGCACATCGACGTTTACGGCCCGGACAACCATCTGCGCCTGACCGGCAAGCACGAGACGGCACCGTGGAACAAGTTCTCCTATGGCGTTGCCGACCGCGGCGCCTCGATCCGCGTTCCGCACTCCTTCGTCAACAACGGCTACAAGGGCTATCTCGAAGATCGCCGCCCGAACAGCCAGGGTTGCCCGTACCAGATCGCTTCCGTCGTCCTGAAGACGATCGCCGAAGTGCCGACGGCCGATTACGCGAAGAACGCTGCCTGATCCTGTCCGGCATCATCTGATTGACACAACTACAAACGGCACCGGAGCGATCCGGTGCCGTTTTCGTTTGTTCCATGGAGACTGTCATCGCCGGCCACCGGCGAGCCGGGTTCGTGCTGTGCAGTCAGGCCTGCAGCTCGCCGACCGCTTCGCGCCGCTGCCGGTCGAGCTCTTCGCTGTAGCGCCGCAGCGTATGGGCTTCGCTGAGCTGGCCGACGACCCGCCGATCGATGAGGTTGTTGATCACCGCCAGCGCTTCGGCGTGCGACTGGTCGAAGATCCCCGCCGCCTGCTTGGCGTTCATATTCGGCAGCAGGAAGTCGTTCTCGTGGCCGATGAAATCCGCCAGCTGAGTGCGCGGCTTGGTGGCCTCGACCTCATCCGCGTAGACGTCCGGAAGAGAGATGATCCCGGCATAGCGCTCGTCGTCGTCGAGCAGGATGACCCGCTTTGCCGACCCGAGCGGAAACGCTTCGCGGAATTCGTCCAGGGATGCGCCGAGCCGGGCGCATTTGACGTCGGCGCGCATCAGCTTGTCGACGGTGAGGGTGCGGATCCAGCCGACGTCGTGGGCGCTGCGGATGCTCTCGCCGCGCAGATGGAAGCGCCAGGTGGCAAACGAGTAGCCGAAGGTGGTGCGCACGACCACCGAGGAGGTGATGACGGCCGCCAGCACCAAGGCGGTGATCGGGAAGTCGGCGGTGATTTCCAGCGCCAGGAAGGTCATGGTCAGCGGCCCGCCGATGATGGCGACCGCAAGCGCGCTCATGCCGACCACCGCAAGCACGGTGGGCGTCAGCGAGCCGCTGGTGATGTAGTCGGCGGGGGCGGCGAAGATCATGCCGATCAGCGAGCCCATGAACAGCGAGGCGAAGAACAGCCCGCCGCGGAAGCCGGAACCGATCGAGACCGCCGAGGCCAGCGATTTCATCAGCAGGATGCCGAGGAGAAGATGCACCGGTGTTCCGCCGTCGAGGTTCAGGTGCAGCGCGCCGTGGCCGGCCGAGAGGACCTGCGGGGTGACCATGGCCAGAAGCCCGACGACGATGCCGCCGATCGCCGGCCGCACAAAGGCCGGGGTTGAGCTCTTGCGCGCCAGCTCCTCGACCAGCGCGACGCCTTGCATGATCAGGATGCCGGCGCCGGCGCAGATGGCGCCGAGCAGGATCGCCGGCAGGTAGTCGGCCGGCGTGATGATACCGATCTCGCCGACCTCGATCAGGAAGCTGTCGCCGGAAAGGGCGCGGGCGACGAAGGTGGCAATGATCGCCGAGATGACGACCGGCGCCAATGCCACCATGCTGTAGGTGCCGATGATCAGCTCAAACGCGTAGAAGGCGCCGGTCAGCGGCGCGTTGAAGGCCGCGGCAATGGCGCCCGCGGCCCCGCAGCCGACCAGAATTCGCATGTCTTCGCGGCGCAGCCGCAGCTTCGTGCCGAGCTTGGAGCCGATGCCGGCCGATAGCTGCGTGTAGCCGGCCTCCAGACCCACAGATGCGCCGAAGCCGTTGGAGATCAGGTTCTGGACGGCAACGATGACGCTGTCGGTCAACGAGATGCGGCCGCCGAACAGGGCATTGGCTTCGATCGGGTCGACGATCTGGCGCTTGCGCTTGCGCGACAGGATATAAAGGAAAAGCCCGAGCAGGATGCCGCCGCAGATCGGCGCCAGCAGCACCAGCAGCTTGTTGTCGATGGTCGACGAGCTCAGCCACTCCGACATGCCGATGCCGAAGATCATGCTGTGCATGCTGCGCGACACCCAGCTCATGCCGCTGACGGCGGCTCCGGCGGCAAGCCCGATGGCGATGCTCGAGAAGATCAGTCCGATCTCGCTGCCGCGGGCGAAGGCCTTTCTCTTGACGAGCTTCAGGCGGGCAACGAGGGCCTTGACGGGCGGAGCAGCGGAGACTGTCTCAATCAGACGCATTATCTTTCCGAACTTCTTTCACAGCCGGGCGCCGGCTCGAGTGCCTGGCCGACAAAGCCGCTTCGTCCGAGGCCGGTGCCGCTCGACGCGTCCGGCCTGACGGTGTCTCTGGAACCAGACTTCGGTGCGAAGCGCAAGGCAGACATGGGCCTCACCCCAAGGCTGTCAAGTCTGCCGCGCCGGTGCGGCAGATCCTGTCTTGCCTGCTCTTAGCGGATGGCGTCCGACACCATGATGAACGCCTGATTCAGCCAGCGTTCATTTGTCCGGGTGCAGCTTTCTCCTCGCCATCATCACGAGGGTTCCATCATGAAGGCCTTGATACTTGCAGCTGCTGTTGTTCTTGCCGGTGCCGCATCCGGCGTCGCACAGCCGATGCCGACCACACGTCCGGCGCCACAGTCGTCGTCAAACCATCTGGTTCAGCAGGTCGACTACGCCTGCGGCCCGGGCTGGCGTCTCAATCGCTGGGGAGACTGCGTTCCGCGCCGCGGACCGCCGCCGCGGCCCCGCTACTGGCGCGACGATGGTCCGCCGCGGCATTGGGGCCCGCCGCCGCGCCACTGGCGCGATCGTGGCCCGGACCGCCACTGGGGACCACCGCCCCGCTGGTAGTCTCGCGGATAGCATATCAAGCACGGCCGGATCCTTGTGGTCCGGCCGTCGCCGTTTCAAGAAGCCGCAGGCTAGCGGCTGATGCCGGTTGCCAGCGCCCGCTGGATGGAACGCACATCGCTGCCCTTGCCGAGCGTCCGCTCGATCGGCGCCGGACTGCCGGACACCCAGATCCGCAGCTCCGAATCAAGATCGAAGGTGCCGGCCGTCTCGACAGAGAAGCGGGTGATCGCGCGGTAGGGGATGGTGGTGTAGTCGACCTTGCTGCCGGTCATTCCCTGGATGTCGACGAGGATCAGCCGGAACTGGGTGAAGACGAAAAAGTCGCGCACGACGCGAAAGGCAAGCTGCGCCTCCTCACCATCGATCAGAACGCCGTCGAGGCGCTTGCGCAAATCGGCTGGATCGACGCGCGATCCATGCCCGAGAAGACTGTCGAACAACCCCATGGGTCCTCCTGCACGTGATGGAAGGGACGCGGCGTCGGATCTGCTGCCGCTCTGCAGGAGATAGGGCAGGGCGCGCGCAAGTCATCCTTTCCGTAACGATGGTCCGACCGGTGCTCGTCAGAAGACGTTGCTCGAACGTGGTCTGGAGGAATGGTGTTGTCGGGCACTGAGAGGCAGGGCCTGATTGCGCCTGACGCGCGCCCTTCGATCATTAGAGTTCTGCCAGTCAGGCCACTGCAGCGGCTTGCTCAAACCCCAGAAACGGAAAAATCCGCCGAAGCGGATTTTTCAACGTTTTGAAGAGGATGGTGGGCGTAACAGGGATTGAACCTGTGACCCCTACGATGTCAACGTAGTGCTCTCCCGCTGAGCTATACGCCCATCCGTGGCCGCGGTAAACCATACAAAAGGTCTGGCCGTCAACCGCTAATTTTCCGCGCCGACTGCTTTTTTTCAAGCCGCCGCGAGAAGCCCGGAAAACCGGGCTCAGGCGACCAGAAGCTTGTTCACCTCGTCGACCAGATCGCGCAGGTGGAAGGGCTTGGAGAGCACCTTGGCATCCTTCGGCGCCTTCGAATCGGAATTCAGAGCGACGGCTGCGAAGCCGGTGATGAACATCACCTTGAGGTCGGGATCGAGTTCCGTCGCACGACGCGCCAGTTCGATGCCGTCCATTTCGGGCATGACGATGTCGGTGAGCAGGAGGGAGAAGGGTTCCTCGCGCAGGCGGTCGTAGGCGCTTGCTCCGTTGTCGAAGGAGGTCACCTTGTAACCCGCCTTTTCCAGCGCCTTCACAAGGAAGCGGCGCATGTCGTTGTCATCTTCGGCGAGGAGGATTTTTTGCATCGTCAGGACCGTTTTTGGTTTTTCGTTGTTCCGGAGGCTCCGACACTAGCCTATCGGCAGTAAAAAACCAGTGAATGGCGGGTCGCGAGCATCCTTCTATGGGATGGAGATAGTATGGACTTCGCCGCATGCAACTGGCAACATATCGCTTTGATGAGTTCTGGACATGGTAAAGGCCGAATGGATTGGATGACGGGCGATTGCGATCCCTTCGAGGTGCGGGAGCCCGAAACGCAGACCATTCCCTTCGTCTTCAACTCTCCGCACAGCGGCCGTGACTATCCGGCAGGCTTCCTGGATGCTGCGCGTCTCGACGAGACGGCCATCCGCCGCTCCGAGGATCATTTCGTCGACGAACTGTTTGCCGACGCTCCGCTGTTCGGGGCGCCGATGCTGGTGGCGAACTTTCCGCGCGCCTACCTCGACGTCAACCGCGAGCCCTATGAACTCGACCCGCGGATGTTCGACGGGCCGCTGCCGTCGTTCGCCAATATCGGCTCGATGAGGGTGGCCGGCGGTCTCGGCACCATTCCACGGATCGTCGCCGAGAACATGGAGATCTATCGCCACCGACTGCCGGTCGGCGAGGCGCTGGCGCGCATCGACGCGCTCTACAAACCCTATCACGCCTGTCTCCGCCGGCTGATCGCCCGCACGCATGCCCGCTTCGGGCTGTCGATCCTCATCGATTGCCATTCTATGCCGGGCAACATTCGCCTGGCCGGCTCGGACATCCGGCCGGATTTCATCATAGGCGATCGCTACGGCACCAGCGCATCGGCAGAACTGTCACGCGTCGCGCTGCATATTCTAGAAGACATGGGCTTTCACGCGGTGCGCAACAAGCCTTATGCCGGCGGCTTCATCACCGAGCATTACGGTCGGCCGGTGCGCGGCCTGCATGCGCTGCAGATCGAGGTCAACCGGGCGCTCTATGTCGACGAGGCGACGCTCGAGAAAAAGCCGGAATTCGATCTGGTGGCTGCGGCACTGTCGACCTTCATGCGCCAGATGGTGGATTTCGCTGCCGGCTTCAGCATCGACGGCGCGCTTGCGGCCGAATAGAGGGCCACTTTCTCCACCAACAGTTCGAAGACATCTGGCCGCGGCAGGCGCCGGGCAAAAAAAACCGCGCCTTGAGGCGCGGCTTGAGTCTAGGGAGGAAACACCCAAGGAGGGTATTTACAGTCAAAGACTGTGATCTGACGGTAGGTGGCATTTGCTCAATTGTCAAGCAATTATTGGCGGTGATTATTCTGCAGGCAATGCCTCACGCGCTGCGGTCTCTTGTCGATCCGCCATGATCGTCTAGAAAGAGGCGTCCTCATCAGCTCCGGAACCCGCCATGCTTCCAGACCGCGCTTTCTTCGATAGCCTTGCCGACGCCGCCCGGCGCGAAACGCTGCCGCGTTTCCGATCCGGCACGTCCGTCAGCAACAAGCTCGCCTCGGGGTTCGACCCGGTCACCGAGGCGGATCAGGCAGCCGAAGCGGCCATCCGCGAGCTGGTCACCGCCTGGTATCCGGAACACGGCATGCTCGGCGAAGAGCACGAATCCTTCGGCCTCGACCGCGAGCATGTCTGGGTCATCGATCCGATCGACGGCACGCGCGCCTTCATCTCCGGCGTGCCGGTCTGGGGAACGCTCATCGGTTTCTATTCAGGCGGCCGCGCGCGGCTCGGCATGATGGACCAGCCATTCACCGGCGAACGCTATTTTGCCGACGGGGAACGCTCCTGGTATCGCGGGCCCGACGGCGAGCGGCAGATCCGGACGCGCGACTGCGGGTCGCTGTCGCAGGCGACGCTGTTCACCACGTCCCCGCACATCTTCAACGCCGCAGAGATTGAGCGCTATCGGTCGGTCGAGGCCAAGGTGCAGCTGTTCCGCTACGGCGTCGATTGCTACGCCTACGCGCTGCTGGCGGCCGGCCATGTCGACCTTGTGATCGAGAACAACCTCAAGCCCTATGACGTGGGGGCATTGATCCCGCTCATCGAGCAGGCTGGCGGCATCATCACCACCTGGGATGGCGGGCGGCCGGAAAACGGTGGAAACATCATCGCTGCCGGCTGCCGCAGCGTCTACGATGAGGCGCGCGCGCTGCTGGCGTGACCTGGAGAATAACCGGTCTTCAGGCTTCGGAGTCGGAAAAATCGGCCACCTGCTCGCTGCCGGGCATGAAGGCCTCGATCGCTGCCATCGCCTGTCGCCGGTAGATGTCGCGTTCGTGGAACACTTCATGGCGGGCGCCGGTGATGGTCACCAGCTGGGCGGCGCGAAAATTCCGCGACAGGGTTTCCTGCGCCGCATAGGGCACCACGCCGTCGCGCATAGGGGCGATCAGCAGGGTAGGCGTGGTGATGCGGGTCAGGTGCGCCTGTTGCGTCGCGCGACTTGCGGCAGCCAGCGTCTCATGCAGCCATCGCGCCGTCGGCGCACCAATCGTCAGCTCGGGATGCGCGGCGATGATTGCCGCATTGCGATTGAAGCGAGCGAGATCCGATGTCAGCGGATTGCCGGGAAAGGGACGGTTGCTCTGGTCCTTGCCCATCGACCGGCTGCCGAGCCCCAGTCGTGACAACGTCGCCGATAGCAGCCGCACCCAGCGCTCCGGCATCGCCTGATTGGTCAGCGCGATGAACGGCGCGGCAAGCGCCATGCGGTCGATCCGGTTCGCCAGCCGCGGCGCCGCCGACAGCGCGATCAAGGCGCCGGTGGAATGGGCGATCAGGAAGAACGGCAGACGGGCGTCCGGCAGGACGATCTTTTCGAGGAACAGGTCGAGATCGCGTTCGTAATCGGAGAACCGCCGGACATGGCCCTTGCGGGGCGCCTTCAGCAGTCGCGCCGAGCCGCCCTGGCCGCGCAGGTCGAAGGTCGCGACCCATAGCCCCATGGCGTTCAGCTCGCGGATCGTCTCGTAGTATTTCTCGAGGAACTCGTTGCGGCCCTGCAGCAGCACGACCGTGCCACGGGCCGGCGACATCTCCGAGCGGAAGATCGCGTAGCGCAGCCGGGCCCCGCGAACACCCTCGAAATAGCCGGCCGTATGGTTGGGCGGGGTCGGGTTGTCCGGCGTGGAGAAGAGGATGTCGTCCATGGCTGCACCGTTCTGCATCGATGTCTGGAGGGATAGGGGGTGCCCCGGTTGACGTCAAAGAAAAAAGCCGGCGCGGGAAAGGACACCCGACGCCGGCTGAAAAAATGACTGAAGCGAAGGGACGTGCCTTCAGTCGCCGGAGGCAGATACTTCCGGTTGCCGCAGTTCTAGTGCGGCGCCGATGAACGGCTGCGGAACCCCCCGTTCATGGGCCATTCAGCGGCATCCGCCGGCGCGCGAAAGCGGCCCCAATTTTTTCGCGGCGAAAGGTCTTGAAGCCGAATTTTGGGCTTCCCATCTGTTTGTCACGGACGCCGAAAGGGTCCGTGACAGCGGCCGGGGCAGCCATTCGGGGCGCCGGCCGGACCATTGAAAACCGCAAACGTCGCTTCCAGGAGGACACCATGCGTCACGTCGATTTTTCGCCGCTCTATCGCTCCACCGTCGGCTTCGACCGTCTCTTTTCCATGCTCGACGGCGTCAGCCAGCCCGAGCAGGCACAGACCTACCCGCCCTACAACATCGAACGGACTGGCGAGACCACCTACCGCATCACCATGGCGGTGGCCGGCTTCGATGAAAAGGAACTCAGCATCGAGGCCCATGCCCATGTGCTGAGCGTCAAGGGCGAGAAGTCTGAAGAAGATGGCGCCGAGAAGAGCGAATACCTCTATCGCGGCATCGCAAAGCGCGCTTTCGAGCGCCGCTTTCAGCTGGCCGACCACGTCGAGGTTCAGAGCGCATCGCTGAAGAACGGTCTGCTGCACATCGACCTGCTTCGCAACATTCCCGAAACGCTGAAGCCGCGTCGCATCGCAATCGCAGCCGACGTCGTGGAAACCGCAAAGACGATTGATGCCCAGCCTGCACCGCAGCAGGTGAACTAAGGCTCCATCACCTTCAGGGTTCTTGAAGGGCCTCTCCCGGCAACGGGAGGGGCCTTTTGCGTACGCCCGGAGCTGGCGTCAGACGACTTCCGACTGGACTGCCATCGGTACCGCGGTCGCGGCCTTCCGCGTCGCATATTTCTGGGCGATCACGGCGCAGACCATCAGCTGGATCTGGTGGAAGAGCATCAATGGCAGGACGATGGCGCCGATGCTCTGGCCGGCGAAGATGGCGCCCGCCATGGGCACGCCCGAGGCAAGGCTCTTCTTCGATCCGCAGAAGGTGATGGTAATCTCGTCTTGCTTGTTGAAGCCGAGGAGCCGGCTGCCGAACATCGTGATGCAGAGGACGACGGCGAGCAGGGCGATGTCGAGGCCGATCACGACGCCGATGTCGGTGATCGAGAAGGTCTGCCAGAGCCCTTCGTTGACGGATTCGCTGAAGGCGAGATAGACGACCATCAGGATCGAGCCGCGGTCGACGGGCGACAGCAGTTTCTTTTTTGAGCGGATCCACTTGCCGATCCACGGTTCAAGAACCTGGCCGAGGACGAACGGCGCCAGAAGCTGCAGCAGGATGGTTTCCAGCGCATCAAGCGAGAAGCCGGCGGTGCCGCTGGTGGTCATCATCAGGCCGACCAGAAGCGGCGTCAGGAACATGCCGAACAGGTTGGACGCCGATGCGGAGCAGATCGCGGCGGGCACGTTGCCACCGGCAATCGAGGTGAAGGCGATCGACGACTGGACGGTGGAGGGCAGCACGCAGAGAAACAGAATGCCGACATACAGTTCCGGCTTCAGGATGTCCGACGGCACGAAACCCAGGCCGAGGCCGAGCAGCGGGAAGATCGCATAGGTGACCGCAAGGATCGTCAGGTGCAGGCGCCAGTGCAGGACACCGGCGATCACCACGTCACGCGACAGGCGGGCGCCGTGCAGGAAGAACAAAAGGGCAATCGCGCATTTGGTGGCGATGCCGAAATACGCGGCGAAATCGCCCTGGGCGGGCAGCAGCGAGGCTATGATGACCGTCAACACCAGCATCAGGGTGAAACGGTCCGGCAGGAAACGGCTCATGATGGATCTGTCCTCAGAGAATGGACCTCAGCCCTTGCTCATCATGAAGCAAGATGCAACCACTAACAGTTATCATGGATCGTGATCGATGCTGAACCTGACCCATCTTGCGAGCTTCGTTACGCTGAACGAGACCGGCAGCTTCACGCTGGCCGCCGAGCGGCTGGGACTGGGGCAGCCGACGGTCACACAGCATATCCAGCGGCTGGAAACCGCGCTCGGGCGGCAGCTCATCGACCGCACCACGCATCAGGTACGGCTGACGACGGAGGGCGAGGCACTGCTCGGTTACGCGCGCAGCATGCTCGACATGAACGGCAAGGTGATGTCGCTGTTCGGCGAGAGCCGGTTGCGCGGTCGGCTGCGGCTCGGCGTCTCCGAAGACGTGGTCGCCAACCGGCTGACCGGCATCCTGGAAGACTTCATCCGCCTCTATCCGCTCGTTGACCTTGAGCTGACGGTGGCACTCAGTGCCAATCTCTATCAGATGCAGGAGCTCGGCGAACTCGATTTGGTGCTCGCCAAGCGGCATATCGGCGAAGCGCACGGGCGGCTGATCTACCGCGAGCCGCTGGTCTGGCTGGCGCGCGACGCCGACCTTCAGCGTCTGCGCGACGCCGAGATCCTGCCGCTGATCGCCTTTCCGGCGCCGAGCATCACCCGCAAGGCGGCACAGCTGGCGCTTGACCGGGAAAAACGTGCGTGGCGGATCGTCTGTACCTGCGGCAGTCTTGCCGGGCTGACTGCGGCGGCGCGGGCGGGAATGGGTGTTCTGGTCCAGCCTCGCAGCATGGCGCCGTCCGGCCTCCGGGAGATTTCCGGAGACAGGCTGCCGGTGCTCGGTGACGTGGAATTCGTGCTGGTGCCGCGGCGTGGCGCCGATGCGGCATTGGTCGAGGCGCTGTCGAACCTCATCGTCAAACGCATCACGCCGCAGGGTGCGACGTGATGCGGGTCTCGTGGCGGTTCAGCCGGCGGCGATGACGTCGAGGAAGGCGTCGACGTCTTCCTTCTCGGTCGCAAAGCTGGTGACCAGGCGGATCAGCTGCTCATGGCCCTGGACGGGTTCGGCCATGTCGTGCGGCTCCAGCCAGTCGTAGAACTTGGCGCCCTTGTCCTGGGCGGCCTTGGCCGTGTCCTTGGGAATGACGGCGAAAACCTCGTTCGAGCTGGTTGGCCAGGCGACGCGGGCGCTGTTGGAGGCGGCAAGCCCGCCGCGCAGCCGGTCGGCCATCGAATTGGCGTGGGCGGCAAGGTTCAGCCACAGATCGTCCTGCAGGTAGGCCTCGAACTGCGCGGCAATGAAGCGCGACTTCGAGAACAGTTGCGCCGAGCGCTTGCGGATGAAAGGCAGTTCCTTTGCCATCGCCGGATCGAAGAAGACGATCGCTTCGGCGCACCAGCAGCCGTTCTTGGTGCCGCCGAAGGACAGCACGTCGACGCCGCGCTTCCACGTCATCTCGGCCGGCGTCGCATCAAGCTGCACCAGGGCGTTGGCAAAGCGTGCGCCGTCCATGTGCAGCGGCAGGCCATGGTCGTGGGAGATGCGGGCGATCTGCTCGATCTCGTCGAGCGTGTAGATCGTCCCCACTTCGGTCGCCTGGGTCATCGACACCGCCGTCGCGCGGCCGTGGTGGACGGCATCCTGCGGATAGCGCGCAATGCGGCTCGTCAACTGCTTCGGGTCCATCTTGCCGAGCGCGCCATCAACCGGCGACATGCGCATGCCGCTGAAGAAATCCGGTGCGCCGCATTCGTCCTCGATGACGTGGGCCTCGGCATGACAGAAGGCCACGCCGCCCGGCTTTGCCAGGCTCGCAAGGGCCAGGGAGTTGGCGGCGGTGCCGGTCGCGACGAAGAAGACGGCGACCTCGCGCTCGAAGATTTCGTTGAAGCGCTTCTCGATCGCCTGATCGAGGGCGCTGGTGCCGTAGGCGGCGGCAAAGCGGGTCGATTCCCGCATCAGCCGCTCATTGATCGCGGGATGGGCGCCGGCCCAGTTATCCGAAGCAAAGAACATGGAAGATGACTTTCAGTGCAGGTGAGGGAGGAAGCCGGACATTAAGCCGATCCACTGTCGGATCAATAGGGTTTCGCCTCCGAGCCGTCAGACGACCATTGCCACGGCAAGGATGAACAAGGCCCGGCGGAGAATGGAGCAATATTCTGTCTCCGTGGTTCGGTTTGCGGTAACTTGAGAAAAAGATCCCCTTCGGATTTTGCGCGGGCGGCCTTGCGTGGGAACACGATCTCTGCCATAAAAATCTGGAAGTAGGGCAGTCATGCTGTCCTATTTTACGCATTTGACCCGCAGAAATGGTTAACCTTCTCCTTCCGGTTGGCTGTATCCTGCGGTGCACACGTCGACGACAGCACAGATTGCGGGTGTCATGGACGGGCAACTCTCGCCTCAGGCAAACGACAGGAGGAATGACGATGACCAAGACAGACGCACTCAACGGACCTGCCGCAGGCAAAGCCGTGGACGCTGCCGCTTCGGTTCCCGCTTCGTTTCCGGGCCTGCCGCAGCGCCAGGGGCTCTACGACCCGCGCAACGAGCACGATGCCTGCGGCGTCGGCTTCATCGCCCACATGAAGGGCCAGAAGTCACACCAGATCGTCAAGGACGGGCTGTTCATCCTCGAGAACCTCACCCATCGCGGTGCCGTCGGCGCCGATCCTTTGATGGGCGACGGGGCGGGCATCCTGGTGCAGATCCCCGACCGCTTCTTCCGCGAGGAGATGGCCAAGCAGGGCATTACCCTGCCGAAGGCCGGCGAATATGCGGTCGGCCATCTGTTCATGCCCCGCAAGCCTGAAGAGATCGAGCATTACAAGCAGGTCGTGAAGGACGTCATCGCCGAAGAGGGGCAGCAGTTCCTCGGCTTCCGCGACGTGCCGGTCGACAACGCGTCGCTGTCCAAGGCGCCGGAGATTGCAGCCACCGAGCCGCATCACTGTCAGGTCTTCATCGGCGCCGGTCGTGACGCGGCGACCAATCCCGACTTCGAGCGCAAGCTCTTCCTCATCCGCAAGGTCATCTCCAACCGCATCTATGATGCGTTCGGCGGCGTCGACATGGGCTTCTACCCGGTCTCGCTGTCGTCCTCGACGATCGTCTACAAGGGCATGTTCCTCGCCTACCAGGTCGGCGCCTACTACAAGGACCTGTCGGATCCGCGTTTTGAGACGGCCGTTGCGCTCGTTCACCAGCGCTTTTCCACCAACACCTTCCCGTCGTGGAAGCTCGCGCACCCGTACCGCATGGTCGCCCACAACGGCGAGATCAACACGCTGCGCGGCAACGTCAACTGGATGGCCGCCCGCCAGGCCTC
Source organism: Rhizobium sp. SAFR-030 (assembly GCF_059415005.1). Taxonomy (NCBI): domain Bacteria; kingdom Pseudomonadati; phylum Pseudomonadota; class Alphaproteobacteria; order Hyphomicrobiales; family Rhizobiaceae; genus Rhizobium; species Rhizobium sp. SAFR-030. Next base: position 235,285 of record NZ_JBPFDO010000004.1, on the reverse strand, counting down.
GGTCTCTTCGCCGTTCTTTGGTGAAGACATCTCGAAGCTCTGGCCGATCTCCTACGAGGGCCAGTCCGACACGGCCTGCTTCGACAACGCGCTGGAATTCCTGGTGCGCGGCGGCTATTCGCTGGCGCATGCGGTGATGATGCTGATCCCCGAAGCCTGGTCCGGCAACCAGTCGATGTCTCCGGAGCGCAAGGCGTTCTACGAATACCATGCAGCGCTGATGGAGCCTTGGGACGGCCCGGCAGCCGTCGCATTCACCGACGGCAAGCAGATCGGCGCGACGCTCGACCGCAACGGCCTGCGCCCGGCCCGCTACGTCGTCACCTCCGACGACCGCATCATCATGGCTTCCGAGGCCGGCGTCCTGCCGGTACCGGAAGAAACCATCGTCAAGAAGTGGCGCCTGCAGCCGGGCAAGATGCTGCTCATCGACATGGAGAAGGGCCGCATCATTTCCGACGAGGAAGTGAAGAGCGAGCTTGCCACCAAGCATCCCTACAAGAACTGGCTGGCGCGGACGCAGATCATCCTCGAGGAACTGAAGCCGGTGGAGCCGCGGGCGCTGCGCCGCGACGTCTCCCTGCTCGATCGCCAGCAGGCGTTCGGCTACACGTCCGAAGACACCCGCATCCTGATGTCGCCGATGGCGACGACCGGCCAGGAGGCCATCGGCTCGATGGGGACCGACACGCCGATCTCGGCGATGTCGGCCAAGTCGAAGCTGCTCTACACCTACTTCAAGCAGAATTTCGCGCAGGTCACCAACCCGCCGATCGATCCGATCCGCGAAGAGCTGGTGATGAGCCTCGTCTCGTTCATTGGGCCGCGCCCGAACATTCTCGACCATGACGGCATGGCGAAGGCGAAGCGCATGGAAGTGCGCCAGCCGATCCTCACCAATGGCGACCTGGAGAAGATCCGCTCCATCGGCCACATGGAGGACCATTTCGACACCAAGACGCTCGATTTCACCTATGACATCGAACGCGGCGCCGAAGGCATGCCCGGCATGCTGGATCGCCTGTGCGAGCGCGCCGAAGCGGCGGTCAAGGGTGGCTACAACATCATCGTGCTGTCCGACCGCCAGATTGGTCCGGACCGCATCGCGATCCCGGCTCTGCTGGCGACGGCGGCCGTCCACCATCACCTGATCCGCAAGGGTCTGCGCACCTCGGTCGGCCTCGTGGTGGAATCCGGCGAACCGCGCGAGATCCATCATTTCTGCTGCCTTGCCGGCTTCGGTGCCGAGGCGATCAACCCGTATCTCGCCTTCGATACACTGATCGACATGCACAAGAAGGGCGAATTCCCGAAGGAGGTCTCGGAGGAGGAGGTCGTCTACCGCTACATCAAGGCGGTCGGCAAGGGCATCCTCAAGGTCATGTCCAAGATGGGCATCTCGACCTACCAGTCCTATTGCGGCGCGCAGATCTTCGACGCCATCGGCCTGTCGTCGGAGCTCGTCAACAAGTACTTCTTCGGCACGGCAACGACCATCGAGGGCATCGGCCTGACGGAGATCTCGGAAGAAACCGTCGCCCGCCACCTGTCGGCGTTCGGCAAGGATCCGATCCTCGCTTCGACGCTCGATATCGGTGGCGAATATGCCTACCGGATGCGCGGCGAAAACCACGCATGGAGCCCGGACGCCGTTGCCTCGCTGCAGCACGCCGTGCGCGGCAACAGCCAGGAGCGTTACCGCGAGTTCGCCGGGATGGTGAATGATACGGCGCTCAGGATGAACACCATTCGCGGGCTGTTCAAGATCAAGGGCGCAGCCGACATCGGCCGCAGCCCGGTCTCGGTCGACGAGGTCGAGCCTGCCGTCGATATCGTCAAGCGCTTCTCGACCGGGGCGATGTCCTTCGGCTCGATCAGCCGCGAGGCGCACACGACGCTGGCGATTGCCATGAACCGGATCGGTGGCAAGTCGAACACCGGCGAGGGCGGCGAGGAGAGCGATCGCTACCTGCCGCTGGCCAACGGCAACCAGAACCCGGAGCGCTCGGCGATCAAGCAGATCGCCTCCGGCCGCTTCGGCGTGACGACCGAATATCTGGTCAACGCCGACATGTTGCAGATCAAGGTGGCGCAGGGCGCCAAGCCCGGCGAGGGCGGCCAGCTGCCCGGTCACAAGGTCGATGCGACGGTCGCCAAGACCCGCCACTCGACCCCGGGCGTCGGCCTGATCTCGCCGCCGCCGCACCACGACATCTATTCGATCGAGGATCTGGCACAGCTGATCTTCGACCTGAAGAACGTCAACCCGGAAGCCGATGTCTCCGTGAAGCTGGTCTCGGAAGTCGGCGTCGGCACGGTTGCCGCCGGCGTCGCCAAGGCGCGCGCCGACCACATCACGGTTGCCGGCTTCGATGGCGGCACCGGCGCGTCGCCTCTGACTTCGCTGAAGCATGCCGGCAGCCCCTGGGAGATCGGCCTTGCTGAAACCCAGCAGACGCTGGTGCTGAACGGCCTGCGTTCGCGCATCGCGCTGCAGGTGGACGGCGGCCTGAAGACCGGCCGCGACGTCATCGTCGGGGCGCTGCTGGGCGCCGACGAGTTCGGATTTGCCACGGCGCCGCTGATCGCTGCCGGCTGCATCATGATGCGCAAGTGCCACCTCAACACCTGTCCGGTCGGCGTTGCGACGCAGGACCCGGTCCTGCGCAAGCGTTTCAAGGGCACGCCGGAGCACGTCATCAACTACTTCTTCTTCGTTGCCGAAGAGGTGCGCGAGATCCTCGCCTCGCTGGGCTTTACTCGGCTCGACGACATCATAGGTGCCTCCGAGCTTCTGGAGAAGGACGAGATGCTCGCCCACTGGAAGTCCAAGGGGCTGGATTTCTCAAAGATCTTCCACAAGGTCGCCGCGCCGAAGAGCGCCACCTACTGGACCGAGCGGCAGAAGCACCCGATCGACGAGGTGCTCGACCGCAGGATGATCGAAAAGGCTATGCCGGCGCTCGAGAGCAAGGAATCGGTGGTCTTCGAAGTGCCGATCAAGAACGTCGACCGCTCCGCCGGCGCGATGCTTTCCGGTGCGCTTGCCAAGCGCTGGGGCCACAAGGGGTTGAAGGACGACACCATCCACGTGACGCTGCGCGGTACGGCCGGCCAGTCGTTCGGCGCCTTCCTTGCCCGCGGCATCACCTTCGATCTGGTGGGCGACGGCAACGACTATGTCGGCAAGGGCCTGTCGGGCGGCCGGATCATCGTCCGCCCGCCGGAGAACTCCAGGCTGGCGGCTGAAAACGCCATCATCGTCGGCAACACGGTGCTCTACGGTGCCATCACCGGCGAGTGCTACTTCCGCGGCGTGGCCGGCGAACGCTTCGCCGTGCGCAACTCGGGTGCGGTTGCCGTCGTCGAAGGGGTCGGCGACCACGGTTGCGAATACATGACCGGCGGCATCGTCGTCGTGCTTGGCGAAACCGGACGCAACTTTGCCGCCGGCATGTCGGGCGGCGTCGCCTACGTACTCGACGAGCAGGGCGATTTCGCCAAGCGCTGCAACATGGCGATGGTCGAACTCGAACCGGTTCCGGAAGAGGACGACATGCTGGAGAAGCTGCACCACCACGGCGGCGACATCATGCACAAGGGACGCGTCGACGTAACCGAGGACATGACCCGGCACGACGAGGAGCGGCTCTACCAGATGGTCTCCAACCATCTGCACTACACGGGCTCGCTGCGCGCCAAGGAGATCCTCGACCGGTGGACCGAGTACCGCCCGAAATTCCGCAAGGTCATGCCGGTCGAGTATCGCCGTGCACTGGAGGAAATGGAGCGCATGCGGATGGGTGTCGCTGCGGAGTAATTGGGTCCGCCCCTCACCCCGCCTCCGCTTCGCTCGGCGCACCCTCTCCCCGCAAATGGGGCGAGGGGAGCACGCAGAAGTTGCGGCGGAGGTCCTTCTCTCCGCCAAAGCGAGGAGAAGGTGCCGGCAGGCGGATGAGGGGCCCTTCGAAACACAGGATTGGATTAGGGGTTATACATGGGCAAGGTTACGGGTTTCATGGAAATTGACCGGCAGGTGGCAAAATACCAGCCGGCCTCGGACCGTATCCGCCACTTCCGCGAATTCGCCATCCCGATGTCGGATGCGGAGGTCACCAAGCAGGCGGCGCGCTGCATGGACTGCGGCATCCCTTATTGCCACGGACCGACCGGCTGTCCGGTGCATAACCAGATCCCGGACTGGAACGACCTCGTCTACAACAACAAGTGGGAGGAGGCGATCCGCAACCTCCACTCCACCAATAACTTTCCGGAATTCACCGGCCGCGTCTGCCCGGCGCCATGCGAAGAAGCCTGCACGCTGAACCTCGAAGATGCGCCGGTCGCCATCAAGACGGTCGAGCAGGCGATTGCCGACAAGGCCTATGAGCTCGGCTTCATCGCGCCGCAGCCGGCCACCATCCATACCGGCAAGAAGGTCGCCGTCATCGGGTCCGGACCTGCCGGCCTGGCGGCTGCCCAGCAGCTCGGCCGTGCCGGCCACGAGGTGCATGTCTTCGAGCGCGAGAGCAAGCCCGGCGGGCTGCTGCGCTACGGCATCCCCGACTTCAAGATGGAGAAGAACTTCATCGATCGCCGCGTCGAACAGATCAAGGGCGAGGGCGTGACCTTCCATTGCGGCGTCAATGTCGGCGTCGACATGACGATGCAGCAGTTGCTCGCCGATCACGATGCGGTCGTCTACTGCGGCGGCTCGGAAACCCCGCGGCCGGCAGGCATACCGGGCGTCGACCTGCACGGCGTTTATGACGCGATGCCCTATCTGGTGCAGCAGAACCGCCGCGTCGGACGCGAGAACATCGACAGCGTCGGCTGGCCGTCGGAGCCGATCCTGGCCGGCGCCAAGCATGTCGTCGTCGTCGGTGGCGGCGATACGGCGTCCGACTGCGTCGGCACCGCGTTCCGTCAGGGCGCCGTCAAGGTGACCCAGCTCGACATCCGCCCGATGCCGCCGGAAAAGGAAGACAAGCTTGCGGTCTGGCCGTTCTGGGCCACCAAGATGCGTACCTCGTCCAGCCAGGCAGAGGGTGCCAACCGAGAATTCCAGGTCGCTACGCTGGAATTCGTCGGCGAGGAAGGCCAGCTGACCGGCGTGCGTTGCTGCCAGGTGGACGAGCGCCGCAAACCGATCGCCGGCACCGACTTCATCATCAAGGCCGATCTCGCCTTCATCGCCATCGGCTTCTCCGGCCCGGCCAAGGATGGCGTGCTGACCGAGATGGACGGCGTGCTGGAGCTGAACACCGACCGCCGAGGCTCGACCAATGTCGTTGCCAACGAGCGCGACTACCGCACCTCGGTGGACAAGCTGTGGGCTGCCGGCGACGTTCGCCGCGGCCAGTCGCTGGTCGTCTGGGCGATCCGCGAAGGCCGCCAGGCGGCACGGGCCGTCGACCAGGCGCTGATGGGCAGCACCGTCCTTCCGACCTGATCAACCTCGTCTCCCCTCAGCCCGGCCACCCGCCGGGCTGATTTCGTTTTGCCAGACCGCTGCCGGGGCCGGACATGACCGTGAAACTGTACCTTGCCGGCCCTGAAGTCTTCTTGCCGAACGCCCGCGAGATCCTCGATGCAAAGGCGGCGATGACGCGCGAATACGGTTTCGAGCCGATCTGCCCGGGAGACATCTTCATCGAGCCGGCGCCGACACGCCACGAATTCGGCCTGAAGATCAGCGCCGTCGACGAGGCGATGATGGATCGCGCCGACGGCGTGATCGCCAATCTTACTCCGTTTCGGGGCATCGCCGCCGATGTCGGGACGGCGTTCGAACTCGGCTACATGTGCGCGCAGGGCAAGCTGGTCGCCGCCTACACGAACATGACCGCCAACCATTTTGCGCGGACCCGCGACTTCTATGCCGGCTATGTGCGGGAAGGATCGGACGGCCGCAAGCGCGGGCCGGACGGGCTGTCGATCGAGGATTTCGAGATGATCGACAACCTGATGCTGGATGGCGGCATCAGGCGCCGGGGTGGCCATATCGCGGTTCACGACGCGGCACCGGACGCACTCTATACGGACCTGACGGGCTTCAAGGAGTGTCTCTCGATGCTCGCCGCCGCACGCCTGCAGGAAGCCGGGCGTCGTTAGTGCACCGTCAGGGCGTGGTGCCGGTTACGGTTGCGCTGTAATAGTCGACCCGCCCGACAGGCGCTTCCGGCAACTGGCCCCTGGTGAGCAGCAGGTTGCGGGGCGTCTCGGTGATCGACGGCTGCGGCGAGGTTCCGCCGAGGAGGTCGCTTCCGCCGTCGAGTTCCGGATCGGAGAGGCTGATCGGCTGGCTCGGCACCGCGGCTTCGGCTTCCGGCGGCAGGCTCGACAGGATCGGCAGATTGCCGGCATCGAGGCGAATGAGATCGCCGATACCAAGCTCGCCCAGATGACGGCGCGCGACCTTTTCCACATAGAAGGCCAGCTTGCGCTTGCCTGCTTCGGTAAATCCGATGCCGTCGGCGCTGCGCAGCCTGACCTGCTGGCCGTTGATATCCGAGCCGGTGACGATGAACTGGCCGCTCTCGCTGACAAAGCCGTCCCAGATGTCGATGAACTCGCCTCCGGCCTTTTCGACGGCCTGCCGGTAGATGCCGTTGAGGGTGACGGCGTCGGCGGTCAGCGACGGTGACTGAAATGCCGGCAGGCCGACCCACAGCAGCGGCAGCTTCTGCTGCTGAACGAGGCTGGCGACGCGCCCAACGCGCGCATCATATTCGGCCAGCCAGGCATCGGTGCGAAATTTCTCACGCGTTTCGCCAATGGTCATCGCCTGCCGGTCGTTGGCGCCGATCATCACCACAACCATCGCCGGCTTGAACTCGTTCATCAGTGCCGGCAGTTCCTGCGGCCAGTCGTGGAAATCCTGGCGCACGAGACCGGAAGAACCGGATCCCTTCTCGACCACGAGGACCGAAGGATCCTCGGCGAAGGCGGCTTCCAGCCCCTTGGCGACGCCCAGCGCGGTAAAGTCGCCGACCACCAGGATCTTGCGGGCATTCTCCATCTTCTCGACCGGCGCGGGTGCCGTCTCGGCCTTCACCGCCGGCGCACGCGCGGCAGGAGCAGCAGGCCGGGAGGGAGAGACGATGGCCGGCTGGCGGCTGCGCTGGCGACGCGGCTCCCGTTCGATGATCGATGGCTGGCGACGTTGCTGCGGCGGGTCGTTGAAGATCATGTCGAACAGCGTCCGCCGCTGCTGGGCGGATGCGGGCGTCAGATCGGCAGCGGCAACGAGGAGAACGGCGCCCATGGCAATGCCGCGGCGAAGGAACAGCCTTCCGCTCAACATCTGCCTCGTCTCCTCTGTTCGCCGCGCCGGCTGTTGATGGCCGACGCCCGCCTATGTGGCGCGCGCCCGGCGGCTCGTCAATTGCGCAAAGCCTTCAGCAGGCCCTTCGACGGCTCGCCATCGCTCTGCATGCCGAGACGCGACTGGATGGCGCTGATGGCGGCCTTCGAGCCGGAACCGAAATTACCGTCGATCTCGCCGTCGTAATAGCCCATTTCCTTCAGCCGGCTCTGCAGCTCGAACTTCTCGCGAATGTCCAGCGTGCCGTTCGGGCGCGGCCAGGACTGCATCATGCCGCCATGCCCGGCAATCTCGTCGGCGAGCAGGCCGACCGCGAGCGCGTAGCTGTCGGCGGCGTTGTAGCGTTTGACGACGAAGAAGTTCTTCAGCATCAGGAAGGCCGGACCGTTTGACCCGCCGAGCAGCTTCAGTTCGGCGCGATCGCTGGCGCGCGGAAAGCCCTTGCCGTTCGGCCGGATAAAGCCGAGGGCTGCCCACTGCGTCAGGGTCTTCGTCTGCCCGGCATAGCGAGCGGCACCCGCCGGCATGACGGCTTCGTAGCCCCAGGTATGGCCAGACTGCCAGCCGTTCTTCGCCAACAGGTTGGCGGAGGTGGCGAGCGCGTCGGGGACCGAGTTCCAGATGTCGCGGTGTCCGTCGCCATCGGCATCGACGGCGTAGAGCAGGTAGCTGGTCGGGATGAACTGCGTGTGGCCCATGGCGCCGGCCCAGGAACCGGTCAGGTGGTTTGGCGTCACGTCGCCCGACTGGAGGATCCTCAGGGCGGCGATCAGCTGGGTGCGAGCGAACTTGGCGCGCTTGGGGTCGGCCCAGGCGAGCGTTGCCAGGGCCTGCGGCACGTGATGCAGCCGGTCGCGGTTCTCGAGGACGGCACCGTAGTTCGATTCCATCGACCAGATGGCGAGCAGGATGTGCTTGTCGACGCCGAAGTGTTTTTCCAGCGCTGCAAGCGTGCGCCCGTGACGCGACAGCATCTCGCGGCCGATCTTGACCGTATACGGGTTGACGCGGGAATCCAGGTAATCCCAGATCTGCGACTTGAACTCCGGCTGGTAGCCGGCCTTGTCAAGCACGTCCTTGTCGGGTCCGCTGATGCCGGCAAACGCCTTGTTATAGGTGGAGCGGCTGATGCCGCTGGCAGCCGCGGTGCCGTAGAATTCGCTGACCCATGCCTTGAAACCTGCGTCGGCTTTGGCATCTATGCCAGTGGTCGCTAACATCAGGGCAGCGAGGGCGGAGAGCGCGAGGCGATGGGTGCTGAGAAGTTTCATCGGCAATCATGTTCCTTCATCTATCCGGTCTCAAACTGTGCCAGGATCGGGAACGACGCCCTGGCTTCGCGACAGGGTAGGATGATAGGTGTCAACAAATTCTTTACCATGTGGACACGCTTTTGTCATTCGTCGTGAAAAGGTACAGATTGACAGCTACCAGCCATGGCGTTCGACGCCGAAGGACAGCCAGCCGTGGCGCTTGACGCCATAAGATTTGCCAGTGGTGGCGCATGACGCCACATGAATTCTAAGTGCTTTAGGAGGCATGAGTGGGACAACAGAAGATCCGTAAAGCCGTATTCCCCGTCGCAGGTCTGGGAACGCGTTTTTTGCCGGCGACCAAAGCCGTCCCGAAGGAAATGCTGACGGTCGTGGACAAGCCCGTCATCCAGTATGTCGTCGATGAAGCGGCGGAAGCCGGCATCGAGCATTTCGTCTTCGTCACCGGCCGCGGCAAAGGGGTCATCGAAGACTACTTCGACATCCAGTTCGAGCTTGAGCAGATGCTGCGCGAGCGCAACAAGAACGCCGAGCTTACGCTTCTCGCCGATCTCCTGCCGACCGCCGGCACGGCAAGCTTCACCCGCCAGCAGGTTCCGCTCGGCCTCGGCCATGCCGTCTGGTGCGCCCGCGACATCGTCGGCGACGAGCCGTTCGCGGTTCTGCTTCCCGACATGATCATGTCGTCGGAGAAGAGCTGCCTCAAGGGCATGGTCGAGGTCTACGACAAGACCGGCGGCAACGTGCTCGCGGTCGAGGAATGCGATCCCGACCAGGCGCACAAGTACGGCATCGTCGGCGTTGGCGACAAGGTCGGCGACGAAGGCTTCAAGATCACCAAGATGGTCGAGAAGCCGGCCAAGGGCACGGCGCCGTCGAACTTCTTCATCAATGGCCGCTACATCCTTCAGCCGGAGATCTTCAAGATCCTCGAGACGCAGGAACGCGGTGCCGGCAACGAGATCCAGCTCACCGACGGGATGCTGTCGCTCGCCAATTCCCAGGACTTCTCGGCCTACCACTTCAAGGGCGAGACCTATGACTGTGGCGCCAAGGATGGCTTCATTCTCGCCAACCTCGCTTTCGCCCTAAAGCGCGACGACATCCGTCCGCTGATCGAGGGTCCGCTGAAGACGATCACCGGCAGGCTCTGAGCCGCTTCAGCAGCAGATAACGACGTGAAGCCCTGCGGCATGCCGCAGGGCTTTTTTCATGGGCAATTTGATGACGAAAGAGCGCCGTCAGCGGCGAAGGCTGATGCCGAGGCCGGCGCGCACCAGATTGCTGTCGGCGCCGGCCGCGCTGTCGGTGTGCTCGTAGCCGACATTGGCGGTGATGTCGAAATAGCGGTTGATATTCCAGATCAGGCCGGCACCAAGCTGCCAGTTCAGCTCGTCGCGGGTGTTGCGGAAGTCCCGCAGCGTGGTCGAGGCGGTCAGGCGCCCGGTCAGGTCGTCGCGCAGCAGATGCGAAAGGCCGGAGCTCAGCTGGTAGTCGATCCAGCCGCTTTCGCCGGGCGTGGTGGAATCCTGAACGGTTGTGCGCAGGCCAAGATCGACATCGGTGCCACGGTGCGGCGACCAGATGACCGAACCATCGGCGGTCAGGGCCTCAAGCGATCTCAGCCGCGTGTCCTCGTAATCAACAACCGCGTAGCCGACGCCGAGTTCGCCGCGCAGTTTCTCGCCGAAATCGAACTGCACGCCACCGCGGCCGCCATAGCTGTCGGACGAGCGGGCATAGCCCGACGCGTCGAGTTCGTTGTCGTAGCGCGCTTTGCCGAGCGTCGCCTCGATGAACGGGATGAGTGCCGGAGAGATCTCGTAGCCCAGCCGCAATCGGCCTTCGACGGCGGTGCGGTCGCGTTCGGCAAGCGAGAAGGTCGTGCCGTCGGTCAGCCTTGCGTTACCATAGACGGTGCGCGTGGCGGCAATTGCCGCAGTGCCGCGCAGGATGCCGAGGTCGCGCTCCAGAGAGGCGCCGCCGGTATAGCGGTTGACGCCGGCCTGCGTGGCAGCGCCCGATACCGCGTTCGGATCATTGGTGTCCTCGCGCTCGAAGGCATAGCCGCCGGTTACGTGGCCGATGGTGTCGTCGGCGAAATCGAGCCGCAGGTCGCCATCGATCCGACCTTCGGGCTTCGTCGCGCCACTGCCGCTGATGTTGCGCTCATAGGTGCCCTCGCCGGTGACGGTGAGCGCGTGCCGCGCCCAGTCGGAGGTGAGGGAGAGGTTGCCGGTCGTCGCCAGATAACTGCGCCGGATGTCGGTGCCGGCGGTTTTCGTCCGCTCCGTGTTGATGCTCTCGTTGACGGTCGGGCGCAGCGTGAACGAGCCGAGCCGGACGCCCATGCCATCGTCGCGCGAGAGCGGCGTATCGCCGGCCTCGATCGCCGTTTCGGCAGGATTTTGCGGTGCCTCGATCAGCTGGTTGATGTCGTCGGCATCAAGGCTGTCGGCACCGTCGAGCGGAGCGCCCTGCAGCATGGCGCCTCCGCGCAGGGCCGTGCTGCCGATCGAGGATGATGTGGTGGTGGACGACGAGCCAGTCGCGGACTGACTGTCTGCGTCGTCTGTCGCGCCCAAGGTGTCTGTGCCGATGCCGGATGCCGAATAGGGCGGCTGGGCAGCGGCGGTCGTGCTGCGCGATGCGCCGGCGGGTCTTGCGGTGTCGAATGGGCTTGCGGCATTCGGGGCAGGGGCGGTCTGCGCCCACGGGCTCGTCGCGGGCAGGAGCACGCTGCAGGCAAGCAGGATGACCACCGGCGCTTTCGGCCGGGCGGTGAAGCCGCCGGGGACTGTCGTGGTCGTCATTTTGCCTGCCTGGCCGTGGAAATGCTTACCCAAACGTAAACCGGTCTGGTTAACGTTTGGTTGAAGAGCAGTCTTGCTCCGTCTGCGCCTCGCATGGACTTTTTCATCGGCCCGCGATAATGCTCCGCCATGACCAGCCAAACCCTGACAAGCCCCGAAACGGATCCCGTACGATCGGCCCTGCAGACCATCGCCATCGAGAAGCGCGGTCTTGAAGCACTTGAAGCGGCGCTGAACGGCGAGCTCGCCGAGCCGATGCGGCAGGCGGTCGAGATGATCTCGAAGATCGGCGGAAGGGTGATCGTCACGGGCGTCGGCAAGAGCGGCCATATCGGCGCAAAGCTTGCAGCGACCTTTGCCTCGACGGGCACGCCGGCGTCGTTCGTGCATGCGGCGGAAGCCAATCACGGCGATCTCGGCATGATAGCCGGCAACGACCTGGTGATCGCGCTGTCGAAAGGCGGCGAAAGTGCCGAACTGCGCAGCATCCTTGCCTATACGCGGCGCTTCTCCATCCCGCTCATTTCGCTGACGTGTTCGGCGCAATCCTCGCTGGCGCGCGCCTCGGATCTTGTGCTGTTGCTGCCCAACGAGCAGGAGGCCTGCCCGCACGGCCTGGCGCCCACGACGTCGACACTGATGCAGCTTGCCATCGGCGACGCGCTGGCGATCGCGCTGCTGGAAGCGAGAGGCTTTACCGCCACCGATTTCCACACCTTCCATCCCGGCGGCAAGCTGGGTGCGAGCCTTGCCCATGTGCGTGACATCATGCACACCGGCGAGCGTCTGCCGATCGTCTCGCGCGGGACGCCGATGACGGAGGCTGTCGTCACCCTGTCGCACAAGCACTTCGGCTGCGTCATCGTGCTGGAGGAAGACGGAACGCTGGCCGGGATCGTCACGGAAGGCGATATCGCCCGTCACCTGACGCGCAATCTGGGGGCTCTCTGCGTCGACGACATCATGACCGCGGCGCCGAAGACGGTCGGGCCGGAGACGCTGGCGACCGCGGCGCTGGCGCTGATCAACAAGCACAGCATCGGCGCGTTGGTCGTCATAGACGAGACGCGCCGGCCGCTCGGGCTCGTGCATTTCCACGACCTGCTGCGGATCGGCGTCGCCTGAAGGCTGTCGCTGCGCCTCAGGCGATCGGCTCGACCAGCAGTTCGCTGCCCGTCCATTCCGCCACCCGCACCCGCATGCCGGCCGGCAGGTCCGGCCCAGAGACCGACCACCAGGTATCGTCGAGCCGGATGCGGCCGCGTCCCTCGCGGATCGGCTCGGCAAGCGTTGCGGTGCGTCCGACAAGCGAGGCACCGCGGCGATTGAGCAGCGGCTGGTCGCTGGAAGTTTCCGAGCTTGCGAAATACCGGCGGCCGGCAAGCGTAGTCCCCGCCGACAGCAGCGCGAACAGGATCAGCTGCAGCTGCCAGCTCCACAGGGCGCTTTCCCAGGCGATGAGCGACACAGCGCCGACCACCAAAGCGGCAAGCCCGATCCAGACGAGAAAGACGCCGGGCGCCACGAGTTCGGCCGCCAGCAGGCAGAGGCCGACGATCCACCAGACCCACGGGCCGAGCCGGATGGCCAGATCGGCGATCATGACCGCGATGCCGGAGGCGTGCGGTCGAGCGGGTTGACGGCCGGCGTCGAACGGGGCGGGGCCACCCGGCGCGTAGCATTGGCGGCCGCATCGCCGCCGTCGCCGAAGACCTCGCGAGCGATCGCGCCGATGCCGCCCAGCGAGCCGATGAGGGCTGACGCCTCCATCGGCATCAGCACGATCTTCGAGTTGTTGGCGGTGCCGATTGCTGCCATCGCCTCGGTATATTTCTGGGCGACAAAGTAGTTGATGGCGTTGACGTCGCCGGCGGCGATCGCCTCGGAGACGACGCGCGTGGCCTTGGCTTCGGCTTCCGCCAGCCGCTCGCGCGCCTCGGCCTGCCGGTAGGCCGCTTCCCGCTCACCCTCGGCCTGCAGCACGGCTGCCTGCTTGGAGCCTTCGGCGCGCAGGATCTGCGCATTGCGCGAGCCTTCCGCCTCCAGCACCTGGGCGCGCTTCTCGCGCTCCGCCTTCATCTGCCGACCCATGGATTCGACCAGATCGCGCGGCGGCTGAATATCCTTGATCTCGACGCGCGTGACCTTGATGCCCCAGGGGCCGACGGCCTCGTCGACGACGCGCAGCAGCCTTTCGTTGATCACCTCGCGGTTCGACAGCAGTTCGTCGAGATCCATCGATCCCATCACCGAGCGGATGTTGGTCATCGTCAGGTTCTGGATGGCGTTTTCCAGGTTGGAGATCTGGTAAGCGGCCTGCGCCGCATTCAGCACCTGGTAGAAGGACACCGCGTCGGCGGACACGCTGGCATTGTCCTTGGTGATGACTTCCTGCGTCGGGATGTTGAGCACCTGCTCCATGACGTTCATCCGCGCGCCCGTCCGCTCGATGAAGGGAACGATCAGGTTGAGGCCCGGCTCCAGGGTCCGCGTGTAGCGGCCGAACCGCTCGACCGTGTACTGATAGCCCTGCGGCACGGTCTTGATGCCGGCGAACAGGACCAGGATGACGAACACCACGAGGGCGACGACGACGATGTCGAGACCGGAAAACATCTAGGCAACACTCCCTTTGCCACCCGTCAGATGCGCGGGCGGCTTGCCCCTAACATCGGCAACCGGGGCGGGATTGGCAAGGTCTGGAGACCGGCGGCGGCCTCTGCTGGCAGAGCTTGCATGGGCGTGGCGATCGTCTATGAGGATGGTCTGCCATACCGGTCGCAGCCTACCCGGTCAAAACAAGGACACCCATCATGAAGACACTCGTCGTCTGCTCCGGCGGACTGGATTCCGTTTCGCTTGCCTACAAGATTGCCGTGGAACAGGACCTGGTCGGCCTGATTTCCTTCGATTACGGCCAACGGCACAGCAAGGAACTGGCCTATGCGGCGCGGGCTGCCGAGTGCCTCGATGTGCCGCATCAGATCATCGACATCACCGCGATCGGAGCCCACCTCAGCGGTTCGGCACTGACCGACGACATCGACGTACCGGACGGCCACTACGCCGAGGAGACGATGAAGGTGACCGTCGTTCCCAACCGCAATGCGATCATGCTCAGCATCGCCTTCGGGGTCGCGGCCGCAGGCCAGGCGGAGGCAGTGGCCGTCGCGGTGCACGGCGGCGATCACTTCCTCTATCCTGATTGCCGCCCGGGTTTCATCGACAGCTTTCAGGCGATGCAGGATCAGGCGCTGGACGGCTACGCCCAGGTTAAGCTGCAGGCGCCGTTCGTCGCCGGTTCGAAGGCAGACATTGTGACCGAAGGTGCACGGCACGGCACGCCGTTTGCCGAAACGTGGTCCTGCTACAAGGGCGGCGCGCTTCACTGCGGCCGCTGCGGCACCTGCGTCGAGCGGCGCGAAGCTTTCCATCTTGCCGGCGTCGAGGATCCGACGCAGTACGAGGACGCTGATTTCTGGAAAACGGCCACCGCGGATGGCGGCAAGGGTTTTCGCGCCGAGGAGGTCTAGTCCGTTTGGCTGCGGAAGAGTGCGTCTCTTTGCGGCACAGCCTACTACCGAAACCGGCCCCATCAGCAGAGGTTTCGCCGGCCGGCCGGTGCATCAATGCACGTGGTAGGGCGCGCCATAAGTGGCTGATACGCCTCACGGTTGATAAGTGGCTGCTAACGAAAGCGATTTGTGGAAAAGGCCCTTGGCGACCGCAGTTTTGATCGAAACCGAACGATCCGGTTAACCTTCCGTTTGCGGTCTGCGCCTAGCGTCCGTCGGCCTGAGATTTCTCAGAAGGAGATATTCGGAATGAATCCGAAACTGTTACTGGGCACTATTCGCAATTCGCTGATGGCCCGGATTTTCGGCATGTGCTTCATTGCCATTCACCTGCCGCTGGTTGTCGCAATCGTCTATCTGGCCAGCGGATTTGCGTCGCATCCGGTATCGATCGTCACCGTGCTGCTTGTCGCGACGCTGGTCGGCACCGTTGCCTGCCTCTCCGGCCTTTGGTGGTTCATCCGGCCCCTGAAGGTGCTGGTCGGTGCCATCGAGCGCTACCATGTCGATGGCACGCCGGTGCGTCTCGCGCTTCGTCGCAATGATGAGGTGGGCGTTCTTGCCCGCTCCGTCAGCAGCACCATGTCCGAACTCGACGGTTTGACGAAGAAGCTCCGGCACCAGGCGACGACCGACACACTGACGGGTCTCGGCAATCGCCGATCTCTCACCGAGCGCGTCGCCAGCGAACAGGCACGCGCAGCCCGCGAAGGCGTGCCGGTGACCGTGGTGCTGTTCGACCTCGATCGCTTCAAGGAGATCAACGACAATTACGGACACGATGTCGGTGACAGCGTGCTGATGGCCATCGGCGAGGTGGTGCGCGACAACCTGCGCCGCTACGATGCCGGTGCCCGGATCGGCGGCGAGGAATTCTGTCTGATGCTGCCGCGGACCCGCGAAAGCGACGGCCTGGCGATTGCCGACCGTTACCGGAAGCAGTTCGAGCGGACCATCGTTCCGCCGCTGATGAAGGGGCGCATCACGGCGAGCTTCGGCGTCTACGAGGCGTCACCGGGCGAAAGCCTGCAGCAGATGCTCAGATGCGCCGACGAGGCGCTCTACCGCTCGAAGCAGGCCGGTCGCAATCGCGTCTCCCGCTACACTTCGGCCAACAGGCAGGGCGAGCCGCCGCACCTCAACCCGCGCTGATGGCGCGGCCGGTATCCGCCGGCCTGTCGCCGGGCCGGCATCTTCTCCAGCCGGAACGCAGAACAGCGTGAGGCGCGAAGCCTTACAGCCAGCCTTGCAGTTCTCGCCGCACGACGTTTTCAAGCACGCGCATTCCGTCGGCGCTGTCGTTCAGACACGGGATGTGGGCAAACTGCTCCCCGCCGTTGTGGAGGAATGTCTCGCCGGCTTCCTCGGCGATTTCCTCGAGCGTTTCGAGACAGTCGGAGACAAAGCCGGGATTGAGGATGGCGATCCGCTTCACGCCGTCCTGCGCCAGTTTCTCCACCGTCTTGTCGGTATAGGGCTGCAGCCATTCTTCCGGCCCGAAGCGCGACTGGAAGGTCACCATCAGCTTTTCCTTCGACCAGCCGAGGCGGTCGCGCAGCAGCCGCGTCGTCTTGTAGCACTGGCAGTGGTAGGGATCGCCCTTCTTGAAGTAGGACACCGGGATGCCGTGATAGGAGGTCAGGACAACCTCCGGCTCCCAGTCGAGCCCGGCCAAGTGCTGTTCGATCGAGTTGGCCAGCGCGTCGATATAGACCGGATCATCGGCGTACTGGGGAACCGTCCGCAGCGCCGGCTGCCAGCGCATCTTCAGCAGCGCCTTGAACGCCTCGTCGTTCACAGTGGCCGTGGTGGCGGCCGCATATTGCGGATAGAGCGGGAAGAGCAGGATCTTCTCGCAGCCGGCCTTCTGCATCTCGTTCATCTTCGCCTGGATGGCCGGCTGACCATAACGCATCGCCCAGTCGACATGCACATGCGGGCTGTCCTTGAAACTCTCCGCCAGCTTTTCCGCCTGGTTGCGGGTGTAGGTGCGCAGATAGCTTTCGTCGAGATCGCGGTTCCAGATCGACTCGTAGGCCTTGCCGACCTTCTGCGGCCGCTTGTTGAGCACGATGCCGTAGAGGATCGGGTACCAATAGACCCGCGACCACTCGATGACGCGCTTGTCGGACAGGAATTCGGCGAGGTAGCGGCGCATCGACCAGTAGTCGGTGCCATCCGGCGTCCCGAGATTGACGAGCAGCACGCCGACCTTGCCGAAGCGGACGTCAGGATGGTCGGACGGCAGGTGGACTGCGGAAGCATTCATCATCAAGTCATTCCTGGAAAACGAAGAGGGGCAAAGCGTTCTACGGGAGAGCCTCGCCGACGGTTCTATGTAGAAACAAAAAACGGCCCGGGGAAGCCCCGAGCCGTCCTGCAGGTTGTGACATGTCGTCCATGAAAGGACGACGATTGCCAATCAGTTCGCCGGAAGCTGCAGCTCGGCGCCGATGGCGATGATGTTCGGATTGCGCAGCGTGTTGGCGCCGGCGATCTTCGTCCACTCCTCGCCGTTGCCGTAGGTCGCTTCGGCGATCTTCCACAGCGAGTCGCCCTTGACCACGGTGTAGGTCTTCGGGCCGGCCGGTGCTGCGGGAGCAGCAGCGGTGGTCGCAGCCGGAGCTGGTGCTGCCGGAGCGGCAGGTGCCGCAGCGGTGGGGGCAGGGGCCGCAGGAGCCGGTGCTGCCGGGGCAGGTGCTGCTGGAGCCGGAGCCGCCGGAGCAGGTGCGGCAGGCGCCTGAGCGGTGGTGCCGGCCGGCGGGGCGGCGGGAGCAGGCTTCGGTGCCGGCTTGTAATCGGCCGGCGTCAGGTCGGTAATGCGGCCGTCGGTGTAGGGCTTGTACGGATTGTGGGCGGCGAGGTAGTCGGCGGTCGCCTGTTCGAGGTTCGGACCGAAGTCGTAGGCGTTCTGCGAAGCGGTCGCGAAGATCTTGTAGCCGTCGCCGCCGCCGCGGACGTAGTTGTTGGTGACGACGCCGTAGGTCTTGGCCGGGTCCATGGCAACGAAGGCATCGCCTTCCTTGACCTGCACGTCGCTGATGCGGCTGCCGACCGGCTTTGACTTGTCGAACGAGAACTTCATGCCGGCGACCTGCGGGAAGCGTCCGCCTCCGTCGTCGATCTGGCTGACGCCGTTCTCGAGCGCGGTGACGAGGTCGGCACCCTTGATCTGGAAGGTGGCGACGGTGTTCTGGAACGGCAGGACCGTCAGCACTTCACCCATGGTGATCTCGCCAGCATCGATCGAGGCGCGCAGGCCGCCGCCGTTCTGGATCGAGATGGTGATGCCCTGGTCCTTGACGCGGTCGAGCTGCGCATCGGCGAGCAGATTGCCCATCGTGCATTCCTTGGCGCGGCAGCTGCGGCGGTCGCCGTCGATGGCGGATTCGGCGCTGCCGACGACCTTCTTCTTCAGCTCCTCGATCGGCGCCTTCAGTTCGTTGATGCGGGTGACGGTGGCGGCATCCGGGGTGAACTTGGAATCGACCGGGATCGGCTCGCCATCGGCGGACTTCACGACGCCGGCGTCATCGAACACGACCTTCAGGTCGCCCAGATAGCGCGAGTACTGGAAGGCCTGGACCACAGGGACCTTGTAGCCGCCGGGATTGTCCACCCAGGTCGGGTAGGGCCCTTCGGCGCCCTTCACCGTGTTCGACAGCAGCGTGTGGGTGTGGCCGCCGACAACGACGTCGACATCCGGGACCTTGGCGATGAAGGAGAGGTCGCGCGGATAGCCGACATGGGTGAGCGCGATGATCTTGGTTACGCCCTCGGCTTTCACCGCTTTGACGGCATCGGTAATCTTGGCGATGTCGTCTGCGATGGTGACGTTGGGACCGGGATTGGCGATGTCCGGCGTATCGTTGGTGACCGCGCCGACGATGCCGATCTTCTGGCCGCCGACGTTCAGGACGATATAGGGCTTGATCCGATCGCCGATCTTCGAGGCTGCACTGGGCAGCACGTTGGCGGTGACGACCGGAAACTGGATCTTGTCGAGGAAGGTGGCCAGCACGTCGTCCGAATCGTCGAATTCATGATTGCCGACGGTCATCGCGTCGAACTTCATGGCGTTGAGCATCTCTGCCTCAGTGGCGCCCTTATAGGTCGTGTAGAACAGCGAGCCCTGGAAATTGTCGCCGGCGTTGAGCAGCAGGACGTTCTTGTTGTCGGCCTTCAGGGCGTCGCGCGTCTGGTTGATCGCCGTCAGCAGGCGAGCTGCCCCGCCGAAGCACTCGTTCTTGCCTTCTTCTTCGGCCGAGCAGGTGCTGTCGGACTTGTTGACCGACTCGATGCGCGAGTGGAAATCGTTGATGTGAAGGATGTTCAGCTCGAAATCGGCGAGCGCTCCGGTTGCGGATAATGCGATCGCCGAAGCGGTCAGCATACCCAGTCCAAGCGTCTTCTTCCTCATCGTTACTCTCCTTTTGCAGGCCGCTGTCAAAGGCCCGTTCCGCCTCAATTTAATTATTCAATGTGACAGTCTTGCTGCATGCCATGCTTTCATCAACACAAGTCGTGTTCAAGCTGAAATGTGACAGCATTTTCGTCCGTCGCAGGCGGCGAAACGAAAAAGGCCCCGCGTGAGCAGGGCCTTGCAACGATGCGCGGGAGTGCAGCGATCAGCTGCGTCGCGAAAGCGAGAACTGCGAGCCGCTGTCAGCCGTGCAGTTGAGCTGCGACTGCGAGACGAGCGCGCAGTTGACTCGCGACTGCGTCTGGCGGACGAGCGAGGTCATGTTGATCTCGACGATGCTCGGCTGTGGCTGGGTGTAGGTGCCGCTCGCCAGCAGAGCGTTGTTGTCGGTCGCGCGGGTGCTGAACGTGCCGCCCTGGAACGTCGAGACGATGCCGTTCGGATCGACCCAGGTGCCTTCGACGCCCTGCCGCTGCGGCGCCGTCTGGGCGACGGGCCTCGGCTGCGGGGATGACACACAGGCCGACAGCATTGCCGCAGCCACAAGGGCGAGGCCCACTTTGATCTTCATACTTCGTCTCCAGCGATTCGGCTGTCCGGTCTTGGTGAGCGAACCATGCCGCCCGACACCCATGTAATGCAAGATGCGGGCTTGGGAAGACCCGGCAAAAGGCGGCAGTATCCCCAAAAGAGAAAACCGCCCGCGATTTCGGCGGACGGTTCTGAGCTATGCGGGGTCAATGTGTCTGAAGAAGTCCCCCTCTGGCCTGCCGGCCATCTCCCCCACAAGGGGGAGAGGACCCGGAGGCAGTGCCCCGCCCAAATCGAGGCCTGCCGGGGCGGGTGACTGCCCGGATGGAGCTCAAGGGCGGCGTCCGGGTTAAGCCCTCCCCTTGTGGGGAGGGTTGGGAGGGGCCTTTTTCAGATAAAGCGGTTCAGCGAACCAGGATGTTCTTGAACTGCCACGGATCCTTCTCGTCGAGGTCTTCCGGGAACAGGCCCGGGCGGCCGTCGAGCGGCGTCCAGTCGGTGTAGTGACCTTCGACCGGACCGAGATACGGCGACTGCACTTCGAGGCAGCGCTTGTAATCGACTTCGTCGGCTTCGACGATGCCGGCCTTCGGGTTTTCGAGCGCCCAGACCATGCCGGCGAGAACCGCCGAGGTTACCTGCAGGCCCGTGGCGTTCTGGTAGGGCGCGATGCGGCGGGTTTCTTCCAGCGACAGGCGCGAGCCGTACCAGTAGGCGTTCTTCTCGTGGCCGTAGAGCAGCACGCCGAGTTCATCGACGCCTTCCTCGAGTTCGTCCTCATCGAGAACGTGCAGGACCGGCTGCTGATGACCGCCATTGCCGAACATCTCGTGCAGCGACAGGACCGCATCGTTGGCCGGATGGTAGGCGTAATGGCATGTCGGCCGGTAGACGACTTCGCCGTCCTTCTCGACGGTGAAATAGTCGGC
Organism: Rhizobium sp. SAFR-030; assembly: GCF_059415005.1. NCBI lineage: Bacteria > Pseudomonadati > Pseudomonadota > Alphaproteobacteria > Hyphomicrobiales > Rhizobiaceae > Rhizobium > Rhizobium sp. SAFR-030. The sequence continues at coordinate 214,413 of NZ_JBPFDO010000004.1, read as the reverse complement.
GATCGAGATCGACTCGTTATGGGTGACGAGGAAACCGTATTGCGGGCCGGGCGTCGGGCACCAGGTGCGCACGCGGGTGTTGGCACCCGGCTGCTCCAGGTAGATCGCCGCCTTGCAGCCCTTCTTGTGCTTCTTGGCGTTCTTGGGCATCCAGTTTTCATGGGTGCCCCAGCCGAGTTCTGCCGGCTGCAGGCCTTCCGAGATGAAGCCTTCGACGGACCAGGTGTTCCAGAAGACGTTGAGCGGCTTCGGGTGCTTGGTGAGCTGCGTGTCGCGCTCGGCGATGTGGACGCCCTTGACGCCGAGCTTCTTCATCAGCTTGGCCCAGCCTTCGCGGTCGTGCTGGTCCGGCTCGTCGAACTTCAGGCCGGTGTCGTTGGCGAGGTTGACCAGTGCCTGCTTGACGAACCACGAGACCATGCCCGGGTTGGCGCCGCAGGTGGAGACGGCCGTCGTGCCGCCCGGGTTCTTCTTCTTCTCGTGGCGCACGGTCTCGCGCAGCGCGTAGTTGGTGCGCTCGGAGTTCTTCATGCTCTTGTCGAAGTAGAAGCCGAGCCAGGGCTCGACGACGGTATCGATGTAGAGGACGTCGAGCTTGCGGCACATCTTCATCAGGTCGAGCGAGCCGGTATCGACCGACAGGTTGACGCAGAAGCCCTGGCCTTCGCCTTCCGTCAGCAGCGGCTTCAGCAGCTCCTTGTAGTTCTCCTTCGTCACATATTCCTTGATGTGACGGACGCCGTGCTTCTTGAGGATCTCCATGTCGGAGGGCTCCTCGCGCGGATCGATGACGACCATCCGGCTCTTGTCGAACTTGAAGTGGCGCTCGATCAGCGGCAGCGTGCCGCGGCCGATGGAGCCGAAGCCGATCATCACGATGGGGCCGGTGATTTCGGCATGAACCGGGTAGGTCTGGTCAGTCATGTTTCTGTCGCTCCTTCGGTCCCCCGGCCATCGAGGTAGGGCCCTGTTGTCGGCACGGTTTGCTGGCCGCCGCGCCCTTGGCGGCGGTCTAGATCACAAAAAACCGTCATAATAAAGAGGCGGAATACTACAGGATCATTGCAGATCCTGCACAATATCTCGTTGCTCCGCCTCCTGCCTCAGCATCGCGATCATCGGCCCGCGCTTGGCCAGCAGGCCCTTGTAGGCCGCCTGTTCCGGCGTCAGCGCCTCCAGCTGATCGGCCAGCGACAGCATCAGCCGCGCCGCGTCCGGCTGGCGGGCGAGGATGGTGACCGGGTCGACGTAGATGCGAATGGTGAAGAGGATGTCGCCCGACAGCGGCAGCTTGCGCAGGCTCTGGCGCTCGATGCGCAGGAAACTTTCCGCCGGCGGCAGGTCGGGCACCTTCCGCTCGCTCTTCGGCTTCGGCGTGAACAGCGCGTCGTTCCAGTTGACCGACCAGTTCATCCGCCGGACCAGCCGATCGGCCGGCAGGCGATCGAACATCCGGCTGATCAGGTCGGCGTTGCGGCTTCCGGCCTGGAAGTCCGGCACGTCCGCATGCACCTCGTCCATCGACCTTCCGAACTTCTCGTCGAGAGACCAGGAGGAGGGGAAGGCGACGAAGGCGGCGGCGATCCGCCAGCCGCGATCGCTGCGACGCATGATCACCAGATCGTCCTGCACGAGGAGGCCGGCCCTCACCAGCGGTGGCAGTGATGTGTCGGCGAGGTCGACCGGATGGGCACCGGCGATCAGCATCCGGCTTCCGTCGCGGCTGTAGCGGCTTCGGTGATGATCCACCAGATAGGACGACAGGAGATCCAGCACCTCCCTCTGGGCATCCTCGGTCCCGGGCTCGGCGCGAAAGATCTCGTCGCGGTGGCTTTCGAGCAGCGCATGCTTTTGTGCCAGATAGGCGCCAAGATCGGCGTCCGGCTCGATCCAGTTCTCCGGTGAGAGCTGTTCGAGACCGATCGTGAACGGCGTCGAGGAGCCGTCATAGGGTGTATAGGCAGGTTGATGGTTCATTCGTCTTGCCGGCAGGTTTTCGGGTGGGCCCAGCATAGCAGCTTTCGCCCCGGCTGCGGAACCATCCACCGGAGATGCGGTTCTGCCTGCTGGCGGCGGGACCGGATTTCCACAAAGGAGAGGTTTGATGAGGCGTTTCGAAGACAAGGTGGTGATTGTCACCGGAGCCGGGTCGGGCATGGGCAAGGCGACCGCGGAACGCTTTGCTTCCGAAGGCGCCAAGGTGGTGCTGGTCGGCCGCCAAGCCGACAAGCTCAAGAGCGTTGCCGCCGGCCTGCCCAGCGAACGCGTCCTCGTTCAGCAGTGCGACGTGTCGCACGAGGCGCAGGTGGATGCGATGGTGCAAAAGACACACGAAACGTTCGGCCGGCTGGACGTGCTGGTCAACAATGCCGGCGTGCATGCCGAAGGCGATGTCGAAAACACCTCCACGCAGGACTGGCGCAAGGTGATGGCGACGGACGTCGACGGCGTGTTCTTCGCCAGCCGCGCAGCACTGCCGCACCTGAAGACGGCGAAAGGCTCGATCGTCAACGTCGCCTCCGTTTCCGGAACCGGCGGCGACTGGGGCATGGCAGCCTACAATGCCGCCAAGGGCGCCGTCGTCAACCTGACGCGAGCCATGGCCCTCGACCACGGCAAGGACGGCGTGCGGGTGAACTCCGTCTGCCCCAGCCTGACGCGTACCGACATGACCGAGGAGATGATGAGCGACCAGGCGCTGCTGGCCAAGTTCAACGAGCGGTTCGCGCTTCAGGATCCGGCAGAGGCCGAAGATATCGCGCCGGTCATCGCCTTTCTCGCCAGCGACGACGCCCGCTTCGTCACCGGCGTCAACCTGCCGGTCGACGGCGGCATCTCCGCGTCGAACGGCCAGCCGGCGCAGTAAGGCGGATCTCCATCATCCGGGCCGCCGAAGGTGGTCGATCAGAGCCCTGAGCTTTGGTGCCATGTTGCGGCGGCTCGGATAGTAGAGATAGAAGCCCGGGAAATAGGGGCAGTATTCCTCCAGCACCGTGACCAGTTCGCCGCGATGGATCGCCGGGCGGAAGGTTTCTTCCATGCCGAAGCTGATGCCGGCACCGGCAACCGCGAGCCGTATCATCAGGCTCATGTCGGTCGTCGTAATGGTATCCGCGACGACGACCGAAAACTCCTTGCCGTCCTCGGCAAACTCCCACCGGTAGGGCGGCACGTGCGGCGAGATCCGCCAGCCGATGCAGCGGTGGCCGGACAGCTCGCGCGGATGAGCGGGCGTGCCGAACCGCTCGAGATAGGCCGGCGCGGCGACCACGAGCTGCCGCTGCCTGGCCGAGACAGGCACGGCAATCATGTCCTGGGCGATGACTTCGCCGAGCCGAACGCCGGCATCATAGCCTTCCGCGACGATATCCAGTTCTTCGTCGGTGACGGTGATGTGCAGCTTTACCTCGGGGTTGGCTTCGGCGAACGCCGCAAGCAGCGCGCCCGACAGAAAGCTCTCGGCGATCGATGACACCGCAAGGCGCAGCACGCCGCGCGGGCGGCCCTGCAGGTTGCCCATGGCCTCGATCGCGGCCTGCATGCCCGACAGCGCAGGCGCCACGTCCGCATAGAGCCGCTCACCCGCCTCCGTCAGCGCCAGGCTGCGTGTCGTGCGGCTTAGAAGCGCGATGCCGAGCGTCGCCTCCAGCTTGCGGATCGTCTGGCTGACGGCCGAGCGAGTAACGCCCATCCGATCCGCGGCGCGCCGAAAGCTCTTTTCCTCGGCGACCAGGGCGAACACCGCAAGGGCGTTGAAGTCGGTCAGCATTGGTTAGTTTTCCTTTCCAGTCCGGAAAACAATGGATGGTTTATCGCGACAATGGCCGAGGGCTATCTTCCGATCAACCGCAAAGACGCGGGACAGTGGAAGGAATACGTCATGGAAAAGATCGTTCTCATCACCGGTGCATCGAGCGGCATCGGCGCCGGGATCGCCCGCGAACTGGCTGGGGCCGGCATGACCGTCGTGCTTGGCGCGCGCCGCACCGACCGGCTGGAAGCGCTGGCGGAAGAGATCCGCGCCGCAGGCGGCACGGTGCAGACCCGCAGCCTCGACGTCACGGATCACGCCGACGTCTGCGCCTTCGTCGAAGCCGCACGTCAGGAATTCGGCCGTGTCGACGTGATCGTCAACAATGCTGGCGTCATGCCGCTGTCGCTGATGGCCTCGCTGAAGGTCGACGAATGGGACCGCATGGTCGACGTCAACATCAAGGGCGTGCTCTACGGCATCGCCGCCGTCCTGCCGGAGATGACCGCGCGCGGATCCGGCCACATCATCAACATCGCCTCCGTCGGCGCGCTCAGCGTCTCGCCGACCGCCGCCGTCTACTGCGCGACCAAGTACGCCGTGCGGGCGATCTCGGACGGCTTGCGGCAGGAGCGCCAGGACATCCGCGTCACCTGCATCCATCCGGGCGTCGTGGAAAGCGAACTCGCCGACACGATCACCGATCCGGCGGCTGCTGAAGGCATGAAGAGCTACCGGGCGATTGCCCTGAAGCCCGATGCCATCGGCCGCGCCGTCCGCTTTGCCATCGAGCAGCCGGACGATGTCGACGTCAGCGAGATCGTCGTTCGACCGGTGCGGTCGCAGTACTGAGGATTGAACCACACAGGAGGCTAGCATGCTCCAGCAGATCCGAACCAATCTGACAGCGGCGAGCGCCGCTGCGTTTCTCAGCCTGACGCCGGATGCGGCAGCGGCCCAGACCGTCGAAGAGCGGCGGGAACGGGGTGCTGCGGTGATCCGCAACCTCAACAACGGCATGGCGCAGCCGACCCTCGAAGGCATGCGCCGGGAGTTCCCGTTCCTGGCCGAGGCGACCGAAGCCTATGCGCTTGGCGACGTCTGGTCACGGCCCGGCCTCGATGATCGGACGCGGCAGCTGGCGGCCGTCGCTGCCTTCGCCGCCATCGGCGAGACGGCCCTCATGACGGTGCATGCGGGCTACGCGCTGAACATCGGCGTGCCGCAGGAAGAGCTCAAGGAGGTCATCTACATGGTGACCGTACCGGCCGGCTTCCCGAAGGCGATCGCCGCCTCGCAGGCGCTGTCGAAGCTGTTTGCCGAGCGACGCGACGCCGCCGCAAATCCAGCCGGGGGGAACGCGCCATGAGCCAGCCGCTGCTGATCATCATCGTCGCCGCCATCATCACTGGATCTGCGTCGCTCGGCGCAGTCTTTACCCAGCTTTCCCATGCAGAGGCACCCATGACCGCTCAAGTCCAGACCGAAACCCAGGCGCCCGGCCATCCCTATGTCGGGATGTGGGTCACCGAAGACAGGCACGTCCGTCACGACCTTCTGGCCACAGGCCGGTACGACGAGGCGCGTGGCAACCGGCAGAGCGCCTACCAGGGGCGCTACGTCGTGACCGGCAACCACATCGACTACTGGGACGATACCGGCTTCACCGCCGACGGCGAGTTCATCGACGGCGTGCTGCACCACGGCGGGATGATCCTCTATCGCGAACGGTAGGACGCGATGCGCAGGCGCGATCACTCCGGTTCGGCGAGGGCCGCGGGAATCAGCCCGCGCAGCGAATTGCCGACGAAGACCTGCCGGCCCTTGAGGTCGGCGGGTTTCAGCACTTCCGATCGTGCCCGGCGCTCGCGGATGAGGTCCGCCCGCAGCACGCCCGGCAGCAATCCGCAACTGAGGGGCGGCGTCAGAAGCTGTCCATCCTCGGCTTGCACGAACAGGTTGGTGATCGTGCCTTCGCAGAGTTCGCCGCGCTCGTTGAGCAGCAGGACCTCGTCGGCCTCGTCCTTGCCGAACTCGGCGCGGGCGGCGTCGTAGGGCTCGCGGCGCGTCGTCTTGTGGCGAAACAGGCTGTCGTCGGAGGAAAGGCGCTGCCGGGCGATGCGCAGCCGCCACACGCGGCCGGCCTCTTCCGCCACGAAGGGCGTTGCCGTCACCTCGACCTTGCCGCGGAAGGTCATCGTCAGGCGGACGCGCAAAGGCGTGTCGCCGCTTGCCACGATCCCCAGCTGTTCAAGCGCATCCACAGGCTGGCGGAAACCCAGCGCATCGGCCGAACGGGCGAGCCGGCGCATATGCTGCTCCAGTCGAATGAAGCCGCTGTCGGGCTCCCAGCGCATGGTCTCGATCAACAGGAAATCTGCCGACTGCTTGCCTGGCCTACTGCGAACCGCGCCTTGAGGAGACATTCTTCATATTCCGCCTGTGCCTTCGAATCGAAGACGATCCCGCCGCCGACATTGAAAACCGCGCGGCCATCGTTGAAAAGGGTCAGCGTGCGGATGGCCACCGAAAAACGCATTGGGCCGGCCGGATCGCACCAGCCGATGGCGCCGCAGTAGACGTCCCGCGGCCCGGTCTCCAACTCGCCGAGGATGCGCATCGCCCACATTTTCGGCGCGCCCGTGATCGAGCCGCAGGGGAAGAGGGCGGCCAGGATTTCCGGCAGCCCGATCTGCGGCAGGAGATTTGCCCGCACGTGGCTGACCATCTGGTGGACGGTCGGGTAAGTCTCGATCTCGAACAGTTTCGGGACGGACAGGCTGCCCACCTCGCTGATGAGGGAGACGTCGTTGCGCAACAGGTCGACGATCATCCGGTTCTCTGCCAGCGTCTTCTCGTCGGTCAGCATAGACGCGATGATCCCGGCGTCCTCGTCCGGGTCACTGCCGCGGGCTGCCGTCCCTTTCATCGGATGGGTCTCGATGAAGCCGTCGCCATCGACCGCGAAGAACAGCTCGGGCGACCGCGACAGGATGACTGGGCCGCCGAGATCGACCAGCGCGCCGTAGCGGACCGGCTGGCGGGCGACCAGGGAATGAAACAGTGCCTGAGGATCGCCCGACCAGCTTGCGGTGATCGGCATCGTCAGGTTCGCCTGGTAGCAGTCGCCGCGCCGCAGATGGTCGTGCAGCCGGTCGAACCGCTGCCGGTACGCCTCGAAGTCCCAGGCCGGAGCGGCGTCGGTGAGACGGGCCGGATGCGCGGCATCCGCTGGAGACGGAGCGGCGAGGGGATGATCCTCGGCGGGCGGCCTCTCGAAGATCCCCATGCAGACGAGCGGCGTGTCGCGGTTGTCGACGATCAGGTGCCGCAGCTTGTCTTCGTAGATATGGCCCGCCTCGTAGGACAGATAGCCGGCCAGCCAGCAGCCGGAACGGCGCGCCGCCTCCAGCCGTTCGAGGGCCGGCATAATCTCGTCGGCCGTCCGCGCAAGGACAATTTCCCGCGGTTTGTCGAAGACGAGGCTCCGGCCGCTTTGATCGTCGCGAAAGAGCGCGTAGGGCTGGTGATCTTGCATGGTGTTCTCGGGTTGCGGCTGCCCCTCGTCCGGCTGCCGCCAGCTTCTCCCCGCCGACGGGGAGAAGCGATCTGCCGCGGTGCCTTAAGCCTCATCGCTACCGGCGATCAAGCCTTGTCGAGTGCTTCCAGCTCGTCGATCAGGCCTTCGATCATCGACAGGCCCTTGTCCCAGAAGGACGGGTCGGTGGCATCGAGGCCGAAGGGCTTCAGAAGCTCCGAGTGATGCTTGGTGCCGCCGGCCTTCAGGAGCTCGAAATACTTCTGCTGGAAGCCGCTGTCGGCGTTCTGGTAGACGGCATAGAGGGAGTTCACCAGGCAATCGCCAAAGGCATAGGCATAGACATAGAAGGGCGAGTGGATGAAGTGGGGGATGTATGTCCACCAGCTCTCGTAGCCTTCGGAGATGCGGATCGACGGCCCGAGGCTCTCGTCCTGCACCGACAGCCACAGCTCGCCGATCTGCTCCGATGTCAGTTCGCCGTCCTTGCGGGCCGTGTGCAGCTTGCGTTCGAAATCGTAGAAGGCGATCTGGCGGACCACCGTGTTGATCATGTCCTCGACCTTCTGGGCGAGCATCGCCTTGCGCTCGCGCCGGTCGGTGGTCTTTTCCAGCAGCGCCCGGAAGGTCAGCATCTCGCCGAACACGGAGGCCGTCTCCGCCAGCGTCAGCGGCGTCTGGCACATCAGCGCCCCCTGACCCCCGGCCAGCACCTGGTGCACGCCATGGCCAAGTTCGTGGGCAAGCGTCATCACGTCGCGCGGCTTGCCGAGATAGTTCACCAGCACATAAGGGTGCGCCGAAGGCACCGTCGGATGGGCGAAGGCACCCGGTGCCTTGCCCTGACGCGCCGGCGCATCGATCCACTGCTCGTCGAAGAAGCGCCGGGCGATATCGGCCATCTCGGGTGCGAAGCCTGCATAGGCGGACAGCACGGTGTCTCTTGCCTGGTCCCAGGGGATCAGCGCCTTCGGCGTCTCCGGCAGCGGCGCGTTGCGGTCCCAGAAATTCATCTGCTCCATTCCGAGCCACTTTGCCTTCATCGCATAGTAGCGGTGCGACAGCCGCGGATAGGCCTGCTTGACGGCAGCCGCCAGCGCATCCACCACCTGCCGCTCGACGCGGTTGGCGAGATGGCGTGAATCGGCGATGTCCTCGAACCCGCGCCAGCGATCGGCGATTTCCTTGTCCTTGGCGAGCGTGTTGGTGATCAGGGTGAACACCCGGAGGTTCTCGCCGAACGTCTTGGAGAGCGCCTGCGCCGCCACCCGGCGCGTCTCTTCCTCTGGTTCCTGCAGCAGGCTCAGCGTCCGCTCCAGCGGCAGCGTTTCGCCGTTCACCTCAAAGCGCAGCTCGGCCATCGTCTCGTCGAACAGCCGGTTGAAAGCCGCAGCACTGGTCATCGACTTTTCGAGGAACAGCTGCTCCAGCCTGTCGTCCAGCTGATACGGCTTGTCCTTGCGCAGGTCGAGGATCCACGGCCCGTAATGCGCGGTGCGAGGATCGGCCGAGAGGCTGGCATCGATCACGTCATCCTCGATGCGGTTGAGTTCCAACGCGAAGAACAACAGATGCGCCGAGAGATCGGTCAGCTTCGATTGCACGTCGCCGTAGAACTTGCCGTTTGCCGGACTGGACGTGTCGGAGAAATAGGTGAGTCCGGCGAACGAGCCGATCCGGCCGACGAGGTCGTCGATCGCCTCGTAGTCGGCGATCGCTGCGCCCAGACCCTCGGCTCCGGTCTTCGATGCCGCCTCGGCAAGCCTGCCCTTCCAGCGCGCCTCGAATGCTTTCGCCATGTCGAAGGCTTTCGACAGGTCGCTGCGGAACGTGTCGCTGTCCTTCGACGGGTAGAGATCCTCGAGCCGCCAGACCGGCAGATCGCCGAGCACGGCGTCGGGGGCGGTTGCCGCATCGGTGGCCGACAGTAGACGCTGACGATCGAGGCGATGGTGGAGGAGGGTGGTTGAAGCTGTCAAGATCGGTCTCCCATCGAGGTTCTGTCGTCGTCGTTGACGCAATTCGAAGCGAACAGGTTGTTTTCACGGCTGACGGTTAAAATGCAAGCGTTTCTCAGAACGGGATGTTTAACCCCATCTGAGACAACCGGTGCCATGGGTCCCGCAGTGGGACACGGTACTGAAGTACGGAGCAGACATGACGGCCCATATTCTTGTTGTCGATGACGATCCCGTCCAGCGTCGCCTGTTGAAGAATGCCGTGGAACGTCACGGCCATGTTGCGCATGTGGCCGAGAACGGCCGCATCGCGCTCGAGTTCCTCAAGCGTAACCGCCGGCAGTTCAACGTAATCGTGCTCGACCTGATGATGCCGGAACTCGACGGCCTCGGTTTCCTCCAGGCGGCAGCCGAACTGGGCATCGATACGCCGGTCATCGTGCAGACCGGGCAGGGCGGCATCGAAACGGTCGTTCAGGCAATGCGCGCCGGCGCCTTCGATTTCGTCGTCAAGCCCGTGTCGCCCGAGCGTATTGCCGCCTCCATCGCCAATGCTCTGAAGCTCGACAACCGCGAGAACAAGGTACGCTCGGTGCGCAAGACGAAAGGCGCCAGCGTCAGCTTCGGCGACATCGTCTCGGCCAGCCCTGACATGCTGCGCGTCATCGATCTCGCGCACCGCGCGGCACAGTCCAACATTCCGGTCGTGCTCGAAGGCGAATCGGGCGTCGGCAAGGAGATGGTCGCGCGTGCCGTCCAGGCCGGCGGCGACCGTGCCAACAAGCCGTTCATCACCGTCAACTGCGGCGCCATCCCGGCCAATCTGGTCGAGAGCATCCTGTTCGGCCACGAGAAGGGCGCGTTCACCGGCGCCACCGATCGCCATACGGGCAAGTTCATGGAGGCCGACGGCGGCACGCTGTTCCTCGACGAGATCGGCGATCTGCCGCTCGACGTCCAGGTGAAGCTGCTCCGTGCCGTGCAGCAGGGCGAGATCGAGACGGTCGGCGCCGGCAAGGTGCAGAAGGTCGATGTGCGGCTGATCTCGGCCACCAACAAGGATCTGATCGAGGAAGTTCGCGCCGGTCGGTTCCGCGAAGACCTCTATTATCGGCTCAACGTGTTTCCCATCACCATCCCGGCGCTGCGTCGCCGCAAGGAAGACATCCCGCATCTGGCACGGGTGTTCACGGAACGCTTTTCCGCCGAGCAGAAGCTCGAGCGTCCGCTGCAGGTCGGTGCAGGCGCCATGGCACTGCTCACCGCCTACGACTGGCCCGGCAATATCCGCCAGTTGGAGAATGCGGTCTTCCGCGCCGTCGTGCTTGCCGAAGGTCCCGAACTGACGGAACGGGATTTCCCGCAGATCGCTGCGCAGGTTCCGGATTACCAGTCGCTCGAACTGCTGGCGACTGCGCCCGTGCCCGCCGCTTCCGAACCGCAGTCTTACGACGAGGCGGAACAACGGGAAATGTCGGACCTGCTGCGCGCAGCACGTTCCGAATCAGCCCGCTCTCAGATGATGTTCAATGGACCGGAAAACGTCATCGTCAGCACCAATGATGCCGGCGAGGTCCGCAAGCTTGCCGATGTCGAGGAAGAACTGATCCGCTTTGCACTGAAATTCTACCGCGGCCAGATGAGCCAGGTGGCGCGCAAGCTCGGCATCGGCCGCTCGACGCTCTACCGCAAACTCAAGGATTACGGGATTGACCCCGACGACCCTTTGAAAGAGGCGGCGTGAAGCCGACGTCGCCTCCGAACCCCTGACCTCATGTCTGTCTGTGCAATTCCCGGCGACTATGCTAGGTTACTTTCCGTCAACCTTTCAGTAGGCATTTGTTGACTATGAAAGAAGTGCTTGTGCATGTGTGGCACATTTGCCATCGTGTCACCGCAATTCACGGTCATGTGAGGCAGCACCGGATGTTGCCTGTCGGACGGGGAAAGTCTTGCTATATCAGTATGCAGATTCAACGCCTTCGGGTGACAACGGACGGCGCACGGCGAGCCGCTTCATAGCCTCGCTCGTGAAACGCGCCACGGCCGCTTTGGTTTCCCTGGCGCTATGCGCGACGATGATCGGCGTTCCTGCCGGATCGGCTTCTGCTGCCGGCGAAACGCGCAGTCTCAAGCTCTATTTCGTGCATACTGGCGAGCGCGCCCAGATCACCTTCAAGCGGAACGGCCGCTACGACCAGAAGGGTCTGCAGGAAATCAACCGCTTCCTGCGCGACTGGCGTCGCAACGAGCCGACCCGGATGGATCCGCGGCTGTTCGACCTCGTCTGGGAAGTCTATCGGCGCGTCGGCGCCAGCGATTACATCCACGTCGTCTCCGCCTATCGTTCTCCGACCACCAACGGCGCGCTTCGTTCGCGCACCAAGGGTGTCGCCAAGAATTCCCAGCACATGCTCGGCAAGGCGATGGACTTCTTCATCCCAGGCGTGAAGCTTGCAACGCTGCGCGAGACCGCTATGCGGCTGCAGGTCGGCGGCGTCGGCTTCTATCCGACCTCCGGCTCGCCCTTCGTGCATCTCGATGTCGGCAGCGTCCGCGCCTGGCCGCGGATGTCGCGCCAGGAACTGGTGCGGATCTTCCCGAACGGCAACACCATGCACCTGCCGGCCGATGGCAAGCCGCTGCCTGGCTACGAACAGGCTGTTGCCGATTACAAGCGCCGCGTCGGCGCCGATTCGATCCAGATCGCCAGCACGGCCGGAGGCGCTCCGTCGTCGAGCTCGCAGAAGAAGCCGAGCAACCTGTTTGCCATGCTGTTCGGCAACAACGGCGATGAGGACGAAGATGCCGATGCCATCGCCGCCCCGTCCAACGTGCCGCAGCGCCCGGCTACCCGCGCGCCTGTCGCCGAAGACTCGGAAGAGGCCGCAGCCCCGGTCATGGTGGCCGCCGCCACGCCGCCCAGAGCCGAACTGACGGCCGCGCCTGAAATCGCTGCTCCGGTTCCGCAGACGCGACCTGCCTTCCGCGACGACGCTGCAACCGGCGGGCTCGCCAACGCTCTCTATTCGCCGCAGCGCAATGCCGCCCAGGAAGCCATGCAGGCTGTGATGCCGACCACACCGGTGACGCCGCTTGCCCGGCCTGTTCCCGAGGGCGAAAGCTTCGTCGACCTGGCGAGCATGAAAATTCCGGTGCCGACGCTGCTTGGTCCACGCGGGCTGAAGGGCGATGCGGAGCCATCCTCGGCGATGATCGCGTCACTGGGTACCGAGACCACTGGAGAAGTGCTTCTCGCCAGCGTTCCGGTTCCGGCACAGCGTCCGCAGGCGGCGCTCGCGGCACCGGTCCAGGTTGCCGCCGCGGCACCGTTTGCTGAAAGACCCGCGGTCGCGCCGCATGTGGCAGTTGCCACTGCAACTCCGGCTCCCGTCACTGCCCAGCAGGATCTGACGCCCGAACTGATTGCCGAGCTGGCGCGCAGCGCCGAGCCGCAGACGGCGACCGCCTATGCGGCGACGCCTATCGCCCGGCCTCAGCAGGTGGCACTGGCATCGCCGGCAACCGGCGACAACAATGCACGCGTCTTCAACGACGGGTTCGACATGCCCAAGCGCACCGCGCCTGCCAGCCAGCCGACGAAGGTGGTGAAGGGTGGCGCGGTCTCCAAGCTCGGCGGACGCCCGGCCAACCCGGATACCAAGGTCCTGACCGGCGACGTGCTCAGCCAGTGGGCTGTCGCGACCAACCGCACCGACACCGCGGCCTCGATGAAGGCACCGCGGCTGGTTGCGCGCGCCTTCAACAGTGAAGTGACGACTGGCTATGGCGGCGGGTTCAAGCCGGTCTCGGCGGCCGTGGCAATCGATCCGAACCGCTTCAGCGGCGCCAATCAGGTCAAGCCCTGAGGCATCCGCTACCCGGACCATGGACATGAAGACATAAGAAACCCGCCGGAGCGATCCGGCGGGTTTCTTCAGTGTCGTCTTTGTCGGTCTGGTTGATCAGGCCGCTTCGTCGGCCGGTGCGGCAATCATGCCGAGCGCCTGCAGATAGGTGTCGAGGATCAGGTCCTCTTCCATCCGCTCCTGCTCGTCCTTCTTGCGCAGGGCGATGACCTTCTTGAGGATCTTGGTGTCGAAGCCCATCGATTTGGCTTCGCCGTAGACGTCCTTGATGTCGTCGGCGATGGTCTTCTTTTCTTCTTCCAGTCGTTCGATGCGCTCGACAAAAGCGCGGAGTTGGTCGCGGGCGACGCCATGAGCATCAGACATCGGGGGCTCCTGTCTCTTTGGGCAAATTCAGTGGTGGTGTCACCTGCCGTGAAGCGTCGGCGAGGTCAAGGCGTTTCGCGAAAGCGAGGCCTCATTTGTGCGGGTTGTTGTCGGCGAATGCGGCTTTTTGAAAGTCGTTTGCGTCCGGCTGGTGATGGGTCTTCCACTCCTCGTAGGGCATGCCGTAGACGATTTCGCGGGACGCGTCCTTGCTCAGCGGGACGCCGGATTGCTCTGCCGCCTCGCGATACCAGTTGGACAGGCAGTTGCGGCAAAATCCGGCAAGGTTCATCAGGTCGATGTTCTGAACGTCGGTGCGCGCCTGCAGATGCTCGACGAGACGGCGGAAGGCGGCCGCTTCGAACGCCTGGCGCTGCTGCTCGGTCAGTTCGCTCATGGTCTTCTCCTTGTGTCAGTCTGCGGGAGACGGGTAGGCGCCGGTCCGCGAGGGAAAGCGGCGAACCTCGTGCAGCGCCGGATCGGCATTCAACTGCTCGAAGATGTGCGCCAGCCGGTCGACCCAGGCCGCCACACCGTCGGCATCGCCGATCAGGTCCTGCCGCACCTCCAGAAGAGCGTGCGGAAGGCCGGTCATCATGCAATGACGGTACATGGTATCGTTCTTCAGTGCCCCGTCATAGGGTTCGTTGTCGCCGATCAGCAGATCCCCCGGTTGCCGTAGCAGGTCGAGAAGTGGCTCCACGGCGCGGGCATCGGCATCCCACAGCACCGCTGCATGCCAGGGCCGGGCCACGCCCTTCCAGGCAGGCGTATAGGAATGCAGCGACAGGACCAGCGGCGCCTTGCCGGATGCCTCGCTGACGTCGGCGATCTGGTCGGCCACCGCGTGATGATAGGGGCGGTGGTAGGTGTCCAGCCGGTGCTGCCACTCCTCCGGGGTGATCGGATGATTACCGGGAATGATGGCGCCGTCGGATATCCTCATGATCAGCGTCGGATCGTCTTCGCCGCGATTGGGGTCGATCAGCAGCCGCGAGAAGCAGGACAGGACGGCCGGAACCTCGAGACGCGCAGCGAGCTGCCGGGTCAGAGCTTCGACGCCGATGTCGTAGGCGATGTGGCGACGGAAGGCGCTGTCGTCCAGCCCGAGGGATCCATAGCCCGGCGGCAGCCGGTTCATCGCATGGTCGGCCAGCAGGACCATGCCTTTGTCATAAAGACCGGGTATCACCTCATGTGAACTGAAAACCTGCATGCCATCCACGTGTCGGACCCCTCTGCTTGCCGTCTGTGTTCGCATACCGAAAGGCTGGGGCGCAAGCGTGGTTCAACTGAAGTCAACCGGTCAGCAACCGATTATAATCGATTAGATTTCATTGACTTTCGGATGGCGCGGGGTCAAGACAGTGCTCATGATCTCTCATGGAGTCCCAACGGAAGCCGTGTCGAAAAGACTATTGTCCCTTCTCTCGCCGAGAGTGCTGCCATCGATCGCGTTTGCGATGGTGAGCTTTCCCGTCCTCTCCTTCGCCACCGTGGCGCATGCCGATTTTCGTGTCTGCAACGGCACGCAAAACCTCGTCGGCGTGGCCATCGGCTATCGCGCCAGCGAAGGCTGGGTGTCGGAAGGCTGGTGGCAGGTGCCTGCATCCAGCTGCGCGACCCTGATCGAGGGCGAGCTGCAGTCGCGGTACTACTATCTCTATGCGGAAGACGCCGCGCGCGGCGGCCGCTGGACCGGCGACGTCAACATGTGCGTGGCCGAAAACGAGTTCAAGATCACCGGCGTCGACGACTGCTTTGCCCGCGGCCATCAGCGCATGGGTTTCAAGGAATATGACACGGGTCGTCAGGGAAGCTGGATGGTCCAGCTGTCGGACACACCCGGGACGCAAGAAGGCCAGAACTGATGAAGCGCAATCGCAAAGTGAAGATCCTCGCAACGCTCGGGCCCGCCTCGTCCGAGGAGGCGATGATCGAGAAGCTGCACCAGGCTGGCGCCGATCTCTTCCGCATCAACATGAGCCATGCAAGCCATGACGTCATGCGCATGCTGATCCAGCGCATCCGTGCGGTCGAAGCCCGCTGCGGTCGGCCAATCGGCATCCTCGCCGACCTGCAGGGCCCGAAGCTGCGCGTCGGCAAGTTTGCCGAGACCAAGGTGACGCTGCAGCCCGGCCAGACCTTCACACTCGACAACAACCAGGAGCCGGGTGACGCAAACCGCGTCTACCTGCCGCATCCGGAAATTCTCGAAGCGGTAAAGCCGGGCGACCGGCTGCTCATCGACGACGGCAAGCTGGCGCTGCGCGC
This sequence comes from Rhizobium sp. SAFR-030, assembly GCF_059415005.1. Taxonomy (NCBI): domain Bacteria; kingdom Pseudomonadati; phylum Pseudomonadota; class Alphaproteobacteria; order Hyphomicrobiales; family Rhizobiaceae; genus Rhizobium; species Rhizobium sp. SAFR-030. The sequence goes on along the minus strand of NZ_JBPFDO010000004.1, from coordinate 198,657 downwards.
CGTGCAGTGCGACGGCACGAGCATCGTCTGCACCGTCGTTTCCGGTACCTCGATCTCCGATCGCAAGGGCGTCAGCCTGCCCGACACACTGCTCGCCGTCGGCGTGCTGACCGACAAGGATCGGCTTGATCTCGACGCCGTCCTGGCGACCGAGGAAGTCGATTGGGTGGCGCTGTCGTTCGTCCAGCGGCCGGAGGATCTGGCCGAGGTGCGCAAGATCTCCAAGGGCCGGGTCGGCCTGATGTCGAAGATCGAGAAGCCCCAGGCGATCGAGCGCATCGAGGAAATCATCGAGCTTTCCGACGCGCTGATGGTAGCGCGCGGCGATCTGGGCGTCGAGATGCCGCTCGAAGCGGTTCCCGGCCTGCAGAAGCAGCTGACGCGCGCCTGCCGCCGCGCCGGCAAGCCGGTCGTCGTTGCCACCCAGATGCTGGAATCGATGATCACCGCCGCCGTTCCGACACGCGCCGAAGTGTCCGACGTCGCCACGGCCGTCTTCGAAGGTGCTGACGCGATCATGCTCTCGGCCGAATCTGCGTCAGGTCAGTATCCCGTGGAAGCGGTATCGACCATGGCGTCGATCGCCAGCACGGTCGAGAAGGATCCCTACTACTCCAACATCATCTACGCACAGCGTCCGCAGCCGGAAGCCACAGGCGCCGATGCCATCTCGCTTGCCGCGCGCCAGATCGCCGAAACGCTGAAGCTGTCAGCCATCGTCACCTACACCTCGTCGGGCACGACCGGCCTGCGCGCCGCCCGCGAGCGTCCGCAGGTGCCGATCATCGCGCTGTCGCCCATCGTCCAGACGGCCCGCCGTCTGTCGGTCTGTTGGGGCATGCACTGCGTCGTGGCGCAGGAGCCGACGGATATGGACGACATGGTCAACAAGGCCTGCCGCATCGTCGCCTCTGAAGGTTTCGGAAAGCCCGGCGACCGGATCATCATCTCTGCCGGTGTTCCGCTCGGCACGCCGGGCGCCACCAACATGCTGCGCATCGCCTATATCGGCCCGGACGGCCAATCGGGCGTCTGAGCCGGCGCGCAATTTTCTGCGAGATATTCAGCCGCGCCGTGGACACACGGTGCGGCTTTTCCATTCGAGCTGATGTGGTTGCTATGGCTGGACGCTGTCCGGCCCGGCCGCCGATGCGTTCTCCGCGGCCACGCGTTCGTCGACCTTGAGCGCCATCGCCTGCAGGTCGCGCTCCTTGCCGGACAGCTTCTCGATGGCTGCGATCGCAAGATCGGTCGCCACGTAGTCGGTCTTGTGACCGACGCCTTTCAGCCAGACCAATTCCGAATTTGCGATATCGCGCTTCAGGCCGACGGAATGGATCTGCGGGAGCACGATCGTGTCGCGGTCGCCGGTGATGATCACGGCGGGCGTCTCGATCTCCGTGTAGCGGGGCGAGATGCGCGTCACGTAGGCGAGCAGATTGTTCACGTCGATGGCGTTGTTACGAAACTCGTCCGGTCGCAGCACCAGGGCAGGGGCGCCGTCTTCCAGATAGGTCTTGCGGGGCAGGTTGGGCGCGAAGACGGCCTTCGTCGCCGTGTCGATCAGCGTCAGGCCGGCCGGCATCACCAGCGTGTGGCTGAACAGCCATCCGATCACCGGGGCTGCCGTCACGCTGTAATGCCAGGCGATGCCGCCCGGCCACGGATGCGTGGCGGGCGACAGGAAGAGCGTGCCGATCGTCCTGTCCGGGTGGAGAAGGGCAAAGCTCGCGGCGACTGCGCCGCCGAACGAGTGGGCGACGATGATCGCCTTCGACATGCCGAGCTTGCCCATCAGCGCCGCGATCGCAGCCGCCTGTCCGTCCGGGTAGCCGTTCTCAGGCCCGCCGCGCTCCGAATAGCCGTGCCCCGGGCGATCGACGAACAGCATTTCGGCGCGACCCTTCAGCGGGTCCAGGAAGGCTGCCTGCTGGTCCCGCAGGTTGCCGCTGGCGCCATGAATGAAGACGATCGGCGGCAGGTCGGCGTCCGGGCCGGCGGGCACGTGCAGCGCGTTCAGCCGGTAGCCCCCGATATCGATCTGCGTGCCGATATTGGGGAAGCGTTCCTCGATCACATGCGCCTGCCAGGCGGTGAAGCCGAAGGCGCCGGCGAGGAGGCTTGCGAGAAGGATGAGGATGACGAGAACGTATGACAGGAAGAATGCCTCAGGTGCGGTTGCCGGCCAGTTTCTCGGAAAGCTTGGTCATGTTTTCCTGGGCGTCGCGCTCCGCCGGATAGATCGCCAGGAATCGCTCCCAGGCTTTCAGTGCCAGTTCGTCCTCGCCGCTTTCAGTAAGGATGGTGGCCATGCCGGCGATGGCGGCGAAATGGTTGGGCTCGCGCTGCAGAACCTGCTGGATGTCGGACATCGACTTGCGCGGATCGCCCATCGCATAGTGGAGGGTCGCCCGCTTGTTCCAGCCCTCGACATAATCGGGATCGAGCAGGGTGACGCGGTCGAGGAAATCGAGCGCCGCGGCGTTCTTCTTTTCGGCCACCGATTTGGCGGCCCACTGCATCAGGAGGTTGACCGTCGCGCTGCCTGAGTCGTTCCAGCCGGACAGCAGCTGGCTGGCAATGGAGCGCGCCTTGTCCGCATCACGCTCGCGTTTCAGCGAATCGAGCAGCTTTGCGGTGGTGGCCTGCGGCGACGTCGACCCTGGCGCCATGGCCTCCGAGGGCGGAGCGCTTGGCCCGGTCGTCAGATCTTGCTCCTGCGCCAGGGCGGGCAGGGCGAGCAGAGATGTAAGAATCAGACCGGCGAAACGAAAAAGGCGCATGCGGAATAGGTAATCCGCCTGCGCCGAAGATCAATCCGAAAATCACACGTTTCGAAAACGTGATCCGGTGCCGGAAGACCGGCGACCGCAATCAGCCCTGACGAGCCTTGAAGCGCGGGTTGGCCTTGTTGATGATGTAGACGCGGCCCTTGCGGCGAACCAGACGGTTATCGCGGTGACGGGCCTTGAGCGCTTTGAGCGAGTTCTTGATCTTCATTGTACTGGTCCGCGTATTTCAGGCCGTTTGCGGCCGTCGTGTCTCTGACAATCAAAAGCACGCCAAGGGGCGCGCTCTTAAGGATGGGAGGCTGATACAGGTTCACCCTATGCCTGTCAACCGCGGGAGGCCCGGCTACGCAGGCATTTCACCGCAAAAGCTGCGTCACGTGGCCCATCTTGCGGCCGGGGCGCGCGTCGCGCTTGCCGTAGAGATGGACAAGCGTCCGCGGTCGCGCCAGCCAGTGCGGCAGGCTGTCGATATCGTCGCCGATGAGGTTGGTCATCACGCAATCGGAGTACCTGGCAGGGTCGCCGAGCGGCAGTCCGGCGACGGCGCGGATGTGCTGCTCGAACTGCGAGATGACGCATGCGGCCTCCGTCCAGTGGCCGGAATTGTGGACACGCGGAGCGATCTCGTTGGCAATCAGCCCGCCGTCGGCCATGACGAAGAACTCCATGCCGATGACGCCGACATAGTCGAGTGCAGCAAGCAGTTTCGATGCCGCCTCGCGTGCCGTCCGGGCAGTTTCGTCGGAAATCCGGGCCGGCAGGGTGGAGGTGTGCAGGATGCCGTTGCGGTGGACGTTTTCGGCGACGTCGAAACAGACGACCGTTCCATCAATGGCGCGCGCCGCGATCACCGAGACTTCGCGCTCGAAGGCGACGAAGCTTTCGAGAATCAGCGGCACGCCGCCCATCGCGTCGAAGGCGCCGCTCGCATCCTCGTCGGCCGAGCGGAAGACCCGCTGGCCCTTGCCGTCGTAGCCCATGCGGCGGGTCTTCAGGACGCCCTTGCCGCCGAAGTCGGCGAGTGCTGCCGCAAGATCGGCCTGACTGTCGACGGCCCGGAAACCGGCGGTCTCGATGCCGCAGCCGTTGAGGAAGCGCTTTTCGGTCAACCGGTCCTGCGCCACGTCGAGCGCCTTCGGTGGCGGATAGACGGGGCGAGAGGCCGCCAGCCGCTCGGCGGCGCTCACCGGCACGTTCTCGAATTCATAGGTCACGACGTCGCAGGCGGCAGCCAGTTCGTCGAGTGCGGCGGGATCGTCATAGGCGGCGACGATCTGCCGGTTGGCCACCTGGGCTGCGGGACAATCCGCCTGCGGCTCAAGGATGATGGTCCGGAAATTGAGGCGGGCGGCTGCCATCGCCAGCATGCGGCCGAGCTGGCCTCCGCCGATGATGCCGATTGTGGGGAGCGTCATGGCGCCTCGTCGATGGGATAATCTGCAACGGATGCGGTCTGGCGGGTGCGGTACTCGTCGAGCCGGTCGGCGAGGTCGTCGTCCGACAGCGCCAGCACGGCGGCCGCGAGCAGGGCGGCGTTGACGGCGCCTGCACGGCCAATCGCCAGCGTTCCGACGGGAATGCCGGCCGGCATCTGGACGATTGAATAGAGACTGTCGGTGCCCGACATGGTCTTCGACTGGACTGGCACGCCGAATACTGGAAGCGGGGTCAGAGCTGCCACCATGCCAGGCAGATGGGCGGCGCCGCCGGCCCCGGCGATGATGATCTGGAAGCCTTCGTCGCGGGCGCCTTTGGCAAAGGCGAACATCCGCTCGGGCGTGCGATGGGCGGAAACGATCCGCGCCTCATAGCCGACATCCAGGGCGTCCAGCGTGTCGGCGGCGTTCTTCATGGTCTCCCAGTCGGACTGGCTTCCCATGATGATGGCTACCGGCGGTCTCTCCTGCGGCACGCTTGCGTCCTCCGTCGTCACGCGATGATGTCGGGAATAATCTGGTCTTCGATCTGGCTCATCCGGTCCTTGATGGCGAGCTTCTTCTTCTTCATGCGCTGAATGCGCAGTACCTCGCAGCCGGTGGCGATCATGGCATTGATGGCGGCGTCATAATCCTCGTGCTCCTGACGCAACCGCGCCAGCGCCAGCCTGACATCCGCCTGTTCCTGATCGGCCATGTATTCTGTCCCCACTCTTCGTTCCGGTCTTGTCGCGCCGGGGAATGCCGGTCAAGCTCCTAGCATCAAAGCTTCAAAACGACTAGACCGCCGATCGGCAAATATCCGGCGCGCCCGATCACCACCGGATTGATGCCGGCGGCGCAAGTCACCAATGCCGTCAAGCCGGCTTCAGTCGTTCGGGGAGGGTGCGGGGCGGAGACGGGCAGCAGGCGGCGCTGCCCCTATATTAGCACAATCATGAATTTGCCCCCGAGAAAACACGATTTCGCCTTCGACAACGATGCGAGGCCGTGTCACACTTCCTTCGCAAACCTGATGCCATCGGCTCACGGCGAGCTGGTGGCAGGAGAACAAGGAAGGACGTGCCACATGACCATCCAGGCTCATATCGCATCGCTTGAAAAGAAGCATGGCGCTCTCGACGAGGAGCTTCAAGACATCATTGCCTCTCCCTCTTCCGACGACCACCAGATTGCCGAGGTGAAACGCCGCAAGCTCCGCCTCAAGGATGAGTTGACGCGTCTTCGCAACACGACCAGCCACTGATTTCTTTCACGAGCGCTATGAGTTTGTCATAGCACCTGGCCGTCGCCCCTGGGCAAGCGTACCGCGCCCGGCGGCGGCCACACCAGCAGATCCTGGCGTTCAGCCGACTGCTGCATAATCGATTTCCGCAAATCTCTGATGGGCCTGTTGTTCAAGACAGGCCCGGTTGTGCCGGCCGACCACGTCGCAGCCGTGCATCGGGTCCCACGACTGGCAGTGCATCCGATGTTGCGCGGTCAGCCGATGAGGCAAAACCTTCTGTTTCCCAGCAGATTTTCTGACGGTTTTACAGCGGTCGGTCGCTCCGGCGCGGTGGATGACCGGCGTCCCGGATCGCCGCCGTGTGTCCCAGCGGAGCTCAAGCTTCCCAGGCAAGACCACGGTCATCCATCGCGAACCGTGGACATCACGAGGACAATCGAGCGTTCGATGCGGGCCGGCGTTCGATCCCGGTTCCGCGCGTCTTGCACGCTGCATTCTCGCTCACTGTCGCTAACGTGGTGCAAAGCACATCACTGCCAGAACTGGTCGATCCACAGGTTAAGCTTCCGGAAGCCTTTGGCGTTGATCGCATAGATGCGCCGGGTGCCTTCGGAGGTAACGGTCACGAGATTACTGTCCAGCAGCGCCTTGAGATGCTGCGAGACCGCCGGTCGGCTGATCGGCAGTCCTTCCGCCAACTGATTGACGGTCCGCGGCGAACGCCTCAGTTCTTCCAGCAGATGACGCCGGTTGGGATCGGAGATGGCGGCAAATGGATCAGGCGTCGACATGAGGGTTAACCTACGCGAACGTCAGAATTCCGGCAAGTTGAATTGTTGGCTTATGCTTCGGCTTCGTCAGGAATACTGTTTAGAACGGCAGCGCGTCCCACAGAAGCTTGATCGATGCCAGCAAGCCCAGCCCATAGGCAAGCGGATAGAAGGCGTCAGGCTTCATGCGCTTGACGATGAAGGCGCCGGCCATGGTGGTGACGAGGGCGACCGGAAGAAGCGTGATGGAGGTCGCGAGATTGCGGGTATCGAGAGCCCCGAGCGCCACGTAGGGGATGATCTTGATGGCGTTGACCAGTGCGAAGAAGCGGACGCTGGCGCCCGTATAGTTCTTCGGATCGAGCTTCATGGGCAGAGCGTAGATCTGGAACGGCGGCCCGCCGGCATGGGCGACGAAACTGCCGTAGCCGCACAGCGTTCCCCAGAACATCGCCGGCCCCCAGCGGTGGCCCGCTGGAACAATCGGTTCCCGGGCGCGCGGGCCATAGGTCTGGTAGAAGTAGCGGCCGGCGAAAATGATCATCGACAGGGCGATGACGAAGCGCAGCGCATCCGGCGGAACGAGCGCGGAGGTCGCCCAGCCGAGCGCCACGCCGATCATGCCGCCGGGCAGGAACATCAGCAGCAGCTTGCGGTCGTTGAACTTGCGCCAGGCATATAAAGCGACAACGTCCATGACGATGAGGATCGGCAGGAAGATCGCCGCGGCATCGATCGGGCTGACGACGAGCGCCAGAAGCGGCACGCCGATCAGTGCAAATGCGCCACCCAGTCCGCCCTTCGACAAGCCGACAAGTGCGACTGCGGGGATGGCGGCGGCAAAGAAGATCGGATCGGGGAGGGCAAAGCCAAGCATGAAACAGCAAATGTTGATCAAAATGCTTCATGGGTCTATCGAACTTCCGAGGCGATGACGAGCCCGGATGCGGATCAACTTGCATTTCACATGCGGCGAGGATCTGATCTGCGGAGAAGCCTCTGCTATATCGTCGATCCGGGGAGAACCGGGCGACCCGACTACGGCCCCGCGGGGCACGACTGCCAGATGGGATTGAGAATGACTTATGCCGACAACCGCTGCCGACTGGTGCTGATCGTTCCCGATATCGAGGACGACGACAAGGCTGCCGAAGCCGTGGAACATGCGCTGCGCGGCGGCGATGTCGCCTCGGTGATCCTGCCGCAATACGGCATGAACGATTCGGCGTTCCAGACGCGCGCCGAACGCCTGGTGCCGCTGATCCAGGCCGCCGAAGCTGCAGCGGTGGTTGCCGGCGATACCCGCGTCGCCGGGCGAGCGAAGGCCGACGGGCTACACATCGTCGGAACGGCCGAGGAGCTCGGCGAGGCAATCGGCAAGTTCTCGCCGAAGCTGATTGTCGGTGTCGGCGCGGTGGCCGAGCGGCACACGGCGCTGGAAATCGGCGAGCTGCGGCCGGACTACGTGTTCTTCGGCAAGCTCGACGGTGACATCAAGCCTGAGGCGCATCCCAAGAATGTCGCACTTGGCGAATGGTGGGCATCGATGGTCGAGATCCCGTGCATCGTGATGGGCGGCACCGACATTGCTTCGGTGCTCACCGTCGCCGAGACCGGCGCCGAATTCGTCGCGCTTCGGCTGGCCGTCTTCGATAGCCCCGCAGGCTGTGCCGCAGCCGTCGCAGAGGTCAACGCCATCTTGGACGAAAAAGCGCCACGGTTTGACGCTTGAAGGTCGCTATGCGTCGCTCGTCAAACCTTGTCCTTGCTTCCTCGCTCGCTCTTGCGGCGCTGGCCCTGCCGTTTTCCGGTGTGAAGCCAGCATCGGCGCAAGGCTCGCAGCGGGCGCTAACGCGACCTGTCGATCCGAATGCCGGGACCATCCGTAAGGACAACAAGCCGTCGCCGGGGACCGCAGACGGGAAGGGCAGCCGGCCCGGCGAGGACGATCCTTACCCTTCGAGCGGAGTGACGCTTTACCAGCGCATGGGCTCGACGCTGCCGCCGCTGCCACCCGAAAAGCCGTATAGCGGGCCGATCGACGACGCCTACGGCGCCTACCAGCGCGGTCTCTACGTCACGGCGCTGGAAAAGGCCTTGCCGCGGGCGCAGGCGGGTGACGCGGCGGCCCAGACGCTTGTCGCGGAAATGATGTCGCGCGGCCTCGGTATCGCGCACAGTTCCAAGGATGCCGCCTTCTGGTACGGCCAGGCGGCTGAACGCGGTGATCCGGCGGCGATGTTCCAGTATGCCCTGCTGCTGATGCAGGGGCGCGACGTTACGCGCGACAAGAGCAAGGCCGACGATTACATGCGGCGCGCGGCGGAAGCCGGCAACGCGTCGGCGCAATTCAACCTGGCGCAGATCCTGATTGCGGACAATCCCGGCGAGAAGGGCCTGAGGCTGTCTCTCCCCTTCTACGAAAAATCCGCCGAGCAGGGCATTTCCGACGCCCAGTATGCGGTTGCCCAGCTTTACGTCTCGATCGGCGACCTGCCGGCGGAGAAGAAGGCGAAGGCGCGCGAGTGGCTGTTGCGGGCGGCCAAGGCGGGCTTCGATACCGCCCAGCTCGACATGGGCATCTGGTACGTCAACGGCGTCGGCGGCGAACGCGACTACGAAAAGGGCTTTGAATGGCTGCGGATCGCCGCCCTGCGTGGCAATGTTGTGGCGCAGAACAAGCTCGCGCATCTCTATATCAACGCGCTCGGGACGCGACCGAACCCGGTCGAGGCCGCCAAGTGGTACGTGCTGTCACGCCGCGCCGGGCTGGCGGATCCGGCGCTCGAGGACTTCTACCTCGGCATCGAGGAAGAGCAGCAGAAGCAGGCCATCGATCTCGCCAACAAGTTTCGACGCGGCTGATCGTCCGGCAACCCGAGCGTTCTGACGGTGCCGAATGCCGCCAGACTTGAATTATCAGCGGTTTTGTGGTTGTGAACGCCGCTAATCACGAAAAACCGGAAGTACCGCGTCCCTGCTGATCGGGGACACCCGCCCTATACCCCCAAGGATCCTTCGATGGCTCGCTCCGCTCTTCTCAACGTCATGGTTCAGGCTGCGCTCAAGGCCGGCAAGTCGCTGTCGCGCGATTTCGGCGAAGTGCAGAACCTACAGGTTTCGGTCAAGGGCCCGAGCGACTTCGTCTCGCAGGCCGATCTCAAGGCGGAAAAGATCGTCCGTGACGAGCTGCTGAAGGCGCGGCCGACCTACGGCTTCATCGGCGAGGAGGGCGGCGAGGAGAAGGGGACCGACGGCGCGCACCGCTGGATCGTCGATCCGCTCGACGGCACCACCAACTTCCTGCACGGCATTCCGCAATTTGCCGTGTCGATCGCGCTGGAGCGCAACGGCGAAGTGGTTGCAGGGGTGATCTTCAACCCGGCGACCGACGAGCTGTTCACCGCGGAAAAGGGCGGCGGGGCATTCATGAACGATCGCCGCATCCGCGTTGCTGCCCGTCGCGTGCTGTCCGATTGCGTCATCGGCTGCGGCGCGCCGCATCTCGGCCGCGGCAATCACGGCAAGTTCCTGGTGGAGCTGCGGCATGTGATGGGCGAAGTCGCTGGCATCCGTCGCTTCGGCGCGGCAGCGCTCGATCTCGCCTATGTCGCCGCCGGTCGCATCGACGGCTTCTGGGAAGTGGAACTGTCGCCCTGGGACATGGCGGCAGGCCTCATCCTCATCCGTGAAGCCGGTGGTTTCGCCAGCGACATGAAGGGCGGCACCGACATCTTCGAGCAGGGAAGCGTCGTCGCCGGCAACGAACTCATTCACAAGCAGCTGCTCGAGGTCGCCAACCGTCCCGTGCCTTCGCGTTGAGCGGGTCTGGTCGCGGCATTTCGCGCGCCCGCTGAAAACTCTTTGTTTTCCGGGCCGCCGTCACTTCAATTCGTCTCATTTTTGAACTAGCCTCCGGCCACTTATGGTACGGAGGTTGCGTGCAACATGGCGAATGATACCCTCGGGGACGTGAACGGTTCGGAATATGCTCCCCGCAGTCTTGGGTACAAGCTTTCGAACCCCGTGCCCTTCTTGTGGACGATGGTGATCTTCCTGATCATCATCGCCTTCATCGCCGCAATCCTCTACCGGCAGGCGCATACCGCCTTCATGACCAATCCGGGCCTTAACGGCCTGATCCTCGGGGTTCTGGCGATCGGTATCATGCTGATCTTCACCCAGGTCATCAGCCTCATTCCGGAAGTTCGCTGGTTCAATTCCTTCCGGGCAGCTGGCAGCGCCGACCGGGTCGGGCGCGAACCGAAGCTTCTTGCGCCGATGCGCGCGCTGCTGGGACGTCGCCAGAAGGTGGCGCTGTCGGCCTCCGTCCTGCGGTCAATCCTTGATTCGATCGGCACGCGGCTCGACGAATCGCGCGACATCTCCCGTTACCTGATCGGCCTCCTGGTGTTCCTCGGCCTGCTCGGCACCTTCTGGGGCCTCATCGGCACCATCGGCTCCATCAGCGAGGTGATCCAGGGTCTTGATCCCAATTCCGGCAATGGCAGTGACGTGCTGAACACGCTGAAAAGCGGCCTGACTGCGCCGCTCGCCGGCATGGGCACGGCATTCTCCTCGTCGCTTCTCGGTCTCTCCGGATCTTTGATCCTCGGCTTTCTCGATCTGCAGGCGGGCCGCGCCCAGAATCGGTTCTATACCGAACTCGAAAACTGGCTGTCTTCGGTCACCGAAGTCGATGAGCAGCGGGCTGAATCGGTCGTCGAAGGTGGAGGTTCGAGCGACGAGCTGCGGCGGGTGACGGAACAGCTGCGCAAGCTGGTTGCTCTGCAGGGCAAGGCGGATGCCGGCCAGACCGAACGTTCTCTTGCAGCCATGAGCAATCTTGCGGAAGGCATCCAGGGCCTCGTCAAGAACATGCGCAACGAGCAGCAGATGCTGCGGGACTGGATCGAGGCGCAGCAGGAAGAGTCAAAGGCCATGCGCCGGACGCTCGACCGGCTTTCCGACAAGATCGGGGGCAAGTAGACCATGGCGCTCAGCCGCAATCGCCGCCGGGAGCGCAGCATCGACTACTGGCCAGGCTTCGTCGACGCGCTGTCGACGCTGCTTCTCGCCATCATGTTCCTTTTGACCGTGTTCGTGCTGGCGCAGTTCATCCTCGGCCGCGAGATCACCGGTCGGGACGAGGTGTTGAACCGGCTGAACAGCCAGATCGCCGAACTGACCGAACTGCTGGCGCTGGAGAAGGGCGGCCGGCAGGACGTCGAGGATACGCTGGCCAACCTCCAGGCATCGCTGTCGCAGTCGGAGAGCGAGCGGTCGCGGCTGCAGTCGCTGCTCGACCGTGGTGCCGGCTCGAATGATGCGGCCACCAGCCGTATCGGCAACCTCACCGAGCAGTTGAGCCAGGAACAGCAGGCAAGCGCCAGGGCGATGAGCCAGGTCGAACTGCTCAACCAGCAGATCGCCGCTCTGCGCGCCCAGATCGCGGCCGTCGAGGCGGCGCTCCAGGCTTCAGAGGCCAAGGACCAGTCGTCACAGGCGAAGATTTCCGACCTCGGACGGCGGCTGAACGTGGCGCTTGCGCAGCGCGTGCAGGAGCTCAACCGCTACCGCTCGGACTTCTTCGGGCGGCTGCGCGAAATTCTGTCGGACCGCGAAAACATCCGCATTGTCGGCGACCGATTCGTCTTCCAGTCGGAAGTGCTGTTTCCGGTCGGCGGCGCCGATCTTGACCAGGCCGGCTACGCCGAGATGGACAAGCTGGCGGCGGCGATCATCGAGCTGGCGCAGGAGATCCCGCCGGAGATCAACTGGGTACTGCGCGTCGACGGGCACACAGACAATGCGCCGCTGGCCGGTACCGGACGCTACCGCGACAACTGGGAGCTGTCCTCGGCACGTGCGACCTCGGTGGTCAAATACCTGATCTCCAAGGGCGTGCAGGCGAACCGTCTCGTCGCTGCGGGCTTCGGCGAATTCCAGCCATTGACGGCCGGTGACACGCCGGCGGTCCGTTCGCAGAACCGCCGCATCGAGCTGAAGCTGACGGAGCGGTAGGCGCTACCGCCTGTGCCCTGAGGCGAGCCAACAGTCTTGCAATCTTTTCGCGCCCGGCAAAATTGGTCCGGGCGCCTTATCACGAGATCGGACCTTCCGTCAGGCAGGCATCCAGCCGCGCGCTGGCCTCCTACTGGGCTGCGAGAAAGCCCTGCGCGCCGACCTCGAACTGCAGCCGTGCCAGGCCGGCATAGAGGCCGCCCTTGGCCACCAGCTGCTGGTGCGTGCCTTCCTCGACAATGCGGCCATCCTGCATCACCAGGATGCGGTCGGCCTTCAGCACGGTCGCCAGCCGGTGGGCGATGACGATCGTCGTGCGGTCCTTCATCAGCCCGTCCAGCGCCGTCTGCACCAGCGTCTCGCTTTCCGCATCCAGCGCCGACGTCGCTTCGTCGAGCAGCAGGACCGGGGCGTTCTTGAGGATCGCCCGGGCAATCGCGATTCGCTGCCGCTGGCCGCCCGAGAGCGTGATGCCGCGCTCGCCGGCCATCGTCTCGTACCCATTCTCGAGGCGGGTGATGAACTCGTCCGCCTGGGCTGCAATCGCCGCCTGGTGCACAGCTTCGCGGCTGGCATCCGGCCGGCCGAAGGCGATGTTGTCGTGGATCGAGGCGGCAAAAATCGTCACGTCCTGGGGCACGATCGCCAGGCGCGAGCGCAGTTCCGCAAGCCTTGCCTGGCGCAGGTCAACGCCGTCGAGACGGACCGCTCCGCTCGAGGGATCATAGAAGCGCATCAAGAGCGACAGCAGTGTGCTCTTGCCGGCCCCGGACGGGCCGACGACGGCCACCATCTCGCCGGGGCTGACACGGAACGACAGGTTGTCGACCGTGACGGTGCTGACGCGGCTTGGATAGGCGAAGGAGACCTGATCGAACTCCACTTCGCCGCGGGCCGGCGAGGGGAGGGCGACCGGATGTTCCGGATCGCGGATGGCCGGGACCTCGCGCAGCAGTTCCGTCAGTCGTTCGGCGGCGCCGCCGGCCTGCGAAAGTTCACCCCAGACCTCCGAAAGCTGGCCGAGCGAGCTCGCGGCAATTACCGAATAGAGGACGAACTGGCTGAGCGTCCCGGCGCTGATCGTGCCGTTCAGCACGCTCTGGGCGCCGTACCACAGCACGCAGACGATGCTGCCGAACACCATCAGGATGGCAAAGCCGGTCAGCAGTGCGCGCGAACGGATAGCGGAGCGGGCTGCGCCATAGGTTGCTTCGACCGTTGCGCCATAGCGGTTGCCGGCGGCCGTCTCGGCCCCGAAGGCCTGCACGGTGCGGGTGGCGGCGATCGTCTCGGAGGCGAAGGCTGAGGTTGCGGCAAGCGTATCCTGTGCTGCCCGGGCGCGGCGGCGCACCGAGCGGCCGAAGCCGACGAGCGGGAAGACGATGAGCGGGATTGCTGCCAGCACCAGTGCCGACAGTTTCGGGCTCGTGAGGATCATCATGCCCATGGCGCCGAAACAGAGGATGACGTTGCGCAGCGCCTGCGAGGCGGCCGAGCCGAAGGCCGACTTGATCTGCGTCGTGTCGGCCGTCAGCCGCGAGACGATCTCGCCCGATTGGTTGACGTCGAAGAAGGCCGGCGACAGCGAGGTGACGCGGTTGAAGACCTCCCGCCGCAGGTCGGCGACAACCCGTTCGCCGATGGTGATGACGTAGAAGTATCGCATGGCGCTGGAGACCGCGAGCAGCACCGCCAGCACCATCAGCATGCCGAAATAGCTGTTGATGAACGCGCCGTCGGCTGCCACGAAGCCGTGGTCGATCATCCGCCTGACGGCGAGCGGCAGCACCAGCGTCGTGCCGGCCGCCATCGCCAGGAAGAAGACGGCCGCAGCCACCATCGACTTGTAGCGCAGCACATAGGGCATCAGGCGCATCAGGGGCTGCGGAGAGCGGCGGGTGGTGGCAGGCTCGGTCTGGCTATCGGTCACGATGACCCCGTGTTCTGTCCCGCCAAGTCACGGGTGCGGGTACTTGTGCTTTGAGAGACCTTCCTGTATAGGCTCCGCATCGAATTGGGAAGCCGTGGCCGGAAGCGGTCTGCGGCTTCATGTACGGAATAGGGGCGCTCGCTGCAATTGCGACAAATGGACCCCGCACAGCAGGAATAGAGTGTCATGAAGGCCAGCATTCATCCCGACTACCACATGATCAAAGTCGTCATGACCGACGGCACCGAGTACGAAACCTTTTCGACCTGGGGTTCGGAAGGCGCGGTCATGAACCTCGAAATCGACTCGAAGTCGCATCCGGCATGGACCGGCGGCAACCAGCAGCTGATGGACCGCGGCGGCCGCGTCTCGAAGTTCAACAAGCGGTTCGGCGGCCTCGGCCTCTAATCCGGATCTGGGACCCCATGTCCTGCGGGTCCGTCCTGTTCTACTGCAACCGTCCGAAGCAAGCGCTCCGGACGGTTTTCGTTTTGCGCCTGGCGCATCCTGCTTTTCCATCGCAGCGCGAGTTCTCCATGTCTTCGATCCTTCGCCACCTGTCCTCCCTCATGCTCACCGCCGGTCTTGTCGCCGCGACTGCGCTGCCGGCCTTGAGCGGGCAGGCGAAGCTGCTCGTCGATGCGCGCACCGGCGCGGTTCTGGAATCGGAGAACCCGCAGGAGCTGAACTACCCCGCATCGCTCACCAAGATGATGACGCTCTACATGACGTTCGAGGCGCTGCACGACGGCCGCTTCACCTGGGATACGCGGCTCACCATGTCGGAGAACGCCAACGGCAAGGAGCCCTTCAAGTTCGCCATCGGCGCCGGACGGACGATTACGGTCCGCGAGGCGGTAATGGGCATGATCGTGCTGTCGACCAATGATGCAGCCGTGGCGGTGGCCGAGACGCTGGGCGGTTCGGAAGCCGGATTCGGTGACATGATGACCGCCAAGGCGCATCAGCTCGGCATGACGCGCACGGTGTTTCGCAATCCGGCAGGCCTGCCGGATCCGAACCAGGTGACGACCGCAGAAGATCTTGCGCGGCTCGGCATGGCGCTGATGCGCGATTATCCGGAAGAATTCAAGCTGTTCTCGACCCGCACCATCGTCTTCCGCAGCATGAAGCTGCGCGGCCACAACGGCGTGCTCAACACCTATCCCGGCGCCACTGGCATGAAGACCGGCTTTACCGAGGCATCCGGCTACAACCTGGTGACCTCCGTCGAGCGCGACGGTCACACGCTGGTCGGTGTGGTGCTCGGCGGCAAGTCGGCGCAGCTGCGCGACGAGGAGATGAAGGCGATGATGGACCGGCACCTGCCGCCGCTCGTGGAGCATTCGGTGGTTCACGCAGCACCGGGCAAGGTCACGGGGACGACGGTTCAGCAGTAACCGCGCCGTCGGTGACATCCGGCAGCATAGGTCGAACCAAGACACGAAAAAGCGGGCGCTGGGCCCGCTTTTTTCATTGAGAGATCATCTGGATCAGTTGGTGAAGGCAGTGCGCAGCAGATCGAGCTGGGCGCGGACGCCATTCTCGTTGTCCGGCACGATGGCTTCGTGCGGGCGGTAGATCTCGCGATCGAGCAGTGCCACGCGGTTCTGCAGGCGCAGCGAGCGCTCCACCAGGTCGCGGAAGGATTCCGGCAGGTCGCCCCAGCCGGGCGCCATGCGGTCGACATTGAAGCCGTCCAGCCGCACCTTGTTCTTCTCGGCTAGCACCTGATCGTAGCTCATCTCGCCGTTGTTGACGGCGCGCTGCAGCAGGAGCCACGACGCCATCTGCATCAGCCGGGTCGTCAGACGCATGGACTCGGCAGCGTACAGTACCGTTGCCAGGCGCGGCAGTACCTTGGAAGCGGCACGTCCGGGACCATCCAGATAGGCGGCGGTCTCTTCGACCAGCGACATGCCTTCAGCGTACAGAGCCTTGAACTGCGGCGAGTTAGCGGCGCGGCCTGCGAAACTGACGGTATTCAATACCTGTTCTGACATCGATATTATCCTGCTAACGCATCCACTTGATCAGGCAATGACGGAGCCCAGCAAAAGGTTCCGTTAGCTCAAGTTCATACTGCGAAGATGATACGTGTATCCGAAATCCGCAAGCCAATTCTTAAAGAAGGGTTAATTCCCACAGTTTACACGCGCAGGCAAAAAAAAGAGCCGCAAAAGCGGCTCTGAAGGTAAAACAGGGAGAAATCAGACCAAAATCGCCGAGTGGAGAAACCGTCTGAGTCCGGCAGAACCGGACAGCTCCGATAATTACCGAAAATGCTTAACATGCCGTTAATAAGGCGCTCCGAAGTATAACAGGCCGCGGCCTCAAGTTGTTCTTCGGCCTCAGCTCTTGAACAGGTTCTCGGCAGCGCGTCGGCCGGCACCCTTCTCTTCGCGGTCCGCTTCAAGGCGGGCGATCTCCTGCCTCAGGAGCGCGATGCGTCGGTCTATGTCGTCGACCGACAGCGACGAAAGGTCGCTGCCGATCTCGTGCTGCACCGGCCTCTTGGGGCGGTCGTCGTCGAACATGCTCATCCGTCGGACACTCCGTCAGTTCCAGAACGAGGGGATGGTTTCGGCCAGTCGTGGCCCGAGGCGCAGCGGCGCGATCTTTTCCGCCAGTCCGCTCGTATCGGAGATCTCGACGCCGACGCCGCAGATCGTCGCGGGGCCGCTTGCCGCCTCGAAGCGGCCCTTCGGCATCTTCGAGATGAACCGGTTCAGCGGCTCTTCCTTTTCCATGCCGAGCGACGAATCATAGTCTCCGCACATGCCCGCATCGGACATGTAGGCGGTGCCGCCGTTGAGGATCTGGTGGTCGGCGGTCGGCACATGCGTGTGCGTGCCGACGACGAAGCTGGCGCGTCCATCGACGAAGTGGCCGAAGCACTGCTTCTCGCTTGTCGCTTCCGCGTGAAAGTCGAAAATGATGGCGTCGGCCTGTTCCTTGAGCGGGCAGGCGGCCAGAAGGGCCTCGGCGCTTTTGAAGGGATCGTCGAGTTCGGGATGCATGAACACCCGGCCCATGATGTTGGCAACCATCACCCGTGCGCCATTGCGGGCATAAAAGACGCCTGAACCCTTGCCGGGCGTGCCGGCGGGGTAGTTGGCGGGGCGCAGGAACTGGTCGTGACGACCGGCAAACGAGACGGCTTCCTTCTGGTCCCAGACGTGGTTGCCGGTGGTCACCACGTCAGCGCCGGCATTGATCGTCTCGAGGAAGATGTCCTCGGTGATGCCGAAGCCGCCGGCAGCATTCTCGCCATTGACGATGACGAAGTCGAGTTTAAGGTCCGATACGAGGCCTGGCAGGCGGTCCCAGACGGCCGTGCGGCCCGTCTTGCCTACCATGTCGCCGAGAAACAGAAGTCGCATGCCACTCCGATCAGGGTTCGAAACGTCTCCAGCCGCTCTCCGTCAATACGGCGTGCAGGCGGACGTCGTGGGGTTCTGCGGGAACTGATGCCACCTCCTGGCAGTCAAAGGCAATGCCGACCAGCCGCGGAAACAAGCCTTTTTTGTGCAATTGAGCGATCGCCCTGTCGTAGTAGCCGCCGCCATAGCCGATGCGCTGTCCGTCGGCGTCGAAGGCCGCCAGCGGCACCAGCATGACGTCTGGATCGAGCACTTCGGCGTCCGGACCGGGCCCGACGGTGCCGAAGCCCATCGAGATCAGCGGCGCGCCGGGCACCAGCTCGCGAAAGACGATGGTCTGGCGGTCGAGGATCACCGGAAGGCAGAGACGCGCGCCGCGTTGCTTGAGGCATGTCATCAAAGGCCGGATGTCCGCCTCGGAGCGGATGGGCGAAAAACCCGAGACGATGGTTCCGTGCTCGATGGCGAGACCGGTGTCGCCATGCTCGGCCATTGCCAGGCTCGCCTCGATCCGTGTTTCAGTCGGCAGGGAATCGCGGGCATCGAGGCGCTCGGCGCGCAGGCGGGCTTTTTCGTCCGCCGCGCTCGTCATGCCTCTTCGGACACCCGCCGCACGAGCAGCTTGTCGATCCGCCGGCCGTCGAGGTCGATGACCTCGAACACCCAGCCGTTCCATACGAAGCTCTCGCCGAGTTCGGGCAGGTGCTTCAGTGCGTCAAGGACGAAACCGGCGACCGTCTCGTAATCAAGGTCGTCCTTCATCGAAAAGCCCATCTGGTGGGCGAACTCGTCGATAGGCAGCCAGCCGGCCACCAGGAAGGAGCCGTCGTCGCGCTGAACAATGGCCGGCTCCTCGATCTCGTTCTCCTCGAAGACGCCGGTGATTGCCTCGAGGATGTCGCCGGAGGTAATAATGCCTTCGAAGTGACCGTATTCGTCGTAGACCAGAACCATCTGGGCCGGCGCCTTGCGCAGAGCCTGGATGACATCCAGCGCTCCGCTGAGATCGGAGACAACGGGGGCCTCGCGCATCAGGCCGCGGATGTCGATGTCCTTGTTCTGGCCGACCGCGTCATAGGCATCCTTCATGAAAAGGACGCCGATAATTTCGTCCGAGGAGCCGTTGCGGATTGGCAGGCGCGAGCGGTGGGTGGCGCGCAACTGCTGGCGGATCTCGGCCGGATCGTCTTCGATGTCGATCACTTCGACGTCGCGGCGTGGGGTCATCAGGCCGCGGGCGGCCCGGTCGGCAAGCCGCATGACGCCGGAGATCATCGCCGATTCCTGCGATTCGATGACGCCGGCGCTGTGTGCCTCGGCGAGAACGGTGCGGATCTCTTCGTCGGTCACCTTGTCGCCTGACTCGCCCTTCTGGCCAAGCAGAGCAAGGATTGCGCTGCCGGACGTGTTGAGCAGCCAGACCAGCGGAAGGGCCACCTTCGACAGAAGCAGCATGGCCGGCGCGACCCGCGAAGCAACCGATTCGGGCGCCCTGAGTGCGATCTGCTTGGGAACCAGTTCGCCGACGATCAGCGACAGGTAGGTGATGGCGACAACGACCGAGCCGACGCCGAAGCCATCGGCAAGTGCCGGCGACAGGCCCTGTTCGCTCAGCCAGCCGGACAGGCGAGCGCCGAGCGTCGCGCCGGAGAAGGCGCCTGACAGGACGCCGACCAGAGTGATGCCGATCTGCACGGTGGAGAGGAAGCGGCCGGGATCTTCGGCGAGCCGAATGGCGACGCTCGAGCCCTTGTTGCCCTGCTCGGACATGACCCTCAACCGGACGGGGCGGGCGGAGACGACCGCCAGTTCCGACATGGCGAGAACGCCGTTGAGGAGAGTCAGGAGGACGACGATGAGTATTTCGGTTATCAAAAGACGCTCACTTGTTGACGTCAAGGATGGGACTGAGCCTCAGTGCCGAACAATCCCGGATCAGGCGATGGGCCGGCCGATCCTGCCGCGCCAACACCGAAAGCGAATTTAAGTTCCCTCGGCGCCGGCGACTGACGTTCCGATAATCTTAGCGGGCAGGCAGGCGCATTGCAATCGATGTTCCCGAACCGCCCCGACCATCAGAGGTCGAGTTCAAGCTCGGCGCGCGTGCCGCGTGCGACCGGCACGTAGTGGATCGTCGATCCGAGCGTCGAGGCCATGGAACGGACGATGCGGCTGCCGAGCCCGGTGCCCTTCGGATTGGATCCCTCGACGAGGCCGATGCCGTCGTCCTCGACGGCGAGCAGTGCCTGGCCGTCGCCGCTGCGCCTCAGGATGACGCGGACTTCTCCTTCGGTGCCGGCCGGATAGGCATATTTGATGGCGTTGGTCAGCAGCTCCGTGACGATCATGCCGACAGAGACCGCCCGGTCGGACGTCAGCGACACAGGTTCCGCCTCGAGCCGGATCGAGGGGCCCTGACTTTCGACATTGACCGACCGTTGCACCTCCTGCACCAGCGTTTCGAGGTACTTGGCCATCTCCACATGACGAACGTCGTCCGAGGTGTAGAGACTGCGGTGCATGCCGGCGACCGCGGTGATCCGCGCCTGGGTTTCGGCCAGTGCCTCGCGCACCGATTCGTCCTTGCTGTTGGTCACCTGCAGCCGGATGAGGGCTGCGACGAGCGCCAGACTGTTGGCAACGCGATGATTGACCTCGGCCAGCAGCACTTCGGCGCGTTCCTTGCCGAGGCGGATCTCCTGGTCGGCCCGCTCCTTCTCGCGCCGCAGCTCGGCCGTGGCGATCGCCTGGTGCAGGGCGCTCTGCATCAGCGACCAGAATTCCTCGCCGACCGTCTTGATCACATAGTCTGAGGCACCGTTCTTCAGCGCATCGACGGCAATCGTCGCCTCGCTCGAGCCGGTGACGTAGATGGTCGGGAGGTTGATGCCACGGGCGTTCAGCTGGCGCAGGATGTCGAGGCCGGTCTCGCCGCGCAGGTAGTGGTCGAGCACCACTGCGTCGAACCGGCCATGCTCGAGAGCCGCCAGGCACGCTTCTCCATCGAGGACATGATGCACGTCATAGCCGAGCCGTCCGAGCGAACGCTGGGCGAGGCGACCGAGTGCGACATCGTCATCGACATAGAGAATGGTCTGCGACATCGGCTCCAGCGGCGTTCAAGGGATCTGCATGACGGAGAAGAACAGGCCCAACTGCCGGATGGCATTGGCAAAGCTGTCGTAGTCCACCGGCTTGGTGATGTAAACGTTGGCGCCGAGATCGTAACAGCGCTGGATTTCCCGCTCGTCATCGGTGGTGGTGAGGATGACCACCGGCAGGCGCTTGGCATGCGGATTCGACTTCACCTTCTCGAGGATGTCGATGCCTGACATGTCCGGGAGGTTGAGGTCGAGCAGGATGAGCATGTAGCGACCCTGGATGTTTTCGCCGGAGCGGTCGGTGCCAAGGATGTAGTCGAGCGCTGCATTGCCGCTGGTGAACGGCACGATCTCGTTGTTGACGCCGGCGCGGCGGACGTTCTTCTCGATGAGGCGGGCATGGCCTTCATCGTCCTCGACCATCACGATGGTGACTTCGCGGCCTGCTGCTTTCATGACCCGGTACTCCTGACATGCTGGGAAAGATCCATCGGCAGCCGGATGATGAAGGTCGAACCGCTGCCGAGCGTCGAGGTCACGGTAATCTCGCCGCCTAAATTTCTGACTAACGAGCGGACATGGGCAAGGCCGATGCCTTCGCCCGGGCTGTCCTGCAGGCCGGAGCGGCGGAACAGCTCGAAGACGCGCTCGTGGTCTTCGGGCGCGATGCCACGGCCATTGTCTGCGATCTCGATGCGCAGCGCGTTGCGGCCGGTGATGAAAGCCCTGACGGAGATGCTGAGCGGCCGCTCCGGGTGCTTGTACTTGACGGCGTTGTCGAACAGGTTGCCGAATATCTGTTCGAGCGAGAAGCGGTCGGTGACGAGCGCGCGGGCGGCCGCGACGGAAATGCTGATCTCGCCGCCGGCTTCTGTGACCTGGTGGTTGATGCTGTCGGAGGTGGCTTCCAGAAGCTCCTGCAGGTCGACGCGCTCCGGCTTCAACTCCCGCCTGCCGTCGCGGGAAATCTTCAGGATGGCGTTGATCAGGCCGTCCATCTTGCGGGTCGAGGAGCGGATGAAGGAGATGGCTTCGGGAAGATCTTCCTCGACAGCCAGCCGGGCGGCGCGGATCTGGTCTTCAGTCGGCTTCTGCTCGTCGGCCAGAATGACCGTGCTCACCGATTTCAGCGTCTGATCGAGTTCGCTGGTGAAGCCCATGATGTTGACCAGCGGCGCGCGCAGGTCGTGGCTGACGATATAGGCGTAGCGCTGGATTTCGCGGTTGGCCTGGATGAGATCATCGGTGCGTTCGTTGACCCGTTCCTCAAGGCTGGTGTTGAGTGCCTCGACCTCCCGGTGAGCACGCGACAGTTCACGAACGTGCTGGACGACGATGAGGATCGCGCCGCCGATGACGATCATGATGACAAGTCCACCGCCGACCGTGAACCAGGTCAGGACGGACGACGTGTCGCGCAGGTCCTGCACATCGGAATTGAGGCGCTTGTCGAGATCGCGGATCAGCGTCACGAGCAGGCTGCTGATGTCGTCCATAATCTCGCGGCCGGTGGCCTTGCGCACGATGTCGATCGCCTGGTCGAACTTGCCGGCGTCGGCAAGCGCCACCGTCGACTTCAACTCGTCGAGCCTGCGTTCCAGCAGCACGTTGAACTGCTCGATGGGAAAGCCGATCACCGTCTGGTTTTCGTAGGTCTGCTTCAGGCGGCTCCGCTGCCTCTCCATCCCCTGGGTGGCTGCGATATAGGGTCTCAGAAACTGCTTGTCGCCGCTCAACAGATAGCCGCGCTGGCCGGATTCGGCGGCCCGCAGGTAGAGGATCATGTCGGAGGAGGCGGCGCGCAGTTCCCGCAGCTTGATGACTTCATCGAAGTAGCTCTGGGTCATACGCGACAGCACGACGGAGGCAATGACGATGCCCGCCAGAACCGCGGCGCCGACCATCAGCATGAGCAGCGACGAGCGCGCAAACTTGGTATTGAAGATTGCCATCGGGCTTCCGTGACCTGTCCGTTGGACAAGGGCATCGGGCGGCTGGCCCCGGAAGTCAAGGGAGCGACGGCAGAATGAAAGTGCGATCCACGGCAACCGATGGAGGTTTACGATCCTGGGTGCCTACAAACGTAGGTGGGCGCCGTATGTCCAAGCCCACGGGCCTGGCCAGGGACAGCTCCCTTTGGATCGAGTATGGCCCCAGGGATTGTGGTTCCTGTCGAGAAGCGCAGAACGCAACGTCAATATAGGCGCGATTTCAGCCGCTCGCCAGTGGGATCTTCAAGGAAAACGCAAGTGCCCGCCGGATGAGCGGGGGATCAGCTGGATTGGCTGCCGGGGCGGGCGTTCAGCTTGGCGGTGATGCCGTTCAGACGGCCCGCCAGATCGCCGATCGCGGCGACCAGCGTCGCCTCGTGCTTCTGCAGTTCCTGGCTGGCGCCGTCCTGGGTCGAGCGCAGGCCCTCGACCTCTTTCTCCAGCGCCGCGATGCGGCGGTTGGTCTCCGACAGCTCGTCCATCACCATGATGCCGGCCATGACGGTGACCCGCAGGTCGCCGATCTCGCCGAACTGGCTCTTCAGGTGCCCGACATAGCGGTCAAACTGCGATGCCAGATCCTCCAGGTGACCCTGCTGACCCTCTTCGCAGGCCATGCGGTAAGCCTTGCCGTCGATCGTTACCGTTACCTGCGCCATGCGCTTCTGATCCCCTGATGGACTACCGGTCGAGAACGGCGCGGATGGTTTCCATGGCCGTCACAAGTCGCCGGGAGACCTCGCGATTGACTTCTTCGAGCCGGTTGGCGCGGAATTCCGACTGATCCAGTTCCTGGGCCAGCCGTGCGCGATCGGCATGCACGCGACGGACCTCGCCTTCGACATCGGCAGCTTCTCGCTGCCGTTCGAGGCGGGCATCCAAGGCGTTCTCGAGGCTGTTCACGGCAGCCGAGAGCTCGGATATGGCTGCGTTCAGGGTCTTGTCCAACGGCATCCTGCTGGGTCTTGAAGCCGACACGGCGAAGTTTCGAATCGTGCCGGCCGGCTTGACTGTCTGGCGAGCACCCTAAGTGGCAGACCGTGGACGGTCAATAAAGTGACAGCCGGCCGAGGAACGTCAGCTGTGGATCGCCGTTCGGGAGGCGCTGTCCGAAGGCGGAACCGGGGCATTGCGGCGGGCTTCCCGTTCGCCTTGCACAGCCTCCCGGGCGGCCCCATTTGTTGACTTGGGCGTGGCACCTGATAAGGATCGACCGCGCCTCATTTGGTCCCGCGCGGGACCGTGATTGACACTGCAAACCAGCGGGCTAGCCATGACCTCTCCTGACAAACACAATCGGATGGCAAATGCGATCCGTTTCCTCGCGATGGATGCCGTCGAGAAGGCCAATTCAGGCCATCCGGGTCTGCCGATGGGTGCCGCGGATGTCGCCACGGTCCTTTTCAGCCGCTACCTCAAGTTTGATCCGAAGAACCCGCTCTGGCCGGACCGCGACCGCTTCGTGCTGTCGGCTGGCCATGGGTCGATGCTCCTCTATTCGCTCCTCTACCTGACGGGTTACGAGGACATGACGATCGAGGATATCAAGCAGTTCCGCCAGCTGGGCTCCAAGACTGCCGGCCACCCCGAATACGGCCACGTTTCAGGCATCGAGACGACCACCGGGCCGCTCGGCCAGGGTCTTGCCAATGCCGTCGGCATGGCACTTGCCGAGAAGAAGCTCTCCAACGAGTTCGGCGGCGACCTGCAGAACCACTTCACCTACGTGCTCGTCGGCGACGGCTGCCTGATGGAAGGCATCAGCCAGGAAGCCATCGCCATGGCTGGCCACCTGAAGCTGAACAAGCTCGTGGTCTTCTGGGACAACAATTCGATCACCATCGACGGCGCCGTGTCGCTGTCGGATTCGACGGACCAGATCGCCCGCTTCAAGTCGGTGCACTGGAACACGATCGAAGTCGACGGTCATGACCAGGAGGCCATCGCCGCGGCCATCGAGGCTGCCCAGAAATCCGACCGTCCGACCTTCATCGCGGCCAAGACCATCATCGGTTTCGGCGCCCCGAACAAGCAGGGCACGCACAAGGTGCACGGCTCGCCGCTCGGCGCCGAGGAAATTGCCGCAGCCCGCAAGGCGCTGAACTGGGAATCGGAAGCCTTCGTCGTGCCGGCCGACGTGCTGGATGCCTGGCGTCTCGCCGGCCTGCGCTCCACCAAGGCCCGCAAGGAATGGGAGGAGCGGCTTGCCGCTACCCCGAGCGAGACCCGCGCTGAATTTGTCCGGCGCTTTGCCGGCGACCTGCCGGGCGGCTTCGACAGCGCGATCGATGCCTTCAAGCGCAAGATTGCCGCAAATCCGCCGACGGTCGCCACCCGCAAGGCCTCCGAGGATACGCTCGAGGTCATCAACGGCCTGCTGCCGGAAATGCTCGGTGGCTCCGCCGACCTGACGCCGTCGAACAACACCAAGACCAGCCAGATGAAGTCGATCACGCCGACCGACTTCTCCGGCCGCTACATGCACTACGGCATCCGCGAGCATGCGACGGCCGCTGCGCTGAACGGCATCTCGCTGCATGGCGGCCTGATCCCCTATTCGGGCGGCTTCCTGATCTTCTCCGACTACTGCCGTCCCTCGGTGCGCCTGGCTGCGCTCATGGGCATCCGCGTCGTGCATGTCTGGACGCATGATTCGATCGGCGTCGGTGAAGACGGCCCGACCCACCAGCCGGTCGAGCATCTCGCGTCGCTGCGGGCTATCCCCAACCTGCTGCTGTTCCGCCCGGCCGACGAGACCGAGACCGCTGAATGCTGGCAGCTGGCGCTGAAGGAAAAGCACCGCCCGTCCGGCCTGGCGCTGACCCGCCAGAACCTGATGCCGGTGCGCACCGAATACGAGGAAAAGAACCTCTGCGCCCAGGGCGCCTACGAGCTTGTCTCGTCGAGCGACGCCAAGGTGACGATCTTCGCCTCCGGTTCGGAAGTCGAAATCGCTGTGAAGTCGGCGCAGGCTCTGGAAGCCAAGGGTGTCGCCACGCGCGTCGTCTCGGTGCCCTGCGTCGAGCTTTTCATGGGCCAGTCGGACGATTACCGCCGCGCCATCATCGGCCGCTCGCCGGTCAAGATCGCCGTGGAAGCTGCGGTGCGCGAGGGCTGGGATACGTTCATCGGCAATGACGGCACCTTCATCGGCATGAAGTCGTTCGGTGCATCGGGTCCGGCCAAGGATCTCTACAAGCATTTCGGCATCACCGTGGAAGCCGTGGTCGCCGCAGCCGAAGCCAAGCTTTGAGCTTTGAGGGGCGCTGCAGTAACCGGCGCCCCCGCCCATTTCCAAAAAGCCCACTTCAAGGGAGTGAATGCATATGACTGTCAAGGTTGCCATCAATGGCTTCGGCCGCATCGGCCGCAACGTTCTGCGCGCCATCGTCGAATCGGGCCGAACCGATATCGAAGTCGTCGCGATCAATGATCTCGGCCCGGTCGAGACGAATGCCCACCTGCTGCGCTATGACAGCATCCACGGCAAGTTCCCCGCAGACGTCAAGGTCGAAGGCGATACGATCATCGTTGGCGGCGGCAAGCCGATCAAGGTGACGGCTGTCAAGGATCCGGCCCAGCTGCCGCACGGCGAGCTCGGCGTCGATATCGCCATGGAATGCACCGGCATCTTCACCGCCCGCGACAAGGCGGCGCTGCACCTGCAGGCCGGTGCCAAGCGCGTCATCGTGTCGGCTCCGGCCGACGGCGCCGACCTGACGGTCGTCTTCGGCGTCAACCACGACAAGCTGACCAAGGATCACCTTGTCATCTCCAACGCCTCCTGCACGACCAACTGCCTGGTGCCGGTCGTCAAGGTCCTGAACGATGCGATCGGCATCGATCACGGCTTCATGACGACGATCCATTCCTACACGGGCGACCAGCCGACGCTCGACACCATGCACAAGGACCTGTACCGCGCCCGCGCCGCAGCCCTGTCGATGATCCCGACCTCGACCGGTGCCGCAAAGGCCGTTGGCCTGGTGCTGCCGGAGCTGAAGGGCAAGCTCGACGGCACCTCGATCCGCGTGCCGACCCCGAACGTCTCGGTCGTCGACTTCAAGTTCGTCGCCAAGAGGAACACCAGCGTCCAGGAAATCAACGAAGCCATCAAGTCGGCCTCGAACGGCCAGCTGAAGGGCATCCTCGGCTACACCGAAGAGCCGCTCGTTTCGCGCGACTTCAACCACGACAGCCATTCGTCGATCTTCGCGATCGATCAGACCAAGGTGCTCGAAGGCAACTTCGTGCGCATCCTCACCTGGTACGACAACGAGTGGGGCTTCTCGAACCGCATGTCCGACACGGCCGTGGCGCTCGCCAAGCTCATCTGATCCGTCGGGTCACAAAGCATCGCATCTGGAGGCGGCCGGTTACCGGTCGCCTCTTTTCGTTCGGGGCTTTCGCAGGCGTGCGTGACACGGCTGCATCCCGATCGCCAAACCGTACGGCCGGTGCCGTTTCTGCCCTTCTCTTGCCGGATTCGATCCCGCGTAATGATCGGGTCGTCTGATTCCTCGCCGGCGCCATCCGGATCCGTATAGTTCCCCATAGTCCGCCGCTTATCCGGCGGCGTTTCGGCAAGGTCATACTGGCCGGCCGGCGGGACCTGCGGACCACCCGGGAGGTCCAGGAAAGGACGCAGCTTCGCGCCGGTTGCACGAAGCTGACGAGTGCAAGGCAGGAAGGGCAGGGGTCTTGGAGGCATTCTACATCATAGTGCTGGTGAGCACGATCCTGGTCCTGGTTGCCGCCTTCTCCAGTCTCCTTGCTTTCCGCTTCGGTGCACCGCTGCTGCTCGTCTTCCTGCTGATCGGCCTTGTCGCCGGTGTCGACGGCCTCGGCATCGATTTCAGCAACTACTCGATGGCCTATGTATTGGGATCGCTGGCGCTGGCGGTCATCCTGTTCGATTCCGGCTTCGGCACCTCGCTGCATGCCTTCAAGATCGCCGCCGCTCCGGCGATCACCATGGCGTCGCTGGGGGTCATCCTCACCGCGTCGATCTTTGCCTGCGCCGCATCGCTTCTTCTCGATCTCACTTGGCTGGAAGGCCTGCTGCTCGGGTCGATCGTCGCCTCTACGGACGCGGCTGCGGTATTTTTCCTGTTGCGCATCGGCGGCATCCACATCCGTGACAAGGTCCGCTCGTCGCTGGAGGTCGAATCCGGCACCAACGATCCGATGGCGGTGTTCCTGACGGTGGCTCTCGTCGAACTGATCAGCGCCGGCCACGGCTCGTCTGGGTTCAACCTTGAACTTCTGGCGATGTTCGTGAAGCAGATGGGGCTCGGCGGCGTGGTCGGCCTGCTCGGCGGCATGATGATCGTCAACGTCCTCAACCGGCTGCCGGTCGATCGCGGGCTGGCGCCGATCTTCGTTTTGGCGCTGGCGCTGCTGGTGTTCTCCTTCACCGGCGCGATCGGCGGCAGCGGTTTCCTCGCCGTCTACGTCGCCGGCATCTATGCCGGGAACCGCAAGATCTTCGCCAAGGAGGCGATCACGCGCTTCCAGGACGGACTGACCTGGCTGGCGCAGATCATCATGTTCCTGGTGCTCGGCCTGCTCGCCACCCCTTCGGATTTCCCGCAGATCCTGCTGCCGGCAATCGGCCTTGCGCTGTTCCTGATCTTCGTCGCCAGGCCTATCGCCGTGTGGCTCAGCCTTCTGCCTTTCGATTTCACCCAGCAGGAGATCGGCTTCGTCGCCTGGGTGGGCTTGCGCGGTGCCGTGTCGATCCTGCTCGGCATCATGCCGATCCTCGGCGGGATCGACGCCAGCCATGTCTACTTCAACACCGCCTTCATCATCGTGCTCGTGTCGCTGCTGCTGCAGGGCTGGACGATCAAGCCGGTTGCCGAGCGGCTCGGCCTGATCATTCCGCCACGGATGGGCGAGGTCGACAAGGTGGAACTCGATCTGCCGGGGCGGGCCAATCACGAACTGATTTCCTACCGGGTGATCAAGGATTCGCCGGTGCTGCGCGGCGAGCGGATCCCCCGATGGGCGATGCCGTCGCTGGTCATCCGCGACGGGCGCAGCATGCGCTATCAGTATGCCGGGCGGCTGCGGGAGAACGACCAGATCTACCTGTTCATCGCACCCGGCTATTCGCGGCTGCTCGACCGGCTGTTTGCGAGCCGCGCGCCGGTGGACGAGGACGACGCGGACTTCTTCGGTGCCTTCGCGATCTCGCCGTCTCGTCCGGCGAAGGAGCTCGACGCGGCCTACGGTCCGGGGCTCCTGTCGGTTGCCGAGCAGGGGATGACGGTCGGCGACCTGATGACGTACCGGCTGGGCGGCAGGGCGGACTATGCGGACCGGGTGCGTCTGGGTTCGATCATCCTCATCGTCCGCGATCTCGACGAACACGAGCACATCCTTTCCGTCGGCATTTCGCTCGAACCCGTGGAGCCGGCGACGCGTCTGCCGATCTTCATCAACATGCGCGAGATCGCCCATCGGGTGCGCGATGCCATCCGCCGCAGCCGCGGAAGGCCGGTGCCGGGCTCTTCACCGGTGGCTGCCGGGCCGGCTGCCGCAGCGCAGGCGCCACCCTCGGCAACGCCATCCGACGACCTGCCAGAAACCCTGTCGGACCCACGTCCGGACGAGGGGGAAAATAGGGCGTGACTGCCTTGCGTCGCCGCTCAGGTGGGCTATGGTCCCGATCGCATTCCCATAACCTACAGTGGATTTCAGACATGCCGGCCTTCAAGACCCTTGACGATCTCACCGACATCGCGGGCAAGCGCGTTCTCGTGCGCGTCGATCTCAACGTTCCTGTATCGGGCGGCAAGGTCACCGATACGACCCGCATTGAACGTGTCGCACCGACCATCCTGGAGCTGTCGGGCAAGGGCGCGAAGGTTATCCTCCTGGCGCATTTCGGCCGCCCCAAGGGCGCCCCTGTCGCCGACATGTCGCTGAAGCTGATCGCGCCGTCGGTCGAGTCGGTGCTCGATCACTCGGTCCTGTTCGCCGACGACTGCATCGGCGAGCCAGCTGCGACAGCGGTGGCCGAGATGCAGAACGGCGACATCCTGCTGCTCGAAAACACCCGGTTCCACGCCGGCGAAGAGAAGAACGGTCCGGACTTCACCGCGGCGCTGGCCGCCAATGGCGACATCTACGTCAACGATGCATTCTCGGCGGCTCACCGGGCGCATGCTTCGACGGAAGGGCTTGCCCACCATCTGCCGGCCTATGCCGGCCGCACCATGCAGGCTGAGCTCGAAGCGCTGGAAAAGGGGCTCGGCGAGCCCGTGAAGCCGGTCGTCGCGATCGTCGGCGGCGCCAAGGTGTCGACCAAGATCGACCTGCTGATGAACCTGGTAAAGAAGGTCGACGCGCTGGTGATCGGTGGCGGCATGGCCAACACCTTCATCGCCGCGCGCGGCACGTCGGTCGGCAAGTCGCTCTG
Source organism: Rhizobium sp. SAFR-030 (assembly GCF_059415005.1). NCBI lineage: Bacteria > Pseudomonadati > Pseudomonadota > Alphaproteobacteria > Hyphomicrobiales > Rhizobiaceae > Rhizobium > Rhizobium sp. SAFR-030. Next base: position 168,576 of record NZ_JBPFDO010000004.1, on the reverse strand, counting down.
CGAGCACGACCTGGCGGAGACCGCCAAGCAGATCATGATCGAGGCGGCGAACGCCAAATGCGCCATCGTCCTGCCGGTCGACGGTGTTGTCGCCCGGGAGTTCAAGGCGGGCGCTGCGAACGAAGTGGTCGATATCGACGCCATTCCGGCCGACGCCATGATGCTCGACGTCGGGCCGAAATCGGTCGAGGTGATCACCGGCTGGATCGAGCGCGCCGAAACGCTGGTGTGGAACGGTCCGCTCGGCGCCTTCGAGATCGAGCCCTTCGACGCGGCGACTGTCGCTGCGGCGAAGGTTGCCGCCGCGCAGACCAAGGCCGGCAAGCTGGTTTCGGTCGCCGGCGGCGGGGATACGGTGTCGGCGCTCAACCACGCCGGCGTTGCCGACGACTTCACCTATGTCTCGACGGCCGGCGGGGCCTTCCTCGAATGGATGGAAGGCAAGGAACTGCCCGGCGTCGCAGTGCTGACCCGCGGCTGAGCGACCGCGTGCAGTTAGCGCATGCGGGGCACCTGCCAAGGGCTCCGCATGCGGATGTTAACCGCTTTTAAAATAATCGGATATTTTAAACGATTGAAAGAAATTCAATCGTTTCAAGCTTTAAGCATAGGATTTCCTTGCAAAAAAACTTCTGTTATCCGCGTGTGATAGCGAACTTGATACAAGCGTAGTACGCCGACTTTAAGGGACAGGAGTGTAAGCATGGGATACGCCAAGATGTTGGACAGGATGGGTTCAGCGCCCGGCTTCATCGCCGCACTGGATCAGAGTGGCGGTTCAACACCGGGAGCCCTGCGTCTCTACGGCGTGTCTGAAAAGGATTATCAGGGCGACGAGGAAATGTTCCGCCTGATGCACGCCATGCGCGTCCGCATCATGAGCGCCCCCGCCTTTAACGGCGACAAGGTCATCGGCGCCATCCTGTTCGAGCGGACGATGGATGGCGATGTCGATGGCCAGCCTGTGCCGTCCTACCTCTGGGAGAAGCGCGGCGTCGTGCCGTTCCTGAAAGTCGATAAGGGTCTGAACGCGGAAGAAAACGGCGTCCAGACGATGAAGTCGATGCCCGATCTCGATACGCTCCTGATCCGCGGCCGCGAGAAGGGGATGTTCGGAACCAAGATGCGGTCGGTGATCGCCCATGCGGACAAGGCCGGCATCGCCGCCGTTGTCGAGCAGCAGTTCCAGGTGGCCCGTCAGATCATCGGGCAGGGCCTCATGCCGATCATCGAGCCGGAAGTTTCCATCAACAGCCCGACGAAACAAGAAGCCGAAGCAATCCTCCGCGACGAGATCGTCGAGCAGCTCGACAAGCTTCCGGCCGGCGAGACCGTCATGCTCAAGCTGACGATCCCGACGGTCCCCGACTTCTACGCACCGCTCGTCGCCCATCCGTCGGTGGTGCGCCTCGTCGCGCTGTCAGGCGGCTACAGCACCGCCGATGCCTGCGAAAAGCTCAGCCATAACCATGGCATGATCGCCAGCTTCTCGCGCGGCCTGACGGAAGGCCTGCACGTGACGATGAGCGATGCGGAATTCGATGCCAGGATGGCGGCGACGATCGACCAGATCTACGCGGCAAGCGTCAACAAGGTCTGATACGCGCCTGAAGCGCTGCCGCGCGCATTCTGTGGAGGAGATAGGAGGGTCGCCCCGGAAACGGAGCGGCCCTTCAGCGTTTCCGATGTATTGCTTCAAAAACTCTGGCTGGTCGCGCTCATCAGGCGGCGGATAGGGTAGCGCAATCAGCAGAGGGAGCCGGTCATGGCCGAAGCCGCATTCGTCACCGTCGATGTGTTCACCGAAGAGCGGTTCGCCGGCAATCCACTCGCCGTTTTCACCGACGCGCGCGGTATCGACGACGACGCGATGCAGAAGATTGCCGCCGAGTTCGGCTATTCGGAGATCACCTTCGTTCTGCCGCCCGATGATCCCGCTCACGATGCGCGGGTGCGGATCTTCACGCCGACGACCGAAGTTGGGTTCGCCGGCCATCCGAATGTCGGCACCGCCTTCGTTCTCAGCCAGCAGGCCTTGCTGTTCGGCAAGCCCGTCGGCGACATCCTGCGGTTCGAGGAGGGGGCAGGGATCGTCGAGGTGCAGATCATCCGCGACGGTGGCCAGGTGACGGGTGCGGCGATCCGTGCGCCGCAGCCTTTATCGGTCGGTCGGGAAATTTCGCTGCCGCTCGTTGCCGCCTGCGCGTCGCTGCCAGAAGCGGCGATCCGCATCGACCGCCACCCACCGCTGTTGCTGTCGGTCGGCCTTTCGTTTGCGTTCGTCGAAGTTGCGGATTTGGCAGCGCTTGTGGCGGCAAGGCCCGATACCGCGGCCTTCCGGGATGCGGCGGCGAGGATGACGCCGGACGGTGATTTCCCGTTGTTTCTCTACGTTGTCGATCCGCAGGATCCAGCCAAGCTTCGCGCCCGGATGTTCGCGCCGCTCGACAATGTGCCGGAGGATCCGGCCACCGGAAGCGCCTCCGGGGCGCTTGCCGCCTACCTCGCCAGCCGCGAGCCGTTGGTCGACGGCAGGCTCGACTACATCATCGAGCAGGGGATCGAGATGGGGCGGCCGAGCCACATCGAGGTGTCCGTCGAGAAGCGTGGGGGTGCGGTCGACGGCGTCACTATCGCCGGGCGATGTGCGGTGGTGATGCGCGGAACGATCTCGCTCTAGCGCGTCGGCTCCAGATCCGCCTCAGGCCGCAGCGCCGATGCTGACGGCCTGGGCGATCTCCGATGCGACGGCCTGGGCCTGCACGCGAATGTCCGGCACAGCGGTGATCTCCCAGAAGCGTCCGGCGGTCAGCGCGCCGACGGCGAAGATGTGCGGATGCACGCGTCCATCCGCAGCGACCAGATGCGCCCGGTCGTCGACCACGACACCGAGACCCAGAGGATCGCCCTGCAGGAGGCCGCGCTGGGCCATCGTCTGGAGCAGCGGCGAGTGTCTGATCCCGGCGCGCTCCATGCCCGTGCAGTTGACGATCCAGTCGGCGCCGATCCTGTTCATCTCCGCGCTGCCGCGGCTGCGGTAGGTGATCAGGGCGCCGGCGCCGCTTGCCTCGATGCGCTGCAGGTAGCCGGCGTGCACCTTGACCGTGCCGTCGTCGATGAGCGTCTGGAATTCCCGGCCGACATCCGGCGCCAGACGATGGCGGTGCACGGTCCACCAGGCCAGCGCGTGGCGGAGAAACCGGCCTTTTTGCGCGACCGAAAGCTGCTGCCAGAGCCTCTGCGTCTGCGGTCGGAGGCCATCAAGGACGCTGCGCCACGGTGCACCCTGCCGCACCTCATGGCGGATCGCCTGCAGGAGTGCGCTGAGTTGCGTGGTGTCCGGCAGTTGCGGGGCAACCGGCGGCGTCGGCTGGTCGAGATGCGGATGCGGCACCAGGCCGCGGCGGGAGAGGACGTCGACCGTCCCGCGATGGCCGCGCGCGCGCAGTGCCAGCACCTGGTCGACCATGGTGAGGCCCGAGCCCAGCATGCAGATCCGGTCGTCGCGGCCAACCTGGGTCAGCCAGCCCAGCCGCCACGGATTGTCGACGATCTTCGTGCGGATGGACGCAGCAATGGCATCGGCCGGAACCGGCAGCGGCGCCGTGCCGACCCCAAGGCAGAGGATGGTATGGCAGGCGGCGAGTTCATCGTTGTCGACCAGCCGGATCAGCGTTGTCGACGGCGATATGTCGATACAGCCGATCGCCCGCGACTTGATGAAATCCACCCGCGGCCGGTTGGCCCGGTCGCGCAGGAGGGCGGCAAGCCGGTCGCGCAGGTAAAGCCCGAAATCGCTGCGGCTGGCGAAGTCACCGCCGCCGACCTCGCGGCCGGCTTCCGCCAGCCAGTCGAGGAAATCCTCAGGCTGATCCGGATAGATCGACATGCGGGCGGCCGGCACGTTCAGCCGGTGCTGGTAGAATTCGCTGCGATAGGCTGTGCCGCGGCCGAAACCCGGATCGTCGCCGACGACGGCGATACGTGAAGAGGCGGGCAGTAGGCGCAGCAGGTTGATGGTGGCAGCGATGGCCGAAAACCCTGCGCCGACGACGGCGACGTCGTACTTCATGGACGCTCCTCGTTTTCCGCGGGCTGCGATCTGCGCAGCGGCGGCTCCGGTTGACCGTCGGTGTAATCTCTATCAACTCCGTCGAGATTTCAATGGCTGGCCTGACGACAGGTTCCGGAACGGCTGCGAGAGGTCAGGTGAAGTCGCGCAGCAGCAGGGTCAGCGCCCACAGGGCAAATGCCACCACCGCGAGTTTCCAGAAATCGGCGCGACGCTTGAGACCAGGCAGGCCGAGCGGCTTGATGATCTGCGCGATCATCGCCAGGATGAGGAGGAGGCCGATCAGTTTCGTCATGTTTTTCCTGCAGCGGGCGGCCATCAGCCACAGGCTGGACATTTTTCGCCTGCACCACAGATAGGCCGTGGGGGCGAGATTCGGAACCATTGTTTTGTTCGGGCGTGCCGGGCCTTGCTTCCCCGCGCCGTCGATCCCGTGCAACCACACGTTTACCGCAGCGGCCGGATCGACAGAGCAGCTTAACACTTGCCGTGCTAGTCGTGCGGCAGAACCTGAACCGGACTTACCAACGGTCGATGTAAATGCCTCGCAACATACTGCCCGTCCTCAGCCTCCTCCTCGGCACTCTGTTTCTCTTCCTCGGCAACGGCTTGCAGGGTCTTCTCCTGCCGGTGCGCGGCACGATGGAGGGCTATTCCAACGAGGTGCTCGGCCTTCTCGGCACGACCTGGGCAGGCGGGTTCGTGCTCGGATGTTTCGTCGCGCCGCAGCTCGTCCGGCGGATAGGCCATGTACGGGCGTTTTCGGGCTTCGGGGCGATCATCTGCCTCAATGTGCTGGTGACCGGCATCGTCGTCGACGACGTCGCCTGGCTCACGCTGCGGGCCGTCACCGGATTTTGCACCGCCGGCACCTCGATGATCATCGAAAGCTGGCTGAACGAGCGGGCGACCAACGAAAGCCGCGGGGCGATCTTCTCGTTCTACATCGCCATCACCCTGATGGGCGTGGTCGGCGGTCAGCTGCTCGTGGGGCTTGCGGACGTCTCGACGCCGCTGCTGTTCATGATCTGCGGCATTCTCTACTGCATCGCCATCCTGCCGACGACACTGTCGACCGCCGCTTCGCCGCAGCCCTTGAAGCGGGTAAGCCTCGACCTGCCGGCGCTTTATCGCAATTCGCCCGTGTCGTTCATCGGCATCCTGATGATCGGCACCGCCAATGGCGCCTATGGTACGCTGGTGGCAGTCTTTGCAGCACAAGCGGGTTTGCACCAGGGAACGATCGCGGTGATGGTGTCGATCACCATCTTTGCCGGCGCCATCATGCAGTTCCCGGCCGGCCGGCTGTCGGACCGGATGGACCGACGCTACGTGCTGGCGACGCTTTCCGGCGTCTCGGCGGTGGCCGGCCTGCTGCTGCTGACGCTCCAGCCGCTCAACGTCTACCTTATCATCGCGCTGGTGGCCGTCTACGGCGCGACCGCCAACGCGCTCTACCCGATCGCCGTGGCGCATGCCAACGACTTCGCCAGCCCCGAGGATTTCGTCAAGGTGTCCGGCGGCCTGCTGCTGCTGTTCGGCATCGGCACGATCATCGGGCCGACACTTGGCGGACCGGTGATGACGCATTTCGGCCCGCATGCCTTGTTCGGGGTGACTGCGCTGGCGCATCTGGTGGTGTTCGGTCACTCGATCTTCCGCACGCGTCGCCGCGCCGGGCTGTCGAGTGCCGAGAAGGACAACTACACCACGGCCGCGACGGCCTCTCTCGCCACTCCGGAAAGCCTGATGCTGGATCCCCGGGCACCGGCCGACGGCGAGTCTCGCTGAACCGCCCGACGAATTGCCGCCGCTCTTCCCGCGGATGACGCATTTGTGAGCCCGGCCCACGCTTAAGTGGTGGACGCTTTCGCGCGCCTGTCGCATCCTCCCTCACCGGACCGGACGAGGGGGTGGCATGATGCTGCGGACTGTCGCATTCGCTCTGATACTGCTGTTCATGACGTTTGACGGTGCCGCCGCACAAGGCGCGCAGATGCCCGTCAGCCAGTGCCAGGCGATTGCCGCGGCCATTCCCAAAGTCACCTTCGCCAGCTTTGAGCCATTCGAGACCGCGCAGCTATCGAGCGCCCGCGAGGAGGTGAAGATCACCTTCGTCGGCCACTCAACCTACCAGATCGAGAGCCCGCAAGGCGTCGTCATCGCCACCGACTACAACGGCGCCTATCGTCCGCCGGTGATGCCTGACGTCGTCACCATGAACAAGGCGCATTCCACCCACTTCACGCTTGCGCCGGATCCGGGGATCGAGCATGTGCTGCATGGCTGGAACGAGGTTCCCGGCGACAAAATCGAGCATCGGGTGATGGTCGGCGACAGCTACGTCCGCAACGTGACGACCGACATCCGCAGCTATGGCGGCTTCGAAGAAAACGGCAACTCGATCTTCATCTTCGAGATCGCCGGGCTGTGCATCGGCCATCTCGGCCACCTGCATCACGAGTTGACGGAGAGCCACTATACGGAGATCGGCCGGCTGGACATTCTGATGGTCCCCACGGATGGCGGCCTGACGATGGGTGCCGACAGCATGAGCCGCGTCGTCCAGCGCCTGAGATCGTCGCTCATCCTGCCGATGCACCGGGGCGGATCGTCTCTCGACCGGTTCCTGTCGATGTTCGACGGCCGCTACGACATCGCGACCGCGAAGGACCGGGTGCTGACGGTGTCGATGCGCAGCCTGCCACGCAAGCCAACAATCCTCGTCCCACAGGGGCTGTAGCCACTACGGGACGAGCCTGCCGAGGTTCAGGCGAAGGACAGGTGCTGCTTGACGCCGACCTCGGGCATCTTCTCGTCGTTCATGTTGGCCTTGGCGATCTCCCAGCCGAACTTCAGGCTGCTGTCGGTGGACGCCCAGATTTCGGCATCGTCGACATGCAAAGCAAGAAGCGTCAGCTGCGGGTCGTCCTTGCCATGCTCGTACCAGGCGGCGGTGACGGCGCTCCAGTACTCGTCGATCTTGGCGGCCTCCTTGCGCACTTCGATCACACCGGCGAGGCAGGCGTGGTAGTCGTGGTTCTTGCCGACGACGCAGAAGTGCGCGCGTGTGCCGGGGCGGATGGCATGGACCAGGTCGGTGTCGGTCTTGGTGAAGAACCAGATCGTGTTCGTCTTGGGATCGGCATGCGGCGCCATCGGCTGGAAATGCATCTGCGAGCCTTCAATGCCCAGCATGCCGGCATGCAGTCCATTGATCTCGTCCCACAGCTGGCGGGCCGGCGCGTCGCGTGCTTCCGAAAGACTTACCATTGAAGATCCTTTCACGATCAGGGGTCGGTTCAGAAAACGTCTTCCGTGTTGCTTTGTTCCCCGCCGGACACGCGGCTGGAAACCGCCTTCAAAGGCGCTCGGAAAGGCCTGCCGGATAGGGTCGCGGCCCGCTTTTCTGTTGATCCAGACGGCGTTCCTGCCTATAAGCCGGCCATTCCAGACATATTACGCGATGAAGGGGTGCCATGGCTGGCCATTCACAGTTCAAGAACATCATGCACCGCAAGGGCAAGCAGGACGGCATCCGTTCGAAGATGTTCTCCAAGCTCGCACGCGAAATCACCGTTGCCGCCAAGACCGGTCTGCCGGACCCGTCGATGAACGCCGCGCTGCGTCTGGCGATCCAGAATGCCAAGGCACAGTCGATGCCGAAGGACAACATCGACCGCGCCATCAAGAAGGCCTCGGGCGCCGACAGCGAGAACTACGATGCCGTTCGCTACGAGGGCTACGGTCCGGGTGGCGTCGCCGTCATCGTCGAGGCGCTGACCGACAACCGCAACCGCACCGCGTCCAACGTCCGCTCGACCTTCACCAAGGCTGGCGGCGCGCTGGGTGAAACCGGCTCGGTTTCGTTCTCGTTCGATCATGTCGGCGAGATCGTCTACAAGGCGTCGGCCGGCGACGCGGACACGATCATGGAAGCCGCCATCGAGGCCGGCGCCGACGACGTGGTCTCCGACGATGAAAGCCACACGATCATCTGCGCCTTCGAAAGCCTCGGCGAGGTTTCCAAGGCGCTGGAAGCGACGCTCGGCGAAGCCGATACCGTGAAGACGATCTGGAAGCCGCAGAACACCGTGCCGGTCGACGAGGAAAAGGCCCAGTCGCTGATGAAGCTGATCGACAGCCTGGACGACGACGACGACGTGCAGAGCGTCTATTCGAACTTCGAGGTTTCCGACGAAGTGATGGCGAAGCTTTCCGCCTGATGGGGTCTTGCGGGAGGTGTTTTGCCTCTTAGTCGACAGATCGCGCCGTCCGAAAGGGCGGCGTTTTCGTTTCTGCTTGCAGCATGCCGCTGCGGAAAATTGGCGAGACCGGTCTTTTCCTTCACCCGGGCGGGCCTAGCTCCTCCTCTGGTTCAACGGAGACGCTGATGTGCTCGCGGAATTTATCGACGCTGATTTCCTGATTTTCGTCCTCATCGGCTTTCTCGCCCAGCTCGTCGACGGCGCGCTCGGCATGGCGTTTGGCGTCCTCTGCACGACGGCGCTCCTTTCTGTCGGCGTGCCGCCGGCCGTCGCGAGCGCGATGACCCATGTCACCGAATGTTTTACGACCGCAGCATCGGGCGTCTCCCACGCCTATCAGCGCAATGTCGACTGGCGGCTTGTGGCCCGCCTTGCGCCGGCCGGCATGATCGGCGGCGCGATCGGCGCCTACCTGCTCTCCAGCATCGACGGCGAGGCGATCGCGCCCTTCATTTCCGCCTATCTCATCGCCGTCGGGTTGTTCATCCTCTACAAGGCCTTCCGCCCGCGCTGGCCGCGCGACGTGCATGACTGGCTGGTTCCTTACGTCGGCGCCGCCGGCGGCCTGCTCGATGCGATGGGCGGTGGAGGCTGGGGGCCAATCGTCACGAGTTCGCTTCTCGGTCGCGGCCACGAGCCGAAGAAGGTCATCGGCTCTACCAACCTCACCGAATTCGGCGTGACGCTGGTGATCTCGCTGACGTTCATTGTGACCCTCGGCTGGTCGGAACTGAGCTCCGCCGCGGGTCTGGTGGTCGGCGGCGTGCTGGCGGCTCCCATCGGAGCGCTGGTGGTCAAGCGGCTGCCCGTAAAGCCGCTGATGCTGGCGGTTGCCGTCATCATCATCGCCACGGCGGCCGTGCGGTTCTTCTGAGCCGTCAGCGGCGGCGGGCGCAAGCCCCGCATAGGCCAGGGGTGAAATCGTGCCCGGCAGACGGGATCGCGGCCCCGCGAGTCTTCCTGCCGCAACGCTCTTCTTCAGGAGAACAGCATGGTTTCCTCTCTCGACAGCGTGCGTCTCTGGTCGACGCAGACCGCCATCCGCATCTTCAAGGAGAACGATGCACAGGCAGCCTCGAACGACGGCGGCAGCCGCAGCATGGCGTCAAGCCTGCTCTCCGACTATGGCATCGACAGCTCAGACGACGACCTTCCCGGCTCTACCTATTCGCTCGCCGATCTCCTGGCGGACAGCGGCGCTTCGCAGACGCCGTCGCAGCCCGAGACGCCGTCTGTATCCGACGACGTGGAGAGCGTGTCGTTCATGGCGGGGCTGAAGGCCAAGCTGGAGGAATTGGCCGCATCGCCCTCCACCAAAGCCCAGGCGGATGCGATGCTGGAGGCGCTGGCCGCCGGTACGCTGACGGTGACCGACGCGGTCAAGGGCGAGAAGATCCTCGCCTGGGACACCGGCGACGCGGATGCAGCGCCGACCAAGGCGGCTTCGACCGGCGTTGCGGAGTGGAGCAGTTTCCTGCGCGACAGCCTGGTTCGGGAAGGCGGGGCAAAATATCAGCTGAAGAGCGATGGCAGCTACACCGACAAGGCGACCGGTAACAGCGCCTATTTCGGCATGATCGGCGACGCCTATTACTATCTCACCTGGTCGGCGGCTCCGGCACCGGCGAAGTAATCGCCGGAACCGGATGCCGTTATCGCAAAGAACTCAGGCGGCCTTCTGCATCAGCGGCAGGCCGGCGAACAGTTCGGCGGAACGCAGCCGTGCGCCGATGTCGTGCACCGGCATCGAGATGATCAGTTCGTCGGCACCGGTTTCGGCGAGGAAGCCGGCGAGCTTGGCGTTGACCGTCTCCGGCGAGCCGACCGCCGCATAGCGCAGGGTGTGCTCGACGTTGATCCGCTCCATCTCGGACCACAGCGGTTCCATCGTGTCGACGGGACGCGGGAACTGCGAACGGATGTTGCGACGCAGGTTGACGAACTGCTGCTGCGCCGAGGTGAACAGGTGCTGCGCCTGCGCGTCGCTATCGGCGACCACGCCCATGACGCCGACCATCGCATAGGGCTCGTCGAGCGTCGCGGACGGCTGGAACCGTTCGCGGTAGATCTCCAGCGCGTCCATCAGCATGTCCGGGGCGAAATGCGAGGCGAAGGCATAGGGCAGGCCAAGGGCCGCCGCCAGATGGGCGCTGTAGAGGCTGGAGCCGAGCAACCAGATCGGGATGGGCGACTGTATGCCCGGCACGGCCAGGATCGGCTGCTCGTCGGTCGGGGTGCCGAGGTAATGCTGCAGCTCGACGATGTCGTGCGGGAAGTTTTCAGCGCCGGCATCAAGGTTGCGGCGCAGGGCCCGGGCCGTGCGCATGTCGGTGCCCGGGGCACGCCCAAGGCCGAGATCGACGCGCCCGGGAAACAGCGCTTCCAGCGTTCCGAACTGCTCGGCGATCACCAGCGGCGAATGGTTCGGCAGCATGACGCCGCCAGAGCCGATGCGGATCCGCTTGGTCGCAGCGCCGATATGACCGATCACCACCGAGGTTGCGGCGCTCGCGATGCCCGGCATCCCGTGATGTTCGGCAAGCCAGACACGGTTATAACCGAGTTCCTCGGCCGCCTGCGCCAGCTGTCTGGATTCGTCGAGGGCCTGCCCGACGGAATTGCCTTCGGCGACGGGAGAAAGGTCAAGAATGGAAAAGGGGATCATGGAACGCGCTTTTCATAAAGAGATCTGTTGAGGTCTCTATGTAGTTGCTCCAGATCCGATTCTAAGACCCTCCATCATTTTCTCGCCGTGCCCGACGCCCGCCCCGGTGCGCTCAGGTGACGGAGCGCAGATGGGACTTTTCGCCCGGCAGGCGGTCGTGCTCCGGCCGCCCCGGCGCCACGAAACTGAACAGCGACAAGCGGGTATCGATGGCGCTCGCTTCGCTCATGATGCGCACCATGGCGTTCTCGCTCGCCTGAACGATCTCATGGGTTCGGGAGAGCACGATTTCCGTTTCCCTGGCCGACATGTGTGCAAGCGAAAGCCGCTGGACTTCCAGCTCAACATTCCGCGCCAGTCGCTCGACGGGCGCCGCCACCGTCTCGATTGTTCCGGCGAGCATCATGGCGTCGCGCGTCAGGCTACGCACGTGCCGGAGGCTGTCGCTCAGTTGCTGTTCCATCTCGTGGGTGTGGATCAACAGATCCTGGGTTGTTGCCATGCCCGCATCCGCAAGCTGCCGGGCAAGCACTGCCGCCTGAGGATTTGGCGGCAAGCCGTCTCGCCCATCCTTGTCTGCGAGGACAGCTGCCAGTTCCTCCGCCTTGATCGTCAGGCTTCCGACCGAATGGACCAACTGGGTGACGCTATCGAGAGACCGGCCGGCCGCCTCGCTGGTGTTGAGCGCTTCGGTCGATGTGTTTGCGATCCCGGTGCCGTGCTCTGCGATCCCCGCTAGGCGACGTGCGATGGTGTCGGCATCCCGATGACGCGTATGCGCTGCGCGGTTCAGGACGTCGAGCGCGCCGTTTGCTTTTTGAGCGGCCGGCAAAGCACCGGCAATCCGTTCGCCGATCACCGCAAGGTCGCCTTGGCTGGCACGTCCATGCTCACGAAGCGCCGTGGTGCTGCGATGGGCGGCAGAGAGATTGACGTTCATCATCGAGGCAAGCCGGTTGAAGCGCACGCGCAGACCATCGAGCTTTTCCGGGAAGCTGACATAGAGCAGGCACGAGAGGTCACCATTCGACAGCCGCCGGAGCGCATCCTCCAGCCGCGAAAGCGCCTCTTCCTGATCCGCCTGGCGGGTAGCCGGTTCGCGGCGCAGGCGGCTGATCTCGCGAGCCAGGGCACCGATCTCATCCGCACGTGCCGTATCTGCCACCATCTGCTGGCGGGAGAGTTGGCTGTCATCGTCGTCCTTGGCGAGCCGCCGCAGCGGCGCATCGACCTGGATCGCGATCATCGCGATCGCTGCGCAGCCGGCCAATGCCGCCGCGACGCTGAAGCCCAGGATCTCCGGTGAAAGCCGCGCCGCCTTGATGGCAACGAGGATGACAGCCACGAGGTTGAACGTGACGAAAAACATGATCGTCTCGATCGGCCGGTTCTTCAAGCGGGTGAACATCATCATGATGGACCTCCTGTTTTTCCTGGGTTCAGCTTTAAGCTGATTCGAGGTGTCCGGTTGCCATCCGACTGGCATCGAAGGCCGCTTCGACCGAGTAGCTTTAATCCTTGGTTAACGGTTTCAAGCCGATGTTTCGTTTTTGTTCACATTGCCGCTGGCACGCAGCCGCGGCTCGGGAGTAGACTTGCGGACATGAGCAACACGATTCGCATCATCGGCATCGATCCCGGCCTCAGGCGCACAGGCTGGGGCGTCATCGAGACACTCGGCAACAGCCTGAAGTTCGTCGGATCGGGCACCGTCACTTCCGACGGCGACATGGATCTCGCCTCCAGGCTCTGCCAGCTGCATGACGGGCTGGTGGAAGTCGTGCACGCCTACCAGCCGGACGAGGCGGCGGTCGAGCAGACCTTCGTCAACAAGGACGCCGTGGCGACCCTGAAGCTTGGCCAGGCGCGCGGCGTGGTGATGCTGGTGCCCGCCCGGGCAGGACTGCCGGTTTCCGAATATGCGCCGAATGCGGTGAAGAAGGCCGTGATCGGCGTCGGCCATGGCGAGAAGCAGCAGATCCACATGATGCTGAAGATCCTCATGCCGAAGGCCGAGTTCAAGGGCAATGACGCAGCGGATGCCTTGGCAATTGCCATCTGCCATGCCCACAATCGCGGCGGCCATCGGATGCGCCAGGCGCTTGCCGGGTAGCAGCCTGCAGCTGGTTTGTTCTTGACTTGTTCCGCCAGATCTTCTAGGTAATACCACAGAGGTATTACCATGCGCGTCACCGAAAAAGGTCAGGTCACGATCCCCAAGCACATTCGCGACCGGCTGAAGATCGGGCCGGGATCGGAGGTCGATTTTGTCGCGACGGGCGATGGTGTGCGGCTCATCAAAGGCAATGCTGATAGCGGAGAGATCAAGGACTTCGACGCCTGGGCGGCAAGCGTCGAGGGTAGGATAGACCTCGGCGGCATGTCGACGGACGAATTCATGGATTGGATCCGGGGCGTGCGCGATGACCTCCACGATCGTTGATACGAATGTCCTGATCGATATGCTCGGTCCGTCATCTGTCGTGCGGGATTGGTCGCGGGACGCGTTGAAGGCTTGTGCTGCACAAGGGGAGCTCATCTTGAATCCGGTGATCTGGTCTGAGCTTGGCGCATCGCCGCTGACCGAAGCGGAAGCCACCGCAGCGTTCTCCTGGTTGGGGATGAAGCGGGAGACCATCACCTTCGAAGCCGCGTTCCTCGCCGGGAAAGCTCACGTCCGCTATCGCAGATCCGGAGGTTTGCGCGAACGTACCTTACCGGATTTCCTGATCGGCGCTCACGCGGCAGTGCGTCGACATCGCCTGCTGACCAGAGACCCGCAGCGATATCGCGCCTACTTTCCGACAATCGAGCTGATCAGCCCCGACACCCACTCCATTGCAGGACCCGCTTCATGATCGGCAAGCTCAAAGGCACCATCGACGAGATCGGCGACGATTACGTCCTCGTCGACGTGCATGGCGTTTGTTACGTCGCCCACTGTTCGGCCCGGACGCTGGGGCGGATCGGATCGGCGGGCGAGGCGATCGTGCTGTTCATCGAGACTTATGTCCGCGAGGATCAGCTGAAGCTGTTCGGCTTCCTCAGCGCGCTGGAGCGGGAATGGTTCAACCTGCTGCAGAGCGTGCAGGGCGTCGGCGCCAAGGTGGCGCTCGCGGTTCTCGCGACCCTTACACCGTCGGAACTTGCCAATGCCATCGCGCTGCAGGACAAGGCTGCGGTGTCGCGGGCTCCGGGCGTCGGGCCGAAGGTCGCGGTGCGCATCGTCACGGAACTGAAGAATCGCGCGCCGGCATTTGCCGGAGACGGGGGAGCCAATATCGGCCTCAAGCAGGAGTTGGGGGAGGGCGTCGCTGCCGCTCCTGTCGCCGATGCCGTCTCGGCGCTCACCAATCTCGGCTATTCGCGTGACCAAGCAGCAAATGCCGTGGCCGCTGCCTTGAAGAACGGCGGCGAGGGCGGCGACAGCGCCAAGCTTATCCGTCTCGGGTTGAAGGAACTGTCACGGTGATAGCTTGTCCCCGGCATTATTCCTTACTATCCTGAGAAAGTAAGGAGATTGGACTGCGATGAACGCCAATATGACACTTACCGCCAAGGGACAGATGACTGTGCCCAAGCACCTGCGTGACCAGCTTCAGATGAAGCCAGGCGACAAATGTTATGCCTGGATCAGAGATGGTGAATTGATCATCGTTCCCCGTAACAAGCCACTTGCGGATCTTCCCGGCATCCTTGGCAGGCCGCCCAGGGAAAGTGACGGCGCCTTACCCGATGTGAAGACCGTCGTCATGGATGCGGCCGTCGAGCGGTTCAAGCACGCTGATACTGATCCCGACGGCGAAAGCCGATGAGCCCGCGCCTGGGCATAGACACCAATATCTTGTTGCGCATCTCCGTTATCGATGATGCACAACAGTCCGAGCGCATTCGTTCGTTCATCGCGCATCTCAAGGAGGACGACGTGCTTTTCGTCAACGTCTCGGTCATTGTCGAGGCGTTCTGGGTGTTGAAGCGCTTCTACCAATATCCGCGCACGGCCATTCTCGATTTCCTGCAGGCGATCCTCGAACGCCGTGAATTCGAGGTGGCCGAATTCGAGGCCGTCGGCAATGCCATTCATGCCTGCCGTCATGGTAGCGTGGACTTCGCCGACGCCCTGCTGAGCGAAATGAACCGGTCCGCCGGCTGTCGGACGACATTCACCTTCGACCGAAAAGCCGCGGCACGCGTGCCCGGCATGGAACTGCTTGCATGACGCTTCCCAATCCCATCCTCTCGCCGGTCAAGAAGGGCGAGGATCTCGACGCGGCGCTGCGCCCGCAGACGCTCGACGAGTTCACCGGCCAGGCGGAAGCGCGCGCCAACTTGAAGATCTTCATCGAAGCCGCCAAGAACCGCGGCGAGGCGCTGGACCACGTGCTGTTCGTCGGGCCGCCGGGTCTCGGCAAGACGACGCTGGCGCAGATCATGGCGAAGGAACTGGGGGTGAATTTCCGCTCGACATCCGGCCCGGTTATTGCCAAGGCCGGCGACCTTGCAGCACTTCTGACCAATCTCGAAGAGCGGGACGTGCTGTTCATCGATGAGATCCACCGTCTCAACCCCGCCGTCGAGGAAATTCTCTATCCGGCGATGGAGGATTTTCAGCTCGACCTGATCATCGGTGAGGGTCCGGCGGCGCGTTCGGTGAAGATCGATCTGTCGAAGTTCACGCTGGTCGCCGCAACCACCCGTCTCGGGCTGCTGACGACGCCCTTGCGCGACCGGTTCGGCATCCCGGTGCGCCTCAATTTCTATACGGTCGAGGAGCTGGAACTCATCGTCCGGCGTGGGGCGCGGCTGATGAACCTCGGAATCACCGAGGACGGTGCACGGGAGATCGCAAGGCGGGCGCGCGGAACGCCGCGCATCGCCGGTCGGCTGCTGCGGCGCGTTCGCGATTTCGCCGAGGTCGCCCGGGCCGAAGCTGTAACGCGGGAGATCGCCGACGAGGCGCTGACCCGCCTTAACGTCGACAACATGGGCCTCGACCAGTTGGACAAGCGCTACCTCAACATGATCGCCGTCAATTTCGGCGGCGGGCCGGTCGGGATCGAGACCATCGCCGCCGGGCTTTCGGAGCCGCGTGATGCAATCGAGGATATCATCGAGCCCTACATGATCCAGCAGGGCTTTATTCAGCGCACGCCGCGCGGCCGGGTACTGACGGGCACCGCCTGGAAGCATCTCGGTCTCCAGCCGCCGAAGGATCTGGAAGCCGCGCAGTTCCGCCTGACCCTCGACGATGAATGAGTTCCAGCTACCGATGCGCATCAGACTGCATCCGGGAATTCTGTCGATCGAACTGAGCTGAGGACCAGGCATATCATGGGACATCGCATCCGGATCAAGACCAGGCCGAAGCTGACCTTCCAGATGCGGGTGGCCGGCCTCGGTTTTCGCGATGGCCACGTGCTCGTCCACCGGGCGGTGCACGAGCCGTTCTGGACATTCCCCGGTGGCGGTGCGGAAATCGGCGAGACATCCGAGCAGACCCTGGCGCGCGAAATGGTCGAGGAACTCGGGGTGCAGGTGCGCGTCGGCCGACTGTTGTGGATGGTCGAGAACTTCTTCCGCTACGAAGGGCGCGACTGGCACGAGCTTGGGCTGTACTACCTGATGGAGATCCCGCCGAGCTTCCCTTTCGCGTCGGGACCGATCATCCATCGGGTGGTCGATGGCGACAGTGAACTCGAGTTCAAATGGGTGCCGGCAACCACCGAGTCCCTGAAATCGCTGGATATTCCGCCGTACTTCATCGCCGACGAGATCGAGACCCTTCCCGAGGTGCCCCGCCATCTGGTGTGGGACGATCGGGACCTGGATGCCCTGCACCGCCTTTGATCCGGGAACCGCTGTCCGCGACGATCGTTCGGAGCGGACAGGAGGTGCAGCATGAAACAACCGCACAAGGGCGACGACGTCTCGTGGAAATGGGGCAAGGGGACGGCGAACGGCGAAGTCACCCAGACATTTACCGACGACGTGACCCGCACGATCAAGGGCAAGAAGATCACCCGCAAGGCGGATGACAAGGAGCCGGCCGTGCTGATCCGCCAGGAGAACGGCAATCGGGTGCTGAAGAGCGCTTCGGAAGTTCACAAGAAGAGCTAGCGCCGGGGCTGCGGTCGTGCCCTCCATGCTCCGCAAAGGGCTCGTCCGGTCGCACGTCATTGCCAGAGCCGTAAAATGCCTGCCGACGGTTTGCGTCGGCCGGCGAAGCCGGTAAGGGAGAGGCTTGATCATCTAACCTGGTTTGGCCTCTGCCCATGTCGGATACCCTCTCCTTTCCCTTATCCGGTGAACTCGTTGACGGCGGTCATCGCCTCGTCCAACGGGTCTATTACGAAGACACGGATTTCTCCGGCCTGGTCTATCACGCTCGCTACCTGCATTTCCTGGAGCGCGGGCGGACCGACTATCTTCGGTGCCTCGGATGCGAGCAGAGCGCGCTTGTTTCGATCGACGAGGAGGGGCTGGTGTTCGTCGTTCACCGCATGGAGATCGATTTCAAGGCGCCGGCGCGGATGGATGACATCCTGACCGTTACGACCCGAACCGAAAAGGCCGGCGGCGCCAAGATGGTGCTCGTTCAGGAGATTCGCCGGAGCGAAACGCTGTTGATCGCAGCCAAGGTGATCATCGCCGTGATCAACCGCAGCGGCCGGCCCCGTCGGTTGCCCGACAGCATCGCCAGCAGCTTCAACGGCAGCTGAGGGTGCGGGGTGCCGCCCTGCGGTAACACATTCTTAACGATAATATTGTCTTACTTGCATCCATGGAATTTGTGCGATGCACGCCTTCCTTTGACCAAATTTGAAGGCGAGAAGGCCAGCTGAAACCTCAGGTAAACGGGCATTTCAGCGCATTTGCGTCTTCATGGGAAACGCTTGCGAACCGGCCCGTATTGGTTACGTGCCGGGCGATTGGATTCGGGGTAGTGGGTAGATGGAACAAGCGGGTTTGGCTGCAGCGGCTAGCGAAGTAAGCCTCTGGTCGCTCTTCATGCAGGCTGGCATCGTCGTCAAGATCGTCATGATCGGTCTGATCGGCGCCTCGGTCTGGACCTGGGCGATCGTCATCGACAAATACGTGAACTTCACGCGCGCCAAGCGCCATTTCGACCAGTTCGAACAGGTCTTCTGGTCGGGGCAGTCGCTGGAAGAACTGTACCGGACGCTCGCCGAGCGCCAGAACACCGGGCTTGCCGCGATCTTCGTCTCGGCGATGCGCGAGTGGAAGAAGAGTTTCGAACGCGGCGCGCGTTCGCCGATCGGGCTGCAGATGCGCATCGACCGGGCGATGGACGTGACGATCGCGCGTGAGAGCGAGGTTTACGAATCCCGCCTCGGCTCGCTTGCCACCATCGGCTCGGCCGGCCCGTTCATCGGCCTGTTCGGCACCGTCGTCGGCATCATGACCTCTTTCCAAGCAATTGCCGGCTCGAAGTCGACCAACCTTGCGGTCGTCGCACCGGGTATCGCCGAAGCGCTGCTGGCAACGGCTATCGGCCTCGTCGCCGCTATTCCCGCGGTCATGGCCTACAACAAGTTCATGTCGGATGCCGGCAAGCTGTCGAGCCGCATGGAAGGATTTGCCGACGAGTTCTCGGCCATCCTGTCGCGCCAGATCGACGAAAAACTTCAGCCGCGCCAGGCGGCCCAGTAAGGCTAACGGCGCCGAGGAGGATACGTCATGGGTATGTCGGCAGGTGGTTCCAAGGCTTCGGGCGGACGGCGTGGTGGTCGACGTGGCCGCGGCCGTGGCGGAGCGATCAGCGAAATCAACGTTACGCCGCTCGTCGACGTCATGCTGGTGCTGCTCATCATCTTCATGGTGGCCGCCCCGATGATGACCGTCGGCGTGCCGATCGACCTGCCAGAAACGCAGGCGAAGGCGATGAATTCCGACACGCAGCCGATCACCATCTCGGTCAATCCGACGGGCGAGATCTACCTGCAGGAAACGCCGATCGCGATTGACGAAGTGGTGCCGAAGCTCGAGGCAATCGCCACCACCGGCTACAACGAACGTATCTATGTGCGCGGCGACACGGCTGCAGCCTATGGCGTGGTCATGAAGGTCATGGCGCGCATTTCTTCTGCAGGTTTCAAGAACATCGGTCTTGTGACGCTGCAGGAACAGGAGAAGTGATCCTCGCGCATGAAGGGTAGTCTCGGCACATCGCTGGTTCTGCATTCCATGCTGGCGGCATGGGCGCTGTTTTCCTACAGCGCTCCGGCGGCCTTCGAGGTCTCGGCTGTCGATGCCATTCCGGTGGACATGGTCCCGGTCGAATCGATCACCCAGACGCAGAAGGGTGACGAGAAGGCACCGAAGAACGAAAAGCCGGCACCGACCCCGACGACGAAGCCCAACATCGTCGAGAACGCCGAAAATGTCGGCGATCGGGATGTCGACCTGAAGACGCCCCCGACGCCGGTAAAGCGCCCGGTGCCGACTGAGACCGCGGCTGCGCCGCCGAAGGTCGAAAAGCCGCTGCCGAACCCGACCAACGAAAACAATCAGGTCAAAGAAATCGCTCCGGAAGAGACGGCGCCGAAGCCGGTAGACACGGCGGCCTTGCCGACGCCGAAGCCCGAGGTGACGCCGCCGACGCCGAAGCCCGACCCGCAGCCGGAGCCCAAACCCGCCGAACAGCAGGCCGAGGAAGTGCCCCTGCCGACCAGCGTGCCGGTGCCCGCCTCGCGTCCGCGTCCGGAGCCGCCCAAGCCGCAGGAAGCAAAGCCGGCCGAGAAGCCCACCGAGCAGACGGCGGAAAAGCCGACGGAGAAGACGCCGGACAAGAAGATTGCCGACAAGAAGCAGGAAACCGCAAAGGCTGCCGCCTCGCAGCAGAGCGACTTCAACGCCGACCAGATCGCGGCGATGCTGAACAAGCAGGAATCCGCCGGGGGTGGCGCCAAGCGCTCGACGGAAGTCGCCTCGCGCGGCGACAAGAAGACCATCGGCACCGGCCTGAGCTCCAGCGAGGTCGACAACGTCAAGGGCCAGATCCAGGGCAACTGGTCGCTGGTTGCCGGCCTGACCTCGGTGGATCAGGTGCGTGTCACCATTCGGGTGCAGCTCGATCCCTCGGGCAACATCGTCGGTCGCCCGGAGATCTCCGCGACCGGTGGGCCTGAGGGCACGCGCCGCGCCGTGGAAAGCAGCACCTATCGCGCGCTGATGCGTTCGGCGCCTCTGAAGAACATGCCGGCCGAGAAATACGACGGCGAAAAAGGATGGAATACCCTGGTGCTGAATTTCGATCCTTCCGAATTCGCACTCTGAACGGCCGGAACTGGAACCCATGTCGGATCAAAACGCCAACTCCGTGCCAAACCCTTCGTGTAAAGCTGAAAGGCTTGTCTCTATGACCAAGTTCTCTCTTTTCCGCGCCCTGATGGTGGCTGCGGGCATGTTGACCGCCGCGGTGGCGGTCACGCCTGCCTATGCCGTCGTCGAGATCAACATCAACAAGGGCAATGTCCAGCCGCTGCCGATCGCCGTGACCGACTTTCAGTCGGGCAACGAGCTCGGTGCGCAGATTTCCGCGGTGATCGCTGCCGACCTGCAGCGCTCCGGCCTGTTTGCGCCGGTCAACAAGGCTGCCTTCATCGAGAAGATCAGTGACCCCAACCAGATGCCGCGTTTCGAGGACTGGAAGGCGATCAACGCGCAGGCACTGGTGACCGGCCGCGTGACGCGCGAGGGCGACGGCCGCCTGCGCGCCGAATTCCGGCTGTGGGATACGTTCGGCGGCCAGCAGATGACCGGCCAGCAGTTCTTCACCCAGCCGGAAAACTGGCGCCGCGTCGCCCATATCATCGCAGACGCCATCTACAAGCAGGTGACCGGCGAAAACGGCTACTTCGACAGCCGCGTCGTGTTCGTCTCGGAAAGCGGCCCGAAGAACGCCCGCCAGCGCCAGCTTGCGATCATGGATCAGGACGGCTTCAACGTCCGCACGCTGACGGCCGGCGGCAAGGACAACATCGTCCTCACGCCGCGCTTCTCGCCGAACCGCCAGGAAGTGACGTACATGTCCTTCGAGGGCCAGCAGCCGCGGGTCTATCTCCTGCAGCTCGAGACGGGCCAGCGCGAAGTGGTCGGCAACTTCCCGGGCATGACGTTTGCGCCGCGCTTTTCGCCGGATGGCCAGAAGGTCATCATGAGCCTGCAGCAGGACGCCAACTCCAATATCTACACCATGGACCTGCGGTCGCGCACCACGACGCGGCTGACCAACACGGCTGCCATCGACACTTCGCCGTCCTATTCTCCGGATGGCGGACGGATCGTCTTCGAAAGCGACCGTGGCGGACGCCAGCAGCTCTACGTGATGAACGCCGATGGTTCCGGCCAGACGCGCATCTCCTTCGGCGACGGCTCCTATTCGACACCGGTCTGGTCTCCGCGTGGCGACCTGATCGCCTTCACCAAGCAGTCGGCCGGCAAGTTCTCGATCGGAGTGATGAAGCCGGACGGCTCGGGCGAGCGCATCCTGACGACCGGCTTCCACAACGAAGGCCCGACCTGGGCACCGAACGGCCGGGTGCTGATGTTCTTCCGTCAGCCGGCTGGTTCGGGCGGACCGCAGCTCTACTCGATCGACCTTACCGGCTACAACGAGCAGGCCATCAAGACGCCGGCTTACGGTTCCGACCCGGCATGGTCGCCGCTTCTCGAATAGTGGCGCCTGACGCCACCCCGTCACTACTCTGCCGCAATGACCTGAAATTGCGGCAGAAGCGGTCAGGTTACCAATCATTAACCATGACTGTTGGCTTCGGATTAACCAGGATCGGTTAGAGTCTGGCAACGTTGAATTTTCTGATCAAGGAGAGACCGGCCATGAGCCGCACGAATATCCCGGCGATGAGCCGCATGCAGACCCTGGCACGCAACCCTGCCGTCATCGCACTGACGCTGGCGCTGGCGCTGGCCGGCTGCGCGAACAAGAAGAACATGCCCAACAGCGCCGGCGATCTGGGCCTGGGTTCGGGTGCAGGCGCCGCGACGCCGGGCTCCAGCCAGGACTTCACGGTCAATGTTGGCGACCGCATCTTCTTCGACACCGACTCGACCTCGATCCGCGCCGATGCCCAGCAGACGCTTGACCGTCAGGCTCAGTGGCTGCAGCGTTACCCGAACTACGCGATCACGGTCGAAGGCCATGCCGACGAACGCGGCACCCGCGAATACAACCTGGCGCTCGGCGCTCGCCGCGCAGCCTCGACGCGCGAATACCTCGCATCGCGTGGCGTACCGGCAAACCGCATGAAGACGATCTCCTACGGCAAGGAACGTCCGGTCGCAGTTTGCGACGACATTTCCTGCTGGTCGCAGAACCGTCGCGCAGTCACCGTTCTGGGTGGCGCCGGCCGTTGATCCTTCGGGGATGAGGGACGGGAAGGCGACCGCGTGGTCGCCTTTTTCCGTTCTCCTTAGTTCTGCCGAACTTGCCCCGTCATTTCGCTTTCAATGCGGTTGTTATCGACTGTAACAGGAACCACCCGCGCCCGGCCGACGGGCCGGCGTCACGAAAAGCAGGACGAACGATATGAGCAAATTTGTCTTGGCAGCGATGCTGGGGCTTGCCGCTAGCACCGCTCCGGCATCCGCGTTCACGCTGTCGAATGTCTTCCCCTCGGCCCAACGGTCGGCGCCGACGGCGCAGCCGTCGCAGGCACCTGTCATCCAGGTGCAGAGCGCCAACGAATCCGTCCGGATCCAGCAGCTGCAGGATGAACTGCGTCAGTTGAATGGGCGTGTCGAGGAAATGAGCTTCCAGCTGCTGCAGATGCAGGAGACGATCCGCAAGGCGCAGGAAGACAACGAATTCCGCTTCCAGGAGCTCGAAAAGAGCCAATCGGGTGGCGGGTCCGCGCCTTCGGTTGCTGCCGCTCCGGCAGCTGGCTCAAAAAAAAACGCTAACGATGAGGTAGCCCGGATCATCGGCAGCCCGGCGCCTTCCGCGCCGGCTGCTGCCGGGACTCCACCGGTTGCTCCCAACGCGGCACCCGGCCCGGCAACCCTCGGCTCCATCGAGATGGACAGCAAGGGAAGCCCGGTCGGCGGCTCCGTCAACCAGGCCGCCCGCAATTCGGCATCGCTTCCCGGCGTCGACAGCGGCGCCGCACCGACCCGTGATCCGCAGCAGACCGCGTCGCTCGGCAATGAAGGCGATGCGTATCGGGCCGCCTACAACCACGTGCTGTCCGGTGATTACAAGCTGGCCGAGACCGAGTTCTCCTCCTACCTGCAGTCGTTCCCGAAGAGCGCGCGGGCGGCCGATGCCAATTTCTGGCTGGGAGAGGCGCAGTATTCGCAAGGCAAGTACAGCGATTCCGCCAAAACCTTCCTCAATGCCCACCAGGCTTTCGGCACGTCGCCCAAGGCGCCTGAAATGCTGCTGAAGCTCGGCATGTCGCTTGCCGCACTCGACAACCGCGAGACCGCCTGCGCGACGCTGCGCGAGGTGCCGAAGCGTTACCCCAATGCGGCGCGTCCGGTGCTTTCCAAGGTGACGAGCGAGCAGAAGCGCCTGAGCTGCTGACCGTGCCGGGCGCAGGGCAGCGTGACGCGCCACTGTCTCCCGTAGAGGCTATCGACCACCTGCTGGCTTACCTGCCGCGGCCGTCACGTCTGCTTGTCGCCGTCTCGGGCGGCAGCGACTCGATCGGTCTGCTTGTCGCTCTGAAACAGGCCATCGACCAATCACCCCCATATACCTTTGAGATCGTTGCCGCCACCATCGATCACGGTCTGCGGCCCGAATCCGCCGCCGAAGCCAGCAGCGTCGGCGACTTTTGTCAGCGCCTCGACATTCCGCACGTGATCCGACGCTGGGCCGGCGTAAAGCCCGCAACGGGTGTCGCCGCTGCCGCCCGGACGGCCCGTTACGACCTGCTTTGCCAAGTGGCCGCCGAGCGGCACGCTTGCGTCATCGTGACCGGCCACACCTTCGACGATCAGATCGAGACGATCGCCATGCGAGGTGCGAGAAGCGGAGGTGCCGGCGGCGCGGGCTCTACCGGCATGGCCTCGTCGACCATCCTCGATCGGCGATTTCCCTTGCTTCGGCCGTTCCTCGCGACCCGCCGCGATGCGATCCGTGACCTGCTGCGCGATGAGGCCATTTCATGGGTGGAGGATCCGAGCAATATCGACCGCCGCTCGGAGCGGGCGCGTTTGCGCCAGGACCTGCCGACCGTACCCGTCGGAGACGAAGCAGAGGTTCTGCGACAATGGCGCGAGGCGGCAGAGGGCCGCCGCCAGCTGAGCGCTGCTGCTGCAGATCTGGCGGGCGACTACCTCAGCCTCCATCACCGGGTAGCGGCAAGGCTGGACCTTGATGTGCTGACCGGCGATCAGGGGGCGCTCAGACTGTTGATCGGCGCCTTGACGGCCGTCATCGGTGGCCGCGTACATCTACCGCCACGCGAGGTGCTGACACGCATCGGCCAGTTTCTCGACATTGCTTCGCCGGGTCGCATGACAGCGGGACGGGTGCTTTTCGAACGTCGCAGAGAAGCGCTCCACATGGTGCGCGAAGACAGGGACCTGCCGATCCTGCGGGTCGAGATCGGCGAGACGGTTGTCTGGGACGGACGGTTCAGGATCTCCAACCACAGCGACCAGGCACTGGATGTCCGTCCGACACTGATGACGTCGGTCCAGGGCGGCGAACGCGGGGAGGGCGGTGCGGATGCTGCCCACCAGCAGCCGATCACCGGCGGCCTGCCGCCGCGAATTGCAAGGCTTGCCCGCCGTTCTTCGCCGATGGTGACAGAATGCCACGGCGAGACCGCCGTCGGTCAGGCCGCTTGGCCGCTGCCTGAGGCAATTGCCGCAGGCGTGACGATCGAGCGGGTTCTCCTGCCGTTTGACCGTTTCCTACCGGAATTTGATTGGCAGCTTGCGAATTCGCTTGCCGCTGTCGCCGAATTGCCGTCATTTCCGCCGTCGCCATTTGACGTTTTCAGCCGGAAAACAGGATCGGCGCCCGCCGTTGCCTTGGCAAGGGGACGGCGCAATCCTATGTTAAGCGACAAGTAAGGCGGATGCCATGAGCGGGCCGTCATTGTCCGGGGAGTTCGATGAACCCAAACTTTCGTAATTTCGCCCTTTGGGCGATAATCGCCCTGCTGCTGATCGCTTTGTTCAGCATGTTCCAGACGGCGCCGACGCAGACGAGTTCGCGGGAAATCCCGTACTCGCAGTTCCTGCGCGACGTCGATTCCGGACGTGTCCGCGATGTTGTGGTGACGGGCAACCGTGTTCTCGGTACCTTCACGGAGAACGGCACCGGCTTCCAGACCTATTCTCCGGTCATCGACGACAGCCTGATCGAACGGCTGCAGTCGAAGAACGTGACGATCGTGGCGCGTCCTGAAACCGATGGTTCGTCGGGCTTCCTGAGCTATATCGGAACGCTGTTGCCGATGCTGCTGATCCTTGGCGTCTGGCTGTTCTTCATGCGCCAGATGCAGGGTGGCTCGCGCGGTGCGATGGGCTTTGGCAAGTCAAAGGCGAAGCTTCTGACCGAAGCGCATGGCCGCGTCACCTTCGATGATGTTGCCGGTGTCGACGAAGCCAAGGCCGACCTCGAGGAAATCGTCGAATTCCTGCGTGATCCGCAGAAGTTCCAGCGTCTCGGCGGTCGCATTCCGCGCGGCGTGCTGCTGGTCGGCCCTCCGGGTACGGGTAAGACGCTGCTGGCGCGATCGGTTGCCGGTGAAGCCAACGTACCGTTCTTCACCATCTCCGGTTCGGACTTCGTCGAAATGTTCGTCGGCGTTGGCGCAAGCCGTGTCCGTGACATGTTCGAGCAGGCCAAGAAGAACGCGCCCTGCATCATCTTCATCGACGAAATCGATGCCGTCGGTCGCCATCGTGGCGCCGGTCTCGGCGGCGGTAACGATGAACGCGAGCAGACGCTGAACCAGCTGCTGGTCGAGATGGACGGCTTCGAGGCGAACGAAGGCATCATCCTGATCGCCGCCACCAATCGTCCCGACGTTCTGGACCCGGCGCTCTTGCGTCCCGGCCGTTTCGACCGTCAGGTCGTCGTGCCGAACCCGGACATCGTCGGCCGCGAGCGGATCCTCAAGGTGCATGCCCGCAACGTGCCGCTGGCACCGAATGTCGACCTCAAGGTTCTGGCACGCGGTACGCCCGGCTTCTCCGGTGCGGATCTGATGAACCTCGTCAACGAGGCAGCCCTCATGGCCGCACGTCGCAACAAGCGGCTGGTGACGATGGCCGAATTCGAAGACGCCAAGGACAAGATCATGATGGGTGCGGAGCGCCGCTCCTCCGCCATGACCGAAGCCGAGAAGAAGCTGACCGCCTACCACGAAGCCGGCCACGCTATCACGGCACTCTACGTTCCGGTTGCCGATCCGCTTCACAAGGCGACCATCATTCCGCGCGGCCGTGCACTCGGCATGGTCATGCAGCTTCCCGAGGGCGATCGCTACTCGATGAGCTACAAGTGGATGGTGTCGCGTCTGGTCATCATGATGGGCGGCCGGGTTGCCGAGGAACTGACGTTCGGCAAGGAAAACATCACCTCGGGTGCTTCCTCCGATATCGAGCAGGCCACCAAGCTTGCCCGCGCCATGGTCACGCAGTGGGGCTTCTCCGACATCCTCGGTCAGGTTGCCTATGGCGAGAACCAGCAGGAAGTCTTCCTCGGTCACTCCGTGTCGCAGTCGAAGAACGTGTCGGAATCGACGGCCCAGAAGATCGACATGGAGGTCCGCCGGCTGATCGACGAAGCCTATGTCGAAGCGCGCCGCATCCTCACCGACCAGCACGACGAGTTCGTTACTCTGGCGGAAGGGCTCCTTGAATACGAAACCCTGTCGGGTGCCGAAATCAAGGCGCTGATCAAGGGCCAGAAGCCGTCGCGCGACCTGGGTGACGATACGCCGGCCCGTGGGTCTGCCGTTCCGAAGGCCGGTCCGAAGAAGGACGAGCCGAAGGGCGACGGCGAACCGGAAAGCGGGCTTGAGCCGCAGCCGCACTAACTTCGGCGCACCAACTTGGGCAAAGGCCGTCGGAGCAATCCGGCGGCCTTTTGTCGTCTCGTTAAGACCCTCTTCAGGTTTCGGTAACGGGATATGATGGATTTTGACGCTAATTTATGTGCCCGGACCACCATTCTATGGCATGAGCAAGCAACACAGCCATGCGCGGCACCGTTCTGCCGGCTGAAGCTTACAACAAGACGCGCCGTTCCCAGGCGCGCAGGCACCAAGGAGCATTCATGACACGCCGTTATTTTGGCACCGATGGCATTCGAGGTCAGTCGAACGTTTTCCCGATGACGCCGGACCTGGCGATGCGGGTCGGCATCGCGGTCGGCACGCTGTTTCGCCGCGGCAGCCATCGGCATCGTGTGGTGATCGGCAAGGACACGCGCCTGTCGGGCTACATGCTGGAAAACGCGCTGGTGGCGGGCTTCACCGCAGCCGGGCTCGACGTCTTCCTGCTCGGCCCCATTCCGACGCCGGCCGTCGCCATGCTGACCCGCTCGCTGCGCGCCGACATCGGCGTGATGATCTCGGCCTCGCACAATCCGTTCGCCGACAACGGCATCAAGCTGTTCGGCCCTGACGGCTACAAGCTGTCCGACGAGCTCGAGCAGGAGATCGAGGATCTGCTCGACAAGGACCTCTACTCGCAACTCGCCAAGCCCGCCGAGATCGGCCGGGCCAAGCGCGTCGACGGGGACATCTATCGCTACATCGAATTCGTCAAGCGCACCCTTCCGCGCGACGTGACCCTGCACGGCCTGAGGATCGCCATCGATTGCGCCAACGGCGCCGCCTACAAGGTCGCACCGGCCGCGCTCTGGGAGCTCGGCGCCGACGTGGTGACGATCGGCAACGAGCCGAACGGCACGAACATCAACCTCGATTGCGGCTCCACCAGCCCGGATGCTCTGCGCAAGAAGGTCCACGAGGTGCGTGCCGATATCGGGATAGCGCTCGATGGCGACGCCGACCGGGTGATCATCGTCGACGAGAACGGCGAGATCATCGATGGCGACCAGTTGATGGCGGTGATCGGCGAGAGCTGGGCGGAGGACGAGAAGCTGCGTGGCGGCGGCATCGTCGCGACGATCATGTCCAATCTCGGCCTCGAACGCTTCCTCAACGACAAGGGGCTGTCGCTCGCCCGCACCAAGGTCGGCGACCGCTATGTCGTCGAGCATATGCGCCACAACGATTTCAACGTCGGCGGCGAGCAGTCCGGCCATATCGTGCTGTCGGACTTCGGCACCACCGGCGACGGCCTTGTTGCCGCGCTGCAGATCCTGGCACGGGTGAAGCGCCTCGGCATGCCGGTCAGCGAAGTCTGCCGGCGCTTCGAGCCTGTGCCGCAGCTGTTGCGCAACGTCCGGTTCAGCGGCGGAAAGCCGTTGGAGGATATCATCGTGCGCCAGGCGATCGAGAGTGCCGAAGCGGAACTCGGCGGCCGCGGTCGTCTGGTGATCCGGCCGTCCGGCACGGAACCCCTGATCCGGGTCATGGCGGAAGGCGACGACCGGGCGCAGATCGAGCGCATCGTCAGCGACCTGGTGGGCGTGATCGGAAATGTCCGCACGGCGGCCTGATCCGTCTAGACCCATCGCTGGTCATTCGAACCCGCATCCTCGGAGATGCGGGTTTTTCTTTGTCGCAAGGCAGGTTTGCTTGCGACATCTTCCCGGCGTTCCGAAATGGTTGCGGCTCAACCTTTACGGGTCGTTATGCTTAATTGCTCCTTAACCTTTATCGTTAATGATCCTCGTCAGATTTGGACGATCTGGTCGCGTTGCGCGCCAAGACAATCGAACCTGGAGTGGGATCCATGAAGACTACCCTGACTGGCGCGCTTCTGGTCGCCTTGCTGGCGGCGACCTCGGCACTTTCCGCTGATCTTTACCAGCCGCAGCCGGAGCCGCAGTATACCGATGTCCCAGAAGTCACGGTGCAGTCGTCGACCGGCTGGTACCTGCGCGGCGATGTCGGCTACGGCTTCAACGACCTCAAGGGCGCCAACTTCAACCAGGGCGGCTTCAGCGGCGAGAGGGTCGACTTCGACCGGTCGGAACTGCGCGACGCCTTCACGCTCGGCGGCGGTGTCGGCTACCAGGTCAACAATTACCTGCGCACCGACCTGACCTTCGACTACCTGTTCAAGAGCAAGTTCGAGGGATCGACTTCCGGTGGCGGAGCCGCGTTCGGCGCCTGCGTCGGACCCTGCACCTCGACGGACCGCTCCAGCCTGCGCGCCTACAGCCTGCTCGCAAACGCCTATGTCGATCTCGGCACCTACGGCTACATCACGCCTTACGTCGGCGCCGGTATCGGCGGCACCTACGTGAAGTGGGACCGGCTGCGCAACACGTCCTGCGCCGATGACGGCAGCGGCTGCGACGGCACCTTCGAGCACGGCGGCAAGGGCAGCTGGCGCTTCACCTACGCCCTCATGGCAGGTGCGACGATCGACGTGACCTGCAACGTTAAGGCCGACATCGGCTACCGCTACCGCCACGTCAACGGCGGCGACATGTTCGGCTATGCCGAAAACGGCGGCCCGGGCTTCGACAAGGGCTTCGACGTCCACGAAGCACGCATCGGTGCCCGCTACAACTTCGGCGGTTGCGCCGAGGCCTATGTGCCGGAAGAAGCTCCCCCGCAGCCCATCGTCTACAAGTAACCATCGCCGTCAACCGGCACCATTCGATCCAAGGGCCGCTCCGCAAGGGGCGGTCCTTAGCGTTTCAGGCGGATGGACGGTGGCGGGCAGGGTACGTAAAAACGCCATTTGCTTCCTCGCAAGCGACTTGACCCGACCCGAGGCTTCGCGTACCAACGCCAGTGGGACACCCTTCCCCAACGAAGGGCTTTCTATCTGGAAGGATAGCCACATGGCGAACATCGCACAGCCGGACGTACGTCCGAACAATACCCATTTCTCTTCTGGCCCCTGCTCGAAGCGCCCCGGTTGGTCGCTCGACGCGCTCTCCGATGCCCCGCTCGGTCGTTCGCACCGCGCCAAGGTCGGCAAGGCGAAGCTGAAGCAGGCCATCGATCTCACCCGCGAAATTCTGGAAGTCCCGGCGGATTACCGCATCGGCATCGTGCCGGCTTCCGACACCGGCGCCGTGGAAATGGCGCTCTGGTCGCTGCTCGGCGAGCGCGGCGTCGACATGCTGTCCTGGGAAAGCTTTGGTGCCGGCTGGGTTACCGATGTCGTCAAGCAGCTGAAGCTCAAGGACGTGCGCAAGCTGGAGGCCGACTACGGCCTGCTGCCGGATCTCGGCCAAGTCGATTTCGACCGCGACGTCGTCTTCACGTGGAATGGCACCACCTCCGGCGTGCGCGTGCCGAACGCCGACTTCATTCCGGCCGACCGCAAGGGTCTGACGATCTGCGATGCCACTTCGGCAGCCTTCGCGCAGGGCATGGACTTCTCCAAGCTCGACGTCGTCACCTTCTCCTGGCAGAAGGTTCTGGGCGGCGAGGGCGGTCACGGCGTGATCATCCTGTCGCCGCGTGCTGTCGAGCGCCTGACCACCTACGTTCCGGCCTGGCCGCTGCCGAAAATCTTCCGCATGACCTCCGGCGGCAAGCTGATCGAGGGCATCTTCACCGGCGAGACCATCAACACGCCGTCGATGCTGTGCGTCGAGGACTATCTCGATGCGCTCAACTGGGCAAAATCGCTGGGCGGCCTGAAGGGCCTGCGTGCCCGCGCCGATGCCAACGCCCAGGTGATCTTCGATTTCGTCGAGAAGAACGACTGGATCGCCAACCTGGCGGTCGATCCGGCGACCCGTTCCAACACCTCGGTCTGCCTGAAGATCGTCGATCCCGAAGTCGTGGCGCTCGACGCCGACCAGCAGGCGGCATTCGCCAAGGGTGTCGTTGCTCTCCTCGAAAAGGAGAACGTCGCGCTTGATATCGGTGCCTACCGCGATGCCCCGTCGGGCCTGCGCATCTGGGCCGGTGCGACGATCGATACCGCCGACATGCAGGCCGTGATGCCATGGCTGTCCTGGGCCTATGAGACCCAGAAGGCGGCATTGGCCAAGGCCTGACAGGCCGCAGCTTCCGGTCTCGCCGCAAGGGCGGGGCCGCGCATTCCCGAACAGACTGAACCCTTTTTGCTTGAACTCTTTTGAAGGAGGCCTCTCGTGGCACCTCGCGTTCTCGTATCCGACGAACTGTCGGAAACCGCCGTCCAGATCTTCCGCGACCGTGGCGTCGAAGTCGATTTCCAGCCGAAGCTCGGCAAGGACAAGGACAAGCTCGCCGAAATCATCGGCAACTATGATGGCCTCGCGATCCGTTCCGCCACCAAGGCGACGGAAAAGCTGATTGCTGCTGCGACCAACCTCAAGGTCATCGGCCGCGCCGGCATCGGCGTCGACAATGTCGATATTCCGGCGGCGTCCAAGCGCGGCATCATCGTCATGAACACGCCGTTCGGCAACTCGATCACAACGGCCGAGCACGCGATTGCGCTGATGTTCGCGGTTGCCCGCCAATTGCCGCAGGCCGATGCCTCGACGCAGGCCGGCAAGTGGGAAAAGTCGAAGTTCATGGGCGTCGAGATCACCGGCAAGACGCTGGGTGTCATCGGCGCCGGCAATATCGGCGGCATCGTCTGCAAGAAGGCGATCGGCCTTGGCATGCATGTCATTGCCTATGACCCCTTCCTGTCCGTCGAGCGGGCGCGGGAAATGGGCGTCGAAAAGGTCGAGTTGGACGAGCTCCTGTCACGCGCCGATTTCATCACCCTGCACGTGCCGATGACCGACAAGACGCGCGGCATTCTCGGCCGCGAAAACCTCGGCAAGACCAAGAAGGGCGTGCGCATCATCAACTGCGCCCGCGGCGGTCTGGTGGATGAGGCAGCGCTTGCCGAAGCCATCAAGTCCGGCCATGTCGCCGGCGCTGGTTTCGACGTCTTCGAAGTGGAGCCGGCAACCGAAAGCCCGCTGTTCGGCCTCGACAATGTCGTCTGCACGCCGCATCTGGGTGCCTCGACCACGGAAGCCCAGGAGAATGTCGCTCTGCAGGTGGCCGAGCAGATGTCGGATTACCTGGTGAAGGGTGCCGTCTCGAACGCCATCAACATGCCGTCGATCACCGCCGAGGAAGCGCCGATCCTGAAGCCGTTCATCCGGCTGGCCGATGTTCTCGGCGCGTTTGTCGGTCAGGTGACCGAAGACCCGATCAAGCAGATCGAGATCCTGTTCGATGGCGCCACCGCCAACATGAACACCCGGGCGCTGACATCGGCCCTGCTAGCTGGCCTGATCCGCAACCAGGTGTCCGACGTCAACATGGTTTCGGCGCCGATCATGATCAAGGAAAAGGGCATCGTGCTCTCCGAGGTCAAGCGCGACAAGACGGGCGTCTATGACGGCTACATCAAGCTGACGGTGACCACCGACAAGCAGTCGCGCTCGGTCGCCGGCACCGTCTTCTCCGACGGCAAGCCGCGCTTCATCCAGATCAAGGGCATCAACATGGACGCCGATGTCGGCGCCAACATGGTCTACATCTCTAATACCGACGTTCCCGGCATGATCGGCTTCATGGGCACGACGCTCGGCAATGCCGGGGTCAATATCGCCAACTTCCAGCTCGGTCGCGAGAAGGAAAACGGCGATGCGATCGCGTTGCTCTACGTCGATGGTCCGGTGGATCAGGCGGTGCTCGACCAGCTGATTGCCAACCCGGCCATCAAGCAGGCCAAGCCGCTGTCCTTCAACGTCGACTGAGACGGGCCGACGAAACCTGAAACAGAATAGCCCGGCCGGATCTCTTCCAGCCGGGCTTTTTTGCGATTTGCTGCATTGTGGGGTGGAAAACCGATCAACAATTCTCACGATGTCAAAAAATCGGCGGCGCCGGCTAACAGGCTGGCGGATGGCTCTCTATATAGAGTGCACGCTCGCAACAGCGGATCTATGAGGAGAGAGACATGTTTTCAACGCTTCGACGCTTCAGGCACGTTTTGTCGGTGCTGGCGCTCGGAATGGTGGTATCGCTGGCGGCGGTTGATTTCGCCGAGGCTCGTCGCGCCGGTGGTGGCGGTTTCGGCAGCCGTGGCACGCGCACGTATTCGGCACCCCCGTCGACCAATACCGCGCCTACGACGGCCGCGCCTATTCAACGCTCGATGACGCCGAACCAGGCGACCAACCAGGCAGCTCCTGGCGTTGCCGGTGCGCAGGCTGCAGCTCAGCCGCGTCGCGGTATGTTCGGCGGCTTCGGCGGCGGTATCCTGGGTGGTCTGTTCCTCGGCGGCCTGTTCGGCATGATGATGGGCAACGGCTTCGGCGGTCTCGGCGGCATGTTCGGCATGCTCTTCCAGATGCTGCTGATCGGCGGCCTGATCTTCCTGGCCATGCGCATGTTCGCCCGCCGCTCGCAGCCTTCGCCGAGTGCTGCTGGCCCGAACGCCTCCAACCGCTCCAGCTATGAGCCGCCGCAGGGCAATCAGGGCGGCTTCAAGATCCCGCAGATGGGTTCGCTCGGCGGCGGGTCGGCTGCTGGTGCGGCTCAGGCTGCCAAGCCGCGCGCCGCGTCGGCCGCAACGGACGAAATCGGCATCACCAGCCGCGACCTCAGCCAGTTTGAAAGGCTGCTGACGGATGTGCAGACGGCCTATGGCGCGGAAGACTACGCCAAGATCCGGGCGCTCTCGACGCCGGAGGCGATGTCCTATCTTGCCGAGGAACTGGGCGAGAATGCCACCAACGGCCAGCGCAACGATGTCAAGGACGTGCAGCTGATCCAGGGCGACCTGTCTGAAGCCTGGCGCGAAAACGGCCAGGAATTTGCAACGGTCGCAATGCGCTACCAGAGCATTGACGTGATGCGTGACCGCGACACCGGCAATGTCGTGTCCGGCGATCCGAACACGCCGACGGAGGCAACCGAGATCTGGACCTTCGTGCGCAAGCCCGGCCAGGAGTGGAAGCTCTCGGCAATCCAGGGCGTCAACTGAGGTCAGAGCCGGGCGAGCGTTTCGCCGTCCGGCCTGCCATCGCAGAACTGATCAAGGGCTCGCTCGAAAGGCGAGCCCTTTTCGCTGATCGCCGCAAACAGCGTCATCGACGAGCGGAATTTCAGGTCGTCCGGCGAACCGAAGATCTCCTGCGCGGTGCGGCCCGCATGCGTGAGCATCGCCTGCGTGCATTCCAGCAGCCGCGGACCGAGCAGCGGATGTGCCGCGTAGGCCTGCGCTTCAGCGCGACCTGAAATTGCATAGTGCCGCGCGGTAGCGGACCGACCCAGCCCCTCGATCTGCGGAAAGATGAACCACATCCAGTGCGAATGCTTGCGACCGGCAATCAACTCGCGCAGTGCCTGCGAGTAGATGCTCTCCTGGGCACTGACGAAGCGCGCTAGATCGTGGGTGTCGTCCGCCCGTGCCGTTCGCTCTGTCATGTGCCGTGTCCTCCTGGCGCCATTGCGCTCCCTGATCGATGTCTTCCAACATCGAAAGCTTGCATTCCGTTTCAACAAGGCCAGAAAAACCAGCCGCTCACACCTTTGTTAGCCGGCCGGGGTTTTCTCTGCTGCATTGCACTCTAACTGCGGTGCCATGGAACAGCGCCTTGAACAGTATCTCTATCCCGTGGTCCGCTGGTTGCCCGACTGGTTCATCAGCATGGTCGTTCTGGTGGTCGCCGTCTTCGTCGGCTGGCTCATCCACCGGATCGTCTTCCGCCTGCTGACCCGCATCGTTTCCAAGCGCGACCTCTTCTGGAGGTCGCTGATATCGCGCAACCGGCGGCCCCTGCGCATCGCCATCGTCGTCTGGATCCTGAACCCGGCCGTCGCCATCGCGCCGCTCACCGACCGGCAGGCGGATCTGATCCGCCACCTGCTGCTGCTGGCCTTCATCTCGCTCGTCGGCTGGATGGCCCGCACCGCCCTGCATATCTGGCTGACGGTGTATCTGCGGCGCTTCAAGCTGGATGCCGAAGACAATCTGCTGGCCCGCAAGCACGTGACGCAATCGCGCATCCTGGAGCGGGTGGCCGCAACGCTGATCGTCGCCTTCACGCTGTCTGCGGCGTTGATGAGCTTTCCAGCAGTGCGCCAGTACGGCGTTTCGCTGATGGCCTCGGCGGGCGTTGCCGGTATCGTGCTCGGCCTTGCGCTGCAGCCGGTGCTGAAGAACCTGTTTGCCGGCATCCAGCTGGCGATCACCCAGCCGATCCGCATCGACGATGCGCTGATCGTCGAGGGCGAATGGGGTAAGGTCGAGGAGATCACCTCGACCTATGTGGTGGTCAAGCTGTGGGACTGGCGCCGGCTGATCCTGCCGCTCGGCTACTTCATCGAAAAGCCGTTCCAGAACTGGACCCGCGAGGGCGCGGCACTGATCGGCACGGTGATGATCTACCTCGACTACACGATCCCGGTCGAAGAGGTGCGCCGCAAGGTGGAGGAGATCGCTGCGAATTCGGACCTGTGGGATCGGCAGGTGGTCAACGTAGCGGTCACCGATTTCCGCGAGAACGTCATGGAAATCCGCATCCTCGTCTCGGCATCGGATGGCGGCAGGACATTCGATCTGCGCTGCGAGGTGCGCGAGAAGCTGATCGACTATATCCGGCGCGAGTATCCGCAATCGCTGCCGAAGGTGCGCGCGCAGGCGCCGGACGGGCAGGACGTGCAGGCGGGCGCCATCTCCGAAGGCGCTGCGCGGATGATGCAGTCGTAACAGGGACGTTCTCTCACATCCAAGCCGGAGACGCGCACGATGCGTAAAAAGCGCAAACCTTGCGTTTTTGCCGCATTCTTTCTATATCCGCAGCAGACTGGACACGGCCCCAGATGTCGCCGTGGATGAGCCGTGATGCCTGCGACCGATTGCGCAGACGGGCGAGACGACCGAGAGAGTTCCTGTGAACACACTGGATTTTGACAAGAGGCCGGAGGATACGCGCGTCGTCGTGGCGATGTCCGGCGGAGTGGATTCCTCTGTCGTGGCCGGGCTTCTGAAACGCCAGGGCTACGACGTGCTCGGCATCACCCTGCAGCTTTACGATCATGGCGCCGCCGTCCACCGCGCCGGGTCCTGCTGCGCCGGTCAGGATATCGACGATGCGCGCCGCGTTTCCGAAACGCTCGGCATCCCACATTACGTGCTGGATTATGAAAAGCGGTTTCGCGAGACGGTGATCAATCCGTTTGCCGAAGCCTACGCCATGGGCGAAACGCCGGTGCCCTGCGTGGCCTGCAACCAGACGGTCAAGTTCGCCGATCTGCTGGCAACCGCAAAGGAACTCGGTGCCGACGCCCTGGCGACCGGCCACTACATCCGCTCGAGCGCCAATCCGACGCCCGGCAATCCCAATCGGCGGGCACTGTTCAGGCCGGTTGATGCCGACCGCGACCAGAGCTGGTTCCTGTTCGCCACGACGCAGGAGCAGATCGATTACCTGCGCTTTCCGCTTGGCGGCATGTCGAAGGCGGATGTGCGGGCGCTTGCCGAAGACATGGGGCTGGTCGTCGCCAAGAAGGCCGACAGCCAGGACATCTGCTTCGTTCCCGCCGGCAAGTATGCCGACATCATTGCCAAGGTTAAGCCGAATGCGGCGCTGGCCGGCGATATCGTGCACATTGACGGGCGGCGCCTCGGCCGCCACGAAGGTATCGTCCATTACACGATCGGCCAGCGGAAGGGCCTCGGTGTCGCAACCGGCGAGCCGCTCTACGTGGTCTATCTCGATGCACGCAGCCGACGGGTGATCGTCGGGCCGAAAGAGGCGCTGGAGACGCGCCGCGTCTACCTGCGTGACATGAACTGGATCGGCGATCGTCCACTCGACGTGGACGCGCGTGAGGGCTTCGAGTGCTTCGCCAAGGTGCGCTCGACGCGTCCGCCGACGCCGGCGACGTTCTTTGCGGACGAGCGCGGCATTTACGTCGACCTGGCGATCGGCGAGGCGGGCGTCGCGCCCGGGCAGGCCTGCGTTCTCTATTCGGCGGAAGGTGCGGATGCGCGCGTCTGGGGCGGCGGTTTCATCGATCGCTCGGAGCGCGCCGCGGATGCCGAAGCCTCGCTGAAGGCGCTTCTTGCGGCACCTGCCGCGGCCTGACGCTGCGCTGCCGCAAACGCTGGAAAAACCGGCCGGGATTTGAAACAAGCGCGCTTGACTTTGGTCGGAGCAACACACTATAAGCCCCCCATCGCGCCGGACGCCACGGGCTTTCAATGCTCACGGCGGCGCGATTTGGCGGGGTAGCTCAGGTGGTTAGAGCGTGGGATTCATAACCCCAAGGTCGGCGGTTCAAGTCCGCCCCCCGCTACCAACTTCATCACATATCTGAGTTGTCTGGAGCCGCTGCGAAGCCTGTGTAGCCGGACAGGCGCTGTCCGTCTCTAACGCTGCGCCGTGCGCAGACAGCAGCGCCTACCGAAGTCCTCGGTATTCCAGCAGCCTTTTCAGGAGCGGATAACAGGTCATCGCCAGGATGACCCCGCCGACGGACCAGCCAAGCGCGCCTCCACCGATCACCTCTTCGAATACGTAGGCTGTCGCGATGTAGCCTGCGAGCGCAAGCATTGCTTGCCAGATCAAGTCCTTCGTCATGAGGCTCTGCATGGTGTTCTCCTGAGCCAGAGAGCGCAGGATGCCCGTGATCGGTGCCGTTAACAATGGCTGCCGCTATGACAGAACGGCCCGGCGCTGACGTCAGTCCAGCCCAGTCGATCTTTGGATGGTGGAGTTCCTGCGAGCCACCCTGCAAACAGCGCCCGCCGACGAAGCAAGGCTCGCCATATTGCGGTTCCGGGACAGTAAAGATACGCCATCGGACCGAAGCTGTGCGCGTCTAACCTGATTGTTTGCAATCCATTCACCGTTGAATATTACACGCGATCGGGATATGCATGTCGTGCCACAGGAGTACTGCAATGCAGAAAGACGAAGTCATGCACGCGTTGTATGAATTGGCCGGAGTAAAGCGCGGTGCGCTGCGCCTGATGCGCGGCGCAGCCTATTTCATAGTATCCGCGCTCCTGCTGACCGTGAATACTTATGAGATAGAGCCGATCTGGACGATCGCTCTTGCGATCGGCATCCTCGGCATTTTCGATACCAGCGCCACTATTGGCCGCGTCAGTATCGCCATTCTGGCAGTCATGGCAGTCATTCCGCTGAAGGCGATCGTTGCGGTCGTAGGCGTCTTTGCGTCCTGATTGAGAGGCGTCAAGCCTCTGCCGCCACCTCAGGTTGACGGGATTAGGTTCTGGTGTCGAGGGGCATTGAGCAGTCGCGCGAATTTGAACAGCTGGCGCTCGTATAGAGACATTGGCGCGTGGCGCCGATAGCCGTCGGCCGTAACCGACATGTCGCCGACGTTGTGGAGGCGACGGCAGAGCGGGCAGAGCCCGCTCCCGTGTGTCACTCAGGTCAGATCGGCAAGGCGGGAAGGCGCAGCGCCGATGCCACCCGCTGGATGCGCAATGGATCCAGATCGCGACCGTCCTCGATGGTTTCCAGTTCCGCTATCGTCAGTCCGCAGGCGATTGCCAGGTCCTCGAAGCTGTAGCCGCTCGCTTTGCGGGCTTCGGTGATCTTCGAAGCGATGGAGACCGAATTCGCGGGATCGAATTTTGTTTGCATGATCGTCATAAAGAACTCCGTTGAGAGTGCCGACCGGAGCCGGGAATAGGGAGGTGCCGACAATGAAGAATGTCGCCAGTCTCGGAGTTTGCCGCAGCGCAGCATAGATAGACCTTAAGACGCCGAAGTCCAAGCCCCTGCGCCGCGGTTTGTCGGAGGCGACTTCAAGCGGAGCAGTAACGATGCCGAGCCAAACTGGTTGCCGGTGACCAAAGCTTTTCACAAGAACAGGATGCAGCGCCAGTGGGCAGACGCCGAGGCAGGCGGGAAGGAGCAAGGTTTTTTAACATTGACGGCTGGATTGGCGAAGTATTCTTCGACACTCCTTGTGACCTGCGGCACGGTTTGCTCATCTTGTGGAGCATCAGGCTCATTTCATCTGGAGGGTCGACATGATTGGTGGCTTTAGCCTGTTCGGTTTCGATCTGTTCGGACTGACGCAAAGGAGGCCGGCGTCCGATGAACGGGCCGACAAGGATGGCGTGGCCGAGGACGAGGCGGACGAGCAGCCCAATCGGGACAGGGACTTGCGGCTGGAGCCGGCCGACATCTTCTTCTGGGGGATGTATCCCGTCTACTGAGGCAACTGCCACGGCACTGCGTCCCGCTTTTGATCAGGATCAAGTCTGCCGTCGCCAGCCACGCTAATCTCCACTGCATCGGAGGCGCTTTAGCCTCCAGCGTTCAGGGAGAGCGGCATGTTGTTCAAGACCTTACTTGCAGTCGTCGGAAGCGATGGTGCCGAGGCCGATATTGCGCGAGCCATCGACCTCGCCGGCAGGCTCGATGCACACCTTTCGGTGCTTGTCGTGGATCTCGCCGTGCCGCCCGGTATCGGCGACTATCCGGTCGGCGTGGTCTGGCTCGATGAGCGGGTCGCCGACATGCAGGCCCTGAACACGGCCGCCGACAGGGTGCAGATCCTGTGCGAAGCTTCGGGCCTGCCGTTCGACCTCAGCCGCTATTATACCGAGCGCGCCTTCCTGGCGGACAACGTCTTCCAGCGGGCGCTCTACAGCGACCTTGTGATCGTTGGCGACAAGACCGGTGCTGACGCGCGGTTGCTGACCGAAATCGTCGATGGCGCGGTGTTCGAAGCGCAACGGCCGCTGCTGTTGCTGCCGAAGAACCATACGGCGGCCCTGCCTGTGAAGACCGTACTCGTTGCCTGGAATTCAAGGGCTGAAGCCGGGCGTGCGGTGCGCGAGGCGATCGACATCCTGACGAATGCCGAGACCGTGCATGTGGTGCTTGTCGATCCGGATGCCTCCTACCACCACAACGGCGGCGAGCCCGGTGCCGAGGTGGCGGCGTTTCTGGATCGCCACGGCGTGAAGGTGACGATCGACCAGTTGCCGAGCGGCGGCCGACCCGTCGAGGATGTGCTTCGCGCGCATGCGGTGGAGATCGGCGCCGACCTCATCGTCATGGGCGCCTACGGGCATTCCCGCCTGCGCGAGCGGATTTTCGGCGGTGTCACACACGCGCTGCTGGAGACGACGCCGGTGCCGGTGCTGCTCGCCCGCTGAGGGCTTCGGGATCAGCCGAGTTCGAGCGTCGTCACACCATAGACGAGGTGCCGATCGTGGAGCGGAGGCGTGCCTTTGTACATGCGGGCGGTGACGAAGCCCGCGGTAAAGGCAAGCCGTTGCAGACGGGCAGAAAACACCGTCTGGTCCTCGGGCACGTCGATGTGCACCTCGTCTGCTCCCGCCTGCATGGCCAACGCCTCAAATAGCGTTTCGGCATGCTCTTCGTCATCGGCGAAGAGCGGGCCGATCTTGAACCCGTCATGACAGCGTCGCAGCGCGCCATACCCTCTGACGGCGCCATCCATGCAAATGGCGAGTGCCGTGCGCGGCGGCGAAAGCCAGGCGTCGAGGAAACCGCGACGCTGCGACGGGAAGGCTCGCGCATCGAGTGCGGCGATCT
The DNA here is from genome assembly GCF_059415005.1 of Rhizobium sp. SAFR-030. Classification (NCBI taxonomy): domain Bacteria; kingdom Pseudomonadati; phylum Pseudomonadota; class Alphaproteobacteria; order Hyphomicrobiales; family Rhizobiaceae; genus Rhizobium; species Rhizobium sp. SAFR-030. The sequence continues at coordinate 127,969 of NZ_JBPFDO010000004.1, read as the reverse complement.
GCGGCAGGAGGTCGGGCGTCACGCTCACAAGGCCCGATGACGGCGATGTCAGCGCCGGAACGCGACCGCTCCAGCGGATCGTCCGGTAGGCCGGCGCGAATCCCATGCGCGCATAATTTGCCTGCTGGGCCGGCACGCCGTCGAGGCCGATGGTTCGCGTCCCGAGGGATGTCAGCGCGTGATCCCAGAGCGCCCGACCGTGCCCCTGTCCGCGAAAATCGGGATGGCAGATGTAGAGGCCGATGAAGGCAAAACGGTCATTGTACCGGATCGCGGAAATGCCGGCTGCCATCCGCCCATCGACAAAGCAGCCGAGAAAGCCTTTCGGGTCCGCCGCGATGAACGGCGCGGCATCGTCGAGGCCCGGGTTCCAGCCTTCCGCTTTCGCCCAGCCGATCAGGTCGCCGACCTGCGAGAGGTTCAGGGTCAGGATGTCGCGGCCCGTCACGCCGACAGCGCCGTCGGTTCGAAAGGCGCAAGCAGGCCGGTATAGGTCTTGGAGATCGGCGTCGCGTAGGCGCCGCGCTTGGCGGTGGTCAGCCCCAGCGAAACCAGCGCCTCGGCCTGCTTGACGGCGGCGGCGACGCCATCGACGACCGGCACGCCGAACTCACGCTGCAGTTCCGCGGTCAGATCCGCCATGCCGGCACAGCCGAGGACGATGGCCTCGGCTCTGTCGTCGCGCAGTGCCAGCGCGATCTCGGCGCAGAGCCGTTCGCCGGCATTGGAGGCGGGGTCTTCGAGCGACAACACCGGAATGTCGGCAGCCCGCACCTTCACGCGTCCGGCCATGCCGTAGCGCTGGACGAGATGCTCGATCGGCAGGCGCGAGCGCTCCATGGTGGTGACGATAGTGATGCGCTGGGCGATGAACGAGACGCTGGCAAGGGCTGCCTCGCAGATGCCGATGATAGGAATGCCGCACAGCGCCCGGGCGGCATCGAGGCCGGTATCGTCGAAGCAGGCGATGATCGCCGCATCGGCGCCCTGTTGCTCGCCTCTGGCGATCTCCATGAGCAGGCCCGGCACGGCCAATGCTTCATCGTAATAGCCTTCGATCGAGGCCGGCCCCATGGTCGAGGTGGCGGCGACGATTTCGGTGCCGACGGCGGCGACTCGCCAGGCGGCATCGGCGGCGGTCGCCGTCATGCTGGCCGTGGTGTTCGGATTGACGAGCAGGATCTTCATCAGAGCCTTGCCTGTCGGCGGTTGATCATGACGATCAGTGCCAGTGTTCCGGCAATCACCAGGAAGGAGAACAGCGTGGTCACCGTTCCCAGCGCATAGAGCACCGGCGTCGTGACATTGGTGGTCATGCCGTAGATCTCCAGCGGCAGGGTGTTGTAGGTGCCTGATGTCATCAGCGTGCGGGCGAATTCGTCGTAGGAGAGGGTGAAGCCAAACAGACCGACGCCGATCAGCGACGGAGCGATCATCGGCAGCACGACGTGGCGGAATGTTTGCCAGGAGGTGGCGCCGAGGTCGCGGGCAGCTTCCTCGTAGGCCGGCGAGAACCGGTTGAAGACGGCGAACATGATCAGCACGCCGAACGGCAGCGTCCAGGTGAGGTGGGCGCCGAAGGCGGAGGAGTACCAGGCCGGCTGCAGGCCGAGCTGGGAGAACAGCACGCCGATGCCGAGCGAGATGATGATCGACGGCACCACGAGGCTGGCGACGGACAGGTAGAAGAGCGCGGTCGCGCCGGCAAACCGGCGGCGGAAGGCAAGGCCGGCCAGCAGTGACACCGCGACCGTCACCACCATCACCATCACGCCAAGCGCTGCCGAGCGGCGGAAGGCGCCGCCGAAATCGCCCACCGCCTGGGTCTCGAACAGGTTGGCGAACCAGCGCAGCGACACGCCGTTGAGCGGGAAGGTGAGGCCGCCGTTCGGTCCCTGGAACGAGAGGATGAGGATCGCCGAAAGCGGCCCGTAGAGGAACAGCACGAAGAGGCAGAAGACGATGGCGAGAATGTAGAATTCGCGGGAGCGCTTGTCGGAATACATAGTGTCAGAGCTCCTTGCGGATATCGACGATGCGCAGGATGCCGGCGACCATCAGGAGAACGAGGACCAGCAGCACGACGGCGTTGGCGGCGGCTGCCGGATATTGCAGCAGCGACATCTGGTTCTTCATCATCAGCGCGACGGACGCGCTCTGGCCGCCGGACATCACCTGCACGGTGGAGAAATCGGCCATCACCAGGGTGACGACGAAGATCGTGCCGATCGCCATGCCGGGCTTTGCCAGCGGAATGATGACATTGGTCAGCACCTGCCAGCCGGACGCGCCGGCATCGCGGGCCGCCTCGACGAGGCTCTTGTCGATGCGCATCAAGGTGTTGAAGATCGGCGTCACCATGAACAGCGTGTAGAGATGCACCATGGCCAGCACCACGGCGAAATCCGAATAGAGCAGCCATTCCACCGGCTCGGCGATCAGGCCGGCATCCACCAGTGCCGAATTGATCAGCCCGTTACGGCCGAGCACCGGGATCCACGAGATCATGCGGATGATATTGGATGTCAGGAACGGCACGGTGCAGACGAGGAACAGCACCATCTGCATGGTGGCGGTGCGGATGTGAAAGGCGAGGAAGTAGGCGACCCAGAAGCCGAGGAAGAGGGTGATTGCCCAGACCATCGCCGCGAACTTCAAGGTGTTGAGATAGGTCTTCCAGGTAACCCAGGACCCCAGCGTCTCGACGTAGTTCATCGTCAGGAGGTCGGGATACATCTGGGCGAAATCATAGTCCCAGAAGCTGACGACGAAGATCATCACCAGCGGCAGCAGCAGGAAACAGCCGAGGATGACAGCGAGCGGCGTCGCCTGCAGGTAGGACACCAGCCAGAGCGGCAGCCTGCGACTGGACTTTACCTTCGGCTCGCCGACGCCGAGAAATCGTACGGTGGTCATTCCTGGTCGTCTCCTTCGGGAAATTCCCCCTCTGGCCTGCCGGCCATCTCCCCCACAAGGGAGGAGACGACGAGCGGCCAAGTCCTACCCTCCGTTGGGAGGCCCACTCCGCAGCGTCCTGCGAAATGTCGTCGGCGGAGTCCCGATCCCGCTGCGGAACCGCGTAGAGGCACAGCGGCTCGGCAGGTATCCCTCCCCCTTGTGGGGAGGGTGGCCGGCAGGGGGGGTGGGGACTTCTTCACGTCATCAAGCGGCGATGAACTCGTTCCAGCGGCGAACCATGTAGCGGTCCTCGTCCATCACGGAGTTCCAGCACGCGACCTTGCCCATGCGGTCCTCGAACGAGCCGCCATCGCGCACGGCGCCGGCCTTCTCCATGACCTTGCCTTCCGGCGAGAGCACGTCGTTTGCAGCGGCCTTGCCCTCGATCCAGTAACCCCATTCGTCGGGCGTCATGAAGCCCTTGGCGGTCTCCATGCAGGCCGAATAGTAGCCCTGGCGGTTGAGGTAGCCGCCGACCCAGCCGGACGTGTACCAGTTGATGTATTCGTAGGCGGCATCCAGCTGCGCGCCCTTGAGGTGCGAGGCGAGGCCGAGGCCGCCGCCCCACGAGCGGTAGCCTTCCTTGAGCGGCTGATACTTGCAGGCGATGCCCTTGGAACGGACGGCGGCAACGGCCGGCGACCACATGGACTGGATGACCACTTCGCCCGAAGCCATCAGGTTGACGCTCTCGTCGAAGCTCTTCCAGAAGGCGCGGAACTGGCCGTCCTGCTTGGCCTTGATCAGGAAGTCGATCGTCTTGTCGATCTCGGCCTTGGTCATGTTGCCCTTGTCGGCATACTTGATGTTGCCCATGGCTTCCATGATCATCGCGGCATCCATGATGCCGATCGACGGGATGTTGAGGATCGATGCCTTGCCCTTGAACTTCGGGTCCATGATGTCGGCCCAGCTGGTAATCTCGCGGCCGACGAGATCCGGGCGAATGCCCAGCGTGTCGGCATTGTAGATCGTCGGCATCATGGTGAAGTATTCGGTCTCGCCCTTGGCGAACTTCTTGTCGCCGACCTTTTCCACGTAGCCGACGGTATGCGGTGCGGTGCCCTGGGCAATGACGCTGTCCGGCTTCAGCTTGCCGTTCTTGAACAGCGGCACGACCTTGTCGTAGTACTTCAGCTTCTTGACTTCCATCGGCTGGATGACGCCTGTCGGGTAGACCTTCTTCAGGATCCAGTACTCGATATCGGCGATGTCGTAGGAGTTCGGCTGAGTGACGGCGCGCTGGGCGGCGGCGTCACTGTCGGTCGCCGTCATCTCCAGCGTGATGCCGAGGTCGGCCTTGCACTTTTCGGCAATCGCATTGATGTTCGAGACGCCGGTGCCGAACTGGCGCAGGGTGATCTTCGACTGCGCCCAGATGGTCGGGAAGCCGGTGATGGCGCCGGAGCCGGCGGCGAGGCCGGCGGCGGCGGATGCGGTCTTCAGCAGGTTGCGGCGGGTCAGGCCGGCTGCTGTCTTCTTGGAATTCGTCATGCCCTGATCTCCTCTGGAGGTTGTTGTTATTGCTTTTCGGTTATTGGGAGCGGCCGAGGACGATGACGTCCTCGGGGCTCCAGGACAGCTGGATGGCTTCGCCGACCCGGACCGGTTCGTCGAAGAACATCTTGTCGCTGAGGATGGCGGTGAACTCCTCTATGCCCGCGCCGGTGGCGGAGAGCTTCACGGAGGCACCGCGATATTCGATGTTGGACACGCTGCCGATGAAACCGAGGCCGGGCTGCGATGCGGTGCCGATCTTCACCCGGTCGGTGCGGATGGCGATATCCACCGGCTCGCCGATCTCGCGGCCGTCCGAAGGTGCTGTGAACTCGCCGCCTGCCGGAACCGCAAGCGTCAGCATCTCTCCGTGAATAGCGCCGACGCGCCCGGAGATGACGTTGTGATCACCCATGAAGCGCGCCACGAAGGCGGTCGCCGGGCGTTCGAAGACGGTGCGCGGCGGCGCCGCCTGCTCGATGCGCCCGTCGTTCATCACCACCACCAGATCGGCAAGCGCCATCGCTTCTTCCTGGCTGTGGGTGACGTGCACGAAGGTGATGCCGAGCGAGGTCTGCAGCTTCTTCAGTTCGGCGCGCATGCGGATCTTCAGGAACGGATCGAGCGCCGACAGCGGTTCGTCGAGAAGCAGCGCTTCCGGATCGGTGATCAGCGCCCGGGCAAGCGCCACGCGTTGCTGCTGGCCGCCCGACAGCTGTGCCGGCCGGCGCGTCGCATACGGCTCCAGCTGCATCAGCGTCAGCATCTCCATCGCCTTGGCGCGACGGACCTCCTTGTCGACGCCCTTCATCTTCAGCGAGAAGGCGACGTTGTCGACGAGGTCGAGATGCGGAAACAGCGCATAGGACTGGAACATCATCGCCGTACCGCGGCTTGCCGGCGCAAGATCGGTGACGTTCTTGTTGCCGAGCAGGACATCGCCGCTGGTGATACCCTCGTGACCGGCGATCATCCGCAGCGTCGTCGTCTTGCCACAGCCGGATGGGCCAAGGAGGCAGCAGTAGCTGCCGGCCGGTATCTGCAGGCTGATCGGGTGCACGGCGGTGGTGCTGCCGTAGACCTTCGATACCGATGCGAGCTCGATCTTTGCCGCTTTGGTCATGCATGTCTCCTGATGAGGCAAGCTTACCCATGCATCCGCCGTGCCAGTTCGAGAACGGATGCCTGACGGGCCTCGTCGGCGGACCAATGCGCGCGGGGCGCACTGCATGCACAAGGCAGGTGCAGCGGTTGCGCAAAATTGAAGCGATTGGATACGATCAACGGTGCGTTGCGTATGCAATCCTTATCGAGGGTTTGCAGAGGAGCGAGTTCGCGCTAAGCTTGGTCGTCACATGGAAGTGCCAATGACCATCAGCGACATGCTCTCCCCCTTCGACATCCCTCCCGACGATCGAGCTCTGGCCATCCGCGAAACGCTGCGGAACGCGATCGTCGATCGCCGTCTGGCGCCGGGCACGAAGCTGTCGGAAAGCGAGGTCGGCTCGCTGTTCGAGGCCAGTCGCACCGTGGTGCGCGCCGCCTTGCAGATGCTTGCCTTTGAGGGGCTGGTAAAGTCGGAGCGCAATCGCGGGGCGTTCGTCGCCAATCCGACGCCGGAGGAAGCCCGGCAGGTGTTCGCCTCGCGGCGTCTCATCGAGCCGGGCATCGTTGCCGGCGCCGTCGAACGGGTGACGGATGCGGATATTGAGGCCTTCCGCCATCAGTTGCAGGAAGAGGTCCGGTTCATGAACGAGCGGGGGCCGGCGGCGCGTCGGGCGGAGATCAAGGCGTCGGGCGATTTCCATCTGATGCTGGCGCAGCTCTCCGGCAACATCATCCTGCAGCGGTTCATGGACGAGCTCATTGCCCGCTCGTCCCTGGTCATCGCCCTCTATGGCAGCACCGGCGTCTCGCGCTGCGGCCACAACGAACATGGCGACATCCTAGAGGCGCTGGAGAAGCGCGACGTGAAGCAGGCAAGCGCCCTGATGCTCCACCATATCGACCACATCGAAGCCGATCTCGATATCCGGGTGCGCGAGGGACTTGCACTGCGCGATGCGCTCGATATCTGAGCGTTGACGCGGCCGCCAGCAAGACTTCTGAGCCGCCCGTTGCCGATCCAGGTTGCGCATGTAAAGCCGGGATGCAGCCAAGACCTCCGGCTGCGAACAACTTGCGGAATTTCTCACTGACATCAGGAAAAAGAATCACTTTCGGCACAAGATATGACCGGAACAAGATGCTATGCTTTGCGTTTAGGCGAGGCAAAGTATTAGCGTGCCGGATGATCAACGGCCAAGGAGGAAATATGAAAAGATTTATCGGAGCGGTCGGTGTAGCTTTCGCGCTCACCGCTGCCGGCCTCGCCTCGACTGTGCCGGCACATGCACAAGGCGTCGAACTGCAGATCGGTCCCGATGGCGTGCGTCCGGTTGTTCGCGATCGTGATCGCGACCGCCGCCCGATGGGCTGCAGCGAGCGCGAAGCCCGCGCCGCCGCCCGCGAGTCCGGCCTGCGCGACCCGGAAGTTGTCCGCGTGACGCCCAGCCGCGTCGTCGTCGAAGGCAGGACGCGTCGCGGTCCCGACCGCATCACCTTCGCCAACGAACGCGGTTGCCCGGAACTGTAAGATCCGGTTCTTCCGACACATAGAAGCTCGCCTCCCGGCGGGCTTTTTTGTTTTTTCAGGTTCTCCTGTTCTGGCGGGCACGGTGTCCAAAAGTGATGAAGACAGCGTTTTCATCCGTCCTATAAGCGGCTAGGGGATCTTCCACTTCATCCCAACAAGGCGCCGAGCCCATGCCCATTTCGTTTTCGCCCGCGGCCATCTGGCCGATCATCATGCTGTTTGCTTCCAACATCTTCATGACATTTGCCTGGTACGGCCACCTGAAGCACAAGGGAACGGCGATCTGGATCGCCATCGTCGTCAGCTGGGCGATCGCCTTCTTCGAATATTGCCTTGCGGTGCCGGCCAACCGGATGGGCTCGGAGGTCTATTCGACGGCGCAGCTGAAGACCATGCAGGAAGTCATCACGCTCCTGGTGTTTTCCGGCTTCTCGGTTTTCTGGCTGGGCGAGAACCTGACCTGGAATCACGCAATCGGCTTTGCCCTGATCGCTATCGGCGCGTCCTTCATCTTCCGCGGCTGAAAACCCTCCGGGTTCGAGATCCAGCCCCGCAGGTCCTCGTCCTGCGGCGATTTTGCGCGCCGGCAACCGGCGCCCCTCGGTGTCAGGGGCGGGGGAACATCCGCACCGGCTATTGGTTTAACAGGCTCCCCAACAGCCAACGAGGTAGACCATGTCCGAGCAATATCCGACGCCGCCCTTCGATCAGAAGCAGATCCCGATGCCGGGCATGACGCGCGACATGACCCCGACGCCGGACCATGGCGAGACCTCCTATCGCGGCTCCGGACGGCTTGAAGGCAAAAAGGCCGTCATCACCGGCGGCGACAGCGGCATTGGACGGGCAGTCGCGATCGCCTATGCGCGCGAGGGCGCCGACGTCCTGATTTCCTATCTGGATGAATTCGAGGATGCCACGGAAACCAAGCGTCTCGTCGAAGAAGCCGGCCGCAAGGCGGTGCTCGTCGCCGGCGACCTGCAGAATTCCGAGCATTGCCGCAAGGTGATCGACACCGCCGTCAACGAACTTGGCGGGATCGATATCCTCGTCAACAATGCAGCGCACCAGGCGACCTTCTCGTCGATCGAGGAGATCCCGGACGAGGAGTGGGAACTGACCTTCAAGGTCAACATCCATGCGATGTTCTATCTGACCAAGGCGGCGGTCAAACACATGAAACCCGGCAGCGCGATCATCAACACGGCGTCGATCAATTCCGACAGCCCGAGCCCGCAGCTGCTTGCCTATGCGACCACCAAGGGCGCCATCCAGAACTTTACGGCAGGCCTGGCCCAGCTGCTGGCGGAGCAGGGTATCCGCGCCAACGCGGTCGCGCCGGGTCCGATCTGGACGCCGCTCATCCCGTCGACGATGCCGGAGGAGAAGGTCAAGAATTTCGGTATGCAGGTGCCGATGAAGCGCCCGGGCCAGCCGGCGGAACTCGCCACCGCCTATGTGATGCTCGCCGATCCGCTGTCGAGCTATGTGTCCGGCGCGACGATCGCCGTGACCGGCGGCAAGCCGATCATCTGAGCGGTCATCTTCGGCGACTGACGAGGCGGTCGGCTAGGTCGGCCGCCTTTTGCATGTCGGCTGCCGGTACGGCCTGCTGGGAAGCTTATCCCACAGCAAAATTTAGACGATTGCTACCCCTGCAGTATCTGCGCGGACCGCTCTAGCTGGTTCGACCGACCTGCCTGGCCAGATCCTCGAAGGTCGGCTCGCCGCCCCGTTCGGCTGCCTCGTTGGCAGTCATCAGCAGACGGATGGGGAAGGCGACCGCCTTGCGGTGCGAGTCCGACTGGCCGTCGAGCGCCGAGTTCTTCATTACCGCCGCTTCCGTCTCGGCGAGCGTCTCGTGGATTTCCTCATGGGTCAGAAGCTGCTTCTCCACCATCAGTCGGTTCATGGCGGCAAGCGCCAGGTAAAGACCTTCGAGCTGCGGATTGGCAGTATTCATGTTTCACTCCTCTGCGTGGTCGACGGGACGAAGGCCGACGCGTTTTCGTCGATCAGCCGGGCGCCCCGCTGGCGGGTCAGGTAGCGCCAGATCCACTGGACGGTGACGAGCAGCCGCTTCTCGAAATTGACGAGCAGGTAGACGTGGATGAGCGCCCAAAGCAGCCAGGCGATGCGTCCCTTCATCTGCCAGGTGCCGAAATCGAAGATCGCCGCGTGGCGGCCGATGACGGCTGTGTTGCCGCGATTGTGGAAATGGAAGGGCTGCGGCTTGGTACCGTCCAGCAATTCTGCCCGCACCGCGCGACCGAGATACTGGCCCTGCTGCTTGGCGACCTGTGCCAGCGCCGGCAGCGGCTTGCCGTCCTCGCCGATGCCGAGCGCCGTGTCGCCGATCGCGAAGATGGCCGGCGACCCCTCGACCCTGAGGTCCGGCCCGACCGGCACCCTTCCACCCGCCTTGCCCTCGACACCGAGCCAGCTGGCCGCCGGCGACGCCTTGACGCCGGCGCCCCAGATGACGTTGCCGGTGCGGATCGTCTCGCCGCCGGCAACCACAGCCTCTCTGGAGACCTCTTCGACCATGCGGCCGGTCATCACCTCGACGCCCATCTTCTCAAGTTCGCGGGTGGCGTAGGCGGTGAGCTTTTCCGGGAAGGCCGCGAGGATGCGCGGACCTGCCTCGAGCAGAATGACCCGGAAATGCTCCGGCGCCAGCATGCGGAAATCGCGGGTGATCATGAAACGGCCGAGTTCGGCAATGGCGCCGGCCATCTCGACGCCGGTTGGCCCGCCGCCGATGATGACGCTGGTGAGCAGCGCCTTCTTTTCTTCCGGATCGGTCGACAGTTCGGCGCGCTCGAAGGCGAGCAGCAGCCGGTGCCGGATGAGCCGCGCCTCGTGGATTGTCTTCAGGCCTGGCGCTGCGGCGCGCCAGTCGTCATGGCCGAAATAGTTGTACTCGGATCCGGATGCGATAATCAGCCGATCGAAACTGACCGGTGCCCCGTGATCGAGCAGCACCCGGTTTTCGAGCTTGTCGATGCCGACCACCTCCGCCAGCATAACCTTGATGTTGGCGTAGCGCCCGAGCGTCCGGCGGATCGGCTCGGATATGTCGGCCGGCGAAAGGGCTGCCGTCGCGACCTGATAGAGCAGCGGCTGGAAGAGGTTGTGGTTGCGCCGGTCGATGACCGTCACCTCCAGATCGGTGCCGCCGAGTTCGCGCGCGACCGCAAGACCGCCGAACCCCGCACCGATGATGACCACGCGCTGTTTTCTGGTGGTCTCCGGCTTCAGCGTCGCCCGAGCCGGCTTCGGCGTCTGCTGCAGCGAGGCGGTGTCGGGGTGAAACGACATTCGAAGTCCTTTGATCTCGCGTTAAGGCCATGCGTGGACAACTAAGACGAACCCCTTGATGCATCAAAGGTTCCAGCTACGTCGCCGGGAACCTTTTGCGGACGACCACGTTGATGGGTCGGAACAACACGGAGCTAGGGAACTATGAACAGCATCGTTTGGCTCGTTGGAGCGGTCGTCATCATCATCGCGATCCTCAATCTGGTCGGGTTCGCCTGATCCGCGCTGCAGACCTATTGATCGTAAAAGGAGAGTAACATGAACAGCATCGTCTGGCTCGTCGGAGCCGTTGTCATCGTCATTGCAGTTCTTTCGTTCGTCGGCATCGCCTGACACTCGACAGAACGCCGATATCAAAAGCGCTGGTCACACTGTGACCGGCGCTTTTTTCATTTCGGGCGCTGAGTAGACGTTGGTCGGCGCCCCCGGATCGGAGGGCGCCGGTGCATTATCACTGGAGTTCTACTGCGAGAGCAGGACGGCGAACGGGTACTGCGCGAAAAGCTTCGATAGCTGCAGGTTGGCGCTCTCCACCGTCTGCCCGGTCAACACGTCCTTGTAGGTGCCGCCGGAAAACTGGGCAGGAAGGTCGATGCCGGTTGCCTGCCAGAAATTCGGCGAGGGCATCCGGTTTCCGTCAAGCATTGCATCGAGCATCAGCCGCGGCGCCACAACCATCAGCTTGCGCTCATCGTGGTGGCGACCGAAAGCGACGATGTGCTCCGCCTTTTCGCCGGTCGCCTGCATCGGAATGTAGTCCCCGTGCAGGAAGAGGTCGGCATACTGCTGGCGCAGCGGGAGGATCCTGGAAATCAGTTGCTGCTTCAGTCGGCCGTCGGCGATCCCTTCGACAGACGCTCGATCGGCGCTCACCTCGACGCCGGAGGTCAGCGTGTCGAACGCGGGCATGCGGCGGTTGTCGGGGTCGACGAGCGACAGGTCGAGCCCCTCGCTGCCCTGGTAGATGTCTGGAATGCCGGGCGCCGTCAGCTTGATCAGCGTCTGGGTGAGGCTGTTCAGTGCCCCGGCATCGAAGACCGGCTGCATGCGCTTGACGAAATCACGTCGGAACGCTGCGCCGCCAGCCCCAAGCAGGTGGCTCGCATAGCCCATGACGGCCTTCTCGTAGCCGGCGTTCTGGTCGCTCCAGTTGGTGCGCAACTTGGCTTCCCGCAGAGCCTTTTCAAGATAGCCGAGGAACCGCTCCTCAAGCGCCTTCAGAGCCTCGGCATCTTGCGTGTCGATCTCCTGTGGCCAGACCCCGACCATCGACTGGTAGATCAGCCACTCGACGGCGGGTTCCGGGGCCGGACCATCGTTAAGAGAAACGACGGCGGCGCGGTTCATCTGCCGCCAGGCGTCGAAGGATTCGCGCCAGAGGTCCCGCGCTTCGCCGAGTGCGTAGAGCCGGGCGCGCGCATCTTCGCCGCGCTTGGTATCGTGGGTCGAGCTGCCCGAGAGACCGGCCGGCTGTTCCGTCAGGCGCGCCTGCATGTCGGCATGAAAGACGTCGAGGCCGAACCGGCGCGGATGCGGCTCGCTGCCGACTTCGTTCAGTGCGATCAGCGGGTTTACGCGAAAGAACAGCGTGTCCTCGACGGATTTCGCCATCAGCGGACCGGTCAGTTGCTGGAAGCGCATACGGAACTCGCTCGCCAGCCCGTCGGCGGACTGCTCGACATCGGCTGCGAGGATGCGGCCGATAAACATCAGCGCCGTCTCTTCCGGCGGGTTTGGACCCTTGCGGACGGCGTCCATCACGTCGGTCAGCCGCTGGCGATCGGCCGGCTCGAGGCCCATCCGGTTGCCATAGGTGCGATAGACCGGGAAGGCGATCAAAAGCGCCCGGATCGCCGAGCGGAGCGCCTCGTCGTTCGGTGCCGAGCGATCGTTGTGCTTCTCGCCGATCGCCTTGGCGATGCCGACCAGCCGTGCCACTTCCCCGGCAAAATTGACGTCGGCCATCATGGCCTTGGCGTCGCGCGCCTCGGCATCGACGTCGAGCGGCGCATCCAGAAGGTCGGAATACTGGGCGGAGAAACGCTCGAGCGCCTGCGGGTGCATCATGACGTCCGACAGCGAGGCGATGAACTCGTAGCCGGTCGTTCCGGAGATCGGCCAGTCGGAGGGCAGTTTTTCGCCATGCGCCAGGATCTTCTCGACGATCAGGTAGCAGTCGGGTCCGACAGCCTGGCGTAGGCGGGTGAGATAGGCGCGCGGATCCGCCAGGCCATCAACGTGGTCGATGCGAAGCCCGTCCACCTTGCCCGATAGCACCAGTTCGAGGATCAGCGCGTGGCTCGCCTCGAACACCTCCTCGTCCTCGACCCGCAGGCCGCCGAGGCCGGTGATCTCGAAGAAGCGCCGGTAGCTGAGATCCTTCGGCGCGTCGCGCCAGGACATCAGCCGCCAGGACTGCGCATCGTGCAGGGCTGCAAGCCGTTGCCGGTTGCCGGAGATTTCCTTCAGCGCCGCGTCCAGACGATCAGCGCCCTCATCGCTCGCAAGGCTGCGCATGCTGGCGTGGAAGTCGTCTTCCGCCTGCGGCGATGCCCGCGAGGCCAGCTGGCGGATCTGGTCGGCGAGCGGCAGGTCGATGCCGTCCAGGGCAGCCCTGTAGGTGCCCGGGTTCAGTGGGTAGTGGCTCTCGAAATAGGCAAGTGCCAGGGTGCCGGCGTCGCGGTCGAAGATCAGCGACACATCGCCCGAAGCGAGCACCGCGTCGAAATCGTCGCCGAGGAACGGCAAGGTCAGCCGGCGGGTCCAGTCGACGTCGAAGAAATGTCCGAAGCGGCTGTCGCTGCCCCATTCGACGATGCTCCGCCACCAGCGGTTTTCCAGGCCGGCGGCCATGTGGTTCGGCACGATGTCGAGGATCAGGCCGAGGCCGGCCTGCTTCAGCGCCGTCGACAGACGTTCGAAGCCTTCGCGGCCACCAAGTTCAGGCTCGAAGGCGTTGGCGTCGGCTACGTCGTACCCGTGCGTTGATCCCGGGGCGGCGGTGAACACCGGCGAGGCATAGAGATGGCTGATGCCCATCCGCTTGATGTAGGGCACGAGTTCAACGGCCCGGTCGAAGGTCATGCCGTTGCGAAACTGAATCCGGTAGGTGGATGTGGGTATGGTCAACGTTGTGCGCCTCCGACGCAGACAGGGAAGATCGTGGCTCGAAACTCGGCTGTGCCTTGGCGGTTCCGCAGCCTGTTGGGCTGCGGCGAAAATTGTCAGAGTTCAAGCAGTGCGTAGGGCCGTCCGGTCGGCTTTTCGATATGCGCCGCGACATTGTAGACCGGCGCACCACCAGGCGTCCGGCCCTGATACTGGCCGCGATGGGCATGGCCATGGACGACGGCGCTGACCGGGAAGCGATCGATGGTTTCCGCCAGCCGCGAGGAGCCGAGGAAGGGGTAGATTTCTTTCGGCTCGCCATCGACGGTCTCGGCGATCGGTGCATAGTGGAGTACGACCATCGCCCGCTCGGAGCGCACCTGGCGCAGCGCATTTTCAAGCCGCATGGTTTCCTCGACGCTCTCCGCCACCATCGCCTTGATCGCCGGTTCGCCGAAGCTGCCCAGCATGTGGCGCCCGAAGCCGCCGGCAAATCCCTTGACGCCGGCAAAGCCGATGCCGTTGATCTCCACCGCCTGGCCTTCCAGAAGGTTGACGCCGGCATCCTTCAGCACCGACCGCACTTCGTCGACATCGCCGCATTCGTAATCGTGGTTGCCGAGCACCGCGACCACCGGGATCGAACAGGCGCGCAGGTCAGCGGCCAGCAGTTCGGCCTCCTTGCGCTTTCCGAGGTCGGTGAGGTCGCCGGCCATGACCAGGATATCGGCAACTGAGGAGATCTCGGCGAACAGTTCCTTGTAGGAGGCGGAACCCGTCTCCTTGACGTGCAGGTCGGCAACCGCTGCGATGCGAACCGGCTTCACGGTCGGTTCGCCCGCCGTCGACTGGCTAGCGGTCTCAGGTGTCACTGGATCGTTCACAGCAGCGCTCCTTCCTGGTCCTGTCGCATTTCGCCTTCGCCGCCGACATCGGCAAACCCCCACTCCTTCACGTCGATGTCGAAATCGATGCGCGAGAACATTCGGCCACGGCAGATCTTCATCTGCGGCAAAGGCAGCTGTCGCTGCGCGGCCAGCCGGTCGAGAAGCTCGTCCATCAGCCAGTCGGGGATCTTGTCGCGCTCGGTCGGGTAGATCCAGCGGAAGTTCAGGAGGTGGATCAGCAGCACTTCCCAGTGCACTTCCATGTGTCCGAGCAATCGCTTCCAGTCGATCTGGTCGTGCGCCTTGAGGATCACGTGGACGACGTCGGCGCCATCATAGCGGTGACGGAGCTGCACGAAGCATTTTGACCAGATGAGCTCGGTCGGCGCGGTGATGCGCACCTTGTGGCCGTTCATCTCGACCTGCCTGGCATTCTCGAACCACTGGTCGCCGATCGGCATCGTACCGTTGGAGCCGGCAAAGATGACGTCGAAGAACAGGTTGCCTTTAATGACCTTGCCGAGCCAGCGGTCGTCTTCCACCTCGATCTGGTAACCCTTCGACTTGAAGTGCGCGAGAATGCGGTTGAAGTCGCCTGCCTTGCAGAAGATGTCGAGATCCTTGGTCGGACGCGAGATCCCGGTATAGGCGCTGACTGCAAATGTGCCGGCCAGCAGATACGGGATGCGCGAGGCGACTAATTCTTCCAGCGCTTCCAGCACGAAGGCTTCGGCTTCGGCGCTGGCGAGCGTCGGCGCGGCCTTCGCCTCGATATCCGGGATGGCCGGGGCGAGCTGAGGCGTCAGAAGCTCCGGTGTGTCGCCGGTCTTGGGCGTCGCATCGGCTGGGTCGTGGATCGTCATGCAGTCGTCTCCGGTTGAGGCGCAGAGGAACTGCGGAGCGGCGGAAACGGTTCCGCCGGTCGGCAGCCTGACCGGTCAGCGTTCCGGATTGTCGGCGTTCGCCATCGGGCTCGGCCGGCCATCGGGCATGTCGCCGTCGAGCCGTTCGTCGAGGTCCTCGAGATCGCTCTTCACCAGATAGGTGTCGCCGCCGCCCAGACGCGAGGCTTCCTGCACGGCCTTGATGTTGGTCTCGTCCATCTGCGCGTGCAGTGCGTCTTCCGAACGTTCGCGGCCATCCTCGGCAAAGCGGCGCGAACCTTCGTCGTCGGTCATCTTGTCACGGCTGTCCATGTTGTCTTTGGTGGCCATTGCTGGATCCTTTCGATTGGCGGGGCCTCTTAGGCTCCTGGTCTGGAAACCCGAAGCATGGCCCAGGTGTTCCCTTGCAAATGCAGGATCCTTGCGGGAACGAAGGCAAAGGCAGGTCCGTTTTACGGTTTCCGGCACTGAATGATGCCGGATCGAACGGAGGACCGAGACATGCCTGCGAAATCCAAAGCACAACAGAAGGCCGCCGGCGCGGCGCTGTCTGCCAAGCGCGGCGACACCAAGAAGAGCGATCTGAAGGGCGCCTCGAAGGGCATGGAGAAGTCCATGTCGGAGAAGGAGCTTCACGACATGGCGTCGACCAGCCGCAAGGGAAAGCCGCAGCACGCTTCCAAGGATTGAACACAGGCCCTGCCACCGACTGACGATCAACGGACTGTCGTGAACCGCCCTGTCTTGAACGGCGCCGTCGCGATCCCCACATCCGTGTCGACCCGGTGGTCCGGGCCCCTCTGGTGAAAGATCGACGCTTTCACGATGTCGGACCTCTCTTTACGACATCGACGTCGACCTGAAGGCCAGATCATGCTCTCCGACATCGCCGCTTGGTTCATCACCATCTTCCTCCTCAATCCCGTTCAGGCGGAAGTTCAGACTCATCTCGAACGCGTCAACGCGACGAGTGAAACCGTCCAGCAGGCTCGGGAATGCATCTCCACCCACGCTCCGAAGCTGATCCAGAGGGCGGGTTCAGAGCCGGTCTGGGCCGTCGTGACCGCGGTTGGTGTGACCTTCGGCTGGACATCTCCGGCGAGCCTTCTGGACCGCAACGATCCCAACTGCGCTCCCATCGCCGGTCTTCTGGAAGACGGCGAGCGTCAGGAACAGGGTTCCTGACGGGATCGGGACGTTCCGGCCGGACGCGATGATCTGCGGATCATTCAGCCCGGCGACGGCTTGCCGTCATGCCCCTCGTGGATAATCACCTCGAAGCCCTCGAATTGCGGCCCCGACAGATACTCGATCTTGCCGCGGCTTTCACCGGCGCGCGCATGCGCCGCACGGAACTGCTCGGACTTCGTCCAGGCGGTGAAGGCTTCCTGGTTTTGCCAGATCGTGTGTGACGCGTAGAGCGAATGATCGTCGTGCTTCGGCCCCTTCAGCATGCGGAATTCGAGATAGCCCGGCACTGTCGAGAGATGGCGCTCTCGGTTGCGCCACATCTCCTCGAAGGCTTCTTCGAAACCCGGCACCACCCGGAAGCGGTTCATGGCGATATACATCGGCAAATCTCCTTGCACTGGAACAGCAGCTCTTTTCAGCTCGCCTCCGGACGCGTGACGATAAAGAGAGACGAGCCGCCCATTACCGCCAGCACCAGCACGGCCCGCCAGAGCGGTGGCGATGTGCCGGCGAGAAAGATCAGGTAGCTGAGGCTCATCAGCGAGACGGCGGCAATCTTTGCCCGGCGTGAGATCGCGCCATGGCGCCGCCAGTTCCGGAGCGGCGGGCCAAAGCGCGGATGCTCCATCAGCCACGCTTCAAGGCGCGGGGATGAGCGGGTGAAGCAGGCGAGCGCCAGCAGCAGGAACGGCGTCGTCGGCAGCAGCGGCAGGAAGGCGCCGATCACGCCAAGCGCCACGAACAGCCAGCCAAGCGCCAGAAACAGCAACCGCATCGAAACCTCTCATCGTCGTTCGCCCTATCCTTAGCGGATGTTCATGCAAGGGGAAATCGCTCTGCCGTCATGCGGTTCCGGAACGTCGATGGCGTGCCGGCTGCACCCATCGCCTGCGGGGTGGTGTTCTCGCTTTTGCCGACTATAGTGCCGCCGACGTTCAACGGAGTTGCTGCTGTCCATGTCCCAGAAGAAGGTTCTCGTCGTCGGCGGTGCCGGCTATATCGGCTCGCACAACTGCCTGCTTCTCGCCGAACGCGGCTACCAGCCCATCGTCTTCGACAACCTCACCAATGGTCATGCGGAATTCGTCAAATGGGGGCCTCTGGAACAGGGCGACATCCGCGATCGCGCCCGCCTGGACGAGGTGTTCGCCAAGCACAAGCCGGATGCCGTCCTGCATTTCGCAGCGCTGATCGAGGTCGGCGAATCGGTGAAGAACCCGGTCGCCTTCTACGACAACAACGTCATCGGCGCGCTGACGCTTCTGTCTGCGGCGATGGATGCGGGCGTCGGCGCCTTCGTCTTCTCGTCGACCTGCGCCACCTATGGCCTGCCGCAGCAGGTGCCGATGGACGAGACCCATCCTCAGGCGCCGATCAACCCCTACGGTCGCACCAAGTTCATCATTGAGCAGGCGCTGAAGGATTACGGCACCTACAAGGGGCTTCGCTCGGTCATGCTGCGCTACTTCAACGCCGCCGGCGCCGATTTCGAAGGTCGCATCGGCGAATGGCATACGCCGGAAACGCACGCCATTCCGCTCGCCATCGAGGCGGCGCTGGGTCGCCGCCAAGGGTTCAAGGTTTTCGGCGACGACTACGACACCCGCGACGGCACCTGCGTGCGCGATTACATCCATGTGCTGGATCTTGCCGACGCCCATGTGCGGGCCGTCGACTACCTGCTGGCGGGCGGCGAAACGGTGGAACTCAACCTCGGCACTGGCACGGGCACCACGGTGAAGGAACTGCTGGGGGCTATCTCCGACGTGTCCGGCCGGCCGTTCCCGGTCGAGTATGTCGGGCGACGGGACGGCGATTCGACCACCCTGGTCGCCAATAACGACAAGGCTAAGGCCATCCTCGGCTGGGAGCCGCAATACTCGCTGCACGACATCATCCGCTCTGCCTGGGACTGGCATTCGAAGGCAAACTTCCACCTGCAGTGAGATCAGGACGCGAGAGGAGAGCGGCATGCCGGATGGCGCAATCAAGATCGAGGAAAGCTGGAAGCAGGCGCTCGGCGCCGAGTTCGGCAGCCCCTACATGGGCACGCTGCGCAGTTTCCTGGTAGCCGAGAGGGAGGCCGGAAAACGGATCTTTCCGCGGGGACCGGAGTATTTCCGCGCGCTTGATCTCACGCCGCTGCCGAACGTCAAGGTGGTCATCCTCGGCCAGGATCCCTACCACGGCGAGGGCCAGGCGCATGGCCTGTGCTTCAGCGTCCGCCCAGGCGTCCGCACGCCACCGTCGCTCGTCAACATCTACAAGGAGATGCAGACGGATCTGGGCATTCCGCCGGCAAAGCACGGCTTTCTCGAACACTGGGCGAGACAGGGCGTGCTGCTTCTCAACAGCGTGCTGACGGTGGAGCAGGCGCAGGCTGCCTCACACCAGGGCAAGGGCTGGGAAAAATTCACCGATGCCGTTATCCGCGCGGTGAACGAGCAGTGCAGTCATGTCGTGTTCATGCTCTGGGGCGCCTACGCGCAGAAGAAGGCGGCCTTTGTCGACCAGCGCCGCCATCTGGTGCTGAAGGCACCGCATCCGTCGCCTCTGTCGGCGCATAACGGCTTCTTCGGCAGCCGGCATTTCTCGCAGGCGAATGCCTATCTGATCTCCAACGGCCGAGAGCCGGTGGATTGGCAACTGCCTGAGGTGCCGAGCGAGGGACCGTAATGCGAACCGAAGTGTTATTTTGTGAACGATGCGTTCGGATTGTTCACTCTATGCACGAGGCATGCTTGCCGCCATCTTAGCCCCAGACAAGCAAACGGCTGATCCGATTGCTTCAGAGACAAGGGGTTTCATCATGCTCGACCAGATCAAGGGCTTGCACCATGTCACATCGATGGCTGGCAACGCCCGTACCAACAACAGCTTCTTCACCGATACGCTCGGCCTTCGCCGCGTCAAGAAGACGGTGAACTTCGACGCCCCGGACGTCTACCATCTCTACTACGGTGACGAGATCGGCACGCCCGGCTCGGTGATGACCTATTTCCCGTTCCCGCATATGTCGAAGGGCCGTCCCGGCACCGGCGAAGTCGGCACCACGGTGTTTTCCGTTCCGGAAGGATCGCTCGGCTTCTGGGGCGAACGCCTGGCCGCCAAGGGCAGCCTTGAACTGAAGACCGATGAGGCCTTTGGTGAAAAGCGGCTGCAGTTCTTCGGCCCGGACGGCGATGGTTTCGCGCTGTCTGAAGTGCGGGACGATACGCGTCCGTCGTGGACCGGCAATGGCGTCTCCGAAGATCATGCGATCCGCGGTTTCCATTCGGCGTCGCTGCGCCTGCGGGACGAAGGGGCGACGGCTGAACTCCTGAAGTTCATGGGCTACCAGGAAGTCGATCGCCGCGATGGCGTCGTGCGGCTTGCCGTTCCCGGCGGCAACGGCGCTGATGTCATCGATATAGAGACGATGCCCAACATCGCCAGCGCCCATCTCGGCGCCGGCTCCGTTCATCACATCGCCTTTGCCGTGGAGAACCGCGAAAAGCAGCTCGAAGTCCGCAAGGCGCTGATGGATACCGGCTACCAGGTTACCCCGGTCATCGACCGCGATTACTTCTGGGCCATCTATTTCCGCACGCCGGGCGGCGTCCTCTTTGAAGTTGCCACCAACGAGCCCGGCTTCGACCGCGACGAGGACACGGCACACCTGGGCGAAGCCCTGAAACTGCCGACCCAGCACGCCCATCTGCGCTCCTATCTGGAAGAGCATCTGGAAAAGCTGGAAGGCTGAAGGACAGGATCATGAGCAAGGACAGCTATGTTCACAAGGTGCGACCCGGCAAACCGGGCGCACCCATCCTGGTCGTCCTGCACGGGACGGGCGGCGACGAGAACCAGTTCTTCGATTTCGGCAGCCGCCTGCTGCCGGACGCGACGGTGATCTCGCCGCGCGGCGACGTCTCCGAGCACGGCGCCGCCCGCTTCTTCCGCCGCAAGGCCGAAGGCCTGTACGATCTCGACGACCTGGCCCGGGCAACCGAGCGGATGGCGGATTTCGTCGAGGCCAACCGGGCGCACTATCAGGCGGGGCCGTTGATTGGCCTCGGCTTCTCCAACGGTGCCAACATTCTCGCCAACGTGCTGGTGGAAAAGCCGGGCCTGTTCGATGCCTCGGTGCTGATGCATCCGCTGATCCCGTTCCAGCCTGAGCCACGACCAGGGTCGTCGCGGGTGCTGATCACCGCTGGTGAACACGACCCGATCTGCCCGGTGCCGCTCACCCGGGCGCTTGCCGATTACTTTATCGCCAACGGCGACGAGGTGACGACTGAATGGCATTCCGGCGGTCACGAGATCCGCCCGAACGAAATCGATGCGATCAAGACGTTCCTGGCGCCCCACGGCGCGTGAGGGGAACACCCCATTACTGTCGGTTCAGACAGTAGAGGGGTGCAGCCTTGCCCCAGACTATGATATTCTGTGGCGACATGCCTGAGCAGGTGTGCCAGCACCATCGGAGACGTGGGGATGGCAAAATGAGCGAATAGCGATTTGACGTGGAGCACGTACAGCATGACCACGGAAAATATCAGCCTCGAATTCTTGGCAAAGCAGTCAAAGCTTCAGATTGATGAAGTGCGCCTAGTTCGACAAGATTTGGCCGACATGATGAGGCTTTTGACCGCTACCTATGACCTGACCAGACGGATCGAGCGGCGCGAAACAGAGCTGCGTGATGACATCGAACTGATGGTCAAGATGGAGCTTGGCGGCTCGCTTGCCAACATGCAGAGGATCATTGAGAACTCGCTTTCTCGCATTGAACACAGCGTCGGAGATGTGGCGCAACGCGTGGAAGCGCTCGAGAGGCAAGGTCTGACGCCTTAACTCAAGCACACCGAAAAGTGTGCCCTCGAACATGCTCCGCTAGACTGCGGCTGCGCATTTTCCTCCGAACCCAGCCGGCTCGGCTATACTTCTCTCGATAGTCACAGAATCACGCAGGGACAGCATGGCACCAACGGCAAAGCAGGTCTTCAACCCGCCATCCGTAAGAAAGCCGTTCGGCGGCTATAATCACGGCCTGCTGGTGCCGCCCGGCGCATCACTGCTGGTAACCTCCGGGCAGCTTGGTATCGCTCCGGACGAGATGATCCCGGATGACGTGACCGGCCAGGCGAAGCTCTGCTTCGAAGCGATCGGCGCCATTCTTCGGGAGGCCGGCATGAGCTTTGCTGATGTCATCCGCATCTCCGGCTTCGTTACCCGGCGCGAGAATTTCGCACCCTACATGGCTGTCCGCGACCGCTACACGCTCGATCCGAAACCGGTCTCGACGCTGCTGATCGTCAGCGGCTTCACCCGACCGGAATTTCTGGTCGAGGTGGAGGTGACAGCCGCCAAGCTTTCCGATTGAAAATCTAGTACCCGCAGGCCCGCAATTGGCGCTCGTACTGGCTGGCCATGCGTGCCGATCTCTGGGCGGCGCCTCGTATGCCAGAGGTGAACTGGCCGCGCTCATAGCCCGCGTGGCCGGCATAATAGGCGAGGTAGAGCCGGTAGCCATCGCCGAGCGAGATGCCGTTCCGCCGGTTGCTCTTGTTGTGGTACCAGGCGACGAAGTGGATGGCGTCGCCGAAATCGCTGCGGCTGGCGTTCCACCGCCCGGTTTCCCGCTTGTAGCTCGCCCATGTTCCGTCGAGCGCTTGAGCGTAGCCGTAGGCGGAAGAGGCACGTTTCCAGGGAATGAAGCCAAGAATGTAGGTGCGCTTGGGTCGTGCATGGGCGCGGAAGCTGGATTCGGTGTAGATCGTTGCCATCAGCACCGGTACCGGCACGCCGTATTCGCGCGATGCATGTCTAGCGTCGCGTGCCCAGTTGTTGAAGAGCCCATCACGCTGCGCAAAGATGGCGCAGGCATTGTCGATCCTGCTCGGCGCGGTTCCGCAGCCGGCAAGAACCAGAAGGGCGATGAAGAACGCAATACGCATCGCTTAACCTCTTGTTCGAAGAGATTAATAGCCGGTAAGATTTAACTAAAGGTTTAGGCGGTTTGAGTAGCCATTCCGATCTGTTCGAGAGCTGACCGCAGGCCGGCGTTCGCCTCGTCCACCTCGTGCAGGCAAGTCAACACTATCGTCGGACCCGCTCAAAACCGCTCCATCTCGACACGAACCCTGGCGAGGAAGGCGGCGCGCGTCTCTTCGGTGCAGTTGTTCATGTCGTAATGGGCGAGGAAGCGCACCGGCGCGCCCACCTTGATCTGCGCCCGGATGACCCGCTTGATGATCTTCTTCGGCGGGTTGCCGACCAGAAAGGCACGCATTGGCGTGCCGCCATAGGTGAGGACCGCCGCGAGCTTGCGGATATGGCGGAGCGTCGGCGTCAGCCTGCCGTCCTCCAGAGCGAAGGAGACGCCTGGCAGCCAGACACGGTCGAAATAACCCTTCAGCATGGCCGGAAAGCCGAAGTTCCAGACCGGCGTGCAGATGACCAGCCCTTCCGCTCTCTTCAGTCGCTCGACATGGGTTTCGACGCCGCCGATGTTGTCGGGATAGTCATGATAGATGCGGCGGCCATGCGCGGAGAGAACCGGATCAAAACCTTCAGCGTAGAGATCGCAGGCGTCGACCTCGTGACCGGCTTCAGCAAGGCTCGCGCAGGTCTGCCGGAACAGCGCCTTACCGTAGCTCTCTTCGACCGGGTGGGAATGCAGAACAAGCACGCGCATGCGTTAGGCTCCAGGTCTTTGCCGGCCTGCTGGCGAGGTCGGGGTCGAGGTCAAGATGTTCGCGCCGTTTGTCCCAGCAGCCTCATCCTGCGCGGCCAAGGCGGGACGTAATGCTGCCATGCCGTGTCGGGCATGAGCCGGTTTCAAGCGCCCGGCCGAGACTACCTTCGGCATAAATGTGCTGGCGGTGGTCGGTTCTCCAGGTCCTGTTATTGCCCCCCTCCGTCATCCTCGGGCTTGTTCCGAGGATCTGCTGCCGTCGCATCCGCGGCAGTGTTGGCGGGTGGTCGGGACTGGCCCGACCATGACGAACGCTCAAAGCTACTCCCCCGCCTCGGCAAACGCCTGAAGGCCGGGGAAGAGGTAGTTCTGGCCCGCCTTGAAATCAAAGCTCGGGTCGTCCCAGGCGATCATCTTGCCGGGGTTCAGCAACCCTTGCGGATCCGTCTCGCGCTTGAACGCCAGTTGCACCTCGTCGGTCTGCTTCATGCCGCCTTCCTCCAGAGTGTAGCGGTGCGGGTTGAACACGGGGCAGCCGTTGTCCTCGTGGATGCGGATGATCTCCTCCAGCCGTTCGCGCGTGGTGTAGCGCACCAGCGGCAGGCCGGAGCACTGCATGCGGCCATCGAACTTGATGAATTCCAGATGGCCCGGCACCTCGTCGCCAAAGATCTCCACCATCCTGGCGACCTTCGCCACGTGGTCCGGGCTCGGATACTGCACCTGCAGATAGGTGAACGAGGGATCTACCTTCAGGGCGCGCAGTGTCGTGTGATTCCACCCGAGCTCATAGGCGTGCGGGATGCCCTTCATGCTTTCGACCGTGTCGGAGCGGAAGAGGATCTCGCCCTTCATCCGCTGGGTCAGCGCGAGGAAGGGTTCCAGCGAATGCGGCGCCACCATCACCACGACGATCGACTGGTCGCGGTGGCGGATAAACGGCTTGTGGCGCGGGAAGAAATCATACGGGATGGGAGCCGCGATCGGCGCGACTTCCTTCAGGAGGATGCCGTTCTTGTGGGCGAGCGCATCGCCAAGGCGCACGGCATCCATGAAGTCGTCATAGCCGACCAGCACGTCCACCCAGTCGTAGGCGGGCGCCAGCGGCATTTCCACCTCGGTGATGATGCCGTTGGTGCCATAGGCATGCGTGACTTTCTGCAGGTCCCAGGCGGTGAGGTCGAGCACGCGCGGCTCGGCTTCCATAGTGACGACGCGCAGGCGCAGGATGTTGCCGAGGTCGCGCAAGCCGCCCCAATGCACCGAGCCGACGCCGCCCGAGCCGCCGGCGATGAAGCCGCCGATGGTGGCGGTCTGGGCGGTCGACGGATGAAAGCGCAGTTCCTGGCCGGAATGTGCCTTCGTCTGGCGGTCGAGTTCGGCGATCACGATGCCCGGCTCGCAGATCACCCGGCCGGGATGGATGGATTTCACCTGGTTCATGTTGATGAGGTTGAGGACGATGCCGCCGGACAGCGGCATGGCCTGGCCGTAATTGCCAGTGCCGGCGCCGCGCGGGGTGACCGGAACGCCGTGGGCAAAGGCCACCTTCAGGGTACGGACGACCTCTTCCTCGGTTTTCGGCGAGACCACCAGATCGGCCGTCACGTGGTCGAGTTCAGCCTTCAGGATCGGCGAATACCAGTAGAAGTCGCGGCTCTTCTGGCGCACCAGCGCTGGATTGTCTTCGACCGCGATGCCTTCGAGGTCTCTCTTGATCTGTGCGTAATCGGCCATCTTATCTGTCCAGAACCGGGTCAAGGTCACGATAATCCGGCAGGCGACGGTCGATGCCCATGCCATTCCGCACCACGATGCGGTCAGCCTGCGGACGGGAAAGAAATTCGCTCCAGCGCCGTGCCGAAAACAGCACGAGGTCGGCGGGAAGGCCGGGCTTGATGCGGCCAATATCGGGACGCCCGAGAATATCGGCGGGGGTCGCCGTCACCACGCGGGCGGCCTCGTCCAGTGGGTGGTCGAGGTGCAGGATGCGCACCGCCTCGCGAAACACTTCCACCGGATCGAGATCGCCATAGGCGTAGAACGGGTCGCGGGTGTTGTCGGAGGAGACGGCGGTCGGAACGCCGGCGGCGGCCAATTCGTGGAACAGCGTCACGCCGCGCCAGCGCGGGGTACGCCCCGCGTGGCGGTCCTGCAGGTACATGTTGCACATCGGCAGCGAGACGACCGAGATCCCGGCTTCCGCCACCAGATCGATGGTGCGCCTGGCGAGTTCCTCGTCCTGGCGCGCGAGCGAACAGCAATGGCCGACGGTGACGGCGCCCTGAAAGCCGAGCCGCAGCTTTGTCTCGGCGATCGTCTTCAGCGTCAGGACCTCTCTGTCCTCCGTTTCGTCGACATGCAGGTCGACATCGAGGCCGTTGTCGCTAGCGGCGCGAAACAGCGTCTCGAGGATCTTTTCGAAGTCCGGTAGGATCCGCGTCGCGCCGCCCAGCAATCCGCCATGCTTCCTGGTGACGGCAACGATATCGCCAAACACGTTCGCGTCGAGAACCTGCTCCAGCGGCAGGAGAGCCACCGCCTGCAGGTCAATCCTGTCCTTCCACGCTTCACGGAGTTCGGCGAACACCTCAAACGAGATGCGGTGTTGCGGCGGAATGCTGTCGAGATGGGTGCGGATCAGCTTCGTGCCGTGCGCGTAGGCGGTCTTCAGCGAGAACTCCATGCGGGCACGTACATCGTCGGCAGACCAGTTTGCAGCGCGGTCGGCGCTGACGTTTTCAAGCGCTCCCATGAACGAGCCGTCCGGATTGCGGCGGCGCTCCCAGATGTGCCCCTTGTCGAGATGCGTGTGCATGTCGACAAAGCAGGGCCAGACCATGCCTTCGCGCAGGTCGGCGCGGGGCAGGGCGGCAGGTGCGGTGCCCGGCGGCAGAATACTCTCGATCTTGCCGTCGGCGATGACGAGGTCGGTGCACAGCAGCCCTTCGCTGGCCGCAGCCGAATAGCCTTCGACGGTGATTGCCGGCAGCGTTGCATTGGCCAGCACATAATGCGGTGCGTTCGGAAGCTCGACGAAGCTCATCAGTTCTCTCTCCGGATGCTGCTTTCGTGCCAGCGGTGCAGGCCGAGCCAGGCGATGAAGGAGGTGATCGCGAAGATCACCACGCCGAGCAGCGACAGCAGGATGAGCGCCGCAAACAGGCGGGGAATGTTGAGCCGGTACTGGGCCTCGAGCAGGCGGAAGGCGAGGCCGGAACCGGCACCGGCGGAGCCGGCGGCGAATTCGGCGACGACCGCTGCAATCAGCGACAGGCCGCCGCCGATCCTCAGGCCGGTCATGAAATAGGGGAGCGAAGCGGGCAGCTTCAGGTAGAGCAGCGTCTGCCAGCGCGAGGCGCCGTAGAGATCAAAGAGGTTGAGCAGATTGTGATCGACGCTCTTCAGCCCCTGCACCATGTTCGAGAGGATGGGAAAGAAGGCAACGAGGAAGGCACAGATCAGCAGCGCTACCTGCGTCGTCGGCGCGTAGATGAGGATCAGCGGCGCGATGGCTACGATCGGCGTCACCTGCAGGATAACGGCGATCGGGTAGAAGGCCGTCTCGATCCACTTCGACTGAACGAGAAAGACGGCGATGCCGACGCCGCCGACAAGTGCCAGGCCGAGTGCGGCGAGGGTGATCTTGGTGGTCACCCACAGCGCCGGCGCCAGCGTTCCCCAGTCCTTGACCAGCGCGACGGCGACGGCCGGCGGACCCGGCAGAATGTACTGCGGCACGCCGGTCAGCGTCACCAACACCTGCCACAGCAGCACCAGCGCCAGCACCACCAGCAACGGGATGGCAATGCGCAGCGCCGTATCGCGGTGGCGGACAAGGAAAGCCTTGGTGGGCGGCGTTTCGGCAAAGCTCATCAGTGCACCTCCATACCATCGGCGAGGGGAGAACCGATGGCCTCCATCAGGCTCTGCGAGACTTTTTCGCAGGTGGCGCGGTATTCCTCCGAGGTCCGGTAGTGGGGGCCACGCTTAAGGCTGGTCTCGATCGGGAAATCGGCATGCACCCGGCCCGGCCGGGCCTTCATCACCACGATTCGGTTGGAGAGATAGGCGCTCTCGAACACCGAATGTGTGACGAAGATCACGGTGATGCCGGTGTCGCGCCACAGCCGCAGCACGTCGTCGTTCAGCTTCTGGCGGGTGATCTCGTCGAGGGCGGCGAAAGGTTCATCCATCAGCAGCAGTTTCGGCTTCGTCACCAGCGCACGGGCAATCGACACACGCATCTTCATGCCGCCCGACAGCTCACGTGGATAGGCATCGGCAAAGTCCTTGAGGCCGACCATGTCGAGACAGGCAAGGATTTCATCCTTCGCCGCGGCCTTCGACATCCCGCGCAGGCGAAGCGGCAGGTAGACATTGCCGAACACCGTCTGCCACGGCATCAGCGTCGGTTCCTGGAAGACGAACGAGATGTCGCCCTCCGGAAGGCCCTTCGAGTTGATCCGCGAGCTTGGCCAGTCAATGGTGCCGGCGGTGACGTCGCCGAGGCCCGCAATGATCCGCAGTGCCGTCGACTTGCCGCAGCCGGAAGGTCCGAGCAGGCTGACAAACTCGCCGCTCTCGACCGTCAGCGACATGTCCGACAGCGCCAGCGTGCCGCTGGAAAACTGCTTGGTGACCGACTGCATGACCACCAGCGGGCGCTTTCGGGAGGTGCTGGGCGGTGTGGTGGTGATGGTGTCGGTGACGATCATTGCGGGCCTTGTCAGTCTGGCATGTCGTGGTTCAGTCGGCTGAAGGACGGCGGGGAGGGAGAAGTCCCCCTCTGGCCTGCCGGCCATCTCCCCCACAAGGGGGGAGAAAACCTGCGGCTGACGTCACATAAATTCACGCTGCGATCGTCCGGGTCTAGCCCTCCCCCTTGTGGGGAGGGTTGGGAGGGGTTCTCTCGCCCCAGGTTCAGGAGCCTTGTGGCGACGGTCTCCGTTCTGGCTACTTCTTCAGGTTCATCCCGACGCCCTTGCAGACGAACTTGGTCGAATACGCCTTCTTGTAGTCGAGGTCGGCTGGCTCGACGCCGATCTTCACCATCTCGTCGAAGAAGGTCTTGTAGCGGGCGTCGGTGATGCAGCCGATGCCCTTGTCCATCGCATCGCCGGATTCGATGATGCCGTATTCCTTCATCTTGGCGATCGAGAAGGCGATCTGACCATCCGTCATTTCCGGATTGTCCTTCTTGATCAGGTCGTTGGCTGCCTTGTTGTCGCCGTAGAGATAGCTGTACCAGCCCTCGATCGTCGCATCGACAAAGCGCTGAACCACGTCCGGCTTGCTGTCGAGCATGGTCTGCGTCGTGGTGATCATCGTCGAGTAGGGATTATAGCCGGCATCGGCCAGCAGGAAGACCTTGGGCGCCCAGCCGGCCTGCTTCTCGATTTCGTAGGGTTCGGAGGTCAGGTAGCCCTGCTGCGCCGACTTCTTGTCGGCGATGAACGGTGCCGGGTTGAAGGTGTAGGGCTTGTACTGCTCTTCCTTGAAATCCGGGAAATTCTTCTTCATCCACTCGAAGTAGGTGACGTAGCCTTCCTTGCCCATGAAGATGGTGTCGAGCTTGGCGAGGTCCGCGAATTTGTCGACGCCGGCATCCGGATGGGCGAGCAGCACCTGCGGGTCCTTCTGGAAGATCGATGCGACCGAGACCAGCGGGATGCCCTGCTTCACCGCATCCATGTCGCCGAGCGGCCCGCCCATGTAGAAGTCCACCTTGCCAGCGATCAGCAGCGACCGGTTGGCGGCATTCGGGCCACCCTGGATGATCGTCACCTTCAGGCCGTGCTTTTCATAGGTGCCGTCGGCTACGGCCTGGTAGAAGCCGCCATGTTCGGCCTGCGCCAGCCAGTTGGTGCCGTAGGACACCTCGTCGAGCGCCCAAGCCGTGCCCGTGCCGGCGCTGAGCCCGAGCGCCATGAGCGCTCCGCAGGCGATAGAATTCCTCAGTGCATTCATCCGTCCGTTCCCTTCGTCGCTGTCCCCGGACACCTCTCTCGGATGTCTTTCGATCATTTCAGCCATTGCAATCGGGCTTTGAAAAGCATCAAAATTCGCACGTAACGATGCCTTTCCGGCATCACCTGACGTCAGGATGCACAAAGTGTGCGTCATGATCAAAACTTAAGCAATGGGTGGCCGATGCTGCATTCCCGCAAACTGCAATACATCGACGAGATCGCCCGCTCGGGGTCGATCCGCAAGGCGGCCGCCAAGCTCAACGTCGCCTCGTCGGCGATCAACCGGCAGATCCTGGCGCTGGAGGAAGAGCTCGGCGTGCCTATCTTCGAACGCTTGCCGCGCGGGCTGCGGCTGACCGCCGCCGGCGAGCTGTGCATCGAGCATGTGCGTGACGTCCTGAAGTCCTATGACAGGCTGGAGACGCGGGTGCGCAGCCTAAAGACGCCGCAGGCGGGGCGGGTGTCGATGGTCTCGACCGTTGGGCTCGCGGCAGGGCCGCTACCGGAAATCGTCGCCCGCTTCGTCGAGCGGCATCCGCGCATCTGCATCCAGCTGGGGATCGACGGCGCGACGACGACCATCAATCCGGTGATGTCCGGCGAGGCGGATCTCGGCGTCGGCTTCAACATTCCCGCGACGCCCGGGCTTCGGACGCTCGCCACCTTCGATATCCCGATCGGCGTCGTGCTGCCGCCGGATCATCCGCTGGCAGCCGAGCTCGGGCCGATCGACCTCAAGAAGGTGGTGCAGGAGCCGCTCGTGCTGGCGCAATCCGGGATGAGCCTCAGGACGATGATCGACCTCATCCTTGCGCCGCTTGCCGTGTCCGTCGAACCGGTGGTCGAGACCGGCGCGCCGGAGACGCTGCGGCATCTGGTAAAGCGCGGCACCGGGCTGACATTCCTCAATCCGCTCGACGTGGTTGCCGACTGCCGCCGTGGTGAGCTGGTGTTCCGGCCGCTGGCCGATCCCTACCGCCGTCATCAGCCGATGAAGCTGTTTGCCCGGGCGCGGGCGACGCTCGATACGGCGACCAGCCTGTTCGTCGAGTTCCTGCTGACGGAACTCGAGGAACTGGTCGCCGAACTGGAGGAGAAGGGTCATGTGCCGCCGCAGCGGATGACCAGCGATGTCAGATCATGAGGTGGGCCTCGACGCTCGCCCTGATGGTCGTTGCCGGTGCAGGGCCTGCTCTGTCGGCAGATGTTCCCCGCGACATCGCGGCTTTCGTCGCTGACCGGCAGCAGTGCGATCATTTTCGAAGCGAGGAGCCGTATGACGCGGCGCGGCGCCAGGAGATCGCCGCTGCTCTGGACCGCTTCTGCAGGGGTACCGATGCCCGACTTGCGGACCTCAGAAAGACGTATCGCAAGGCTCCGGCGGCGATCCGCAGGATGCTGAGCGGTTTCGAATACCCGATCGAATGAACCGGTCTATCCCGCGTAGAGCTCGGACAGCGGGAACGCTGCAAGGTCGCGCAGCATCTGGATGAAATTGCCCACCTGATGGGTGCAGATGGCCGCACCCTTTTCCGCGGTGCCGGCCGATGCATCGCCGACCACGCCGTTCGGGTTGAGGTCGTGGGCAAGCCATGCCAGCACATGCGGCGGTGTCGGCTGCAGATAGCGGGAACGGCTTTCAGCCTTGGAGACGAAGTTCTGCGCATTCTCCATACGCACAAGGTCCGGTCGGAAATGCAGCATCAGCGAGGTTTCGACCTCGCCGCCATGAATACCGTAGGCTTGCTCGCGGGCGCTGATCATGCCTTCGGGATGGCCGAACCGTCCCCACTGAGTGGCGACCACCGCCATCTGGAAACGGACGCGCATCTCGCGAGCGACGATGTTCATGATGTCGAGATTGCCGCCATGCGAGTTGACGATGACCAGCTTGCGCAGGCCGGCTTCCGCGACCTTGCCGCCGATCGCCGTCCAGGCGGGAATGAGGATTTCCGGTCCGAAAGACAGAGTGCCCGGGCCATGGACATGCTCGTTCGCCTTGCCGATCTCCTGCGTCGGCAGCACGAGGATGTCGAGATCGTCCGGCCGCTGGCGCTTCAGTTCCGTGAGCATGCCGTTGGCGATTGCGACGTCGGTCGCGATCGGCAGGTGCGGACCGTGCTGCTCGGTGGAAGCGATCGGCAGGATGGCGATCGTCGTATCGGGCGACAGGCCGGCGAAATCGAGCGTGTTGAGTTCGTTCCAGTAAAACGGCTTGGCCATTGTTCGTCCCTCTGCAGTCTTCCTTTGGTTAGGAGATCGGCGAGGGACCGAAAAGCGCCAAATTCCGCGCGGCTCGCTGCTTTTTTGGCAACAGTCTATGCCGCCGGCTTCCACCGTTCGGCAATCGCGATGCCGCCGAGCGCCAGGACCAGTGCTATGATGTTGAAGGCGTATAGCTGCTCGCCGATGATCAGCACCGACAGCAGTGTCCCGAACACCGGGATAAGGTTGATGAACAGGCCGGCGCGATTGGCGCCGATGTGGACGATGCCCTGGATGTAAAGCACCTGGGCGATCAGCGAGGCGAAGATCGCAGTGTAGAGCGCCGCTCCCCAGCCGGCCGCATCGGGCCAGACGGCGGCGCCGCTCTGCATTTCCCAGACCACCAGCGGCAGCGTGCAGAGAAGCGCCACCAGCGACGGGATTGCCATCAGCGTGCGCCAGTCAATCGGTGGACGCCAGCGCAGCGCGATCGTATAGGCGGCATAGGCGAGGACTGCGATCAGCATCAGCCCGTCGCCGAAATTGACCGACAGGGAGAGCAGCGTCCGCAGGTCGCCATGCGATGCGGTAAGAGCGACGCCGACCAGCGTCAGCGAGAACCCGAGCACCTGGGCTGCCGAGATGCGGATGCGGAAGAGCAGCAGGTTGGCGAGGAAGATCAGGAACGGGATGCCGGCCTGCTCGATCGTCACGTTGATCGCCGTCGTATAGTGGACGGCCGAATACAGCAGCACGTTGAACAGCGTATAGCCGACGGCGCCGAGGAAGATCAGCACCGGCAGGTGCTTCTTCGCCACCGGCCAGTCGCGCCTGACCTGCGGCAGCGAGACCGCGAAGATGATGGCGCAGGCGAAGATCCACCGCCACATGGTCAGCATCATCGGGCTGACATGGCCGACAGCGAGCTTGCCGACGACGGCATTGCCGCCCCAGCACAATGTCGCGATGATCAGGAAGAAATAGGCTCGAAGATGCAAGAGGTTCCTCCCGGCGGCGATCGGCGGGGCGGGCCTGCCGGTGTCGTTGCGCGGCAATAGCCGCTTGCACTGCATCCTGTCACGCAAAAACCGGCAAAAAGCTCATAGACGGGTCGCTTTCCCGTAAATGACACAGTATAGATGCGCCGGTTTGAGCGGGTGTTGAGGCCCCGCAGTACAGCAGGAAAGCTTCGAAATGACCAATGTCGTGGTAATCGGTTCGCAATGGGGTGACGAGGGCAAGGGCAAGATTGTCGACTGGCTCTCGGAACGCGCCGACATCGTCGTGCGCTTCCAGGGCGGCCATAATGCCGGCCATACCCTGGTCATCGACGGCGTGAGCTACAAGCTCTCGCTGCTGCCGTCGGGCGTCGTGCGACAGGGCAAGATGGGCGTCATCGGCAACGGCGTGGTCGTCGACCCGCATGCGCTGATCGCCGAGATCGGTCGGCTCGCGGACCAGGGCGTCACCGTCACGCCGGAGAACCTGCGGATTGCCGAGAACGCCACGCTGATCCTGTCGCTGCACCGCGAACTGGACGGCATGCGCGAAGACGCTGCCTCCAACAGCGGCACCAAGATCGGCACCACCCGCCGCGGCATCGGCCCGGCCTATGAGGACAAGGTCGGCCGTCGGGCGATCCGCGTCATGGATCTGGCCGATCTCGATGCCCTGGAGGGCAAGGTCGAGCGGATCCTCACGCATCATAACGCCCTGCGCCGCGGTTTCGGCGCGGTCGAAGTCGAGCACAAGACGATCATGGAGGAACTCACCTCCGTGGCCGATCGCGTGCTGCCGTTCATGGAATCGGTCTGGCGGATGCTCGACAAGGAGCGCCGCAAGGGTTCGCGCATCCTGTTCGAAGGTGCGCAGGGTTCGCTGCTCGACATCGACCACGGCACCTATCCGTTCGTCACCTCGTCGAACACGGTGGCCGGTCAGGCTGCTGCCGGCTCCGGCATGGGCCCGGGATCGCTCGGCTACATCCTCGGAATCACCAAGGCCTACACGACCCGCGTCGGCGAAGGCCCGTTCCCAACCGAACTGACGGACGAGATCGGCCAGTTCCTCGGCGAGCGCGGCCATGAATTCGGCACAGTTACCGGGCGTAAGCGCCGTTGCGGCTGGTTCGACGCGGCACTGGTGCGCCAGTCGGTCGCCACCAACGGCATTACCGGCATCGCGCTCACCAAGCTCGACGTGCTGGACGGTCTGGAGGAACTGAAGATCTGCGTCGGCTACAAACTGGACGGCCAGGAAATCGATTATCTGCCGGCCGCCCAGGCGGCGCAGGCTCGCGTCGAGCCGATCTACGTGACTTTGGAAGGCTGGAAGGAATCGACGGTCGGTGCCCGCAAGTGGGCGGATCTGCCGGCTCAGGCCATCAAATACGTCCGTCAGGTCGAAGAACTGATCGGTGCGCCGGTGGCGTTGCTTTCGACCAGTCCCGAGCGCGACGACACGATACTTGTGACGGACCCGTTTGAAGACTAAAGTCTAACGCTATCTACCTTTTCACTCGGCGAGATGGCCGGTGATCAAGAGAAAGTATCAATGGCTGATTTTGTAGCGGTTATTCGCCGGGCTGTGGACGGGCTGGCGAGCAATACTCCCGAGATGCGTGTCCGGGTTTACGAGAAGGCTCGCGGCGCCGTGCAACGGCAGCTGGAGAACATGAAGCCGCGTCCATCCGACGACATGCTGCGCCGCCAGCTCGAAAAGCTGGACGCTGCAATCGCCGAAGTCGAAGCAGAACATGCCGAAGCCCTGCCGCCGCTCGATGAAGCGGCTGCAGTTCCCGTGGCGGATGTCTATGCCGCCCCGCAAGAACCGCCAGCCGCGGCGCCGCCGGAATATCGCGCCGCGGAAGAGCCGGTCGAAGAACAGCCGCTGGACGAGCCTGTCCAGCCGGCCGCAGCCGAGCCCCTTCTGGAACGCTACGATGCTGCCGCGGAGGCAGGCGAGGTTGAACCTCAGGCCGACCCCCAGTCCGATTTCTACGAGACCGCCCCGGCGCCAGCCGAGGACTATCCTGCCTACGAGGCTGCACCGGAACCCGTCGCTGCCGAAGAGCCCGTTTATCATGAGCCGGCCGAGGAGCCGGAGACGATGCGCGGCGAAGAGCCTCTGCCGATCGGCGAGGATCCGTGGCAGCCACAGGCGCCCGAGCCGGCCTTCGCCGACGCACCGCACACCGATGGGTCGCCGGCGGAAGACGTCTCCGTGTTTGCAGAGCCGGGCGGTTACGAACCTGCCAGCGACGCATCGCAGTCGGATCTGACGGCCGATATCGACACACGTCGTTCGACATCCACCTACGGTGCACCCGCCTGGCCGGATGCGCCGTCGACCACGCCGGTGATGGCCGGCGATCCCTTCGCCGAAGATGACGGACGTCTCGATGACGAACCGGTCGCCGCGAATGGGCAGGGCGCCGACGACTGGTACATGCCGTCGGCCGATGTCGATCACCGCGGTCTTGATCAGCCGCACAACGATTCCGTTCCGGCCGCGGACGCTACCGCCGACGACTGGACGCTGACGAATGACCAGTACGGCGCGCCGGAAACCCGCTCGTCGAGCGACGAAGCATTTTTCGACGACCGCCTCGGCGGCCAGGACCGGGCGTCCCTCGACAGTGGTTCGAGCGCAGAACTGGTGTCCGCACATTTCGACGAAGAGCAGCATGCGGCTGCCAACGCCAAGATGCCGCCGGTATCCGATCTCCCCGATTTCGGCGTCGAGCCGTCGGTGGCGCCGGTTGCGGCGGCCGTCGGTGCGGGCGCCTACGCGCGTTCAGCGTCGCCCGAAGACGACCTGCTCGCCGATTACCTGCAGGCACCGCAGCCGACCGCAAAGATCGCGCCAACTCCTGCCGCGGCCGACGATCCGTGGAACGACCTTGAAGAACTGATCGGCTACGACCGCAATGCGGCGGCTGCCGGCGTTGTCGGTGCAAACGGCGGACACGGGGCGCCGGCTTCGGCCGTCGACGCACAGGCCGACAAGGAAGAGCTCGATGCGCTGATGGCGGCGCCGACCGCTGCCCGCGCCTACCGCGTGACGCCGAAACCGAAGCGCAACTATGCCGCTATCCTGCTGGCGATCGTCGGCCTGCTGCTGCTGGCCGGCGGCGGCTACGCGATCTGGATGAACCGCGACGCGCTGGACCAGGTGGTCGGCGAAGTCACCGGACCGTCCGGCACCGAAACCGCGACGGCACCGGCATCGAATACCGCAGCGCCGGCAACCACGACGACCACCCCGAACACGACCCAGCCGGCAGCACAGCCGCCGGCGACCACACCGGCGCAGACGGCCCCGGCTGCAGGCGCTGCCCCGGCCGCTGCTGCGGCGACGACGAAGTTCACCCAGCGGCTGCTGTCGAACGGCACGGAAGTCGACGACGGCGCAGGTGGTCCTTCCGCCGGTGCGCCCGGCCAGTCGGTTGCCCAGCTGAACGCACCTCCGGCCGATGGTGCTGCTGCACCTGCCGCAGGTCCGGTCACGGCTCCGGCCGCGGCTGCGACGGATGCGGCTCCACAGCAGGTTCCGTCCGCCAACCCCGCCGATGCGGCGGCTGTCACCGGCGAAAAGATCTTCCTCTACGAAGAGCGCATCGGCCAGTCTTCGCCGACCGCCGTCGAGGGTAGCGTCTCTTGGTCGCTGCAGAAGGAGAATGGCGAGAACGGCCGCCCCGAATCGTCCGTACAGGGCCGGATCAGCATTCCCGGTCGCGGCATGACGGCGCTGGTTACCTTCAAGCGCAACACCGACGGTTCGCTGCCGGCGAGCCATCTGGTAGAGTTCGTCTTCTCGCTGCCGAAGGATTTCGAAGGCGGCGCGATCGACAGTGTCCAGCGGATCTCGATGAAGCAGACCGAGCAGGATCGCGGCGACGCATTGATCGCGGTGCCCGCCAAGATCACGCCGGACTTCCACATGATCGCGCTCAACGACTTCCCAGATGCGCGGGCGCGCAACCTGGAACTGCTGAGGACGCGCAACTGGATCGACGTGCCGCTGATCTACAACACCGGCCGCCGGGCGCTGCTGACGCTGCAGAAGGGGCCGGAAGGCACGACCGCCTTCGAAGAGGCGACCCGCGAATGGCAGGCGCTGTCGCCGCCGCAGGGCCAATAAGCCAGGCCCGCTTGCAGATCGACCAACACCAAAAATCCGCCGGAGTGTCTCCGGCGGATTTTTTTCGTTTAGGCTCTGAGCAGCGACACTGCGCAGTCAGCTGGGGGACAGGTGGCGGGCCACGAAAAAGCCCGGCTGCGGGCCGGGCTCGATCTTCCTGTCGGTGAGCGATGAAGCTCGGTCGCAGTTGCGCGTCAGGCGTCGACGTCGACGACGCGCAGTGCTTTCGCCTGCGCC
Organism: Rhizobium sp. SAFR-030; assembly: GCF_059415005.1. Lineage (NCBI taxonomy): Bacteria > Pseudomonadati > Pseudomonadota > Alphaproteobacteria > Hyphomicrobiales > Rhizobiaceae > Rhizobium > Rhizobium sp. SAFR-030. The sequence goes on along the minus strand of NZ_JBPFDO010000004.1, from coordinate 91,250 downwards.
AGGGCTTCCTTCTGGACGGCCTCCTGGACCTTTTCGAAGGCGCGCACCTCGATCTGGCGGACGCGCTCGCGGCTGATGTCGAATTCCGACGACAGCTCTTCCAATGTCACCGGGTCTTCCGACAGGCGACGGGCCTGAAAGATGCGGCGTTCGCGCTCGTTCAGCACGCCCAGCGCCTTGTCCAGCATCCGGCGACGGGTATCCATCTCGTCCTGCTGGATCAGCACGGCTTCCTGGCTTTCGTTCTCGTCGACGAGCCAATCCTGCCACTGGCCGGCTTCGCCTTCGGCAGCCCGGATCGGCGCGTTCAGCGATGCGTCGCCGGAGAGGCGACGGTTCATCGATACGACCTCCTCCTCGGACACCTTCAGGGTGGTCGCGATCTCGGTCACCTGGTCGGGCTTCAGGTCGCCTTCCTCGATTGCCTGGATGCGGCCCTTCAGCCGGCGCAGGTTGAAGAACAGGCGCTTCTGGTTGGCGGTGGTGCCCATCTTGACGAGCGACCACGAGCGCAGGATGTACTCCTGTATGGAGGCCTTGATCCACCACATGGCGTAGGTCGCCAGACGGAAGCCGCGTTCCGGATCGAACTTCTTGACTGCCTGCATCAGGCCGACATTGCCTTCGGACACCACTTCGCCGATCGGCAGGCCGTAGCCGCGATAGCCCATGGCAATCTTCGCCACGAGGCGCAAATGGCTGGTGACCAGTTGATGCGCGGCGGCGCGATCCCCATGTTCGGAATAACGCTTGGCCAGCATGTATTCCTGCTGCGGCTCCAGCATCGGAAACTTGCGGATCTCGTCGAGATAACGGTTGAGGCCGGCCTCGCCGGCGGTGATGGATGGAAGCGTATTGCGGGCCATGAAGCACCCCCTTCTGATCGTGTTCCGGCTCCCGAAGGTTACCCCTTGAGGCGAGCCGGGCGGCGCGGTTCTTCCCTCGACCCCGCACCAAGCCAAATGACAGATAAGATCGGCACGCGGGCGATTCAAGCGACAGAGCCGCTCACGTCCTCGTTATGTCATTACGTTGTCGCAACGTCTTGGATCATCCGACTGATCCCGGTTTGCGACGTTCATGATGGTCAAACTCGCAAACCTGGCAGTGGTTTCCGACAAAACGCGAGGGGAAGGCGCGACGGACTGCGGATCGTCCGTTCCGATCAGTCAGTGGCCGGGCTGGCGCGCATGGCGTCCAGGAGCTTCTGGAAGTCGTCGGGCACGGGTGCCTCGAACGACATCACTTCGCCGGTGCGCGGATGTTCGAAGGCCAGCAGGTAGGCGTGCAGCGCCTGCCTGCGAAAGCGGTCGACGACCTTCTTCGCCGCGTCCGGCAGACGGTTGGCCTTGGTCTTGAAGGCAGCCCCATATTCCGGGTCGCCGATCAGCGGGTGGCCGATATGCGCCATGTGCACACGGATCTGGTGCGTCCGGCCGGTTTCCAGCCGGCATTCCACCAGGCAGGCGAGGGCGGTCGAGTCAGGCTGTTCCTGGAAGCGCTCGACGACCTCGTAATGGGTGACCGCCTCGCGTGCATCGTCGCTTTCCTCGCGCTTCACCGCGCGCTTCGTGCGGTCCGAGCCGGAGCGGCCGAGCGGCGCATCGATCGTGCCGCGCAACTGGCGCGGCCGGCCCCAGACCATCGCCACATACGCGCGTTCCAGTTCGCCGGTGCGGCCATGGTCGGCAAACTGGGCAGCGAGATGCCGGTGGGCGATATCGTTCTTGGCGACGACCATGACGCCGCTGGTTTCCTTGTCGAGGCGATGGACGATGCCCGGCCGCTTGACCCCGCCGATGCCCGACAGGCTGTCGCCGCAATGGTGGATGAGGGCGTTGACCAGTGTCCCGGTCCAGTTGCCGGCAGCCGGATGGACGACCAGTCCGGCGGGCTTGCTGACGACGATCAGGTCATCATCCTCGTAAAGCACGACGAGCGGGATATCCTCGCCCTTGGGTTCGGGATCCTCCGGCTCGGGCAGGTTGAGCTCGACCATGTCGCCGACGGTGATCTTCTTCTTCGGCTCGGTGCAGATCGTGCCGTTCAGGGTAACGGCACCCTGTTCGATCAGCGCCTTCATCCGGCTGCGGGAGAACTCGCCGCCCATCTGCGCGGTGATCCAGGCATCCAGCCGGCCTTCTGCGTCGTCGCCGGCGGTCAGGACTTTCCTTGACAGCACTCCTTCGTTAAAGGGGTCGTTCATTCCGTTTTCCAGTCACAATGAGAGCAAGGACGCCTGCCCGATGGCCAACCTCGAACCCGAGCTTAAGGACGACGAGCCGCTCGATCCGGTGATGGAGAACGTCCGTCGCAAGATGGTGCGCCTGCAACTCGTGTCCGGCGGCATCATGTTCGTCAGCCTTATGGCGGTGTTGATCGCCGTTGTCTACAAGGCAAAGAACTCCGGCGAGGCCGCCAACGCAGGCATTGTCGCGCCGCTAACGGCGGGTTTTGCGGTTCCCGCCGACCAGCCTTTGCGGACCACCGCGCAGCTGCCGACGGGCTTCGAAATCCTCTCTGTGTCGCAGTCCGGGGGCCAGCTTCTCTTCTACGGAACGCTGAACGGCGAGCGCAAGGCGCTGATCTTCGACCTCGGCGTCGGCCGCGTCATCGCCGACGTCAGCATCGCCGGCCGCTGAACATGGCGCCTGCCGCCCGCCAGACGATCCGCATCGACGATGCCGAGGATCCGCGCATCGCGGAATTCCGCAGCATCCGCGAGCGGGATCTCGTCGGCCGGCAGGCGAGCTTCATTGCCGAGGGCACGGTGGTGCTGCGGATGCTGGCCGCCGCGCATGCCGCGGGCCAGGCATTCCGGGCGGAAAAGATCCTGCTCTTGGAAAACCGGGTGGCGGGGCTGAGCGAACTGCTCGACACCTTCCCAGTCGATGTGCCGGTCTATGTCGCGGATGCCGCCGTCATCGATGCGATTGCCGGCTTTCACCTGCATCGCGGCGTGCTGGCGCTCGGCCGGCGTCTGGCCGACCCGATCGTGCCCGACCTGCTCGCATCCATGCCGAAGCCGTCCGTCGTCGCGGTCGCCTGCGGCATCTCCAACCACGACAATATCGGCGCGATCTTCCGCAATGCCGCAGCGTTCGGCGTTTCGGCCGTGCTCCTTGACGAGACCTGCTGCGATCCGCTTTACCGCAAGGCGTTGCGCGTCTCCGTTGGCTCGGTGCTCTCGGTCCCCTATGCGCGGGGCGGTACGGCGCTGCAACTGCTGACGGCCGTGGATGCGGCCGGCTTCTCGATCTGGGGCCTGTCGCCCCGCGGTGCGGTGGATATCCGCGAGGTTCCGCCGGCGCCGGGTATTGCGCTGGTCACCGGCACGGAAGGCGACGGCTTGCCGCAGGCGGTGCTGTCGCGCTTCGGCTCGGCGCGCATTCCACAGCGGCCGGGGCTCGACAGCCTCAATGCGGCGACGGCGACAGGCATCGCGCTCTACGAGATCGCCCGGCTGCAAGGCCTGATCTGAGGGTCAGGTTTCCCGATCGGCGGGCGACAGCGCGAGCATTGAACGGTGCGACCGGGCTGCAAGGCTTTCCCGCGCATTGTCGGTGCGCTCGGCATCATCGGCGGCAATCAGGGCGGGGATGGGCGATGCCTCGCCTTCGCGCGCGGCCGTCAGCGCCAACATGTCGGCGGCGATGGCGGCAAGCTCGCGTCGCATGGCATCCTGGGCCTTCTTCGATTTCGACTTCGGCAGCTGCGCCACGAGGGCAGCGCTACGGTTGCGAATGTCGTCGGCGAAACGGTCGAGATCGACCACCGTCGCATCCGCATCTGCTGAACCGGCCAGCGCGATGGGGCTGAGATCGGCGGACGGAAGCGATGCAGCTGCGTCAGCGGTGGTCTTCCCCGCCTTGCCCTGGCGCAAGCGCTCTATCTCCTGCACGCGACGCTCGACGGTCGTCTGCAGGTCGGCCTTCTCTGCAATCTCCCGCGAAATCTTGTCTTCGAGCCGCAGCGTGCGGCGTTCCTCTTCCTGCAGCCGGGTCTCGGCATCCTTGGCACGAGCCGTCAGAAGCTTCACGTCGGTGCGCAGGGTGTCGCGCTCCTCGCGAAGGTTGGCGGCGCGGAAGCGCAGGTTCTCCAGTTCGGTGTCGCGGGTCGACAGGTCGATCTGCGCATTGTCGAGGTCACCCGCCGAGCGCGCGATCCGCCGCTTCAGAGCGTCGATCTCCTCGTCCTTGGCAAGCAGGGTGTTCTCGACCAGCTGCAGCGATTCCTTCAGTTGCTGGATGAAGCCTTCCTCGCGGCGCAGGCGCGCGCGCAGATCGGCGGCCTCGATGCTCATGTCGCTCACCTGCATCTGCAGTTCGTGCTGGCTTGCGTGCAGCGCCGCCGTTTCCTCCGACAGCTTGTCGTGGCGCAGCTGCAGGTCGATTGCCCGGTCGCGCTCCTGGAGCAGCTCCTGCTTGGTGCGGGCGTTTTCGGCCGCATAGACGGCGCGTGCCATGTCGCGCTGGGCCCGAACTTCGGCGGGGCTGATCGGCATCGTCGCCTTCAGCCGGTTCTCCGTGTAGCGAACCACGCGGCGATGGATCGCCGGCGCGAGGATCATTGCCAGGAGCGTTGCGCTGAGGAAGCCCAGGCCGAACAGAAGCGCGAATTGGATCACGGGAAAGCCATCGATGAGTGTCTGTTGCTGTTGGAGCTAGCTGTCGAAGGCTCTAGAGCATCGCGTGCCGGGCGGCAACAAGAACACCGCCCGCGCCGTGTCAGAAGGGGTTCCAGGTCGGCTGCTGGGTGAACTTCAGATAGCCGACATTGACGCCGAGGCGGGCGCCGAGACCGGTGCGGATCGGTGCGATGACGACCTGCTGGTTGGTGAGCGCGGTCATGCCGACGCCGGCGACCACGAAGGCCGACCCGCTGACGCCGCCGTAGCGGGCATAGAGGCTCGGAACTGCCGGCAGGTTGTAGACGAGCATCATGGTGCGCGCGCCCTGGCCGCCATAGTCGAGGCCGAGCGACGGACCCTGCCAGAAGACCGGATGCTGTCCGGCGTTCTTGGTGTAGAGCTCGCCCTCGCCATAGGTCAGGCCGGCAATGAAGGCTCCGGATCCTTCCTGGCCGAGAATGTAGCCGTTCGGCAGGCCGTACTGCTGGAAAGCCTTCTCGACGACCTTGGCAAGACCGCCGGTGGTCGAACCGAAGAATCCATGGCCGGCATCGATGATTTCCTGGAACGTGTACTGTTCGCTGGACGCCTGCTGCGCCATCGCCGGAGCTGCAAGGGGAGCAGCCAACGCGGCGAACAAGGATAGGGCGACAAGCCTGGCCGCGGCGGAAAGTCTATCGAAGCGCATTGGCCTCTCCGTTTTTTCTAAATAGCATGTCATTAGTCACGGGCTGTGCCATCTTGCGTTTATCCTGTTAACAACCGGTTTACCAACAATGGTGTCATTATGGCGGCATCCGTCGAGTTGATCGACTGCCGTCAAGTCCACGCCCGCCTGGCCATCCGTTGGTCTGAGTGCCGGGCGCCACATTCAGGAAGAACCCATGTCGAAGAACCCGAACCTTACCCTCAGCGGTCCCGATCTTGCGGCACTTCTCTGCAGCCGAGTCTGCCATGACGTCATTTCTCCGGTCGGCGCGATCAACAACGGCCTCGAACTGCTCGACGAGGGCGGCACGGATGCCGACGCACTGGACCTGATCCGCACGTCTGCGCAGAATGCCTCGGTGCGCCTCAAGTTCGCCCGGCTGGCCTTCGGCGCCTCGGGCTCGGTTGGCGCGTCCATCGATACCGGCGAGGCGGAGAAGGCTGCCAAGGATTTCGCCATTGCCGAGAAGAAGACCGAGGTCAACTGGAGCGGACCGCGGGCGATCATCCCGAAGAACCGCGTCAAGCTGCTGCTCAACCTGTTCACCGTCGCCTACAGCTCGATCCCGCGCGGCGGCTCCGTCGACGTGCTGCTGGAAAATCCGGAGACCGAGGCGAAATTCACACTGACGACGCGTGGTCGCATGCTGCGCGTGCCGCCGAAGTTCGCCGAGATCTGCGCCGGAACGCTGGAAGAGGCGATCGATGCCCATTCGATCCAGCCTTACTACACGGTGCTGCTGGCCGCCGAGTGCGGCATGGAGCTGAAGCACGTCGTGTCCGACGACCGCATCGCCTTCATCGCCGAAGTGCCGGCCGCCTGACCAGAATCGCGGCGGTAACGCTTCCTTAGCGGGCCTTCTCTACCCTGCAGCGTGCTCCACCAGACGGAGCACGCCACCAGAGGCATTGGAGATCGCATGCGCCGCTTGATGATAGCCGACAGCTCCGACATCGTCCGGACGGTGGCAAAGCGCATTCTGACCGAACTGGGCTTCATGGTCGCGGAAGCTGCCGGGGCGGACGAGGCGCATGCCGGCTGCCAGGCGCAGATGCCCGACATCCTGATCGTCGACGCCAATCTCGACGGGGCGCTGGATCTCATCTCAGCCGTGCGGCAGATGCAGGAGGGCAGGGGCGTTCGGATCTACTACTGCGTCATCGAGTCCGATCTCAAGAAGATGATGCTCGGCAAGCGGGCCGGGGCCGATGATTTCCTGCTAAAGCCGTTCGACCGGAAAATCCTCTCGGCTGCCTTTGCGGGTATGACCGCGGCTGCCTGAACCGCCTCACGACACCATAGCATTCCATAACGACCTTAGCTGCAGTCCCGGCGTCGGGACGCTCTTGCGCTGGTGGCCGAGGTCAAAGGTGGGACGCAGCGTCTGACCGGTATCCAACAACGAAGAAAGCCCGGACGACAGCGCCCGGGCTTTGAAGGATGTTTGCGACGGAAGGGGAGGATCAGGCGGTCTCGGCGTATTCCTGATTGTCAGGTTCACGCAGCACGTAGCCGCGGCCCCACACCGTCTCGATGTAGTTTGCGCCGCCGGCGGCATTGGCCAGCTTCTTGCGCAGCTTACAGATGAAGACGTCGATGATCTTCAGTTCCGGTTCGTCCATCCCGCCGTAGAGGTGGTTGAGGAACATTTCCTTGGTGAGCGTCGTGCCCTTGCGCAGCGAGAGCAGCTCGAGCATCTGGTATTCCTTGCCCGTCAGGTGGACGCGCTGGCCGCCGACTTCGACGGTCTTGGCGTCGAGATTGACGATCAGTTCGCCGGTCGAGATGATCGACTGGGCATGGCCCTTCGAACGACGGACGATGGCATGGATACGTGCGACCAGTTCGTCCTTGTGGAACGGCTTGGTCATGTAGTCGTCGGCTCCGAAGCCGAGACCGCGAACCTTGTCCTCGATGCCGGCCATGCCGGAGAGGATGAGGATTGGCGTCTTGACCTTCGACAGCCGCAGCGTGCGCAGAACCTCGTAGCCGGACATGTCCGGCAGATTGAGATCCAGAAGGATGATGTCGTAGTCGTACAGCTTCCCGAGGTCGACGCCCTCTTCCCCGAGATCCGTGGTGTAGACGTTGAAGCTCTCGGACTTGAGCATCAGCTCGATGCTCTGGGCAGTCGCGCTGTCATCTTCGATGAGTAGAACCCGCATAATTTTCCCCTTTACCGCCGCGAAGGTATGGATTGCCCCCTACGCGAAACGGATCCAGACGTTGCCTGATTTGGAAGCTGACACCAATTGGTTAACAAACTCTGACTTGATTTGGCAAGCCGCAGGATTTCGTTAAACAAGCTTGGTAGTCACCTGATATTTCTTGGGAATCTGCCAGAGCCAATCTGAATCTTTTTGCGAAGGCTTTTCGCTAAGTGATTCATACGACAAGTCATTGTCGTCGGCCGAAATCGGCCATGGCATTTACGGACCCTTAAATGATCGTCCCTATCCTTAACGATGCCCGTAAATGAAAGGTTACCGCAGCGCCCAAATAATTAACGATGCGGCAATTTTTATGTCCGACCTGTTGCAGCTCGGACTCAGGGTAGAGTGTCTAAGGAGCCGGGGTCTCGCTATCCACGGGAGTATTGCGTATGAAGACGCGTGACAGCCTTGTGCGCCTGAAAGAATTTCAGGTGAACGAAAAACGCCGCCAGCTGCAGCAGTTGCAGCTCATGATGGCGGAGTTTGAACGTATGGCGAAAGAGCTGGAACACCAGATCTCGCTGGAAGAAAAGAAGTCGGGCATCTCCGATCCGAATCACTTCGCCTACCCGACCTTTGCCAAGGCTGCGCGCCAGCGCGCAGACAATCTGCAGGTGTCCATCCGCGAATTGCGGGTACAACAGGACAGCGCCGAACTGGCACTGGAAGAAGCCCAGGCAGAACATGCCAAGGCCACGGCCCTCGAGGAACGTAACGGAGATCTGCGCGCCCGCGCGTAACATCGTCCACCGTCCGACAGATCATCATACGCGGCCGCAACTTGACTTGCGTCCGCGTTTTTTTGCGCGGGGCTTCGAACGAATATCATGCGGTGTGATCGCCATTTCGCGATGCCCGACTGCATGTGCTTGCGCAGGTTCTCGTCCTTCAGCGACGATGAACGTCCGGTTGCCGCAACGGCGGGAAATTCGCCTCAGCTAGACCGCTTTGATCAATCGTCTCACCGGTGTCTGGCAGGCATCGTAATTTTTTCGCGCCTCACGGATCGCGAACCGATTTCGCACAGACCACAGCGCCAGATCTCTCACGACTACGAGGAGGTCGCGACCCAAAGGCGTCAGGTCGTAGCTGACCCGTGACGGAACCGCCGAAATCTCATGCCTTGTGATGAACCCGTCGCGCACGAGGGCCTTCAATGTTGAAGATAGGACCTTGGCAGAGACCGCCTCGACAAGACGTCTCAACTCGTTGAATTGCATTGGCCTGTCTGCCAGAGCGACAATCACGAGAACCGATCACTTGTCGCCGACCCGCGAGAGGATGCCCCCGACTTCGGCACAGTCACCTTCGACCATCAACTCGACGTAACTCGGTTTCAAAAAGGTAACTCCTTGCCAATCCGCGATGCTTCGTACTCACTGGTAACTCAAGGTAACCATGGAACGAGTAGAAGTCATGCCCATCGCCAGCAGCCTGATGTTTTCATTTGTCGCGATCATCACCGCAATCGGCGCACATCTGGCCGATTACAGCTCGACCCATCTGTTCACCCTGCGTGGCCAGGCCACGCCAAATATCATGCAGGCCATACGATGGCACTTTCAGCGCTTCTCGGAGTGCTGACGCTTTTCTTTGCATGGCGTCCGGGTGGCGATGTCCTCAGCAATCTCATTGCTGCCGCAGGCTTTGCTTCGATCTACTGGATCAGCCAAAGCCTGGCGATAGTGTATCCGAATACTCTTTTCTTCGACCCGGAATTCGATCTGCCGAAAAACTACATCCTCGGGCTGCCAGCCCAGGCGATGTTCCAGATCGTTTTCCTGTCCATAACTCTGGTCGCCTTCCTGTGGGGCTTGCGATCCGTTTTGTGAACAGGATGACTGGAGGTAGTGGCTCAGCTCTTGATCACGTCCTGCCATTCCGGATGGCGCTCCACCTGCGCCTTGAAGAACGGGCAGAGCGGAATGATCTTCCAGCCGCCGGTTCTTGCGGCACCGACCGCATGTTCGGCGAGAGCCTGGCCGACGCCCTTGCCGCGCAGCGCGTCGTCGACCTGCGTGTGATCGATGATGATCAGCTGCGGCGATGCCCGCGAGTAGGTCATCTCGCCGAAGTGACCGGCGAGTTCCGCCCGATACTTGCCGCCGCTCTTGCCGTCCTGCTCGTCAATCTGCATGGGATGATCCAATCTTCTGTGAGGTCATGCGATGATGTAGGACGATGGAATGTCGAAACCAGCCGGACGAAAGACGAAGTGATGGCGATACGGCGATGGCTGCTGATCGTTGCGGCGGCAATATCGCTGACACTCGGTCTGGCGCTGCCGATCATGCGGCTCGACCGTTTGTACTTCTTCAGCGAGACGCCGTCGATCTTCGGATTGCTTGGCGGACTGTGGTCGGCGGGTGAGTGGCCGCTTGCCATGCTGATCGGGCTGTTCTCGGTGATCTTCCCAATCACCAAGCTCGGGCTGATCGCCTGGCGCGAGACCGGGCGCCAAATGCCCGGCGGTCGGCTTGGCCGCGCCCTTCCGCATCTGTCGAAGTGGTCAATGATTGACGTGATGCTGGTTGCGATCGCGATCTTCGCGGCCAAGAGCAGTGGCCTGGCCTCCGCAATGGTACAGCCGGGCCTCTGGTTTTATGCAGCCTCCGCACTCATCGTGGGATGGCTTCTGCCGGCACCAAGTGCAGCCGGCAAGGATCCGGACAGCGGCGCGTAGGCCGAAAATCCCTTAGCCATCAATGACGAAGGGATGCTCCGCATACGGTTGCCGACCGGCCGACGTTCCTCAGTGGCGATACTGCTGGATACGCGTCGTCCGCAGACCAGCCAGGCCGTGATCGTTGATCGACGACTGCCAGGAGAGGAATTCTTCGACGGTAAGGGTATAACGCTCACAGGCTTCCTCGAGGCTCAGCAGGCCACCGCGCACCGCTGCAACCACTTCCGCCTTGCGGCGGATGACCCAACGGCGCGTATTGGCCGGCGGAAGATCCGCAATGGTCAAGGGGCTGCCATCGGGGCCGATGACATATTTTACTCGAGGACGTATCATTTCGGTCATTGGACTCTCTACACTACTCACGACCACGAGCTGACCGTAGCGCCGCAGCTTTAACAATTGACTAAATGGGAACACCGTTTTTTCCGAATCATCTCCGTGGTCAAACTTGCCGGCTTGGCATGTATTGGGAGACAGGCGCGCTTTGCTGCGGCTCATCAGTGATTGCTTGGCAAGCATAGGCTACCGGTCTTGCTTTCCGGCGCGACCGTAGTGACCGCCGATGCTTCAGAGACGGGCGATCGCAAGCTCGGTTCGGCCGGCACCTTCGTCGATCGTGGCGGTGCCGGTGTGCAGGAGGCTGAGGCTGTCGCCGCCGTTCAGCTGGTAGAGCCCGCATCCCGAAACTGTCAGCGGTGCCGCGGCAGGGGCCGAGAGGGTCATCAGCGTCGTGCTGCCGTTGCGGCGCAGATCCGTCGCGTGACCGGAAGAGGCGGTGGCGCTCACCATCAGCGAGACGAAGTAGAACCCATCCACGGGGATAGAGAGCGCCTGGCCGGTGCCGGCAAGCGTCGCGCCGAGCGATACGCCGCCCTGTTCGAAGGCGAGCGTCGCAAAGCCGGTCTCGCTGCCGGACGCCGGCGTCCAGCTGCCGCTTGCGCGGTGGGCGCGGGCGGCCGGCCGGTTCGGGAAGCTCGGCCGGCCGGCGCCATCCAGCGAAAGCCCCGTTGACCAGCTGCCGCCATCGCCGCTCACCTTGACGGAGAACAGGTCGTTGCCGGCGAGCCCCATTTCGGCACGCCCGGACCAGCCGGACTGGAAGAGCACCGAGGCCGTGTCGCCGGATGCCGCCTTGTTGATCTTCAACTGGTGGCCGGCGCCGGCATTGTTGAGAAGCGTAGCGGGCGAGGAGAGGGCGAGACGGTTCGTGTCGTCGGGTGTCGCGCCGATGCCGAGGCGCTGCGGCGTCAGGATGTCGGGAAGCGCCGGCCTCTGCCATGTTCCGCCCGCGAAGACCTTGATTGCGGCGGCATCCTTGAACCAGGCAAGATACCCGGTATGCGGCACGGCAAACAGCCAGGACGCGTCCTGCCAGATGGCGATCGATCCGGCGCGGCCGGCCCAGGCGCCCGACGGGCTGCCGGCAACCGAAAAACGCTGGCCTTCCTGCGGCAGCGACGGCGGTGCTGCACCTTCATATTCGACGACGAGCTGCACCAGCCGGTCGAGCAGCAGCAGCGCCTCGTTGTGCGTGACGTGCTTCTGTGCTTGCGAGGGAAGGATGTAGGGCAGGGCAAGGTTCGGCGTGGTGTCGGCCATCTGTCGCGGTCTCCAGTCGGTTTCCGTCATGGTAGCGACGACGTCGGCTGCGGGGATGCCAGGCCGGCGAAGTGGTTGATTGTGCTTTGCCGCCGGAGCCGATCATCCCCGTAAACAGCCTAATTCGGCTCGCGGCCTTCCAGAACCTGGAGCTTTTCTTCAGGCAAGGAGGTTGCTTGCCGCGGCTGCTGCCGTGCGTTCAAGTTGCAACGCCTGGAAATCAGGCGGTGGAGGCGCCTGTCACAGCGCCCAACAGCGACAGTTTTCGGCAGCCACTGCTGCTTTTTTCGCTTTTCTGGTACGCTTTTATACAAAGCCGGCCGAAGTTGGGGGTTGTCTCGGACGCTTCGTCTTTTTGACTTCACATTTCGATTGAAAGCGGTATGAATTTGCCAAAACCAAAGAACCCGTAAGGGCTACACATACAAGAGGCGCGGCGGTTCTCGACAGACCGCGTCCGGGGGAAAGTTTATGGAGTACTTCGTCCAGCAGCTCCTTAACGGGCTGACTCTTGGGTCGATCTATGGCCTCGTGGCGATCGGTTATACGATGGTCTACGGCATCATCGGCATGATCAACTTCGCTCACGGCGATATCTTCATGCTCGGCGGCTTTGCCGCTCTCATCGTCTTCCTCATCCTCACCACCTTCTTTGCCGGTCTGCCAATCGCCGTCCTGCTGATCGTGATGCTGCTCGTCGGCATGCTGATGACGGGACTGTGGAACTGGACGATCGAGCGCATCGCCTACCGGCCACTGCGCGGTTCGTTCCGGCTGGCGCCGCTGATCACCGCGATCGGCATGTCGATCGTCCTGTCGAACTTCATCCAGGTGACGCAGGGACCGCGCAACAAGCCGATCCCGCCGCTGGTGACCGACGTCTATCACTTCGGTGCCGTGACGGTATCGCTGAAGCAGATCATCATCGTGCTCGTCACGGCCGTGCTGCTCACCGCCTTCTGGTACATCGTCAACAAGACGCCGCTCGGCCGCGCCCAGCGTGCGACGGAGCAGGACCGCAAGATGGCGGCACTGCTTGGCGTCGACGTCGACCGGACGATCTCGATCACCTTCATCATGGGGGCGGCGCTGGCAGCCGTCGCCGGCACGATGTACCTTGTCTACTACGGCGTCGCCTCGTTCAACGACGGCTTCATCCCCGGCGTCAAGGCGTTCACCGCAGCTGTTCTCGGCGGCATCGGCTCGCTGCCCGGCGCCGTTCTCGGCGGCCTGCTGATCGGTCTCATCGAGTCGCTGTGGTCGGCTTACTTCTCCATCGCCTACAAGGATGTCGCGACCTTCGCGATCCTCGCCTTCGTGCTGATCTTCAAGCCGACGGGCATTCTGGGACGTCCGGAAGTGGAGAAGGTGTGAGATCATGGCAATTCAAATCTCTGAACCGACCGAAGCCGCTCCTGGCCTGATGGCCACGGCGCTGAAGGAAGCGCTGTTTGCCGGCGCTGTCGCCTTCGGCATGTTCCTTCTCTATGTCGGCATCGAAACCTACCAGGACATCAACAATGCCCTGGTGTGGCGGACGCGCTGGACGCTGCTGCTGATCTTCGTGGCGATCACCGCCGTCAGCCGCTTCGTCACGGTGGCCTTCATCAAGCCGCAGATCGACCGGCGCAAGCTTGCCAAGTCGAAGGCCGGGGTTCTCGACATCTCCGAGAAGAAGGGCTTCTTCCACGCGCATTTCCTGAAGATCGCGCTGATCTTCATGCTGCTCTACCCGTTCCTGTCGATGATGATCGTCGGCAAGCAGGGCTCGCTGAAATACGTCGACAACTTCGGCATCCAGATCCTCATCTACGTGATGCTCGCCTGGGGCCTCAACATCGTCGTCGGTCTGGCCGGCCTCCTCGATCTCGGCTATGTCGCCTTCTACGCGGTCGGCGCCTATTCCTACGCGCTGCTGTCCAACTATTTCGGCCTGTCCTTCTGGGTGCTGCTGCCGCTGTCGGGCATCTTTGCCGCACTCTGGGGCATCATGCTGGGCTTTCCGGTGCTGAGGCTGCGCGGCGACTATCTTGCGATCGTCACGCTGGCGTTCGGCGAGATCATCCGGCTCGTGCTGATCAACTGGACGGACGTGACGAAGGGGACGTTCGGTATCTCGGGCATTCCGAAGGCATCGTTCTTCGGCATCTGGTCCTTCGATACCGGCGCTGCCAACAATTTCGTCAAGGCCTGGGGCCTGTCGGCCTCGTCGGTCTACTACAAGATCTTCCTGTTCTACATCATCCTGGCGCTGTGCATGCTGACCGCCTACGTGACGATCCAGCTGCGGCGCATGCCGATCGGCCGCGCCTGGGAGGCGCTGCGCGAGGACGAGATCGCCTGCCGTTCGCTCGGCATCGATACCGTGAAGACCAAGCTGACGGCATTTGCCACCGGCGCGATGTTCGGCGGTTTCGCCGGCTCGTTCTTCGCCACCCGCCAGGGCTTCGTCTCGCCGGAAAGCTTCGTGTTCCTGGAATCGGCCGTCATCCTGGCCATCGTCGTCCTGGGTGGCATGGGCTCGCTGACCGGCATTGCCATCGCTGCGGTGGTGATGGTTGGCGGCACCGAGATCCTGCGCGAGATGTCGTTCCTGAAGGTCGTCTTCGGCCCCGATTTCACCCCTGAACTCTATCGCATGCTGCTCTTCGGTCTGGCGATGATCATCGTCATGCTGTTCAAGCCGCGCGGCTTCGTCGGCAGCCGGTCCCCGACCGCCTTCCTGAAGGAAAGACGAGCGGTTTCCGGCAGCTTCACCAAGGAGGGGCACGGCTGATGTCTCCCGTGACCCCCATGCAAACCTCGGATGTCATCCTCAAGGTCGAACATCTGTCGATGAAGTTCGGCGGCCTGATGGCCATCAACGACTTCTCCTTCGATGTCCGACGCGGCGAGATCACCGCGCTGATCGGCCCGAACGGCGCCGGCAAGACGACCGTGTTCAACTGCATCACCGGCTTCTACAAGCCGACGATGGGCATGCTGACGCTCAACCGCAGCGACGGCAAGCACTACCTGCTCGAGCGGCTGCGCGACTTCGAGATCAACAAGGTGGGCGGCGTTGCGCGGACGTTCCAGAACATCCGGCTGTTTTCCGGCCTGACGGTTCTCGAAAACCTGCTGGTCGCCCAGCACAATGCGCTGATGAAGGCGTCCGGCTATACGATCCTCGGTCTGCTCGGCCTGCCGGCCTATCGCAAGGCGGTCGATCTTTCGATCGAGCGGGCAAAGCACTGGCTGGACATGGCCGATCTCACCGATCGCGCCGACGATCCGGCAGGCGACCTTCCCTACGGCGCTCAGCGTCGGCTGGAAATTGCCCGGGCGATGTGCACCGGCCCCGAGCTGCTGTGCCTCGACGAGCCGGCCGCCGGCCTTAATCCGCGCGAGTCTGCGGCACTCAACACGCTGCTGCATGCGATCCGCGACGAGGGCGTTTCGATCCTGCTGATCGAGCACGACATGTCGGTGGTGATGGAAATCTCCGACCACGTCGTGGTGCTCGAATACGGGCAGAAGATCTCCGATGGCACACCGGACCACGTCAAGAACGATCCGAAGGTCATCGCGGCCTATCTCGGTGTCGAGGACGACGAGGTCGAAGAAGTCATCCATGAAGAACTCGATGGGGGCGCGCTTTAATGGCCGATCCGAACCCAACCGTTGAACCTCTGCTGAAGGTCAGCGGCGTGGAAACCTTCTACGGCAACATCCGCGCACTGGCCGGTGTCGATATCCATGTCAACCGAGGCGAGATCGTCAGCCTGATCGGTGCCAACGGCGCCGGCAAGTCGACGCTGATGATGACCATCTGCGGCAGCCCGCAGGCCCGCACCGGCGAGATCGTGTTCGACGGCGAGGATATCACCCGCCTGCCGACGCACCTGATCGCCCGCCGCCGGATCGCCCAGTCGCCGGAAGGCCGGCGGATCTTCCCGCGCATGACGGTCTATGAGAACCTGCAGATGGGCGCCGGTCTCGACAACCTCAAATATTTCAACGAGGACGTCGAAAAGATCTTTACGCTCTTTCCGCGCCTCAAGGAGCGTCAGAGCCAGCGCGGCGGCACCCTGTCGGGCGGCGAGCAGCAGATGCTGTCGATCGGCCGGGCGCTGATGGCGCGGCCGAAACTGCTGCTGCTCGACGAGCCGTCGCTCGGTCTTGCGCCGCTGATCGTCAAGGGGATCTTCGAGGCGATCAAGACGCTCAACAAGGAAGAGGGGCTTACCGTCTTCCTCGTCGAGCAGAACGCATTCGCTGCGCTGAAGCTGTCGGACCGCGCCTATGTGATGGTCAATGGCAAGGTCACGATGAGCGGCGCCGGCCGGGAACTGTTGAGGAACCCGGAAGTGCGTGCGGCGTATCTGGAAGGTGGACGGCATTGAGCGGCGCCCAGTCGAGCGCGCGGGCCGGAGGGATTTGACATGCAGGGACTGTTTATCGAGGACGATACGGGCGTGCGCTACATGCTGCGCTTCCTGGTTCTGCTGGTCGGATTCTGGACCGCGTGGCGGTCCGGGCGGGCGGCGGCCGAGGGCTGGAACGGCATGGTGACGGTTGTCATCTACGCGCTGCTGCTCGGCGTGGTGATGCGTTTCCTCCACTACGCCCTGTTCCAGGGGCCGTTCATCAGCGCCGCTTACTACGTCCTCGACGTAGCGCTGCTGCTGGTGTTTGCGGTCGCCGGTTTCCGGCTTCGGCGCACCCGGCAGATGGTCCAGAACTACTATTGGCTCTACGAGCCGACCTCCGCATTCTCGTGGAAGAAGAAAGATTGACAGCTGCGGTTTTCTGACCTCAGATTGACAGAAGGGCCACTATAAAGGTCCCCCGAGTGGAACAGCTTTCCGACGCAATAAAGGTGGGTATTGCGCTTGGTTTCCTTGACGAATCCTCACCTCTTAACTGGGAGTAAATCTATGAAGAAGCTTCTTCTTTCCGCTGTTGCACTGACGGCCATCTTGGCCGGCGGCAGCAGCGCGTGGGCAGATATCGTCATCGGCGTCGGCGGCCCGCTGACCGGTCCGAACGCTGCCTTCGGTGCGCAGCTGCAGAAGGGTGCCGAACAGGCTGCTGCCGACATCAATGCTGCCGGCGGCATCAACGGCGAGATGATCAAGATCACTCTCGGCGACGACGTTTCGGACCCGAAGCAGGGCATCTCGGTCGCCAACAAGTTCGCTTCCGACGGCGTGAAGTACGTGGTCGGCCACTTCAACTCGGGCGTTTCCATCCCGGCTTCGCAGGAAGTCTATGCCGAGAACGGCATGCTGGAGATCACCCCGGCTGCAACCAACCCGGTATTCACCGAGCGCGGCCTGTGGAACACCTTCCGCACCTGCGGTCGTGACGACCAGCAGGGCGGCGTTGCCGGCAAGTATCTTGCCGAAAAGTTCGCTGACGCCAAGATCGCCATCATCGACGACAAGACGCCTTACGGTCAGGGTCTCGCCGAAGAAACGATGAAGGCCTACAATGCGGCCGGCAAGAAGCAGGTCATCCGCGAAGGCGTCAACGTCGGCGACAAGGACTTCTCGGCCCTCATCTCCAAGATGAAGGAAGCCGGCGTCACGATCATCTACTGGGGCGGCCTGCACACCGAAGCCGGCCTGATCATCCGCCAGGCGAAAGACCAGGGCCTCAAGGCAACGCTCGTATCGGGTGACGGCATCGTCTCCAACGAACTGGCCTCGATCGCCGGCGACGCCGTCGAAGGCACGCTCAACACCTTCGGTCCCGACCCGACGCTGCGTCCGGAAAACAAGGACCTGGTTGCCAAGTTCAAGGCCGCCGGCTTCAACCCGGAAGCCTACACGCTCTATTCCTACGCTGCCGTTCAGGTCATCGCCGAAGGCATCAAGGCTACCGGCAAGTCGGACGACGCAGAAGCCGTTGCCGCGACGCTGAAGGCAAAGGGCCCGTTCAAGACCGTTCTCGGCGACATCGCCTTCGACGAAAAGGGCGATCCGAAGCTGCCGGGCTACGTCATGTACGAATGGAAGAAGGGCCCGGACGGCAAGTTCAGCTACTTCCAGCAGGGCATGTAATCCGCTCAGTCTCTAATCAATCTGGAAAGGCCCGGCATCGTCCGGGCCTTTTTCGTGCTCAGGGTTTTGTGCGGTGCAGGTGCGATTGGTCCGGGATCAGACTTCGTGCAGCACGCGGGCGGCCTTGACCGCCGCCGAGGCGCGGTTCTCGACGCCCAGCTTCACGTAGATCTGCTCCAGGTGCTTGTTCACGGTGCGCGACGAAAGTCCGAGGATATCGCCGATGTCCTTGTTCGACTTGCCCTTGGCGATCCACATCAGCACTTCGGACTCGCGCATCGTCAGCGGAAAGTTCTCACGCAGCACGAGATCGTCGGCCCTGCCTCCGACGACGGTGACGCGGAACAGATACTCGTCCGGCCCGATGGCGCCGAGATAGGCGCATTGCAGGCTGCCGGGCAGACCGGGCTTTCGCCCGTCGGTCAGGCCGTCACCCTCATGCCGGAATAAGAAAGCCGCATCGCGGGAAAAGCCGGGCCTGTCGCGGCCGTTCATCCAGCTTTCGATCTGCCGCACCAGAAGGTCGAGGCCGTCGTCCCGTCCGGTTGCCGAATTGATCAGCCGCGTCGCCTGCGGCGTCGACCAGTGCAGGCTGCCATTGCCCTTCACTGCCAGAAGATGCCGACCCGCGGCATCCAGCGCCACGCGGGCGCTCTGGGCGGACCGGGCGTTGGTGAGATGTACGCGGATGCGGGCGCGCAGCTCGTCGATGTTGATCGGTTTGGTCAGGTAGTCGACGCCACCGGAGCCGAGCGCATGCACGACATGCTCCGTCTCGGTAAGACCGGTCATGAAGATCACCGGAACCTGCGCCATCCCCGGGTTCGCCTTCAGCCGCTGGCAGGTGTCAAAGCCGTCCATGCCTGGCATCACGGCGTCCATCAGGATCATGTCCGGGGTAATCCGGTCGACGATGCTGAGGGCCGACTGGCCGGACGTGGCGATCAGCACCGAAAAGCCGGAACTCTCCAGTGCCTCGGTGAGGAAGCCCAGCGCTTCCGGGCTGTCATCGACCAGAAGCACGATATCGCGGGGCATGGCCGTGTCAGACATCGTCAGCGACTCTTTCTTCGATGAACCGATCGAGGAAGGTCATGTAGCCTGCCAGATCGAAAGCTTGAACATAGACACCTGCCTTTTGGACGAAGGGCTGATTGCCGGGCAGCCGACCGAGGTCCGCAAGCTTTGCCTCGATGCCGCGGATATAGCCGATTTCGCCGAACTGACGGAGATCTTCCAGATGGGCGCGTCCGGGACTGACGATTGGCGCCTCGGCGACCGGCTGCGGTTCGTCGCCTTCGTGGATCCAGCTGAGGCCGAGATGGACGGCGAGCTTGTCCGCCAGCTGGCGGATGTCGACCGGTTTCGCCAGCGCGTCGTTGTGGCCGTCGCCGGGGAGGAGCGCCGAGGTGCCGTCGCCGATATTGGCCGACAGCATCAGGATCGGTGCGGTCTGCCCGTCCTCGCGAAGCCGCTCGACAAGCTGGCTGCCGCTCATCCCCGGCATCAGGATGTCGACGAGGAAAAGGTCCGGCGTGACGCCTTCGATCAGCGTCAGGCATTCCGGCCCGCCGCTTGCCGTCAGTACGACGAAATCGAGCGGCGTCAGTACCTCCCGCATCAGGTCGCGGTGATCCTCGTTGTCGTCGACGACGACGATGGTGCGACGGGCGCCGGTGTAGGAGACGATCTTCTTTTCGGCCGGCGCCATGGTGATGGGGCGATCGACGGCCGAGAGCATCAGCCGCACGCGAAACTGCGAGCCTTCACCCTTGGTGCTGGTCACCGAGATCTCGCCGCCCAGCGTGTTGGTCAGCAGCCTTGTGATGGTGAGGCCAAGCCCGAGCCCCGGCATCGGACGGACATTCTCGGCCTCGCCGCGCTGGAACGGCTCGTAGATGCGGCCGAGATCGCTTTCGGCGATGCCGCGGCCGGTATCGGCAACGGTGAAGGTTGCCACCTGGCTGCGGTAGGCGACCTCGAAGCGCACGGCGCCTTCGTCGGTGAACTTGATGGCGTTGGACAAGAGGTTGACGAGGATCTGCCGCAGCCGCTTTTCGTCGCTGCGCACGTAATGGGGCAGGCTGCGGGCGCGCTCATGGACGAACTCGAGCCCCTTGGCCTGCGCCTGCGGCCGGAACATCTCCACCACCTGGTCGAGGAAGTCCTGGATGTTGATCTCGTTCGAATAGACCTGCAGGCGGCCGGCCTCGATCTTCGATATGTCGAGCAGCCCGTCGATCAGTCCCGACAGGTGATCGGCGGACCGCTTAATCACCCGGATCGCCGGCTGACGCGGCACCGGGATCGTCTCGTCGCGTTCCAGCAGCTGGGCATAGCCCATCACCGCATTGAGCGGCGTGCGCAGCTCATGGCTCAGTCCGACGACATAGCGGCTCTTGGCGCGATTGGCGGCCTCGGCCGTTTCCTTCGCCTTCTGCAGCGCCGCGTCGGTCTTCTTGTGGGCGGCGATCTCCTTCAGCAGCAGGGTGTTCTGCCGCGAGGATTCCTCCTCGGCCACCACCCGGCTGTCATGCGCCAACACGTAGAACCAGGAAACGATGCCGGCGGTGATGGCAAAGACGAAGAAGACGATCAGTACCGTGCCGTAGATCACATCGGCATTGGCAGGCGTCGCCTGGCCGACCTGGTAGGAGATCATCGCCAGGATGGCGCCGATCAGCGAGACCGAGATGACCGAGGTCAGCGCGTACCGGCCGAGCCGCGTCGTCAGGCGATCGACCACGGCGGCGGAGAGGAAGGACCGGGCGACGCTGCCGATCTGCGCCTTCATCTGGGCGTTCGGCTTGCACATGTCGTGGCAGCGACTGTCGAGCGAGCAGCAGAGCGAACAGATCGGCGCCGCATAGGCGGGGCACCAGGCCATGTCCTCCGGTTCGAACGGGTGCTCGCAGATGGAGCAGGTGATCGCCGTCAGGTTTTTCCAGGCGTGACGCGGCTTGCGGGCGAGGTAGAAGCGTCCCCTGGTGCCCCAGGCGATCAGCGGCGAGAGGATGAAGGCGGACAGCGTCAGATAAGTCGCCAGCGAGGCGGCGAGCGGCCCGAAGGCGCCGAAATGAGCGGTCAGCGCAATGGCTGCGGCGCCGAACATCGATCCGAGCCCGACGGGATTGAGATCGTAGAGATGGGCGCGCTTGAACTCGATGCCCGGCGGCGAGAGGCCAAGCGGCTTGTTGACGAAGAGATCGGCGGAGATCGTGCACAGCCAGGCCATGGCAATGATCGAAAAGACGCCGAGCGTCGCCTCCAGGAGGCGATAGATGCCGAGCTGCATCAGCAGGAGCGCGATCGCCACGTTGAACACCAGCCAGACGACGCGGCCCGGATGGCTGTGGGTGAGGCGGGAAAAGAAGTTCGACCAGGCGAGCGAGCCCGCATAGGCGTTCATGACGTTGATCTTCAGCTGCGACACGACGACGAAGGCCGCCATCAGCAGCAGTGCCGCCGTCTCGTTAGGGATCATATAGCCGAAGGCGGCGAGGTACATGTGCGCCGGATCGCCGGCTTCACGGGCCGGCACCGCCGTCGACAGCGTCAGCACCGCGAGAAACGAGCCGGCCAGCAGCTTCGGCACGCCGACCACCACCCAGCCGGGGCCGGCGAGGAAGACCGCCAGCCGGTGGCGCCACTTCTGCTGGCCTTCGGCCGGCAGGAAGCGCAGGAAGTCGACCTGCTCGCCGATCTGCGGCATCAGCGCCAGGATCACCGCAGAGGCGGCGCCAAATTCGAGGAGATCGAAGGGTGCGGCATTGCCGACCTCGGAATTCGAGTGGCCGATGCCGGCGAAGGAGCGCCAGAGGTCGAACTTCTCCCAGTCCATGAAGGCGATGAAGATGAAAGGCAGGATGTTGAGGATGATCCAGAAAGGCTGGGTGATTAGCTGGAAGCGCGAGATCAGCTGTACCCCGTAGATGACCAGCGGAATGACGACGGCGGCACTGATGACATAGCCGATCCAGGGCGGAATGCCGAAGGCAAGGTCGAGTGCGCCGGTCATGATCGACGCCTCGATGGCAAACAGCATGAAGGTGAAGCTCGCATAGATGAGCGAGGTGATCGTCGAGCCGATATAGCCGAAGCTCGCGCCCCGCGTCAGGAGGTCGATGTCGACGCCGTGACGGATCGCATAGCGGCTGATCGGCAGGCCGACGACGAGCATCACCGAGGCGGCGACGAGGATGGCGAAGAAGGCGTTGGTGGTGCCATAGGAGAGGGTGATCGCCCCGCCGATCGCTTCCAGCGCCAGGAAGGAGATCGCGCCGATCGCCGTCTGCGAGATACGGCTGGAGGAGAACCGCCGGGCGCTCTTGGCGGTGAACCGCAGCGCATAATCTTCCAGCGTCTGGTTTGCCACCCAGCGATTGTATTCGCGGCGGACGGGGATAATGCGTTGCCGCGCTGCCATAAGCTGCTGGCGTCCTTTTGTGCATGATGATTGATTGTGCACTGTCAGGCGTTCAACAGTGATTTGCAAGCCGGATTTGCCTATGTCACAAATGCGCCGCATATCGCGCCTGTCCTTCAGCGCCCGTCATCAAAGGTGCACCGCATTCTGCCGCTAGGAAAGCCTATCGTGCTTCCCTCCGGTTCCCCTCAACAATTCCTGCAGTGTGGTTATCTCCCGTGGACTCTCAAACATCGTCAGGCGTTCCCGTCGCCGAACAGACCTTCGGAACCGAGGGCATCGCGCCCATGCACCGGCCAAGCCGCGTCACCCGCTTCTTCATGGGGATCGTCGCTTGGGCGGAAGGACTGAACTTCAGACATGCCAAGCTCGGCAACCCGCCGGTCTACGACAACGCCGTGTTTCCCTGGGCCGCCGAGATCGAGAAGGCGGCGCCGGCGATCCGTGCCGAACTGGACCGCATCCTGGTGCGCAAGGACGAGCTTCCGACGTTCCAGGATATCTCGACGGACGTGAAGACGATCTCCAGCGACAACGGCTGGAAGACATTCTTCCTGCTCGGCTTCGGCGTGAAGTCGGAGCAGAACATCGCCGCCTGCCCGGACACGTGGACGGCGATGCAGAAGATACCTGGCCTGACGACGGTGATGTTCTCGATCTTCGAGCCCGGCAAGCACCTGCCTGCGCATCGCGGACCCTATAACGGCGTGCTGCGCCTGCATCTCGGCCTCATCGTGCCGGAGGCCGCCGGCGACAATCTCGCCATTCGCGTCAAGGACCAGATCTGCCATTGGCAGGAAGGCAAGGTGCTGATCTTCGACGACGCCTTCGAACACGAGGCCTGGAACCACACCGACCAGACCCGCGTCGTGCTGTTCGTCGATTTCGTCAAGCCGCTGAACTTCCCCGCCCGCCTGGTCAACTGGATGCTGATGCACCTGGCGATCTTCACGCCGTTCATCCGCGAAGGACTGGACAACCACAAGGAGTGGGAGAAGAAGTTCTACGCCGAGGCGGAAAAGCTCCGCAACCGGCCGAATTGAACGCGTAGGTCACCCTCTGCCGAACATTCATCCGGCAAAGGCCTTTGAGCGCAGCGAGCGCCTGGCTCACCCGAGAGTAGGGGCGGTCAGACCTCCGTGCGGCGCAGCAGATAGTCCAGCCCGCCGACGCGGAACCAGCGATAGCCGTAGGGGCCGAGAAGGATGCGGTGGCGGCCGTCTTCCTCCGCCTGACTGCTGTCGCCGTCGAGGATGTCGATGAGGCTGTGGCCGAGTTCGCCGACGCCGACGTCGAGCAGGATCTCCTGCGGCTGGTCGCAGAGGTTGTGCAGCGTCATCACGGCGTTGTTGCGCCAGTCGAAGCGCATCGCCATGACGCCCTTGTTGCCGGTGTCGAGCATGGTGAAATCGCCCCAGCCGACCTCCGGCGCTTCCTTGCGCATACGGATCATCCGCTCCGTCCAGTTGAGGAACGAGTTCGGATCGCGCCGCTGGCTGGCGACATTCACGTGTTCGAAACGGTACGGGCCCTCGCTGATTACCGGCAGCACCGTCTTGTCGGCGCTGCTGAAGCCGGCCTGCGGCTCGTCGGACCACTGCATCGGGGTGCGGGCGCAGTTGCGCTCGGGCAGCGACAGGTCATCGCCCATGCCGATCTCGTCGCCATAGCGAAGCACCGGCGTTCCCGGCATCGAGAACATCAGGCTGTAGGCCAGCTCCAGCCGCCGGCGGTCGCCGCCCAGCATCGGCGCCAGCCGCCGGCGGATGCCGCGGTCATAGAGCTGCATGCCCTTTTCCGGGCCGAACTCCTGGAACACCCGCGCCCGCTGCTTTTCCGTCAGCCGTCCGAGGTCAAGCTCATCGTGATTGCGCAGGAAACTGCCCCACTGGCCGGTCTCCGGGCGCATGCGGGTGTCGTTCAGCGCCTTGACCAGCGGAGCGCCGTCGCCGCTCGCCATCGCGTAGAACAGCGACTGGTTGACGTGGAAGTTGAACATCATGTGCATGCGGTCGCCGTCCTCGCCGAAATATTCGAGGTTCTGCTTCGGCGGCACGTTGGCTTCGGCAAGAATGATGGCGTCGCCCTTGCGCCACTGGAGGAACGCCCGGAACCAGCGCAGGAGATCGAACTGCTGGCCGGGCTTCTTGATGTCCGCGCCCTTCTCGGCAATCACGAAGGGCACCGCATCCATGCGGAAACCCGAGACGCCAAGCTGGATCCAGAAGCCCATGATCTTCAGGATCTCGGCCTGCACCATCGGGTTTTCCGTGTTGAGGTCGGGCTGGAACTTGTAGAAGCGGTGGAAGAAGTACTGCTTGGCCACCTCGTCATAGGTCCAGGTGGTCTTCTGCACGCCGGGAAAGACGATGCCCTTCTCGGCATCGGCAGGCTTGGTCTGCGACCACACGTACCAGTCGCGGTAGGGTGAGTTGGGGTCGTTGCGCGCCTCCTGGAACCACGGATGCTGGTCAGAGGTGTGGTTGACCACGAGGTCGATGATCACCCGGATGCCGCGCTGCTTGGCGGCGTGGGTGAATTCGACGAAATCGCCAAGCGTGCCGTAGCGCGGGTCGATGTCGTAGTAGTTCGACACGTCGTAGCCGTCGTCGAGGCCGGGCGACGCCTGGAAGGGCATCAGCCAGATGGCATCGACGCCCATGCCCTTCAGGTAGTCGAGCCGGCGCATCAGACCGGGAAAGTCGCCGACGCCGTCGCCGTTGGAATCCATGAAGCTCTCGACCGAGAGGCAGTAGACGACGGAATTCTTGTACCAGAGATCGTTGATCATGCGGGGGCTCCTCGGGCGGATGGCGCGTCCGGGAAGGGCAAGTGCGCGTCGGGTGGAAAGGTTCCCGCACCGCAACCGAACGGTTCGCCGGGGCACCCACCGGAGGGTGGTTCCTGGCCCGACAAACAGCCTCTTCGCGTTTCGCCCCGGCGCCTACGTCAATCGACGTATGTGGTTTTGCGGTGCAGCGTCCGATAGTCCTTCTGCAACGTTTGAAGCCCGCTTGAGAGGCCCGTTGCAGGCGAACAAGAAGAGGGGACGGATCGATGAATTTCAAGGCCAAGCTTGGCGGCGCCATGCTCGCTGCCATTATGTCGACGACGGCATTCCATGGCGCGATTGCCGCCGACGACACCATCAAGATCGGCGTTCTGCATTCGCTTTCGGGAACGATGGCGATTTCCGAGACGACGCTGAAGGACGTCATGCTGATGCTCGTCGAGGAGCAGAACAAGAAGGGCGGCGTGCTCGGCAAGAAGCTCGAAGCCGTCGTCGTCGATCCGGCCTCCGACTGGCCGCTGTTTGCCGAAAAGGCGCGCCAGCTGATTTCCCAGGACAAGGTCGCCGCCGTCTTCGGTTGCTGGACCTCGTCGTCGCGCAAGTCGGTCCTGCCGGTCTTCGAAGAGCTGAACTCGATCCTCTTCTACCCGGTCCAGTACGAGGGTGAGGAATCCTCGCGCAACATCTTCTACACCGGTGCCGCTCCGAACCAGCAGGCGATCCCGGCGGTCGATTACCTCGCCGACAATGAAGGCGTGGAGCGCTGGGTTCTGGCCGGCACCGACTACGTCTATCCGCAGACGACCAACAAGATCCTCAAGGCCTACCTGATGTCGAAGGGCGTCAAGGAAGAGGACATCATGGTCAACTACACGCCGTTCGGTCACTCCGACTGGCAGACCATCGTCACCGACATCAAGAAGTTCGGCTCGGCCGGCAAGAAGACCGCCGTCGTCTCGACCATCAACGGCGATGCCAACGTGCCGTTCTACAAGGAACTCGGCAACCAGGGCATCAAGGCCGAAGACATCCCGGTCGTCGCCTTCTCGGTCGGTGAAGAAGAACTCGCCGGCCTCGACACGAAGCCGCTGGTCGGCCATCTCGCCGCCTGGAACTACTTCCAGTCCGTCGATGCCCCGGTCAACGCCTCGTTCATCAAGGAATGGAAGACGTTCACCAAGAACGACAAGCGCGTCACCAACGACCCGATGGAAGCCGCCTATATCGGCTTCAACGCCTGGGTGAAGGCGGTCGAAGCGGCCGGTACCGTGGACACCGATAAGGTGCTGGATTCGATCATCGGCGTCTCGGTGCCGAACCTGTCGGGCGGCACGTCCACCGTCATGCCGAACCACCACATCACCAAGCCGGTGCTGATCGGTGAGATCCAGGCCGACGGCCAGTTCGAGATCGTGCAGCAGACGCCGGCCGTCGTCGGCGACGAATGGTCCGACTACCTGCCGGACTCGAAGGACCTCATCTCCGATTGGCGCAAGCCGATGTCGTGCGGCAACTTCAACGTCGCCACCGGCAAGTGCGGCGGCAAGGGCAGCTGATCACGTCAGCCGGGGCGAATACCCCTCCCAACCCTCCCCACAAGGGGGAGGGCTCTAACCCAGTCGATCCGTGGAAGCCGTTGGCAGGCCAGGCGGGTGCCGCAAAGTGTCTCCCCGCTTGTGGGGGAGATGGCCGGCAGGCCAGAGGGGGTAGTGCCTTTCCTGCCTCATCGTAACGCCGGTTCCGTCAGGAAAAGGCGCTGGCAGGCGGGTGGTACTCCTCAGGCACTGCCGCCCGCCATCCGGGGGACAAGAGAATGCTTATCCGTTTCATCACACTCGTTTTTCTCCTTCTATCCATTGCCGCGCCGGCGTCTGCGCAGTCCGATCCCAAGGCGTTGATCGACGGCCTCGGCAAGGCAGACTTCAAACAGGCCGAAGATCTCATCGGGCAGCTGGCCGCGTCCGGCGACGCACGTGTCGTGCCGGCGCTGGAAGCGTTCGGCGAAGGCGATCTCTATACCCGCAAATCAGACGGCGCCGTGTTCATCACCCGGCCCGCCGGCGCCAATCTCGCACTCGTCGATCCGTTGAGCGGTGAGACGGTGGGCGAGGCGCCGAAGGGCGCGGTCACCAAGATCCGCGTCAACAATTCGCTGCGCCGCGTCGTGCGCTCGGCGCTGGGCGGCCTGACGCTGCTCAGCCCCGACCGGGCCGTGCGGCTGCAGGCGGCCGATGCGGTGCTGCGCTCGCCAAGCGCCGAAAACCTCGAGCTTGTCGAGGCAGCACTCGCCAAGGAAACCGACCGCGAGGTCAAGGCGCGCATGGAAGAGGCGCGGGCCGCCTCGGTGCTGTCTTCCGATCGCTCCGTCGAAGACAAGCGGGCGGCAATCAAGACCATCGGCACGATCGGCGGTCGCGGCGCGATCAGCATCCTGATGACCGTCTCTTCGACGCTCGATCCGACGCTAAAGCCCGATGTCGATGCCGCCATCGCCAAGATTGAGGGCACGCTCGCCTTCTGGGACATGGCGCAGAACGTCTGGTACGGCGTGTCGCTCGGGTCGGTGCTGCTGCTGGCCGCCATCGGTCTTGCCATCACCTTCGGCGTCATGGGCATCATCAACATGGCGCATGGCGAGATGGTGATGATCGGCGCCTACTCGACCTTCATGGTGCAGGAGGTCATCCGCACCTCTGCGCCGCAGCTGTTCGACTGGTCGCTGGCGATCGCCCTGCCGGTCGCCTTCCTCGTTACCGGTGCCGTCGGTCTCGTCATCGAGCGCGGCATCATCCGCTTCCTCTACGGCCGGCCGCTGGAAACGCTGCTCGCCACCTGGGGCATCTCGCTGATCCTGCAGCAGACCATCCGCTCGATCTTCGGACCGACCAATCGTGAGGTCGGCAATCCGTCGTGGATGTCCGGCTCGTTCCCGCTCGGCGGCATGCAGGTCACCTGGAACCGGCTGTGGATCGTCGTCTTCTCACTGTCGATCTTCTTCGGCCTGCTGGTGCTGATGAAGCGCTCGGCTTTCGGCCTGCAGATGCGCGCCGTCACGCAGAACCGCCGGATGGCCTCGTCGATGGGCATCCGCACCCCCTGGATTGATGCCTTCACCTTCGCGCTGGGCTCGGGGATCGCCGGAATTGCCGGCGTGGCGCTGTCGCAGATCGACAACGTCTCTCCCAATCTTGGCCAGAGCTACATCATCGACAGCTTCATGGTCGTGGTGTTCGGCGGCGTCGGCAATCTCTGGGGCACGCTGGTCGGGGCGCTTTCGCTCGGCGTCCTCAACAAGTTCCTCGAGCCCTCGGTCGGCGCCGTTCTCGGCAAGATCCTGGTGCTCGTCCTCATCATCCTCTTCATCCAGAAGCGACCGCGCGGCCTGTTCGCGCTCAAGGGAAGGGCCGTCGAGGCATGATCACGAGCTTCCTCCTGAGGGCACTCGAGGGCTGCGTCATCGCAGCCGTTGCGATCCTGCTCGCCGTCGCCGTCATCGTTCCGGCCTGCAACCTGCTGCTGCCGCAAGACAGTGCTCTGCACATTCCGACCTATGCCATGGCGCTGATGGGCAAGTATCTCTGCTACGCGCTGCTGGCGCTGGCGCTCGATCTCGTCTGGGGCTATTGCGGCATCCTGTCGCTCGGCCACGGCGCCTTCTTCGCCCTCGGCGGCTATGCGATGGGCATGTACCTGATGCGCCAGATCGGCTCGCGCGGCACCTACGGCAATCCGCTGCTGCCGGATTTCATGGTCTTCCTCAACTGGAAGGAACTGCCGTGGTTCTGGCACGGCATGGACATGTTCTGGTTTGCCATGCTGATGGTGCTGGTGGTGCCGGGCCTGCTTGCCTTCGTCTTCGGCTGGTTTGCCTTCCGGTCGAGAGTGAACGGCGTCTACCTGTCGATCATCACCCAGGCGATGACCTATGCGCTGATGCTCGCCTTCTTCCGCAACGACATGGGCTTCGGCGGCAATAACGGCCTCACGGACTACAAGGACATTCTCGGCTTCTCGGTGCAGGCCGACGGCACCCGCGCCGTGCTTTTTGCGCTGTCGGCGGTCATGCTGTCGCTCTGCCTGGTGGTCGCATCGGCGATCGTCCGCTCGAAGTTCGGCAAGGTGCTGGTGGGCGTGCGCGATGCGGAAAGCCGGGTGCGCTTCCTCGGCTTCCGGGTCGAAAACATCAAGCTCTTCACCTTCGTCGTCTCGGCGATGTTTGCCGGCATCGCCGGGGCACTGTTCGTGCCGCAGGTGGGCATCATCAATCCGGGCGAGTTCGCGCCGGCCAATTCCATCGAGGTCGTCGTGTGGACGGCGGTCGGCGGTCGCGGCACGCTGGTCGGGCCGATCATCGGCGCGGTGCTGGTCAACGGCGGCAAGAGCTTCTTCACCGGCGCCTTCCCGGAATTCTGGCTCTATGCGCTCGGCGCGCTGTTCATCGGCGTCACGCTGTTCCTGCCGAAGGGCATCGTCGGCACGATCGCGCACGGCTGGAACGCGCGAAAAGGCCTGCGCGCCGCCGCCGAGGCGGAGAAGGGCCGGGATGCCGGTCCGCCCCCTTCGGCACAGCAGGTTCAGGCAGCGGAGTAGAGCGATGAAAACGGTAGCGGAAACACGGTCGAAAAGCCTGCTCTACCTGCAGGACGTGTCGGTCTCCTTCGACGGCTTCAAGGCGCTCAACGCGCTGTCCTTCGTGGTCGAGCCCGGGGAGCTGCGGGCGATCATCGGTCCGAACGGCGCGGGCAAGACGACGATGATGGACATCATCACCGGCAAGACGCGGCCGGACAGCGGCATGGTGCTTTTCGAGGATGCCATCGACCTCACCCGCAAGGACGAAGCCGACATTGCCCAGCTCGGCATCGGCCGCAAGTTCCAGAAGCCGACGGTGTTTGAAAGCCATACGGTCTGGGACAATCTGGAACTGGCGCTGAACCGCAAGCGCGGCGTCTTCGCCACGCTGTTCTACCGGCTGAGCGAGGACGACCGGCTGCGCATCGAGGAGATCCTGGCAACCGTTCGCCTCGGCCATCGCCGGCACGAGCTTGCCGCCAATCTCAGTCACGGCCAGAAGCAGTGGCTGGAGATCGGCATGCTGCTCGCCCAGGAACCGAAGCTGCTGCTGGTCGACGAGCCGGTGGCCGGGATGACCGACGCGGAGACGGCCGAGACCGCCATCCTCCTGCGCGAGATCGCCAAGACCCGCTCGGTGGTCGTGGTCGAGCACGACATGGGCTTCATCCGCGACCTCGGCGTCAAGGTGACGTGCCTGGCGGAAGGCTCGGTGCTTGCCGAGGGATCGATCGACTTTGTGTCGAACGATCCGAAGGTCATCGAAAATTATCTGGGGCGGTAATGATTGATGTTTTGCCCGTGACACCCCCCCTCTGCCCTGCCGGGCATCTCCCCCTCAAGGGGAGAGATCGAAGGAGGCGCTGGCATCCCCACCCGATCTCCCCCCCTGAGGGGGAGATGTCACGAAGTGACAGAGGGGGGCGATCTGGCGCCGAGCTATCATTTCGGAGACCAACCATGCTGACAGTCGACAACGTCAATCTTCACTACGGAGCTGCGCAGGCGTTGCGCGGCGTCTCGATTGCCGCGCCAATGGGCAAGATCACCTGCGTGCTCGGCCGCAACGGCGTTGGCAAGAGTTCGCTGTTGCGCGCCATCACCGGCCAGCATGCGGTGAGCGGCGGCACGGTCTCGTTCAACGGCGAGAGCCTGAACGGGCTGGCGCCCTATCGGCGGGCAAAGCACGGGATCGGCTATGTGCCGCAGGGCCGCGAGATCTTTCCGCTGCTGACGGTCCGGGAAAATCTCGAAAGCGGTTTTGCGCCGCTCGCCCGCAAGGACCGGTTCATCCCCGACGACATCTTCTCCCTGTTTCCGGTGTTGAACTCCATGCTGTCGCGCCGTGGCGGGGACCTGTCGGGCGGTCAGCAACAGCAGCTCGCCATCGGCCGGGCAATGGTGACCCGACCCAAGATCCTCGTGCTCGACGAGCCCACCGAAGGCATCCAGCCATCGATCATCAAGGATATCGGCCGCGCCATACAGTATCTGCGTGATTCGACGGGCATGGCTATTCTTCTGGTCGAACAATATCTGGACTTCTGCCGCGAGCTTGCCGACCACGTCTACATCATGGATCGTGGCGAGATTGTGCACGAGGGGCCGGCGGAAACACTGGATACGGCAGAAGCAAGGCGGCATCTGACGGTGTGATGCAGTTTTATCGCATGGCTGCCATTGTTCAGAAGAGCGGTTACACAGCATCTGGCAATATGCTAATCAGATCTCGGTTTTTTCCATCGCACGGACATGATGTTCCTTTCCCGAGAGGCGATTGATGCGGCTTGGCATTTCCTTCTTCCACGCGCTTGTCCGTCTGACGGCGACTGGCGCGGCATTTCTTGGTGCGGCTGCGGTCGCCCAGGCGGCCGGTTGCGGCACGGCGCTCGATAGCGGTTATCACGATGTCAGTCTGACTGTCGGCGACCAGGTTCGCCACGGTGTTTCCTATATTCCGCCGTCCTATGACGGTGCGAAGAAGATGGCGGTCGTCTTCGACCTGCACGGCTCCAACAGCTTTCCGCGCGGCCAGATGCGCCGCAGTTCCTGGGACAAGGTGGCGGAGCGCGAAGGCTTTATCGTCTTTGCCCCACAGGGCAGCCTCGACGGCAGCATGCCCGGCACCTTTGCCTGGAACGTTCCGGGCGTGACGTCGCGCGAAGGCGGTCAGGATGAGGTCGCATTCCTTCGCGCCGCCGTCGAGAAGGTGAAGCAGGACTATTGCGTCGATCCGGCCCGGATCTTCGCTTCCGGCTATTCGGGCGGCGGACGCATGCTGTCGGCCTATCTCTGCTCCGGTGCGTCAGATTTCGCCGCGGCCGGCTTCGTCAACTCGCTGCGCGTCGGCGTTCCGGTCGAGAACCGCGACGGTAAGTGGGCTCCGGACCCGTCGACCTGCACGCCCGCCAAGCCGGTCTCGATCATGGCATTTGCCGGCATCAAGGACGAGGCCAACCCCTATGCCGGCGGCGGCAAGCCCTACTGGCAGTATGGCTTCAAGACGGCGCTGCAGCGCTGGACACAGCTCGACGGCTGCAAGGGCAACGGCACGGCCGAGACGGCCGACGGCGTGACCTTCGGCCTCTACGACACCTGCCACAGCGGCGTTCGCATCGCCACTTACGAATTTGCCAATGGCAGCCACGACTGGCCGAGGCCGAACTCGAAGGCAGCGGTCATCGCCGCGGCATCGGACGGCAAGGCTGCCGGCGTGATGAAGGTCTCGACGGCGAAGAAGCCGGGCTTCAACCCGAACGTTGATCCGGCGCCGCGGATGTGGGACTTCTTCCGCAAAGCCGATGCGACCGATCTCGTCGCCACGGCCGCTCCGCCGGCCACCAAGGTCAACGCCTCGGTCTGCGGCGAAGGCGCTTCGGTGACCGACACAGTCGAGGGGACCACGTGCAGCAGCACCATCAGCCAGCCGACCGACCAGCGCCGCAGCGGGCTCGGGGCAAAGGGCGCCTTGTAACCAAGCAGTCGGCGGGCCGTTCGCGGCTCGCCGAACTGTTTCAGGACGGCTGCGCCAAGATCCGCCTGCCTGAAACCTTCGACGCCTCGCTCGAAGCGATCCTCATCAACAGTTCCGGCGGGCTCACCGGCGGCGACCGCATCGATTGGGAGCTGCAGGCGGGCGCCGGCACCGATGTCACCGTCACCACCCAGGCCAACGAGAAGATCTACAAGGCGGCCGCCGATACGGCGCGGCTCACCAGTCGCATTTCGGCGGGCGAGGGATCGCGCGTCTGCTGGCTGCCGCAGGAAAGCATTCTCTTCGACCGTGCGTCGCTGACCCGCGAACTTTCAGTCGATCTGGCACACGATGCCGAGTTCCTGGCCGTCGAGGCGGTCATCCTCGGGCGAACCGCGATGGGCGAGGCAGCCAGGCAGGGCCTTTTCCGTGACCGCTGGCGGATCCGTCGAGCCGGGAAACTCATCCATGCGGAAGAGGTCCGGATGGAAGGGCCGATCGCCGAGATCGGAAGACGGCCGGCGGTGCTTTCCGGGCGCGTCGCCTTCGCCACCGTCTTCTATTCCGGTCCTCTTGCGGAGGCTGTGTTGCCGCGCCTGCCTGGATTGCTCGATGACGGCTACTGCGGCGCCAGCCACTGGCAGGACAAGCTCGTTGTGCGGATCGCCGCGACCGACGGCTTCGCGCTCAGGAAAATTCTTGTTTCGGTCATTTCGCTCTTGCGAAATGGCGCGCCAGTGCCGAAAGTCTGGAACATCTGAGCATCAGAATTCGGGGAACACATGAACCTCAGCCCACGCGAAAAAGACAAGCTCCTGATCTCGATGGCGGCGATGGTCGCCCGTCGCAGGCTGGAGCGCGGCGTCAAGCTGAACCATCCGGAAGCCATCGCGCTGATCACCGATTTCGTTGTCGAGGGCGCGCGCGATGGACGCGCCGTGGCGGACCTGATGGAAGCCGGCGCGCACGTCATCAGCCGCGAGCAGGTGATGGAGGGTATCGCCGAAATGATCCACGACATCCAGGTCGAGGCAACGTTCCCGGATGGCACCAAGCTCGTCACCGTCCACGAACCGATCCGCTGAGGAACGAGCCATGCTGGACTTACGCCCCAACTGCGAATGCTGCGACAAGGACCTTCCGCCGGAAAGCCGAGAGGCGATGATCTGCACCTTCGAGTGCACGTTCTGCGCCGATTGCGTAACGAACGTGTTCAGCGGCGCCTGCCCGAATTGCGGCGGCGAATTCGTGCGCCGCCCCGTCCGCCCGGCGGCCAAGCTGATCGCCAATCCAGCTTCCACGCGGCGGGTTCTGAGAGAAGGCTGTGCGCCGATCAAGGCCGCCTAGCAGCAACAGGGAGTTCGCCATGATACCCGGAGAAATCATTGCCGCCGACGGCGAGATCGAGCTGAACAGCGGGGCGCCGACGCTGACGGTGAAAGTCTCCAACACCGGCGACCGGCCGGTGCAGGTCGGCAGCCACTATCATTTCTTCGAGACCAATGCGGGACTGTCCTTCGATCGCGACATGGCGCGCGGCATGCGGCTGGACATCCCGGCCGGTACCGCGGTGCGCTTCGAGCCGGGCCAGACGCGCGAGGTGACGCTGATCCCGCTGTCGGGCAAGCGCGAGGTCTACGGCTTCCGCCAGAAGGTGATGGGCAGACTGTGAAGGGGATGTCGGGATGGGGACGCGGATGATGAAGACCGGACTTGGAATGCTGATCCTGTGCGGCTGCGTACTGCTCATCGACGGTCCGTCCTCCGCCGAGGACCGGCCCTCGGTCGACTGCGAGGATGCGGTGACGCAGGCCGACATCAACCAGTGCGCCGACCTCGAATACCAGGAGGCGGACAAGGCGCTGAACGAGCAGTGGGCGAGGACGAAGGAGGTTCTTGCCGGCTGGGATGCCGACATCGATGCGCCGAACAGGGGCGCGGTCGCCGACCTGACCAAGGCGCAGCGGGCCTGGATCACCTATCGCGACGCCCAGTGCGACGCGACGGGCTACAGCGTCTGGGGTGGCAGTCTCTACCAGGCGGTCATCCTCGGCTGTCTGGCGCGCGTCACCCGCAACCGGACGACCGAGCTGAAGGAACTTGCCGAAGGCGTCGAATAGCAGCCGACGTCCGCCATCGCCTTATGTAGCCGCGCTGTTCGACGGCCGCACCCATCCTACGCTCCGCGCCCTCGGGCGACCGCCGCCGCACATTGCATTCTCCGTCTCCCAAGGAGCCTGATCGCCATGCCCTACAAGATGTCCCGCGCCGCCTATGCCTCGATGTTCGGACCGACGGTCGGCGACAAGGTGCGGCTGGCCGACACCGAACTGTTCATCGAGGTGGAGAAGGATTTCACCACTTATGGCGAGGAGGTGAAGTTCGGGGGTGGCAAGGTCATTCGCGACGGCATGGGCCAGAGCCAGGTAACGCGGGCGAACGGTGCCGTCGATACCGTCATCACCAATGCGGTCATCGTCGACCACACCGGCATCATCAAGGCCGATATCGGCCTGAAAGACGGGCGGATCGTCGCGATCGGCAAGGCCGGCAATCCGGATACCCAGCCGGGCGTCAACATCATCGTCGGCCCGGGCACTGAGGCGATAGCCGCCGAAGGCAAGATCATCACCGCCGGCGGCATGGATGCGCATATCCACTTCATCTGCCCGCAGCAGATCGAGGAGGCGCTGATGTCGGGCCTCACCTGCATGCTGGGCGGCGGCACCGGCCCTGCCCACGGCACGCTCGCCACCACCTGCACGCCTGGCCCTTGGCATCTGGCGCGGATGATCGAGGCCGCCGATGCCTTCCCGATGAACCTTGCCTTCGCCGGCAAGGGCAACGCCTCGCTTCCCGGCGCGCTCGAGGAGATGGTGCTTGGCGGCGCGACGTCCCTCAAGTTGCACGAGGACTGGGGCACGACGCCCGGCGCCATCGACTGCTGCCTGACGGTGGCCGACGAATACGATGTGCAGGTGATGATCCACACCGATACGCTGAACGAAAGCGGTTTCGTCGAAGACACGATCGGCGCCATCAGGGGACGCACGATCCATGCCTTCCACACGGAAGGGGCCGGCGGCGGCCACGCGCCGGATATCATCAAGATCTGCGGCCAGATGAACGTCATTCCGTCGTCGACCAATCCGACGAGGCCCTACACGATCAATACGCTGGCCGAACATCTCGACATGCTGATGGTCTGCCACCACCTGTCGCCGTCGATCCCGGAAGACATCGCCTTTGCCGAAAGCCGCATCCGCAAGGAAACCATCGCGGCCGAGGACATTCTGCACGATATCGGCGCCTTCTCTATCATCTCCTCCGACAGCCAGGCCATGGGCCGCGTCGGCGAGGTGGCGATCCGCACTTGGCAGACGGCCGACAAGATGAAGCGCCAGCGCGGGCGTTTGCCACAGGAAACCGGCGAAAACGACAATTTCCGCGTCCGCCGCTATATCGCCAAATACACGATCAACCCGGCGATCGCGCATGGACTTTCCCACGAGATCGGCTCGGTCGAAGTCGGCAAACGCGCCGACCTCGTCATGTGGAACCCGGCCTTCTTCGGCGTCAAGCCGGACATGGTGCTGCTCGGCGGCATGATAGCAGCGGCCCCGATGGGCGATCCGAACGCCTCGATCCCGACGCCGCAACCGGTGCATTACCGGCCGATGTTCGGCGCCTTCGGCAAGGCCCGCACCAACTCGTCCGTCACCTTCGTCTCTCAGGCCTCGCTCGATGCCGGTCTGGCCGGACGCCTGGGCGTTGCCAAGCAGCTGGTGGCGGTGAAGAACACGCGCGGCGGGATCTCCAAGAAGTCGATGATCCTCAACGACCTCACCCCGCATATCGAGGTCGATCCGGAAACCTACGAGGTGCGCGCCGACGGCGAGCTTTTGACCTGCGAACCGGCAACCGTGCTGCCTATGGCGCAGCGGTATTTCCTGTTCTGAGCGCCCCTTTGGCAGGCTGATGGTCTGTGATAGGATGTCGTCATGAGCGTCAAAGAGACTGTCAGCATCGATGGCGATTTGAAAAAGCGTCTCGCTGTCATAGCGGAACGCGAAGGCTCGACCGTGTCTGAACTGGCTGAGGGCGTTTTGCGGCTTCATGCGGAGGATGTGGAGCGCCAGGAGGCCGAGTTTGCCGAGGATGATCGCCGATGGGCGAGATATCTGGAAACCGGCGAATGCATTTCTGGTGAGGATATGCAGGCCAAATTGCGAGCGCTTGCCGATGAAGCGGGGCGCAAGGCAAGATCAGCGTGAAGATACGCTTTCTGCCCGAAGCCGATCAGGATATTGACGGCTTTACAGCTTTCTGGCGAGGCAGAATTCCTCAGCAGCGCGGAAGGCAATGTTGGCCATCGACAATGCTATCGACCGCCTTCAGCAAAGTCCCCACATTGGCGCCCTGATGCGAGAACGCACTGGAGACCGGCAGCTCTTCATCCCCTTCGGCAATAGCGCATACGTTCTTCGCTACAGACTGGAAGAGGCGCGGGATACTCTGATCGTGGTGCGGGTATGGCATGGGCGAGAAAGCAGAGACTGAGGCGTGCAGGTCTCTTATTCCTTCTGTTGCCTGATTGTCGGCGCCGGCATTTGTTGTAGACTTGGGCTCTGACGCTCAGGGTAACACCATGGCTGAAGACATCAACACTCTTGTCCTTGAACATGTGCTGGCTGTTCGTGCGGACCTGCGTGGCATGCGCGACACCCTGTCGGAGCATTGTCATCGGCTGACGCGGATCGAGATCGGATTGGCGAGCCTGCGCCGGGACTATCGGACGGACGCTGCAGGCGTGGCGGAGATGGGCCTGCGTCTGGACCGTCTCGGAGACAAGGTTCAAAGAATTGAGCGCCGGCTTGAGATCCTTGACTGAAGCGTCCCGGAGGTTTGGTTGCATTTAGGCATTGCGAGGTCTACGTCGGCCCCATGACGAAGATCTTCCGCCGGCTGCTGCTGCTCGTTGCGATCCCCTTGCTCGCTGTCATCCTCGGCACGCTCGTGCCACGTCCTCTCTTTTCAACCTCCGCCAATGAGGGTCCGGCCACCCGCGAGGTGCTGGTTCTCTCCAACCCGATCCATACCGACCTGGCGCTGCGGCTCGACGACGATCTGCGCCGGGAACTCGGTGACCTCGGGCCGCTCGGATTTGAGATCGACCATCCGGGTGCTGCCTATCTGATCATCGGCTGGGGCGGGCGTGCCTTCTACATCGAGACGCCGACCTGGGGCGAGCTCAAGCCCGTGCCGCTGTTCAAGGCGCTAACGATCGACAGCTCGGTCATGCATGTGGATCTGGCTGGCGAGATCTCGCCCGCAGATCCGACGGTGCGCCGGTTGCTGGTGACCGACGACGGCTACCGGCGACTGATTGCGGCGATCCGCGACAGCTTTGCCCGCAAGGACGGTCAGCCACAGCGGGTGGCGGATGCGGCCTACGGCGAGTACGACGCGTTCTTCGAGGCGAATGGCGGCTTCAACGCGCTGCTCGGCTGCAACACCTGGACGGGTGCGATGCTGCGCACGGCCGGCATCCGTACGGGCTGGTGGACGCCGCTGCCGCCGTTGCTCGCCTGGTCGCTTGATTTGCACCAATGACAGGCAGCATGCGGCACGGACGGGCGCCGCGGATTTTGCCGCGCATCGGCAATCACCGCTTGTCATGGCCGGCGCGCTTGGCAATGATGCGGGCATCATCACAGGAACCTACCCCATGCAGCATGTCCACAGCTATCGCCCGGCCGGCGAGATTTCCGATCCGCCCATCGACACCGTGACGCTTCCCCACGACCTGCGCCACCTTCGCCGCAAGCTCCTGCATCTGTCGAACGGCGACATGGTGATGCTCGACCTCAAGGAGGCGGTGCTGTTCCACGATGGCGACCGGCTGGTGCTCGACAATGGCGAGACGGTGGAGGTGAAGGCGGCGGCGGAAAAGCTGTTCGAGGTGCGGGCCCGCGACACGCTGCATCTGATCGAGCT
This sequence comes from Rhizobium sp. SAFR-030, assembly GCF_059415005.1. Taxonomy (NCBI): domain Bacteria; kingdom Pseudomonadati; phylum Pseudomonadota; class Alphaproteobacteria; order Hyphomicrobiales; family Rhizobiaceae; genus Rhizobium; species Rhizobium sp. SAFR-030. Next base: position 52,606 of record NZ_JBPFDO010000004.1, on the reverse strand, counting down.
CGCCTGGCACCTGGGCAACCGGCACCTGCCGGCGCAGATCGAGGACGACCGGATCGTCATCCTGCGCGACCACGTGATCCGCTCCATGCTGCAGGGGCTCGGCGCCACGGTGCTCGACGTCGAGGAACCATTCCAGCCGGCCCGTGGCGCCTATCATTCGCATGGCAGCCACGACCATGGCCACGCGGCACACGATCACGCAGGCAATGACCATTCCGGACATGACCATTCGGGGCATGACCACGCCCATCACAAACATGATTGAGCCGCGGTGAGCTTAACCCGCGACACGCAGTCGCTGCTGCGGCTGATGGCATGGCTGTCGCCGGCCTTTCCGGTCGGCGGTTTCGCCTATTCCAGCGGCCTGGAGCGTGCGGTGCATGACCGGCTGGTGACGGATGCCGAGGGATTGCGCGGCTGGCTTTCGGCGACGCTGGAGGCCGGAACACTGTGGAACGACGCGGTGCTGCTGGCCGGTGCCGCGCGCGCCGTAGATGACGGGCGCCAGCTTGCGGAACTGTCGGAACTTGGGCTGGCGCTGGCCGGCTCGACGGAACGGCATCTGGAAACCCTGTCGCTCGGTCGCGCCTTCGTGTCAGCCGCTGGGGCCTGGCCGCAGGCAGTCTTCGAGCGCCTGCCGCGCGATTGTCCCTTTCCGGTGGCCGTCGGTGCGGTCGCCTCCGCTCATGGCGTGTCGACCGAGCAGGCGCTCGCCGCCTTCCTGCATGCGGCGCTCTCGCAAGGCGTGTCGGCCGGCATCCGCCTTGGTATTTGCGGTCAGCAGCAGGGCGTAGCGATGCTCGCACAGCTGGAGGCCCGGGTGGTAGAGGCCGCCGCCCGGGCCGCCGCCTCTACCCTCGACGATCTGGGATCCTCGACGGTGCAGGCGGATATTGCCTCGATGCGGCATGAGACGCAGCATTCGCGGCTGTTTCGTTCCTGAACTGCGAAATGCCGGCGGTGCCGGCTTGTGCGGCGCAGCAGGTCGGATAGTCTGGCGCGACAAGAATGAAGGGCATGCAAGATGAAATCGGCAAACGGACCTCTGCGCGTCGGCATCGGCGGGCCGGTCGGCTCGGGCAAGACGGCGCTGACGGAAAAGCTGTGCAAGGCGATGCGCCAAGACTATTCGGTGGCCGTCGTCACCAACGACATCTACACCAAGGAGGATGCCGAGGCGCTGGTCCGGATGCAAGCTCTTTCCTCGGACCGCATCGTCGGCGTGGAGACCGGCGGTTGTCCGCACACTGCCATTCGCGAGGATGCGACGATCAACCTGCAGGCGATTGCCGGGCTGAACGAGCGTTTTCCCGATCTCGACCTGATCTTCATCGAGTCGGGCGGTGACAATCTTGCCGCGACCTTCTCGCCGGATCTTGCCGATATCACCATCTACGTCATCTCGACCTGCCAGGGCGAGGAGATCCCGCGCAAGGGTGGTCCCGGCATCACGCGCTCGGACATGCTGGTCATCAACAAGAAGGACCTGGCACCCTATGTCGGCGCCGATCTCGACGTGATGGACCGCGACGCGGCGCGCATGCGCGATAACAAGCCGTTCATCTTCACCGACTTGAAGCGCGGCGAAGGCGTCGACCACATCGTTCGGTTTCTCGAGACCCAGGGCGGGCTGTCCACCGCGTAAGGATCCGGCCCCTCAGATCTTGCGGAGAGCCTCGACGTCGCCGATCTGCACGATCCGGCCGCGAACGGTAACGCCGTTCGCCTTCAGGCTGGCGAAGGCCCGCGACAGTGCTTCCGGCGCCAGACCCAACAGGCCGGCAATCAGGCTCTTCTGGTAGGGCAGGCGGATGGAGGCGGCGCCGTCGTCGCTCGGGCAGCAGGCCAGCAGGTAGTCGGCGACCCGTTGCGGCGCCGTGTAGAGACGATCATTGGCCATGCAGTCCATGATCGTCAGCAGGTGCGACGACAGAAGCGCACTGATCGCGCTCGACACCGTCGCGTCCCGGTCGGCAAGCCGGCGGACGTCGGTGATCCCGAAGCTGGCGATCGTTGCGGTTTCGGCGACTTCCGCAGAGGTGCGGTATCGCTCGCCGCCGTGGATCAGACATTCGGCGAACACCTCGCCGGGGCCGCAGATGCGCAGGTCCGCCTGACGGCCGTCGCGGCCGGTGCGAAACAGCCTGACATAGCCGTAGAGCACGCAATAGAAGTCGCGGGCTCTTTCGCCTTCGTCATAGAGGGTCGAACGGGCGGGCAGGGTGGTAAACAGAGCCGTGTCGATGAGATGGGCGGCGGCCTGCGGCGATACTGACTGCAGCAGCGGACTGGCGGCGAGCAGATTACGCTCGCGACTGTGTATCTTCGCCCGACCTTCGGCCATCGTCTCCGCGTCCCTCATGCTCCACGGCGCCCAAACCGTCTTTGGCACATGGCGTAGCATGCGGGACACCAGACCGGCTTGACCAAGATCAAGCCGGTCTGGTTCTGGTCGAGCCCTGGCCTATTCCGCCGCCAGCGGCGGCAGGCGCAGAACGTTGTTGCCGCCAGACCGCGTGCCGCGGTCGTCGTGATCGTTCGCCGCCTGCCCCTCGACCTGCTTCAGCCGTTCCTGCAGCGCGGCGATCTGCCGTTCGCTGTCGCGGGCGTTGCGGCTCAGCTCCTCGCTGGACAGCACCGGCTCCTCGATCTCCTTCTTGCCGACAAAGCGGCTGAAGATACGGCTGAGGAGGCGCGACAGGTCGTCCATGATCAGGAAGAAGGCCGGCACGACCACCAGGCTCAGCACCGTCGAGACGATGATGCCGCCGATGACGGCGATCGCCATCGGCGCGCGGAACGAGCCGCCTTCGCCGACGCCGAGAGCCGAAGGCAGCATGCCGGCCGACATGGCGATCGATGTCATGATGATCGGCCGGGCACGCTTGCGGCCGGCTTCGACCATGGCATGCACCCGTTCCAGTCCGTGGCGGCGCATCTCTATGGCGAAATCGACCAGCAGGATGGCGTTCTTGGTGACGATGCCCATCAGCATCAGGATGCCGATCAGCACGGGCATCGACAGGGCGTTGTTGGTGACGATCAGCCCGACCGCCACGCCGCCGATGGCCAGCGGCAGCGAGAACAGGATGGTGAAGGGCTGGATGACGTCCTTGAACAGCAGGATCAGCACCACCAGCACCAGCAGCAGGCCGAGCAGCATGGCGTTGGCGAAGCCCTGGACCATCTCGCCCTGGATCTTCGCATCGCCGCTTTCGGCAAGGCGAACGGTCGGCGGCAGGTTGGTTTCGGTAACGATCCGGCGGAACTCGTCGGTCGCCGTGTCCAGCGCCGTCCCCTGGGGAACGTCGGAGCCAATGGACACGACACGGTTGCGGGAGTTGCGCTTGATCGAGCTTGGGCCTTCCGAATAGTCGACATCCGCGACGCTCGACAGTGGCACGGTGGCACCGCCTGCCGTCTTGACCCTCAGGGCACGGATGGCCTGCAGGTCGCGGCGCAGATCGAGAGAGGCCTGGACGCGGATGGGGATCAGGCGGCTGTCGAGGGCAATCTTCGGCAGCGCCGCATCGACATCGCCGATGGTCGCGACGCGCACGGTCTCGGAGATCTGCTGCGGCGTGATGCCGAGACGGGCGGCCTCGTCCTTGCGGGGACGGATCTGCAGCTCGGGACGCGGCAGCGAACCTTCCGAAGAAACGTTCGCCAGGATCGGCGAGGCGCGCAGGCGGCTTTCCAGCCTGGCGACGGCGTCGTTCAGCTCGTCATTGTTGCTGGCAAGGAAGTTGAACGACAGTTCGCGCTCGCCCCGGTCGTTGAGCTTGGTGATGCGCACATCGGGGATCGAACGAACCTTGGCAAACAGCTCCTTCTCGATCTCCCACTGCGGCCGCACGCGGCCTTCGGTCGGGAGCTTCGGAAGATGCTCGCCGATGAGGGGCAGGGAGCCGAGCCCCTTGTTGACCAGGGTCCGGACCAGCGAATGGTCGAGCGTGCCGAGAATGACGCGCACCGTTGCAAGACGCAGTTCCAGATCGCCCTTCGGCGAGGCACCGCCCAGGACGAAGACGCTTTCAACGCCGTCGAGACCCTTGATCGTGTCGTAGATCTTCGTCGAGGTGGCGGCGGTCTCGTCCAGCGTCGCGTTCGGCGGCAGTTCCACCGCCAGCACGATTCGCGAGGAATCTTCCGGCGGCAGGAAGCTGCCGGGCACCTGCATGAGCAGCATGATGGAGCCGATCAGGAAGACGATGGCGCCGGCAAGCGTCGCATAGCGCATGTACCAGCGTCTGGTGGTGCCGGTGACCAGGCGCGTGTAGGCCTTCATCAGCCAGCCGTCATTGTCGTGGTGATCGTCCATCGCGTCTTCGGCGCGCATCAGGTAGGCCGCCATCAGCGGCGTGATGAGACGCGCCACAAGCAGCGAGAAGAATACCGAGAAGGCGACGGTCAGGCCGAACTGGATGAAGTACTGGCCGGGGATGCCGGGCATGAACGAGACCGGCACGAAGACCGCGATGATGGTAAAGCTGGTGGCGATGACCGCCAGCCCGATCTCATCGGCGGCATCCAGCGCCGCCTTGTACGGTGATTTGCCCATCTTGATGTGGCGGGCGATGTTCTCCACCTCGACGATCGCGTCGTCGACGAGAATGCCGGTCGCCAGCGTCAGGGCGAGGAAGCTCACGAGGTTGAGCGAGAACCCCATGATGTCCATGACCCAGAAGGTCGGGATCGCCGACAGCGGCAGGGCGACGGCGGAAATCAGCGTGGCGCGCCAGTTGCGCAGGAACAGCATGACGACGATGACGGCGAGGATGGCGCCCTCGATCAGCGTGTGGATCGCCGCCTCGTAGTTGCCGTAGGTGAAGTAGACGGAATCGTCGACCATCTGGATGTTGACGTTCGGATGGCCTTCGCGGATCGTCGCGAGCTCGGTTTCGACCGTCTCGGCGACCGAGACTTCGCTGGAGCCCTTGGAACGGAAGACCGCAAACGTCACCGTCGGCTCGCCGTTGAACCGCGAGAAGGATTTTGGCTCCTCATAGGTGTCGGTGATGGTGCCAAGCTCCGACAGCTTGACGAAGCGTCCGCTCGACAGCGCGATGGTGGTGTCGGCAAGATCGGAGACCCGGCGGGAATCGCCGAGCGTGCGGATCGTCTGCTCATTGCCGGCCACCTGTCCGCGGCCGGAGCCGAGGTCGACATTGGTCGAGCGCAGCTGAGCATTCACGTCCGGCGCGCTGATGCCGTAGGAATTCAGCTTGTCCGGATCGAGCGCGACGCGGATCTCGCGGTCGGCACCGCCGTAGCGGTCGATCCGGCCGATGCCGGGCTGGCCCTGCAGGGCTCGCTTGATCGTGTCGTCGACGAACCACGACAGTTCTTCGAGCGTCATGTCGGCGGAAGACACGGCAAAGGTCTGGATCGCCTGGCCTTCGACGTCGACCTTCGAAACGATCGGCTCCTCGACGGCCGCCGGCAGGTCGCCGCGGATGCGGTCGATGGCGTCCTTGGTATCCTGGACGGCTTCGTCCGTGGGCTTTTCGATGCGGAACAGGACGACCGTCTGCGATTGGCCATCGCTGACAGTGGAGGTGATCTCGTCGACGCCGCTGATCGAGGCGACCGCGTCTTCGATCTCCTTCGTCACCTGCATCTCGAGCTCGGAGGGCGAGGCGCCGCTCTGTGCGACGATGATCGACACCACCGGCACGTCGATGTTCGGGAAGCGGGTGATCGGCAGCTTGTTGAAGGACTGGATGCCCATGAACAGCAGCAGCGCGAAGGCCAGTAGCGGTGCGATCGGATTGCGGATCGACCAGGCGGAGAAGTTCATCGATCTGAGCCCTTCAATTGGCGGCTACGGGTTCGGCAGGCACGGGCGAAATGCGGTCCCCATCACGCACGAAGGCGCCGGCCTTGGCAACGACCAGATCCCCGGCTTCGAGCCCCTTGAGGATCTGCACGTAGCCCTGGTCCTGGATGCCGGTCTCGATCGACACCTGCTTGACGACGTTGTCGTCAACCCTGCGGGCGATGGCGCCGGTGCGTTCCGTGGTCACCGCCGACTGCGGCAGCGTCAGTGACGTGGTTTCCTCGATGATGATCCTGGCATTGCCGTACATACCGGAGCGGGCGCCGCTGTTGGCGTCGACGACGATGTGCACCGAGCCGAGACGGGTCGCCGGATCGATGACCGGAGAGACCAGACGGACGGTGCCGGGCAACGTGTCGCGGGCGCCGGCGAATGTGATGCGGGCGGGCATGCCCTGGCGGATGCGCCGGATATTGCTTTCCGAGACGTCGGCGACCAGTTCCACCGCGCCATCGAGGATCATCGTAAACAGCGGCGTGCCGCTGCCGGCGGCAATCGCGCCGACCTTGGCATCACGCACCGATACGACGCCGTCGACAGGTGCCTTGATCTCGGTCCGCTCGAGCTTCAGGTCGAGATCCTTGATCTGCGCGTCGACGACCTTGATGTCGGCCTCGCCGACGGCGACCGCCTGCTTGGACGCGTTTAGCCGGGCAAGCGCGGCTTCGGCCGAGGCAGTCTGCTGCTCGACCTGCGAGGTCGAGACGGTGCCGTTCCTGCTGAGATTGACCGACCGGTCACGCTGGCGAACCGCATCATCGGCATTCGCCTGCGCCTCGATCACCTGTGCCTTGTACTGGGCAAGGCCTGCTTCCGCCTTGGCGCGGTTGGCCTCCAGCTGGCTCTTCTCCAGCAGCAGCGCATCGTTGTTGAGCTCCGCCATCACGTCGCCGGCCTTGACGCGGTCGCCGACATCGACGTTCAGCGACTTGATCGACAGGCCCTCGACGAGCGGCTGCACGAAGATTTCCTGGACCGGGCGGACGGTGCCGCTCGCAACGACGCTGTCGGTCATCGGCCGGGTGACGACCTCCGTCACGACGATCGACGGCAGGCGGCTTTCCGTGCGCTGGCCTTCCTGACCTGCTGCCGGCTGCTGGTCCTGCGCCAAGCCCGGCAACGGCGAGACCGTCGTCGCTGCAAGCGCAATCAGGGCGGTGGCGAGAGAAGGCAGTCGGGAAACCATGGGCACGTCCGATCCGGATAAAGCAAAACGCAGGCAATCGTCATCTGCGGGATGCGCTCGGATAAGGCCCGGCAGGTTCATTCGAACCGTTGCCGATGTAACGAAGCAAAGCGGCTGCCGCTGCACTTCGTCGTCCTCCGCCCACTCCCGGCAATTTCATCTGTAACTGGTTACGCGCATTCGTGCCCGCAAGGTCGTTACACAACAAAACGTGATGACGTGTAGCGGTGCAATCAATGCCGATCAATCCCGGCACTGTTATGGCGGTGGATTGCTGCCAGGAAGGTAAAGAAGGACGCGCTTCGGATAGCGCGTCCTTCTTGTTCGTTACTTCAGCGCGGCATTGGTGATGTCCATGGTGTAGGCGCCGGTCGGCTCCTTGGAGATCACCGGATCCGAGCCGCCGCCAAGCAGCGTCTTGACCGTGCGCTTGTAGTCGGGCTCATCCAGCGCGCCGTTGGAGCCGGCGGTGAGCTTCGCCACTTCGCCCATCATGCGCTTCTGGTGAACTTCGGTCTGGGCGCCGGAGGCATCGTTTTCGAGAACGATCCCGGCTGCCTCGTCGGCATTGCTCTCGGCATATTTCCAGCCCTTCATCGAAGCGCGGACGAACTTGACCATCTTCTCCTTGAAGGCCGGATCCTTCAACTTGTCTTCCAGCACGTAGAGACCGTCTTCCAGGGTCGCCACGCCTTCGTCCTCGTACTTGAAGGTCACCAGCTGGTCGGGCTTGATGCCGGCGTCGATGACCTGCCAGTACTCGTTGTAGGTCATCGTCGAGATGCAGGCCGCCTGCTTCTGCAGCAGAGGATCGACATTGAAGCCCTGCTTCAGCACCTTTACGCCTTCGGCCGAACCGTCGGTCTTGATGCCGAGCGTCGCCATCCACGAGAGGAACGGATACTCGTTGCCGAAGAACCAGACGCCGAGCGTCTTGCCCTTGAAGTCGGCCGGCTTGGTGATGCCGGTCTCCTTGAGGCAGGTCAGCATCATGCCCGAAGACTTGAACGGCTGGGCGATGTTGACGAGCGGAACGCCCTTTTCGCGGGTTGCGAGCGCAGACGGCATCCAGTCGACGATGACGTCGGCGCCGCCGCCGGCCAGAACCTGCGGCGGTGCGATGTCGGGGCCGCCCGGCTTGATCTCGACATCGAGGCCTTCGGCTTCGTAGAAACCCTTTTCCTTGGCGACGTAGTAGCCGGCGAACTGCGCCTGCGTCACCCATTTCAGCTGCAGCGTCACCTTGTCGGCGGCGGCAGCCTGCAGTGCGGTCAGCGACACGGCGGCCGCCAGCATCAGCGATGCGATCCGGATTGTCATGATTTCGTTCCCTTTTTTATCGTTACCTCCGTCCACCGCGGACGGAAGGATGCCAGAAGGTGACCGCGCGTTCTGCGAGTGCCACCAATCCGTAGAAGATCGAGCCGGCGAGTGCGGCAACCGCGATCTCGGCCCAGACCATGTCGACATTGCTGCGTCCCACTTCCGTGGAAATCCGGAACCCCATGCCGACGATCGGGGTGCCGAAGAATTCTGCAACGATGGCGCCGATCAGCGCCAGCGTCGAGTTGATCTTGAGCGCGTTGAAGATGAAAGGCCAGGCCGCCGGCAGCCGCAGCTTGATGAGCGTCGGCCACCAGCCGGCCGCATAGGTGCGCATCAGGTCGCGTTCCATATGGCTTGCGGCAGAAAGCCCCTGCACGGTGTTCACCAGCATCGGGAAGAAGGTCATGATGACGACGACGGCGACCTTGGAGGGCCAGTCGAAGCCGAACCACATGACCATGATCGGTGCCACGCCGACGACGGGAAGGGCGGCGACAAAATTGCCGATCGGCAGCAGGCCCTTCTGCAGGAAGGGCGAGCGGTCGATGAGAATGGCGACGAGGAAGCCCAGCCCGCAGCCGGCGATGTAGCCGGTGATCACCGATTTGAGGAAGGTCTGCTGGAAATCCGCCCAGAGGATCGGCAGCGAGTTGGTCAGCCGGACCCAGATCGCCGACGGTGCCGGCAGCAGGATGGGCGGGATGTTCAGCCCGCACACGAGGCATTCCCAGATGACCAGCAGCGTGGCGCCGAAGATCAGCGGCACGGCAATGCCGATCAGCCGTGAGATTGAAGCGCTCGCCGGCTTCAGCCGCACCAGGTATTCGTTGAGCCCCCAGGCGCAGATCCAGAACAGGACGGCAAACATTAGGTAGGCGCTCATGGCTTTGCCCCCATGCGCTTCAGCACCCGGGTATGGGCAAATCCGACGATTGCGACCAGCAGGGCGGCAAGACCGGCCGCCATGAAAAGGGCCGCCCAGATCTGGATCGTCTGGCCGTAATAGGAGCCTGACAGCAACCGCGCGCCGAGGCCGGCGACCGCTCCGGTCGGCAGTTCGCCGACGATCGCGCCGACCAGCGAGATGGCGATCGCCACCTTCAGCGAGGTGAACAAATAGGGCATCGAGGCCGGCCAGCGCAGTTTCCAGAAGGTCTGGCCCGGACTGGCGCCGTAGGTGTGCATCAGGTCGATCAGCAGCGTGTCGGGGCTGCGCAGGCCCTTCACCATGCCGACGACGATCGGGAAGAACGAAAGATAGGTGGAGATCAGCGCCTTCGGCATCAGCCCGGAAATGCCGATCGAGTTCAGCACGACGATGATCATCGGCGCGATAGCAAGGATCGGGATCGTCTGGCTGGCGATCACCCAGGGCATCAGCGAGCGGTCCATGGCCCGGTTGTGGACGATGCCGACGGCGAGCACGATGCCGAGCACGGTGCCCATGGCAAAGCCGGCGAGCGTCGCCGAGAGCGTGATCCACGCATGGTAGACGAGGCTGCGCTTGGAGGTGATTGCCTTGTTGATGGTGGTATCCCAGAGCTCGACGGCGATCTGGTGCGGGGCAGGCAGCACCGGCCGATCCTGGGCAAAGGTGCGCTGGACGATCTGACCGAGCGTCACCGTCTCGTTGGCGCGTGCCGCCTGGTCTCTCACAAAGGGCGCGTTCAGGTAGACGACGAAACCGTGCCAGACGACGAGGATGACGGCGATTACGGTGAGCACGGGCAGGACCCGGTCGCGGAAGAGAGACGGGGTTCGGATCATGGGGCCGGCTCCTGCGGCCTGCCTGGCGTCTCACCAATGCCCCTAAATCGCCTGCCAATCTGTCGGGCTGATTTGCACCCCCCTCTGTCCTGCCGGACATCTCCCCCACACGGGGGGAGATCGACTCGCGGAGTCGTCCTGCCCCACCTTTCAGGCACCAGTTGCTTTTCACTTTGCTGGGTGACAGTCAGAATGACGCCGGTGCGCCCATCCGATCTCCCCCCGTGTGGGGGACATGTCCGGCAGGACAGAGGGGGGCGCCGCAGGACGCCGACTCGCGTCTCGCGAAAATCCCGCAGAAGATCCCACATCTCCCGCTCGGCTTTCGTCAGTTCGCGACGAAGCGATCTTGCCCGTCTACGCGTTTTTGCGTCGATGTTGGAATGCGGCATGTGAGCGTGCCTTCCACCGAGTGCTGAGCGAGCCGTTTCCCCTCCCAAACCCTCCCCACAAGGGGGAGGGCTTAACCCAGCCTCGCCCTTGTCGATGCGGTTCGGGCGTGGCCGCATGTCTTCTCCCCCCTTGTGGGGGAGATGGCCGGCAGGCCAGAGGGGGTCGTCTTCCCCCTCCTGAAAGCCCTTCAAGTGAGGAGAGTGCCGGTACGAAGGAGAAATGTAGCAAACACTACTCCTCATAAGAATGCCCCGCCTTCAGGCCCTGGCGCACACGGTGGGCGATCTGTAAAAATTCCGGTGTCTCGCGGATGTCGAGCGGGCGGTCGCGCGGCAGCGTCGATTCGATGACGTCGATGACACGGCCCGGCCGCGGGCTCATGACGACGATTTTCGTCGACAGATACACCGCCTCCGGGATCGAGTGGGTGACGAAACAGATGGTCTTGTTCGTCGTTGCCCAGAGCTTCAACAGCTGCTCGTTCAGGTGATCGCGGACGATCTCGTCGAGCGCGCCGAACGGCTCGTCCATCAACAGCAGGTCGGCATCGAAGGCGAGCGCGCGGGCAATCGATGCCCGCTGCTGCATTCCGCCCGACAGCTGCCAGGGAAACTTCTTTCCGAACCCTCCGAGGTTGACGAGCTCCAGCGTCCGCTCGACGCGCTGTTTCTGTTCAGCGGCGCTGTAGCCCATGATCTCCAACGGCAGGGCGATGTTCTTGTCGATTGTCCGCCACGGATAAAGCGCCGGCGCCTGGAAGACGTAGCCATAGGCGCGCGCAAGCCTTGCCTGTTCCGGCGTCATGCCGTTGATCTCGATCGAGCCGGCCGTGTGTTTTTCGAGATCGGCGATGACCCGCAGGAACGTCGTCTTGCCGCAGCCGGACGGACCGATGAACGACACGAAATCGCCCTTGCGGATATCGAGGTTGACCTCTGACAGCGCATGCACCGGACCGTCGCCGGTCTCGAAGGTCAGCCCGAGGCCACGGGCGGAGACGACGGAGGCGGCGGTCATCGCCTGGCTCCGGGGTGGCAAAGGTTGGGCATTTGACGGGCCATGTTTTCTGCTATCATCGGGTTGAGGGGCTGGCCGCCCTTGCCACCACGGCGGGTGCGGGTCGGGTCGAGGGAGGATGGTTGCCATGGACACATCAGCAAAGCCCACCTGCCGGCTGGTGAAGCCGGGCGCCACCTATGACGGAAAACAGGGGCTGAGCTATTTTGCCGGCATCGCCGCCGAAACGGTCGGCGCCCAGGGCATCTGCATGCACATCCTGACGATCCCGCCGGGCGCGCGGGCGAAGGCCCATCTTCACGAGAACCACGAGACGGCGATCTACATGCTGTCGGGCAGGGCCGACACCTGGTACGGCGAGCGGCTGGAGAACCACGTCGTCGTCAGCGCCGGCGAGCTGTTCTACATTCCCGCCGGCGTGCCGCACCTGCCGGCGAATTCGTCCGACGAGCCGGCGACCGCGATCATCGCCCGTACCGATCCGAACGAGCAGGAAAGCGTTGTGCTGCTGCCGGAGCTGGATAGGTTGGTGAAGATCTGATGGGAGGCTCCAGCCAATCTCCCCCCTTGAGGGGGAGATGCCCGGCAGGGCAGAGGGGGGTGAGCCACGGTCACTTCGCACAAAGTGCTCCACGCCGATCGTGCGGATGATGCCTGAGCAAACATCGTCGATATTGTTCAGGACTTCGTCATTCCAGACCCGCAAGACCTTCCAGCCGACGGACTCCAGTTGCTCCGTTCGAGAGCGGTCATATTCCTGATCGACGTCATTGCCATGTTGCGAGCCATCGACCTCGACAACCAGTTTGTGCGACGGGCATGCAAAATCGACGATATAGCCGGCGACTGGCATCTGCCGGCGGAAGCTCAGACCCATCAGTCGATGGGCTCGAAGCTCGTTCCAGAGCTTCAGCTCGGCGTCTGTCAGCGCTCGCCTCATGCGCTTGGCATTCTTTCGATTGGCCGTAGCAACTTCAAAATGCGTCATGGCCCGTCTCCAAGGCAAGATGCCCCCCTCTGTCACTTCGTGACATCTCCCCCTCAAGGGGGGAGATTGGATAGGCCGCAGCGGTTCGATCCTCTTTCGCCTTGAGAGGAAGCGAGCAGAAGCGGTAAGCAGCGCGCCGCGTCCTCTTGCCCATCATCACACTCCACTCGCCGGGATGCCCGACCGCTCCACCTTGCGGGGAGCCGTCAATTCCTTCCAGGTCGACAGCGCCCGCGAGACGGCAGGGAAGGGTTCGCGGGCGACGAATGCCCCATGGCCCTCGCGCGTCTTCACCATGCCGTCCTCGATGGCAACGACGCCGCGCGTCAGCGTGAAGCGCGGCAGGCCTTTGACCTGCTTGCCCTCGAAAACGTTGTAGTCGATCGCCGACTGCTGGCTGCCGGCGGTGATGGTCTTCGATTTGTTCGGGTCGAGGACGACGATATCGGCATCGGCGCCGACAAGGATCGCGCCCTTCCGCGGATAGAGGTTGAGGATTTTTGCGATATTGGTCGAGGTTACCGCGACGAACTCGTTCATGGTGATGCGGCCAGTCACGACGCCGTGGGTCCACAGCATCGGCAGGCGATCTTCCAGACCGCCGGTGCCGTTCGGGATCTTGCGGAAATCACCAAGCCCGGTGCGCTTCTGCGCGGTGGTAAAGGCGCAATGGTCAGTCGCCACCACCTGCAGCGAGCCGGAGGCAAGCCCCGCCCAGAGACTGTCCTGGTGCTGCTTGTTGCGGAACGGCGGCGACATCACCCGGCGGGCCGCGTGGTCCCAGTCCGGGTTGGCATATTCGCTCTCGTCGAGCGTCAGGTGCTGGATCAGCGGTTCGCCATAGACCCGCATGCCGGACTGCCGCGCCCGGCGTATCGCCTCATGCGCCTGTTCGCAGGACGTGTGGACAACGTAGAGCGGGCTGCCGGCCATGTCGGCGATGATGATGGCGCGATTGGTTGCCTCGCCCTCGACCGAGGCCGGCCGCGAATAGGCATGCGCCTCGGGTCCGTCATTGCCTTCGTCCATCAGTTTTTGCTGCATGGCGGCGACCACGTCGCCGTTTTCCGCATGCACGAGCGGCAGCGCACCCAGTTCGGCGCAGCGCGAGAACGAGGCGAACATCTCGTCGTCGTTCACCATCAGCGCGCCCTTGTAGGCCATGAAGTGCTTGAAGGTGTTGATGCCTTTGTCCTGAACGACGGTCTTCATGTCGTTGAAGACCTGCTCGCCCCACCAGGTGACGGCCATGTGGAAGGAATAGTCGCAGGTGGCGCGGGTCGCCTTGTTGTCCCAGCGCTTCAGCGCATCGAGCAGCGACTGGCCGGGATCGGGCAGACAGAAATCGACGACCATGGTGGTGCCGCCGGAAAGCGCCGCGCGCGTGCCGCTTTCGAAATCGTCGGCGGAATAGGTGCCCATGAACGGCATTTCGAGGTGCACGTGCGGATCGATGCCGCCCGGCATGACGTAGCAGTCCGTTGCGTCGAGCACGGTGTCGCCGGAGAGATTGGGGCCGATCTCGATGATCTTGCCGCCGTCGATCTTGACGTCCGCCTTGTAGGTGAGGTCGGCGGTGACGATCGTGCCGTTCTTGATGACTGTGGTCATGCTGGTCTCCCGTGGGTTGCGATCGTCACCCTTGCGGCTCCGCCTGTGGCTGGCCGATGCGCTCGACGGAAATGCTGTCGGCGGATCTGCGGGTTTCGCCGTGCCAGACGGCCTCGATATTGTTGCCGTCGGGATCGATCAGGAAGGCACCGAAATAGCCGGGATGATAGTCGCGCGGACCGGGCGCACCGTTGTCGCCGCCGCCCGCGCCGAGGCCTGCCGTATGAAAGCGCCGCACGTCCTCCTCTCCCGAGGCCTGGAAGGCGAGATGAATGCGCGAAATGTAGTCGTCGGCCGGGGAGACGTAGAGCTCGTCGGACCAGAAGTCGCTGCCATCGCGGGTCAGGGGCCGACCAAGAGCCTGCAGGATCGCCGAGTAGAAGCGGAAGCTTGCCTCCACGTCGGCGACACGGAGATGAACATGGTCGATCAGCCGCCCCAGATGGTCCATCGCCTACCCCACAACCCCCGAGGTTTCCAGCACGGCGTGGAACAGCCCATTGCAGCCGGCGGTTCTCCTGCTGGAGTTCCAGATCCCCGCCGACGGGGCCTGCCGGGACGTTCCAAGGGACGGGACCGCACGTGGACCGGTCCCTGCGCAAGCCGCGTTCGCGTATCTTGCCGTCCCGCACCCACCGGCGTGCCGGTCAAAGGTCTCAGACCTCGACGAGTTCGAGACGTCTTTCCACACGGTCGAGCCGCTGGTCGATAAGGTCAACTCGGCGCGAAATGCTGGCGTATTGCTGCTCCAGAAAACCAAGCCATTCCTTGATTTCCAGAAGGTCTTTGGAGTGCTTCTCCTGCGTCGCGCGGATCGCGCGCAGCATCTCAAGGACCAGATTTTCTGTTGAGGGCGACACGGCTCTCTCTCCGAGACTGCGCTACGTCCCGAATGTAACGCGAAAACGGTCACCCCACAATCTCCGCCGTTTCCAGCACCGCGTGGAACAGCACGTCGCAGCCGTTAGCGGCCCATTCGCTGGAGATCTCCTCAGCCTCGTTGTGGCTGATGCCTTCGACGCAGGGGCAGAAGATCATCGTCGAAGGCGCAAGCCGGGCGGCCCAGCAGGCATCGTGGCCGGCGCCGGAGATGATGTCCATGTGGCTGTAGCCGAGCTTGTCGGCGGCCGAGCGGACGCGCTCCACCAGCGCCGGATCGAATGTCACCGGATCGAAATGGCCGACCGCTTCCACCGAGCAGCCGACGCCGAGCGCTTCGCAGATGCTCTTGGCTTCCGCCTCGATCTTCGCCCGCATGCGATCGAGCTTCTCCTGGGAAGGCGTGCGCATGTCGACGGTAAACACCACCTTGCCCGGCAGCACGTTGCGCGAATTGGGCGAGAAGAACGCCTGGCCGACGCCCGCTACCGCACCGGGCTGCTCTTCCATCGCCACCGCCTGGACCATTTCCAGAATGCGGCCAAAGGCAAGCCCGGCATTGACGCGCATGGTCATCGGCGTCGAGCCGGTATGCGCTTCGCGTCCGGTGAGCGTGAATTCCAGCCACCAGAGGCCCTGGCAGTGCGTCACCACGCCGATCTGCCTGTTCTGCGCCTCGAGGATCGGCCCCTGCTCGATGTGGTATTCGAAATAGGCGTGCATCTTTCGGGCGCCTACCTCTTCGTCGCCCAGCCAGCCGATGCGCTTCAGCTCGTCGCCATAGGTCTTGCCTTCGGGATCCTTGCGCGCATAGGCATAGTCGAGCGGATGGATGCCGGCGAACACGCCGGAGGCCAGCATCGCCGGTGCAAAGCGGGCGCCTTCCTCGTTCGACCAGTTGGTGACGGTGATCGGATGCTTTGTCTGGATGCCGAGATCGTTCAGCGTCCGGATCAACTCAAGGCCCGCCAGCACGCCGAGCACGCCATCATACTTGCCGCCGGTCGGCTGAGTGTCCAGGTGACTACCGACATAGACGGGCAGGGCGTCGGGATCGGTGCCGGGGCGGGTGGCAAACATCGTGCCCATTTGGTCGACGCCGGTCGTCAGACCCGCCTCGTCGCACCAGCGCTTGAACAGGTGGCGACCTTCACTATCGGCATCCGTCAGGGTCTGGCGATTGTTGCCGCCGGCAATGCCGGGGCCGATCTTCGCCATCTCCATGAGGCTGTCCCACAGCCGATCGCCGTTGACGCGCAAGTTCTCGCCTGGTGCTGCCACCATTCGCTCATTCCTTCGATTGCTCAGCCTGGTGGGGTGCGATGCCCGGCTGCTGTTCCCTGGCGGCCCGGCGCGCATCTTCTTGAGGGTCGGGCTGCCTTGGACTTGCCTTCGCCGAATGCGTCGCCGATAAATTGACCGGTTGGACAAAGCTTACAACGTCCCGGCTCGCACTCAAGTCGAAAAGCGTCTGGCGGCAGGAAAAATGAACAGAATTCCGGCAGCTCAAATCCGGGATCAAAAACTGTGCATCTGCGTCCATTGGGGCGCGCAGTGCACCGAGGAAGCGGCGGCATGGTGGCGAGAGCGGCAAAGACCCAGCGGCGGACACGCATCCAGGAGGAGAAGGAGGAGAAGATCCTCGAAGCCGCGCTCGGGGTGTTCTCCACCTATGGGTTCCGTGGCTCGACCATCGACCAGATCGCCGAAGCGGCCGGCATGTCGAAGCCCAACCTTCTCTACTACTTTCGCACAAAGGAAGCGATCCACCGGACGCTTCTCGACCGCATGCTGTTCACCTGGCTGGAGCCGCTGAGGGCCTTCGACGCAGACGGCGATCCGGAGGCCGAGATCCGCTCCTACATCCGCCGCAAGCTGGAAATGTCCCGCGACTTTCCGCGGGAGAGCCGGCTGTTCGCCAACGAAATCCTGCAAGGCGCTCCGCATATCGAAGACGAGCTGAAGGGGCCGTTGCGCGAACTGGTGGATGAGAAGGCGCGCATCATCCGCGGCTGGGCGGAGGCTGGAAAGATCGCCGCCTGCGATCCGCATCACCTGATCTTCTCGATCTGGTCGACCACCCAGCATTATGCCGATTTCGACGTGCAGGTGCGGGCGGTGCTCGGTGCCGATGCCGGGAAGGAGCGCTTCGAGCAGGCCGCCCATTATCTGGAGGGGCTGTTTCTGCGCGGCTTGAGAGCGGCGGCCAAGGACACCTGACGGTCGGGATCAAAGCCCGGTCAGCGTCACCATCACATAGCCGAACACCGAGATGAACAGCCAGCCGAAGGCGCCGAGCGCCAGCGGCCGCAGACCCTTGGCCCTCAACGCGCGGATGTCGGTCTGCAGGCCCATCGCGGCAAGGCCGGTCGCCAGCAGGAACGTGCTGGCGAGGGCGGTCAGTCCCTCCAAAGCCTTTGGAATGTCGACGACGCTGTTGAGCGCGGCCATGGCGATGAAGCCGACTACGAACCACGGAAAGGGCGCTGCTCCGGCGGAATGCTCGCCGCGCGCGGTGCGGAACGCCGTCAGGCCGAGGATCATCACCAGCGGCGCCAGCAGCACAACGCGCGCCAGTTTCGAGATCGTGCCGAATTCGCCGGCCTCGTGGCCCGCCTGGAATGTCGCCGCGACCACCTGCGCCACCTCGTGCACGGTCGCACCGGTCCACACACCATAGGCCATGGCGTCGAGGCCGAGCGGGGCGGCAAGCAGCGGGTAGACGAGCATCGAGATCGAGCCGAAGATCGTCACGCAGGCCACCGCATAGGCAACATCCTCCTCGCGACCTCGGATAGCCGCATTGGCGGCGATCACTGCCGAGGCGCCGCAGACGGAGGTGCCGGCCGCGATCAGGCCGGTGGTCTGGCGGTCGACCCCCAGCCACCGCCCGACCATGGTGATCGCCAGGAAGGTTGCGGCAAGCGTCGCCACGACGGTTACGAGCCCGGCGGCGCCAAGCGCAACAACCTGGCCGGCGGTGATCTGCAACCCGAGCAGCACGATGCCGAGCCGCAGCTGCCGTCGCAGCGAAAAGCCGATGCCGGCTGTGGCCGCCTTGGGTACGCCGGGGAGATTGCGGACCAGCATCCCGCAGATGATGGCGAGGATCAGCGGGCTGACAGCCTGCCAGCCGGTGAGGGTCCGGAAGGCAAGACAGCCGCCGGCGATCAGGCCGCAAATCAGGAGACCGGATGCGATGCCGTCCGCCAGTCCGGAGAAGGGCTGGGTAGGTCGTTTCGTCTGAGCAATATGCGAGAGCATGGTGTGCTGATCCTGCCGATAACGGAGCGCTATTATTCTCCTGCAGGCATTTCCAGCGGTCCAACAGATTGGTATGATCAAATCCATCGCTTTAGACGAACGAAATTCGATGACCCTTGAACAGCTGCGGATTTTCCTGGAAGTGGCGGAGCGCCAGCACGTGACGCGGGCGGCCGAGGTGCTGAACCTGACGCAGTCCTCGGTCAGTGCGGCGATCGCGGCGCTTGAGGCGCGCCATGCGGTGCGGCTGTTCAACCGGGTGGGGCGCGGCATCGAGCTGACCGAGGCCGGTCGGCTTTTCCTGCCGGAGGCGCGCAAGCTTCTCGATCAGGCGGCCGTTGCGGCCCGCCTGCTTGCCGATCTCTCCGGCACGGCCAGCGGAAGCCTGCGCATCCACGCCAGCCAGACGGTGGCGAGCTACTGGCTGCCGCAGCGATTGATGCGCTACCACGCAGAGTATGCGCAGGTGGATCTCGGGCTGACGGTCGGCAATACCCATAGCGCTGCGGAAGCCGTGCTGGCGGGCCGGGCGGAACTCGCGGTTGTCGAGGGTGACGTCGATCTGGATGCGCTGACGGTCACCAGGGTCGGTGAGGACCAGCTGGTCCTGGTCGTCGGCGGACGTCATGCCTGGGCGGACGGGCGTTCATTGTCTGCGGCCGATTGTCTGGAAACCAGCTGGATCCAGCGAGAGCCCGGATCCGGCACGCGGGCCGCCTTCGAGACGGAGATCCGGCGTCTCGGGCTGCAGCCGGACGAGTTGCAGGTGGTGCTGGAATTGCCGTCCAACGAGGCAGTCATCGCCGCGGTCGAGGCGGGCGAAAGTGCTGCCGTCCTGTCTTCCCGCGCGGTCGAGGCGCATGTGGCGCAGGGGCGGCTGCGGATTGCCGCCCTGCCGATGCCGAACCGGCCGTTCTTCCTTCTGCGCCACTCCGAACGGCACGTGACGCGCGCCATGCGGGCGATGATCGACGTGCTGGGCGAGGGGTAGGGGCGGCTGCGCTCGCTTCCATCAGACGCCGGGCTCGCACCATTGCCCCGGTGCACCGGGAGAGCCGACGCTGTGCACGGCGAAGTGTTGTCAGTCGCAAGCGGTTGCCGGCATCGTCGCTTTCATTTCGCGCGAAGATCGCTATCTACCGGGGATGAAAATTCTCTTGAGACGGAGGGGCGCCTGATGGCTTGGACTTCGGCCATCGCTTTCCTCGTCATCGGCCTGGCGTTCCTGATCGATCGCCGGATCGGCGCCGGACTGGCAGCTCTCGCGGCCCTTGTGGCGGCCATCGTCTTCGTTCCGACGTTCTTCGGGCACGCCGAGCGAGGCGGCCGGACCGACGCCGTGATCGCCAGTGCAAGGCTGGATGCCGAGGCATGCCGCGATCCGGGCATGCCCATCCTGATCGAGTTGAAGAACGGTAACGACCGGACCGCCGTGAAGCGCCTGTCGTTCACGCTCCTTGGCAGGCTCAAGGGGCAGACCTCCGTCGCGTATCGGGCATTCCTGCGCGAGGACCGGGTGCTGGCGGCAGGCGAGACGTCAAGGATCTGTCACGCGCTTCTTCCGCATGCCTTCGCGCCGCCGCGGCCCGAGGAGATCATTCCCGGGAACTACGACTGGTCCGTGGATCTCTCGCTGGTGGATTTCGCCGGCGCGTGAGGATGACGGTGCGCCGGGAGGGACGCCGGCGCTCTTCCACTCTCAGGTCCTGCGGGCTTCCAGTCGCCGCCGGTCACGTTCCAGATGCTGGACGCCGAGTGCCGTCAGGCGGATCTGTCGTTTCTGAAACTCGCCGCGGATTTCGATGAAACCCTTTTCCTCGGCTTCGCCCAGCGTCTTCAGGCTGGTGCCCTTCGGCGGAGGCTGCCAATCCGCACCGACAGTGCTGTGCAGCAAGACCATGATCTTGATAATGTGCGTATCTCCAAGCGCGGATAAAGAGAGTGGCGACTGCAGCGCGCGCCGATGGCGGCCCGTGAGCCAAGCCGGTCCTGCTCTTAACGCACCGCGCGTGGTTTGTAATGGCCAAAGGAAAGCCTATCCGTATTCATGCCACCGAGCGCTGATTGAGGTCCGTTAGGTCGATATCAAATCGACCAAGTTCTTCAGCCGAAGTCGACGGCGTCGTGCCCCGATCGTCCGGCCTGTTGGCCGCACCATCGGGGCTGGGTTCACCTTCAATCCCTTGGCGATCGTTCGTTGCTGGCGTCGTACAACTTGACCTCGTTTCGCATTCGCCCAGACCAACGGGTGAAGATCGCGACGACCTCCGGCCGGGCTAGGTATGCATCAAGCGAGGCCCTGTCGTTCCACCGTTCCAGAACCGTCACGCTTCCCTCGGCCGGATCGTCTAATGTAAACGAGAAGAACAGGTTACCTTTGGCGGCCCTGCCGATCGACAAGGTACTACGAGCGTCCGCGACAAAGGCATCGACCTCGGACGGAGCCACGAACACGTGGCCTGCAACAATCAGCATGTGCTTACTCCGGTATGTGATTCAGATGGCGACGGTTCGTACGTCAGGGCAACGTCACGACAATCTTCGTTGCCGTGACGCCAGCCTTCTGAGCTTCCAAAGCCGCCTGGAGCGCTTCGAGCCCGCTACCAGATATTTTCGCGGGAGGTGCTGCGACGAAGGTGCCATCAGCGAGCCCTTTCGGAAGAAACTCGCGGTAGATCATTGGTCCAACATCGTCGTCCTTCAGCATCGTTCCGAAAATGTGAGTTGCATCGACGCTCGCCGGTCGATCTTCGGGCGGCGGAAGGGTCGCTGCGATCTTCCTCACGCCTTCGCAACGGCTGACGACGGTCATGCAGGCGGCGATGTCGCCGGTCGCATGCAGCGTGCCAGCAAGGTGCTGCCCGCTCAGCCGATTGACGAGGTCATCGACGAGTGTATCGCTCTTGTAGTCGAATACTTCTGTCGCGCCGAGCTTCTTGAGCATCTCCGCGTTCCTTTCCGACGCAACGGTTATGCACCGGTACCCTGACGCGACCGCAAGCTGGATTGCGTTACATCCGACGCTGGACGATCCTCCCCATACAAGCACCACCTCAGCGCTCGATACTGCTGCCGCCGTGGGCGGCCTTAACGCCAGTTGAGTGCTTCCATACAATCCGCTTGCGGCTGTGCCGAGACCGAGCGGAAGCACGGCCGCTTCGATGAATGTCATTTGATCCGGGATTGGCGAAGCCATGTGCTCGAGCACGATCGTATGGTCCTGGAAGGCGCCATGATCAGCCTTGTTCACCGTCGTGCCGACCGCCTGGCCGAGGACGCGATCCCCCACCTTCAGTCGCGTGACACCATCGCCGATCGCAACGATTTCGCCGGCTACGTCACTGCCCAGGATCGTCGGGTAGTCGAGCCACGGCAGGATGGCGTTGTCCTGTAACAGCCAGTCGATCGGGTTGATCGCGATGGCTGCGTTGCGGATCAGGATTTCGTTTGCATCCGGCTGTGGCAGGGGCGCGGCCCCGACTTGCAGCGGCTCGCCTGGTGCTTTCTGCCAAGCGGCTCGATTGGTGGTCGTTGCAGACATGAGGCTAACTCCGGTTGTTTCAGTTCCGAAATATGACCTCGCCTCTGTCCCATAAAGAGCATAATGTGGGATGGGTTGTTGATCTGAGAGAACTAATGTGGATGGCAGGCATTTTGCCGAGTTGACGGCTTTCATGGCTATCCATGAGACACGGAGCTTTCGAGACGCCGCCGCGAGGCTCGGCGTGACGGCCTCGGCGCTCAGTCGCACTTTGCGGCGTTTGGAAGACAGGCTTGGCCTTCGGTTGATCAACCGGACGACGCGCAGCGTGAGTTCTACCGAGGCGGGCTTGCTTCTGTACGCGAAGCTCGCTCCGGCAGTCTCGAGTGTCGAAGCTGCGGTTGAAGACGCGATCGCGCTTCGCACAGACCTCATGGGCACGGTCAAACTCAATCTTCCCCGGCTGGCAGCCGAGTTGATCATGATGCCACGACTGTCGAAGTTCAGAGCGCTCTACCCGGGCGTGCGTATCGACATGGTGATTGACGACGCGCTAACGGACATTGTCGCAAAAGGGTTTGACGCTGGCATACGGATTGGCGAGCGCCTCGCCCAAGACATGATCGCCGTTCGTCTCACGAAACCCTATCGTATTGCAGTCGTCGGCTCTCCAGCCTACTTCCTGGACCGCCCGCGACCAGAGACGCCGTACGATCTGACGGCGCATGACTGCATCAATTACCGGTGGTCCACCAACGGCCAGATTTATCGCTGGCCGTTCACGGATTCGGATTCCGCATTGGAAGTCGACGTAGATGGCTCGCTTGTGCTGAACGACACTGGTTTCATTCGTGAAGCAGCACTCGCAGGACTTGGGCTGGCCTGCCTGCCGGAGGCGATCGTTGAGGCTCATTTCGAAAACGGCGAGCTTGTCCGTGTACTCGATGACTGGTGCGCACCGTTCCCCGGTTTCTACCTCTATCACCCCAGCCGCCATCAAACTCCGGCGGGCTTGAAGGCACTCATATCGTTCCTTCAGACGGAAGAGCGTTAGCCCGGCTCGTTTCCGGTCATGCGTTTGCGATGCGCTTCGGTGAGTGTCCGTCGCCAATCACAGTAGAAAGGTCGGCCCAAGCCGGTCATCGGCTTTGAACCAAGCCTCCCGCACCGTGGCGCGGGAGGGACTTCATCGAGTTCACCCTGGTCCAGATTATCCTCGGCCAGTCGACTTGAGCTGTCGAGCGACGCCCGCCACTCGCGCCCCATAGAGACTTGCAGTTTCAAGATCGCCGACGGACATCTCCTCCGGTGACGCGTCGGCGTCCGACTGCGCCATCGGGCCGATATAGGAACCCATTCGATTTGCATCATCGCGCAGCGACGACTTCAGGTTCGCTGGCTTGATGCCCAGGCTTACCCAGAGGCCACCATGCTGGCCCGCAAGAAGAGCGAAATACTGCAGGGTGTTCAGCTTGTCGCCGTTGAGGCTGGCGCTGTTGGTGAAGCCGCCGAAGACCTTGTCCTGCCATTTTGCGGAAAACCATGGCTTGGAGGAGGCGTCGGCGAACTTCTTGAACTGCCAGCTCGGTCCGCCCATGTAGGTCGGCGCGCCGAAGATGATGGCGTCAGCGGCATCGAGTGCCGCCCATCCTTCGTCGGAAAGATTTCCCTCTGCATCGATCGCATGGAGCGCCGCTGCGGCTCCTTCGGCGACCGCCTCCGCCATGCGCAGCG
Organism: Rhizobium sp. SAFR-030; assembly: GCF_059415005.1. Classification (NCBI taxonomy): domain Bacteria; kingdom Pseudomonadati; phylum Pseudomonadota; class Alphaproteobacteria; order Hyphomicrobiales; family Rhizobiaceae; genus Rhizobium; species Rhizobium sp. SAFR-030. The sequence continues at coordinate 29,121 of NZ_JBPFDO010000004.1, read as the reverse complement.
TATGGCCATAGCCGGAATGATAGAGGACGACGGTGTCCGGGGAGGGATTGGATGTGGTCATGACAGGCTCCTTTTGTGTCGTGGTCTTGCGCCTCGCCTGTCGAGCAGGCGCGGTTCAAAACTCACTGGTTTGGTGGATGAGGCTGACGGTATTCTTTGCCGAAGCTACGAGAACCGGACGAATGCAGCGATCAGCAACAGCAGCAGGAATGCCGCTGGCGGCAGTAGGTGGCGGACGTCGCCGGCGCGGAGGATCGCGACGATCGCGGTCAGCATGATGCAGCTCCCGAGTGCCACGCCAGCCGCGAATGTCGGGCGCAGGACAAGAAGAACAGCGGTCATCAGTTCAAGCAGTGCGGTGACCCAGCACCACCACCATGGAAATCCGTAGTGGACGAATTCCTCGCGGATCGGCTTGCGGGCGGAGGCGTTGGCGACGCTGCCGACGAGAAACGCGGCGGCCGCTGCGAGCGTCGCAGCATTGGCCAGCGAGACGGAGATCAGGTTCGACATTCGGAGACCCCAACGGTGCAATCGCCGTAATGACGATAGCGTTGAACATAAATCTAGCAATGCTAGATTGTCAATCGTTGAAACGGATAATCTTAGTCGCTAGTGTCTCTGAAGAACCAAGCAGGGGCGAACCATGGGTATCAACGAGCGCAAAGAGCGGGAGCGGGCCGAGCGGGAGCAGCGCATCATCGCCGCAGCACGCAAGCTTGCCGAACGGGATGGCTGGGCCTCGGTCACCGTCCGGCGCCTTGCCCAGGAAATCGAATACAGTCAGCCCGTCCTCTACGCCCATTTCGAAAACCGCGATGCGATCGTCGGGGCGGTTGCGCTTGAGGGGTTCGGAGAACTTGCGCCGACGTTGCGCGCGTCGATCCGCCGAGACGCCCGTCCGGCAGAGGCTATGGAAGACGTCGCCACGGCCTATCTCCAGTTCGCCTTCGAAAGGCCGGCTCTTTACGAAGCCATGTTCGTTCTGCCGAGCGGCCTCCGGTTCGCAAGGTCCGACACGCCCCAGGTGCTGCGTGACACGTTCGGAGCGATGATGGCGGTCGTCGAGCCGTTTTCCGCCGAGCCTGAAATCTCGACCGAAACGTTCTGGGCGGCTTTACACGGTTTGGCGGAGCTTGAGCGCCATGGGCGCATCAGAGCAGCGTTCCGGGGCGAGCGGGTGAGGCGGATCGTCGAGATGTTCGCGGCTGCGAACTGAGACGTCTGCACGACGCCGAGGCGCAGTGCATGACGAGCACTGCCGAACGGGCCATTCGGCAAATCAGCTGGCGAAGTAGCGGGTCGGCGTCGTGCCCAGGGCCTTCTTGAACATGACGATGAAGGCGGTGGCGGATTCGTATCCCAGGTCGCTCGATACCCGCTGCACCGTCGCGCCACCGGCCAGTTCGCGCAACGCGATCACCAGGTGTAGCTGCCGCCGCCAGCGGCCGAAGGTCAGTCCGGTTTCCTCAACCATCAGCCGCTTCAGGGATCGCTCGCTCATGGCAACATGTGCCGCCCATTCCACGAGCGTGCGACGGTCGCTCGGCTCCGCCATCAGGGCCGCGGTGATCGCGGCGATCTTGGGATGGCTGGAGGCGGGCAGATCCAGCCCCTGAATCGGCATTTGCGCCAGTTCATCCAGCAAGACCCGCACCATGCGCCCGACATGCTCCTGCGGAGCGGAACTGGCCGGGACATCCGCCAGCCGCAGGATCATCTCGCGGATCATCGGCGACACCGACAGAGTGCAGCACTCCTGCGGCAGCGTCGCGGCGCCCGGTTGAACGAACAGATAGGAGAGGCGCGCGTTGGCCGTGACCTGATTGCTGTGGAGCACGCCACCCGGGATCCACACGCCGCAGTCCGGGGGGACGATCCAGAGACCGTTTTCCGTCCTGCAGGTAACCGCGCCGTGCAGCGCCAGGATGAGCTGCCCTTGCCTGTGCTGGTGCTGTGCCACTTCAGCTTCATAGTCTTTGAAATCGAGGCGAACAGCGACGGCCGGGTGATCCGACTGGTCGATATCGAGGTCGTCGAAGCAGGAACGCAGCAGCTTTGCCGATTGGCCCGATTTGGAGATCATTTGGCATTATCTCCAAATTCGCGCGGCCTGCAACAGTCTACCATCGGGCGATCAACAATCGAATGGAGACTGTCATGCGAATTTCTGTCGTTGGCGCCACGGGACGCGTGGGTGCCAAGCTGACCCGGACGCTGCTGAGCGCCGGGCATCAGGTCAGAGCCTTGTCGAGAGGTGGCCCAGCTTTGGATGCGTTGGTCGCGCTCGGTGCCGAGCCGTTTCTCGGAAGCTTCGACACGGGAACGGGAGAGCTCGACGGGTTCTTCCAGGGTGCCGATGCGGCGTTCCTGATGGTGAAGACCGATTGGAACAACATCGAGGGACACTACCCCGCTGTTGCCCAGCGGTTTGTCGATGCGCTGGAAAAATCCTCGGTCAAGCTGGCCGTCAGCCTGACGGCCATGGGTTCGGACGTGAAGGGGAAGACCGGTCATTTCGAGTGCTTCCACGACCTGGACCAGAAGCTCAACGAACTCGGCAAGATCGATCTGGTCCACTTGCGCGCCGCCTGGTTCATGGAAGATGTGGCGGCGTGGACAGCACCGGTTGCGAAATACGGGCGCATTGCCTGGTTCTGCAAACCCGACTTGAAGATGCCCTGGGTGGCGACCGATGACATTGCCTGGCTGGCAGCCAGGGAACTGACCAATGCGAGGGGCAGGCACCGCGTCACTCTGGAGGTGGGCTCGGAAGATGTCTCGATGAACGAACTGGCCGAGATCATCGGCAAGGAGATCGGCAAGCCGGTGGAGTACCGATACATCGAGACGACCCGCAAGGACGTGGAGGCGGAATTTCTGGCGCGCTTCGGAACGCCGGAGAAATGGCAGGACGACACCCGGAGTGCCGACGCCTTGAACAATGGCATCGTAAGGTTCCATGGGGAGCACGAGGATCGCCCGAGACTGCCGACGACCATGAAGATGTTCATCGGTGACGTCTGGAAGCCGCGTTACTTCGAGGCGGTCAAAGCGGGTGACCAGCGGGAGACATTTCCCCTGTGGGCCGCCCGGGACTAGCCTGATGTCATGCTGGTTCTTTGAGGCGTCCCAGCATTAAAGTCCCAACCGGATGCTGCCGCGACGATGGAATTGCGGCAGCTCATTTAGGGTGTGCAGGCTTTCAGGGGGCGCATGTCAGGCTCGACGCCCATCGCCGGCTCGTATACGAAGCCGGTCCTGATCTTGTCTCACCGTGCGTCATTTTGGATGTGCGGCGAAGGTAAGCGAGCCACCAACGCCGCCGTTTCTTGAGTTCCGGTGGATCATGGCGATCGCTGGCGGAAAGCCGGTCGCGATGACGACTGGTTCGTCTGCTTCCGGCCCGAAGGACGTTAAGTTAGTGATGCTTGGGCTTCTCGGTAAATCTTCGCTCAAGAAAAGCGCGCAACACGGGAGTCATTTGCTCCTGGGGAATGCGATGACCGCAGTCAAAGGAGCGGAAGGTTACGGTAGTGCCTACCCTCGACAGGGCCGCTGCAAGCTTGTCCGCTTGATCGAAATATGCCCGATCGTCACGCTTCCCATGCAGAATAAGCGTTTCTGCCCTAATTTTCGATACGTGATGCAAAGCCGAGCGGTCTTCAAATGCCTTGTCCGAAAGGCCAGCTTCCATTTCGATTGCTTGTTGGATACCTGCCGAGCTTGTCCGGAACGCCGCCTTGAGATCATAAACGCCGCTCATCAGTATGAGTGCTCCTAGCTCAGGCATTTTGGTCGCAGCCATTGCAGAAGCGACAGCACCGCGACTGTTGCCGAATAAAGCGAAGCGACTTGGATCAATAGCCCATTGATGCTGAATGAAACGGATCGCAGCAGATATTGCTTGTTGAGTCGTCGGCCCGCAGAAGTCAGAGGGGCCATCAGACGCCCCGAAGCCAGGTTGTGAAACAGCAGCGGCTACAATGTTAAATCGTGAGGAGAACCGAGCAAGCGTTCCACTCTCCGCGGCCTCCTGGCCGCCCAAGAGAAGCCCCCGCTGGTAGCCATGGACGAAGAGTATGGCTCCTTTCGGAGAATCTGGTGGCTGGGCTTGAAACAGTTCAACAAGAGCGCCGTCGCCGCGATCAATGAGGTGGCGTGTTACAGTGGTGATGTGCTTTCTCCCGCCGAGCTTCTAGGAGATTATGGCGGCCTTAAGCCATGTCAATAACCGGTATTGTCGCACTCTTGCCATGAGCTGTCGGCTCACCGCGACGGCCGCTCAGAGCAGCTTCGTGACTTCAGCGACGCTTTCTTCAATTGAGAGGAGGAACGTGTCCAGCCGTAGATCAGCGGACCACGGCTCGTAGTCGCGTTCCTGTATCTCGGCCCATGTTGGATTGGCTCGACCCTCTATCGGAGGCGATCGTGTCTCGGCACGATAGCGGTGCGTCGTGGCATCGGAGCAGACGACTTCAACTTCGAGGAAATTGCTGCCAGTTTCGAGTGCTACATCTCTGAATGCAGCACGGGTGGTTTCAATGGGATTCACGGAGTCCGCAATGACGGCCCGGCCCAAACGCAGGTTATCCGCTGCCAGCCCATAAACCGCAACGTACCCCGCTGGCCCGATATTCTGTCCTTCCGTCAGTGGTGAAGACGATACGATAGCTTCTTCTATAGTATCAACGCGAAGGTAACATGCGCCTATCCGCCTGGCCAAAGCCTGCGCTATAGCGCTCTTTCCGGAGCCCGGTAGTCCCCCGAAAACAATCAGCACTCGTCCCTCCCGTCTTACCTCTGATTGAATGGCTGAAGCACGGCTTCCATCTCAAGGTGAGACCGGAGTACGGCCACAGGAACACGAGGCCCGTGTTGGTCGATCTGCCTGATGAAGAGAGGGGCGTAACGCTTTTCGAAGTTCCAGATGTAGGAAAGAAAATCCCTATCGGTCAATGGCTCTGGACAACCCTCGGCCATTTCGGGGCGAATTGACCCATAGTATCGGAAGACGCGTTTAAACAACCCGAGAAGAGCGATGCTCTTGGGACTCGAACCCAGAAAACTAACTCTGTTCGTGGAAGCCGGATGTCGAACGAAGATGCTCCACTGCCGTCCATGACCCAGCGCTCACGCCGAGCTAACTGCTCAATCATCACTCGATAGTTTATCTAAAGTTGTTTTAGTGCTTAGCGGGATGAGTATTTCCGCTGTAAACGCCTTACTGCTGCGGCGGCGGTCGGCTGAAGCTGGGCCTGATGTGAAACGAGGTCAACGTCGGCTGCCTTCCAACGAAGACGCGAGGCGGTTAAACACATCTATGTCGTACCGCAGTTCATTTGGCGGAGTGACGTTGTAAGGCAGGCCGTCGTCCGGCAAAGTCCAAAGCACTCCGCCTCCCAATGCCTCTTCCAGATGCTGATACCAGTGGATGAGGAATGGCTGCAGGCGAAAGTGCAGCTCGAACCGATCCCGCACGCGAGAAATGTCTTGCTCACACTGCTGTTTAGCTGTCTGATAGTCGATGACCTTGATGAGATAAGCATCGGCGAACCCGAGTTGCTTTTGCTGAAATGAGGCTCTCGTTGCCTTTAGTTGAAGTTCCCATTGGCGTTTCGGGAATGCGCCGATCTGGCAAAGGCACCAGGAGTAGTGCAGCTTCAAAGGGTCTGTATCGCAGACAACCACACCCTTTTCCCGTTCCATCAGGAGGGCATCCCCCCACCTCTTTGCATTCCAGTTCGTCCAGTACTGGGCGGTTGCCTCGCCAGTACGCGGCTGAGCCTTTCGATCTGACGGAAACGTTTCGGGTATCAAGTATAATTGGCCGTGCGATCTGCACCAGGTGGTCTTGCCAGCCGCACTGACGCCTTCCACGACAATAATCATCATCCAGCTCCGGTCACCACCACAACCATATCGCCTTCCATCGCAGCGCCGCAATGTCCGCTATTGCCGCCTTCCTGCCGCCGATCTCCGCACCCCCCAGCAATCGCCAGCACCCACCTTCCCGATCACTCTGCCGCCAACCGTGCCATCGGGTTGTTGGGATGCGTCGTCCAGTTGGCGTAGGCAGGTTCCACGAGACGGCCGGTGCGCCGGTCCAGTTCGCCGGGATTGAGCGGTACCAGTGTGATGCAGTTCTCCACCGGACAGACGTTGACGCAGAGATTGCAGCCGACGCATTCCGCCTCGATCACCTCGAAGTGGCGCACGCCGTCGACCATCCGGGTGATCGCCTGGTGCGAGGTGTCCTCGCAGGCGATGTGGCAGCGGCCGCACTGGATGCAGGCGTCCTGGTCGATATGGGCCTTGGCGACATAGTTGAGGTCGAGATACTGCCAGTCGGTGACGTTGCCGACGGCGCGGCCGCAGATGTCGTCGAGGCTGCGGTGGCCCTTCTCGTCCATCCAGTCGGAGAGGCCGGAGATCATTTCCTCGACGATCCGGAAGCCGTAGGTCATTGCCGCCGTGCAGACCTGAACATTGCCGGCGCCGAGCGCCAGGAATTCTGCCGCATCCCGCCAGGTGGTGATGCCGCCGATGCCGGAGATCGGCAGGCCGCGGGTTTCCGGATCGCGGGCGATCTCGGCCACCATGTTGAGCGCGATCGGCTTGACCGCCGGGCCGCAATAGCCGCCATGGCTGCCCTTGCCGGCAATCGACGGGTTGGGCGAGAAGGTGTCGAGGTCGACCGAGACGATCGACGAGATGGTGTTGATCAGCGACACGGCATCGGTGCCGCCGCGTCTTGCCGCGCGGGCAGGGTGTCGGATATCGGAGATGTTCGGCGTCAGCTTGGTGATGACCGGCATGCGGGTGTACTGCTTGCACCAGCGCACGACCATCTCGATATATTCCGGCACCTGGCCGACGGCCGAGCCCATGCCGCGTTCCGACATGCCATGCGGACAGCCGAAGTTGAGCTCGATGCCGTCAGCGCCGGTTTCCTCGACAAGCGGCAGGATCGAGCGCCAGGCATTTTCCTCGCAGGGCACCATGATCGAGGCCACCAGCGCCCGGTCCGGCCAGTTCATCTTGACCTGTTTCATCTCGCGCAGATTGGTCTGCAGGTCGCGGTCGGTGATCAGCTCGATGTTGTTCAAGCCGAGAAGCCTGCGGTCGGCGCCCCAGATCGCGCCGTAGCGCGGTCCGTTGACGTTGACGATCGGCGGGCCTTCCTCGCCGAGTGTCTTCCACACCACGCCGCCCCAGCCGGCCCGGAAGGCGCGCTCGACATTGTAAGCCTTGTCGGTGGGCGGCGCCGACGCCAGCCAGAAGGGGTTGGGCGATCGGATGCCGACGAAGGTGTTGCGGATGTCAGCCATGTCTCATCCTCCCCGGATCTCAAGCGACAGCCGCTGCCGGCTGACCGGCAGAGGCAAGAGCAAGATGGATGGCGTCTGCCGCATCGCGGCCATGGGCGACCGCCTGAACCGTGAGGTCCTCCCCACGCTGGACGCAGTCGCCGCCGGCGTAGACACGGTCCATGGAGGTGCGACAGTGTTCGTCGACAATGATGCGGCCGCGCTCCATCTCCAGCGCTCCGAGGCCAACTGGCCGGAAACGCTGGCCGATCGCCGTCATCACCTGGTCGCAGGCAATCACGCCGATCTCGCCGGTCGAAACAAGCTGGCCGTCGCGTAGCGCCGTGTAGTCGAGCTCGATGCCGGCGACAGCGCCGTCGCTATCGAGGATGCGCCGCGGCGAAAGCCAGTGACGAATGACGACGCCTCTGGCGGCTGCCAGTTCCTGCTCGTAGACCGAGGCGTTCATCTGGTCCTTGCCGCGGCGGTAGCAGATCGTCACTTCCTCGGCGCCCAGCAGTTTCGCCTGGATCGCCGCGTCGACGGCGGTCATGCCGCCGCCGATCACCACCACCCGCCGGCCGATCGGCACCAGCGACCGGTCACGCGCCTGTCGCAGAGCGGCGATGAAATCCACGGCATCGTCGACACCGGCCAGATCGTCTCCCTCGATGCCGAGCTTGTTGGTGTCGGCAAGTCCCAGCCCGAGGAACACCGCGTCATAATCCGCCGTCAGATCTGAAAGAGAGAAGTCCCGGCCGAGCGCCTGGCCGTTGCGGATCTCGATGCCGCCGATCGCCAGCAGGTAGTCGATCTCCTTCTGGGCGAAATCGTCGACGGCCTTGTAGGTGGCGATACCGTATTCGTTGAGGCCGCCGGCCTTCTGGCGGGCATCGTAGATGATCGCCGAATGGCCGTTCATCGCCAGCCGGTGGGCGCAGGCAAGGCCGGCCGGCCCGGCGCCGACCACCGCGATCGTTCTTCCTGTATCAGCGGCGCGGGCAAAGAACTGCCGGCCGCGATCCATGGCGATATCTGTCGCATAGCGCTGCAGCCGGCCGATTTCGACGGGACGGTCCTCGGCGGTGTGGCGGACGCAGGCCTCCTCGCACAGCGTTTCGGTGGGACAGACGCGGGCACACATGCCGCCAAGTATGTTCTGGCTGAAGATGGTGCGCGCCGAGCCGAGCGGATTGCCCGTGGTGATCTGTCGGATGAACATCGGGATGTCTATCGCCGTCGGACATGCCGCCATGCATGGTGCGTCATGGCAGAAATAGCAGCGATCGGCAGCAACGAGAGCCTCGTGTCTGTCGAAGCGCGGATGAAGGTCGGCGAAATTCTCTGCGTAGTCTGCGGGCGTCAGCCGCGCGCCTGCGATACCGCTTTCCAGCCGGTGCATGTTGCTTCCCCTTTTGGACGGAATTCTTGATGCAACTGACAGAGCGTAACACGCGCCGAATATTTATCAATCGGTAAAAAACGCCTGCGGCACACGCCGGCATGCGCCTTTCTTCTGCGCCACCCGGTCAGCCGACTACGTACAATTTGAAGTATTGCCGCCCTCCAGGGGTCGGGCTATATGCTTAACAATTGGTAAATTCCTTATATCTCGAGTAGCTTAGATGACGTCGACGCAGAAGCCTCGCAACTATCTGTCGCAGTATTATGCCGGTATCGATCGGCAGGAAGCGCCGTTCCGCAAGGTCAATCTCGTCGCGCGCGCGGTCTATTCGGTGGCGGGGGTCAAAACCTTCTCGGTCATGCAGGTCCGTATCGTCGGGCTGTCAGACACCGGCGCCATCATCCAGTCGAGCATGCTCGACTACCTGTCCGATCATTTTTACCTCTGCCTCGGCGACCGCGAGATCTTCATCACCTGCGCCAAGCGCAACGAGGTGAAGGGCGACATGGTCGTGGCGTTCGCGCAGCGGGAGAAGCCGGATTTCATCGCCGCCCTGGCGCGCATCACGTTTCCGCTCACCACGCTGAAGCGCCTGCGTGGTGCCTGCGGGCCGGTGATCGAGGGCCGAATCACGCGTCGGCACGACAACTGACGCGATCGGAGGGCGCTGCGGCCTGCGCGGCGAGGGACGGGTTGGCCGTCCGTGTGCCGGAATTTGCCAGCGGCGGCGCTGGTGAAGCCCGCGATTGTGGATCTTAACGCAGCGTTAATACTAACCGACAACGAACATCCCCCGGCTGCCCAAACGGTCCTATTACCTCAGTATTGTCAACTGCACGACGAGGTGGACCCATGAACGGGCATGACGACAGTTTCCCGATGATCGACGGCGAAGGCGACACGGCGGTGCTGCTGCCGCAGGCGCAGCCCGGAGAGCCGTTTGCGGCGCCGCTTCTGGAGCCGGCGGACCTCATCGAGCCGGCGCCTGTTCTGGACGCCGCGCCGATCCGCGAGCTTCGCCAGGGCGAGGATGCCCTTGCCAGCCGGCTGGTCACGGAGCCGCCGCGCCAGCATGCAAGGCCCGGCACGCTTCAGGATATCCCTGTCGACGTGCAGGCGGTGCTCGGCCGCACGAAGATCTCCATCTCGGAACTGATGGCGGCACAGCAGGGGCACTGCTTCCTGCTCGACCGCAAGTTCGGGGAAGCGGTGGAGTTGCAGATCAACGGCCAGGTGATCGGCTATGGCGAGATCGTCTCCGACGACTATCACAACCTCATCGGCATCAAGCTTATTTCGGTCGGTCCGACGGAGTAGGTGCTGGGGGCAGAGCCAGGTCGCAAAATGAGGTTTCAGTGCTTGAGATCCAGCCCATTAAGCGACCGAATTTAATATGAGTATCGCAATCAAGTTTTAACTTTACTCCTTTTGTCATGTTATCTATGTTCCTCCCGACCGCTCCCGAGGGGGCATGACTCGGACAAAGGGATGACGAGCCGTGGCAAAGAAGGACAAGCGCAAGGCCGACAGCCGGCAGCGTACGGCTGCACAGCCTGTAACGAAGGTGGCCGAGGCCGTCAGCGTCAAGAGCTTCCTCTATGTCGGCGGGCGCGATTGCCAGGTGGCCCATCTGCGGCAGATCGCCAGCAATTTCGGCGCCGAGCTCATCCACCACGATGGCGGCCTGCGCGAGGCGGTATCGCGCATCGATACGGTTTTGCCGTCCGTCGACTGCGTCTTCTGCCCCATCGACTGTATCAGCCATGATGCGTGTCTGCGCGTGAAGACAGGTTGCAAGAAGTTCGGCAAGACGTTCATTCCCTTGCGCAACGGGTCGAAATCCAGCCTTGAGCGGGCACTGCAGACGATGAGCGACCGGAGGGCCGGTATCAATGGATGACGATAGACGCGATCCTTCGCTGCTGATCGGACTGCACAAGCTGGCGCAGCACAACGGCGATGGCCTGGTTCCGGAACTCTACGAGCTGTTGAACCGCCGGCCGGACGAATTGCCCGAAGGTGAGGGCATCGTCCGCTTCCCGATCGGCCGCACCCGTCCGCCGACCGTCGAGCCTCTTCGGCAGGCGGAGGGCAACGGCGCGACGATCCTGCCGCTGCGTCGCTCAGGACGCTGATCGCTGATCCAGTTGCCCACCCGTCCGCCCCGCGTTCGGGCCGACCCTCCCGGTCCGGCACCGTAGCTTGCCTGTGGACAGCCGATCCCGTTCATCCAATCTGAACCTCTCTCTGCCTACAACCGGGGTCGTAGTCAGCGGAGACATGACCATGCGGCGAATACTCGCGCTTCTATTTCTGGCGGGTATCGCCACGCCATCCATCGCCCAGCAGACCCCGGAGGCAGCCCTGGCCGATTTCGCCGCCTATTCGCTGCTGCTCGTTGCCAACGACAACTGTGCGGATCTGCATCTCGATCCGGCCAAGCTGAAGCTCGGCCTGGACAGCGCCGCCGACACCATGGGCTGGCTGGAATACCAGCGGCGCGAAGAAGCTGCGGCGCGCGTGGCCACCCATACGCAGCAGTTGCGCAGCGATCCGACTGCCTTCTGCGCGTCGGCGAACACTGCAATGAAGGCATATGAAGAGACCGGCATCCGCTATCGCTGACGCGATCTTGTAATCCACCGCGCGCCATCCGCCGTAGGAAACGGGCAAACCTCGTTTCGCATCAATCGGCAGCGCCATGACCCCCATCCGTCACCTCATCCTGATCCTCGGCGACCAGCTGTCCACCGGCATCAGCAGCCTTGCCGACGCCGATCCGGCGCAGGATGTCGTGCTGATGTGCGAGGTGATGGCGGAAGCCACCTATGTGCGCCACCACAAGCAGAAGATCGCCTTCATCTTCTCGGCCATGCGTCACTTCGCCGAGGAGCTCCGGGAGAAGGGCTTTCGCGTCCGCTACACGCGGCTCGACGACGGAGACAACGCCGGTTCGTTCGGCGCCGAAGTTCTGCGCGCGGTCGCGGATGTGGCACCGCAAACGATCGTCGTGACAGAGCCCGGCGAATGGCGGGTCCTCGACGACATGAAGCACTGGCAGGCGGAATTGCGCTGCCCGGTCGAGATCCGCCCCGACAGCCGTTTCCTCTGTTCGCACGCGACGTTCCGGCAATGGGCGGCCGGCCGGCGCGATTTCACCATGGAGTTCTTCTACCGCGAGATGCGCAGGCGCACCGGTCTGCTGATGGAAGGCGACGCGCCGATCGGTGGACGCTGGAATTTCGACAGCGAGAACCGCAATCCGGCACGGCCGGATCTTTTCCGCCCGCAGCGAAAGCGGTTCCCGCCCGACGCCATCAGCCGCGAGGTCATCGCGCTCGTCGCGGAACGGTTCGAAGGGCATATCGGCCGGCTCGACCGCTTCGGCTTTGCCGTCACGCGGGCGCAGGCGGAGGAAGTGCAGGATGCCTTCATCGCAGACTACCTGCCGCATTTCGGCGAGACGCAGGACGCCATGCTGGCTGCCGATCCGTTCCTCAACCACGCGCTCCTGTCGTTCTACATCAATATCGGCTTTCTCGATCCGCTGGCCGTCTGCCGGGCGGCGGAGCGCGAATATCTTGAGGGCCGCGCGCCGATCGCCGCCGTCGAAGGCTTCATCCGGCAGATCATCGGCTGGCGCGAATATGTGCGCGGCGTCTACTGGCTGAAGATGCCGGGTTATGTGGAGAGCAATTTCTTCGGCAACACGCGTGGCTTGCCCGGCTTCTACTGGACCGGCGAGACGGACATGCGCTGTCTGGCGACCGTGATCGGCGAGACGATCGAGCATGCCTATGCGCATCACATCCAGCGACTGATGGTGACCGGCAACTTCGCGCTGCTCGCCGGCGTCGATCCGTATGCGGTGCATGAATGGTACCTGGAGGTCTATGCCGATGCCTACGAGTGGGTCGAGGCACCGAACGTCATCGGCATGAGCCAGTTTGCCGATGGCGGGCTCCTCGGATCCAAGCCGTATGCCGCAAGCGGCAACTACATCTCGAAAATGTCCGACTACTGCGAGACGTGCCGCTACGACGTGCGCAAGAAGACCGGCGAGGATGCCTGCCCGTTCAACGCACTCTACTGGGATTTCCTTGATCGCAACGGCGCGGCTCTGTCGGGTAACCGTCGCCTGGCGCAGCCCTATGCCACGTGGCAGCGGATGAGTGACCAGAAGCGCCACGAGTACCGCGCCTCGGCGCAGGGTTTCCTCAAGCGGCTCGATGCCGGCGAGCGCGTCTGACCAGACCGGAAGCCTAGAGCACAAAGCACAGGAAGGAGCCTGCCATGACCGATCCTATCCTCACTTCGCTGCCTGCCGGATATCGGGCGCTGGTGATTGGCGCGAGCGGCGGCATAGGCCAAGTACTGGTTTCGGTGCTGGAGGAGGACGGAAATTGTGCAGAGGTGGTTGGCTTGTCGCGCCGCAGGGACGGGCTGGACATCACCTCAGACACCAGCGTCGCTGCCGCCGCCGACAGGCTTTCGGGCGAGTTTCATCTGATCCTCTGCGCCACCGGCGGGTTGACGATCGACGGCGTAGGGCCGGAAAAATCGCTGAAGCAGGTGAGTGGCGAGGCGATGATGAAGCAATTCGCGCTCAACGCGGTCGGACCGGCGCTGGTGATCAAGCACTTCGCGCCGATGCTGGCGCGGCGGGAGCGGGCGCTGATGGCGTTTCTGTCGGCGCGCGTCGGTTCGATCGGCGACAACCGGCTGGGCGGATGGATCTCCTACCGAGCCTCGAAGGCTGCCCTCAACCAGATCGTCCGGACCGCCTCGATCGAGCTTGCCCGGACGCATCCGCTTGCCATCCTTGTGCCGCTGCATCCCGGCACCGTCGCAACCTCCCTGTCAGAGGCATATGCCGGCAGTCACCCGCGTACCAGTCCGCCGGAGAGTGCCCGGCAGATGCTCGGCGTACTCGACGGCCTCAGCCCCTCGGACAGTGGCTGCTTCTTCGCCTATGATGGAACACCCATCGTCTGGTGAAGGTCAGCCTATGACGATCCGCGTCAGGAAGAACACGCAGACGATCGCCGTGACGCGCATGCGCATCCGCCAGTACCACGGCTTTTCCGCGTGTAGCGGAGCCCGACTGCCTTCCATCGCCAGAAGCGCCAGGAACAGCACGAGCTCGACGATGAGCGTCACCCGGCCGGCCGGAAAGGCGAGGCAGGCACAGCAAGCGAGCGCCACGAAATTGCTCATCACCAGCAGCTTCGCGTCGGGCTCCGTGTCGCGCTGGACCATGCCCCACAGCGTGCCGGCCATGAAGGTGGCGATGATCGCCCCGTAGGCGGCAAACAGCGGCATCGTTTCGTCGCCGACCACCGGCAGGTCCGGCAGCAGAAACAGGGCAAACGGAATTGTGCCTGCGTAGGTAAGGGTCTGGGTCAGGGTACGCGTACTGGTGGTCATCGTCTCTCGCTCGAGATGTCTGTGCGCAGACGCTCGCCCAGTTCCAAGCCGCTCAGGAACGCCGCCTCGACCCGGTTGCCGATACACCAGTCGCCACAGGCAGCGATGCGGCGGTCGGTGTCGATCAGGAACGGACGGCCGAGCGGCTCTGCAACATTGGCAAAGCGCCAGCGGTGAAGCTCGAGGGAAACCGCCTTGTCGGGATTCAGTTGCGGAAAAAGCTGCCGAAAGCTGGAGAAAATCAGCTGTTTGACGATCTCCGGTGGATCTTGCAGATGATCTTCAGACCAGCGGTTGTCGGCGTGCACGACGAGGCAAGTTTCCGGGTCGCGGCCGGGCTTCGTGTTGTTTGCGGCGATCCACGAGATCACCGGATGATCCACCCGGCTGGCTGCCGGTACGGGGACGGCCTCCGTGCCGAGCCGGATCATCAGCGTGAAGCAGCCGTTCATCCGCACGCCGGCGACTGCCTCGCGGTCGGTGTCCGCGAGCGGCAACAGGTCGAACGTTTGTGGGGCGGGAGCCGCCGACACCACCCAGTCGAATGGCCCCAGTCGTCCGCTATCGGTCTCCAGATGCCAGCGGCCCGGATCACCCGTAAGCGACAGCACACGCACGCCGAGGCGCAGGTCGAGGCTCTGTGTCATCGCCTTGGCAATCGCCGTCATCGTCGGAACACCGACGAAACGCGGCGCGCGGTCGGCCAACTGCGCCACCATACCCGTTTCGTCGATGCTCGACAGCGGCACGTTCCACGCCTCGATGACCCCGGCATCGAGCAGGGGATGCATGGCGGCATGGAAACGCGCGTCGCGGATGGTGAAATACTGGGCGCCGTGATCGAAGGCAGCGCCGTCGCTGCGCCGGGTGGCCATGCGTCCGCCGACGCCGCGGCTTTTCTCGATCACCGTGACAGCGGCGATGCCGAGCAGTCGATCGGCGGCCGACAGACCGGCAATGCCGGCTCCGATGATGGCGATGCGCGGTTCGGTCATCGGAGCTCCTTCGAATGCTCGCCCTTGACGCGACAGCGGTCCGAGCAGAATTTCACCGCCTGCCAGTCGCGCTTCCATTTGCGGCGCCAGGCAAATGGCCGTCCGCAACAGTGACAGGTTTTCGTCGGCAACTGGCTCTTCGGTAGGTGCTTCGGCATTCGGTTCACGATTGTCTGTCGCACTCGCTACGCTCCGGTCTGCGAGCCGGATCAGACAAAGTGACCGCACGTCTATCTTATTTTCCTAAAATTCCATATCCGCGTTAGGACTGTGTTAACCAAGTCTGATCCAAATAGTCGCGTTGTTTTCGCTTATGAAAAGCGCTTCACCCCCGACATCTTGGACATGGCCATGACCAGTCTTCTCACGAACGCTGGCGCAATTTCTGCGCTCAGCACGCTGCGCAGCATTACGCGTTCCGCCGATCAGACACAGGCGCAGGTCGCCAGCGGCTACCGTATTGCCGACGCTGCGGACAATGCTGCCTACTGGTCCATCGCGACGACGATGCGCTCCGATCACAAGGCCATCTCGGCCGTCGGAGACGCGCTCAACCTTGCCGATGCGACGGTCGCCGTCGCCTACGAGGGCATGAGTGCGACCATCGACATTCTTGCGGACTTCAAGGCGAAGCTCGTGGCATCGGCCGAGCCCGGCGTCGACCGATCGAAGATCCAGAAGGAACTGGACCAGTTGAAGGACCAGGTTTCGGCCATCGCAAGTTCGGCAAGCTTTGCCGGGCAGAACTGGCTGAGCACCGAATTTCCCGACATCTACGACGACACCCAGGCAAAGACCTCGCTGGTGGCGTCGTTCACCCGGCAGCAGTCCGGTGTCTCGCTGGACAGGATGGACGTGCAGTTGTCGAAGCTTGCGCTGTTCAATTCGACCGGCGGCGGCATGCTGCAGGCGGATCCGCGTGATCCGAAGACGCTGGGCGGCATCCGCACGGAATACAACAACGGCAACAACCACCTGGTCCGCAGCACCTCGAACCTGCGGGCAGCGACGTATGCGTCGTTCGACTTCAACTTCAGCGGCCCCTTGTCGTTCAACGCCGGCGAGACGATCGCCTTCGACATCACGGTGGACGCCGACAATCCCGCGGACGGCCTGCCGGGCGCGCAAAATCCTGGCAAGACAACGGGTATCGTGATCGACCGCGCGCTGGTGGATACTGTGCTCGGCGTCGGTGCAAACGGTGTCATCAGCACCTATACCGATTACGCTCAGGTGCTGAACAGCATTCTCGGTTCGAGCGGATCGGGCGCCCGCGCGACCACCTACCGCGACTACCGGAACGATCCGATCATCGACCGGATCGGCATCTGGACGCAGCAGAACTCCGGTCTCGACGGGTCCTTCGTCGGTGTGACCAACATGACCAGCACCGTCAGCTCGGGCGGCCTCGGCAATTCCTCGGATTTCTCGCAGCGCGGCCAGGAGATAGCGCTCAATTTCACGCCCTTCCGGATCTTCGACGGCGTCGAGGTCAGCTTCAATTTCGGCGTCAACAATAGCCCGACCCAGGCCTACACGTTCAACAGCGACTTCGTGAACACGACGCTCGGCAAGACGGATGGCGGCATCGACACGTCCGGCGAGATGGAGACGCTGCTGCGCGCGCTGCTGTCCACCGACTGGCCCGACGTCAACATCGACGCCACCTCCGGCAGCACGATCATGATGGAAACCGACGTCAATGCCGACCGCAAATCCGGATCCGGCACCTATATCGGTTTCACCGGCATCTCGGTGAACATCGAGCCGATCCCCACCCTCAACTTCCTCGACATCGACATTGTCGCCAACCCGCAGCTGATCGAGACCTACATCAACTATGTCGACGTGGTGTCGGAACGCGCCATCGACGGTGCGGCTCTGCTCGGCTCGCTGCAGAGCCGGATCGGCATGCAGAGCGACTTCGCCGAGCGGCTGACGGACAGTCTGGAGCGCGGCATCGGCAAGCTGGTGGATTCCGACATGAACGAAGCCTCGACGCGGCTGAAGGCGCTGCAGACGCAGCAGCAGCTGGGTGTTCAGGCCTTGTCGATCGCCAATGCCGCCAACCAGAATATCCTGCAGCTGTTGCAGTAACGCTGCCGCCGACAGCCGGGCGAGAGCCGGGCGGGGAACAAACAGGCGGTGCGATGGCGGCGCGGCCCGGGACGGCTGCGACGCTCGCCGTCGCCGAGCGCTCGGTTTGGCTTGACGCTCAAGAGGCTGCCCCTAGGTTAGCGCCTGAGGGCAGTATCCTTGCCCTTCCAGACATCGAGCCGGGCGAGGGGAGAACATGGAGAGCATCACCATTGCTCTGGTCCTGCTGCTTGCGGTGGTCGTCAGCGGAACGCTGACGCGGCTTTCCCCCATCGCGATCCCGGTGCCGCTCGTGCAGATCGTGCTCGGCGCGGCAATTGCCGGCATCACGGGGTCGGGCGTCGAGCTCGATCCGGACATCTTCTTCCTGCTGTTTCTGCCGCCGCTGCTGTTTCTCGATGGCTGGCGCATTCCGAAGGAAGGCCTGTTCCGCGACAGGGCGACGATCCTCGAGCTGTCGCTGGGTCTGGTGGTGTTCACCGTCATCGGCATGGGTTTCTTCATCAACTGGATGATCCCGGCAATGCCGCTGACCGTCGCCTTCGCGCTGGCGGCGATCATTTCGCCGACCGATCCCATCGCCGTCTCGGCGATCGCCACCCGGGTGCCGATCCCGCGTCGGCTGATGCATATCCTGGAAGGTGAATCGCTTCTCAACGATGCGTCTGGCCTCGTCTGCATGCGCTTTGCCGTCGCCGCTGCGCTCACCGGATCCTTCTCGCTCACCTCGGCGCTCGGCACCTTCCTGTGGGTGGCATTCGGCGGCATCGCCATTGGTGCCGGCGTCACCTGGTGCACCGTCATCGCCAAGGAATACGTGTCGCGCAAGCTCGGCGAGGAGACGGGGTCGCAGATCCTGATCAGCCTGCTGATCCCGTTCGGCGCCTATCTGGTGGCCGAGCATCTGGACTGTTCGGGCATTCTTGCAGCGGTAGCGGCCGGCATCACCATGAGCTACGCCGAACAGCGCGGACACGCGCTCGGTGCGACCCGCGTGCGCCGCAGTGCCGTATGGGACACGCTGCAGTTCGCGCTGAACGGCATCATCTTCGTGCTGCTCGGCGAGCAGTTGCCGCGCATCATCACCGGTGCCGCACGCGTGGTCCAGGAGACGGGCCACCACCAGCCGATCTGGCTCATCGTCTACATCGTCGCCATCACCGTGGCGCTCGGCGTGCTGCGTTTCATCTGGGTCTGGGTGTCGCTGCGCTTCACCCTGCTGCGCGCCGTCTGGCGCGGCACGCCACGCACCCGGCCGCACTGGCGGCTGATCGCCGCAACCTCGGCCGCCGGCGTGCGCGGTGCGATCACGCTTGCCGGTGTGCTGACGCTGCCGCTGCTGCTGGACGACGGCTCGCCGTTCCCGGCCCGCGACCTGGCGATCCTGCTGGCAGCCGGCGTCATCGTCCTGTCGCTGATCGCCGCGAGCCTCGCCCTGCCGCCACTGCTGAAGGACCTCGAACTGCCGGCCGAGCCGCATCACGAGCGCGAGGAGGACAATGCCCGGATCGCCGCCGCACAGGCCGCCATCCAGGCAATCGAGAAGCTGCAACACGAACTGGGCGAGGGACGCAGCGACGTGGACATCTATGCCGATGCCGCTGCGCGGCTGATGGAACTCTATCGCCGCCGCATCGAGGGACGGTCCGGCAGCACGGAGAATGCCGAGCAGGTGCGCGCCGTCGAAGCGGTGGAGCGCCGTATGCGGCTGGCAGCGGTGAAGGCGGAGCGTGACACGGTCTTTGCGCTCGGCCGCGCGCGGCGGATTTCCGACGAGGTGTCGCGCAAGCTGGTTCGGGAGGTGGATCTTGCCGAAGCCCGGCTGAACGCTCTTCCCTGAGGCATGACGCGCCACGTCGGTAATCTTGGCCTTGCCACCTCACATTCCGCGCGTCGCGCGTTATCTCCTCCCCAGGCCACGCGTGCCGGTCGTCTGAAGGGCGGCCGCCGTCATGTTTCTGCCGATGAAAGGAAATTCTCATGGACATCACCCGCAACGGTTCGCAGCCCTCGGCCAAGGGCCCCTCCGACTGGTTCACCGGCACCGTGCGTGTCGATCCGCTGTTTGCCGCCAATGATGCACGTCGTGCGGCGGCCTCCACCGTCACCTTCGAGCCCGGCGCCCGCACCGCCTGGCACACGCATCCGCTCGGCCAGACGCTGATCGTCACGGCAGGCAAGGGGCTGGTGCAGCGCCACGGCGGTCCCATCGAGGAGATCAATCCCGGTGACGTGGTGTGGTTCGAGCCCGGCGAGAAGCACTGGCATGGCGCATCGCCAACCACGGCCATGACCCACATCGCCACTCACGAGCATGTGAACGGCAAGGTCGTCGACTGGATGGAGCAGGTTAGCGACGCAGAATATGCCGGCTGAGGCAGCCGCCATATTGCGTTTTTAAGCCACGAAAGCCTTCTAGGACAGGGCTTCCCGAGCATGGCCTGTCTAGGCCTGACATCATCGTCCGATGCCGTGCTTGACAGGTTCCCGCCGGCTCTGCGATGCCTGATTGTATGCTTGCCGGTCTGCCCTTCGGGCATTGCTGTTCTACTTCATGGATTGGAGCGCGCGAACCACTTTGCGCCGCCGATCCTTCCAGAAAGAAGTGGACCAGACATGCAAAGCCCGTTCGAGCTTGAAATCTCCCGGCGAGGGTTACTTATCTCTTCGGCCGCGACCGTCGCGGTCACCGGAGCCGCGCCAAGCCTCGCGGCAGCTCAGTCCGCAGGAACAGACATGGCCTTGACCAGCAAGTTATCCTTTACCGTCAACGGCGAAAGCCGAAGCATCGATATAGACAACCGCACCACGCTTCTCGATGCGCTGCGCGAGCATCTGCACCTGACCGGCACCAAGAAGGGCTGCGATCATGGCCAGTGCGGCGCCTGCACGGTGATGGTCGACGGACGGCGGATCAATTCCTGTCTGTCGCTGGCGCTGATGCACGAGGGCGACGAGATCACCACGATCGAAGGCCTTGGCGAACCGGGCAACCTGCACCCGATGCAGGCCGCCTTCGTCAAGCATGACGGCTTCCAGTGCGGCTACTGCACGCCGGGCCAGATCTGTTCCTCCATCGCCGTGATCGAGGAGATCAAGGCGAACATCCCGAGCCACGTCACCGGCGACCTCAATGCCGCCGCGCAGATGACGCCGACCGAGATCCGCGAACGGATGAGCGGCAACATCTGTCGATGCGGGGCGTACTCCAACATCGTCGATGCGATCGTCGAAGTTGCGGGAGGCAAAGCATGAGAGCCTTTACCTTCGAACGCGCCGCCTCCGTCGAAGCGGCTGCGAAATCCGCTGCTGCCAATCCGCAGGCCAAGTTCATCGCCGGCGGCACCAACCTGCTCGACCTGATGAAGCTGGAGATCGAAACGCCGACGCATCTGATCGACGTCAACGGCCTGGGGCTGGACACGATCGAGGCGACGCCGGACGGCGGGCTGCGGGTCGGGGCGCTGGTGCGCAACACCGAGCTTGCCGCCGACCAGCGGGTGCGCCGCGACTACGGACTGCTGTCGCGGGCGCTGCTGGCTGGCGCCTCCGGCCAGCTTCGCAACAAGGCGACGACCGCCGGCAACCTGCTGCAGCGGACGCGCTGTCCCTACTTCTACGACACCAACCAGCCGTGCAACAAGCGGACGCCGGGAAGCGGCTGTTCCGCCATCGGCGGCTATAGCCGCCAGCACGCCGTCATCGGTGTCAGTGATGCCTGCATCGCCACCCATCCGAGCGACATGGCGATCGCCATGCGGGCGCTCGATGCCGTGGTCGAGACGACGAAGGCCGACGGCACCACGCGCTCGATCCCGATCGCCGA
The DNA here is from genome assembly GCF_059415005.1 of Rhizobium sp. SAFR-030. Lineage (NCBI taxonomy): Bacteria > Pseudomonadati > Pseudomonadota > Alphaproteobacteria > Hyphomicrobiales > Rhizobiaceae > Rhizobium > Rhizobium sp. SAFR-030. The sequence goes on along the minus strand of NZ_JBPFDO010000004.1, from coordinate 8,061 downwards.
TTTCCATCGCCTGCCGGGCGAGACGCCGCATATCGAGACGGCGCTCGAACAGGGTGAGTTCATCACTGCGGTCGTCCTGCCGCCGCCGATCGGTGGCAAGCAGATCTATCGCAAGGTTCGCGACCGGGCATCCTACGCGTTCGCGCTGATCTCGGTGGCGGCGGTCATCCAGCCGGACGGCACGGGCCGTGTGGCCGTCGGCGGCGTCGCCCACAAGCCGTGGCGTGTCGAAGACGCCGACGCGCAGCTGAAGAGCGGTGCGCGGCCAAGCGCCCAGGCGCTTCTGTCGGGCGCCCGCCCGACCGAGCAGAACTCCTTCAAGGTCACGCTGGTCGAGCGCACGCTCGGCGCCGTGCTTGCCGAAGCAAAGGGTTGATCCATGCAGTTCGATACACCAGCGACCACCAACCCGATCGACCGCCTGAAGGTTGTCGGCCAGCCGATCCCGCGCATCGACGGGCAATTGAAGACCAGCGGCCGGGCGATGTACGCCTATGAATGGCACGATCCGAACATGCGCTACGCCTATGGCTATCCGCTGGGAGCGGCGATTGCCAAGGGCCGCATCACCGCCATGGACACGTCGGCGGCGAAGGCTGCCGATGGCGTGTTGGCCGTCGTCACGACGCTCGATGCCGGAAAGCGCGAAAAGGGCAAGTTCAACACCGCCAACCTGTTTGGCGGCGATGTCGTCCAGCATTACCACCAGGCGATCGCCGTGGTGGTGGCGGAAAGCTTCGAGCAGGCGCGTGCCGCCACCGCACTGATCAAGGTGACCTATGCCGAAGAGAAGGGCGTCTTCGATCTCGAAGCGGCCAAGGGCGATGCCGTCAAGCCGTCGGAAGACAGCGAGCCGGATTCCAGCCATGGCGATTTCGCCGGGGCGTTCGCCTCGGCTGAAGTCACCCTCGACGAAGCCTACACGACGCCCGACCAGAGCCATGCGATGATGGAGCCGCATGCGTCGATCGCCGCCTGGAACGGCGACGAGCTGACGCTCTGGACATCCAGCCAGATGATCGACTGGTGGCGGGGCGACCTTGCCACGACGCTCGGCATCGACAAGGAGAAGATCCACCTGATGTCGCCGTTCATCGGCGGCGGTTTTGGCGGCAAGCTGTTCCTGCGCGCCGATGCGGTGCTTGCCGCGCTCGGTGCCAAGGAAGTCGGTCGTCCGGTCAAGGTGGCGCTGCCGCGGCCGCTGATCATGAACAACACCACCCACCGTCCGGCAACTATCCAGCGCATCCGCATCGGTGCGGGACGTGACGGCAAGATCACCGCGATTGCCCACGAAAGCTGGTCCGGCGACCTGCCGGGCGGCGGACCGGAAACCGCCGTCATGCAGACGCGTCTGCTCTACGGCGGAGAGAACCGGATGACCGCCATGCGGCTTGCGACGCTCGACCTGCCGGAAGGCAATGCGATGCGGGCGCCCGGCGAAGCGCCGGGCCTGATGGCGCTGGAAATCGCCATCGACGAGATGGCCGAAAAGCTCGGCCTCGATCCGATCGGGTTCCGCATCCTCAACGACACGCAGGTGGATCCGGAAAACCCGGAGCGTCCGTTCTCGCACCGGGATCTGATCGGCTGCCTGAAGCTTGGGGCCGAGCGCTTCGGCTGGAGCGGGCGCACCACGCCCGGTGCCCGTCGCGAGGGCAACTGGCTGATCGGCACCGGCGTGGCGGCCGCCTTCCGCAACAACCTGCTGCTGCCCTCCGGTGCCCGTGTCCGGCTTGGCCAGGACGGCGTGGTAACGGTGGAGACCGACATGACCGATATCGGCACCGGCAGCTACACGATCATCGCCCAGACGGCGGCTGAGATGATGGGCCTGACGGTCGACAAGGTCGGCGTGCATCTCGGCGATTCGCGCTTTCCGGTGTCTGCCGGTTCAGGCGGCCAGTTCGGCGCCAACTGCTCGACGAGCGGCGTCTATGCGGCCTGCGTCAAGCTGCGCGAAGCGGTGGCACAGAAGCTCGGCTTCAATTCGGAGGATGTCACCTTCGAGAACGGCATGGTGCGCTCCGGCAATCGGTCGGTGCCGCTTTCCGAAGCTGCCGGTCCCGAAGGGCTGACCGGCGAGGACAAGGTGGAGTGGGGCGATCTTTCGAAGACCCACCAGCAATCGACCTTCGGCGCCCATTTCGTCGAGGTCGGCGTCGACGTTGCGACAGGCGAAAGCCGGATCCGGCGCATGCTGGCAGTCTGCGCGGCCGGTCGTATCCTCAACCCCATCACCGCCCGCAGCCAGGTGATCGGCGCGATGACCATGGGCGCCGGTGGCGCGCTGTCGGAGGAACTGGCGGTCGATACCCGCCGCGGCTTCTTCGTCAACCATGATCTGGCGGGCTACGAGGTGCCGGTGCACGCCGACATCCCGCACCAGGAAGTGATCTTCCTCGACGAGACCGATCCCTATTCGTCGCCGATGAAGGCCAAGGGCATCGGCGAGCTCGGCCTTTGCGGCGTCTCGGCCGCGATCGCCAACGCCATCTACAATGCGACGGGCATCCGCGTGCGGCACTATCCGATCACGCTCGACAAGATGATCGGCGAACTGCCCGACGTCGCCTGAGCGATGTCCACACACAACAACGGCGGCGGGACATCCATCCCGCCGCCGTTTGTCGTTCTTCCTGCCGCAAGAACCGTTACCCCTTGCGCAGGGTTATGACGGTCAGTTCCGACGGCCGGCCCAGCCGCAGCGCAAAGCCCGGCCACAGCGCCGTGCCGTTATTGACGTAGAGCGTCATGCCACCGACCTCGTAGCGGCCGGAGACGAAGCCGTTGTTGGCGCGGGCGACCAGACGGTCGAGACCGACGACCATGCCGCCATGCGTATGGCCCGACAGCTGCAGCGCGACGCCGGCCTCGGCCGACCGAGGTGCGAGCCTCGGCTGGTGTTCGAGCAGTATGACCGGCGCATCCTGTGGTGCACCTTCGAGGGCGGCTGCAAGATCCGGTGCCGGCGAGGGGCCGCCCAGTGCCGCAAGATCGGTGACGCCGGCGACCACCAGTTTATCCCCGCCGCGCTGGATCACGGCGTGGTCGTTCAGCAGCATCCGCATGCCGAGGCTCGCGTCATGCTGCATCCAGGTCTGATAATCGAAATAGTATTCGTGGTTGCCGGGGATTGCCAGGATCCCATCCGGAGCCCGCAACCCGGCCAGCGGCGCCACGTCGGCGCGCCGGTCCTGCAGGCTGCCGTCGATGAAATCGCCGGTCACGACCATCAGGTCGACCCCCAGCGCATTCGACCGCTGGACGAGCTCACGCGTCCAAGAGGCCGGAAACAGCCGGCTGATATGCAGGTCCGTCAGTTGCAGCAGGCGGTAGCCTTCGAAGGCTGGCGGCAGGTTGCGGATCGCGACCTCGATGTTCTTCACCGGCGGAACGCGTACCGCCTGGGCAACACCGTACGCGGAAAGACCGAGGGCGACGGCGCCCATGGCATAGCGCAGTTCCGGCGGCACGGCCGGGAAATGTCCGAGGATCGGCGTGACAACGACGGACACCACATCGAGCGCGATCTGGAATACCGCCAGCAGGATGAGCGTGGCCATCAGCAGGTTGAAGCCGATGACCAGCGGTCTTGGAAACTCCGGTGAGAAGACCGAGCCGGAGGAGAGCTTGTTGAACAGGTGATACTGGGATGCGACGAGGAGGAGGCCAGCGACCAGAAGCTTGACGGACCACAGCCAGGGCAGCGGCTGGATGAAACGCAGAAGGACGACCAGCCAGGGAAGCCCGAAGATCAGATGGAACATGAAATATGCCTGCTTGCTGCTGCACTGAAACTTGGAAGCGGTGCGCGGCGCCGCGCCGGGGCCGTTTTGTGGCCGGTGCCAGAAGTGGCCCCGCACCGAGCCTATTGCAAGTGGCCTCGAACCGAGCGGTCCGCCGTCGATGCGCCGATCGGACTTCTGTACGGTTTGCGTTGAAAGCAAATGGGTCGATCTGCCCTCTGCCACTGGAAACACCGGGGCCTCGCTCCTAACTTCTGGCGGAGACCACATACGGGGTGCGCCATGGCAGACATTTCCCTCGTCGAGCAGACAGAAGCCGAGATCGAGATCATTCCCCCGACGCCGTCACGCGGCACCGAGACGCGCATCTGCGCCTGCTGCGGAAAGCGCAAGGATTCCAACCAGTTCGATGAAGACTGTTGCGGGATCTGCGAGGAATGTCTCTACGCCTGAGGTGGGCAACAGCTGAGGTCGCGCGACCTGCCAGCCGTCGATCTGCCAGCCCTTAGCGGCTCACTGCCGCGCCGTCAGTTGAAGTCGCCGGTCGTGCCCGTCCTGAAGACAATCTCGGGATCGCCTTCCTCGCCGACCACCGGGTCGCCCTGCCGCTTCCAGACCAGAACCCCGGCATGGTCCTGCGCGAGCGCCTTCGCCTCGTCGATGGCTGCCGCTTCCGTATCGACCTGCCGTGGATCGAAGGCACGGATGGCCTGTTGGCGTTCGTCGAGGTCGAAGGCGACGAGGAAGACACTGGTAAACGATCCTGGCATTGCTGATCCGGAAGCTCCTTGTTGCATTCTTTCAGTGCGACATGCGGTCGATATTGCTGCGGTCGGGCGCACTTGCACGGCGCATATGCGGCTGCGAGGGCCAGCCACCCGGGTGGCCCAGGCGATGGCGTCAATCCTTCAGCGGATCATGGCCCCAGTTCATCAGGGAGTGCCGCCAGGTCGATCCTTCTCGATCTTCCTTCGGGCCGCCCTGTGCGAGATGGCGATGGACGTAGCCGACCACCTTTCGCATATGGGCATAATCGTCATCGGTGAGATCGGCTTTCGCCTTGTGCTTGATCTCGACGATGCGGCGGCCGGAATGATGGCCGATCGTCTCATCGGCTCCATCCTGCGTCCAACCGGCCGCCTTGCTCTCGTCGGTTGCCAGCCACCTGTCGAGGGCGGCCGGCGTCATGTTGACGGCATCGCCGAAATCCTTCCAGATCTTGTCCCGGTCGATGCCGTTGTCGCTCATACGGCGCCTCCGTCGGAGGCACTCGTGCCGCCAAGCGCGATCCGGCCGTTGTCCTCGCCGTCCCAATACTCGATGTTGCGCGCCGAGACCTTGATCAGAACGATGCCGGGCGTGTCGATGCCCTGCGGAAACCAGCGATCCAGGTCGCTCACCCAGTGTGCTTCAAACTGCGCCTTGTCGCGGATCACGCTGGCGTTTCCGTCGACGGCAATGAAGACCCCCGGCTTGCCGAGCAGGCTCGGCGGCGCGGTGAAGGTCAGCGAAACGACGCTTTCGCTTTCGATCTCGCGCACCTTGCGGGTGTCCTCGTAGGAGAAGAACCAGGAATCGCCGTCATACTCGACGTCGCCGTTGTTGCTCATCGGGCGGCTGTTGATTGTTGCCGATCCGCCGGCGGTGTTGAACATGCAGAAATCGATCTTGCCGAGTTGCTTCGACAACTCCTTCAAAGTCATGGTCGTCATCAATATCTCCTAAATCTCACAGGGTCAGAAACCGCGGAGGTTCGGACTTGGTTCCGATGAAACCTCCGGAGGCCGCCGCACGCGAAGCGTCAGGATGCTGGAGCAGGTGACGGGAGCCTGTCCGGTCGTCGGACCGAATTCGGTTGCCCTCCCGGCCGGTTGCGTTCAAGGAGTGGCTCCCCGCAACGCGCATCTCAGCATTCCATCCGATGAAAACGAATATTGACGACGGCCGGCCACTTCTCGGGATTGCCCTGGCATCGGCCGGCTATGCCTGCTTTGCGCTTCAGGACGCGATCGTGAAATGGCTGGTGGCGGATTACGAGGTGCCGCAGGTGCTCTTCATGCGCAGTCTGGTGATCGTCTTGATCACCGGTGCGCTCGCCAGGCATCTTCGTCATCCGTCGATCATGAAGAGCCGCTACCGGGGCACGGTGGTGCTGCGCGCCGGGCTGATGCTCGTTGCCTGGCTTCTGTTCTACAATGCCGCCAAGCATCTGGGTCTTGCCGAGTTGACGACGCTCTACTTCTCCGCGCCGCTCATGGTGGTGTTCCTGTCGATCCTGGTTCTCAAGGAGACCGTCGGCGCCGGACGGTGGATTGCCTGCATCGGCGGCTTTCTGGGCGTTCTGATCGCGGCCAATCCCGCCCACTCGCCGAACCTTTTGCCTGCAGCGATGTGCGTCATCGCCGGCTTCTGCTGGGCCTGGAGCACGATCCTCATCCGGCTGGTCAGCCGCAGCGAAACGACGTTGACGCAGATGTGGGCGACGAGCCTGCTGTTTGCGCTCGCCTGCGCAGTGTCGTTCCCCTGGCTGTGGAAGACACCGGACCTGACCGGGTGGGCGCTGATGATCTGCCTCGGTCTGGTCGCGACGATCGGCCAGTATCTGCTCTACGAAGGTTTTCGCTACGCGCCGGCGTCGGCTCTGGCACCCGTCGAATATACGGGGCTGATCTGGGCCTTCGTCTACGGCTATCTGATCTGGGCCGAAATTCCGGCAGCCAACGTCTTCGTCGGTGCAGCGCTGATTGTCGGCGCAAGCCTGGTGCTGGTCATCTGGGAAAAGCAAAAGCGGCCGGCTGGCGAGCGCGCCTCATCGACGCAGTGAGGTGAGGGCCGGCGCGCATGCGCCAGCATCGAGCCGCCGCCGTTACCGAAGAAGGCCGTCGACGTCGAACTCGTCCCACCCTTTGAGCCTGGTGGGAGCCTCGGTCGAAGTGTCCTTGCTCGCTATCTTTGGCTTGCGGGTCTTCTTCAGCGACCGGGTCAGCTTTGCCTGGTAGGCGGCTTTCAGCCTCTTCTCCGCTTTGGCCTCGGCGTCCTCGACCCGCCATTCGTCGACCGCACCCCGGTCGAGAAGGTCTTCGACCGCTCTGGGATCGTAGACATGGAAGGTGATCTGCCGGGCGCGGCCGTTCAGCCGCACGGTTCGCGTCCCGGCGCTTTGAAGGCGGCCGTCCGCAAGCCATCGATGCCGTTCGCTTGTCTTGATGGTCAGGATGTCCTCGATCTCGCGCGGAATCACCGGCAGGCTCGGCGCCTCCTCCACCGCCTTTGCGACGATGGCCTCGGCTGCCTTGAACGCCGACTTGTCGCTCGCCGGCATCGCAAGCGTCAGGTCGCTGCCTTCCAGGATGATCGACTTCTTCAAAGCCGACGGAAGCCGTGCCTGTATCTCCTGAAGAATACCCTTTGCGCGCACGAAGGACCCGAGCGTCGCCGCCGGCGAGAGCGTCCATGTCCGCAGGAGTTCTACTTCATTTTTCTGGTGTTTCGGCATCACGCACAGGTGGGTTCAGCGGCCGCCAGAGTCAACGAAGGAGCGCTATGATGGGAAAGGATATGTCGCCGCTCGATCAGCAGCATCAGAGGACCGGCAATGTGGCGCACCCGACAGGATTCGAACCTGTGACCTTTGGAATCGGAATTGGGAGAAAAGGGTTGTAAATGTTTGCAATTATTGGATTCTGAAAAGACATGTGCTGGGTCTGTGCTTGGGCATAATCCCTACGCGGCACATCAGCCTCCGATCGACGCTAGAAAATTTGTTGCATGTGCGATTGCTTCGAAGAGTACTGGAGCAAGTCCTGTGGCCTTTACTACAACGACCGGTGCAGCAAGAGCTAAGGTGACATCTACGAACTTAGTAGTTCTCTCTCCGACCCAAAGAGCAACTTTCAGGCCGAACTTCATCAGGCTCTTAACCGCGGCACTAGTTTCAGGATCGTGTTTGAGCCCTTCGCTTACATCCTTCTCTAGATCGTCGATATCCCTACGTGCTTGCCGAAAATCCTCGCGGGTCAGACCGTCGGTTGTTAAAGTCGTCGGCGGCTCATTGTGGCCGACACCCAAAATTTCTCTTTCCAGATCATCGATATGCTTACGCAGGGCAGCTAAGAACTGGAGAGGATTTTCAGGAGGCAAAGAAAGGGCATAAGATTCGCCTTTTTCGCCTTCTGCGCGAATTGCTTCAAAGTTGAGGTTGTTTCGAAGTAGATCTTCGATTTTGCGATATACGTTGTTGATTTCCACTGAGAGCTGACCCGGCGTTTCCACCGAGAATTGACCCGCCTTTAGGTATCGTTCGTGTTGTTGG
>NZ_JBPFDO010000003.1:0-695162 GCF_059415005.1 Rhizobium sp. SAFR-030 | reverse complement strand
AGCACCGTGTAGTTGGCGAAGGTCGAGCAGCCCATGTAGTGGTGGATCTTGTCCTTGCCGATCGAAAACCGCGAGGTGCCGTCGGGCATCAGGCCCTGGCCTTGCGTCGAGCGGATGGCGGTGCAGAGGTTCGTCTTGCGCGAAAGGCAGGACGGGCATTCGCGGCATTCCGGCGTGTAGAGCGGGATGACGTGGTCGCCCTTCTTCACCGAGGTGACGCCGGGGCCGACATCGACGACGATGCCGGCGCCCTCATGGCCGAGGATGGCCGGGAACAGGCCCTCCGGATCGGCGCCCGACAGCGTGAAATCATCTGTGTGGCAGATGCCGGTGGCCTTGACCTCGACCAGCACCTCGCCGGCCCGCGGGCCTTCCAGCTGCACGGTCATCACTTCGAGCGGCTTGCCAGCCTGAACGGCAACGGCGGCGCGGACATCCATCGTCTGTCTCCTCATTTTCGATTCCCGAACCTTCTCGCATGGCCCGGCGGACGGCTCAAGTCTTGGCGACCGTCAGTCACTCATCCCGGTGTTTCGGTCATCCGGCTTTGGCGTTGTTCGCGCCAGATGATGAACAGCCCGGAGGCGACGATGATGACGATGCCGAGCCATTTCGACGGCGTCGGGAAGTCGGCAAACAGCAGGTAGCCGAGCACGGTCGCCGAAATGATCTCGAAATACTGGAAGGGCGCCAGCAGCGAGACGGAGGCGAGGCGGAAGGCGCGCACGACGAGCAGGTGGACATAGCCCGACAGCGAGCCGAGGACGACCAGCAGCACGAGCCCGAGCGACGAGGCGGGCAGAGACATCTCGAAATCAGGGATGCCGGCCTGGCCGCCGATGACCAGCTCGACGCCCATCAGCGCCGTGCCGCCGATGCCCGACATCATCTGCATGGTGAGCGGCGAATCGACGTCCCCCAGCGCCCGGTTGAGAAACAGGTAGAGCGTGAACAGGGCGGCGCAGGCGACCGGCAGCAGCGACATCCAGCCAAAAATCTCGAAGCTCGGCTGGATGACGATCATCGCCCCGCCGAAGCCCACCAGGATGGCAAGCCAGCGCCGCCAGCCGACCTTTTCGCCGAGGAACAGCGCCGACATGATGGTCAGCATGAACGGCTCGACGAAGTAGATGGCGAACACGTCGGCGAGCGGCATGTATTTGACGGCGGTGAAGAACATCAGGCTGGCGCTGGCATGCAGCGCGCCGCGCAACAGGTTCATCCACGGCCGGCGCACCGCTTTGAGGCTGCCGACGGTCATGAAGAACAGAGGCGCCAGCACCACCAGCTGGAAGAAGAATCGGTAGAAGGTGACCTGGCCGGGCGACATGGTCTCGAAGGTCGCCATGTATTTGGCGATGGCATCCATCATCGGCAGGACGATCATGCAGCCGGCCATCAGGGCCATGCCCTTGACGGAGCTGTCGGTCGAGGCGGGAACGGCGGTCATGGGGGAGCATCCTGTGGGGCTCCGTTCAACCACGCGACAGGGTGGTTCGGCAAGCCGCACAATTCTTCGCCCGGCGGGACGGTGCGCGACCCTGGGGGCGGGCAGGGACGGATGCGTTTCGCCAGCTGATGCGGGCAACGCGAAAAGGCCGTCAGCCGCGATCGATACTGGTGGCGCCAAAAACCTCCTCGAAGGCCTCGCGCAGGCGCATGTCGACGTCGTGCATCATCACCAGCATGCCGAGATCCTCGAGGCTGGTGACCCCGTAGGCGGAGATGCCGCAGGGCACAATGCCGGAGAAATGCGTGAGATCCGGATCGACGTTGATCGACAGGCCATGAAAACTCACCCAGCGGCGCAGGCGGATGCCGAGCGCTGCGATCTTGTCCTCCGTCACCGTGCCATCGGGCAGCGGCGGCTTTTCCGGCCGCCGGACCCAGACGCCGACCCGGTCCTCACGCCGCTCGCCGCGAACGTTCATCGAGGCGAGGGTGCGGATGATGACCTCTTCGAGCGCCGCCACATAGGCACGCACGTCCTGGCGCCGGCGCTTCAGGTCGAGCATCACATAGGCCACCCGCTGTCCCGGCCCGTGGTAGGTGTACTCGCCGCCGCGCCCTGTGGAAAACACGGGAAAACGATCGGGCTCGATGAGGTCTTTCGAATCGGCGCTGGTGCCCGCCGTATAGAGCGGCGGATGCTCCAGCAGCCAGACCAGTTCGTCGGCGCGCCCGTCGGCGATCGTCGCAACCTCGGCATCCATTACCGCAAGCGCCTCCTCGTACGGGACGGGCGTGTCGGAAATCCGCCAGCGTATCGGGGCGGATCCGTTTGCGGGAAGCATCGAGAGGTTGAGATCGGTGCGGGTCGTCATGTGTCGTACTCTTCGTATCGGTCGCCATCGCGCGCTGTCGTCCGGCGCTCGCGGATGCGGGCTTTGCCTATACAGGAATTCCTGCAGAAATTTTATCTTTCAGAAAACTGTCACGGCACACTTGCGCGGCGGAAATCCCTTTGCTAGATGCTCCCTCGCCGGCGACAAACCGGCCTACCACGATGCGGTCGTGGCGGAATTGGTAGACGCGCAGCGTTGAGGTCGCTGTGGGGCAACCCGTGGAAGTTCGAGTCTTCTCGACCGCACCAAAAGAACCCGGCGCAAGCCGGGTTTTTTGTTTTCCGGCAATGGTTTCCCGGACGAAGCTTAAAAGCAGCATCAGCGACCGCGCAGATCAAAGATCCGACTGCGGGCAGGCAGCCTCGCCAGACGCAGTGCCGGACCGCGAGCTGGCAGATAAGGGCGGTGGACCATCAACCTGTCACCAGGTCCGCCCCACCACCAACACCCACGGAGCCCGTCAATGGGTGGAGACGGCCTCGCCATCGTCGAGGAACGATTCGATCCCGTCACGCTCGGCGGTTGCCAGAAATTCTTCCCATGCCTCCTGGTCGGTCGCAAAGCTATCCTCCCAGGTCGTCACGTCTTCCTGCTGGGAGATCACCTCAAGGCTCCAGCCGTCTTCGGTGCCGGCCGGGCGAAAGATATCCACCAGTACGGTTATTCCATTGTCCTCGAATTCACCGGAGAAGTCTGAGTGCTCGAGCTTTGGCGTCTTGGTCATCGAAGTCTGTCCTTTGGGATCACGGAAGGCCGGCGCCGGCTGTGATCAGATGGTCGGGTCGGTGAGTTGGAGTAGGCGATCATTCCAGATCCGGGATCTCGCCGGCCTGGAACAGCACCACGGGCGGACCGTATTCGCCGATCAGCGGATCGGCCTCGCGGCTCCAGGCGACCACGCCGGCATACTGGTCGGCCATCGTGCGGGCCTCGCGCCTTGCCCGCTCTTCCGTATCCACCTGGCGCGGGTCGAACGCCGGAACAAGTTCGCCGTCGTCGCTCTTCACGAATGCCGCGAGAACGATCAGCTTGGCTTTGGTCGACATGATTTTTCCCCAACTCGTGTACCGCATATATGCTTACCGGGTTTTCACGAGGCAAGGGGCATCGTCCCGGACGAGGTCGATCCGGTCCACTGGTGCGGCGATACGAGGCGTGGAGGCCGGGCGGAAAAAGTCGTTGACGCTCGCCGAAGCTGACCTCCTATCATGACGGAACTCACGTCAGGGATGGAATCATGGTCGAGATCAGGATGAAGACGCGCGCCACCGGCGCGAGCGCCGTACTTGGCGTGCGCGGGCATGCGGCGCTGAAAACGGTGACCGGCGGAACGCTGGAGGTGGTGACCGGCGTCAACGAGCCGGGCTTCAACCCGCTCGACCTCCTGTATTCGTCGCTTGCCGCCTGCCTGGTGCTGAGCGTCAAGGGCGCCGTGATGCAGCTGCAGATGCTGGAACGTTTCGAAGGCTGCTCGGCGGAGGTTGCCGGCGACAAGGCGCATGACGAGCCGTCACGCGTCGAGACGTTGCATGCGGCGATCAGGATCGGTGGTGATTTTTCGGATGTCGAGCGGCAGGCGATCGTGAAGCTCGCCAAGCAATTGTGCACGGTCAGCAACACGCTGGCGCTCGCTCCAAATATGGAGATCAGCGCCAGCCGGCTGTAGGATCGGCGATCAGTCGTCGTCGGGGATGAGGCTGTCGATCCCGAGCAGGGTCAGCTCGTTGACCACGCGCCCGACGCCCGGCATGCGCTTGACGCGCGCGACGATCTTGCGTGCCGTCGCCTCGTCGTCGACCTCGCCCTCGATGGTCACCGTGGTGCCGTCGGCGCGGATGTCGATGGTTTCCATGGCGACGATGTCCAGCGCCTCGATCGCCTCGCTGACCCGCTCCTCGAGATCGTCGCTCTCTTCGACCCCGACGGTTGCCGGCGTTTCCGGATCGTCGACTGGCTCCTCGAGGCCGGTCTCGTCGGCGTTGTCGACCTGGAAACCCTTGTTCCGGTCGCGGTCGAGGTTGGCGTTCGAATCGCCGTAGGCGGCGTTGCCGACCGGCGCCGCGGCGGCGCCGGCGGCATCGGCATACGGCCATCCGTCATCGATGTTGCGCGTGTCGTAGTCGCGATAATCTTCCTCGCGAGAGATGTCCTTGACGTCCTTGTTGACCGGCATGCGGGTGATCTCCTGTCATTGGCTGGTGCCATAACGTGCGGAGGGGCCGTTGGTTCGACGCCATCAGAGAGAAGAATGCTTCTCCCATTTGCGCACCAGGCGATCACGCTTCAGGCGCGACAGCCGCTTCAGCCAGAAGATTCCGTCCAGCTGGTCGATTTCGTGCTGGATGCAGGTGGCGAGGAAGCCGTCCACCTCGGCCTCGTGAGGGTGTCCCGTAATGTCCTGGTAGCGGAAGCGGATGGCCAGCGGCCGTTCCACCTCCTCGGTGAAGCCGGGCATCGATACGCTGCCCTCCGTATGCCGCTGGCGCTCCTGCGAGGCCGACAGGATCTGCGGGTTGATGTGCACGAGGACCGGCGCATCGGCCGACAGCTGGATCACCGAGATGCGGCTCGGCTCGCCGATATGAGCGGCGGTGATGCCGACGCCCGGCGCCGCGCGCATCGTCTGCAGCAGGTCGTCGCAGAGGCTGGCAAGAGCGGCATCAAACGTCTCGACGGGATGGCAGGGCTGCGACAGGCGCGCGTCGGGATAGCGGAGAATGGGACGGATCGTCACGGCTTTGCAGGTTCCACAGGCGGTTTGTCCAGCCCGGTCGCCGAGAGGCTGGACCGGGGCGCCGGATTGGTCTAGCACGGTTGTTGCGGGTGCGCAGCGATCTTCGAGTGCCCGTGCTATCCGATTGTTGAAAATCAGTTTTCTGCGGACGTTTCGGCCTGGAGCCGAAGCGGCGTGGTACGGATGCGGGGAAGGGCGGCATGACGAACATCGAAGACGAGCGCGTCCGCGCCTCAGCCGAGACGAACCATGACGACATCTACGGCGAAGACGGTTCCGTTCGCGCCGATTACCTTGCGCTGGTCGGCGCCGCCATTGCCGATCGCGACCTGCTGTTCCTGCGCGCCAACGTCGCCGACCTGCACGAATCCGAACTCGGCGACCTTCTGGAGTCGATGCAGCCGGATCAGCGCATGGCGCTCGTCCGGCTCCTGGGCAACGAGTTCGACCTGACGGCGCTAACCGAGGTCGACGAGGCGATCCGCCTCGAGATCGTCGACCAGATGCCGAACGAGCAGATTGCCGCGGCCATCGGCGAGCTCGATTCGGACGATGCCGTCTACATTCTCGAAGACCTCGACAAGGAGGACCGTGAGGACATCCTCGCGCAGCTGCCGTTCACCGAGCGGGTGCGCCTGCGCCGGGCGCTGGACTATCCGGAAAGCTCCTCCGGCCGCCGCATGCAGACCGAGTTCGTCGCCGTGCCGCCGTTCTGGACGGTCGGCCAGACGATCGACTACATGCGCGACGAGGACGATCTGCCGGAAAGCTTTACCCAGATTTTCGTCATCGACCCGACCTTCAAGCTGCTCGGCGTTGTCGATCTCGACCGGATTCTGCGCACCAAGCGGCAGACGAAGATCGAAGCGATCATGCGCGAGACGAACTATCCGATCCCGGCCGACATGGACCAGGAAGAGGCAGCGCAGCTGTTCGAGCAGTACGATCTGATCTCGGCCGCCGTCGTCGACGAGAACGGCCGGCTGGTCGGCGTGCTGACCATCGACGATGTCGTCGACGTCATCCAGGAGGAGGCGGAAGAAGACATCATGCGCCTCGGCGGCGTCGGTGACGAAGAATTGTCCGATACGGCGATCGACATCTCGCGGTCGCGCGTGCCGTGGCTTCTCGTCAACCTGCTGACGGCGTTTCTCGCCGCCTCGGTCATTTCGCTGTTCGAGGCGACGATCGAGCAGATCGTCGCGCTCGCGGTGCTGATGCCGATCGTCGCCGGCATGGGTGGCAATGCGGGCTCGCAGACCATGACCGTCACCGTGCGGGCGCTCGCCACCCGCAATCTCGACATTCACAACGCCTGGCGCGTGGTGCGCCGCGAGGCCGGCGTCGGCCTGCTCAACGGCATGATCTTCGGCATCCTGATCGGTATCGCAGCCGGCGTCTGGTTTCAGGATTACAACATTGGCGGCATCATTGCCGCAGCGATGCTGATCAACATGATGGCCGCAGCGCTGGCCGGCATCATGATCCCGCTGCTGCTGGACAAGATTGGCGCCGATCCGGCGGTCGCCTCGGCGGTCTTCGTCACCACCGTCACCGACATCATCGGCTTCTTCTCGTTCCTCGGACTGGCGACCTGGTGGTTTTCCATCAGTTGAGGGCAGCTCGCCGTCTCGCCCCAGCTATCCCGCCATTGCTGCCCAAAATTGACTTGCACGTAAAAGTCAAATATTTTGGCGGCCTCATTGGGATCACGGCGTGAATAAGTACTATACCATCACTGAACTGACGCGGGAATTTGGTGTTTCAACCCGGACCCTGCGTTTCTACGAGGATGAAGGTCTGATCCAGCCGGAACGTCGGGGGCGCACCCGACTGTTTCGCACCGCCGATCGGCGGCTGATCCAGGAAATCCTCCGCGGCCGCCGCATCGGCTTCACGATCGCCGAGATCCGCGAGATCATCCAGGTCTACAAGGAGCCGCCGGGCGAGCTGGGTCAACTCAAGATGCTCATGAAGCACGTCGACCAGAAGCGCGACGAGCTGCGCCAGAAGCGCAAGGACATCGACGAGACGCTGAGCGAACTCGATCATGTCGAGGAAGCCTGCCTCACACGCCTTGCCGAAATCGGCGTCAGCACCTGATCGGCTGATCTAGCCAGATTTCACCGACATAGAATGCCCGAGACAGCCGCCTAGCGGCTGTTCATCGTGCATTCGCCGGAAATCGACAGCACCCGCTCGTCCGTTGCTGGGTCGATCTCGCCGCGCTGCATCGGCTCGAACAGCGACTGTGCGACCAGACGCTCCGCCGTGCAGGCGCAGAAGCGCCGGCAGAGCCCGGCCTCGTTGCCGCCCACCGTGCACGTAACCTCGCAACTGCGGTTGTACGCGTCGATCGGGTCCGGCGCCGGCGCCGGATAGACCAGCGAGGCGAGGTAGACGAGGCCGATCAGCACCGGCTGGTGGATCAGGTAGAAGGCAAGGCTGTGCCGTCCGGCAAGCGTCAGCAGGTTCGGCTTCTGCTGCCAGGCGGCCATGCGCTGGAAGCCGCCGTAGCGCTTGAGGAAGCCTGATACCGCGATGCCGGCAAGCACCACGCCGAACCAGGGAAACAGCGGCACGTAATCATTGGAGCGCGGCGGAGTTTCGGCCAGCCCGATCCAGGCGAGCCATGGCGTGTTGAATGCCGCCGAGCGCAGCACACCCGGCATAAACCAGCCGTCGATGACGAAGGCAGCGCCGATGGCTATCGCAACAACCCCCGTGACACCCGGCGGCAGGCTCAGGAAGGCCAGCGCCAGCAGGCTGGAAACGGCGATGTTGTGCAGGATGCCGAAGAAGATCCATTCCTGCGGCAAGGCCACATAGGTCCCGATGCTGATCACCAGCGCAGCCGCCGCGACGGCTGCAAACCGCTTGGCAAACGACCGCCAGCGGATCTGCGGCTGGTGCGCCAGCACCAGGCTGAGGCCGACGAGAAACAGGAACGACGTCGCGATCGACCGCGCGTAGAGCTTCCAGAGCCCTTCGGTCGCCGTACCCGGCTCGATATAGCCGAAGAACTCCAGGTCCCAGGTGAAGTGGTAGGAGGCCATGGCGATCAGCGCCAGGCCGCGCAGGGTGTCGATCAGCGGGATACGCGGCGTGCGCAGGATACCGCCAGAGGGTTCGGGAGATGCCACGCGATTTCCTATTCTCGGTCTTTTTGCCCGCCGACATCCATCAGAGCCAGGCGTGCTTCGGAAAAGAACTGCCGCCGGGTAAGGACGAAGATCACGAAGGCCGTCGACGCCATGAACATATAGGGCCCGATGAACCAGCCGAGATAGCCTATCGACAGAAAAATCGTCCGCAGGCCGGCGTTGAAGTGGCGTGCCGCGATGACGTTCATGCGGAACACCTTTTCCGCTGCGCGCTCGGCGGCGGCCCGGTCAACCTGCGCGTCGCCCATCATCGGCAGTGCGCCGAACAGGATCGTGCAGTAGTTGAACAGCCGGTAGGACCAGCCGAACTTGAAGAAGGAATAGCCGAACATCGCCGTCAGTCCGGCCACCTTGAGCTCGAATGCGACGCGGCCGCTGTAGTCGACGATGGCAAGGTCGCGGAATACCGCGTCCACCCGGTCGGTGGCCCCCAGCAGCGCAAAGCAGCCGCCGATGGCGAAGATCGAGGTGGAGGCGAAGAAGGCGGTGCCGTTCTGCAGGCCGGCCATGATCTGCGTGTCGATCATCTTCAGGTCGCGCCGCAGCGAATTGAAGATCCACTGCCGGCGGTGTTCGGCCATCGCCTGGTTGAGGCTGCGCCTCGACAGCTTCGGGGTCCCGCTGGTCAGCCAGGAATAGCCGAACCAGAGCGTGGCGAAGAGGGCGAGAGCGACATAATCGGCAGTGTTCATGGCGATCCGAGGCATGGCGATGAGGATGGCAAGCTATGCGTCAGATCGCTGCCGATCTCAAGCGGCCAGAGGATCATCAGGCTTTTGGCCGGTAAACACCACGGCGACCGTGTGCAGACACAAATCTGTCATTTTTTGCGGTTGCGAAATGTGTCATCCGTTAATATAGGGTTAAGCGCCGTCGCCGGTCCGACCGGCATGGCGTAAACGGAGAGATCATGGAAGACAGTGTTCAGAAATCCTGCTGGAGCGTGACCATCAAGGCGCTCTTCGGTTTTGCCGGCGTGCTCGCGCTCGCCTACCTGTTCGGCAGCATCTGAAATTTCTTTGTCTTCATGACCGATGTCCTTGATGGTGAGCGTCCGGCCCGGGCGATGACCGGAGGATGTTTCTGTCGCCGCTGCCGCATCGGGTGTCGGTGCGAACCCTAGACATGCGCCGCTATCCGGTTAGGCTTGCACGACAAGACGCGCCCACGATCGGTGCGGCGTCCCGGGATACCCATTCATGTTTCTATCCGTCTTCGACGTCTTCAAGATCGGCGTCGGTCCGTCGAGTTCCCACACCATGGGCCCGATGTCGGCAGCCAATCGTTTCCTCGACCTCATCCTGTCCGACGACTGGCCGCGGCCGGCCGGCGCGCGCGTGGCATCCCTGAAGGCCAGCCTGCACGGCTCGCTGGCGTTCACCGGCATCGGCCACGGCACGGGACGCGCTGTGGTGCTCGGGATGATGGGCGAGCGGCCGGATACCGTCGATCCGGACCACATGGATGCGATCATCGAGGAGGTCGAGCGCACCGGCCGGGTCACGCCTGCCGGTCATCCCGGCTATGACTTCCAGCCGAAGACGGACCTCGTCTTCGATCGCAAGCAGCCGCTGCCGGGCCACGCCAACGGTATGAGCCTGTCCGCCTTCGACAAGGACGGACGGCTGCTCCTCAAGCGGGTCTACTATTCGATCGGCGGCGGCTTCGTGGTCACCGACACGGAGCTCGAGGCGATGCGCGGCGAGAAGACGACGTCGACCGACCGGGTGCCCTATCCCTTCGCCAGCGCCCGGCAGATGCTCGAGATGGCGCGCGCCTCCGGCCTCAGCATCGCCGATATGAAGCGGGCAAACGAATTGACGAAGATGAGTGCCGAGGCGCTGGATGCCGGCCTCGACCGCATCTGGGAGGCGATGACCAGTTGCATCGATCGCGGCCTGAAGGTCGACGGCATCATGCCGGGCGGCCTCAACGTCCGGCGCCGGGCACGGTCCATCCACGACAAGCTGGTCGCCGAGCAGCGCAGCAACCGTCTCAACCCGCTGCTCGCCAACGACTGGCTGAGCGTCTACGCGATGGCGGTTAACGAGGAGAATGCCGGCGGCGGGCGCGTCGTGACGGCGCCGACCAACGGTGCGGCGGGCGTCATCCCCGCGACCATCCGCTACTTCCAGCACTTCCACGAGGATGCCTCGGCCGAGGATATCCGCACCTTCCTGCTGACGGCGGCGGCGATCGGCGGCATCATAAAGCACAACGCCTCGATCTCCGGCGCCGAAGTCGGCTGTCAGGGGGAGGTGGGATCGGCCGCGGCGATGGCGGCGGCCGGACTGGCTGCGGTGATGGACGCCTCACCCGAGCAGATCGAGAACGCTGCGGAGATCGCCCTCGAACATCATCTGGGCATGACCTGCGATCCGGTGGCCGGCCTCGTGCAGGTGCCGTGCATCGAGCGCAACGCGCTGGGTGCGGTCAAGGCGGTCACCGCCGCGTCGCTGGCGGTGAAGGGAGACGGCAGCCATTTCGTGCCGCTCGACGCGTGCATCGAGACGATGCGCCAGACCGGCAATGACATGAGCGAGAAGTACAAGGAAACCTCGACCGGCGGCCTGGCGGTCAACGTCGTCGAGTGCTGAGCGTGCGCAAGTGCCGCAGCGACGCACCGGCCTCTTGACCCCGACCGCGGATCGGTCTTGAAGCAGGCCATGGCTCTCAATCTCATCAAGCTCTGCGTCGGCGCAGACAGTCTCCAGGATCTCAGGGAATGGGTCGGCGAACGCTCGCTGTCTGCGATGGCGGCTGGCCTGGAGCCGCACAGCACCCACACCACCCGCATGGTGCCGAAGCGTGTCGAGGAACTTCTCGCAGGCGGTTCGCTCTACTGGGTGATCAAGGGGCAGGTGACGGCACGCCAGCCGCTGCTCGGCATCGAGACCTTTACCGGTGGCGACGGCATCGGCCGCTGCAACCTGGTGCTCGCGCCAACGATCATCGAAACGGTGCCCCAGCCGAGACGCCCGTTCCAGGGATGGCGCTACCTGACGACGGAGGACGCGCCGCGTGATCTCGGAGACATCGGCGACGACATGGCGTCGATGCCGGAAGACCTGAGGCGCGAGCTCGCCGAGCTCGGCCTCCTGTAGGATCAGCGCAGGCGCAACCGCAGCGGCGCGCTGCCGCTGCGTGCGCAGACATGCAGGTGTATGCGGATTTCCGGCTGCGAATGACGCCAGGCGCGAGCGCCGTGCGACAGGAGCATGGCGACCAGGTCGCGGGTACGTTCCTTCGGCCGGTTGATGCCGATCGCCGTGAGGCGCAAAGCCGCCTCATGCAGCGGGTGAAGGGCGCTGCCCTTCATTTTCGATTTCGTCCCGGCAGGCGGGAAGAAGTCGAGGTTATTCTCGTTCATTGCCATGTTGACCTCGTAACGCAAAACAAATCGAGGATCGGTCTTCGGAGCAGCACACACGCTCCTTGCGGGCCGGCGAACCGGCCCGGTCGTCATCACTGCATCGCGGCCCAGCAGGCGACGCCCTTCTTCTTCAGGGCATTGCAGGCGTTGATGGCATCCTTCTGGTCACCGAAGCCGCCGAAACGGGCGCGGTAGAGCTGGTTGCTGCCGTTGGCGACGGCAACCGCGAATGGCTTGGCGGAACGCAATACCTGTCCGCCCTTGTCCTGCGCACTCTGCAGGAGACCCATGGCGGCATCGCGAGTGGGCGATACGCCGATCTGAATGACCCAGCCGGACGGGGTGGACGTCTGACGGGTGGAGGCGGTCGTCACCTTGTCGGTGTTTTCGGCCGTCTGTTCGGGAATGGAGGCCGGCGGCATGTAGGCGGGTGCCGGGGTCGGCACGGCGGCCGTGCGGGTCATGGCTGCCGACAGGGCGGCCGCGCCGCGCTGGGCCTTCGGTTCCGATGCGTAGGCAGCGGCACCCGGGAGCTTCTCCGCATAGCGGCCGGACGGCAGCGGACCGGCGTTCGGCAGGTCGAGCGAGGCGACTTCATCGCGTGCAGCAACGACGGCCGGAGAGTTCTGCGCCATGACCGGGACCGGTACGGAGGCGGCGATCGGCGGAGCCGGGCTGCGCGTCTGGGCGATCAGGTTGCTGGAGCCGCCGGTCGAAGCCTTCGGCATGTAGGCAGCCACGAGCTTGCGCATCTGGGCGTCGCGGGCGCCGCCGCTGGTGCCGCCCATGACGACGCCGACGATCGAACGGCCATCGGCCTGCGCCGAGGTGACGAGGTTGAAGCCCGACGCACGGGTGTAGCCCGTCTTGATGCCGTCGACGCCGCGCACGGTGCCGATCAGCCGGTTGTGGTTGCCGATCGTCTGCTTGCCGAACTGGAAGGAGCGGATCGAGAAGTAAGGGTAATACTGCGGAAAGTGCTGGCGCAGTGCGATGCCGAGACGGGCCTGGTCGCGAGCCGTCGTCATCTGCGCCGTGTTGGGCAGGCCGTTGGCATTGCGATAGGTGGTGCGGGTCATGCCCAGCGCCCGGGCCTTGTTGGTCATCAGCTGCGCGAAGCGTGCTTCCGAACCGCCGAGATATTCGGCGAGCGCCGTTGCCATATCGTTGGCCGAGCGGGTGATCAGCGCCTGCATGGCCTGTTCGACGGTCACCGAGCCGCCGGCGCGCACGCCGAGCTTGGTTGGCGGTTCGGCGGCTGCATTGGCCGACACCGGAACCCGCGAGTCGAGCGAAATGCGACCCGACTCGAGCGCCTCGAACGTCATGTACAGGGTCATCATCTTGGTCAGTGAGGCAGGATAGCGCAGGCCGTCCGGATCTTCGCTGTACAGCACCTTGCCGGTCTTGGCGTCGACGACGATGCCGGCATATTTCGGATTTGCCGAAGCCGTCTCAACGTTGACGGCCAAGAGGGCCGACACGACGACGAGGAAACCAGCGACCTTCTTGAAAATCGAGGCGCCACCCTTGGGGAAGGATGTTGTGTTGATGTGTTTCCGCACGGCTGCACTCACTCACTATATTGCAATTGCGTTATCCGGTGCGCCCCCGCAGCATCCGTTCCAGCCACATTAGGCCAGGGGCGTTACCAAGAGGTTTATGATGAACGAAGCCTTAGGAAATTTGGCAGGGTTCTAGCCTTCGTTCTCGGTCGCCTCGACGAGATGGGTTCCGACAAAGGTCTCAATCGCGGCATCAATATGGTCCCACTGCGGAAGAAGCGTCGAAGAGAAGCGGTAAAGCACGCTGAGGCCGGATCCGAGGTGGATGTCGCGCTGGCAGTCGCCGCTGGTCGCGGCCGATGGCTCGGCCGGGGTGGCGCAGCGCACGACGTAATCCGGCCGTCCGTTGCGGGGCGCGGTGAAGACCAGTTCGCCGCTGTAGCCGCTATCGGGCCGCAGCCGGTGGCGCGTCAGCCCGGCTCCCGCATCTTCGCCACTGCCGTCGAACAGGCGGGCGTAGATCGGTTCGAGCCGCCCCGACATGTCGCGTGACATCGTCGCCTCGGAAATCTCGAGGAACAGCAGGTCGTTGGCGAAAGACAGCTGGTCGAACCGGTCGCGAAGCGGCTGGCTGTAGCCCTGCATCTGCGGCCAGGCGAGGTACAGGTTGACGCGCTCGGCGTCGCCGTCCCGGCGCTGGTCGCGGAAGCGGATCATGTTGGCGGGCAGCGCCAGCGCGTCGGCGCCGACCTGGATGCGATGGATTGCGGTGCTGTCGGTGTGGCCGGAGAGGCTGAGGCGCTCTCCGTACCAGCGCCCGACAAAGCTGATGCCGGCGGTCAGCAAGGCGAGTGCGGCGATGGCGCCGGTCAGCCGGTAAAGGGAGGCGTTCGACAGCAGCGGTGCATGCGCGCCCTGTCCGCCGACGCTTGGAAGCTGATTGTGCCGCATGGCGCTTGTCCGTTCGGGGTGGGCCGGCTCCGGCGGGGCGGCCCGGCAAGCGCATGTTTCGGTAACCATGGTAAATAAAACGTTAATCGCCCGCGCCCGGGGAGGGACGCGGGCGATAGGAAGGAGGTCTTCTGTATCGGATCAGCGGCGGAAGCTGGCGACGGCGTTGGCGCGGCCGTCCTGCAGCTTGACCCAGGCAGCCGGATCG
The DNA here is from genome assembly GCF_059415005.1 of Rhizobium sp. SAFR-030. NCBI lineage: Bacteria > Pseudomonadati > Pseudomonadota > Alphaproteobacteria > Hyphomicrobiales > Rhizobiaceae > Rhizobium > Rhizobium sp. SAFR-030. The sequence continues at coordinate 680,882 of NZ_JBPFDO010000003.1, read as the reverse complement.
GACGTCGACTGGCGCTTGAGGAAAGTGTACTCGGTCTCGGACCAGAGCATCACCTTGTTGCGCATGTTGTCGAGGATGAAGTCGCCGCGGTCGGTGCGCACTGTCAGCACGGCATGGCCTTCACCGTTCGGCTGCAGGACAACGGTGATCAGCAGGTTGGTGGCGCTGATGCCCTGCTCCATCAGCATCTTGCGCTTCAGCAGCACGAAATCTTCACAGTCGCCGACGGTGCGGGGATAGGCCCAGCGTTCCTCGACGCCGTAGATCTCCTGGTCGGTCATCGGCGTGATCTGGCTGTTGACCGAGTAGTTCACGTCGAGGATCTCGCGCCATCCGGCTTCGGTCAGCGCCATCGCTCCGGCATCCCGTTCGGTGACCGCGCATTCCGGCTGGTAGGTCTGGCAGAATTCGTAGTGGCCGATCGGCGGATTTGCCTTGCCGGTGATCTGCATCGCGCCGGGTGCGGACAGGGCCGACTGGCCGGAGATCAGCATCAGGCAGATGGCGGCAAAGCCGGTGGCGATGGTCTTGGCGGTGGACATCTCTGTTTCTCCCCGTTCGTTGGGAGAAAGCTCTCATGGCCACCTTGATCGCTGGCGAAATTTACCAGTCGAAACAATCGCTTGTTTGAAGCAAGATTGAGTCGAATGAAGATCAAATGCGCGGAAAATTTGCCTCGAATGCGAAGAGAATTTGAGGAAAATTTTATGCAAGTTCGAGGCGATTTCTCTTCAATTGCCGGCGGTCGCGCCGCAAGTGTCGGTCGCTTCATCATTTTTCTCAGGATGGATCGGCGCCGTCGGACACTGCCGGCAACCCGGAGAACGACCTCGATCAGCCATCCGACATCGCGCCAGGGCAAGGCTCGACCGCAGAAGACGTCGAAATCCGTCGGTATGAGACGGAATCCGAGCCCAAAAAAAGTGTGCCGGAGCGAGAAAAAAGTTTTCCGTCCGCTCCGATTTCGCACAGTTGGCCAGCTCGCGGGCTGCAAATGTGCCGGATGATGGTCTTCTGGGATGAAGGACGTCGAACGGCCGAACGACGGTTCAGCGCCGGTTCATGTGCGATGGCGCGCCAGGACGCACTGCCGCCGATGATCGAGCGGCTTTTCGCATTTATAGACTGCGGAGATGGGGTTTAGAGGAAGGAGCGCAAGCTCTCGCGCGTCTGGACGCTGGCGAACTCGATCGCCACACCTTCTGCGAAATGCCGGACCACGCGGCCGCGCAAGCCGTTGAGCGTCACCGGCGTGCCGATGTCCGGGCGCATCTCGACATCGATGGCCGCGCCCGAGAGCGACAGGTCGACGAGGCGGCAGGCAAAACGGCGACCGTCTTCGAGCGCCAGTTCGGCGCGCGTGACGCGCGGCGTGAGGCGATCGTGGCGGCGATCCTCGGGCAGACCGAGTTCATGGCGATTGGCAAGCCAGGTAAGCTGGGCCGCCAGCTTCTCGCGCTTGCGGTCGGTGGCAGTGATCGACATGACGAAGCTGGTGGTGTCGATCGACAGCGCCTGGCCCTCGAGCCGGCCAAGATGATCGATGTAAGCGATCACCCGCTCGCCGAGGTTCGGGATCCCGGCGCAGGACATGATGACGTCGCCCGGCGACATTTCCACCGCCACGCACGGATATTCCTCATGATTGGCCAGCATCAGGCGGCCCGTCATGTTGACGGACACGCGTTGAAAGCTGCGCGGCGCGGCAGGCTGCGGCGAGGAACTTGCATGCTGGAAGGAGAACATCACAGTCTTTCGTCTGTCGTCTTCGACCGAAGCTTTACAACCTCGCGGTTAACATATGGTTCTCTGCCCGGAGAGAGAGCCGTCGCGGGGTTGGCGCCGGCGGCGCACGGCTCAGCGAACGGGACGACGGGCAAGGCCGGCGGCTTCCGCCAGGCGTCGCAGCAGCGTCGGTTCCGCTTCGGTGTCGACGCTTCGTACGCTGTGCCGGTGACCATCGAAATACCGACGTGTCGGCAGCCAGCTTTCGAAGGCGAGCGTCGTGCCCGGGCCTATCCCGCCAAATCGCGGCGGCTCCAGCAGGATGACGGAGCCGAGCAGCCGATCGGCGAAGTGCGACCGCGAGCGGATCGGCAGGAGCAGGATCTCGCAGGCTTCCGTGGCGCTTTCGCCTTCCAGGCGCGCTGAGATCGTGACGGCCTCTTCTGTCCTCAGCGCCGTCAGCGCCGCCTCCGTCACGTCATCGCGTCCGCTGCGGATCCAGAGATCGAGGAAATGCTCGCCGTTCAGTTCGCGGCCGAAGTTTTCGCAGACGCGCGTGCCTGCGAGCCGGAACTTCAGGTCCAGTCCTTCGTAATCCAGCATGAACAGGTCGGGAAGCCGGCGACGCAGCACCGAGGGGTCGATCTGCCGCCGCGACGGTGCGGCCCGGCCGTGGCGCAGGCCGTTCCAATAGGTGAATATTTCGTTGCTTCGGTCGCTCAGCATGGGCATCAACTGTATCGTTCCGGGTCGGATTCGGGCCTCATGCCCGCTCTTTCCGCTGGATGAGCGAATTCCATGCCAGTCCGCGGCGGTTTCCCGGCCAAGACCTGGCCACGCATCACGCGGTTGTTGCCGCCCTCGGGTGCTCGACGCTTTCCCTGCAGATGCCGGTGATGTAGGTCTAGCGGATGCATGCAAGGGATGGCCGCTGAATGGACGACAAGCCGAAGACGCCGTGGGAGAACCATCAGCCGACCGACACCGGTCTGCCGGCGCAAGCCGAACCGCGTCCGGAACTCTCCGCCCCGGCCGCCTCCACCCGTCAGCCGGCCATCAATCTGCCTGGTCCGCTGATCGCAACGCTGGCGCTGCTCATCGGCCTCTTTGTGCTCGAAAGCTACGTGCTGAACGACGAACTGCGGTCCTACATGCTGTTCGAGCTCGCCTTCACGCCGTTGCGCTATGTCTATCCGCTGTCGCAGCAGGGCCTGGAATGGGCCTGGACGCCGGTGACCTATTCCCTGCTGCATGGAAGCGTTGAGCACCTGGCATTCAACGGCCTGTGGCTGGCGGCATTCGGTGCGCCGGTTTTCCGTCGGATCGGGCTGTCACGCTATCTCGTCTTCTGGGTCCTGTCGGCCGCGGCGTCCGCCTTCTTCCATGCCTTCCTCAACTGGGGCGCCGAAACCGTTCTGATCGGTGCCTCCGGCGTCATCTCGGCGCTGATGGGCGCTGCCTGCCGCTTCGCTTTCCCGGCCGGTGGCGGTGGACTGGCCCATGCGCACGCGCATCTTCTGCCGCGCCAGGGCATCGTTTCGGCAATGCGCAACCGCACCGTCCTCATCTTCACGCTGCTGTGGTTTCTCGGCAATGTGCTGATCGCCTTCGGCATGCCGCTGGTCGGCGGCGATGCCGGCCCGATCGCCTGGGACGCGCATATCGGCGGCTTCCTGTTCGGTTACCTGCTGTTCGGTTTCTTCGACCCAATGCCGAACCGGACAAATCCCGTATCTCGCGGAACGGCTTGAGGGCCGGCCTTTCAGTCTGCCAAAAACGGTTGCAATCAACGGTCCGGAAGCGCACCATTTCGCATGCGGAGCGCCGGGAGTGAGCGTCGGGGCGGGCGCCGCCGCATCTAGGGAGTACATCAATAGGAGGAGTTGATGCCTGTTTCTGTCAGGAACATGCTGGATGTCAAAGGCCGCAACGTCGTCTCGGTGAGCCGGGACAGGACGATCGAGGAAGTGGCGCAGATACTCAATGAAAACCGCATCGGGGCGGTCGTGGTCACAGGGCTGGACGATCGCATCTCCGGCATCTTCACCGAGCGCGACCTGGTGCGCTGCGTGGCAAGATCGGGGGGCGGGGTTCTGTCGCAGTCGATCGGCGACGCCATGACCACCAACGTCACCCGCTGTCGCGAAGAGACGACGCTAAACGAGGTGATGGAGATCATGAGCCACGGCCGGTTCCGCCACGTGCCGGTCGAAGACGGCGGGAAACTGGTGGGCATCATCTCCATCGGCGACGTCGTCAAGGCGCGCATCCAGGAGGTAGAGACGGAGGCCGAACAGATCCGCGCCTATATCGCCGGCTAGCCCAGTAGGCAACCGCGATCAAGAATCCGAAGCTTTCGGGAGCGGAGCAGCTCCCGAAGCCGCCCGAACATGTTCTCTGGAGATGACTGGCAGGGCGCGTGAGTACGCAGTCGGAGGGCGGCTAGCCGGTGCCCTCCGGATGCTGGTGTAGGCTCTTCGCGACAAATCAGATTGCCGCCACGGCTTCCTGCATCCGCTTCAGCTCGGTGATGCGGTTCTGGGCTTCCTTGTAGCCGCGGTCGATGGCCTCGCCGGCCCGGTGGAACTCCGACAGGCCGATGTCGCTCAGCCTTGGATGCAGCGCCAGATCCGGCGGGTCGCCGGCAAGCCGCGCCCGCGAGATCCGCTCCTGGATGATGTTGAAGGCCTGCACCATGACGCCGGTCATGCCGATCCGCGCCTCGCGCACCTTTGTGTGCTGGCCCTCGATGACCGGCTGGACGCTGGCATTGTGCTTGACGACCGCCGAGCGGCCGAAGATGTCGTAGTTGAGATTGACGGCCACGACCAGCGGCTGCTCGTAGGCGCGGCAGACGGAGGTTGGCACCGGATTGACCAGCGCCCCGTCGACCAGCGTCCGGTTGTTGCACTTCACCGGCTCGAAGATGCCGGGCAGAGCGTAGGAGGCCCGCAGCCCGGTGATCAGCGAGCCGCTGGTGATCCACACTTCGTGTCCGCTGTGCAATTCGGTGGCCACGGCAACGAACGGCCTGTCGAGGCTTTCGATGGCCACGTCCTCCAGGTGTTCCTGCATGCGCTTGGTCAGTCGCATGCCGCCGAACAGGCCGGCGCCGCCGATCGACAGATCGAGCAGGCCGGCAATCCGGCGCATGGTGAGCGATCGGGCAAACGTTTCCAGCTCGTCGAGCTTGCCGGCAAGGTAGCAGCCGCCGACCAGCGCGCCGATCGACGTGCCGGCGATCATCCCGACCTCGATGCCGGCCTCGTCCAGGGCCCGCAGCACGCCGATATGAGCCCAGCCGCGGGCAGCCCCGCCACCCAGTGCCAGGGCCAGTTTTGCCGTCTTCGGTTTCGGATCGGCGATGAGCGCGGTTACCGTCTGTCCGCCGCCCGCATCGGCGGCTGCGCCTTGCGGTTCGCTGCGGTTCCAACTCCAGTTCAGCATCGTCTCGACGTCCTCAGAGGCGCGCGCGCCGGACGCTCATTGAACGCCCGCAATCGTTTCGAATCCGTTGATCACAGGCAGTGCGCCGGAGAGGCCGACTGCTTGCTCAGAGGTCCTTCGGATTGCCGTAGATCGCTTGCGGATCAAAATGTCGTTGTTCGTCGACGAGTTCAAGCACCGCCTCGCCATCCTTTTGAACGATCGCCCGGTAAAAGCACGACCGCCGTCCGGTATGGCAGCTGGCATCGTGACCGCCCACCTTGACCTTCAGCCAGACGGCATCCTGGTCGCAGTCCGTCAGAAGTGCCGTGACCTGCTGGACGTTGCCGGAGGTTTCGCCCTTCTTCCAGATCTTGCCGCGCGACCGGCTGTAATAATGGGCGACGCCGGTCTCGATGGTGAGCGACAATGCCTCGCTGTTCATGTGCGCGACCATCAGCAACTGGCCATCGGCCGCATCGGTGACGACGGCGGTGACGAGGCCTGCCGCATCGAAGCGCGGCGTGAACGGCCCGGCATCTTCGAGCGCCGCCTTGTCGGCCGGCGCTGCCTGGAAATCGATGGTCATGGAGGGTTTCCGTATCTGCCTGAAGGTCGGCGGGGAAATGGCCGGCCGCCCGATGTCAGCGGCGGATCATCGACAGGAAGCGCGCCTGCTCGGCCGCATTGTCCTTGTACTCGCCGGTAAACATCGTCGTCAGCGTCGAAGAGCCCTGCTTGCGGATGCCACGCATCGACATGCACAGATGCTCTGCGTCGACCATCACCGCCACGCCGCGCGGCTGCAGCACGTCCTGGATCGAGTGGGCGACCTGTGCCGTCATGGCTTCCTGCGTCTGCAGCCGCCGGCCGAAGACGTCCACAAGCCTGGCGATCTTGGAAAGGCCGAGCACGCGCCCGTTCGGCAGATAGGCGACATGCGCCTTGCCGATGATCGGCACCATGTGGTGCTCGCAATGGGAATAGAAGGGGATGTCGCGCACCAGGACGATATCGTCATAACCGGCGACTTCCTCGAACGTCCGTCCGAGCACCTCTTCCGGAGACTGGTCATAGCCGCCGAACAGTTCGCGATACGAGGTTGCGACCCGCTTCGGCGTATCGATGAGACCCTCGCGCGACGGATCGTCACCGGCCCAGCGCAGGAGGACGCGCACGGCATCCTCGGCTTCCTGCTGGGTGGGACGGGCCTGCGTCTGGGCGGCAGGGAAATTCTTCACGATTGCGTCCATGTCTTGGTCTCCTGATGCGGGTCAAGGCCGCACCTGATCGTTCATCGGCACGGAAGCGCATCGACACCCGGCTCGGATGATACGCGCTTTCTGGCCTCTCGGATCGACTTTGACAAGATAACGCATCCTGCTTTCACGCGGCTTTGCGGCAAAACATTTCTGCCTTGATGCGGTCGATCACGGTTATCATATAGGTGGAGGATGGTCTTTACACCAGCGGCGGACGGTTGACGCTCTGTTTCAGGAGCGCGATATCCAGGTCCCGGTAGAGCGAGAAGACGCATGGACGATATCTACAACAGCAGGATTTTGGCTCTGGCCGGCAATATCGAGCGCGCCGGTGCACTCGAAGACGCCGATGCCACATCCGAGAAGCACTCGCGGCTCTGCGGCTCGAAGGTGAAGGTCTTCATCAAGCTCGACGACGGGGTGGTCAGCGACTTCTCCCACCAGGTGCGCGCCTGCGCCCTGGGGCAGGCGTCATCGTCGGTGATGGCCCGCCATGTGATCGGCGCAACGTCCACGGAAATCCGTGCAGCCCGCGACGCAATGCTGTCGATGCTGAAGGAAGACGGCGAGGGACCCACGGGCCGCTTCGACGAAATGCGGGTGCTGAAACCGGTCAAGGACTACAAGGCGCGCCACGCCTCGACGATGCTGACCTTCGATGCGGTGGTCGACTGTCTGGACCAGATCGAGGCGAAGAGCCCGGCACTGGCGGGCTGAGCCGATGTGCGCCGCCTGCGAGGCAGAGGACGACGACAAGCCGAAAGCACGACGCGGCCGTAACTGGCAGGGTCCGTTCAGGAAGACACCCGGCCGGCTCCTCGGCATGGGTCTCATCCGCGGCTACCAGCTGACGCTCTCCGGCTTCATCGGTAATTCCTGCCGTCACATCCCCACCTGCTCGGAATTCGGTTACGAGGCCGTGGCCCGCCACGGGTTCTGGTTCGGCGGATGGATGGTCGGCTGGCGCTTCCTGCGCTGCGGCCCCTTCGGCTCGTCGGGCCTCGATCCGGTGCCGGACACCCTGTCGCCCCGCCAGCACTGGTGGACGCCCTGGCGCTACTGCCGCAAGGCGTCTGATCGCTCGACATTCCCGCCTGCCGACGAGGTTCATTGACGGCGGCTGCCGGTTCCCTCGGCCACGGCGCCACCTTTACTCCATCCACATTTCCCCTTATCACGCGGGCGTCAATCGCTGCCGGGGCCGGATGCCTGCGGCGGCTCATTTCACCACCCGCATTCGTTGGCGGGACTGGTTTGAAGGAGAAGAACATGTCCGTTTCCCTGACGTTCCCCGATGGCTCCATCCGCAGCTACGATGCCGGCACCACGGGTCTCGCCGTCGCCGAAAGCATCTCCAAGTCGCTTGCCAAGAAGGCGGTGGCGATCGCCATCGACGGCACCGTGCGCGATCTCTCCGATCCCGTCACCGACGGCAAGATCGAGATCGTCGGCCGCACCGATCCGCGGGCGCTGGAGCTCATCCGCCATGATGCCGCGCATGTGATGGCCGAAGCCGTCCAGGAACTGTGGCCCGGCACCCAGGTCACCATCGGGCCGGTCATCGAGAACGGCTTCTACTACGACTTCAAGCGCGTCCATCCCGACAGCCAGGAAGACTGGCCGTTCACGCCCGACGATCTGCCGAAGATCGAAAAGCGGATGAAGGAGATCATCCAGCGCAACAAGCCGTTCACCAAGGAAGTCTGGCCGCGCAACAAGGCGCGCGACGTGTTCGCCGACCGGGGCGAGGGCTACAAGGTCGAACTGGTCGATGCGATCCCCGAAGACCAGGACCTCAAGATCTACTACCAGGGCGACTGGTTCGACCTGTGCCGCGGCCCGCACATGGCCTCGACCGGGCAGATCGGCACGGCGTTCAAGCTGATGAAGGTCGCCGGCGCCTATTGGCGTGGCGACAGCACCCGTCCGATGCTGACGCGCATCTACGGCACGGCCTGGGCGACCCAGGAGGAACTCGACCAGTACCTGCACGTGCTGGCCGAAGCCGAAAAGCGCGACCACCGCAAGCTCGGTCGCGAGATGGATCTCTTCCATTTCCAGGAAGAAGGCCCGGGCGTCGTGTTCTGGCACGGCAAGGGCTGGCGGATGTTCCAGACGCTGACCTCCTACATGCGTCGCCGGCTCGCCAACACCTATGAGGAAGTCAACGCGCCGCAGGTACTCGATGCCTCGCTGTGGGAAACCTCCGGTCACTGGGGCTGGTACCAGGAAAACATGTTCGCCGTGAAATCGGCCTACGCCTTCACCCATGAGGATGACAAGGAAGCCGACAACCGTGTATTCGCCCTGAAGCCGATGAACTGCCCGGGACACGTGCAGATCTTCAAGCACGGATTGAAGTCATACCGCGAAATGCCCGTGCGGCTTGCGGAATTCGGTCTCGTCCATCGTTACGAGGCGTCGGGTGCACTGCATGGCCTGATGCGTGTCCGCGGCTTCACCCAGGACGACGCGCATGTGTTCTGTACCGAAGAGCAGATGGCGGCGGAATGCCTGCGCATCAACGACCTGATCCTCTCTGTCTACGAGGATTTCGGCTTCAAGGAGGTGGTGGTGAAGCTCTCTACCCGGCCTGAGAAGCGCGTCGGTTCGGACGATCTGTGGGATCGCGCCGAAAGCGTCATGATGGACGTGCTGAAGGAGATCGAGGCGCAGTCGGGCGGCCGCATCAAGACCGGCATCCTGCCGGGCGAGGGCGCGTTTTACGGGCCGAAGTTCGAATACACGCTGAAGGACGCCATCGGTCGCGAATGGCAGTGCGGCACGACGCAGGTCGACTTCAACCTACCGGAACGCTTCGGCGCTTTCTACATCGACAGCAATTCGGAAAAGACCCAGCCGGTGATGATCCACCGGGCGATCTGCGGCTCGATGGAGCGTTTCCTCGGCATCCTGATCGAGAACTTCGCCGGCCATCTGCCGCTGTGGTTCGCGCCGCTGCAGGTGGTCGTCGCCACCATCACTTCGGATGCCGACGACTACGGTCTGGAAGTGGCCGAGACGCTGCGCGACGCAGGCCTGATCGTCGAGACGGATTTCCGCAACGAGAAGATCAACTACAAGGTCCGCGAGCACTCGGTCACCAAGGTGCCGGTGATCATCGTCTGCGGCCGCCAGGAGGCCGAGAACCGTACGGTCAACATCCGCCGCCTCGGCAGCCAGGCGCAGACGCCGATGTCACTCGCAGATGCCGTCGCCTCTCTGTCCGACGAGGCGACGCCGCCGGACGTCAAGCGCCGCCAGGCGCAGCGGCGGATCGCCGCCGAGTAACGACAAAAAAATCCCGCCGGTCATGCCGGCGGGATTTTTGTTCGTCGTCAGGAGAGGCGGCCGTCGATAATGGCTGCCGTGCCCACGGAAGCTCAGTCCGAATCGACGCCGGCGACCGGCTGCTGATCCTTCATCAACACCTCGACATCGGCGTTATGGCCGGACTGTACCGGGAATTCCCGCTGGTAGATCTTGTCCTTGTTGCGGGCAACGGCGGTGTAGTCGCCTTCCGCCAGCACCATGGTGGTGAAGGCGCTGAGGCTTTCCGCCACCACGTCGCCGCCGGCCGTCAGCACCGACCAGGCGGTGTCGGCGACGGCTTCTCCGCCCGCCTGCGAGACGAGTTTCAGGGTGATCTGCGCTGCGCGGTGCTGCAGGGTGGCTTCCGTCAGCTTGCCGGCTTCAACCTGGATGTCGGCACGCACCGAGGCGTTCACCTCGCCATATTCCGACACGACGTGATAGGTGCCGGCGTTCAGGCGGACGATGGTGTTCGGCTTGACGTTGGCCATCACCAGACCGCGCTCGCCGTCCTCGCGCACTTCCGCCGAATAGATGGAAAAGCGCAGCTTGCTGTCGGGGATCCGCTGGTCCGTTCCGGCGACCGCGTTGAGCACGAAGCCGCCGGCATCGAGCACCAGCGCCTGGGGCACAAACTCGCCGTCGGACGGCACGTCGAGCCGCTTGGTAACGCCGGCGCGACCGAAAGCGACATTGACGAAATAGGCCCCGGGCGTCAGCTGGAAATGCGCGCCCCCGCCCTCGGACGACGCGACCAGCGGCAGCTTGCCGTCGGGGCCCGGCTGCGGGCTGAAGACGCGCCACGTGAGCCCCGTCTGCATCGGCTGGCCGTCGGCGGTCAGCTTGGCGTTCAGCGTCACTTCGCGGGCGACCGGCGCCTGCCGGCCGACGGTCGGTGTGAACGCGTTCAGCTTCGGCATCTTCGCCGTGCTGTCCATCTGCTTGAAGGACTGGAACGCATCCTCCGCCGGCGCCATGCCGGCCGGCATGATGCCGACGGCGGCGACGACTGCGAAAAGGCGTGCCCGTGAAACTGCTTGCATTCGGTTGATGACCGTTGACTCTCGATAGTTGAGCAGCCACTTGAAACCGAACCTCGCGGCAATTTCAAGGTGCCACGCCCTCCGACGTCTCCTGCAGGTCAAGATTATGCAAAACCCCACACCTCTCTTCCAGTACATGAGCACCCGCCGCTCGATCCCCGCGCTGCAGATGGCTGAGCCCGGTCCCGGCAAAGACGAGATCGAGAGCATGCTGACGCTCGCCTCGCGCGTTCCGGATCATGGAAAGCTGGCGCCGTGGCGGTTCATCGTCATCCGCGGCGACAGGCGCGCCGAACTTGGATCGCAGCTGGCCGACATCGCGCTGTCGAAGACCCCGGACCTGTCGGCGCAATTGCAGGAGGTCGAGCGCAACCGCCTGACCCGTGCACCGGTGGTGATCGCCGTCGTCAGCCGCGCCGCGCCGCACGTCAAGATCCCGGTCTGGGAACAGGAGCTCTCGGCCGGCGCCGTCTGCCTCAACCTGTTCATGGCCGCCAACGCCCATGGTTATGCTGCCAACTGGTTGTCGGAATGGATCGCCTATGACGAGCAGGCCAAGGCGGTGCTCGGTGTCCTGCCGGAGGAGAAGCTGGCCGGCTTCCTCTACATCGGGTCGAGCGATTTTCCGCAGACCGACCGCCCGCGCCCGGAGCTGACCGACATTGTCACCTGGGTCGGCGGCGACGAGATCTGAGCCATGTTCTACACCACCGACAGCAACCGGCACGGCATGGCGCATGATCCGTTCAAGGCGATCGTCTCGCCGCGCCCGATCGGCTGGATCGGCACCAAGGGCACGGACGGATCGCGCAACCTGTCCCCATACTCGTTCTTCAACATCGTCTCCGACCAGCCGAAGATCGTCATGTTCTCCTCGAGCGGCCGCAAGCACAGCCTGAAGAACGCCGAGGAGACCGGCGTCTTCACCGCAAGCCTCGTCAGTCGCCACCTCGTCGATCGCATGAACGCCTCGTCTGCGGCGGTCGAGTACGGCGTCGACGAGTTCCTGCTCGCCGGCCTGACGCCGAAGGCTGGCGACGTCGTCGATGCGCCTTATGTGGCGGAAGCCTATGCCGCGCTCGAATGCCGCGTCACGCAGATCATTCAGCCGCACGGAGTGGATGGTCAACCGTCGGCGTCGATCATGGTGTTCGGCGAGGTCGTGGGTATCCACATCAGTGAGGAGATCATTCGCGACGGGCGGATCGACATGCAGCTGGCGCGGCCCGTGGCGCGCATGGGCTACATGGATTACGCCGATGGCGGCACCGACGTGTTCCAGCTGAAGCGTCCGTCCACCTGACAGTCAGCGCCGATCGAACACTGCTGCGATGATCTCCGCCTGCCATGCCTGGCGGGCGATCCTGCCATGGAAGCCCTGGCGCCGAGCCTCTTCGCACTCCAGCCGAAAGAGCGCCGGATCAGCCGGGTCTGTCGCCATATCGAGCGCCTTGAGGCCAGCGGCAGCGGCCGCCAGAATGACGTTTGCGCGGGCCACCCGAAGCGGCTCGGGGTCCCGGTCGATGGAATCGGCTAGGCCGATCGATACCATCAGCGCCGATGCATCGAACGCCAGCGCCTTCAGTCGGGTGCTCAGCCGCCGGAAATCTTGGCCGAACAGCACGCCTTCCGCGGTATCCCCGCACACCGCGATGATGGTGGTTGCGCCGACTGCCTGTCCCGCTTCGGTCTCGGCGACGGTGAGCAGCACGTCGAGATGCTGGACCTCGGCTGGATCGCGGACGCGAGGAAGGATCACGGACTGTTCTGCGGCGGCGATCGCGCGGCCGATGGCGGACCGGATCTGCGGCGAATCGATCGGCGGAAGCAGAACGGCGCGACCGAGTGATGAAATGCGACCGGTTGCTGTCTCATGCAGGTGATCGCCGGCGGCGACGAGCTGCCAGGCCACGGGAAACTCGAGGGTTTTCAAGGTTTGGGGCAGGGGCTGCAGGGCGGGCTCCGAAACATTAAGAAGTATGGTGAACCGATCATAAACTATTTCTGACTAGCTTGCCTCAAGGGGAAGCGGCGGTCGTCTGCTCCTGGCAGTCGAGGCGTAACCAGTGATCGTTAAGGCATTTCTTCAGTGGGCGGAAACGGCTGGTGCAGCCGACAGGGCGAAAGCCGCGCACGCGCTGGTGCGGGCCTATCTGCGGGTCGGTCCGGCTGACGAGACGCGCCAGGCCGCCATTCACGCCATGATGCATCTGCTCGACGATCCGTCGCCGCTTGTCCGCCAGGCACTCTCCGAATCGCTCGGGCGTTCCGCTGCCGCGCCGCGCGGCGTCGTTCTGGCGCTGGCGGAAGATCAGCCCGAAATCGCCTGCCACGTCCTGACGCTGTCTCCAATTCTGACCGAGATGGACCTGGTCGATCTGATCGGCCGCTCCGGTGCGGTATCGCGCGGCTTGATCGCCGCACGCCCGGGTCTCACCCGCGGTGCCTGCGCGGCAATCGCCGAAGTCGGTGATGCGGCCGAGGCCATCCTCCTACTCGACAATTCGTCGGCCATGGTTGCTCGCCAGACGCTCTGCCGGCTGGCGGAACGGCATGGCCATCATGCCGGCGTCCGTGACCTGCTGCTGGCCCGGGAGGACCTGCCGGCCTCCGGCCGCAACCGTCTGGTCCAGCAGGTGACGGCAGCCCTGACGAACTCGCTTCTGGTGCGCGCCACGCTCAGTCCGTCGCGCATCGCGCATCTGACACAGGAGGCCGACAAGGCCGCGACGTTGGCGATGCTGGAGACGGCGCTGCCCGACGAGATGCCGGTAATGGTCGACCGCCTGCGGCAGGCCGGCCGCCTGACGCCGGCCTTCCTGATGCATGCGCTGTGCAGCGGACGGATCGAGTTCTTCGCCTCGGCGCTGACGAACATCTCCGGGCTCGAGGAGCGGCGGGTGCGCTCGATCCTGGCGACCGGCCGTCGGCACGCGGTGAGGGCGCTCTACGAGGCGTCGGGCCTTGGACGCGATATCGCTGAGGTCTTCGTCGAGGCGACGCTGCTGTGGCGCGAGATGATGCGCCGGCCCTATCTGTCGGCCGGAGAGAGCATCTGCCAGCCGCTGATCGACCGGCTGGCCCGCCCCGCCGATCCATTTTCTCCCGTCAGCCAGTTGCTGGATCTGGTCGAGACGATGCACCACAGCGAGGAGCGTCGCCTGGCGCGCGCCTTTGCCAGCGACAGGGCCATCGCCGCTTGACCGAAGCGGCTCAGCGCAGCTTGCGGACCATCCAGGAATAGCCGTCCTCGACAAGGTTCACCTGTTTCTCCACCAGGTTTCGCATGCCGTCGATGGTCGGCAGCACAGCCTTCGTCCGCTCCAGCGCCCGTCGCGCCAACGACTGTTCTTCGGCGCGCTCCTCGGCAGGTGTCGGGACGGCTGCCATGGTGGACACCGCAGTGTCGTCCGCCGGCGTCTGCGCCTTTGCGTTCGGGGCTTCGGCAACAGCCGGATCCTGGCAGACGGCGATGACGGTCGGGTAGGAGACGTTGGTGAATGCGCCGAGTTCCTTTTCCGACACCGCATTGCACAGCTCGATCGTCGGCCAGCGCTGGTTGATGGTGGCGATATACTGGCAGTCCGTCGTGCCGTCGTCGCAGCCGAGGATCGTCATCATCACGAGGGCGGTGCGCATATCGTCTCCCGGGTCGGTGGCTTGGCAGGTGCTGCCGTCACCACTAAGAAGACGATCGTGTCCGGGTGAAGGCGGAAATCTGAAGGGGGATCGGCAAGATGCACGACGCGATTGTCATTAACCGCGAGGCGCCGCGCCAGCCGGGCGTGTTGCGTCTGCTGGATCTGTCGAACGCCTATGCCGCGTCGCTCTATCCGGCCGAGAGCAACCATATGCTGCCGATCGAAGAACTGGAGGCGGAGAATGTCTCGTTCTTCGTCGCAAGGCGCGGCACCGAGATCCTCGGTTGCGCCTCGCTCGTGATCGCGGGAGACGGTTCAGCCGAGATTAAGCGGATGTTCGTCGACGGCGCGGCGCGGGGCCTGCAGCTCGGAAAGCGTCTGCTTGTCGCACTGGAGACGGAAGCGATCCGTCTCGGCGTCGGCACCATCCGCCTGGAGACCGGCATCCATCAGCCGGAAGCGATCGGGCTGTACCGCAAGGCGGGCTACATCGAAATCGACGCGTTCGGCAGCTACCGCCCCGATCCGCTTAGCCTGTTCATGGAAAAGCGGATCGGATCGTCGCCGGTCTGACGACGATCCTCAAGCGATAAGGGTCAGGCGGTCCGGCGCGTCTGCTTCTCCTCGGCAAGCTCGGCGTCGACGATCGCTGCCATGTTGGACAGTTCGATCTCGCGCATCCACTCGCGCCAGATGGCGACGATCAGCGCCATCAGCACCGGCCCGATGAACAGTCCCAGGAAGCCCATCGTCTTGACGCCGCCGACGAGCCCGAAGAACGTCGGCAGGAACGGCAGCTTGATCGGCCCGCCGACGAGCTTGGGACGCAGCGTCTTGTCGACGATGAACAGCTCGACGGAGCCCCAGATCAACAGCCCGAAGCCGGCGAAATACGAACCGCTGGCGACCAGGTAGATGGATACCAGGGTGAAGGACAGCGGCGCGCCACCTGGGATCAGCGCCATGACGCCAGTCAATACGCCAAGCGTCACCGGCGACGGAACGCCAGCGATCCAGTAGGCGATGCCGAGCACGATGCCTTCGCCGATGGCAATCAGCGTCATGCCCGTCACGGTGGAGCTGATCGTCGCCGGCACGACGCGCGAGATGCGTTCCCAGCGCGACGGCAGGATGCGTTCGCCCAGCATGTCGATCTGCCGCGAGAAGGCGGATCCGTCGCGGTAGACGAAGAACAGCGCGATCAGCATGAACAGCAGCGTCAGCACCAGATGGAAGACGCCGTCGCCGGCCGCCACCACGGCACGGTAGATGTTTCCGATATTGGCGCCGCTGACGAGCTGCACGAGCTCGCCCACGGCACCCGGTTCGCCGACATGGCGGATCCATTGTCCGGCCAGCCATTCGCCGACGATCGGCAGGTTGACGATCCACAGCGGCGGCGCCGAGCCGAAACGGTTGACCTCCAGCGCCCAGCCGATCCACTGGCGAACCTCGCCGATGGTGTAGGAAATGGCGATGCCGATCGGCACGACGATGAAGGCGATCACCATGAGGATGGCGATGGTGGCGCCAATCGTCGTATTGCCGCGGGTGCGCCGCAGGAGGTCGCGGTAGAGCGGCCAGCTGGCAAAGCCGATCACCAGCGCGGCCAGCACCGGCACGAGGAAGCCGTGGAAGAAGTAGATGCCGGCGAACACCGTCAGCACCAGCAGCCAGCGGGCGACGGAAATCGGCGGGATCAGCGCGATGCGCATCGGTGCCACCGGGCCAAGCCAACGCGGTCCAAGTGGGGTCTTGTCTGGTTCACTCACGGGTCAACATCATCCCTGTTTCACGCGCGCGGTCGCCGGGTCCGCAACAATGCAGTTGGACCGATCTTAGCCGTATCGGAGATTGCAGCTTGCCGTAAGGCGCAGATGCGCTAGAAATAAGGAAATCGTCAACATTAGTTTTTGCCCATATGCCCCCATCGACACGCCGCTTCCTGTTGAGGGAGCGTACAGCTGATCGCCATCAGGCGGTCGATGCTGCCGTCGGCTCTTTCGACACGTTGCAGCACTACTCTATCTATTTGCAGGGACTGTATTCTTTCCGACTGCCGCTGGAAGCCTGGCTCGCCGGCCTGGATTGGCCACGCCACTTCGGTGAATGGCGGCCGACGGCCATCGGCGAGATGATCCTGCGCGACATGGATGATCTGAATGTGACCGAACGGCGTATTGAACCGTCGATTCCTCACCACGCTGATCTGGAAACACTGCTGGGTGCGCTCTACGTGTTGGAAGGATCGTCGCTCGGCGCGCGCGTGCTTGTTTCGCGTGCCGGTCAGTTGGGTCTCAATGATACCTACGGCGCCCGTCATCTGGCCAGTCAGGCGCAGTCGGACGGCTGGAAAAGCTTTCTGCAGATGCTCGACAGTGCGCCGACGATGGATATGGACAAGGTGGTTGATGCGTCGCGGACGGTGTTCGCTCACGCGGAGATCGCCTTCAAGGGAAATTTGTATGCCTAACGCTTCCACGGTCGATCTTACCAATTGCGACCGCGAACCCATCCATATCCCCGGCAGCATTCAGCCCCATGGTTGTCTTCTGGTCTGCGATGCGTCCGGCAGCGGCGTGTTGCGGCATTCGGAGAACGCCCCGGCAATGCTGGGACTTCCTCCGGTGCTCAACGGCCTGAGGCTGGACGAGGCGCTTGGCGCAGAAGCCGCCCACACGCTGCGCAACGCGCTGGCCACCTCCGACGATCCCGCCCGCCCGGCACTGCGCATGGCGCTCGCCATGCCGGCTGGACGCTTCGACGTCTCCGTGCATCGGCTGGAAGAGTGCGCGATCATCGAGTTCGAACCTGCCTCGGACCAGTCCGACTCGCCGCTCGAGACGGCGCGCATGCTGATCAGCCGCATCCGCACCATCGGCAGCATCGACGAACTGGTGGAGAAGTCGGCCCGGCTGATCTTCGCAATGCTCGCCTATGACCGGGTGATGATCTACCGCTTCGAGCATGACGGCGCCGGCAAGGTGGTCAGCGAATACAAGCGTCGCGACCTCGAAAGCTTCCGCGGCCAGTATTTCCCGGCAAGCGACATCCCCAAGCAGGCGCGCACGCTGTACCTGAAGAACACCATCCGGGTCATCTCGGATGCCTCCGGTACCCGCATTCCGGTGGTGCCGGAATTCGATGACATGCAGGCGCCGCTCAACCTGTCCTTCGCGCATCTGCGCAGCGTCTCGCCGGTCCATTGCGAATACCTGCGCAACATGGGTGTTGCCGCCTCGATGTCGATCTCGATCATCGTCGACGGCGAGCTCTGGGGGCTGATCGCCTGTCACCACTATAGCCCGCGGGCGCTGTCCATGCCGCAGCGTATCGCGGCGGAAATGTTCGGCGAGTTCTTCTCGCTGCATCTGAGCGCGCTGAAGCAGAAGCAGATCCTCGACACCGCCAACGTCGCCCGCAAATCGCTCGACCGGTTCCTGCAGGCCGCTGCCCATAATCCCGATATCGCCGGGCTCCTCAGGCAATCGCTGGACGAGTTCAGCGCGATCCTGCCCTGCGACGGCGTCGGACTGTGGCTCGATGGTCTGTGGACCGGCCAGGGTACCACGCCGTCGGCAAGCGGCGTCGCAATGCTGGCGGACTTCGTCAGCTCGGTGGCCAACAGCCGCATCTGGGGAACCGATCAGATCTCCCAGCATCTGCTGGGATCCGAAAGCTTCGCGCCGGATGTCTGCGGCGTGCTGGCCATCCCGCTGTCGCAGCGGCCGCGCGATTACATGTTCTTCTTCCGCAAGGAACTCGTCCAGACCCTGAACTGGGCCGGCAACCCGGACAAGTCCTACGACACCGGACCGCTTGGCGACCGGCTGACGCCGCGCAAGAGCTTTGCGATCTGGAAAGAAACCGTCCACATGAAGGCGCAGCGCTGGACCGACGGCGAGTGGGAAATCGCCGAGGCGATCCGCGCCGTGCTGGTCGAGATCGTGCTGCACCACAACGAATTGATCGCCGACGAACGCGGCAAGGCCGACGTGCGGCAACGGATGCTGAACGAGGAGTTGAACCACCGCGTCAAGAACATCCTTGCGGTGATCAAGGCGCTGGTCGGCCATCCGGTGCAGGAAGGCCGGGAGCTTGGCGATTACGTGTCGGTTCTGAAGGGCCGCATCCAGGCGCTTGCGCTGGCCCACGACCAGGTGGTGCGCGGCAGTGACGGCGGTCCCCTGCGCGAACTGCTGGAGGCTGAGCTGAAGCCGTACAGCGACGGCAACCGCAAGGTCACGCTCCGCGGTCCCAACGTCTGGCTCGACAGCCGGGCTTTTTCGGTCATGGCTCTGGTGCTGCACGAGATGTCGACCAACGCGGCAAAGTACGGTGCCCTGTCGGCGGGCGAGGGCCAGGTGGAGATCGCCTGGACGCGGACGCAGGATGGCGACTGCGAGATCACCTGGACAGAAAGCGGCGGACCGCCTGTGACGCCGCCGGCGCGTGCCGGTTTCGGAACGGTGCTGATCGACCGAAGCATACCCTACGAGCTTGGTGGCAAGAGCCGCGTCACCTATGATCCCGGCGGACTGCGTGGTGATTTCATCGTGCCGGCACGCCACGTGCACGGCAATGATGTGGCCGCGACGGACGAGACGGTGGAACTGAACGCCGCGTCGCCTGCGGAAATCACGGAGCTTATGGGCGACCTCGAGCTGCTTCTGGTCGAGGATCAGATGCTGGTGGCCGCCGATGTCGAGGTAATGCTCGAAAGCCACGGCATCTCGCGCGTGACGACCGCTCCATCCGCTGCGGAAGCGCTTCGCCAGTTGAAGACGTTCACGCCGGACATCGCCATTCTCGACGTCAATCTCGGCTCGGGCACGTCTCTGCCGATCGCCGAAGAACTGACGCGCCGCGGTGTACCCTTCGTCTTTGCGACCGGCTACAGCGACCGATCTGTCATTCCGGCGAGCTTCACGGCACCGGTGGTGCGCAAGCCCTACGAGGCGCAGGCACTGATCGGCGCGATGGTCCGCCTGCTGGCAAGCCACGGGGAAGCGACGAAGGACTGATCCTCAAGCCTGTCTGGCTTGGAACGGGACTTCGCTAAAGACCGTAAGGCGGCATCGAGCCGCCTATGTCCGTTTCAGATGTCGAGATTGTCGGCGAACGCGGCTCGATCCTGGATGAACCGGAAGCGCGCGTCGGCCTTGGTACCCATCAGGTTGTCCACCGCCTCGCGCGTGCCTTCGAAATCGACCTCATCGATGCCGACGCGCAGCAGCGTCCGCTTCGAGGGGTCCATCGTCGTTTCCTTCAGCTGTGCCGGCATCATTTCGCCGAGACCTTTGAAGCGTCCGATCTCCACCTTCTTGCCCTTGAACACCGTCTCCATCAGTTCCGCCCGGTGCACGTCGTCGCGCGCGTAGACCGACTTCGCACCCTGGCGGATGACGTAGAGGGGCGGGACGGCGAGGAAGAGATGCCCGCCGCGGATCATCTCCGGCATTTCCTGATAGAAGAAGGTGATCAGCAGCGAAGCGATATGCGCGCCATCGACGTCGGCATCGGTCATGATGATGACCCGCTCGTAACGAAGGTCTTCTTCCCGATATTTTGTCCGCGTGCCGCAGCCGAGCGCCTGGATGAGATCGGCGATCTGCTGGTTGGCCGACAGCTTTTCACGGCTGGCGCTGCCGACGTTGAGGATCTTGCCGCGCAGCGGCAGGATCGCCTGGTTCATGCGGTTGCGCGCCTGCTTGGCCGAGCCGCCAGCCGAATCGCCCTCGACGATGAACAGTTCGGCACCTTCTGCGGTGTTCTGCGAGCAGTCGGCAAGCTTGCCGGGCAGGCGCAGCTTGCGCACCGCAGTCTTGCGGTTGACTTCCTTTTCCTTGCGACGGCGCAGCCGCTCTTCGGCGCGCTCGATCACCCATTCGAGGAGCTTGGCAGCCTCGCCGGGGTTGCCGGCAAGGTAGTGGTCGAACGGATCGCGCAGGGCGTTCTCGACGATCCGCTGGGCCTCGACGGTCGCCAGCTTGTCCTTCGTCTGGCCAACGAATTCCGGCTCCCGGATGAACACCGAGAGCATGCCGACGGACGAGATCATCACGTCGTCGGTGGTAATCTGCGCGGCGCGCTTGTTCTGCGTCAGTTCGGCGTAGTTCTTCAGGCCCTTGGTGAGGGCGATGCGCAGGCCCGCCTCGTGGGTGCCGCCCTCCGGCGTCGGAATGGTGTTGCAGTAGGAGTGGATCTGCGGGTCGCCGCCATACCAGGTCACCGCCCATTCCATCGCGCCGTGGCCGCCGGTCTTTTCCGTGCGGCCGGCAAAGATCTCGCGGGTGACGGTGAAATCCTTGCCGAGCGTCGCGGCCAGATAGTCCTTCAGTCCGCCCGGAAAATGGAAGACCGCCTTGTCGGGGATCTCGCCGCCGGCCTGCACCAAGGACGGGTCGCAGCTCCAGCGGATTTCGACGCCGCCGAACAGATAGGCCTTGGAGCGGGCCATGCGGAAGATCCGCCCGGCGTCGAACTTGGCGTGATCGCCGAAGATCTGCGGGTCCGGGTGGAAACGGACGCGGGTGCCGCGACGATTGTGGACGTCGCCCAGCTCTTCGAGCCCGCCGATCGGTGCGCCGCGCGAAAAGCGCTGGCGGTAGAGCTTGCGGTTGCGCGCCACCTCGACCTCGAGCAGGTCCGACAACGCGTTGACGACCGAGACGCCGACGCCGTGCAGGCCGCCGGAGGTCT
The DNA here is from genome assembly GCF_059415005.1 of Rhizobium sp. SAFR-030. Lineage (NCBI taxonomy): Bacteria > Pseudomonadati > Pseudomonadota > Alphaproteobacteria > Hyphomicrobiales > Rhizobiaceae > Rhizobium > Rhizobium sp. SAFR-030. The sequence goes on along the minus strand of NZ_JBPFDO010000003.1, from coordinate 659,771 downwards.
CATAGGCCTTGCCGTCGAACTTGCCGCCTGCATGCAGCTTGGTCATGATCACTTCGAGGGTCGACTTGCCGGGAACCTGCGGGTGGTTTTCCACCGGGATGCCACGGCCGTTGTCGGTGACGGTCAGGAAGCCTTCGGCATCGAGGTGCACATCGATGAAATCGGCATGGCCGGCAACCGCTTCGTCCATCGAGTTGTCGATGACCTCGGCGAACAGGTGGTGGAGCGCCTTCTCGTCGGTCCCGCCGATATACATGCCGGGACGCATGCGCACCGGCTCTAGCCCTTCCAGAACCCGGATGGACGAGGCGTCGTAGGTATCGGAGGAGGCTGGCGGAACGGCCTGCAGGCGCTGGGGAGCGGGCTGGGCCGGCGCCTTGGGGCGCGGGTCCGCCGGCTGCTCGGCGGCTTTGGTGGTGGCGTTCGGAATGCTGGCAAAGAGATCGCTGGTATCGTCCATGGGGTCCGTCAATCTGGCCTGTGATGCGCGGCGGCAGGCGAGGGGGCGGGACGCATCCGTCCGCCATCGGCTATCGAATCGCTCGCGAGTGTGCCAGATAACCGGCTTTTTCGCGATGCCTGCGCGCTGAGAGCAGGATTAGGCTCAGGATTTGCGCTGTCGAGCCCCGGATGGCAAGGCGTCGCTCTCAAGGAAGTGGATCAACCGTCGCATGTCCACAGATCATTTGGCCATTCGCGTCGCCTGCCTGGCGTTGTCGTTGCTGTTTCCGATGGCTGCGGCAGCGCAAGACGGGCCGATCCGTCCGTTCAAGGACGAGCTGTTCTCCCGCCAGGCCGTGCTGGAGACGCAGGACGGCGGCGCATTCCAGCTCATGGACTACCAGGAACTGCGCGACATCAATGCCCGCGACGAGGAGCCGGAGCGGCGCGTCAAATCGCAGTATGTCGAAACGCGAGTGCGCCGCTACCAGGAGAACCAGACGCTGACGCTTGGCGGGCAGAGGCTCGACGTGACGCGTGTCGGCAAGCTGGAGAACGCCGCGTTCACCGTGATTTTCATCCATGGTCGCGGCGGCGATCGGCGACTGGGCGCCAACGACTACACGTTCGGCGGCAACTTCAACCGGCTGAAGAACCTCGCGGTTCTGAACGGCGGCACCTATTACGCACCCTCGGTACGGTCCTTCGACCCGAATGGCGCAGCCGACATCGCGGCGCTGATCCGCCAGGCCTTCGAGTTGTCGATGGGCCGCCCGGTGATCCTCGCCTGCGCCTCGATGGGCGGTTTCGTCTGCCAGAGCGTATCGCGCGACAAGGAGGCGGTCCGCTACCTGAAGGGCCTCGTAATCCTCGGCGGGCCACCCGATCCGGGGTTTCTGACGACGCCGGCCGCCAAGCTGAAGATCCCCGTCTATCTTGCGCACGGCAGCGCCGATTCCGTCTACGCCGCAGACAACCAGGTGGCGCTCTACAGGAAGATGATCGCCGCGCGCTACCCGGCCCGCATGAAGCTGTTCCAGACCGGCGGCCACGGCACCCCGATTCGCATGGCGGACTGGCGGGACATTCTGAATTTCATGCTGGCCGCCCGATAGAGCGGCAGGTCGCTGCCTTAACCATAGTTGGCGGCAGGCGGATGGTTTTGCATACCAATTTTCGCCGTATCGGGCTAGAACGCCACCTCGTCAGGAGTTGAGGATGCCGATACGACGTCGCCCGGTCGCAAACCGGGCCGGGCTCGAACGGCAGGGAACTGGAAGGATTGCTGAGGGATGACGCCGGACATTCGACCGCTGGTGGCGGGAAACTGGAAAATGAACGGCACGCGCGCGTCGCTCGACCAGATCAAGGCGATTGCCGAGGGTGTCGATGGTCCGCTGGCGGAAAAGGTCGACAGCCTGCTCTGCCCGCCCGCGACCCTGCTCTACGTCGCGACTGCGCTGTCCACCGACAGTCCGCTGATGATCGGCGGCCAGGATTGCCACCAGAACGTCTCCGGCGCCCATACCGGGGACATCTCGGCGGAGATGATCGCCGATTGCTTCGGCACCTGCGTCATCGTCGGTCACTCGGAACGCCGCGTCGATCACGCCGAGACCGATCATCTGGTGCGGGTAAAAGCGGAGGCCGCCTATGCTGCGGACCTGACAGCAATCATCTGCATCGGCGAGACGGCCGACGAGCGCAAGGCCGGTCAGACGCTGGAGATCCTCAGGCGTCAGCTCGCCGGCTCTGTGCCGGATACGGCGGATGCCGAAAACACGGTGATTGCCTACGAGCCGATCTGGGCGATCGGAACCGGTGTCACGCCGACTGTCGAGGATGTCGAGGCGGCACATGCCTTCCTGCGCTCCGAACTCGTGGGGCGCTTCGGCGCCGAAGGCCGCGGCATGCGCATACTCTACGGCGGTTCGGTCAAGCCGAGCAATGCAGCCGAGCTGATGGCGGTCGCCAATGTCGACGGCGCGCTGATCGGCGGGGCGAGCTTGAAAGCCGCCGACTTCCTCGCCATCTACGGCGTGTACGAAACGCTGACCGCCTAATTCGGCGGAAAGCGACGGCAAATCGCACTTGCCCCTTGGAATGCTCATCCGGCTCGGGTAAAGACCCGGCCAGACTGTTTGTGGATGCCGCCCACCGGCGCGCAGGACTGGACTGATATGCAGACCGTATTGATCGTTATCCATCTCATGATCGTGCTGGCGCTCGTTGGCGTCGTGCTGATCCAGCGTTCCGAAGGCGGCGGGCTCGGCATCGGCGGCGGTTCCGGCTTCATGTCGGCACGCGGCACGGCGAATGCGCTGACCCGCACCACGGCGATCCTCGCGACGCTGTTCTTCATCACCTCGCTGACGCTCAGCATTCTTGGCCGCTACGAGTCGCGCCCGACCGATATTCTCGATCGGATCCCGGCGACCCAGCAGGGCCAGGGCAACGGCATTCTCGACTCGCTCGGCCCGGCGCCCGGCGCGCCCGCCACCAATGGTGCGGCTGCTCCGGCCACCAATGCACCGGCTGCACCGGCACCGGCACCGGCCGATCCGACCGCTGTTCCGACCGGCCGGTAAGGTCGCGTTCCGATAAAACATCCGGCAGGCCGCAAGCCTGCCGGTTTTCTTTTGTGCAGATTTCAACAGCTTTGACGGACCGAAGTGAATTTTCGGCTGGTGGAATCGTTCGTTTGAAGGTATCCGGTGGCTCCCATGGCGCGATATGTATTCATCACAGGCGGCGTGGTTTCTTCTCTTGGAAAAGGAATTGCGGCCGCAGCCCTCGGAGCCCTGCTACAGGCGAGAGGTTACCGGGTTCGGATCCGCAAGCTTGATCCCTACCTCAACGTCGATCCGGGCACCATGAGCCCGACCCAGCACGGCGAGGTGTTCGTCACCGACGACGGTGCCGAGACCGATCTGGACCTTGGCCACTACGAGCGCTTCACGGGGCGTTCGGCGACCAAGAGCGACAACATCACCACCGGTCGTATCTACAAGAACATCATCGACAAGGAACGCCGCGGTGACTACCTCGGCGCGACCGTGCAGGTCATTCCGCACGTCACCAACGAGATCAAGGATTTCGTTACCGAAGGCAATGACGAGTACGACTTCGTCATCTGCGAGATCGGCGGCACCGTCGGCGACATCGAGGCGATGCCCTTCGTCGAGGCCATCCGCCAGCTCGGCAACGAACTGCCGCGCGGTGCTGCCGTCTATCTGCACCTGACGCTGATGCCCTTCATTCCGGCAGCCGGCGAGCTGAAGACCAAGCCGACCCAGCATTCCGTCAAGGAACTGCAGGCCATGGGCATTGCGCCCGACATCCTCTTGGTGCGTGCCGACCGGGAAATCCCCGAGGCCGAGCGTCGCAAGCTGTCGCTCTTCTGCAACGTCCGTCCGTCGGCGGTCATCCAAGCGCTCGACGTTGCCAACATCTACGACGTGCCGATGGCCTACCACAAGGAAGGCCTCGATTCGGAAGTGCTGGCGGCATTCGGCATCGAACCGGCACCCAAGCCGCGTCTTGCCGCCTGGGAAGAGGTCTGCAGCCGCATCCACACACCGGAAGGCGAGGTGACGATCGCCATTGTCGGCAAGTACACTGGCCTGAAGGATGCCTACAAGTCGCTGATCGAAGCGCTTCACCATGGCGGAATCGCCAACCACGTAAAGGTCAAGCTCGAGTGGATCGAGTCGGAAATCTTCGAGAAGGAAGACGCCGCTCCCTATCTTGAGAAGGTGCACGGCATCCTCGTTCCCGGCGGCTTCGGCGAACGCGGCGCGCAGGGCAAGATCAATGCTGCCCGCTTTGCCCGCGAGCACAACGTTCCCTATTTCGGCATCTGCTTCGGCATGCAGATGGCGGTGCTGGAAGCAGCCCGCAATCTTGCTGGCATCGAGGCTGCCTCGTCGACCGAGTTCGGCCCGTCGAAGGAGCCGGTCGTCGGCCTGATGACCGAATGGGTCAAGGGCAACGATCTGGAGAAGCGCTCGGCAAGCGGCGACCTTGGCGGCACCATGCGTCTGGGCGCCTACAAGGCGGCCCTGAAGCGCGACACGAAGATCGCCGAGATCTATGGCTCGAGCGACATCTCCGAGCGTCACCGTCACCGCTACGAGGTGAACATCGATTACAAGCAGCGTCTCGAGGAATGCGGCCTGGTGTTCTCCGGCATGTCGCCGGACGGCCTGCTGCCGGAAACCATCGAGTATCCGGATCATCCGTGGTTCATCGGCGTCCAGTACCATCCGGAACTGAAGAGCCGTCCGCTCGATCCGCACCCGCTGTTCAAGAGCTTCATCGAGGCGGCCCTGGAGCAGAGCCGTCTCGTCTAAGCCTCCATCGCAGATCTGGCTGAAGGCCGTCCGCCGATCGCGGGCGGCCTTCAGTGCATCTGGCTACCCGAGTGGACCGTCGGCTTCGTCGCGTTCGCCGCCGCGGCCCGTCACCATCGCATAGGCGGCAAGCGCCTTGTCTCTCGCCTCGGCATGATTGACCACCGGCCTTGGATAGGTCTCGCCCAGCGAGATGCCTGCCTTTTCGAGAACCGCCGCCGGCGCCTCGAACGGCCTGTGGATATACTTGTTGGGCAGCTTCTCCAGTTCCGGAATGAAGCGGCGGACATACTCCCCCTTCGGATCGAATTTTTCGCCCTGCAGGATCGGGTTGAACACCCGGAAGAACGGCGAGGCGTCTGCCCCGGAACCGGCGACCCATTGCCAGTTGGCGGCGTTCGACGCCGGATCCGCATCGACCAGCGTATCGCGGAACCAGGCTTCGCCCTTGCGCCAGTCGATCATCAGGTCCTTGATCATGAAGGAGGCCGTGATCATCCGCACCCGGTTGTGCATGACGCCGTGCCGCCACAGCTGGCGCATGCCGGCATCGACGATCGGATAGCCGGTCCGGCCCTTCGTCCAGGCCTCGAACTGCACCTCGTCATAGGTCCAGGGGAAGGCATCGAACCGGGCGTTCCAGTTCTTCCGGTCGAGGTCGGGGAACTCGACCAGCAGATGGTAGCAGAACTCGCGCCAGGCGAGCTCCTTGCGGAAATGGATCACATTTCTGGACGCATGGATGCCGTGGGTCGCGTGCCAGATGCGTGCCGGCGAGATCTCGCCGAATGCCAGGTGCGGCGAAAGGCTTGAGCTTGCATCGCCGAGTGCGGGAAAGTCGCGATCTTCTCTGTAGGTCTGTACCGGCCTTTCCAGAAAGGCCTCGAGCTTGTCATGCGCACCGGTTTCGCCCGGCTCCCAGATCTCGTCGAATTCGGCGGCCCAGTTCGGCGCCGTCGGCAGCAGATCCCACGACGTCAGCGGCTCGGACTGCGGCAGCGTCTCGACGCCGCGGATATGGTCCGGCGCCTCCACCGGCTCGCGGGGTTCGCCGCTCCGTTCCAGCGCCTTCCAGAACGGCGAATAGACGCGGTAGGCGCCGCCGGAACCGGTGCGCGTCGTCTCCGGATCGTGCAGCAGCTGACCCTTGAACCGCTTGATCTCCAGGCCCTGGCCGGAAAGCGCCTTGAGGATCTCGGCATCCTCCGCGTCGCGCTCATAGTGGCGGTTGAGGAAAACGGATCCGGCCGCAGTCTCGGCAGCCAGCGCCGACAGCACCGCCACGGGATCGCCGGAGCGCAGGACCAGCCGGTTCCCCGCAGCCTCCAGCGCTGCCCCGAACGCCGTCAGCGAATGGTGCAGCCACCAGCGCTGGGCGCCTCCAAGCGGGCCGATCTTGGCCGTTTCCGGCTCCCGCACATAGACGCAGACGACAGGCCTGCCGCTTTGCGCGGCAGCGGTCAGCGCGGCATTGTCGTCGAGGCGGAGATCCTTACGGAACCAGAGAATGATGGCGGAGGATGGGTCCATGGATAAACGGCGCGCTCCCTGATTATTGAATATCTGCCGTATGTTACGGCCGAGCGCCGGGCACGGATCACCCCTCGAAGGGGCGGATCAGGATGATCGGGCAGGGCGCTCCCGCCGGCAGGTCCGGCGCCTGCGGCGGACGCAGGATGAGGCAGTCGGAGGTAGCGAAGATCTTCATCATCGACGAATCCTGCTTGCCGAAGCTGTGCGCCACCAACCGTCCTTCGCTGTCTCGCGACAGCCGCGCCCGCAGGTAATCCTGGCGATGGTCGTTGGCCGAAAGTGGCGTGGCAGTGATCGCCTCGGCCATCCGGTCCGGCGGCTGCCGATGCCCGAGCCTTGCCACAAGCGGCTCCAGGAACAGCGTGCCGCAGACAAGGCTGGCGACCGGATTGCCGGGCAGGCCGAGCACCTGCATGGCGCCCAGCGAACCGACCATCAGCGGCTTGCCGGGGCGCATGGCGATGCGCCAGAAATCCAGCGCCATACCCTTTGCCTTGAGGCTGGACTGGACCAGATCGTGGTCGCCGACGGAGGCGCCACCGAGCGTCACCAGCACGTCCGCCTTTGCTGCGACGGCCCGGTCGACTGCCGCCTCGATCAGGTCTGCGCGGTCGGCGACGATGCCGAGATCCAGCACGCTTCCGCCGGCGGCCTCGATCAGTGCGGCGATGCCAAATGTGTTAGAGGCAATGATCTGGTCGGCCTGCGGCACCTGGCCGGCCTCGACGAGTTCGTCGCCGGTCGCAAGCACCGCCACCAGCGGCCTCCGGTAGACGGCAAGCTTTGGATGGTTCATCGCTGCGCAGACCGTCACATGCGCGTAGTCGAGGCGCGTGCCGGCTGACAGCACCGTCTCGCCCTCGGCAAAATCCTGGCCGCGCGGCCGGATGTGGCGCCCCTTGGTCACGGTAAAACGGGTGCGGATGCGGCCGCCGTCCAAAACCTCGGCGTCTTCCTGGATCAGAACGGCATCTGCGCCGTCCGGCACCGGCGCACCGGTAAAGATGCGCACGGTTTCGCCGGGCCCGACCGTGCCGGCAAAGGCGTGACCGGCCGCCGCCTGGCCGATCACCGTAAGTTCGGCGCCGATCTCAGGCGCGTCCTGCGTGCGCAGAGCGTAGCCATCCATGGCGGAGGAATTAAAGGGTGGCTGGGTGAGGCGGGCGGCGATGTCTTCGGCAAGCACCCGGTCGGCCGCCTGGCGCAGCGGCACCACCTCTTGGTCCGTCACCGGATTTGCGGCATCGAGCAGACGGGCAAGGGCTTCCGAGACGGGCAGGAGATCTGTGCTTTTCATCGTCAGTCCCGCGGGCGGCGCCAGTCGCCGGATTTGCCGCCGGTCTTCTGGACGAGGCGGATTCCGTCGATCTGCATGCCCTTGTCGGCCGCCTTGGCCATGTCGTAGATCGTCAGGCAGGCAACGGAAACGGCGGTCAGCGCTTCCATCTCGACGCCGGTCTTGCCGGTGAGCTTCGTCGTTGCTTCGACGCGCAGGCCCGGCAGCGCATGATCCTCGGTGATCTCGACGGTCACCTTGGTCAGCATCAGCGGATGGCAGAGCGGAATGAGGTTGGCCGTCTGCTTGGCCGCCATGATGCCGGCCAGCCGTGCCGTTCCGATCACGTCGCCCTTTTTGGCATTGCCGGCCAGGATCAGCGACAGCGTTTCCGGCAGCATGCGCACGAAACCCTCGGCGGTGGCGATGCGAACCGTCTCCGACTTGTCGCCGACATCGACCATATGGGCCTCTCCGGAGGCTCCGATATGGGTGAGGCGGGGTTCGTCGCTCATCATTCTGCTGCCTGGCTGGCGGTGTCTCCCGACAGCAGCGTCCGCGTCGCCGCAGCCACGTCGTTCTGCCGCATCAGGCTTTCGCCGACGAGGAACGAGGTGATGCCGCAGGCCTGCAGCCGCTGGCAATCGGCATGCGTGAAGATGCCGCTCTCGCCGACGAGATGGCGGTCGGCCGGAACCAGACCGGCCAGGGCCTCGCTCGTCGCCAGGCTGAGCTCGAAGGTCCGCAGGTTGCGGTTGTTGATGCCGATCATCGGAGATGCAAGCTTCAGCGCCCGCTCGGTCTCCTCCGCATCGTGCACCTCGATCAGCACGTCCATTCCGAGCCCGAACGCTTCGTCTTCCAGGCGTCTCGCATCGTCGTCAGTGAGGGCCGCCATGATCAGCAGAATGCAATCGGCACCCCAGGCACGCGCTTCGTGCACCTGATAGGTGTCGAACATGAAGTCCTTGCGCAGTGCCGGAAGGTGGCAGGCCGTGCGGGAAGCGGTCAGGAATTCCGGCGCGCCCTGGAAGCTCGGGCTGTCGGTGAGCACGGAAAGACATGCGGCACCGCCGGCTTCATAGGCCATTGCCAGTGCCGGCGGATCGAAATCGGGGCGGATCAGTCCCTTCGACGGGCTGGCCTTCTTGATCTCGGCAATCAGGCCCAGCCGGCCTTCCGACTTCTTCGCCTGCAGCGCCTTGAGGAAGCCGCGCGGCGGCGTCTGGTCGGCCGCCATCGCCTTCAGGTCCGCAAGCGGCACGCTGGCCTTGGCGGCCTCGATTTCCAGCAGCTTGTAGGCTTCGATCTTTTTCAGGATGTCGGTCATCACTCTCACTTAGCCTCGTTGGAGACGGCGACAAGCCTGTCGAGCACCAGTGCCGCCTGACCGCTGTCGAGCGCGGCAGAGGCGAGCGCCATGCCCTCCATTACGTCGGCGGCCTTGCCGGCGATCACCAGCGAGGCTGCGGCATTGCACAGCGATATGTCGCGGTAGGCGTTGCGGTTGCCGGACAGCACGCCGCGCAGCGCCCGCGCATTGGCCTCGCCGTCGCCACCCTTCAACTCGTCGATCGTCGCGCGCCGGACGCCGAAATCCTCGGGCGTCAGCTCGAAGCTGCGGATCGCGCCGCCCTCGAGCGCCGTCACATGCGTGACGCCGGTCGTGGTGATCTCGTCCATCCCGTCGCCATGCACGACCCAGATGGTTTCCGAGCCGAGATCGCGCATCACCTCGGCGATCGGCTGCAGCCAGCGGGGCGAGAAGACGCCCAGCAGCTGCTTCCTGGCGCCGGCCGGGTTGGACAGCGGGCCGAGCAGATTGAAGATCGTCCGTGTGCCGAGTTCCACGCGGCTCGGTCCGACGTGGCGCATGGCCGCGTGGTGGACCTGCGCGAACATGAAGCCGATGCCGGCCTCGCGGATGCACCGGCCGATCAGCTCCGGCGATATGTCCAGCTTGACGCCGAGCGCCGTCAGCGCATCGGCGGTCCCGGATTTGGAGCTGAGCGCGCGGTTGCCGTGCTTGGCGACCGGCACGCCGGCGCCTGCCACGATCAGCGCTGCAAGCGTCGAGATGTTGTAGGTGCCGAGACCGTCGCCGCCGGTGCCGACAATGTCCATGACGCCGGCAGGGGCGTCGACCGGCACCATCTTGGCCCGCATGGTCGCAACCGCACCGGCGATTTCCTCGACGCTCTCACCGCGCACCCGCAGCGCCATCAGGAAGCCGCCGATCTGCGACGGGGTCGCCTGGCCGGACATCAGGATGTCGAACGCGTCGCGCGCCTCGTCGCGGCTCAGCGGCTCGCCATTCGCCACCTTGGCGATGAATGGTTTCAAGTCCGGCATCGGCACTTCCCCCTGTGGGCCCTCAGCGCGCCATGGCCTGGTCGGCAAGCGCCTGGTTGATCGACACGCCGTAGCTCTTCTGCAACTGGCTGACCATCTGGTCCAGCATGTCGTCACCGGCAGCCTTGGCCACCTGCTGGATCTGCTGGTCGCCGGCATCCTGCCCCTCGGCCGGCGTGTGGGCAACGCTGCTGACATGCATCAGCAGGCGGCTTTCGCCATCCGCTCCGAGCGCTGCGGCATTGACGCCCTCCGGCCCCGAGAATGCGACCTTGACAGTCTCCGGTCCGAAGATGGCGTCGCTGTCCTGGCGGTGCAGGCCGGTCTTGGTCTCGACCGTCAGGCCGAGTTCGCCGGCGATCGTCGCGAGCGTTTCGCCCTTGTCCAGCCGCGCCTTCAGCTCTTCCGCCTTGGCGGCAAGCGCCGTGCGCTGCTGATCGGCGATCCAGTCGGCGGTCGCCTTCTCGCGCACTTCGGCAAGCGGACGCTCGCGCTCGGGAATGATCTCGCGGACGTCGAACCAGACGTAGCCGTCATTGCCGAGGCTGACCGGCAGCGTCTCGGCGCCGGTATCGGTGCGGAATACTTCCGGCAGCAGGTTGGCGGCCTTCGGAAGATCGGCAATCGGCGTGTTCTTGTCGTCGTTGCCGCTGCGGTCGCTGGTGATGGTCACCGACTTCAGCTTCAGCTGCGACGCGGCTTCCTCCAGCGACGAGCCGGAACCGCGCAGATCCTCGAACCGGTCGTGGACCGACTGCACGTCCTGTGCAGCGGCACTCAGCGCCAGGGTCTTGCGGATCTCTTCCTTCATCTCGTCGAAGGAGCGGGTCGTCTCCGGCCGCACATTGGTGACGCGCAGCACCACAGGGCCAAAGGCGCCTTCGACCACCGGGGTGACGCCACCCTGCAGGCCGAGCGCGAAAGCGGCGTTGGCGACGGCGGGATCGGGCAGCTGATCCCTTGTAAAATCGCCGAGCATGACGTCGGCCGGCTGCTTGCCCTGATCGGCAACCAGCTGGTCGAAGGTCAGCTGGCGTTCCTTCATCTGGGCGAGCGCCGCATCTGCCATCTCCTTGTTGGGGAAGGCGAGCTGTTCGATCGTGCGGGTTTCCGGCGTGCGGTAGGTATCCTTGCGGCGGTCGTACTCGGCACGCACCTGCTCCTCGCCGACCGTCGTCGTATCCGCGACATCCGTCGGCTGCAGCGTCACATAGGCGAAGCGGCGCTGTTCCGGCGCCCGGTAGCGATTCTTGACGCCCTGGAACCAGGCCGCCAGCACGTCTTCCGTCGGTGCCTTGATCGGATCGATATTGGCGTTCGACAGCAGGATGTAGTCGAGGTCGCGGCTTTCGTCGCGGTAGAGCTTCAGCGCGTCGATCATCACCTTCGGCGGCTGGAAGCCATCCGAAACGGCATCGACGATCTGGCTGCGGACGGCAACCTTGCTGCGTTCGCTGATATAGTCCTCTTCGCGGATGCCGGCATTGCGCAGGCGGGCGCTGAACAGCTGGCGGTCGAACTTGCCGTCATTGCCGCGAAACGCCGGATCTTCTGCGATCAGGTTCGCCAGGCGATCCTGCGACAGGCCGAGCCGCATGTTCTGCGACAGCTGGTCGAGTGCTGCACCGGCGGCAAGCTGAGAATAGGCCTGCTGCTCGATGCCGAAGGCGCGCGCCTGTTCCGATGTCAGCTGCGTGCCGAACTGCCGGCTGATCGCCGCAAGCTGGCGCTGGTAGGCGAGGCGGAATTCTTCCGGAGAGACTTTTTGGTCGCCGACGGTCATCACCGATGTACTGCTGGGGCCGACGAGCGATGCGGAAACGCCCCAGACGGCGAACGATACCACCAGCAGCAGGAGAAGCAGTTTCGCAGCCCAGCTGCGGGCGGCGTTTCTGAGGGAATCAAGCATCGATCGACATTACCTTGCAAAGGGCGCTGAAAGCCGCCTCCGGCGGGTTTGAAGGACTGTCTCTAGAACAAACTGCGCCGGAAATGAAGGCATGCGCCTCCAAGAAATGCGCCCAGCCTATCACGCCTGCGGCAGAGCGGCCGAAAGCTTGGCGATGAGGCTCTGCGCATCCTTCGGCGCGCGCACTTTCGCATCATTGTCGAAGTAGAGATAGACGTCGCGGCCGCTCTTGCGGTGGGGAAGGCGCGTCGTCACGTGCGGCGCGTCCTCCGGGTCGTCGCCATCAGCCCAGGCGGCGACCAGCCTGGCCCACCGATCGAGAGCATCGTCCTCATAGCCACTCGCGTAGAGTTCCTCCGATCCGTGCAGGCGGCAGTAGACGAAGTCGGCGGTCAGATCGGCGAGCAGCGGCCACTCCACGGTGTCGGCCACCACCAGCGCCACCTTGTAGCGCCGCAGGAGTGCAATGAACCTGTCGTCGCGGAAACTGTCGTTGCGGATCTCGACGGCGTGCCGGATCGGCCGGTCCTCCTCCACGTCGAGGAAAGCCGGCGCCCGCAGACGCTGGTCGTGACGGGCACCAAGTTCGGCAGCCTCTCTCTGGGTCTTCGGCAGCAGTGCCAGGAACGCCTCGAACAGGTCGGCGTCGAAACTTCGCCGCGCCGGAAACTGCCACAGCATCGGACCGAGCTTGCGGCCGAGGCGCAGCGGCCCGGAGGCAAGGAAGTTGGCGAGCGGCACCTCCACGTCGCGCAGCCCCTTCATATGAGTGATAAATTTCGGTCCCTTGACGGCGAACTCGAACGTGTCCGGCGTTTGGGCCTGCCAGTCACCGAAACTTTGCGGCGTCTGCATGCGGTAGAAGCTGCCGTTGATCTCGATCGACGGAAATCTATCTGCGGCGAAGCGGAGTTCATCCGCATGCCGCAGTTTCGGCGGATAGAACACGCCGCGCCAGCCGGCATAGCTCCAGCCGGAGATGCCGATGCGGATCTCTGCCCCGGACTTCGGGCTGGTACTGAGTGCGCCGGCCGTGGTCAGATCAGCGTGCCCCATGCCGGGTTCCACTCGACACCCTCCGAGAGTTCGACGAAAATCGGTCGACCGGCGGGATCACGGTTCTTGTTGTCGGCCATGCGGAACGCATCGTCCGGCTCCATCTCCTCGCCGGGGAAGATCGTGTCTTCGCCGCCGCGCTCGGCGACCTTGCGGATGTAGCCGCGGATCTCTCCGCCCGAATGGTAGAAGCGGATCACCAGCGCGCCCGGAGCCGGCTCGCCGCCATGGTATCGGTAGTAGGTCTGCATGCTGCCTCCTCGTGGGGTCGGAACGTCTCTGTCGTCGATGTTTTGACGCGCAGAAGGGGCAAAAAGTTCCCGGCGCTACTGCACGGCCACGCATTAGATGCTATGCAGGCTCGACGAACGAAAGAAGAACATGACGAAGAGAGCCGGCAGCGCCGATCTACCCCTGCATGGCGGGCGCGTTCCCGCATGGCTCGGCCAGCGCATGACCCGGCTCGGCGCGCTGATCACCGAGGCGATCGTCCAGCACTACGGGCGCGACGAATTCCTGCGGCGCGTCGCGCATCCGTTCTGGTTCCAGTCGTTCGGCGCGGTGATGGGCATGGACTGGCACTCGTCCGGCATCACCACCAGCGTCATCGGCGCCCTGAAGCGCGGCCTGACACCGATGGCCGGCGAGCTCGGCATCCATGTCTGCGGCGGGCGCGGCCAGCAGTCACGCCGGACGCCGGACGAGCTGATGGCGATCGGCAACCGTGTCGGCTTCGACGGTGCTGCGATGGCGCGCACCAGCCGGCTCGTCGCCAAGGTCGACAGTGCCGCCGTGCAGGATGGCTTCGATCTCTACCTGCACGGCTTCATCATCACCGATGATGGGCGCTGGGTCGTGGTGCAGCAGGGCATGAACGGCGAGCGCCGGCAGGCGCGCCGCTACCACTGGATGTCCGAAGGCATGACCAGCTTTCTCGATTCGCCGCATGCGGCGATCGAGGGGCGCGGGCAGGGGGACATCGTCAACCTTGCGGATCATCGCGCCGCCTCTTCGCGCAATGGACAGCTGGACCTGCTGGGGACTTTGGGGCCGGACCGGATCGTTGAGGAGATTGCCGCTCTGCGGCAGATACCGGCGCTGCCGGCAGCCCAGCCGATGCTGCCGCACCTGGTCATGCCGGATCATCACGACGTCCGCGAGAAGGATGTCAACATGCGGCGCCTCCACGGCGCTCTTGCAGCGGCGGCCGATCGCGGGCCGCAGGATTTTCAGGACCTGCTGCTGACGCCGGGGGTCGGGGCGCGGACGGTCGAAGCCCTGGCGCTGGTCGCCGAAGTCGTTCACGGCGCGCCATGCCGCTTCTCCGATCCCGCCCGCCATTCTCTGGCGCATGGCGGCAAGGACCGCCACCCGTTCCCGGTGCCGCTGAAGGTCTATGACGAGACCATCAAGGTGATGAAGTCGGCGGTATCGAAAGGCCGGCTGGGCCGCGACGAGGAGTTGCAGGCGCTGAAGCGGCTGGACGATCAGAGCCGCATGATGGAGCGCTACGTCACCGGCCCCGACCTCAAAGAATACGTTGCCGGCGAGTTCCGCCGCTCGGCAGAGTTCGCCGGACGCAGCGTCTTCGGCTGGGAGGAAGACCTGCAGAAGGCGCCGGCAAGTCTTACGCGGAAGACGGGTTCACGGCCGGAGTGACGGCGCCGCCATGGCTGTCCTCAGCGTTGGCCTTGCGCCGCTTGGCCGCCCGGAAGACCGCCTCGCCGATCAGCGAGATCGGCAGTGCGATGAAGAACGGGATGAAGAAGTAGATCACCCGGAAGGCGACCAGCGCGCCGATCGAGGCCTGGTCTCCCATGACGTGGCGCACCGTCACTTCCAGAACGCCCAAACCTCCTGGCGCGTGCGTCACCAGGATCGCAATATTGCCCATCACGAAGGCGGTCGCCGCCTTGAGGAAGCTGACGTTCTCGGTCGCCTGCATCAACTCCATCAGGCAGGCCGAGACGACGGCGAAGTTCAGCGTGCCGATGACGATCTGGGCGATCGCGATCGGCACAGTCGGCATCTGGAAGGTCCAGCCGCGGATCTTCAGCGGCGTGCGCAGGAAGGCGGCAAGCGCCACATAGCCGACCGCCGCGATCAGGCAGCAGACGCCGATGATCATCACTGCCGACGGCCCGATGCGCAGGATCGCCGACGTGTCGGTCGGGTTCAGCACCATGACGATCCCGGCCAGCACCAGGAGCCCGAGGCCGACCGTCACGCCGGAGAGCAGCACGATCTTCGCGACGTCCTCCGTCGACATGCCCCAATGGGCATAATAGCGGTAGCGGATGGCGCCGCTGCTCAGCCCGGCAAGCCCGATGCTCTGGCCAAGTCCCAGCGCGACGAACGAGGCAAGCGCGATCTTCGGGTAGGGCAGGTCGTTCTTCACATAGCGCACGCCCGCCCAGTCGAAGCCGGTGAGGCAGATGTAGGAGACCGCGCAGTAGAAGAAGGCAAGGCTGAGGTTCCAGGCCGGGATCGCCCGGACCGAATCGACGATCTCCTTCCAGGTGAACTGGCTGAGCCCGACATAGAGCAGATAGCCGGCAAGCCCGAAGCCGAAGATCATCGTGCCGTAGGTGAAGAGCTTCTTGCGGCCGCTCATCGACGGGACATCGTGCGGGAGTGCTGAAGCCCGTTGCAGATTGTCGCTCGGAGCAAGGGTTGAAGCGCGAAAGTCATGGGGTCATCACCGTCCACCTGGGATTTTCGCCGACAACGGCAGGATCCCCAATTGGTTCCGCGTCGGTCCCCCAGCGTCCGGAACGGCGTCCGCCGGCGCGAGGCCGGCGGACGTTTCGTTCGATCGAGAGCGGTGCTCAGTCCTCGTTGGCGGCCATCTGCGACAGCACGGCACCACGGCCGCGGGCACGCATGATCAGCGGCAGGATCAACGCCAGTGCCGCAAGGATCAGCAGTCCGGCGGCGATCGGCGAGGTGAACAGCACCGACGGATCGCCCTGGCTGATGGCGAGGGCCCGGCGCAGCTGCTGTTCGGCGAGCGGCCCGAGGATCAGGCCAACGACGACCGGAGCGATCGGATAGCCGAAGACGCGCATGACATAGCCGAGGATACCGAAGGCCAGCAGCATGCCGAGCTCGAACACCGACGGGTTGGCGCCGATCGTTCCAAGCGTCGCAAACAGCAGGATGCCGGCATAGAGCCACGGCTTGGGGATTGCCAGCAGCTTCACCCACAGGCCGACGAGCGGCAGGTTGAGGATCAGCAGCATGGCGTTGGCGATCAGCAGCGAGGCGATCAGGCCCCAGACGAGCTGCGGATTGGTAGCAAACAGCAGCGGGCCCGGCTGCAGGCCGAACTGCTGGAAGCCGGCCAGCATGATGGCGGCGGTTGCGGACGTCGGCAGGCCGAGCGTCAGCAGCGGCACCAGCGTTCCGGCGGCCGATGCGTTGTTGGCGGCTTCCGGGCCGGCAACGCCTTCGATCGCGCCATGGCCGAACTCTTCCGGATGCTTCGACAGCCGCTTTTCGGCCGCATAGGAGAGGAAGGTGCCGATCTCAGCACCGCCGGCCGGCATTGCGCCGATCGGGAAGCCGAACAGCGTGCCGCGCAGCCAGGGCTTCCACGAGCGCTTCCAGTCTTCCTTGGTCATCCACACCGAGCCCTTGATGGCCTCGATGGTTTCCGGGCCGGTCTTGCCCTGTGCGGCGATGAACAGCGTCTCGCCGATGGCGAACATGGCGACGGCAAGTGTCGTCACCTCGATGCCGTCGAGCAGGTCCGGCACGCCGAACGACAGGCGTGCCTGGCCGGTCAGCTGGTCGATGCCGATCGTCGACAGCGCAAGGCCGATGAACAGCGCGGTCAGGCCGCGCAGCGTCGAATCGCCGAACGCCGAGGAGACGGTGACGAAGGCAAGCACCATCAGCGCGAAATATTCGCGCGGGCCGAACACCAGCGCCAGCCTGACGATGTAGGGGGCGATGAAGGCGAGCGCCAGCGTCGCGATGAGGCCTGCGACGAACGAGCCGATGGCAGCGGTCGCCAGCGCCGGGCCGCCGCGTCCGGCGCGGGCCATCTTGTTGCCCTCAAGCGCGGTCACGATCGACGCGCTTTCGCCCGGCGTGTTGAGCAGGATCGACGTGGTCGAGCCGCCATACATGCCGCCGTAATAGATGCCGGCGAACATGATCAGCGAGCCCGCCGGGTCGAGCTGGTAGGTGACCGGCAGCAGAAGGGCGACGGTGAGCGCCGGGCCGATGCCCGGCAGGACGCCGACGACAGTGCCGAGCGTCACGCCGATCAGCGCGTAGAACAGGTTCATCGGCTGCATTGCGACAGCGATGCCCTGAAGAAGGAATTCGAAAGTGCCCATGATCCGACTTTCTAGACGAACAGCTGTTCGAGCGGTCCCGCAGGCAGGGACAGATTGAGGAGCTGGGTGAAGATCAGCCAGACGATCAGACAGAAGACGACGCCGATCGGGAAGGAGATCCAAAGCTTGGGGCGGCCGAAGCCGGCGGCGGTCGCGGCAAACAGCGCGCCCGTGGCGATCGAGAAGCCGGCGGTGTTGAGCAGCAGCATCTGCGCCGCAAGTCCGCCCACGACCCAGACAACCGGGCCGATTTCCTGCTTCTCACGCACGGGGAAATCGCGGCGGATGCCGGCGAAAACGGTCCAGATGGCGAGCACCACGAGCACGGCTGCAATCACGTCGGGGATTGTTGCCGGTCCGATGCCGGAATATCCACCCATCGAGCGCAGGTGCGAGACGTCCCAGAAGATGACGCCGGCGATGACGAGAAGTATGGCTGCAATCGCAAACGCCGCCCAATCCGGGCGGCGCGCGTCAGCCTTCGGCTGCTGATCGAGGTTCATTTAACCAGTCCAATGTCCTTCAGGATGGTCTCCGTCGCGGCGACGTCCTTGGCGAGCTGTTCTTCGAAGGCCGGGCCGGCGAGATAGGTATCCTGCCAGTTCTTGGTCTTCAGCGTTTCCTGCCAGGTGGCAGACTTGGCCAGCTTCTCGACATCGGCGGAAACGGCAGCCTTCTGCTCCGGCGTCAGGCCGGGGGCTGCGGCAACCATGCGCCAGTTCTGCAGAACCACGTCGAGGCCGGATTCCTTGAGCGTCGGTGCGTCGACGCCTTCGATGCGCTGTTCGCTGGACACGGCGAGCAGGCGCAGCGTGCCCGACTTCACCTGCGATTCGAATTCGCCGTAGCTGGAAATGCCGGCGGTAACCTGGCTGCCGAGGATGGCTGCAAGGGCTTCGCCGCCGCCCGAATAGGCGATGTAGTTGATCTTCGTCGGATCGACGCCGGCTGCCTTGGCAATCAGGCCGACGCCGATGTGGTCGGTGCCGCCTGCCGAACCGCCGCCCCAGGATACGGCGCCCGGATCCTTCTTCAGCGCTTCGACCAGCTGGCCGATGTTCTGGATTTCCGAAGACGCCGGAACGACGATGGCTTCGTACTCACCGGTCAGGCGGGCGATCGGCGTGACGTCCTTGAGCGAGACCGGCGACTTGTTGGTGAGGATGGCGCCGACCATGACGTAGCCGCCGACGATGAGCGCGTTCGGGTTGCCCTTCTGCTGGCTGGCAAACTGGGCAAGGCCAATCGTGCCGCCGGCGCCGGTGACGTTGACGACCTGCACGCGGCCGGCAATCTTTTCCTTCTGCATGTCGGTCTGCAGCGAGCGGGCGGTCTGGTCCCAGCCGCCGCCCGGGCTTGCCGGCGCCATGATCGTGTAGTCTGCGGCGAAGGCCGGCAGGGCCATGGCAGCCGAGATCAGCGATGCGAGAAATACGTGTTTCAAGGGTCTGTCCTCCATTGGCGTCTTCGACGCGCGTCTGTTCGTCTTGCAGGGGAGGGACCTGTCTTGCCGGCCCGCTGTCGCGGCCGGCCCTGCCTCTCCCATGTGCTTCGGTGCGCCTCCACGCGAGCCCGAATAGCCTCAAGCCACCATATTATGCTGACATCTAGCTGACGCATCCACATTGGCCGATAATGAAGCGTCGCGCCAGCCTATTGCAGGCGCAGGACCTCGTTCCACCGGGCAATCAGCCGCGACCGTTTCACCTGGTCCAGATACACCATCAGGCCGGGGCTTACAGGCACCGGTTTCAGCTGGCCGCCCAGCGTTTCGCGCATCGCGTCGGCCGTGTTGCCGACCGACACGTCGGGGCTGACGGCGGGGATCTGCAGCTCCTCGGTGAGGATCGTCTGGCCTTGCTTGGACATGAAGAATTCGAGGAAACGCCGGCCGAGCTCGGGCGAACGCGCCGCCTGCGGCACCAGTCCGATTCGCGACATGACGACCGTGTAGTCCTTCGGCAGGACGATGCCGATGTCGCTGTGCTTGGACGCCCAGTCGGCGGCGTAGGAGCCGAGGATGTTGTAGCCGAGCAGGAACCGGCCGTCGGCGATCCGCTCCAGGATCGCCTGGCTGGTCGAGTAGAGCTTGACGCCTGAGGCGCCCATCGCCCGCACCACCGACCAGATGTCGCCGAACTGTTCCTGGTCGCGCGACATGAACAGGAAGCCGACGCCGGAGCGCTCGATATCGTAGGTGCCGATCCGGCCAAACACCGAATCGCCCTGCTCCTGAAGGTAGCGTACAAGCTCGGCGCGGCTGGCCGGCGGCGGCTGATCGGCAAAACTCGGTTTGTGGTAGACGAATACGGCCGGCTCGAAGGTCAGTGCATAGGCGGTATCGCGCCAGTTCGCCCAGGCCGGCCAGCTGGCGCTGAGCGGCAGGCGGCTCTGCTGCGCGTAGCCGTCATTGGCAAGCTTCACCTGCAGGTCCATCGCCGAGGAAAAGGCGAAGTCGGCGGTTTTCTGGCCGGCATCGGTCTCGCTGACGATCCGGTCGTAGATCTCGCCGGTCAGCATTTCCTCGTAACGAAGCGCAATGGTCGGGTTGGCGCGCTGGAAGGCATCCAGCATTGGCCGCGCCAGCGGTTCGTCGAGCGACGAGTAGACCAGCAGCTGCTGGCCCGGCTGCCCGCCGTCGACGGCCGGATAGTCGATCGCCTCCGCACCGGCAGGGGATGCCAGTGCGACACACAGGCAAAGGATGGCGATGCGCAACGTCATGCCCACATGATGCCCGACCGCCTCTTGCGGCACAAGCCGGAAGCCCTTGGACACCAGCGATTGCGGATGACAGCCGGGCGTTTCGCCCGTATTCTCCGCCGCAAACGGGGGCGATCTTTCTTGCGTATCTTGCTGGTCGAGGACAACGGCACGCTTGCCGACGGCTTGTCGGCCATCCTGCGTGGCAGCGGCTATGCGGTCGATGTCGTCGCCGACGGGCTTTCGGCGGAAGCCGTGACCGCCGCGCAGAACTTCGACCTCATCATTCTCGACCTCAACCTGCCGGAGATGGACGGGCTCGACGTGCTGCGCTCGATCCGCGCCCGGCAGAACCAGTCGGCGGTGATGATCCTGACCGCACGCGGCGCGCCGGAGGAACGGGTGAGGGGGCTGGACCTCGGAGCCGACGATTACCTGACCAAGCCGTTCGACATCTCCGAGCTCGAAGCCCGCATCCGCGTTCTCCTGCGCCGCCAGGCCGGCCTGCGCTCGTCGCGCGTCGAGTTCGGCGGGCTGACCTTCGACCTCAATTCGCGCACCTTTTCGTCCGGCGGACGGCCGATCGACTTTCCGGCGCGCGAGTTGGCGCTGCTGGAGCTGCTGTTCCTGCGCGCCGGCAAGGTGGTCGCCAAGGATGCGATCATCGGCTCGCTGACCGGCTTCGACGACGACCTGTCGGCCAATGCCATCGAGCAGTATGTCAGCCGCCTGCGCAAGCGGCTGCTGTCGCACGGGCTGACCGTGAAGACGGCGCGCGGCATCGGCTACTATCTCGATACCATCGCCGTGGACGCATGAGCAGCGTTTCCCGGTCTCTGCGTGGACGGCTGCTCGCCTGGCTTCTGGCCGGAACGGCCGTGCTCGGCACGCTGGCGCTGCTGGACACCTGGCGCGAGGCGCAGCAGACCGCCAATTCCGTCTCCGACCGGGTGCTGGCCGGCTCGGCGCTGGCGATCGCCGAACGTGTCGTGGTGGCGGAAAACGGTGCGCTGCAGGTGGACATCCCCTATGTCGCGCTGGAGATGCTGACGTCTGCGGCGCAGGATCGGGTCTTCTACAGGGTCGACGGTCCGCCCGGCACCTTCATCACCGGCTACCAGTCTCTGCCGGCCTTGCCGCGCCGGGAAGGCCAGTCCACCGCCTTCGACAACGCCACGTTTCGCGGGGAACCGATCCGCGTCGCAACGCTTGCCAGATCCGCCTCGACCGGCGTGTCGTCGGTGCCGTTCACGGTTACCGTCGCCGAGACGACGATCGCCCGCCGCCAGCTGGCGCGCTCGATCCTCATCCATTCCGCCGCGCGCCTGGGGCTGATGATGCTCGGCGCCGCAGCGATCGTCTGGATCGCCGTGTCGTTCTCGCTCCGGCCGCTCTACCGGCTGAGCGGCGCCATCGCCCGGCGCAATCCGGACGATCTGCAGCCGATCGGCGAACACGTGCCGAGCGAGGTGGAGGGGCTCGTCGAGACGGTCAATTCCTTCATGGTGCGGCTGCAGTCGTCGCTGGACGCGCTGCGCCATTTCACCGGCAATGCCAGCCATCAGCTGCGCACGCCGCTTGCCGTGGTACGTACCCAGCTGGCGCTGGCGGCTCGCGCCGACCGGCCGGAGGTCGCGTCGCTTTCGATAGAACGCGCCGATCAGGCCGTCGCCCATATCGAGCGGGTGCTGGCGCAGCTGCTGCTGATGTCGCGGCTGGATGCCGCATCGCGGGCCGCCCGCTCGGTCATGGAGGCGGTCGATCTCGGGCGCCTGGCGCAGGAGGTCACCGCCGAGCACGTGCCGCCGGCTGCCGAAGTCGGCATCGATCTCGGTTACGACGGGGAAGACAGCGCCCTTGTGCGCGGCGAGCCGCTGCTGCTGACGGAACTGATGAAGAACCTCCTGTCGAACGCCTTTCTCTATGCGGGCAAGGGCGCGGAGGTCACGGTCCGGGTCGTCGAACGGCAGGGCCGGGTGGTTGTCGAGGTGGAGGATGACGGGCCGGGCATTGCGCCGGAAAAGCGCGCCGATGTCATGCTGCGGTTCGATCGCGGCAGTCGCCGCGAAGGGCCGGGGACTGGTCTCGGCCTGCCGATCGTCCAGGAGATCGCCGCCCTGCATGGCGGCGGCGTCATGCTCGAGACAGGCCGCAACGGGCGCGGCCTGAAGGTCTGCATCGCGTTTCCGCGTCCGGCGGCAGATACCGCCTGACGGGATGGCGTAAAATTCAGTGAAGGGTTTCGCGGGCGACGTCTTCCTGCAGCAGGCGCAGCGCGTCGTCGAGTGCCTGGACCAGGATATCGGTCAGCTGATCGGCGTCGTTGTCTTCCAAAAAGAGCGCGATCGCGCTGTCCTGCAGGTCCATCTGCGTGTCCATGTCATTCATGTCATAGCCCCTTCTCGCCGCGTCCAATCCGGCTCACGCAGGGAGATCTAGACCTCCTTGCTTGCGCAAAGCTTGGCGCCGATTGCTCAGTGCAAAGCGCGTGACGCGATCCTGCCGGCCTCCTGTTCCAGGACAGGTCATGCCGTCGCCAGACCAACGGCCTTGTCCCCGGACGGTTCCGCCACCTGCACCGAAATGAAACAATGTCGGTGACAGGCAGCGCCGGACATCGCCTCTTGCGACACGCAGGTCAATGGTGCGCGCCGATCATGGACAGATTGAGTCGAGGATGAGGGCAGGGACCGGGTAGGGACCGCCGACCGTTGGGAGACCAGCTATTGGTGGCGCCGTGTGACACCGATGTCAGTGGCGCGGCGGGATCGGATCGCCGATGTGGCGCGGCGCAAGTGGCGGCACCTCGATGAACCCGGCCCAGTCAGGACCATCGCCAAAGCCGGTCAGCATCCACGACAGGCTGACATGCAGGACGCCGGCGAGCATGCTCAGCCGATTGACCCCTGGTTCGGCCTGGTCGTTTTCCCAGTAGCGCAGCGTGTCGGCCTCGACGCCGATTGTCCGCGCGACCTCTTCCATGGTCAGGCCAACGGTGTCGCGGGCAAGCGAGATGCGCCCGCCAAGAGTATCGTCGCTGGCGTTGCCACGCGTGAAGATTGCTTCCATGACGGAAATCCTCCTTGTTGACGCCGAAGCATGAACCATGTGCTCGAATAGGAGCGGTCGCATGGCGACCGGTCGTGTCGGTTTGGCTCGGTCGTTTCGCTTTTTGCTCGAGGGGCGCAGGCGACGCCATCCTGCCAACGGCGCAGTTCCTTCAAGTCCGGGTACTGGATCGGGCGGCGGGTCGTCTATGCCTCGGGTTGCCGGCTTCTCGACGGGACGCTGCGGCGACAGCCGTCTGGCAGATGCAGCGGAAATCGGCTAGGCAGGCATTGGAGAGCAGCATGGGTGGACAATGAACAACGTCATCAAGTTCCAGA
The DNA here is from genome assembly GCF_059415005.1 of Rhizobium sp. SAFR-030. NCBI lineage: Bacteria > Pseudomonadati > Pseudomonadota > Alphaproteobacteria > Hyphomicrobiales > Rhizobiaceae > Rhizobium > Rhizobium sp. SAFR-030. Next base: position 636,417 of record NZ_JBPFDO010000003.1, on the reverse strand, counting down.
AGCCGAAACCGGTCAAGCCGCCGCGCCAGACGCCGCCATGGCTGCGCCGGGTCGCGATCGGTCTCGTCACGCTCGCGGCGTTCGCGGCGGTCTGGGTATATTTCCAGATGACACAGTCGACGGTGACGCCGGGTCCGTGATCGCTTGAGGTCGCGAAGCGATCCGTCACGTTCCGCGCTGGCTGTTGGCGCTTGGTCATCAGGCAAGGGGCAACGAGACACAGGGTAACATGCGAGTAGGTGCGTTCTTCCCAAGTCGCACGTCATCCTTGAGCCCATCTCCAACCGAACGAAGATCAGATAACAGAGATTATGGAACAAAGACGTGGCTCAAACTGCGATTGGCTCCACTTGGTCCGTCCGATCGCTGTCCTCTGACAATGCCATTCTCTTCTGTGGATCACATATGCATTCGATGATCGTATCGACGACCCGGTCTGCCGACATCGAGGCGTCGATCCGGTGCCAGGAAACAACGCCAATCTCTGCTTCCAGCTGTTTTGCCAACACCGTCACATCGGCATCCGACGAACTTCCGCGACGGGCTTTGATCCGGTGCTCGAGGACCGTTCGCGGTGCATCGAGCCAGATCCCGTGGAAGTGTGCATTCCCGCTGGCATGTTCGATGAGCGCCCGATCCTCGGGCTTGGCGAAGACGGCGTCCGCGACCACGGAGCTTCCTTGGCCGACCATGAGCTGCGTGCGTCGCGCCATCTCCCTGTAGACGCGCTGCGACGCCTCCGCAGTGTAGGCGGCGGCCGGCAGCCGGGTTTCTGCTCGCGCTCCATGCAGCGCCTTGCGAACGCGGTCACTTTCGACAAGGCGCGCGCCTGGCGCCACACCCAGCTTCGGTGCGAGGCGGTCCGCGACCGTCGATTTCCCCGTCCCGCTCAGTCCGCCAGTTGCGATCAGGTGTGGCGGCTTTTCATCCAGCAGCGCATTTGCCAGTTCAAAATAACGCTTCGCCTCGTCGGACAGTTGGCTGACGTCCTGACCCGGTTCCTCGGCCTGGGTCGCCGTCACATGCGCGCGCACCGCAGCCCGGATCGCCATGAAGAACGGCAGCAGGCAGAAACCTTCGTCGTCGCCGGTTTCATCGAGGTAGCGGTTGGCGATGAGATTGGCGAAGTCGGCAAAGCCGCGATGCCAAAGATCCATCAGAAGGAATGCCAGATCATAGAGCACATCGATGGTGGCAATCTGCGCGTTGAACTCGATGCAGTCGAACAGGCACGGCCGGTCATCGAGGAGACAGATATTGCGAAGATGGAGGTCACCATGGCAGCGGCGGACCCTGCCCTCCTGTGCGCGTCGGTCGAGCAAGGAGGAATGGCGACCGAGCAAGCCACGCAGCCTCTCGTCAAACCTTGCAACTTCGGCGGAGGCGAAAACGTGGCTGGTGGCGAAACCGGCAGTGTTGATTGCCAGCACTGCAGCGATATTATCGGCGCCGCCGCCGGTGCATACCACCGGTGCCGTGGCATGGTAGCCGGCGATCATGCGGGCCGTTTCCGTCATCAGCGCGGGCGTCATCTTACCGGCAGTGGCCATGCGATCGAAAAGCTGGGCCTGATCAAAGCGCGCCATCTCGACGACCGCTTCCACCAAGGGACCACTACCGTCAAGCTCCAGGCCGCCATCGGCGCTGCGCGTGATGCGGCGCAAGCCGATATAGAGCCCTGGCGCAGTCTCGCTGTTCAAGGAGATCTCCTTGCGACAAGCCTCCGCGCGGATCGCCGCGGTCGAAAAATCCACATAGGGAAGTTGCAGTGCCTTCTTCATCTTGTAGGCCTTGTTGCCGGCAAGAAAGATGACCGAGATGTGTGTTTCAATCCGCTCGACAGGCCCGCAGATTCCATAGGTTGCCGGGTTGCTCAGGAGATCGATGGTGCGCCGTTGATCCTCTGTCTCCACCATAGCTTCCTTTCCATCGTCACTGGCGCCGTCTGCCGCGCTCTCTGGGCCTGAAAGTCTGGCAGCGACTTCGAGACATGCTGTCACAGCGGTCGTCGCTCGGCATTGCGCTGCATCAAGGCGCGTGGCCGAGCACTGGGCGAAACTGGTGGCGGTTGAAGCAAGGAACGCATCCTGTGGAATTGGCACTCAGGCATCACGGCCGTTACGAGACATTCGTTCACGAGGCGATGGCGCTGCCACCGATGCGCACCGCTGTCGTTCACCCCTGCTCGACCGAGACACTGCGATCTGCCGTCGAACTGAAGGAACAGGGCCTGATCGGCCCGGTGCTGGTTGGACCCGAGCACAAGATCAGGTCGGTAGCCGATGCTGCCGGACTGTCGCTTGCCGGCATCGAGATCGAACCGGTCGAACACAGCCATGCAGCAGCCGACCGCAGCGTCGAACTTGCGTCAACGGGCAAGGTCGAAGCCTTGATGAAGGGCAGCCTGCACAGCGATGAGCTGCTGTCGGCCGTCATTCGTTCGCCTGCCCTGCGCTCCGGGCGCCGGATGAGCCACGTCTACGTGATGGACATCCCGGCCTACGACAGGCTCCTCACCATCACGGATGCGGCGATCAACATCAAACCCGATCTCGACGACAAACGCGACATCTGCCAGAATGCCATCGATTTCCTGCATGTCCTCGGCATTGCCCAGCCGCGCGTCGCAGTCCTTGCTGCAGTCGAGACCGTGAACAGCAAGATGCCGGCAACTCTGGATGCCGCAGCGCTCACCGTCATGGCAGCACGCGGCCAGATCGAAGGCGCGATCGTCGATGGCCCCCTCGCCTTCGACAACGCGATCAGTATAGAGGCGGCAAGCGCCAAAGGCATTCGCTCACCGGTCGCCGGCGAGGCAGACATACTCCTCGTTCCCGACCTGGAAGCCGGCAACATGCTGGCCAAGCAACTCATCTATTTTGCCGGCGCTGACGCCGCAGGCCTGGTCCTGGGAGCACGCGTTCCAATCATCCTGACAAGCCGGGCCGATCCCGCCAAGGTCCGCACGGCATCCGCCGCGCTTGCCAAGCTGATGGCTGAGAGAGGGCGTATGATGTGGCGCAACGAGATCGGACAGGCTGGATGACTGGAAGACTTCTTCTGACCTTCAATGCCGGTTCTTCAACCGTGAAGATCGGCATTTTCCAGCTCAGTGGAGCAGGACCGCAACGCATCGGCAAGGCCGTGGTGGATTTTTCTGACCGCCCGTTGATGCTCCACCTCAAGGAAGGCCCGACCCGGTTCGAGCTGCCGCTGAAAGGCGATGCGGGCGACAACCTGTCCGACCTGATGGGAGAAGTCCTGCGGGAACTCGGTGCACATTTCGATCTCGATACGGTGATTGCCGCGGGTCACCGGATCGTCCATGGCGGCGATCTGTTCACCGGCCCAGCGGAGTTGACCTCCCAAACACTCGAACAGATCCGCTCGCTCAACGAACTTGCGCCTCTGCACCAACCTCAGGCGCTGCGGCTGATCCGGGCTGTGAAGCACCTGCACCCAAAGCTTTTCCAGACAGGCTCGTTCGACACGACCTTCCATTCCACCCAGGACGATCTCGTCCGGCGCTTTGCCATCCCCCGGGCCTGGCACGAGCGCGGCATCAAGCGCTACGGCTTTCACGGCCTGTCCTACCAGTATGTGACGCGTGAACTTGCCACAAAGGCGCCGGACATCGCCAAGGGTAAGGTCATCATCGCCCATCTCGGCAGCGGTGCGAGCCTCTGCGCGATCGACGATGGCCAGAGCCGTGACACCAGCATGGGCTTTTCCACGCTCGACGGTATTCCGATGGCAACGCGTCCAGGTGCGCTTGATCCTGGCGTGCTGATGCACTTCCTCGGGCCGCTCGGGAAATCCGTCAAGGACGTCGAGGACATGCTGTATCACCAGTGCGGTCTGCTCGGCGTCTCCGGGCTCAGCGGCGATACCCGGGAACTGATGGCAGACGGCGGCGAGCACGCCCGTCAGGCCGTCGACCTGTTCACGTTGCGGATCGCCGGTGAAATAGGACGGCTGGCCACCACCCTTGGCGGGATAGACGGCCTGATCTTCACCGCCGGTATCGGCGAGAACCAGCCGAAGATCCGCGCACAGATCGCCGACCGGCTGCTTTGGCTCGGAGTGGAACTCGACGGACGTGCAAACGAGCGCAGCGCCTCGAAGATCAGCACTCCCGCGAGCCGCATCGCCGTTCATGTCATTCCGACGGACGAGGAACAGATGATTGCGGAGGAAGCAATTTCCCTTCTCGACGCTGAAGACGATCGCAATCATCGCACGGCCACACAAGGAGCCAGTCATGGAGCATAGCGTCCAACCGAATGCACCGCCCCCGATTACCGATCAGGAACTGGGGCTGATGGACCGTTATTGGCGTGCCGCCAACTATCTCTCCGTGGGACAGATCTACCTGCTCGACAATCCGCTCCTGCGCGAGCCCCTGAAGGCGGAGGACATCAAGCCACGCCTGCTCGGCCACTGGGGCACGACGCCCGGCCTCAACTTCATCTACACGCATCTGAACCGGATCATCCGCAACCGCGATCTCAGCATGATCTATGTCTGCGGGCCGGGCCATGGCGGGCCGGGCATGGTCGCCAGTACCTATCTCGAAGGCACCTATAGCGAGATCTATCCGGAGATCGGCGAAAATACCGACGGCATTCGAAAACTGTTCCGGCAGTTCTCATTCCCCGGCGGCATTCCAAGCCACGCCGCCCCGGAAACCCCCGGCTCCATCCATGAGGGCGGCGAGCTCGGTTATGCGCTGGTGCATGCCTATGGCGCGGCTTTCGACAATCCGGACCTTGTCGTCGCCTGCGTCATCGGTGATGGCGAGGCCGAAACCGGACCGCTCGCCGCAAGCTGGCAGTCGAACAAGTTCCTGAACCCTACCCGCGATGGCGCCGTGCTGCCGATCCTGCATGTCAACGGCTACAAGATCGCCAACCCGACCCTGCTCGGCCGCATGGCAGACGAGGATATCGACCATCTCTTCCGCGGTTACGGATACGAACCGTTCTTTGTCGAAGGACACGAACCGGCAGACATGCACCGACAGATGGCCGTGACACTTGAGATGGTGTTCGACCGCATCCGCGCGATCCAGACGGACGCCCGCGAAGGGATAGCACCGGACGGCTGCCCGCGCTGGCCGATGATCGTGCTCCGCAGCCCCAAAGGCTGGACCGGACCGAAAGAAGTCGACGGCAAGAAGGTCGAAGGCTTCTGGCGTGCCCACCAGGTGCCGGTCTCCGGTTGCCGCGAGGACCAGAGCCACCGAAAAATCCTCGAGGATTGGATGCGGAGCTACGATCCGGACGACCTGTTCGATGCCGACGGCCGGCTGAAGCAGGAGTTGCGGGCGCTTTCGCCCGGCGGCGAACGCCGCATGGGGGCCAACCCCCACGCCAACGGTGGCAGGTTGCGCAAGGAACTGATCGTGCCGGACATCCGAGACTACGCGGTGCCCGTGAAGACGCGGGGCGCCGACATGGTGCAGACGACGGAGATCCTCGGCAGATATCTGCGCGACGTGCTGAAACTCAACGACGCGAGTTCGAACTTCCGCATCTTCGGTCCGGATGAAACGGAATCCAACCGGCTCGGCAATGTCTTCGAAGTTACCGACCGTGTGTGGATGGAAAGGATCGAGCCCTACGACGTCCATCTGTCACGCGACGGCCGAGTGACGGAGGTTCTTTCAGAGCATCTCTGCCAGGGCTGGCTGGAAGGCTACCTGCTGACCGGTAGGCACGGGCTGTTCTCCTGCTACGAAGCCTTCATCCACATCGTCGATTCGATGTTCAACCAGCATGCAAAGTGGCTGAAGGTCTCCCGGGAGCTGCCGTGGCGCAAGCCGATCTCCTCGCTGAACTACCTGCTCACCTCGCATGTCTGGCGGCAGGACCATAACGGCTTCTCCCACCAGGATCCCGGCTTTCTCGATCTCGTCGCCAACAAGAAGGCGGATATCGTGCGCATCTACCTGCCGCCGGACGCCAATACGCTTTTGTGGATCGGCGACCACTGCCTGAAGACCTGGAACCGCGTCAACGTAATCGTTGCCGGCAAGCAGCCTGAACCGCAATGGCTGACGATGGACGAGGCGATCCGACATTGTGAAGCCGGCATCGGCATATGGGACTGGGCCAGCAACGAGGACGGCGCCGTCGAGCCCGACGTGGTCATGGCCTGCGCTGGAGACGTGCCGACGCTCGAGACGCTTGCGGCAGTCGCCCTGCTGCGCGAGGCAATTCCGGAACTCAGCATTCGCGTCGTCAACGCCGTCGACCTGCTTGCCCTGCAGTCGCAGGACCAGCATCCGCATGGTCTCTCCGACGAGATTTTTGACCGGCTGTTCACCGCCGACCGGCCGGTGATCTTCGCCTATCACGGTTATCCCTATCTCATCCACCGGCTGACCTACAAACGCACCAACCACCGAAACATCCATGTGCGCGGCTTTATCGAAGAGGGCACGACCACAACGCCCTTTGACATCACGGTGCTGAACGAACTCGACCGCTTCCACCTTGCTATCGAGGCAATCGAAAGGGTGCCGGGCCTGAAGGAGAAGGCGGGCGGCGTGATTGAAATGTTCAACGCAAAGCTTGCGGAGCACACGCGGTATGTCCGCGAACATGGCGAGGACATGCCGGAAATTCGCGATTGGAAATGGAGACCGGCGGAGACTTTCAGGTGAGCCGCGTAACATCGCGGCGCAGCCGAACCGTCCCTTCGGCTGCGCCCGAATAACGTCTTTCCGCTCTTCCCTTGATCATGATCAATGCCAGCGGCCCCTGAGGAGAGGAGGCTCCGGTCTGCGAACATCAATGCGCGAGGGCCATCATGACGAGATCCTCATCCACGGATCTGAAGCATCGCGACGAAAAGTACAGGCCGATCCTTGTGCAGCGACAGCAGCAGCTGCAGGCCCGCCTTGAGAGGATCGAGCATGACTTTGAACAGCCTCGCGACCGCGATGACGACGACGGTGCCGTCGAACGCAATAACGACGAGGTGCTGGAGGAACTCGGAGAGGTCGGGCAAAAGGAACTCGTGGCCATTGAAGCTGCACTTGGTCGGATGAGGCAGGACGCCTTCGGTATCTGCGTCAAATGCGGCAGTCCCATCAGCGACGAGCGGCTTGACCTCGTCCCCCACACGCCCTTCTGCCAGTCCTGCTCGCACGCGCTCCAGCTTCGCTAGAACAATCTCGTCTTATCGCTATGTACGACGGCTGCGTGTCGTTCTCTCATCCCTGGCGCAGAGAAACCGGAGTAGCACATGGCTGTCCTGGCCTTCAAAGATCCTCTGGACGGCCCCACGGTCGTGCACGGCCTGACGACGCAGGAGGCGACCGAGCGCCTGCAGCGGTTTGGACCCAATGTTCTGCCGCAGCCTAACCCGCCGTCGATCCTCTCTATCTTTCTGCACCAGTTCCGCAGCCCGCTCATCTATATCCTGCTAATCGCGGCTGCGGTGTCCCTGGTCGTCAGCGAACCGGAAGACGCTGTCTTCATCGGCATTGTCCTGCTTGTGAACGGCGTCATCGGCAGTGTTCGGGAGTATTCCGCGGGGCGCGCTGCCATGGCTCTTCGCAACCTTGAGCAGCCCCGGGCGACCGTGATCCGAGACGGCCGGACCCGAGAGATCGAATCCCGTCTGCTCGTACCGGACGACATTGTCCTGCTGGAAGCCGGAGGGCGGGTCCCGGCCGACCTGATGCTGATCGAAACCACTGACCTCCTTTGTGACGAATCCTTGCTGACCGGCGAATCCCTCCCCGTCCGCAAATCGGTCGAACATCCATCCACCGATACCGCCGGTTCCAAAGCAGCAAGGGCTTTCGCGGGAACACTGATTATCCGGGGACGAGCAACCGGCGTGGTCGTCGCCACCGGCCTTGCAACAGACATCGGCGCCATTGCCGCGGAAATCGGCAAGGCGTCGATATCTCAACCGCCTCTGATGATCCGGCTGTCCCGCTTCTCCACCGTCATCGCCTGGACGGTGGGGGCGGCTTCGCTTGTTCTGATCGGCTTTGGCCTGCTTCGTGGCCTGCCGTGGAACGATCTCTTCCTGATGTCTGTCGGTCTTGCCGTCAGTGCCATTCCGGAAGGTTTGCCGATCGCGATCTCGATCGCGCTGGCGGTCAGCATGCGCCGCATGGCGAAGCACAACGTCATCGTGAGACGGATGCCGGCGGTCGAATCGCTTGGCTCCTGCACCATGATCGCCACCGACAAGACCGGAACGCTGACGCTCAACGAATTGACCGTTACCGATATCCGCCTTCCAGACGGCACGGATCTGCGTCTCGACGCACATGCCGATCTCGATGCCTGTGAGGTCCGCGGCTCGCACATGGACCCCGAGGACGCGCGTGCAAGGGCCGAACGCCTGCTGCGCGCGGCGTCCCTGCCGAACGAAGGTTCGTTGATCAGCGATCAAGCCGGCTGGACGGGTATCGGCGACACGGTCGATGTGGCGCTTCTGGCGGCCGCTCACAAGGGAGGATTGACGCACGACAAGGTCCGAAAGGCCTACCCTCTCCTCTCCCGCATTCCCTACGAGCCCGACCTGAAGTTTGCGGCCTCCTTCCACCAGGCGGGAGAACGGGTCGGCATTTTCGTCAAGGGAGCGGCTGAGACGCTGATCGACATGGCCGATCGCATGGATGTCGCGGGCCATGCCGTTGTGATCGACCGTGGACGCCTCCTGGCCCAGAAGGAAGAAATGGCTGCGCGCGGGCTGAGGGTGTTGGCCTTTGCAGAGGGAGAAATCCGCAGCGACGGAGAGCAGAATTTCGGGCGTCGCCATCTTGTCGACCTCGTGTTTCTGGGCTTCGCCGGCATGCAGGACCCGGTACGGCCGGAAGTGCCCCGCGCGATCAGGGACGCCCGCACCGCAGGCGTCGAGGTTGCGATGCTGACGGGCGATGATCCACGGACGGCCGAAGCGATCGCCAGGCAGGCAGGTCTGGAATTCGGCTCGGATCAGGTGACAACCGGCGATTCCGTGCGCCAGGCGGAAGCGGCCGGCGAGAACCAGCTGGATGAACTGACGCGACGGACGCGCATCTATGCCCGGGTCGCACCCGCGCAGAAGCTGGCCATTGTCCTTTCGATGGCCCGCAACGGCCATTTCGTGGCTGTGACGGGAGACGGGGTGAACGACGCACCGGCGCTCAAGCACGCCCATGTTGGCGTGGCCATGGGCCGCAAGGGCACGGAAGTCGCCAAGGAAAGCGCCGACATCGTCGTCACCGATGACAATTTCGCCTCGATCGTCAGCGGCATTCGGGAAGGCCGCACCGCCTATTCGAATATCCGCAAGGTCATCCTCATGCTGGCAGCAACGGGGGCAGCCGAAATGCTGCTGTTCCTGCTGGCCATCCCGCTCGGTCTTCCGATGCCGTTGTTGCCCGTGCAACTCCTCTGGCTCAATCTCGTGACGAACGGCATCCAGGACGTCGCGCTGGCCGGCGAAAAACCGGAGGGCGACGAACTTTCCCGACCGCCGAGACGGCCAAAAGAGCCGATTTTCGACCGCTTGATGATCCGTCGGATCATCCAGTCCATGCTGGTGATCGGCGTCGGCGGCTTCGTCCTGTTCTACTGGCTCTTGGCGCAGGGGTATGAGCTATCCCAGGCCCGCAACCTGCTGCTGCTGCTGTTCGTCATGTTTGAAAACGCACAGACGCTCGCCTGTCGTTCGGAGCGGCAGTCGATCTTCCGCATGTCCTTGCTGGGCAATCCCGCTCTCATCGTCTGCGTGATCGTTGCGCAAGCCGTGCACATATCAGCCATGTATGTTCCCTGGCTGCGCGATACCCTGGAACTGGGACCGATCTCTCTGCTGGAATGGGCCTGCATGCTGCTTGCCGCCTCGTCCCTGATCATCGTCAGTGAGCTGGACAAGGCGTTCGCACAAAAGCCGTTCGCGACCAGGCAATCGGCTTGAGCCTTGCAATGACCGCACTTTCGGGGCGGGGCGTTGAGCAAGATCAAGGGCTTCCTCGATCACCATGCCAATCTGACGCGATGTGCGAAAGGAGAGCCTGATGCTGGTACGGGATTTTATGACGGCGAGACCGGTCTACGTGTCGCCAGACACGAGTATCAAACATGCCATTCAGCTGATGCTGGACCACAACGTCAGCGGTCTGCCGGTGATCGGAGACGATGATCACGTGGTCGGCATGCTCACGGAAAGCGATCTTCTCAACCGCAGCGTGTTCAATGCGGGACGGCAGTCTCCCCCGGACAATCCGGATAACGCGTTCTTCGAGAATTACGTTCGGACGCACGGAACGACCGTCTCGGACTGCATGACGCGCGAGGTCATTTCCGTTTCACCGCAACAATCGCTCGCCGACGTTGCGGCTCTCGCCAGGACCCACGGGATCAAGAGGTTGCCGGTTCTCCAGTCCGGCAAGCTGGTCGGGATTATCAGCCGGCGCGATATCTTGCGGGCCATAACGGCGGACCGCGATGCCGTGGCAAACGGCGATCTTGCTCTGAGGCTTGCAGTTTCGACGCGACTACGATCGGAGCTCGGTCTTGCGCCGGATCAGCTTGCGGTGGAGGTGAGGGATTCGGTGGTTGAAGTCTCCGGCCCTGCCCCATCGCCCGCGCTAAAGCGTGCCATCCAAGTGGTCGCGGAAAGCGTGGCGGGCGTGGCCGGCATCTGTTTTCGGCCTGGTTGCTGATCGATCAGCAACTGAGACACCCGTCGGGAGCAAGACCGGACGGCCCTGATCGACGCGCCACCAAATTGAGAAATTCCGCGACGCAAAGCGCTTGAGACGATCTTGACATGACCGTGCCCTTTGTCGCTAATTGGCAGGATGTCAGACCAATTTAGTCGCCCGACCGATATTAGCCTGTTTTCTCTTCCGCCCGCCGATCGGACTGCGCGGGTGGGCGAGGCGTTGGCTGCCTATATCGAAGCTGCCAGCCTGAAGACCGGGGACCGGTTGCCAGCGGAGCGGCATTTGATGTCGGCGCTCGGGGTCGGGCGCTCCACCATCCGCGAGGCGATCCGCCGCTATCAGGCGCTGGGCGTCATCCACAGCCGCAAGGGTAGCGGCAATTACCTGCTGAAACCGATTTCAAAGCGCACCGTTCACATGCCGCTGTCGCTCGACACGGAGAACCTGCGCGACGTGCTCTTGCAGACGCTGCAGGTGCGGCGCGGCCTGGAATGCGAAGCCGGCATGGTTGCCGCCCGGATGCGCACGGCGGCGGATCTTGCCGAGATCGAGGCCAAGCTCGACCTGATGGAGCAGGCGCATCACAGCCGCGGCGCGTCCGGCCCGGAAGACCTCGCCTTTCACCTGGCGATCTATGATGCCACCCACAACCCGCTGTTCCGGCAACTGCTCGAACAGATGCGTGAGACGTTCGAGCAGTTCTGGAGCAGCCCGTTCGAGCGTGCGGATTTCGCGCGTCGGTCCTTCCCTTTCCACCGCACGCTGTTCGATGCGATTGCCGCCGCCGACCCCGAGACGGCGCGCGCCGAAACATTGAAAATCCTCGAGATCGTCGAGGAAGACATCAAGGAAATGTCCCGATGACCGAAGGCTCCTCCTCATTCGATCTCGCCTCGCTGATCGTCGCGCATGACGAGGGCAATGCCTATAGCGCCGTCGTGCCGCCGATCGCGCAGACGTCGCTGTTCACCTTCTCAGATTATGACGACATGCTGTCTTCCTATCGCGGCGAAAAGGTGCGGCCGATCTATACCCGCGGTCTCAATCCGACGGTCCGCATGTTTGAGGAAATGCTGGCCAAGCTCGAAGGTGCCGAGGATGCGCTGGGGTTTGCCAGTGGCATGGCGGCGATATCCGCTGCCGTCCTGAGCTTCGTTGCGCCGGGGGACCGGATCGTCGCCGTGCGTCACGTGTATCCCGACGCCTTCCGGCTGTTCGGCACGATCCTGAAGCGCATGAATGTCGAAGTCACCTATGTCGACGGCCGTGATGAGGAAGCGGTCGACAAGGCCCTGCCCGGCGCCAAGATCTTCTACATGGAAAGCCCGACCAGTTGGGTGATGGAAGCCCATGACGTCGGCGCTCTGGCGGCCCTTGCGAAGAAGCACGGTGCCGTCTCGATGATCGACAACAGCTGGGCAAGCCCGATCTTCCAGCAGCCGATCACACTCGGCGTCGACCTCGTCATCCATTCTGCCTCGAAATATCTCGGCGGTCACAGCGACGTCGTCGCCGGCATCGTTGCCGGTTCGAAGGACATGATCGCCCGCCTCAAGGCCGAGGCCTATCCCTATCTCGGCGCCAAGCTTTCGCCCTTCGACGCCTGGCTGCTGATCCGCGGCCTGCGCACCCTACCGATCCGCATGAAGGCGCATGAAGCCTCGGCGCTTGCCATCGCCCAGCGCCTGCAGGACCTCGACATCGTCGAGCAGGTCTGCCACCCCGGCTTGTCGAACCGCCTTCCTGCCGGCCTCCACGGCACGTCCGGCCTGTTTTCGCTGATCTTTCGCGAGGGCATCGATATCCGCGCCTTCAGCGACAATCTCAAGCTCTTCAGGCTCGGTGTGAGCTGGGGAGGCCATGAAAGCCTGGTCGTACCGGGCGAAGTCGTGCTGCAGCAAAAAGCGCAGCCAAATTCCGCGCAGGAATTCGGAATACACGCGCGGTCCGTACGCCTCCATGTGGGCCTCGAGGGAACCGAGGCTTTGTGGAGCGATCTCCAGGATGCGATCGCCGTCGCGTCCTGAACCAACAAAAAACTGGGAGAATAGCAATGAGGACATTGATCGCAACCGCGCTTCTGGCGTCGCTGATGGCGTCGAGTGCACTGGCAGATACGACACTCAAGCTGGTGGAAGTCATCACCAGCCCGGAACGCACGCAGACCCTGCAGTCGCTCGTCTCGAAATTCGAGGCGGCTAATCCCGGCACCAAGGTCGAGATCATCTCGCTGCCCTGGAACGAGGCCTTCCAGAAATTCGCCACCATGGTGTCGGCCGGCGATACGCCCGACGTCATGGAAATGCCCGATACCTGGCTGTCGCTCTACGCCAACAACGGCATGCTCGAGAGCCTCGAACCCTATCTGGCAAAATGGGAGAACACCAAGGAACTGACGCCCCGCGCGCTCGAACTCGGCCGCGACGTCAAGGACACGGCCTATATGCTGCCCTATGGCTTCTATCTGCGGGCGATGTTCTACAACAAGAAGCTGCTCTCAGAGGCCGGCGTCGCTGCGCCGCCAAAGACGATGGAGGAGTTCACCAAGGCCTCCGAAGCCGTTTCGAAACTTCCCGGCAAATACGGCTATTGCATGCGCGGCGGACCGGGTGGCCTGAACGGCTGGATGATCTTCGCCGCCTCGATGGCCGGCGACAACAAGTATTTCACGGAGGATGGCACCTCGACGATGAACACCCCGGGCTGGTCCAAGGGCATCGAGTGGATGGTCGATCTCTACAAGAAGGGCTACGCCCCGAAGGACAGCGTCAACTGGGGGTTCAACGAGGTCGTGGCCGGTTTCTACTCCGGCACCTGCGCCTTCCTCGACCAGGATCCGGATGCGCTCATCGCCGTTGCCGAACGCATGAAGAAGGAAGATTTTGGCGTTATCCCGCTGCCCAAGGGACCGGACGGCAAGTCCTATCCCACCATCGGCTATGCCGGCTGGTCCATGTTCGCCAAGAGCGAGAACAAGGATCTGTCCTGGAAGCTGATCGCCACCCTTCAGGGCCGCGAGGGCAATCTCGAATGGAACAAGAAGATCGGCGCCCTGCCCGCTTACACATCGGCTGAAAAGGACCCGTTCTATGCCGGCGACCAGTTCAAGGGCTGGTTCGAGGAACTGGCTGACCCCAACACGGTGCCGACGGTGATGCCGACCTATCTTCAGGAATTCGCCTTCTTCAAGGATTCGCTGGCCATCAAGTCGTCGCAGCAGGCGCTGCTCGGCGACATCTCGGCCGCCGACCTTGCCAACCAGTGGGCGGACTATCTCACCAAGGCGCAGCAGAAGCATCTGGCGAAGAAATAAGCCGCGCGCGGACCGGCAGCCCAGCGCTGCCGGTCCGTTTGACCGCGACGACGGCCATGATGCCGCCCACGGGGACTGTTCTGCCAATGACGACCGCAATCACTTCCAGCCATGGCCGCCGGGTGCAAAAACCCTTCCTGGCGCGGCTTGCCGATCATGCCGAACCCTATCTCTACAGCGCCCCGGCGCTGATCCTGATCATCACCGTCATGCTGGTGCCGCTGGTGCTCGGCATGTCCTACGCCTTTCGCGACATCCAGTTGCTCAATCCGTTTTCGGGCGGGTTCATCGGTCTCGTCCACTTTCGCGCGCTTGCGCAGGACAAGGCCTTTTTCGGCGCCCTGAAGAATACGCTGTGGTGGACCGGCGCCTCGGTGGTCCTGCAATTCACCTTTGGGCTGATCCTGGCGCTTCTGCTGGACAAGCCTTTCCACGGCCGCGGCATCGTGCAGGCGCTGGTCTTCCTGCCCTGGGCCGTGCCGTCCTTCCTCGCCGGCCTCAACTGGGCCTGGCTGTTCAACCCGGTCATCGGCCCTTTGCCCCACTGGCTGTTTGCGCTCGGGCTGATCGACCAGCCGGGCAATCTCCTGTCCGATCCGCATTACGCCATGTGGGGACCGATTATCGCCAATGTCTGGTGGGGCATTCCGTTCTTTGCGATCACGCTTTTGGCCGCCCTGCAGTCGATCCCGCGCGACCTCTATGAGGCCGCCTCCATCGACGGTGCCGGCTGGATGCAGCGTTTCCTGTCGATCACCCTGCCGTTTCTGGCACCGACCATCGCCATCACCGTGCTTCTGCGCACCGTCTGGGTCGCGAACTTCGCCGACCTGATCGTCGTCATGACCGGCGGCGGGCCGGCGGATCGCACCCAGATCGTTGCCAGCTACATCTTCACCCAGGCATTCAAGGCGCTCGACTTCGGTTACGCCTCGGCAATCGCGCTGGTGCTGCTGGTGCTGCTGCTCGCCTATTCGATGCTGATCATCCTGCTGCGGCAGACATTGTTGAACAAGGGGTGAGGCCATGAGACGCTCCATTCTTCCGGTCGTCGCGCACCGGCTGGCGATCCTCTGCTACATCGTCTTCGCGCTGTTTCCGCTGTTCTGGCTGTTGAAGGTGTCGCTGACGCCGAACGACCTTCTGTATTCCGAAGGCGTTCGGATGTGGCCAACACGCACGACATTCGAGCACTATGCCTTCGTGCTGCAGCACAGCGCCTTCCCGACATTCTTCAAGAACAGCCTGATCGTATCCGGCTCGACGGCGATCGTCGTCACGATCATCGCCTCCCTGTCCGGCTACGCGCTGTCGCGCTTCACCTTTCGCGCAAAATACTGGATCGTCGGGCTGATGCTTTTGACGCAGATGTTTCCGCTGGTCATGCTGGTGGCGCCGATCTTCAAGATCCTGACGCCGCTTGGCCTGACCAACAGCCTGACCGGCCTGGTCGTGGTCTACACAGCCTTCAATGTGCCGTTCGCCACCTTCCTGATGCAGTCCTTCTTCGACGGCATCCCGAAGGACCTGGAAGAGGCGGCGATGATCGACGGGGCGACCAAGTTCATCGCATTTCGCCAGATCATCCTGCCGCTGACGCTCCCCGGCATCGCCGCCACGCTCGGTTTCGTCTTCACGGCCGCCTGGAGCGAACTCCTGTTCGCGCTGATGCTGATCAACGGCAACAATGCCGCCACCTTCCCGGTCGGGCTTTTGACCTTCGTGTCGAAATTCTCGGTCGATTTCGGCCAGATGATGGCCGCCGGCGTCATGGCGCTGATCCCGGCAGCCCTCTTCTTCCTGCTCATCCAACGGTATCTCGTGCAGGGCCTGACGGCCGGCGCGGTCAAGGGGTAGTCACATGGCATCCATCACGATCGACAGCCTCGGAAAATCCTACGGCACCTACGGCGTCCTGCATGGCGTCGATCTCGAGATCAGGGACGGCGAGTTCATCGTGCTGGTCGGCCCCTCCGGCTGCGGCAAGTCCACCCTGCTGCGGATGATCGCCGGCCTGGAAGATGTCACCAGCGGCGAGATCCGCATCGACGGCAGCCGCGTCAACGAGCTGCATCCGAAGGATCGCGACATCGCCATGGTGTTCCAGTCCTACGCGCTCTACCCGCATATGAGCGTTGCCCGCAACATGAGCTACAGCATGCGGCTGCGGAAGGCGTCGAAGGAAAAGATCGAGGCGGCCGTCGCCGGTGCGGCCTCCAAGCTCGGGCTCGAGCCCTATCTGGAGCGTCGCCCCAAGGCACTGTCCGGCGGCCAGCGCCAGCGCGTCGCCATGGGTCGTGCCATCGTGCGCCAGCCCAGGGCCTTTTTGTTCGACGAGCCGCTGTCGAACCTCGATGCCCGGCTGCGCGAACAGATGCGCGCCGAGATCAAGAAAATGCATGGTGACCTCAAGGCCACCTCGATCTACGTCACCCATGACCAGATCGAGGCGATGACCCTGGCGGACCGGATCGTCGCCATGCATGGCGGGGTGGTGCAGCAGGTCGGCAGTCCGCTCGAACTGTACGACCGCCCCGCCAACCTGTTCGTCGCCGGCTTCATCGGCTCTCCGGGAATGAATTTTTTCGAAGGAACACGGGATCCGGACGGTGTGCGCCTGGCCGATGGGACGCTCTTGAAGATGCAGCTTCCGGCAGTGGCCAGCGACGAGAGCGGTATCACCATGGGCATCCGTCCCGAACATGTGGAACTGAGCGCCGATGGCCTTGCGGCGACGGTCGAACTGGTGGAGCCGACAGGCTTCGGCATCATCCTGCACCTGTCGCTGAACGGCCTGCCCTTCAAGGTCTTCACATCGGATCGCGCATTTCTGGCGCCGGGTCCGGACGTTTCGGTCCGCATGCCGTCGAAACATCTGCATTTCTTCGACGCCCAGGGTGACCGTATCCCCACCTGATCGTCTCGTCATGATGATGCCGTTCAGCCGGCCGGCGCCCAGTCCGGCCGGTTCTCGCCGACGCGGTTGAGCAGGATCGCGCGCATATCCGAGCGATACCGCAACCAGAGCCGCCCGAAAGCGATCTCAGTCCGCTTCGATCTCGAAGCTCAACCCGTCATAGGCCGGCTCGACATGCGCCGGTGTCTCGTCCATCAGCCGCTGGTAATCCAGCGGAATATGCATGTGCGTGAGGACGGCGCGCCGGGGTTTCAGCCGGTCGATCCAGCCAAGCGCCTGGTCCACCGAGAGATGGCTCGGATGCGTCGTGTATTGCAGCGCGTCTATGATCAGCGTGTCGAGACCCTGCAGCCGATCGACACTTTCCGGCGGGAAATCGCTGACATCGCTGCAATAGGCGACGTTGCCGATGCGGAAGCCGAGCGACATGATGTCGCCGTGCACCTGGGCATGCGCCGTGAACGACAGGCTTCCCCCCGGCCCGTTCACCGTGATCGGCCGGTCGAGGCTCTCGATCAGCAGCGGGTCGACGATCGGCGGATAATTGCCGCCGGGCGGCGTTTCGAGACAGTAACCGAAGCCCTGGCGGATCCTGTCCATGGTGAACGGGTCGGCAAAGATCGGGATCCGCCGACGCTGCGCATGGAAATAGCCGCGAATGTCGTCGATGCCGTGCAGGTGGTCCGCATGCGCGTGGGTGTAGAGCACGCCGTCGAGGCGACGCACGCCAGCCGATACCATCTGCTCGCGGAAATCCGGGCCGGTGTCGATGACGACGCTGGTGACAGCGCCGTCGGCGGCGATCTTCTGGACGAGCAGCGCGGCGCGACGCCGGCGGTTGCGCGGGTTCTCCGGATCGCAGGCGCCCCAGTCGCCATCGAGCTTCGGCACGCCGGGCGACGAGGCGCAGCCGAGGATGGTGAAGCGAAGCCGCTGACCGACCACCAGCCTAGACCCTCGTCATCTTCGAAAAGCAGCGGAAGGCGTTTTCCGTCGTGATGCGCGCCATCTCGTCCACGGAGACGCCTTTCACGTCGGCGAGCACCTCGGCCGTATTGACGACATAGGACGGCTCGTTGCGCTTGCCGCGCCAGCGCTTCGGCGCCAGGTAGGGAGCATCGGTCTCGACGAGCAGCCGGTCCATCGGCACGGTGGCGGCGATCGCCCGCAGTTCCTCGGATTTCGGAAAGGTCAGAATGCCGGAAAACGACACGTAGCCGCCAAGCTCGACGCCGGTATCGGCAAGCGCCTGGCCGGCGGAAAAGCAGTGCAGGATGAACGGGAAAGCGCCCTTCCCCGCCTCGTCGCGCAGGATCGCCATCATGTCGTCGTCGGCGCTACGGCTATGGATGACCAGCGGCAGCCGCGTGCGGCGGGCCGCCTCGATGTGCCGGCCAAGGCCGGTCTTCTGGTCTTGCGGCGTCTGCGTATCGTAGAAATAGTCGAGACCCGCCTCGCCGATCGCGACGATCTTGTCATGGCTTTCGGCAAGCCGCACCAGGTCGTCCGCCGACACGTCGAGTTCCTCGTTCGCATTGTTCGGATGCGTTCCGACGGAGCAGAACACCGAAGGATAGCGTTCGGTGAGCGCCACCAGCGTGTCGAGCTTCTTCACCCGCGTCGAGATCGTCACCATCTGGCTGACGCCGGCCGCATGGGCGCGCGCCACGAGGTCGTCGCGCTCGGCGTCGAACTCGGCAAAGTCGAGATGGCAATGCGTGTCGATCAGCATCGGGCCTACGCCTTGTCCACGTCGGGCGCGACGTAGCGCGGGAAGACCGGCGTCGGGGCTTCGAGAACGGTGCCGGGCGTCAGGCGACCGGATTCTCCGAGCTTGGCGAACACACGGTCGTCTTCGGCCACCGCCACCAGGTCGAGCAGCTTTGCCGCCGATGCCGGCATGATCGGCTGGAACAGGATGGCGATCTGGCGCACCACTTCGGCGGTGACATAGAGCACCGTCTCCATGCGCGGCACGTCGGTCTTGCGCAGCACCCAGGGTTCCTGGGCGGCGAAATAGCGGTCGGCCTCGTTGACGGTGCCGATGATCGCCGCCACCGCCTTGTGGATCTGCTGGCGGTTCATCTCCTCGCGGCAGGTGGCAAGCATCGCGTCGGCGGTCGAAAGCATCGCCCTGTCGGCATCGGTGAGCGGGCCGGGCGCCGGAATGCGGCCGTCGCAGTTCTTGACGATCATCGACAGCGAACGCGAGGCGAGGTTGCCGATGCCGTTGGCGAGGTCCGCGTTGATGCGGGTGGCGATCCCCTCTTCCGAATAGCTGCCGTCCTGGCCGAAGGAGACTTCGCGCAGGAAGAAATAGCGCACCTGGTCGAGGCCGAAATGGCCGACGAGATCGACCGGATCGACAACGTTGCCGACCGACTTCGACATCTTCTCGCCCTTGTTGAGCAGGAAGCCGTGGGCGTAGACGCGCTTGGGCAGCGGCAGGCCCGCCGACATCAGGAAGGCCGGCCAGTAGACGGCGTGGAAGCGGATGATGTCCTTGCCGATGATGTGCGCGTCGGCCGGCCAGTATTTGGCGCGCGGACCATTCTGGTCTTCCACATAGCCGGTGGCGGTGATGTAGTTGGTCAGCGCGTCGACCCACACATACATGACGTGCTTTGCGTCGTCGGGCACCGGAATGCCCCAATCGAACGTGGTGCGCGAAATCGACAGATCCTTGAGCCCCGACTTGACGAAGGACATCACTTCGTTGCGGCGCTCGTTGGGGCCGATGAAATCCGGCTCGTCCTCGTAGAGTTTCAGCAGCCGGTCTTCATAGGCCGAAAGCTTGAAGAAGTAGCTCTCCTCCTCGACCCACTCGACAGGCGTCCCCTGCGGGCCGTAGCGCACGCCGTCGGCGCGCAGCTCGGTTTCTTCTTCCTGGTAAAAAGCCTCGTCGCGCACCGAGTACCAGCCGGCGTAGCTATCCTTGTAGATGTCGCCGTTGGCCGCCATCCGCCGCCAGACTTCCTGCACGGTCGCATGGTGCCGGGCCTCCGTGGTGCGGATGAAATCATCGTTCGATGCATTCAAAAGTCGGCCCATCTCACGGAATTCATTGGAATTCCGTTCGGCGAGTTCCTCTGAAGTGATGCCTTGCGCCCGCGCCGTCTGCTGCATCTTCTGGCCGTGCTCGTCGGTCCCGGTGAGGAAGAAGACGTCCTTCCCGTCGAGCCGCTGGAAGCGGGCAAGCGCGTCCGTGGCGATCAGCTCGTAAGCGTGACCGATATGCGGCTTGCCGTTCGGATAGGAGATGGCAGTGGTGATGTAGTAGGGCGTCTTTGTCGACATTTCGGCCAGCATTACCGTTTCTGTTTCTTCTCTGGGCGCGTCTTAAACCAAGTTTCGCCGATGCGAAACAGCAAGTTTCCCGCTGCTCTGCCCGTCTCTCAGCGGGCAACGTCCTCCAGGAGCGAGATGATCGTCTGCTTGCGGTCGAGATTGTAGGCCTGCGACACGCTGATCCTGTCGGAGATCTCCGACGACAGCCGCGAAGCCCGGTCGGCTGCGGCGAGATCGCCGGCGACTGCGGCAGCCTTCGCCCGCTCGATCAGCCGGTCTCCCAGATAGTCGAGGAAGAAGCCGAAGATCACGTCGTTGTCCTTGCCCGACAGCACGTCCGCCAGCCGGTGCATTGCCTTGCGGGCTGTCGGACCGCTGGAGGCCATCAGTTCGTCGAAGGCGGTAATGATTTCGGTTCCGCCGTAGTTCAGCAGCTTCAGCGCCTGCGCAACGCTGCCATTGGCCATCGCCAGCACGTTTTCGGCATTCCGCCCGTCGTCCAGCGGCTGGCCGAGTGCCGACAGCGCGGCGGCGAGGTCGTGATCGCCGAGCGGCGACAGTTTCAGCGGCAGGCAGCGCGAGCGGATGGTCGGCAGCAGCTTGCCCGGCGCGTGGCTGAGCACCAGGAACAGCGATCGCTTCGGCGGCTCCTCGAGGATCTTCAGGATGGCGTTGGCGGCGTTGCGGTTGAGGTCGTCGGCCGGATCGATGATGACGATCCGCCAGTTGCCGGTGCCGGAGGTCTGGGCGAAGAAGTGCCCTGCCCGCCGCACTTCGTCCACGGTGATCGCCGTCTTTGCCCGTCCGGTCTTCTCGTCCACCGGCCGCGTCAGGTGCAGCAGGTTATGCGAGGCGCCGGAGGCGATCTGCCGGCTGACGGAGGCTTCCGGATCGGGGTCGGAAATCTGCTCCGGCGCCTGCTCCGGGTCGGGATGGCTGAGCACATGGTTGGCGAACCGGAAGGCCAGCGTTGCCTTGCCGATGCCTTCCGGCCCTTCGATCAGGATCGCGTGGTGGCTGCGGCCGGAACGATAAAAGCGCGCCAGGAAGGCCTCGGCTTCGTCGTGCCCGAACAGATGCGGATTGGTCTGCGGCGGCATGGCGCCATCGAGGACGCCGTAGGGCTGGTCGCTCATTCTGCGGCTTCCGGCGCATGCGAAGGAAGAAGCGTCTCCACCTGCGACAGGATATCGGCGGCCACCAGATCCTCGCTGCGGTCGGCATCGATCACCCGGCAGCGGGACGCATCCGCCGCGGCGATGTCGAGAAACGCCTGCCGGCGCTTCTCGTGAACCTCGATGCGCTCCTTCTCGAAGCGGTCAGGCTCGCTGGGCGCGGCACTGTCTTCGCTGCGGCGGCGCGCGCGCGCCAGTCCCTTGTCCGCCGGAAGGTCGAGGATCAGTGTCAGGTCGGGCCGCAGCCCGTCGATCGCGACCCGCTCAAGCGCGTCGACGAGCTCGCCCTCCAGATTGCCGGTAATGCCCTGGTAGACGCGCGAGGAATCGATGAACCGGTCGCAGAGCACGATCGAACGGCGCGACAGCGCCGGCCGGATGACCTCTTCGACATGGTCGTTGCGGGCAGCGGCAAACAGCAGCGCCTCCATGCGCACGCCATAGTCTTCCGCAGCACCCGACAGCAGCACATGGCGCACGGCTTCGGCGCCCGGCGATCCGCCGGGCTCGCGCGTCACCAGCACCGTATGGCCGCGCTCCTGCAGCGTTTCGGCCAGCCGGCGGATCTGCGTCGACTTGCCCGCTCCCTCGCCGCCCTCGAAGCTGATGAAAATGCCGGATGATGGTGCCCCGGATGAGTTGACCAAGGTGCTGCCGCTCTCTCGCTGTCTGTGATTTCCCTGTCTAGCGCATCGAAGGACGATGCGAAACCGCGAACGCTTGTCCGGCCACAGGCGAAGCTGGGACTACAGCCAGAACAGCATCAGTTCGAGCACCGCGTCGGTGGCCTTGGAGAACAGCGATCCGGCGGCGATGTCGTCGGCCGCGTGCAGCGGAACGACCTTCAATTGCCGGTCACCCTCGAAGATCTGCAGGCTGCCGACCGCCTGCCCTTTTGTGACCGGCGCTCGCAGCGGCCACTGGTAGACGATCCGGCCGCTCAGCCGTTCACCGTTGCGGCTCGGCACGTAGACGTCGACGGTCTCGCCGGCGAGCAGGTTCACGTGCGAGCGCGTGCCGCCATAGACCGCCGCCTCGCCGATTGTCGCTCCTGTCTCGAATACCGTCCGGGTCTCGAAGGACGACAGCGCCCATTCGAGGACGCGACGCGATTCCTCCTGCCGTTCCTTGTCGCTGGCAAGCCCTGCCATGGCGAGGAACAGCCGCGTGCCGTTGCGCTCGACAGACGAGACCGCAGCGAACCCCTGACCCTCGGCAAAGCCAGCACCCAGGCCGTCGATACCGATGCCGAGCGACAGCAGCGGGTTCTTGTTGCGCTGGAAAATCTTGTTCCAGGTATAATCCGGCTGCGCGTAGAGCGGATAATACTCGGGAAACTTCTGGTGGAGATGCTTGGCCAGCAGCACGAGGTCGTGGGCCGTGGTCGTGCTTGGCTGTTCGGGAAGACCGGTCGCGTTGCCGAAGCTTGAGCGCATCATGCCGAGATCGCGGGCCCTCGCCGTCATCCGCGCGGCAAACTCCGCTTCGGAGCCGGCCATCCCCTCGGCGATGATGATACAGGCGTCGTTGGCGTTCTGGACGATGACGCCACGGATCAGGTCGTCCATCGGCACTTCGGATTTGAGCGCCGCAAACATCGTCGTCGTGCCGGAGGGTGCGCCACCGGTACGCCAGGCGTTCTCCGAGACACGGTAGCTGGTGGTACCGGAGATTTCGCCGCGACGGATCGCCTCGAACACCAGGTCCATGGTCATCAGCTTGGCAAGCGATGCGGGCGCAAAGGCCTGGTTCTCGTTTTCGGCGAGCAGCACCGTGCCGGTCTTCGCCTCGACCAGATAGATCTGCTTGGCCTTGAGATCGGCAAGCCGCGTCTCGGCCGGTGCAGCCTTGAGGGACGCTGTCGCCGCGAGCACGGTGAGCGCGGCAAAACTGCAATGGAGGAGCCGGTGGCGCATCGAGACACTCGTCAAGCTGATGCGCCATTGCCTAGCAAGCGCCTCTGGAAGGCGCAACCGTGCAGCCTCACCGTCTGGCGGTTTTTTGCGTGCCGCCGGCCGGTGTCTGTTCCATCATGCCGTCGTCGCGCAGCACGACGTTGCCGAACATGACGACCGGTGCCTGTGCACGCGGCGCCGGCTGGGCATAGGCGGTCTGGGCCGAGGGTTGGGCGACCTGGATCGGCTGCGGCCGCTGCTGCGCAAGCTGCGGAGCCGGCGCGCTGCGGACCGTCGAGGCGCCGGGGCGCTTCTGCTGCTCGAAGGATGGCTGGACGGGTTTGGCAGAGGCCACGGCAACCGGCGCCGGCTGGCGAACCGGAGCGGCTGCGGGCAGTGCCCGCACCGCCTGCGTCGCGGACGGACGAGCCGCCGGCTGTGGCGCGGCCACGGGAGCCTTGCGGGTCGGAGCGGCAAGCTCTGCGGTCTGGGCTGCGGCGGCAAACGCCCGCGCCGTCGACGGCTTGTCGCTGCGACCGCTCGGCGTGCGGCCGGCATAGGCGGTCGGTGTCGGCACGCCGTCCCCATAGCTCTGCAACTGATCGCCGAACGACTGGTTGGAGGCAACCATCACGCCGCTTGCGATCTGTCCTTCCGGACGGATGCCCGGCATGCGATCGCCCTTGCGGACATAGGAGGCCATCAGGAACGGCATGTCGCGGCCGTCCATCTGCGCACGACCGACATACTGGACGTTGACGTGCGCCGTGCCGATGCGCTTGAAGTCGAGCAGTTCGGCGGCCTTGCTCGACACGTCGATGATGCGGCCTTCGTGGAACGGGCCGCGATCATTGACGCGCACGATGACCGAGGTTCCGGTATCGGTATTGGTGACCCGCGCATAGCTCGGCAGCGGGAAGGTCGGATGCGCGGCCGACAGGTGGTCGCTGTCGTAGACTTCGCCATTGGCGGTCACGCGGCCGTGGAAGGCCGAACCATACCAGGAGGCAAGGCCGGACTTGTTGTAACGGGGATCTTCCTTCGGGACGTAGGTCTTGCCTTTGACCTCGTAAGGGTTGCCGACCATGAAGCGGCCGCCGCCCTTGGGAACAGGACGGCCATCGGCGACAACCCGCGGGCTCGCCTTCACGCCGTATTCGCTCTCGGCGAAATATTCCTTGCTCTTCGACTTCGGCTTGCTGGTCGACGCCGTCTGCGTCGACGCGCAGGAGGCCATCCCGGCACACATGAAGGCTACGCCCAGCCACTTCGCCCCGATAACGAGCTTACCCTGTTCTGAACTCAAACTCTCTGTCCCACGCCGCTCTGACTGCACCGGAATGCGTCACGTCCCGTAACGCTGCTGCCCGGTCGATATGGTTAACCGGTTCGCCTGTGCTTATTTGCCTCCATCGTGGCCGAAATGCGATCCAAAATGGTGGATAAGTAAAATTAGTCCTTGTTATGGTTAGCGAATTGCTAACGCGAGCAGCGCGAGGGCCTTGCCACAAAGGCGCTTGATCGCTCGGATGAACCGCGGTCCTGGTCCATCTTCCCCCACCTCAGCGGCGCACCAGTTCGCGCACCAGCCGGCGCTGCGTCAGGCCGATCAGCAGCAGATAGACGACACCGCCGACCGCAGCGCCGACACCGAGCTGCAGGAGCGCGCCATCCACCGGCACCCATCGCTCGACAAGCACCAGGCGCACGGCAACTGCCATGGCGCCGGCGAGCCCAAGCGGCAGCAGCGTATCGCGAAGGCCCTGCCCGAGCGGCAGGCCGGCGATCTTCAGCACCACCGCCAGATAGGCGAACAGCACGCCGACATTGGCGATGCAAAGCCCGATGCAAAGTCCTTCGAGATCGCCCCAAGCGGCGCCGAGCACCATGGCGCCGATGGTGGTGATGGCTCGGCCGAGCCCGAACCACCAGAGGACGGAGGCGTGTCCGGTGGCCTTCAGATAGGGAATGAAGCTGCCGCAGGGCGACATGATGCCCTTGGCGACCGCCAGCAGGCCGAGCACCGGCGCCGCGAACGCCCACTTCTCGCCGAAGACGACGGTCATCGCCGGTTCCGACACCGCCCAGATGCCGAACAGCATGGGTGCCAGCAGCAGTGTCGTCGCCCGCGTCGTGCGCGACAGCACGTCCGCCTGCCGCGCGGTGTCTTCGTTCATCCGGCTGAACGAGGGAAACAGCACGCTCATCAGGCCGGTGAGAACGATCTGGTTGGGCAGGTCGGACAGCCGGTTGGTGAGGTTGAAGGTGCCGGCCTGCGGCAGGCCGAGCATGCGGGTGATGATGACGATCGGCGACTGGAAGGACAGGAAGCCGACGAAATCTGCGCCCACCAGCCGCACGCCGTAATGCATGTGGCGCTTCAACTCGTGGAGCGAAAAATGCCTGCCGGGCCGGTAGCCGGCAGCCAGAAACAGGCCGATGAAGCGCAGCACGGCGCTGACATAGAGTTGGGCGATCAGCGCCCAGATGCCGTAGCCGGCGAGCACCACCGCGATTGCCGCAAGCGCGCCGAGCGCCTCGGCAATGACGGTGACAAACGCCTCGCGGTCGAAAGCCATCCGCCGGGCGAGCTTCGAACTTGCGACGTCCGGCGCGAGATAGAGCACGAAGAGCGGCGAGAATACCTGCAGCAGCCAGCTTGCCTCCGGCGCCCCGAGCAGGGCCGCGAGCGGATCGGCGAACCCGTAGACGGCAAGCCCCAGCACGATCGACACGCCAAGATTGGTCCAGAACACCGTGTCGTCGCTGACCGGATCCTCGGTCGCGTCGCGGATCAGCCCGGCGGTCAGCCCGGCGCCGGCAAACATCAGCAGGAAGGTGATGACGATCATGCCGCTCGCCACCATGCCGAGCTCGGCCGGCTCCAGATAGCGGGCGAGGATCGGCACGCTGACGAATTTGAGGGTGAAGATGGCGATCTTCGAAGAAATGCTCCAGACGACGCTGGTGATCGTCTTACGCTGCTGCGCCATGCACGACACTCCGTTGCCGCTTTTCAATCGTCGGAAGGACACCCAAAGCGGCGGCCGGTTGCGCGGCAATCGAACCCGTCCACCATGGCCGATCTAGGGCAATCGTGCTGCAGTGCCAGATAAAATGCTGCAACCGCTCAGAAATCAGCGGCTTCCAGCCTTGCTACGGACCTAGGATCTGGCTCTAGAACGTCTGCCGAGTGTTGACGGGCACGGCGTTCCTGCTGTAACCCAGCCACACGCGGCGCATCGGCGTATCGCTGCCGGAAGAGTGTCCGAGTGGTTTAAGGAACCGGTCTTGAAAACCGGCGTGCGGGAGACCGTACCGTGGGTTCGAATCCCACCTCTTCCGCCATTTTCTTCTGTCCCTGTCTCATACAGCGGCATGGCGCATCACGGCGCAAAAACATGCGCGGTGCCGGTAATTGCCAGCCGCACCCGATCGCCGGCGCGCGGAAGATCAAGGCTCGATGTGCGGATGACGATCGGCTCGGCGTCGGTCTCATCCAGTTCGACAACGACAGTCGAGAAGGCACCACCGAATTCCACCTCGGTCACCCGCCCGCTTGCCTGGGTCTCAGCCCCTGCCCCCGAGGCATCATCGCCCAAGATCATGCGGATCTGCTCGGGCCTGAGGAGGATCTCGAGAACCTCTGTTCGCGCTCGACCTGCCAGGTTCTCGGCGTCGACCGGTATCCGCCCCAGCACGCACTGCGCCAAACCGCCCTCCATCCGTGCCGACAGCAGCACTGCGTCGCCGAGAAAAACCGCCGTTTCACGGTCGCAGGGCTGCCGGTAGAGCCGTTGCGGCGGGCCGGCCTGAACCAGCCGGCCCTGGCGCAGCACGGCGACCTGGTCGGCGAATGACAGTGCCTCGCTCTGGTCGTGGGTGACGAGGATGGCGGTGATGCCTGCCGTCTGCAGCACGCGCGCCACCGCCTTGCGCATGGTTTCGCGCAAGCCCGTATCGAGCGCCGAGAATGGTTCGTCGAGCAGCATCAGTTGCGGCTTGCGGGCCAGCGCCCGTGCCAGTGCGACCCGCTGCTGCTGGCCACCGGAAAGCTCGTGCGGACGGCGCGCCAGCATCGCCCGGTCCAGTTCCACCATGTCGAGAAGTTCGCCGATCAACTGTTCGCGCAGAACACCGCCACCGTCCCTACCCCGCTCGATGCCGAAGCCGATATTCTCGGCGACGCTCAGATGCGGAAACAACGCCCCATCCTGCGACACGATGCCGATGCCGCGTTTGTGTGCCGGCACCGCATCCGGTCCGTCTGCCAGCGTATCGCCATGAAGCGTGATCGTGCCGGCATCCGGCCGCTCGAACCCGGCGATCAGCCGCAGCAGCGTCGTCTTGCCTGATCCCGACGGCCCGACGATTGCCGTGCGGCTTCCCCGGGGCACACTCAACGAGATGCGGTCCACCGCCCTCACCGGCCCGTATTGCTTGACGAGATCCTGAAGCACGAGCAACGTCATTGGCCGGCGGTCCGTTTCGATTGGCTGTAGAGAATGAGCGTGAGCGGCAGCGACAGGACGATCATCATCACCGCGTAAGGGGCCGCGGCCACATAGTCGATCTCGCTGGTCAGCGACCAGAAGCGCGTCGCAAGCGTCTGCACGCCGTTCGGCGACAGCATCAGTGTCGCCGTCAGCTCGTTGGTAATGCCGAGTGCCACCAGCGCCACGCTTGCGGCAAAGCCTGGGGCCGCCAGCCGCATGGTCACTTGGCGGACCGCCTGGCCCGGCGTGCGGCCGAGCGCCATTGCCGCCCGTTCCAGCTCCACCGGCGCCTGGGCGATGCTGGCGCGCAGGCCGACCATGGCGCGCGGCAGGAACAGCAGCACATAGGCGACGGTCAGCGTCGCAAAGGTCTGGTAGAGCGGCAGCGCCAGGCGCACGGTGATGGTGACCAGCGCCAGCGCCACGACGACGCCCGGCAGCGAGCCGACATAGTAGTGGCAGGCTTCGAGGATGCGCTGCAGTCGCCCCGGCGCGCGGATCGACAGCCATGCCATCGGCACGGCGGCAAGCGTCGTCACCAGCCCTCCGGCAACCGCGAGCACCACCGTCTGGGCAAACGCCGTGCCAACGGCATCGAGCCGCCAGATCGCCGCCCCGCCGATCGTCAGCCAGCGACCGAGCGTCACCAGCGGTACGCCGAGCGTTAGCGCTGCGAGCAGGACCGGCAGCAGGATGGCGAGCGGAGCGAGCTTTCCCAGCCGGCGGCGGTCGACCGGTCGCGCCGATCCGGCGCCGACCCGTGCATAGCGCTCGCTGCCCCGCACAAGGATCTCGAAGCCGAGCAGGAACAGGCAGCAGCCGACCAGCACGCCGCCCAGCATGTTGGCGGCCGGGCTGTTATAGGCCGACTGGAACTGGTCGACGATGGCGGTGGCGAAGGTGTCGAAGCGGATCATCACGTAGAGACCGTATTCCGACAGAAGATGCAGGCCGATCAGCAGCGATCCGCCGCAGATCGCCAGGCGCAACTGCGGCAGTACCGCGCGCAGGAACACCTGAAAGGGATTGAGGCCGAGTGACGCGGCGGCATCCTCGATGGCCGGATCGAGACGCCGCAGCGCTGCGGCAACCGGCAGATAGAGGAAAGGATAGTAGGCAAGCACCGAGACGAAGACGCCGCTCTGCAGGCCGCGCATGCCGGGGATCAGGCTCACCCAGGCATAGCTGTGGACGAAGGCCGGTACGGCAAGCGGCGCCACCGCAAGCCACGACCAGAGACGCGCGCCGGGAATATCCGTCCGCTCTGTCAGCCAGGCGAGCGTTACCGCGAGTACGATGGACAGCGGAACCGTGAGAACCTCGAGCAGGACGGTGTTGACCAGCAGCTCTCCGACGCGCGGCCGGAAGACCAGGCTTTCCACCGTCTGCCAGCCGACATCCCAGGTGATCCAGGCGATGAAACCGAGCGGCACGAGGCTGATCAGGGCGACAAACGTGGCGAGCGCTGTCACCCCCGCATGCGGCATGCGAGGACGCGGAAACCTTGTACGGCCCGCGGTCGTCGATATGGGTCTGGCAAGTGGGCCGGTCACGGGAGATCTGTTGTCCTGCAGCAAGGCGGACGCCTTTTCATCGCGGAGAAGAACACGAAGCGCCGCGATGGGCGGCGCCTGTCTCCGTCATCCCCTAGGATTTTCCCGCAGACGGCGCAAGCGTCCCGAGGCGGCGAACCGCGTGCGTCCGCAAGCCGTCCCTCAGATCAAGCCGGCAGCGGTCATCAGCTCGACGACCTTCTTGCTGTTCAGCTGCGAAGCGTCGACTTTCGGTGCGTCGAGATCCTCGAGCGGTACGAGCTTCGGGTTGGAACCGCCATTCACCGCGTATTCGAAGGAGGTGCCGTTCTTCAGGATGTCCTGGCCACCCTTGCCGGCAATGAACTTCAGGAAGGCCTGCGCCTCCTTCATGTGCTGGGTCGCCTTCAGCACGCCGCCACCGGAAATGCTGACGAAGGCGCCTGGATCCTGGTTCCTGAAGTAGTGCAGGCCGACATTCTTGCTGTTCTCGCCGGTCTTCGCCTGATCGCCGAACCAGTAGTAGTGGTAGATGATCGCGCCTTCGATCTCGCCGGCATTGACCGCTTTCATGGCGATGCTGTTGCCCTTGTAGCCGGTGGCGTTGTCCTTCAGGCCCTTCAGCCAGCTGGCTGTCGCCTCCTCGCCCTTCAACTGCAGCAGGGCACTGACGATCGCCTGGAAATCGGCGCCGGCCGGTGCTGCACCCCAGCGGCCCTTCCAGGCCGGATCGGCAAGATCGACCATCGATTTCGGCAGCTTGTCTTCGGTCAGCTTGCGCTTGTCATAGGCAAACACCGTGGTGCGCGCCGCGATGCCGGTCCACATGCCGTCGGCCGGGCGGTATTCGGCGGGCACCAAATCAAGCGTCTCCTTGTCCACCGGCGCGAACAGGCCGGCGCGGTCGACGAGCGTCATGGCCGGCGAATTTTCGGTGAGGAAGACGTCAGCCGGAGAGGCTTCGGCTTCCTGGACGATCTGGTTTGCGAACTGCATGTCGCTGCCCTGGCGCAAGGTGACCTTGATGCCGGTCTCCTTGGTGAAAGCCTCGATCCATTCGCGCGTCAGGCTTTCATGCTGCGCATTATAGACGACGATGCCTTCGGCATCCTGCGCGCTGGCCGGACCGGCGAGTGTCGTGGCGGCAAGCAGCGATGCGGCAAGACCGAGCGTAACGCGGCGGGTGATCAGATTGGTCATCGGGAGCCCTCCTTGGCACGTCGCGCGCCTGTCCCGGCGGCTGACGGAGGAGACGCTAGCTTTTCCTGATGAACGTATTCAAGTTATTCGAAGCGTAGCGCGATCACAAACGCTTGAATGGGTCCCGGCGCTCCGCGCAAGACTCGTCAGGCGCGGCGAAGCGTCTGCCCGTCGCGTTCCGCCAGCCAATCCATCAGTGCCGGTGCCCGCATGGGTCGCGAAAGCCAGAAGCCCTGGATCTCGTCGCAGCCCTGCGCCTGCAGCAGATCCGCCATTTCCAGCGACTCGACCCCTTCCGCCACCACCCGGTAGCCGAGGCTGTGCGACAGGTTGATCATCGAGCGCACGAGGACCCGCTCCCGATCGCCGTTGACCATGTCGCTGATGAACGATC
The DNA here is from genome assembly GCF_059415005.1 of Rhizobium sp. SAFR-030. Lineage (NCBI taxonomy): Bacteria > Pseudomonadati > Pseudomonadota > Alphaproteobacteria > Hyphomicrobiales > Rhizobiaceae > Rhizobium > Rhizobium sp. SAFR-030. The sequence goes on along the minus strand of NZ_JBPFDO010000003.1, from coordinate 605,526 downwards.
GGTCGATCTTCACCACGTCCGCCGGCAGCTTCTGCATGTAGGCAAGGCTGCTGTAGCCGGTGCCAAAATCGTCGATGGCAAGCCTTGTGCCTGTGCCGGTGATCTGCCGCAGCAAATCAAAACTGCGCTCGGTCTCCTTCATCACCGCCGTCTCCGTCAGCTCCAGCTCGATGTCGGTCGGGACGATCGCGTAGCGTTCGAACTTCGCCAACAGGCGCTCGAAAAAGTCTTTCTCCTGAAGGTTCAAGGCGGAAATGTTGATGGAGAGGTTGAGGTCGATGCCCCGCTTGCGCCAGGCGCTCAGGTGACGGAAAGACTCGCGCAGCACCCAGTCGGTCAATTGCCGGGCAAGGGTCGATGCCTCGACGATCGGGATGAATTCCGCCGGCGAGATCAATCCGAGCGTCGGATGCTGCCAGCGCAGCAGCACTTCGGCGACCCTGACCGCGCCCGTCTCGACCTCCATGCGCGGCTGGAAGACCAGGAACAGCTGGTCGTCGGCTTCCAGCGCCGCAGGCAGGTCCTGCAGGAGACGGAAATCGCGGCGGTGGCGAAGATCGGTGGTGGCGGAAAACAGCCCGATTCCGTTGTCGGCGTCACGGGCATCCTGGAGGGCGCTCTGCAGCGACCGCAGCACGTCCTCCCCCTGCATTGCGCGCGGATCGAACTCCATGACGCCGATCGACGGCGTCATGGTCATGTGGAAATCGTTGCGGTTCTCGATCTCGCGCAGACGCCGGTCGAGCTGTTTTGCATAGGTGTTAAGCGCCACCGGCTTGGGTGCCATGAACACGAACTGCGTCGGTCCGATATGGTAGGCCGCTCCGTCCGGTCCGACGTGTTTTGCCAGGATTCGGGTGACGCTGAGGATCGTCTCATCCATGTGGCTTGGGCCAAGCACGCGTGACAGACGGTCGAACTGTGCCGTTTGCGCCAGATCGAGCAGACTGATGATCTGCGGCGAACCGTCCGCGTGCTTCATCAGGTCGGCCAGGTCGTTGAGCAGCTGGAAGCGATTGGGCAGCCCACTCGACGCTTCGATGCGGCCCACCGCATGATGCAGCTCGATCTGGTCCATCACCATTGCCGCAAGGTCGACCAGCGCGTTCACCTCCTGATCGGAGATCTCGCGCGGCTCCTCACCGAGAATGCACAGAGCTCCCAGTCCAAAGCCGTCGCGCGTGACGAGCGGCGCGCCGGCATAGAAGCGAATGCCTGCTTCACCGAGGGGGCTGTCGCGGAAATGCGCGTCCTCTTGAAAATCGGGGATGACCAGCAGCTGGCCCGTTTCCGCCACCATGGCGCACGGCGCCTTGAAACGCGGTATCTCGTTGTGCTCGACGCCGACCTTCGACTTGAACCACTGGCGGTCCGCATCTGTCAGCGAGATTGCCGAGATCGGCAGCCCAAAGACCCGGGCCACCATGCGGGTTATCCGGTCGAAACTCTCACTCGGCATCGTGTCGAGAAGCTTCAGGTTCCGCAAGGCGGCAAGGCGCGCAACTTCGTCCTGCATGATCATGTGCATTGCTCCTGCCGCCGAGGATCCTGATCCGCGAACGCCGATGGTCGATAATGATAAAATTGTGGAGTGCAGCCCGACCCGTCCCAGTGGATGCGTCGATGCGGATGCAGTCCCGAGGCATCATGCCGTCGGCAAGCTTACAAATCCCTTATGGGGGTTAATATGCTGCCCCGCTTTGAAACGCCAAGGGTGGATTGACGCTCTTGCCAACGATCATCGCAGATAGGGTTAGGAACATGTGAAGCAAAACTACCGATGCGGGCAGCTTTCAGCCTTTCGGCGAAAATTGCGCACTATGGGCGAGAATTGCGCGTGGCGAGAGACAGCAGTGAAAGCGCCTCCCCCTGCGAAACAGGGAGAGGCGTCAGGCAAAACGTGGAAGACTTACGGCTGCGACGGGGTGGCCGTCGACGGCTGCGTCGTGCCGTTACCGGTCTGCGGCGCCATGTTGTTCTGAGGAGCCGCAGGGACTGCCGGCGTCGTGGTGTCGGTCGTCGAGGACGTCGTCGTCGGATCGGTCGGCGAGGTGCCGGCCTGCATCCAGACAAAACCACCGATCAGCAGGAGAGCAGCAAGACCAACCCAGAGTCCGGTTGAACGCGTGCGGCCTCGGGTCGGCGGGATGTCCGGACCACGATCATTGGGGCTGTAGCTCATGTTCATTCCTCCTTCTTGTCTAGACGGTTAATGCTGGTGTGATGGATTTGGTTCCGCATCGTGACTATCAGAGCGAGAATCAGCGCGCCATCCACACGCGAAGAGGCCCGGGTCTCGGAGCCACGCAGTAGTGCATCGACCTGAAACGGGTTCTGACGTCGAACGGCGTTACGCAAAGCGGGATGTCCCAGATCGGCGCATCCAGTACCGCCGTTAACCGTTCTTTAATCATCTTCTTGATCCACGAAAAACATGTGGCATGCTCACGTCTATTCGAGGAGCACAGGCTCATGGCGCAACGCTATATTGCAGCAGACGACGCAGCTGAACCCAGCATCCGCTGCCGCTTCAAGGTCGAGGCGGCAATGCTGGAAATGATCGAGGGCTTGCGGAGGCAGGGTCTCGGGTCGGCGGAAATCGCCCTGTCCCTGGCCGATGCCGCCGAGGACTATGTTCTTCGCCTGGCAAAGACCGAGGAAGACCAGCAGTTCGAGGACGTGCCGCACGGGCTCGGCCACTGACGCTTAGCTGCCGGTCGGCGCCAAAGGCCCGCGGCTTGGAAATTGAGGAACACTTTCCGTCTCTTGGTGGTTTGAATTGCGAGCCCGGGCCGTGTCAAGCGGACGCGATAGGGATGGAGAACATGGGCATTTTTCCGCTTTCTGCCCATGGCCGACGAATTGGCAGGCGAGCTTCCCACCTATCCGGCCCGGGGTCATCCCGAACCTTCCCCAGTCAAACGATGTCTATTCGGCAGCCTTCGGCGTCTCGAGATCAAGCTCGTAGGAATAGCCTTCAAGCATCGTATAGGCCTGCTCGATGATCTCGATCTCGGCCTCGGCCTTGCCGATGGCGTCGGCGATCGCATTGCAGCGTGCCGACAGCATCCGCCCCAGGACATCGCTGTCCGGACGTCTGCCCATACGGTCCATATGGTTGCGGATACGGCCGCGATGGCGCTCCAGCTCGAGAATGTGAAAGCGCGTGTTGACGACCTGGTCGGTCAGCTTGCGGCGCATCGCGGCGACCGGATCGAAACTGCCGGGCTGCCGCTCGTCGAGAATGATCTCGTTTACCAGCGCATCGAGCACCAGCATCCCTTCAAGATCCTTGGCGTCGGTCAGCTGCGGGTCATAGCCGGTGTCGTCGTAGATCTTGCGCCGAACGGGATCGAGCAGCAGCTCGTAGCAGGCTGTCAGCTTGGAGAACGCGTCGACGTCGCCGCCGGCATCGGGATGGGACGTCTTGGCACGTGTGCGGTAGGCCGACTTGATGGCGGCTCCATCCGCTTCACGCGCCACGCCCAGCGTCTTGTAGGGGTCGATCACGGTTCCACCTGGTTTCAAACTGTCCAAGGTCACCCTCTCGTAGTCTCTGATGCGGCAAGCCTCAACCCCTCGCCACTTCTTGTGGCGAAACCGGGGCCGAAACGTCGTTTTCCCCATTCGCCGCGGTCGCGTCGGCGACGTGCCGCGGCTGCCCGCCACGCGCCTTCGTTGCCATGAGAAACCGCGGAATGCGCCCCTGCGCAACAGGCGCCATGATGAAGCTCAGCCCGAGGAACGGCAAGAGGACCGCAAAGCTGATCGACAGGCTCGCATGCTCGGCAACGAAGCCGAGCAGCGGCGGAACGCCGATATTGGCAAGCAGCAGGGTCAGCGCCAGGGCGGCGAGATTGTCGGCGACCGACCCCTGCCCGCGCTCGATCGTCGTGGCGACCGCGAGCGGAAAGCCGAGCGCCACGCCGCAGCCGATGGCGAACAGAGCCAGCGCAGCGATGGCAAGATTGCCGGCGAGCAGCAGCAGGATGATCCCGAGAGCGACGCAGGCGGCGGAACCGCGCACCAGCGCAGCCGCGCTGAACATCTCGCGCAATCTGTCGCCAACCAGTCGCGTGGCGCCCATGCCGACAGTGAACCCGGCATAGAGGACGCCGGCGGTTGCCGCATCGGCCTGCAGCACCTCGCGCAGGTAGAAGATGCCCCAGTCGTAGATCGCCCCTTCGCTGATGCCGATGCCGAACACCATGAGGCAGATCAGGATGATCATTCGGTCCGGCATGACGAACACCTGGCGGCGGGTGCCCGCCTGATCCGCCGTCCGCGGCTCGACGGGCGCGATCCGGAGCACCACGAGGCAGGCGACGACGACCACCAGCGCCGCGCCCAACTGGTGCTGGAACGGTGATACGCCGCGCGCGGCCAGGAAACCGGAGACGAGCGAGCCGACCAGCAGGCCGATCGACCAGAAGCCGTGGCTGCGCGACAGCACCTTGCGGCCGGTGCGGCTCTCGATGCCGGTGGCGATCATGTTTGCCGAGACGTCGAGTATGGTGCGAAAGAAGCCGAACAGCAGGAAGCACAGGAAGAATGCCCAGGCCGGCACGATCGTCAGGATCGGCGTGATCAGCGCGGCGATCGCCAGCATCAGCGGAGCCGTAACCCGCGGCGTGAGTGCAGTCGTCACGCGGCCGGCGATCGGCAGTGCCAGAAAAGTGCCTGCAGGTGCGCCAAGCAGCGCAAGTCCCAGCATTGCCTTGTCGATGCCCATGCCGTCCTGGATGGCCGGCAGGCGGGTGAACAGCGAAACGAAAAGCAGCGCATTGCAGAAGAACAGCAACGCAGGCGGTGCGAGGATGGGCATCGGGATTGTCCGGGAACTGGTGCGCCTTCTCCTCGCATTGCACTGCAACAAGAACAAGGGCGCATGCCGCCGGTGCGCGGTGATCGGCATTCCGAAATCGCGCGTAGTGGCAGACAGGAAACACTCGAGGACCTGCCGTCTGCGGCCGCTCCGTTTCGAGGCCCTTCACCGGCGGCGGATATTCGCTATCCTGCCGCCTCAAAGAGGAGAATGCGAATGCCCGCCCGATTCGCCTTTGCCGCTCGCCGTCTGGCGGCTCATCTCTTGTTCGTCTTGTCAGGCATCATCTTCGTGATGCCGGCGCCCTTCGCACACGCCGAGGATCCGGTTGAGGACGCGCAGGCCATCATCACCCGGCAGATCGATGCGCTGCGCAGCGGCGACGCCGCGGCGGCCTACGGCTTTGCCTCGCCGGACATCCGCAGCCTGTTTCCCGATCAGACGACCTTTCTCGACATGGTGAAGAAGCGCTATGCGCCGTTGTCGCGTGCCGACCGCTATGCCTTTGGCCGGTCGAAGCTGGTCGGTGGCGGCGAGATCGTCCTGCAGGAGGTGACCGGCACCGGCAGCGACGCCAAGGACTGGACGGCGATCTACGACATGCGCCTGCAAAACGACGGAAGCTACAAGATCAACGGCGTGCGGATGCTCGCAAAGTCCGCCAGCACCGGCATCTGAACGCCTCGTCAAACATCCCTGGCTCGAAAATCAATCGTCGCCGCGCGCCCAAGCTTCCTGCGTCTCCGCCATGAAGTCCTCGTAGCGGCCCTCGGCAATCGCCGTTCGGATGCCCTGCATCAGGTCCTGGTAGTAAGAAATATTGTTCCAGGTCAGCAGCATACCGCCTAGCGCTTCGTTGGCGCGCACCAGATGGTGCAGGTAGGCGCGCGAATAGTCCCGCGCCGCCGGGCAGCTCGACTGGTCGTCGAGCGGCCGCTTGTCTTCGGCGTGCTTGGCGTTGCGGATGTTGACCTTGCCCTTGCGGGTAAAGGCGAGCCCGTGGCGACCAGCACGTGTCGGCATGACGCAGTCGAACATGTCGATGCCGCGCGCCACCGACTTGATGATGTCGTCCGGCGTGCCGACGCCCATCAGGTAGCGCGGCTTTTCAGTCGGCAGCACCGGTAGCGTAATGCCGAGCATCTCCAGCATTACCGCCTGCGGCTCGCCGACCGCAAGGCCCCCGACCGCATAGCCCTTGAGGTCGAGCTGGGTCAGGCCTTGCGCCGAACGCACGCGCAGATCCGGCTGGTCGCCCCCCTGGACGATGCCGAACATCGCCTTGCCCGGCTGCTCGCCGAAGGCGACCCGGCAGCGCTCCGCCCAGCGCAGCGACAGTTCCATCGCCCGCTCGATTTCCTTCGGCTCGGCCGGAAGCGCGACGCACTCGTCGAGCTGCATCTGGATATCGCTGTCCAGCAGGCCCTGGATCTCGATCGACCGCTCCGGCGACATGTGGTGCAGGCTGCCGTCGATATGGCTCTTGAAGGTGACGCCCTTCTCGTCGAGCTTGCGCAAGCCCGACAGCGACATCACCTGGAACCCGCCCGAATCGGTGAGGATCGGATAGGGCCAGCGGATCAGTTCGTGCAGCCCGCCCAGGCGCGCCACGCGTTCGGCGCCCGGTCGCAGCATCAGGTGGTAGGTGTTGCCGAGAATGATGTCGGCGCCGGTCTCGCGCACCTGGTCGAGATACATCGCCTTGACGGTTCCGACGGTGCCGACCGGCATGAAGGCCGGCGTGCGGATCGTCCCGCGCGGCATGGAGATCTCGCCGAGCCGGGCGTTTCCGTCCGTCGTCTTCAGGGTGAACTGGAAGTTTTCGGTCATGGTGCGGTGGTCCGGAACAACAGGCTGGAATCGCCGTAGGAATAGAAACGATAGCCGGTGGCGATCGCGTGGTCGTAGGCTGCGCGCATCGGTTCGATACCGGCGAACGCCGAGACGAGCATGAACAGCGTCGAGCGCGGCAGGTGGAAGTTGGTCATCAGCACGTCGACGGCGCGAAACCGGTAGCCGGGCGTGATGAAGATGTCTGTAGCGCCCGACCAGGCTTCGATCGTTCCGTCTTCGGCCGCGGCGCTCTCCAGCAGCCGCAGCGATGTCGTGCCGACGCAGACGATGCGCCCTCCCCGGGCGCGCACTGCATTCAGCCGCTCGGCCGTCTCGCGGCTGACATGGCCGATTTCGGAATGCATCTTGTGGTCGGCGGTGTCTTCCACCTTCACCGGCAGAAACGTGCCGGCACCCACATGCAGGGTGACGAAATGCCGTTCCACACCCGCCGCGTCGAGCGCCGCAAAGAGCTCCGGCGTAAAATGCAGGCCGGCGGTCGGCGCCGCCACGGCACCATCCTCGCGCGCATAGATGGTCTGGTAGTCCCTGCTGTCCTGAGCGTCTTCGGGACGCTTGGCAGCAATGTACGGCGGCAGCGGAATATGCCCGACCGCCATGATCGCCTCGTCGAGTGCCGGTCCGGACAGGTCGAAGCGCAGCGTCACTTCGCCACCCTCGCCTTTCGCCTCCAGAACCGCGTCCAGCTGGCCGATGGCGCAGCTTTCCCCGGAATGGCCAAAGCGGATGCGGTCACCGGTCTTCAGCCGTTTTCCGGGTCGGGCGAAGGCCTTCCAGCGATCGGCTGCCACACGCATATGCAGCGTCGCCGAGACGGCAAGATCGGGCGCGCCGTCGCGCGAGCGAACGCCCTCAAGCTGCGCCGGAATGACCTTGGTGTCGTTGAACACCAGAGCGTCACCGGCCCGCAGCAGCGACGGCAGGTCGCGAACGATCCGGTTTTCCAGCAGCAGCTCTTGCTCCGGGCGCACGACCAGCAGGCGCGCCGCATCCCGCGGGTTCGCCGGCCGCAGCGCGATGTTGTCGTCCGGGAGATCGAAGTCGAAGTCGTCTACACGCATGGGTTCGAACGGTCTGGCGCCTGGTGATGGATAAAGGGTTGCTCTCCTGCCCGCAGATAGCGACAGCAGACGCAAAAGAAAAGCGCCCCGGACGAGCCGGAGCGCTTGTCGTCACAAGCCTGCGGCCCGGATCAGGCGGCGATGTCGGCCGCGACCTTCATCGAGACGATCGAATCCGGCGTCTTCGGCGGTTCGCCCTTGGTGATCGAATCGACATTCTCCATGCCTTCTACGACCTGGCCCCAGACGGTGTACTGCTTGTCCAAGAAGGTGGCGTCGTCGAAGACGATGAAGAACTGCGAGTTGGCGGAGTTCGGATCGCTGGAGCGAGCCATGGAGCAGACGCCGCGCAGATGCTTGACGGCGGAGAATTCGGCCTTCAGGTTCGGCTTGTCGGAACCGCCCATGCCGGCGCGGTCGAGGCCGCCACCCTGCTTGCCGAACTTCACGTCGCCGGTCTGCGCCATGAAACCGGAAATGACGCGGTGGAAGACAACGCCGTCATAGGCGCCTTCGCGGGCCAGTTCCTTGATGCGCGCGACGTGGCCGGGAGCCAGATCAGGCATCAGGGCGATGACGACCTTGCCCTTGGTGGTTTCCATGACGATCGTGTTTTCCGGATCTTTGATCTCGGCCATGTTCTTCTCCTTGGATGTTGGGGCGTTGCCCCGTGACGCGGTGCATGAAGCCCGCCTGAATTTCTGGTGATATCCCGGGAGGATTACTTCCCGAGGGTAACCTTGATCATCCGGTCCGGATCGGCAACTTCACCGTTGCCGCCCTTGCCGCGCTTGATTTTGTCGACGTTCTCCATGCCGGAGACCACCTTGCCGATGACGGTATACTGGCCGTTGAGGAAGGAGCCCTGGTCGAACATGATGAAGAACTGCGAGTTCGCCGAGTTCGGATCCTGCGAGCGCGCCATGCCGACGGTGCCGCGTTCGAACGGAACCTTGGAAAATTCGGCCGGCAGGTTCGGCAGGTCCGAGGCGCCGGTGCCGGCGCGGCGGGCATCAAAGCCCTTCGTCGTATTGCCATACTGCACGTCGCCGGTCTGCGCCATGAAGCCCTGGATCACCCGGTGGAAGGCGACGTTGTCGTACTTGCCGTCGGCGACCAAATTCTTCACCTGCGCTACGTGCTTTGGTGCCACCTCCGGCATCAGCTGCACGACGACCGGACCGTCCTTCAGCTGGATCTTCAGGAAGTCGTCTGCAGCCGCATAGGCCTGCGCGGTGAACGAGGCGGCGGCGATGACGCCGGCGAGAGCGAGGGAAACGAGTTTCATCAAAAGGCTCCGTGTTGAAAGGCGTGTCAGCGTTTCGGCGTCGACTGCAGCTTCCGGCGAAGCGCATCGAGGACCGGAGGCGGCACGAAGGCTTCGACATTGCCGCCCATCATGGCGATCTGGCGAACCAATGTGGCGGTAATGGGCCGCGATGCGGTGCCGGCCGGCAGGAACACAGTCTGGATATCGGGCGCCATGGCACCGTTCATCCCGGCCATCTGCATCTCGTAATCGAGATCCGTTCCGTCGCGCAGTCCGCGGATGAGGATCCGTGCCCCATGCTTGCGCGCCGCTTCGACCACCAGTCCGTCGAACGAAGTCACCTCCACCGCATCGACCCGCTCCGGCAGAGCGGCTGACAGCGAGGCTCGGATCAGGTCGGCCCGCTCCTCGAAGGAAAACATCGGCACTTTGCCGGGATGGATGCCGATCGCCACCATTACCCGGTCGGCGACGTTCAGCGCCTGGATCAGGACGTCCAGGTGGCCGTTCGTCATCGGATCGAAGGATCCCGGATAGAAGGCGATCGTCATGGAACCTCGTCTGGCGATTTCCCGCCTTTTGTCATGGACCGGCGGGCTTCGCAAGCGGCAGCACCCGCTGAACGGCGGATGAACGCTTCATTCAAGGCCGTTTCAGGCATGGACTGCTCTAATCCACATCGTCGGTTGGTGATGCACAAGACGTGGCACGCAGCCGGCTCAAGGGAACCGACAATGCTCGTGGTGCTTATGCTTGGTGCAGCTCTCCTGTCTCTCATCATCGAGGTGGGCGTACAGCATGCGCGAGACGCCTATGCGCTCCATTCGAGCTCCCTTGAGCAAAGATTAACGAAACCTGAACGCCAGATGAACGGCGCCTTCAGCATGGCTTCACCGGCCGAAGGTTAAGTTTCTCTCATACTCGTGCGGAACTCGTGCGCACCCAGCGCGTTGGGCAAATGAAAAGGAAGTTGGAGATGTTCGCCAAGAGGAAAACGGTCATGCCTGATACGATTACGATGATCAATCTGGTATGGACCGCGGTGATTGCCGTGATGATGACGGCGACCTTCACGCTCTACGAAGGAAAGTCCAACACACCGAACTTCAACTATACACAGTTGACCGGTCAATACGTCGGACACCCCTACTACTAGGGGCGGTTCGAGGAAACCTCGAAAGGAAGACGCCATGTACGTAACGATGATTGTGCTCGCTGGATTGATCAGCACGATGTTCGTGGCGACGGTGGCGTCGACCATTACAGAACTGCGGCGCGAGCGGGAAAACCTTCGCGACTTCGCACGCCGCCACAGCGCATTCTGAGCGCCGCCTCCCGGGTTTTCTCACCCCCTCTTCGCCACCACAGACATGAAAAAAGCCGGGCATCGACCCGGCTTTTTCTATGCGTGACTTTAACGGGAAGGCGCGACCTATTCGGTCGCACCCTCTTCGCCGGATGTATCCTCTGCGGATCGCGGGGCTTCGCCGCCCTCTTCCGGTGCGGCAGCACCCAGGTCGCCGGTTTCCGAGACGATCTCGCCCGGAAGTGCGCCATCCTCGTCGTCGCCTTCCGGCTCGCTGATGCGCTCCACCGACACGACCTTTTCGTCCTTGGCGGTCGAGAAGATCGTCACGCCCTTGGTGGCGCGGCTGGCGATGCGGATACCATCGACCGGCACGCGGATGAGCTGCCCGCCGTTCGACACCAGCATCAGCTGATCCTTGTCCTCGCACGGGAAGGCCGCCACGAGTTCGCCGATCTCCGCCGTCTTCGACGTGTCGGTGGCACGGATACCCTTGCCGCCGCGTCCGGAAATCCGGAAGTCGTAGGACGAGGAGCGCTTTCCATATCCCTTCTGGGAGACGGTGAGCACGAACTGCTCGCGTTCCTTCATCATCTGGTAGACGTCTTCCGGCAGATCGCCCTCCTCGGTGACCTCCTCGCCGACCAGTGCGATATCCTCCTCGTCGACACCCATGGCACGACGTTCGACAGCCGAGCGCTTGAGATAGGCCGCACGCTGCCAAGGCTCGACATCCACGTGTCCGAGAATGGTCATCGAGATGATCCGGTCGCCTGCCGCCAGCGTGATGCCGCGCACACCGATCGAGTTGCGGCCGGCAAAGACGCGCACGTCATCGACCGGGAAGCGGATCGCCTGGCCGAGCGCCGTCGTCATCAGCACGTCGTCGCCCGGCAAGCCAAGCTCGTCATTCGGCGGCTGGCAGGTCTCGACCGAGAGGATTTCGTCACCCTCTTCCTCGAGCTTCATGGCGATCTTGCCGTTGCGGTTCACCTGGATGAAGTCCGAGAGCTTGTTGCGACGCACGGTTCCGCGCGTCGTGCAGAACATCACGTCGAGATTTTCCCAGCTCGTCTCGTCCTCGGGAAGCGGCATGATGGTCGTGATGCGTTCGCCGGGCTCCAGCGGCAGCATGTTGATCAGTGCCTTGCCGCGCGATTGCGGCGTGCCGATCGGCAGGCGCCAGACCTTTTCCTTGTAGACGATGCCGCGCGACGAGAAGAACAGCACCGGTGCATGGGTGCTGGCGACGAACAGCCGCGCGACGAAATCCTCGTCGCGGGTTGCCATGCCGGAGCGACCCTTGCCGCCGCGACGCTGCGCCCGGTAAGTGGTCAGCGGTACGCGCTTGATGTAACCGAGATGCGAAACGGTGACGACCATGTCCTCGCGGGCAATCAGGTCCTCGTCGTCCATGTCCGGGCCGCCGTCCATGATGACGCTGCGGCGCGGCGTGCCGAATTCGTCGCGAACCGCGATCAGCTCGTCCTTGACGATCGTCTGGATGCGCAGCCGCGACGAAAGGATGTCCAGATAGTCGCTGATCTCGGCGCCGATCTTGTTCAGCTCGTCGCCGATTTCGTCGCGTCCGAGCGCCGTCAGGCGGGCCAGACGCAGTTCGAGGATGGCGCGCGCCTGCTCTTCCGAGAGGTTGTAGGTGCCGTCCTCGTTGATGCGGTGACGCGGATCGTCGATCAGCCGGATCAGCGCTTCGACATCCATGGCCGGCCAGCGGCGTGTCATCAGCTGCTCGCGCGCCGTCTGCGGATCGGGCGCACGGCGGATGAGCGCGATTACTTCGTCGATATTGGCAACCGAGATGGCAAGGCCGACCAACACATGCGCGCGGTCGCGGGCCTTGCGCAGGAGGTACTTGGTGCGACGGCTGACGACTTCTTCGCGGAACGAGACGAATGCGCGCAGCATGTCGAGCAGCGTCAGCTGCTCCGGCTTGCCGCCGTTGAGTGCCACCATGTTGCAGCCGAACGAGGTCTGCAGCGGTGTGTAGCGGTACAGCTGGTTGAGGATCACGTCGGCATTCGCATCGCGCTTCAGCTCGATGACCACCCGGTAACCCTGGCGGTCGCTTTCGTCGCGCAGGTCGGAAATGCCTTCGACGCGCTTTTCACGCACGAGCTCGGCGATCTTTTCGATCATCGTCGCCTTGTTCACCTGGTAGGGAACTTCGTCGATGATGATCTGCTCGCGGTCGCCGCGCATCGGCTCGACGCGGGCACGACCGCGCATGATGACAGAACCGCGGCCGGTCTCGTAGGCCGAGCGGATGCCCGAGCGGCCGAGGATCAGCGCGCCGGTCGGAAAATCGGGACCCGGAATGATCTGCATCAATTCCGGCAGCTCGATCGCCGGATTGTCGATCAGCGCCACGCAACCGTCAATGACCTCGGCCAAGTTGTGGGGCGGGATGTTGGTCGCCATGCCGACAGCGATGCCGCCTGCGCCATTGACCAGCAGGTTGGGGAATTTTGCCGGAACGACGACGGGCTCCGACATGGTGCCGTCGTAGTTGTCGCGAAAATCGACGGTCTCCTTGTCGAGGTCGTCGAGCAGCGAATGCGCCACCTTCTGCAGCCGGCACTCGGTATAGCGCTGGGCTGCCGGCGGATCGCCGTCGATCGAACCGAAATTGCCCTGACCGTCGATCAGCGGCATGCGCAGCGACCAGTCCTGCGCCATGCGGGCAAGCGCGTCGTAGATCGCCGAGTCGCCGTGCGGATGGTACTTACCCATCACGTCACCGGTAACGCGGGCGCTCTTGACGTATTTCTTGTTCCAGTCCAGGCCGAGTTCGTTCATCCCGTAAAGGATGCGACGATGAACCGGCTTCAAACCATCGCGCACATCGGGCAGCGCGCGGCTCACGATTACGCTCATCGCGTAGTCGAGATAGGAGCGCTGCATCTCCTCCATGATGGAAATAGGTTCGATGCCGGGAGGCAGCTTTCCGCCGCCAGGTGTGCTCTGCTCAGTCAAATCGGGTACGATCTCTGTTCGGAATCAGTTGTTTCAGTATAGCGGAACAGCCGTTCGAACACCATTTTTGCGGCGGGTTTTGAACAGGCTTTTACGTCTTGCCGGGTGGCGAAATGAAACAAGCTGCCGTTTGGGAACTTTTCTCGGCCGCCGGTGTGTCCTAACAATGTTGCAGGGCCGCCGCAAGCGGAGACACTGGAAGGACAATCGGGCATGGCGACCGGCGAAATCATCATGAGCGCGTTCACCACGCTGCTGGTCACGCTCGACCCGCCGGGACTGGCGCCGATCTTCCTCGGACTGACCGCCGGTCTCGACCGGGCGACGCGCCGCCAGGTCGCATGGCGCGGCTCGCTGATCGCCTTCGGCATCCTCACCGCCTTCGCCCTGTTCGGCGCCGGCATCCTGTCGCTGCTCGGCATCTCGATGGGCGCCTTCCGCATTGCCGGTGGGCTGCTGCTATTCTGGATCGCCTTCGAGATGATCTTCGAGAAGCGCAACGACCGCAAGGAGGAGACGTCGAAGGCGGCCATCACCATCGACCACATCCAGAACATCGCCGTCTTCCCGCTGGCTCTGCCGCTGATCGCCGGGCCTGGCGCCATCTCGGCCACCGTGCTGCTCGCCGGTTCGTTCGCCGAACCCTTCGACCGTGCGCTGCTGATCGTCATGCTCGCCTGCGCCATGGCAACCGTTCTCGCGGCGCTGATGGTCGCCGACCGGCTGGACCGGTTTCTCGGCGTCACCGGCCGTGCGCTTCTGACGCGCCTGCTCGGCGTGCTGCTGGCAGCCCTCTCGGTCCAGTTCGTCATCGACGGCACGCGCTCGGCCTTCGGCCTCTAGCCCCAGTCCTTTATCCTCCCACCTCCTGCAACCTGCTTCCCGGACGCCTCATGCCCTCGCCCGACCGCCGCCCCGCCCCTGCCCGACTGCTGCAGAATCTCAGGCAGATCCTGCCGAACGCCATGCCGCTCAGCCTCCGCGAACGCATCCGCGCGCCGTCTGGTGCAGCGATTGGCATCCTGCTGACCGGGCTTGCCGGCCTGTTTCTGGCGGCACGCGCCGCCGACGCGCAGTTCATCGTGCCCGCCCTGATCGCACCGATGGGTGCCTCCGCCGTGCTGTTGTTTGCCGTGCCAGCCAGTCCACTGGCGCGTCCCTGGTCGATTGTCGGCGGCAATACCGTCTCCGCGCTCGTCGGCGTCATCGTCGCGTCGCTGGTAGCGGATCCGGTAACGGCTGCGGCCTTGGCGATCGGCTTTGCGATCGCCGCCATGTCGGCCTGCCGCTGCCTCCACCCACCCGGCGGCGCGATCGCCCTGACGGCGGTACTCGGCGGCCAGGCGATCCACGATATGGGCTTCTGGTTTGCGCTCTGGCCGGTGGCCGGCAACTCGGCCCTGCTGCTGGCGTCTGCCATCTGCTTCCACAGACTGATGCGTCACCCCTATCCCAAGGCAGTGACGCCGCCGGGACCCGAGCATCTGACGGCCGATCCGAAACCGCTGCAGCGGATCGGCTTCACCTCTGCCGATCTCGACGCGGTGCTGCGGGACTACGACATGCTGTTCGACATCGACCGGGAGGATCTGGAGACGATCCTGCGGCGCACCGAACTGCGCTCCTACCGGCGTCGTGCGGTGCATCTGGACTGCGCCAGCGTCATGTCGCGGGACGTGGTGGCCCTCACCCGCGGGACAAGCATTACCACGGCGAACGCGCTGATGCGCCATCACCGGTTCCATGCGATGCCGGTCACTGACGAGCAGGCGAAAGTCGTCGGCATTGTCACCCAGAGCGATCTGCTCGACCACCCGGACTGGATCGCCGCCACCCCGAAAACAGGCATGTTCGGGCGGCTTCAACGTGCTGGCACCGGCACCGGCGCTGCCGGCGGCACTGTGACCGACATCATGACGACGCAGGTGAGGACGGTGCGACCGGAGACGCCCCTCGGCGACGCGATCGTGGTCTTTGCCGAACAGGGACTGCACCATCTTCCTGTCGTCGATGCCGATGGCCGGCTGGCCGGCATCCTGTCTCAGTCGGATGCGCTCGTGGCGATGCTGGCCGACCGGCCGGAGACAGAGACCGCGCAGCCGGTGCTCGACGACGGCCCATGACCGCTTCGCTTCAGCCGTTCCTGACAGGAGCGCTCTGAGAGGCAACCTCTTCAAATGCAGACGGCCGGACGCAAAGCGCCCGGCCGTTCGAGATATCGTATGTTAAGCCGGGCTCAGAACGGGATGTCGTCGTCCAGGTCGCGCGAGAAACCGCCACCGGCATTGCCGCCGCCGGCCGGGCCAGCGCCGCCACGTCCCGATGCTGCCGGCGGACGATCGTAGTCGTCACCGTAGCCGCCGCCGAAATCGCCGCCGGATGAGGCACCGCCACGCGCGCCGCCGCCGAAGCCAGCACCGCCACCCTGGCCGTCGCCGCGTCCGCCGAGCATGGTCAGCGTCGAGTTGAAGCCCTGCAGCACCACTTCCGTGGAATAGCGATCATTGCCGGTCTGGTCCTGCCACTTGCGCGTCTGCAAGGCGCCCTCGATGTAAACCGTCGAGCCCTTCTTCAGGTACTGTTCGGCGACCTTGCACAGGCCTTCGTTAAAGATGACGACCGTGTGCCACTCGGTCTTTTCCTTGCGCTCGCCGCTGTTCTTGTCCCGCCAGCTTTCCGACGTTGCGATGCGAAGGTTGGCGATCGGCCGACCGTCCTGGGTGCGCCGGATTTCCGGATCTGCCCCGAGATTGCCGATCAGAATAACCTTGTTGACGCTTCCAGCCATTGTCTCACCTTGTCTGCCGCCGCACGCGGCGTCTGAAATTTCCGTGTCCCACCACAGTAAACCATTGGCGCCCCGCTCAGGTCGCGGAGCGTGAACAATCCACAGGCAAATTTGTTCTTTATTTGTTCTAGTGTTCGCCTATGATCCTGTCAACACCCCGGTGCGTGGTCGTGAGTCGGCTGCCGGACGAAGCCTCAAGCTTCGCCTCGACAGCGGCGGTCGAATGACTACATAAGGGGCTTGTCCTCCCGAAGAGCTTTTATCAGATGAGCGAACTCAAGACGATTTCCATTCGCGGCGCACGCGAGCATAATCTCAAAGGCATAGACCTCGACCTGCCCCGCAACAGCCTGATCGTCATGACCGGGCTGTCAGGGTCCGGAAAATCGTCGCTCGCCTTCGATACGATCTATGCGGAAGGCCAGCGCCGCTACGTGGAAAGCCTGTCGGCCTATGCCCGGCAGTTCCTGGAAATGATGCAGAAGCCGGACGTCGACCAGATCGACGGCCTGTCTCCGGCAATCTCGATCGAACAGAAGACGACCTCGAAGAACCCGCGCTCGACGGTCGGCACGGTCACCGAGATCTACGACTACATGCGCCTGCTGTTTGCCCGCGTCGGCGTTCCCTACTCTCCGGCCACCGGGCTTCCGATCGAGAGCCAGACGGTCAGCCAGATGGTCGACCGGGTGCTGGCGCTTGGCGAGGGTACCCGCCTCTACATCCTCGCGCCGATGGTGCGTGGCCGCAAGGGCGAGTACAAGAAGGAACTCGCCGACCTGATGAAGAAGGGCTTTCAGCGGGTCAAGGTCGACGGCCAGTTCTACGAGATCGCCGAGGTGCCGGCGCTCGACAAGAAGTACAAGCACGACATCGACGTGGTGGTCGACCGCGTCGTGGTGCGCGACGATATCGGCGCCCGGCTTGCCGACAGCCTGGAGACGTGCCTGAAGCTCGCCGACGGACTGGCGGTCGCCGAGTTCGCCGACAAGCCGCTTCCGGCGGAAGAAACCGCGGCCGGCGGTTCTGCCAACAAGTCGCTGAACGAGACCCACGAGCGGGTGCTGTTTTCCGAAAAGTTCGCCTGCCCCGTATCGGGCTTCACCATTCCGGAGATCGAGCCGCGCCTGTTCTCCTTCAACAACCCGTTTGGTGCCTGCCCGACCTGCGATGGTCTGGGCGCCCAGCAGAAGGTTGACCAGGCGCTGATCGTTCCCGAACCGGAGCGGACACTGAAGGACGGCGCGCTGGCGCCCTGGGCGAAATCCACCTCGCCCTACTACAACCAGACGCTCGACGGGCTCGGTAAGGTCTACGGCTTCAAGCTCACCGACCGCTGGTCAAAACTGTCCAAGGCGGCGCAGGACGCAATCCTGCATGGCACCGAGGACAAGATCGAGTTCCACTACGCCGACGGCGCGCGCTCCTACAAGACGACGAAGACCTTCGAAGGCATCGTCCCGAACCTCGAGCGTCGCTGGAAGGAAACCGACAGCGCCTGGGCGCGCGAGGAAATCGAGCGCTACATGTCGGCGGCGCCCTGCCCGGCCTGCAACGGCTATCGCCTGAAGCCGGAAGCCCTCGCCGTCAAGATCGACAAACTGCACATCGGCAACGTCACCGAGATGTCGATCAGGATGGCGCGCGACTGGTTCGAAAACCTGCCGGAGCGGCTGAACGCCAAGCAGAACGAGATCGCCGTGCGCATCCTGAAGGAGATCCGCGACCGGCTGCGGTTCCTCAACGATGTCGGGCTCGACTATCTCAGCCTGTCGCGCAGCTCCGGCACGCTGTCCGGCGGCGAGAGCCAGCGCATCCGGCTGGCCTCGCAGATCGGCTCGGGCCTGACGGGCGTGCTCTACGTGCTCGACGAGCCGTCGATCGGCCTCCACCAGCGCGACAATGCCCGCCTGCTCGATACGCTGAAGCATCTGCGCGACATCGGCAACACGGTGCTGGTCGTCGAGCATGACGAGGATGCCATCCTGACGGCCGACTATGTCGTCGACATCGGGCCGGCAGCCGGCATCCACGGCGGTGAAGTGATCGCCGAAGGCACGCCGCAGCAGGTCATGGCCAACCCGAAATCTCTGACCGGCAAGTATCTCTCCGGCGAGCTGGGCGTTGCCGTTCCGGCGGAGCGGCGCAAGCCCCAGAAGGGCAAGGAGATCAAGGTCGTCGGTGCCCGCGGCAACAATCTGCGGAACGTCACGGCGGCCGTACCGCTCGGCGTCTTCACGGCCGTCACCGGCGTCTCCGGCGGCGGCAAGTCGACCTTCCTCATCGAAACGCTCTACAAGGCGGCCGCCCGGCGCGTCATGGGTGCGCGCGAGATCCCCGCCCCGCACGATCGCATCGACGGCTTCGAGTTCATCGACAAGGTCATCGACATCGACCAGTCGCCGATCGGCCGCACGCCGCGCTCCAACCCGGCGACCTATACCGGCGCCTTCACCCCGATCCGCGACTGGTTTTCCGGACTGCCGGAAGCCAAGGCGCGCGGCTACCAGCCGGGCCGCTTCTCGTTCAACGTCAAGGGCGGCCGTTGCGAGGCCTGCCAGGGCGACGGCGTGATCAAGATCGAGATGCACTTCCTGCCGGACGTCTACGTGACCTGTGACGTCTGCCACGGCAAGCGCTACAACCGCGAGACGCTCGACGTTACCTTCAAGGGCAAGTCGATCGCCGACGTGCTGGACATGACGGTCGAGGAAGGTGTCGAGTTCTTCTCGGCGGTTCCGGCCGTGCGCGACAAGCTGCAGGCGCTGTTCGAGGTCGGCCTCGGCTACATCAAGGTCGGCCAGCAGGCCAACACGCTGTCGGGCGGCGAGGCGCAGCGTGTCAAGCTGGCCAAGGAACTGTCGAAACGTTCGACGGGCCGGACGCTCTACATCCTCGACGAGCCGACCACCGGCCTGCACTTCCACGACGTCGCCAAACTGTTGGAAATGCTGCACGAACTGGTCAGCCAGGGCAATTCGGTGGTGGTCATCGAGCACAATCTCGAAGTCATCAAGACCGCCGACTACATCATCGACATCGGTCCCGAGGGCGGCACCGGCGGCGGCGAGATCGTCGCGGCCGGAACGCCGGAGCAGGTGGTCAAGGAAAAGCGGTCCTATACCGGGCAGTTTCTCAAGGAACTGCTGGAGCGGCGGCCGCTGAAGAAGGTTCAGGCGGCGGAGTAATCCGCCGTCACCAGACGACAGTGACATCAAAGCCCTGGAAAGCCGCGTCTGTGGTGACGAGGGTCATACCTTCGAGTCGGCTCTGTGCTGCGATGATCCGGTCAAAAGGGTCCTTGTGGCTCAGCGGAAACCGCCCGGCGAGGAGCGCGTGCGCATGATCCACCGGGAGGATACGAAAATCTTCTGCAGCGACCAAAGCCGCAAAGTCGCTCGCAATGGCCTCGACTTCGGGCCATTTGCCGATCCGGTGTTTGGTAGCGATCTCGAAGGCGGAGATCGTGCTGACCGCAACCTCGTTGCTTCGGTCACCGATCAGCTCGCGGCTTCGCGAGCCGAGGCGTCGATCGTTGAAAAGCCACCATACCAGGGCGTGCGTGTCGAGCAGCAGCTTCATTCGCCGTTGTCGCCGGGGAATGAATACTTGCCCTCCCAGGCATCAAGCTCGTCTTGCGACATCGGCTCGAGAAAAAGGTTGGCGGGAAGTTTGTCCCGCAGATGCGCCAGAGCACCGGGGCGTCGTACGTCGCGCGGTGTCGCCTGTTCGGTTTCGACCGGCACCAGTCTGGCAACCGGCGCATCGCCGCGCACAAGCACGATCTCCTCGCCGGCTTCCACCCGGTCGAGAAGCTTGGACAGTTCGGTATCGGCTTCGGGAATGCGGATCACGGTCATCGGCGGCGCTCCGGCTCTGCTGATCACTCTACAGATTTCATCGGTTCATCTCAACGGGAGGCTTTCATGATCAAATCCGGCACCATCCGCACCGGCATCGGCGGCTGGACGTTCGATGCCTGGGAGGGCTCGTTCTATCCCGACAAGCTGCCGAAGCGGCACCAGCTGGAATTTGCCAGCCGCGAACTGACGGCAATCGAGGTCAACGGCACCTATTATTCAAGCCAGAAGCCGGCGACCTTCGCCAAGTGGGCCGCCGAGGTGCCGGAGGATTTCGTCTTTTCGCTGAAGGCCAGCCGCTACTGCACCAATCGCAAGATCCTCGCCGAAGCCGGGCCGTCGATCGACAAGTTTCTCGACCAGGGCATTGCCGAACTGGGGCCGCATCTCGGACCGATCCTCTGGCAGTTCATGGGCACCAAGAAATTCGAGCCCGATGATTTCGAGGCCTTTCTCGACCTGTTGCCGACGACGCTGAACGGCCAGCCGCTCCGCCACGTGGTGGAGCCGCGCCACGAGAGCTTCTGCACACCGGATTTCGTCGAGATGCTGGCCAAGCGCGGCATCGCCGCCGTCTGCGCCGATCACCCGGATTATCCGATGTTCGCCGACGTCACGTCGGATTTCGTCTACGCGCGGCTGCAGAAGGGGGCGGACGACACGCCGACCTGCTATCCGGAAGCCGACATCGAGGCCTGGTCGAAGCGCTTCGAGACCTATGCGGCCGGCGGTGCGCCGAAGGACCTGCCGCTCCTTGCGCCGGACCGCAAGGTCGAGGCAAAGCCGCGCGATGTGTTCGCCTTCTTCATTCACGGCGGCAAGGTCAATGCACCGAACGGCGCGCGGCTGTTGAAGGCAAAGCTGGACGGCTAGAGAGCCGTCGGCGGCGCGATGTGCCTCACGAGATCCTCCGCCGTCATGCCGAGCCCTGCCCGGCCGGCCGCAGCACCATGCAGATAGACCCCTGCGGCGGCGGCCTCGAAGGCCGGCACGCCCTGCGCCAGCAACGCGCCGATGATGCCGGCCAGCACGTCGCCCGACCCGGCGGTCGCAAGCCAGGGCGGCGCGTTCTCGTTGATCAGCACCCGTCCGTCCGGCGCCGAGATCACCGTATCTGCCCCCTTGTATACGACCGCCGCATGGGCGCGTTTCGCCGCGGCCGCAGCCTTCTCCACCTTGCCCAGCGTCTCGTCTCCGGCAAGGTCCGGGAACAGGCGCCCGAACTCGCCTTCGTGCGGCGTGAGCACCAGCCGCGTCGGGCCTTGCGTGAATAGTCCAAACAACGCCTCGGGCGCCTCAGAAAATGAGGTGATCGCATCGGCATCGACGACGACCGGCTTGACGGCCACCGCCTCCACATAGCGCCGCGCCTTCTCGCCGATGCCAAAGCCCGGGCCGATAACGAAAGCCGAGAGCTTGCCGGCGCTCATCCAGTCGACAAGTTGGTCTGCGTCGTCCACCTGCCGCAGCATCACTGCGGTCAGGGCTGCCGCCTGCACCGGCATGGCATCGGCGGGCGCTGCAACGGTCACCAGACCGGCCCCGGCACTGAGCCCGGCTGCCGCCGACAGTCGCGCCGCACCGGTGTGCGAGGCGCTGCCGCTGAACACGACGAGATGTCCGCGCCGGAACTTGTGGGTTTCGCTGCCGAGAACCGGCAGCGCCGGCTGCCAGATGGCCGGGTCGTTCACCCGGATATCTCCGGCTGCGGCCGTCAGGATGCGCGCCGGTATGCCGATGTCGAAGACCTCTACATCTCCGGCAAGCGTCCGCCCCGGCATTAGCAGGTGACCGGGCTTGCGGGCCATGAAGGTAATCGTCCGGCTGGCCTGGAACGCGGCCCCGAGAACCTGCCCACGACGTCCGCAGACGCCGGATGGCAGGTCGATCGCCAGCACCGGCAGGCCGGCCTTGGCAACCGCGTCGATCACCTCCGCCACCACCGGCGGCACGGACCGCGACAGCCCGGCGCCGAACAGCCCGTCGATGACCAGATCTCCCGGTTGCGGCTGGTAGTCTCCGATAGGCTGGACGGTGACCGGGCAAAGATCGAACGCCTGCCGCGCATCGTCCTTCAGCGCCGCCGGATCGCCGAGCGTAAAGACGGCAACCGTTGCTCCGGCATCGGCAAGCGCCCGGGCGGCCACGTAGCCGTCGCCGCCATTGTTTCCCGGGCCGCAGAGCACCGCATAGCGGATGGCCCCGGGCCAGTGGGCAAGGGCGCTGGCCGCCACTGCCTGACCGGCCTGCAGCATCAGTCCGAACGACGAAAGGCCGGAGGCTGCGGCAGCCTTGTCGGCGGCAGCCATCTCGTCCGGAGTGAGCAGAATTGTCGCATTTGCTGGCATGGAATTCATTCACCCTTCACAGCCGCCGTCCACTTGAAGAAACAGAACGACATCAATGCCTAAGCATATGGCATCTGCTCAAATAAAGTGCCCATCACGAACCGCTCACAAAAATGCGGAGGAGCTTCCGCCACCCCTGTCCTTTTGCTTGCCACCCGGCTGCGGAAACCATAGCCTGCAATCCGGGGCGAGGATCAAGTCCGAAGACGGTCGGCGCGCTGAAATGTTGATGGCCGGACCGTTTCCGGGTCTGGCACGATACCTGCATAATGACGGCCAGCGGGCGGAACGCCTGCTGCCAAGGGAGAAGCGGAGAAATATTTTCTCATGAAAAAGATCGAAGCGATCATCAAGCCTTTCAAGCTGGACGAAGTGAAGGAAGCGCTTCAAGAGGTCGGACTGCAGGGTATCACGGTCACCGAAGCCAAGGGTTTCGGTCGCCAGAAGGGTCACACTGAACTCTATCGCGGCGCCGAATACGTCGTCGATTTCCTACCGAAGGTGAAGGTCGAAGTCGTCCTCGCCGACGAGAACGTCGATGCCGTCATCGACGCGATCCGCAATGCCGCCCAGACTGGACGCATCGGAGACGGCAAGATATTCGTATCGAACGTCGAGGAAGTCGTCCGCATCCGGACCGGCGAGACGGGCGTAGACGCCGTCTGACCAACTAAGCCCGGCTGCATAGAACCGGGCGCCAAACCTCAGTTTCAATACCAAGGGAGAACCCATGACGACCGCAAGCGACATCATGAAACAGATCAAGGAGAACGACGTAAAGTTCGTCGATCTGCGCTTCACCGACCCCAAGGGCAAGCTCCAGCACGTCACCATGGACGTCGTGGCTGTCGATGAAGACATGTTCGCCGACGGCGTCATGTTCGACGGCTCGTCGATCGGTGGCTGGAAGGCCATCAACGAGTCCGACATGGTGCTGATGCCGGATCCGGCAACAGTTCACATGGACCCGTTCTTTGCCCAGTCGACCATGGTCGTCATGTGCGACATCCTCGACCCGATCTCCGGCGAGGCCTACAACCGCGATCCGCGCGGCACCGCCAAGAAGGCCGAAGCCTATCTGAAGGCATCCGGTATCGGCGACACCGTGTTCGTCGGCCCCGAGCCGGAATTCTTCGTCTTCGACGACGTCAAGTACAAGGCCGATCCCTACAACACCGGCTTCAAGCTGGATTCGTCCGAGCTGCCGTCGAACGACGACACCGATTACGAAACCGGCAATCTCGGCCACCGTCCGCGCGTCAAGGGCGGCTATTTCCCGGTTCCGCCGGTCGACAGCCTGCAGGACATGCGCTCGGAAATGCTGACCGTGCTCACCGAAATGGGCGTCGTCGTCGAAAAGCATCACCACGAGGTGGCCTCGGCCCAGCATGAGCTCGGCGTCAAGTTCGATACGCTGGTGCGCAACGCCGACAAGATCCAGATCTACAAATACGTCGTCCACCAGGTCGCCAACGCCTACGGCAAGACGGCGACCTTCATGCCGAAGCCGATCTATGGCGACAACGGCTCGGGCATGCATGTCCACCAGTCGATCTGGAAGGACGGCAAGCCGACCTTTGCCGGCGACGAATATGCCGGTCTGTCGGAAAGCTGCCTCTACTATATCGGCGGCATCATCAAGCACGCCAAGGCGATCAACGCCTTCACCAACCCGACGACCAATTCCTACAAGCGCCTCGTCCCGGGCTACGAAGCACCCGTGCTGCTCGCCTATTCGGCCCGCAACCGGTCTGCCTCCTGCCGTATCCCGTTCGGCACCGGCCCGAAGTCGAAGCGCGTCGAAGTCCGTTTCCCGGATCCGACGGCCAATCCCTACCTCGCCTTCGCCGCCATGCTGATGGCCGGCCTCGACGGCATCAAGAACAAGATCCATCCCGGCAAGGCCATGGACAAGGATCTCTACGACCTGCCGCCGAAGGAGCTGAAGAAGATCCCGACCGTCTGCGGCTCGCTGCGCGAGGCGCTGGAAAATCTGGATCGCGACCGGAAGTTCCTGACCGCCGGCGGCGTGTTCGACGACGACCAGATCGACGCCTACATCGAACTGAAGATGCAGGAAGTCATGCGCTACGAGATGACCCCGCATCCGGTCGAGTTCGACATGTACTACTCGACCTGATCAGGTCCGCAGCACAGCAATCACTTCGCACCGGCAGGCTCGTCCTGCCGGTGTTTTCGTTCCGGGCTCGCGTCCACCATGGCCGCAGCTCAAGCGTTCGCCTCCACCTGCCGCATCCGCGGCCGGTCGCACAGTTGGTTCCTTGCATGACAGACAAATCCGGTGCTCCGCGTCCGCTCGACTGGCTGCTTTTCCTCGGCGCGCCGGTGTTCTTCTCCTCCAACCTCGTCTTCGGCCGCGGCATCACCGGCGATATCGGCCCTTTCATCACGGCGTTTCTGCGCTGGGCCGGCGCGACGCTGATCATCCTGCCGTTCATCTGGGGTGATCGCCGCGCCTGCTATGCCTTTGTGCGCCATCACCCGGTCCTCTGGCTGTCGCTCGGCATCCTCGGCATGGGCATCTGCGGCGGCTTCGTCTACTGGGCCCTGACGCTCACCACCGCGTCGAACGCCACGCTGATCTACACCACGTCGTCGCTGTTCATCATCCTCTTCCAGTGGCTGTTCCAGGGGCGGTCGCTGGTCATGCGGGAAATCCTCGGCATGCTCGTCGCGTTCGCCGGTGTCACGGCGATCGTCCTGAAGGGCGACCCGGACGCGTTGCGTCACCTCACCTTCAGCATCGGCGATTTCGGCATCCTCATCGCCGCCATTGCCTTCGCTCTCTATTCCATGCTGCTGCGCAATCCGGCTGCCCGGGATCTGGCGCCCCTGTCGCTGTTCGGACTGCTGGCCGCCTCCGGCGCCATCGTCCTGTTTCCACCGGCCGTCATCGAGTTCTTCGCCGGTGCACCGCTGCCCGACAGCACCAGCGACTGGATGAAGCTTGCCGGTATCATCGTCTTTGCCTCGCTGGCGGCGTTCTACTGCTTCCAGCACGCGGTGCGCGTCTTCGGGCCGGCCAAGGCCGGCGTCACCCTCTATCTCATGCCGCCCGTGTCGATCGTCCTTGCCGTCGTCTTCCTCGGCGAGACATTCGAGCCCTATCACGCTGCCGGCATCCTGCTGGTCACCGGCGGGGTGGTGCTCGCCACCGCGCCGGTCCGTCGGCCGGCAAAGACGGCCTGAAGCGGCGCTCCGGCCGCGGGCCCGACCGGACGCAACCACTGCCTCTTGATGTCGGTTTGATGAATTCCCACATGGAAATGCGAAAGGAAGTTCGCTCCATGAAACAACGAAACGCAAAATTCACGATCGGCGAAGTCGTCCGCCACAAGGTCTTTCCGTTCCGGGGAATCGTGTTCGACGTGGACCCCGAGTTCGCCAATACCGAGGAATGGTGGAACGCGATCCCGGCCGAAATCCGCCCCAGCAAGGATCAGCCCTTCTACCACCTGCTGGCCGAGAACGACGACACCTCCTATGTCGCCTACGTCTCGGAGCAGAACCTCGTGCATGACGAAAGCGGCGAGCCGCTGAAGAGCCCGCACGTCTTCCAGATCTTCGACAAGCAGCCTTCGGGCCAGCTGAAGCCGAAGGCAATCCTCGCCCACTGAGGCGTCATGCCGCCAGTGTCTTCGTAAGATCCACCGCCGAATCAAAAAGGACGCCGTCGCCGGCGTCCTTTTCTTATGAGTTCCGTCGAAAGAGACGAAGCGATTACGGATTGGCCTTGGCGGCGTTCTGCGCGTCTTCGAGCTTCTTGCGTGCCTCTTCAGCCTTCTTCTGCATGCTTTCCTGCAGGCTGCGCTGGCTTTCCGCGAGCTGCGACTGCGAGATCGGCTGGCCGTCGAAGACGCCGGTGAAGCCGTTCAGCGAAACCTTGATCGGGTTCGGCGCGCGGCGGAAGTTGACGGAGGTGAAGATCACCTCGCCACCCTTCTTGAGGCTGGCGATCATCGGGTCGGTGAGCGGCAGTTCAGCCGTGCAGCGATCCGGAATGCAGAGCACGTAGTCGAGCTTCTGGCCCTTGCCGCCGTCGATCTGCATCATGATGCCCGGCGGGATCAGGCGTGCGGAAGGCACGGAAACCTGCATGATCTTGCGGTTGACCTTGCCCTCGACGGTGATCAGGCCGACGGCCGTGATCAGCTGGCCGTTCTGCGACAGAAGCACGTTCTGGACAGCACAGACGTCGCTTTCGTCCTGCTTGTCGCAGGTCTTGAACCAGCCGAGCGGCGGTGCGCCAGGCGTTGCGCCGGCACCCTGCGGCGGCTGCTGCTGCTGCTGTGCCAGAGCGGCCACAGGCGCTGCGCCGATCGAGAGTGCGAGGGCGGACAGGGCCGTCCGCAGAACCTTGTTTGCCGTAAGCATCATACCGAAAATCCGTCTCCTGAAAGCGGTGGGAAGAAGCGGTATCTACCGCTCCGTACCGGGGGTCGTGTCGAACCACCTGTCGTTCAAATGAGGCAATTGAATGACCCGCCCGTCCGGCCAACCTGTTACATCGCGGTGTCCGCGATAGCCAGCACTAGTTTGGCATTTTCGGCGCTGCGGCTCAAGTTTCGTTCGACTATATTGGTCTTGGCCGGCCCTATGCGTTAGGTTCGGCCGAATCATGAAGCGTTCCAAGACGAGGTGACGATGCGCCGCCTGACCGCCCTATCGCTGGTCTTTCTGTCGTGGATGGGCGTGGCCGCGGCTGCGCCGGTCAACGGCATTGCCATGCATGGCGCGCCTGCCCTACCCGCCGATTTTGCGCATCTTCCCTATGCCGATCCGGCTGCCAGAAAAGGCGGCCGCATCGCCTATGGCGTCGTCGGCACCTTCGATAGCCTCAACCCCTTCAACCTGAAGAGCATCCGCACCACGGCGCGCGGCGTCTGGGACAACATCTTCGGCAACATGATCTACGAGACGCTGATGGTGCGCTCGTCCGACGAGCCGTTCACGCTCTATGGCCTGCTCGCCGAAAGCGTCGAGACGGACGACGACCGCAGCTTCATCCAGTTCAACCTCAATCCGAAGGCCCGGTGGTCGGACGGCGTGCCGGTCACCCCGGAAGACGTGATGTTCTCCTTCGAGGTGCTGCGCGACAAGGGCCGAACGCCGTTCAACAACCGCCTGAAACCGGTCGAGAAGATGGAAAAGGTCGGCGATCACAGCGTCCGCTTCACCTTCAATAGCCAGGCCGATCGTGAATTCCCGCTGATTCTCGCCGTCTCGACGCCGATTCTGCCGAAGCATGCGATAGACGCCAAGACATTCGACCAGTCGACCCTGCAGGTTCCGGTCGGTTCCGGCCCCTACCGCATCCAGTCCGTCAGCCCCGGCCAGAAGATCGTCTACCGCCGCAACCCGGACTACTGGGGCAAGGACATCCCGACCAAGATCGGCTTCGACAATTACGACGAGATCTCCATCGAGTATTTCCTACAGGAGAATACCCTGTTCGAAGCCTTCAAGAAGGGTGTCATCGACATATACCTCGAAGGCAATCCCACTCACTGGGCGCGCGGCTACAATTTTCCTGCGGTCACCGATGGCAGTGTCATCAAGGATGTCTTCAAGCCCAAGCTGCCGACCGGCATGCTCGGCTTCGTCTTTAATCTGCGCCGGCAAACATTCCAGAACACCGAGGTCCGCGAGGCGCTGGTGCGCGCTTTCGACTTCGAGTGGGCAAACCGCAACCTGTTCGACGGCGCCTATACCCGCACCGAAAGCTACTGGCAGAACTCCGACCTGTCGTCGCTCGGACATCCGGCGGACGCAGCCGAACTGGCGCTGCTCGGCGCCGCGAAGGATCGCATCCCGCAGGACATCCTTGCCGGAAAGTCGACGATCGTCCCGTCCGATGGCTCAGGCGCCGATCGCAAGGTGCTGCGCGATGTCGTCGACATCCTCAAACGTGGCGGCTACACGATCCGCAACGGTCGGATGACGAACGCCTCCGGCCGCCCGCTCGCCTTCGAGATCATGACCCAGAACGCCGACCAGGAGAAGGTGGCGATCGCCTACCAGCGGACGCTGCGGATGATCGGCGTCGAGGTTGGCATCCGCACCGTCGATGATGCACAGTACCAGAGCCGGTCCGGCAGCTTCGACTACGACGTGATCATGAAGTCCTACCCCTCGTCGCTGTCGCCCGGCATCGAGCAGGTCGGGCGCTGGGGGAGCGATTCGCGCGATCGTCCCGGCAGCTTCAACTTCGCCGGCCTCGGTGACCCGGATGTCGACCGGATCATCCAGGCGATGCTGGCCGCGCGCAGCCGCGAGGAATTCACGACGGCGGTTAGGGCCTACGACCGGCTGCTGATGGCCGGCCACTATGTCGTGCCGCTCTACCATATTCCGGATCAGTGGATTGCGCGCTGGAAGCATATCGTTCATCCGGACGCGGTGCCGCTCTACGGCTATCAGCTGCCAACCTGGTGGGATGCGCGGGTCCAGTGACCCCGCCCGCCGAAGCAAAGGACAAGATGTGATGCAAAGACTGACGATCGACCTCGTCTCGGATGTGGTCTGCCCCTGGTGCTATCTCGGCAAGGCGCGCCTGGAACTGGCGATCGCCGAGGTGCAGGACGAGGTCGGCATCGACATCAACTGGCGCCCCTACCGGCTCAACCCGGATTACCCGGCGGAAGGCGTCGATCAGCGCCAGGCGCTGGAGGCCAAGCTCGGCGGCGCAGAGGCCGTCGCCCGCGGCCACGAAATGCTGACCGGCCTTGGTCGCGAAGTCGGCATCGCCTTCGATTTCGATGCCATCCGCATCGGCCCGAATACGCTGGACGCGCACCGGCTGATCCACTGGGCGGTGACCGAGAGTCGCGAGATCCAGGACCGGGTGGTGACGCTGCTGTTCAAGGCGAATTTCGAAGAAGGTCGGAATGTCGGCGATCACGCCGTGCTGCTCGACATCGCCGAACAGGCCGGGCTCGACCGCGCGGTCATCGGCGCCTTGCTTGCCTCGGATGCCGACAAGGACACGATGCTCGCCGAGATCGACGCGGCGCAGAACATGGGCGTCAACGGCGTGCCGTTCTTCATCATCGACCAGCAATATGCGCTGAGCGGTGCCCAGACTCCGGACGTGCTGGCGAACGCCTTTCGCGATATCGCCCGGATGAAGGCCGAAGCGATGGCTGGGCTGAACTGACCAGGGCAGCGGGAGCCTGCGAACTTCCGAATTGACGGATGCCCGGTCGGGATCTATCCCGGACGGATCATCCCTCCCGTCGGGACAGCTCGCGTGAACGCCTCAGACAACACCTTGAAGGGCGCTTTCCTCGCCTTTCTCTGCTTTGCCGCCTACTCCTTCAGCGACGCCTCGGTGAAACTGGTCGAGGGTCGCGTGCCGCCATTCGAGGCGGGCTTCATCGGCACGCTGGTCGGCATCTTCGCCATCCCCTTCCTGATCAAGCCCGGCGACCGCTGGACCGACATGGTGCGCACGCGAAACCGGCCGCTCTGGCTGCTGCGCTTCGTCTGTGCCGCCGTCAGCACCGTCTGCAGCATCATCGCCTTCACCGAATTGTCGATGGCCGAAGCCTTCTGCCTGATCTTCCTGCTGCCATCGTTCGCCACCATCATGTCGGTGATCTTCCTCAAGGAGCAGGTCGGCCTGAAACGCTGGACGGCGGTTGGAGTCGGATTTCTGGGCGTGCTGGTGGTGCTGCGGCCCGGTTTCCGCGAGCTCTCCTACGGCCATCTGGCGGCATTGACGGCCGGTTTCACAGGTGCCGTTTCCGTCATCATCTACCGGGCGCTCGGGCCGAGCGAGAAGAATATCTCGATGTACGGCGCCGGTCTTCTCGGCAGCCTGTCGATCTGCTCGCTGGCGATGCTGCCCAACCTCGTGCTGCCGTCGGTATCCGACCTGCTGCTGCTGGCCTCCTTCGGCCTGCTGGCGGCCGCCGGCACCGTGCTGCTGATGATCGCCACCTTCTATGCGCCCGCCGCCATCGTCACGCCGATCCAGTATACCCAGATGCTGTGGGCGATCCTGCTCGGCTACCTGCTGTTCGGCGACGGCGTCGACGGCTGGATGCTGGTCGGCATCGCGCTCATCGTCGGCTCGGGTCTGCTGACGCTGATCCGCGAGCGCAAGCGCCAGACGCCGCTGCCGCCACCGGTCGCCGGTGCCAGCGATACGGCGATCGCGGTAAAGCCCGAGAACGGCAGCTGACGCTTACGCCTGCTTGGCGAGATCGGCCATCTGCACCATCACCTGGGCCGCCGCCGACAGACGCTTCTCGGGCGTCGGCAGGTCGCGGGTCAGGAAGATGCTGTGGTCCGGGCGGATCTTCGCCATCGAACCCTGCTTGGCGATGTAGCCGACCAGGGCCGCCGGGTTGGGGAACTGCCGATCGCGGAACTGCAGCACGATACCCTTCGGGCCCGCATCGACCTTTTCGACATTCGCCGTGCGGCAGAGCGACTTGATGAACACCACCTTCAAGAGGTTCTGCACCTCGACCGGCATCGGGCCGAAGCGGTCGATCATCTCGGCGCCGAAGCCGTCGATCTCCGACAGATCGGTCAGTTCGCCAAGCCGGCGGTAGAGCCCCATGCGCAGGTGCAGGTCGGGCACGTATGTTTCCGGGATCATCACGGTGATGCCGACGGAGATCTGCGGCGACCAGCCGGTGTCCAGAACCTGGTCGTCGCCCTTCACCTCGGCCACCGCCTCCTCCAGCATCTGCTGGTAGAGCTCGAAGCCGACCTCCTTGATGTGGCCCGACTGCTCCTCTCCGAGCAGGTTGCCGGCGCCGCGGATGTCGAGGTCGTGGCTGGCCAGCTGGAAGCCGGCACCCAGCGTATCGAGCGACTGCAGCACCTTGAGGCGGCGTTCGGCAGTCGTCGTTAGCGTCTTGTTGACCGGCAGCGTAAACAGCGCGAACGCCCGCACCTTCGAACGACCGACGCGGCCGCGCAGCTGGTAGAGCTGCGCCAGGCCGAACATGTCGGCGCGGTGCACGATCAGCGTGTTGGCGGTCGGCACGTCCAGCCCCGATTCGACGATCGTCGTCGACAACAGCACGTCGTACTTGCCGTCGTAGAAGGCATTCATGATGTCTTCCAGCTCGCTCGCCGGCATCTGCCCGTGCGCCACCGCCACCCGCAGCTCCGGCACGTCGGATTGCAGGAAGGCCTGGATCTCCGGCAGGTCGGCCAGCCGCGGACAGACGAAGAAGCTCTGACCGCCGCGATATTGCTCGCGCATCAGCGTCTCGCGGATTACCAGCGGATCGAAGGGCGAGATGAAGGTGCGCACCGCCATGCGGTCGACCGGCGGCGTGGTAATGAGCGACAGCTCGCGCACCCCGGTCATCGCCAGCTGCAGCGTGCGCGGGATCGGCGTCGCAGACAGCGTCAGCACGTGCACGTCGCTCTTCAGCTCCTTCAGCTTCTCCTTGTGCTTGACCCCGAAGTGCTGCTCCTCGTCGATGATCAGCAGTCCGAGATTGGCAAACGTGATGCTGGAACCGAGTAGTGCATGCGTGCCGACGACGATGTCGACCTTGCCTTCGGCAAGATCTTTCTTTGTCTGGTTCAGCTCCCTGGCGGTGACCAGACGCGAGGCCTGCTCGACGCGGATCGGCAGCCCGCGGAAACGGTCGCGGAACGTCTTGAAGTGCTGGCGGGCAAGCAGCGTGGTCGGGACGACCACGGCCACCTGGGCGCCGTTCATGGCGGCGAAGAACGCAGCCCTCAGCGCCACCTCCGTCTTGCCGAAGCCGACGTCACCGCACACGAGCCGGTCCATGGGACGGCCGGCCGCCAGATCGTCGCGGACGGAATCGATGGCGTTCGCCTGGTCTTCCGTTTCGTCGTAGGGGAAGCGCGCGGCAAACTCGTCGTAAAGCCCTTCCGGCGTCTCAAGCACCGGCGCCCGGCGGGTGATGCGGGTCGCGGCAAGCTTGATCAGCCCGTCGGCCATGTCCAGCAGGCGCTTCTTCAGCTTGGCCTTGCGGGCCTGCCAGGCGCCGCCGCCGAGCTTGTCCAGATGGGCTTCAGCCGCATCCGAACCGTAGCGCGACAACAGGTCGATGTTTTCCACCGGCAGGAACAGCTTTGCCTCGTCGGCATAGTGCAGTTCCAGGCAGGCACGCGGCGCGCCGGCCGCCTCGATGGTCTTCAGGCCGACGAAGCGGCCGATGCCGTGCTCGGCATGCACGACCAGCGATCCCTCGTCGAGACCCGCCACTTCCGAGATGAAGTCGGCGCCCCGCTTGCGGCGCTTGGAGCGGCGGACCATGCGGTCGCCGAGAATGTCCTGCTCGCCGATGATGACAAGATCGCCCGTCTCGAACCCGCCCTCGAGGCTGAGGACGGCGGATGCCGCCTCGCCCTTGTCAAGCTTGCGGA
Organism: Rhizobium sp. SAFR-030; assembly: GCF_059415005.1. Lineage (NCBI taxonomy): Bacteria > Pseudomonadati > Pseudomonadota > Alphaproteobacteria > Hyphomicrobiales > Rhizobiaceae > Rhizobium > Rhizobium sp. SAFR-030. The sequence continues at coordinate 572,831 of NZ_JBPFDO010000003.1, read as the reverse complement.
TGTCACCGAGGCTGTCGATCTGCTTGATACGTTTCAGGCCATGCTCGTCGAGCACCTGCAGCAGCCGGTCGAGCGAGCCGGCCGACCAGCCGGTGACCAGCACCTTGGCGCCGGCGGCACGCTTGTCGGCGATGTGTTTGACGACGAGGTCGAAGACGTTGACCCGCTCGTCGCGGTTCTGCTGCTCGGCGTCGGCTTGCGCCCGTGCCCAGCGCGGGCCGGAGCGGGCGTCGAGCGTCACGACGCGGCGCGCCTCGCCTTCATGCTCGTTGAACGGCGTCAGGCGCACCGCCGAGACCGCATCGAGCGCAGCGCCGAAAGCCTTGCCGCTGAGATAGAGGTCGTTCGGCGCCAGCGGCTTGTAGGGCGCGGCCTGCGCGGCTCCGACCTTTGACGTCGAGCCGGAATTCTTGCGTGCCTCGTAATAGTCGAGGATCAGCCGCGACCGTTCCTCGGCCGCCTCGCGGGCCGTGTGGTCGGTGACGATGCGGAAGCCCTTGAGGTAATCGAAAGCGGTGTCGAGACCCTCGTAGAACAGCGGCAGCCAGTGCTCCATGCCCGCATAGCGCCGTCCTTCCGAGACCGCCTGGTAGAGCGAATCGTCGCGGGTCGCCGCGCCGAAGGTCGAAAGGTAGGATCTGCGGAAGTGGCTGATCGTCTCCGGCGTCAGCGTCACCTCGCTCATCGGGCTGAGATCCAGCGACCGCGCCTGGCCGGTCGTCCGCTGGCTTGCCGGATCGAAGCTGCGGATGGTTTCCAACGTGTCGCCGAAGAAATCCAGCCGCACCGGCTCCTCGCTGCCGGGCACGAAGACGTCGAGAATGCCGCCGCGTACGGCGAATTCGCCGACTTCGCGCACGGTTGCGACGCGGTCGAAACCGTTGCGCTCCAGCCGCGCGGCGATGTCGTCCATGCGCACGATATTGCCGGGCTTGGCCGAGAACGCCAGGTTCTCGATGACGCCGGCCGGGGCGATCTTCTGCATCATCGCGTTGACCGTCACCAGCACGATGGCCGGATGCGGTTTCTTGGCATGGGCGATGAGACCGGCAAGCGCCGCGAGCCTACGGGCCGAGACATCGGTGCTAGGCGAGACGCGGTCGTAGGGAAGGCAGTCCCAGGCCGGCAGCGACAAGACGGGGATCTCAGGCGCGACGAAGGACAGCATCTGCTCTAGGTCGGCCATCCGGTGGCCGTCTGACATCACGAAGGCGACCGACTGGCCGGCCCGCGCCATCTCGGCCAAGATCAGCGGCTCGATGCCGGTCTGCACATTGGCAATGGTCAGTCCCGCCGCCGAGGCAGCGATCGTCTTCGCGTCGAAACCTGCGATCATTCGCCCTGTCCGTATTTTTCTGCGAGGCTGGCCTTCGTCACGATGTCGAAGTCGGGGCGGTAGGCTGCAATCCGCGCGAACATTTCAGTTTGCATGTGTTCGGGCAGCGGCTCGGCACCGGTGATCCAGCTGTTGAGGTCCTGATCCTCTTCCGCCATCACCGTCTCCAGCGCGTCGAGTTCCGCCTCGGACAGCAAAGCGATCTCGTTTTCAGCGAACTGGCCGAAGACCAGATCCATCTCGCGGATGCCACGATGCCAGCAGCGGTAGAGGATCCTCCGGCGGCGGGGGTCGAGATCGGCGCTGCTGCGCGACAGTCCTGTCATGGCGTAAACCTTCGTTGCGGGGCTGATATAGGACGAAATCTTCACCTTGTCAGCCTTGCCAAGCAGCCATTATCCGGCGCATTTTGCCGGCCATGCGTCCTGCCCTCCTAGACCCTCTCTTCGCCTCCGTCGCAAGCCTGCCAGGCATCGGCCCGAAACTCGCCGATCTGATCGCCCGCGTCACCAGCCGCGAGGATGCCGACGACTGCCGGGTGGTCGACGTCCTCTTCCACGCGCCGTCGTCGATCATCGATCGTCGCAACCGGCCGGGCATCGCACTTGCCCCGCAAGGCGCCATCGTCACCATCGAAGGTCGCGTCGACCGCCACCTGCCGCCGCCGCCCGGCAAGTCGAACATGCCCTACCGGGTGATCCTCCACGACGAGACAGGCGAACTGGCGCTGACCTTCTTCCGGGCCAAGGGCAACTGGCTGGAAAAGACCCTGCCGGTCGACGAACAGGTTCTGGTCAGCGGCAAGGTCGACTGGTTCAACGGCCGCGCCTCGATGGTGCACCCCGACCTGATGATGAAGGTTTCCGAAGCCAGCGACATGCCGCTGGTCGAGCCCGTCTATCCGATGACCGCAGGCCTCGTGCCGAAGGTCATCCGGCGGGCCGTCGAAGGCTCGCTTGCCCGACTGCCGGACCTGCCCGAATGGATGGACCTGCATTTCCAGCAGAAGCAGGGGCTGCCGTCGGTCGCCGATGCCTTCCGGGGCCTGCACGATCCGCGCGATGCGCAGGATCTCGACCCCCAGACGCCAGCCCGCCGCAGGCTGGCCTATGACGAATTCCTCGCCGGCCAGGTGTCGCTGGCGCTGGTGCGCCAACGGCTGCGCAAGGTCGCCGGCCGGCCGATCCGGGTCGATGGCCGGATCGGCGCCGAGATCGGTGCGTCGCTGCCGTTCTCGCTGACCGCCAGCCAGCAGGCGGCCATCGCCGATGTCCGCTCGGACATGGCCAAGGACGAGCGGATGCTGCGCCTGCTGCAGGGCGATGTCGGCGCCGGCAAGACGCTGGTGGCGCTGATGGCGATGGCCGATGCCGTGGAGGCCGGCGGCCAGGCGGTGCTGATGGCGCCGACCGAAATCCTCGCCCGCCAGCATTTTGCAACAATCAGCCGGTCCGCCGCTGCCGTCGGCCTGAAGGTGGAAGTGCTGACCGGCCGGGTGAAGGGCCGCGAGCGCGACGAGGTGCTGGCACGCATTGCGTCCGGCGAAGCGCAGATCATCATCGGCACCCACGCGCTGTTCCAGGATGCCATCGTCTACAAGGACCTGATGCTGGCCGTCGTTGACGAGCAGCACCGCTTCGGCGTCCACCAGCGGCTTCGGCTGACCGCCAAGGGCCTGTCGCCGCACATGCTGGTGATGACCGCGACGCCCATTCCGCGCACGCTGGTGCTTGCCGCCTTCGGCGACATGGATGTCTCGAAGCTCACCGAGAAACCGGCTGGCCGCAAGCCGATCCAGACCGTCACCGTCCCGACGGAGCGGGTCGACGAGATCGTCGCGCGGCTCCGGTCGGCGCTTGCCGAGGGCAAGAAGGCCTACTGGATCTGCCCGCTCGTCGAGGAGTCGGATGTCTCCGACCTGATGTCGGCGGAAGAGCGGCATGCCGGTCTGTCGAAAGCGCTGGGCCCCAAGGTCGGCCTCGTCCACGGCCGCATGACCGGGCCGGAAAAGGATGCCGTCATGGCCGCCTTCAAGTCCGGCGAGCTTCGCCTGCTGGTCGCCACCACCGTTGTCGAGGTCGGCGTCGACGTGCCGGACGCGACGATCATGGTCATCGAGCATGCCGAGCGGTTCGGCCTGGCGCAGTTGCACCAGTTGCGCGGCCGCGTCGGTCGCGGCGATGAGGCCTCCACCTGCATCCTCCTCTACAAGGGACCGCTCAGCGAGACCGGTCGGGCTCGGCTGTCGATCCTGCGCGACAGCGAGGACGGCTTCCTGATCGCCGAGGAGGACCTGAAACTGCGCGGCGAAGGCGAGCTGCTCGGCACCCGTCAGTCTGGCACGCCGGGGTTCCGGATCGCCAGTCTGGAGGCCCATGCCGACCTTCTGGAGACGGCCCGCAAGGATGCCGCCTATCTGCTGGAAAAGGATCCGGATCTGACCGGTGAGCGCGGTCAGGCGCTGCGCGTCCTTCTCTACCTGCACCGCCGCGACGAGGCGATCCGCTTCCTGCGCGCCGGCTGACGGAACGCTCGGTCCGGGCAACAGTCGATTGTTCAAAAGCGTACGTCGTTTTGCCAAGACATCGAAGGCCGGATGATCCAAGTGACAGATGTCAAGTTTTCCACATTCGGGGTATGACCTGACTCGACATTGACGGAGAACATCATGGCAGCCAAACGACCATCTGGGATCAAGGAATATGATGCGCCGGCCGGCGGATGGGGTGCCTTGCGCGCAGTCGCCAAGACGCTTGCGCAGCAGCAGATCGTCGCCCAGGGCAGCGCAACGCTGATGAAGGCCAACCAGCCGGACGGCTTCGATTGTCCCGGCTGCGCCTGGCCCGATCCGCGGCACGCCTCTTCCTTCGAGTTCTGCGAGAACGGCGCCAAGGCGATCACCTGGGAATCGACCGCCAAGCGCGTCGGCCCGGAATTCTTCCAGCTGCACTCGGTGAGCGAACTCTGGGGCTGGACGGATCACCAGCTGGAGGATCAGGGTCGCCTCACCCATCCGATGATCTACGATCGCGAGACCGACCGCTATCAGACGATTGGCTGGGACGAGGCGTTCGCGCTGATCGGTCAGGGTCTGAACGCGCTGGACAGCCCGCACGAGGCGGAGTTCTACACCTCCGGCCGGGCTTCCAACGAGGCTGCCTTCCTTTTCCAGCTGCTGGTGCGTGCCTATGGCACCAACAACTTTCCCGACTGCTCGAACATGTGCCACGAGGCAACCAGCGTCGGCCTGCCGAAATCGATCGGCGTCGGCAAGGGCACGGTGCTGCTTGAGGATTTCGACCATTGCGACGCGATCTTCAGCTTCGGCCACAATCCCGGCACCAACCATCCGCGGATGATGGCGACGCTGCATGACGCCGCCCGCCGTGGCGTGCCGATCATCGTCTTCAATCCGCTGAAGGAACGGGCGCTGCAGAAATTCGCCTCGCCGCAGAACCCGGTGGAGATGGCGACCATGTCGTCGACGCCGATCGCGTCCGCCTATCACCAGGTAAAGGCCGGCGGCGACCTGGCGGCCCTCAAGGGGCTGATGAAGGCGGTGTTCGAGCGCGACGACGAGAGCCTCGCCGCCGACGGCAAGGGCGTTCTCGACCGGGCCTTCATCGCCGAGCACACGCTGGGACTTGAAACGCTGCGCGAGGATATCGACGCAACCTCCTGGGAAACCATCATGACTGCGTCCGGGCTCACGCAGGCGGCACTGCGCAGCGCCGCCGATGTCTACATCAACGCCAAGAAGGTTATAGCCTGCTATGGCATGGGCATCACACAGCATGCGCATGGCACCGACAACGTCCAGCAGCTTGCCAACTTCCTGCTCCTGCGCGGCAATATGGGCCGCGAGGGCGCCGGCATCTGCCCGCTGCGCGGTCACTCGAACGTCCAGGGCGACCGCACGGTCGGCATCACCGAGATCCCGACGGACGCGCTGCTCGACGGCATGCAGCGCGCCTTCGGCTTCCGTCCGCCGGCGGAGAAGGGCCACAATGCCGTCGAGACCATCGAGGCGATGATGGACGGCCGCTCGAAGGCGCTCATCTGCCTCGGCGGCAATCTGCCGGTCGCCATGCCGGACACCGAGACCTGTTTCGCCGCCATGCGCAAGCTCGACCTCTCGGTCCACATCGCCACCAAGCTCAATCGCTCGCATCTGCTGACGGGAAAGACGACCATCGTCCTGCCCTGCTTCGGGCGCACCGACCTCGACGTGCAGGCCTCCGGCCCGCAATCGGTGACGGTCGAGGATTCCATGTCGATGGTGCACGCCTCGCGCGGCTTCCTCAACCCGCCCGGCGAGCAGCTTCGCTCCGAGCCGGCGATCGTCGTCGGCATGGCCAAGGCGACGCTCGGCGACCGCTACGGCATCGACTGGGACGGCATGCTTGCCGACTATGACCGCATCCGCGACAAGATCGAAATCGTGTTCCCCGACTTTGCCGATTACAACCGCCGGGTTCGCGTCAAGGGCGGCTTCCGCCTCACCGTCGGCGCATCGGACAGGATCTGGAACACGGCGACCGGCAAGGCGATGTTCCTCGTCGCCCGCGGCGTGGAAGAGGACGAGCGGCAGACCGCCGGCGATGCCCTGGTGCTGACGACACTGCGCGCCCACGACCAGTACAACACCACCATCTACGGCATGGACGACCGCTACCGTGGCGTCTTCGGCCGGCGCGACGTGATCTTCATGAACGCCGAGGATCTGGCCGCTCGCGGCCTTGCGGAAGGTGATCGGATCGACATCCAGTCGCTGTGGACGGGCGACGGGCGCCAGCGCGGCGTCGAGGGTTTCACCGCCATCGCCTACGACATCCCCAAGGGCACCATCGCCGGCTATTATCCAGAGATGAACGCGGTGATCGCGCTTGGCGACCACGATGTGCGCTCCGGCACCCCGGCCTACAAGGGCGTCCCCGTCCGGGTCGTCGGCTCTGCCGCGGCCTGATGACGACAAGCTGACATGAGAAAGGGCCCGGCGGAGTGATCCGCCGGGCCCTTTTGGTTGGAGACAGGTGGCTTACTTGGCGGCCATGCCCGGCAGCGTGACGCGGAACACCTGGAACATGGTGTCGACGTCGGCGCCGCCCTCGGCCTTGTAAGCCGCACCCACCTGGAAGCCGTCCTGCGTCAGGAAATCGTTGTCGTTGGCGACAAACAGGAAGTAGTCGTTCGGTGCTGCCGGATCGAGAACGCTGGCAATCGACATCGCCTCCCACTTTTCAGACAGGTTGTTGCGGTCGTTCGGCGCGCCGTTGTGCAGGCCGAAGCGAGAGAGCTCCTTGCTGTCGTTGAGGTCGATGAAGCTCTTCAGCGTCGCAGGCTTCACCGCGGCATCGACGACGCCCTTGGGCGCCAACGGCTTCATCGCATCGAAGTCGCCATTGGCGATATCCGTCGCGCCTGACAGGTCGACGAGTTCGATCTTCCGGTAGACGGAGGTGTCGCCCTTCAGTCCCTGACCGTTGTTGCTGTCGCGGGCGAGCATCAGGAACGCTTTGTCCGACAGCGCCAGGATCTCGCTCTGCGCAGCAACGGCCACCTTGCCCTTGTTGTCGAAGGTCGGCAGCGGCACGACATATTCGTGAACGAGCTTCAGCGCATCGATATCGGTCGCATCGTAGACGAGCGCCCGGGTGTTCATCCGGGTGGAACCCGAATCGCCGCCATCCTGGCGAGCCGCCGATTGCAGGACGGCGATGACGAACTTGCCGTCCGGCGTCATCGACATGCCTTCGAGGCCCTGGTTGTTCTGGCGCCCGGTTTCGGGATCCTTCGGCTCCGGCTTCTTTCCTTCGGCATCGACGTTGTTGGACGAGAAGTTGGTCTCGCCGTTGCGCATCGGCAGCAGTGCCTTCGGCGGCTGGGTCGCCGAGACAAGCCGGCCATTGGCCGTAAAGCGGTAGATGTAGGGACCGTACTCGTCGCTGATCAGGAACGAGCCGTCGGCGAGACGGACGATCGCTTCCGGGTCGAGCGCCACCTTGCCGGTGCGGGCCTGCGGCAGGACGGGCAGCTTGCCCGATGCCGGACGGGTGCCGGCTTCCGGATCGAGCCCGGTCATGTTCTTGCCCTCACCGTCGGTCAGCAGGATGGTCTCGGCGAGCTTCGCCTCGAGACCCTTTTGCTGCGCCTCGGTGGACAGGTCGCCGGCGGCCGGCGTCAGGCGCAGGTCGATGCGGTTCAGGCGGTCGTTGTAGTCGGTCGTTCCCTCGACATTGTAGCCGCGGTCGGGCAGCAGCCACAGCGAACCGGCATAGGCGTCGCCATCCTTCTTCCAGCTCGTCGGATCGATTGCCATCCCCGAACCGGAGCCGAAGGTTTCGCCGAATTTGTCGCGCTGGCTGGCGGGAATGCGGCCGACGGCGACGAGGCCCTTGTTGGCGATGGTGACGCTGCCCACCGATACCGTGGCATCGGCCATGGCTGCGAGCGGCGACAGGAAGACCGAAGCAGCCAGGGCTGCGGAAAGCGCAAATGTGCGGCGCGGGTGCGTCATGATGATTGTCCCTTGATCAAACCGAAAGGTCACCGCCAGCGCCTGACGCAACGTCTGCGAACGGACGTGGCGTGGCCGGCGGTGATTGTCCCTGGCGATGTCTCTAGGCGCCCAACATGACGGCTACATGAAGGTCGCAGGGCTCAGGCGACCGGCAGTCTCGGCTTCCAGTCGGGCGAGATCAGGCCGCCGGAGATCAGCAGCTTGGCGGCCTCCTCGGGCGTCATGTCGAGCATCATGATCTTGTCCTTCGGCACGAAGATCAGGAAGCCGGCGGTCGGCACCGGCGTCGGCGGCAGGAAGACGGCCATCATCTCCTGGCCAAGCTCGTTGAATCGGGCCGCAAGCTCGCCCTGCGCTTCGGTCGCGATGAACACCAGCGCCCAGGTGCCGGGACCGGGAAACTCGATCATGCCGACCTTCTTGAACGAGGTCGACTGGTCCTTCAGCACCGTCTCAAAGATCTGCTTGATGCTCCTGTAGAGCGTCCGCACCAGCGGCGTGCGGTGGACGATCGATTCGCCGAAGCCGACGACCGAGCGACCGATCAGGTTCTTGCCGAGAAAGCCGATGGCCGTGATGAACACGACGGCGATCACCAGGCCTGTGCCGGGAATGGCGATATCGAAGTAATACTGAGGATTGTAGCGCTGCGGAATATAGGGCGTCACCCAGCTGTCGGCCCAGTCGATGAAGGCGAAGGTCAGCCATACGGTGATGGCGATCGGTGCGCAGATGATCAGACCGGTCAGAAAATTGTTCCGCAACCGGCCGGCCACCGTTATTCGTTCCGGTTTATCCGTCATGCCCGTCCGTCATTCTCATGCTGCATTGCCGTCGAAGGCCGGTGAATGCGGACAATGCCGCAGGCCTTCCCGCCTCGCAAGTGCGCCAACGGGAAATTGTGAGACAGACCAGCGGCGCGCGATCGGCGTGCCGCAGGCCCCCGTCACTCTACCGTGACCGATTTCGCCAGGTTGCGCGGCTGGTCGACGTCGGTGCCCATGAACACGGCCGTATGGTAGGCCAAGAGCTGGATCGGCAGCGCGTAGATCATCGGCGAGATGACCTCGTCGACATTTGGCAGCACGATCGTCGCCATGGTCTCGAGCCTGGAGGCGGCCGCACCCTTTTCGTCGGTGATGAAGATGATCCTGCCGCCGCGGGCCGCCACTTCCTGCATGTTGGAGACCGTCTTTTCGAAGAACCGGTCATGCGGGGCGATGACGATCACCGGCATGTTCTCGTCGATCAGCGCGATCGGCCCGTGCTTCAGCTCGCCCGCCGCATAGCCTTCGGCGTGGATATAGGAGATTTCCTTGAGCTTCAGCGCGCCTTCCAGGGCCAACGGATAGCTGGTGCCACGGCCGAGATAAAGCACGTCCTTGAACCGCGACAGCTCGCGAGACAGGCTTTCCACCTGCGGCTGGACGAGGTTGAGCACGCTGCTCATGATACGCGGCATCTCGATGAGGTGGCGGACCATCTCCTTTTCCTGCTCGGCGCTCAAAGTCCCGCGCGCGCGCGCCGCCTGGATGGCGAGTGCCGCCAGCACCGCCAGCTGGCAGGTGAAGGCCTTGGTCGACGCGACGCCGATTTCCGGACCGGCAAGGATCGGAAACACCGCGTCAGCCTCGCGGGCAATCGTCGATTCGCGCACGTTGACGACGGCGCCGATCGGCAGGCCCTGCTCCTTGCAATAGCGCAGCGAGGCAAGCGTGTCGGCCGTCTCGCCGGACTGCGAGATGAACAGCGCTGCCTGGGTCTTCGACAGCGGCATTTCGCGGTAGCGGAATTCCGACGCCACATCGATTTCGACCGGCAGCCGCGCGTAACGCTCGAACCAGTATTTTCCGACGAGGCCGGAGAGATAGGCCGTGCCGCAGGCCGAGATCGCCAGGCTCGTGACCTTGGAAAAATCGATCGCCTCGCCCTGCACCTTCACCGTGCCTGTCGAAAAATCTACGTAGTGGCTGAGCGCATGCGAGATGATCTCCGGCTGCTCGTAGATCTCCTTCTCCATGAAGTGACGATGGTTGCCCTTGTCGACCATCAGCGCCGCCGCCTGCGAAATCTGCATCTGACGGGAGACAGGCTTCCCGGAAAAGTCGGTGATCTCCACGCCACGCGATGTCATCACCGCGCAGTCGCCGTCCACCAGATAGGTGATCCGGTTTGTGAAGGGTGCAAGCGCAATCGCGTCCGAACCCAGGAACATCTCTCCCTGGCCGTGACCGATCGCCAAAGGCGGGCCTGAGCGCGCGCACATCAGCGTGTCCGGATCGTTCTTGAACATCACCACCAGCGCATAGGCGCCGGTCACGCGGTTCAGCGTGGCAAGCATCGCCTGGTGGTTGTCCATGCCGTCGCGCAGATATTTCGCCAGCAGATGCGCGACCACCTCGGTATCCGTCTGGCTGACGAATAGCGCGCCTTCAGCGGACAGCACGTCGCGCAGCTCGGAAAAGTTCTCGATGATGCCGTTGTGGACAATGGCGACGCCGTCGACGAAATGCGGATGGGCGTTGGTCTCGTTCGGCACGCCATGCGTTGCCCAGCGCGTGTGGGCAATGCCGATCGTTCCCGGCAGCGGCTCGGCGGCCAGCACCCGTTCGAGGTTGAACAGCTTGCCCTCTGCCCGGCGACGCTCCATCAGCCCATCATGGATGGTGGCAACGCCGGCCGAATCATATCCGCGATATTCGAGCCGCCGCAGCGCATCGACCAGACGTTCCGCCACCGGCGCCTTGCCGACGATGCCAACGATACCGCACATAGGATCCTCTTTCTGTCGATTTCACCGCGCGCACTCGTAGCGCAGCGGGCGCGCCGTGCAACATCGGCGGCGGTCAATTTGAATGTCGCATCGTAATGCGGATGGGTTAATGACCGGCTTTCTTCGCAGCCTTCACCGCAAGCGCCCGCTCGCGGATCGCAGTGGCGCGCCCGGGCTTCACCTCCTGGCGCGCACGACCGAATGCCAGGGCATTCTCCGGCACGTCGGTGGTGATGACGCTGCCCGATGCCACATAGGCGCCGTCGCCGATGGAAACTGGCGCCACGAGCGAGGAGTTCGAGCCGATGAAGGCGTTTTCGCCGATCCGCGTCTCGTGCTTGTTCACCCCGTCGTAATTGCAGGTCACGGTGCCCGCGCCGATATTGGAACCGGCACCGACGACCGCATCGCCGATATAGGTGAGGTGGTTGACCTTGGCGCCAGCGCCGATCTCGGCCTTCTTCACCTCGCAGAAATTGCCGACCTTGGACCCCTCGCCGAGATTGGCGCCCGGACGCAGCCGCGCGAACGGACCGACGGTGGCGCCTGCCGCGACCTGCGCGCCTTCCAGATGCGAAAAGGCATGGATGACCGCGCCGCTTCGGACGGTGACGCCCGGTCCGAACACGACATTCGGTTCGACCAGCACATCCTGTTCGAGCACCGTGTCGTGGGCGAGGAACACGGTTTCCGGTGCGATCATCGAAACGCCGGAGAGCATCAGCGCATGCCGCTGGCGCTGTTGCCAGCTTGCCTCCAGCAGCGCCAGTTCGGCCCGCGTGTTGCAGCCGGCGAGTTCCGCTTCCGGCGCATCGACGGCGACCACCCTGCCGCCGGCCGCGCGAGCGATCTCGACGAGATCGGTCAGGTAGTACTCGCCCTTGGCGTTCTTGTTGTCGATCTTCTCCAGCCATTCCACGGCCCGCGCGCCGCTGATCGCCATCAGCCCGCTGTTGCACCAGGTGACCTTGCGCTCCTCGTCGCTGGCGTCCTTTTCCTCGCGGATCGCCACCAGCTCGCCGTTCTCGACCAGCAGCCGTCCATAGCCGGTGGGATGTGCGGTGCGAAAACCGATGACGACGATGTCGGCACCCTCGGCAAGCTTCGCCCGGGCAGCAAGGAAGGTCTCCGGCCTCACCAGCGGCACGTCGCCATAGGTCACCAGCAGGTCGTCGTAGCCGCGGGCAATCGCCTCGCGCGCCATCAGCACCGCATGGCCGGTGCCGCGCCGCTCGGTCTGCAGCACGGAGGAGACCGCCATGCCATCCACCGAACCCGCCTGCGTCACCCGCTCGGCGTCACGGCCGACCACCAGTACCGCATCGCTCATCTCGGCGCCGCGCACGGCCTGCATCACGTGCGCGATCATCGGCAGGCCGGCGATCGGGTGCAGCACTTTCGACATCGACGACTTCATCCGGGTGCTGTCGCCGGCGGCGAGGATCACGGCGAGGCAGGTGCGGGTCATGCGGTTCTCCATCCAGTCTTCGGCCGCTTCTTATCAGCAGTCCCGGGCCCGCGCCAAGCGCCCGTGACGGGTCTTCACCATTCGCATCGGCCACCGAACGAAAAAGGGCGCCACACGGGCGCCCTTCGCTTGATGGACAGACAGACCGGCTTACTGCGGCAGCTTGTCGTCGACGCCTTCTACGTAGAAGTTCATGCCGAGCAGCGTGCCGTCCTCGGCTTTTTCGCCGGCCTTCAGCCAGGCGGAACCGTCCTGCTTGTTGATCGGGCCGGTGAACGGATGCAGTTCGCCCGACTTGATCTTGGCTTCGGTTTCCTCGGCCATCGCCTTCACGTCGTCCGGCATGTTGGTATAGGGCGCCATCGTCAGGATGCCGTCCTTCAGTCCGTCCCAGATCTGCTCCGACTTCCAGGTGCCGTCGAGCAGCGCCTTGGTGCGCTTGACGTAGTAGGCGCCCCAGGTGTCGACGATCGCCGTCAGCTGTGTCTTCGGGCCGGCAGCGATCATGTCGGAGGCCTGGCCGAAGGCGAGGATGCCACGCTCGGCGGCAACCTGCATCGGGGCGGTCGTGTCGGTGTGCTGTGTCAGGATGTCGACGCCCTGGTCGATCAGCGCCTTGGCGGCATCAGCTTCCTTGCCCGGGTCGAACCAGGTGTTGGCCCAGACGACCTTCAGCTTGAATTCCGGGTTGATGGACTTCGCGCCGAGCTCGAATGCATTGATGCCCATCACCACTTCCGGGATCGGGAACGATGCGATGTAGCCGGCGATGCCCTTCTTCGACATCTTCGCGGCGATCTGGCCCTGGATGTAGCGGCCTTCGTAGAAGCGCGCATTGTAGGTGGAGAGGTTTTCGGCAGCCTTGAAGCCGGTCGCATGCTCGAACTTCACCTTCGGGAACTTTTCCGCCACCTTCACCGTCGCGTCCATGAAGCCGAACGAGGTGGTGTAGATCAGCGCGCAGCCGGAGCGGGCCATGCGCTCGATGGCGCGTTCGGCATCCGGACCTTCCGGAACGCTTTCGAGGAACGGCGTCTCGACCTTTTCGCCAAACGTCTTGTCGACCTGCTGGCGGCCGAGTTCGTGCGCCTGTGTCCAGCCGCCGTCGGTGCGTGTCCCGACATAGACGAAGCAGACCTTGGTCTTTTCCTGAGCCTGTGCGCTGCCCGAAAAGCCGCTGATGGCGGCAGCCGTGGCGGCAAGTGCGATGATCAGCTTCTTCATTGTGTACCCCTGTTTGGCATGAAGCTTGGTGATGGTGGATGCCGCATTAGCGGTCGGGCACGAACGGTTTCCCGAGCGCGGCCGGCGTGTTGATGAGCGTCGTGCGGCGATTATGCGAGATGATGATGAGAACGACAATAGTGACGGCGTAAGGCAGCATCGACAGGAACTGCGACGGGATGCCGATGCCGAAGGCCTGCGCATGCAGCTGCAGGATACCGACGGCGCCGAAGATGTAGCCGCCGGCCAGCACCCGCCACGGCCGCCAGGAGGCAAACACCACCAGCGCCAGCGCGATCCAGCCGCGGCCGGCGGACATGTTCTCCACCCATTGCGGCGTGTAGACGAGCGACAGCTGAGCTCCGGCAAGGCCTGCGCAGGCACCGCCGAACATCACCGCCAGATAGCGGGTGCGCACCACATGGATGCCCAGCGCATGGGCGGATGCGTGATTGTCGCCGATCGCCCGCATCTTCAGCCCGGTGCGGCTCTTGAACAGGAACCAGTTGACGCCGACGATCAGCGCGATCGACAGGTAGAAGGTGATGTCCTGACGAAACAGCAGTCGACCGACGAACGGGATGTCGGAGAGCAGCGGCACGACGATCGGCTGCAGCTTGACGCCCGGAATGCCGACAAAACTTTCGCCCAGCTGGCCGGAAAGGCCAAGCCCGAGGATGGTCAGCGCCAGCCCCGTCGCCACCTGGTTGGTCACCAGCGTCAGCGTCAGGAAGCCGAACAGCAGCGAAAACAGCGCGCCGCCGAGAATGCCGCAGGCAACGCCGATCAGCGGCACCCCGGTCAGGTAGGAGCCGGCAAAGGCGCAGACGGCGCCCATGATCATCATCCCCTCGACGCCGAGGTTGAGCACGCCGGCGCGCTCCGTCACCAGTTCGCCGATGGCGGCAATGACAAGCGGCGTGGCGGCGGTGATGATGGTCAGCAGGATGGCTTCCAGCATGGTCAGCTCCTCGCCTCGGCCGGCACGCGGCCACGGCCGGAAATGAAGCGCACGCGGTAGAGGATCAGCGTGTCGCAGGAGAGCACGAAGAACAGCAGCAGTCCCTGGAAGACGCGCGTGACCTTTTCCGAGACGCCGATCGACAGCTGTGCCGCCTCGCCGCCGAGATAGGTGAGCGCCAGCACGAAGCCCGAGGCGATGATGCCGAGCGGGTTCAGGCGTCCGAGGAAGGCGACGATGATCGCCGTGAAGCCGTAGCCCGGCGAGATGCTCGGCTGCAGATGGCCGATCGAGCCGGAGACTTCCGAGATGCCTGCAAGACCGGCAAGCGCGCCCGACAGCATCAGCGAGAACCACACCATCCGGCGCGCAGAAAAGCCCGCAAACCGCCCTGCCCGTTCCGAGCGGCCGAGCACCGAGACTTCGAAGCCCTTCAGCATGAAGCGCATCATGAACCAGACGCCGACGGCGGCAACGATGGCAAACACGATCGACCAGTGGGCACGGCCCGATTCCAGCAGTTCGGGCAGTACCGCCTCCGACGAAAAGCTGAGCGTGCGCGGAAAGTTGAAGCCCTTCGGATCGCGCCAGGGTCCACGCACCAGCCAGTCGAGGAAGAACTGAGCGATATAGACGAGCATCAGGCTGACGAGGATTTCATTGGTGTTGAAGCGCGTCTTCAGCAGCGCCGGGATGGCGGCAAACAGAGCCCCGCCGATCGCTCCCATCACCAGCATCAGCGGCAGCACCAGCGGCGAGTGCCATTGCGGCATCAGCACCGGCAGGATCGATCCGGTGATCGCACCGATGGTGAACTGCCCCTCGGCGCCGATATTCCAGTTGTTGGACCGGTAGCAGACGGAAAGCCCGACGGCGATCAGGATCAGCGGCCCGGCCTTGATCGCCAGTTCGTGCAGCGACCACACTTCCAGCAGCGGATCGATGAAGAAGCTGTAGAGGGCCGACAGCGGATCCTTGCCGAGCATCCAGAACATCAGCGCCCCGAAGGCGAGCGTCAGGAAAAGCGCCAGCAGCGGCGAGACGATCGAGAAAAGGCCGGAAGCGCTGGCGCGCCGCTCGAGCTCAATGCGCATGGGCGACCTCCGCCTGGCCGGTCGAATCGTGGATACCGCCCATCATCAGGCCGATCCGTTCCAGCGACAGGCTGCCGGCCGGATAAGGCTGCGACAGCAGCCCCTCCGAGATGACTGCGATCGTCGTTGCCACCTCGAAGATCTCGTCGAGATCCTGGCTGATGACAACAACCGCCGAGCCGGCGGCGGCAAGGTCGATGAGCGCCTGGCGGATGCGGCTGGCGGCGCCGGCATCGACACCCCAGGTCGGCTGGTTGACGACCAGCACCGACGGCTGGCGGTCGAGTTCGCGGCCGATGATGAATTTCTGCAGGTTGCCGCCGGAAAGCGAGCCGGCGGCAGGATCATCTCCGCTCTTGCGCACATCCATGACCGCGCAGATGCGCCGGGCGGCGCTGCGGATCGCCTCGTGGCGGATCACCGAGGCAAAGCCGCCCGACAGGAAGGCTCTGGCATCGGAGCGACAGCGCGACAGGAGAAGGTTGTCGGAAAGCGGCATGTCGGACACCGCCGCATGGCCGTGCCTTTCCTCCGGCACGAAGCCGGCGCCGAGCAGCCGGCGGCCGTTGATCCCGGCGCGGCCGACGGCCTTCCCGCGGATGCGGATCGCTGCGTCCTCGGCGACCGGATATTCACCGGACAGGGCATCGAAGAGTTCGCCCTGGCCGTTGCCGGCGACGCCCGCAATGGCGAGGATCTCGCCGGCCCGCACGTGCATGGAAATGTCGCGCAGGCTGATGGCAAATGGGGTGCGGGCCGGAACCGTGAGGCCGCTGACCTCGATCAGAGCCGCGCCGCCCTCAGCCAGCGTCGCCCGCGTCACGCCTGCGACGTCGGAACCGACCATCATCCGCGCCAGCGATGCCGGCGTCTCGCGCTTCGGATCGCAGGCGCCGGTCACCTTGCCGTGGCGCAACACCGTTGCCCGGTCGCAGATCCGCTGCACCTCTTCCAGCCGATGGCTGATGTAGAGCACCGACCGACCTTCCGCCTTCAGCTTGAACAGCGTCTCGAACAGCCGGTCGGCCTCCTGCGGCGTCAGCACCGAGGTCGGTTCGTCGAGGATGATCAGTTTCGGGTTCTGCAGCAGCGCCCGGACGATCTCGATGCGCTGGCGCTCGCCGACCGACAGATCGGCGACATGCGCGTAAGGATCGAGCGGCAGGCCGTAGGCGGCAGACAGGCTGGCGGCCTGTTCGGCGATCTTCGCAAGCGGGATCTTCGGGTCGAGCGACAGGGCGATGTTTTCCGCCACTGTCAGCGCTTCGAACAGCGAGAAATGCTGGAACACCATGCCGATGCCGAGCTCGCGTGCGGCACCCGGCGAAGCGATGGAAACTGGATTGCCGGACCAGACGATCTCGCCGGCGCTCGGCTGCAGAACCCCGAACAGCATCTTGACGAGCGTCGATTTGCCGGCGCCGTTCTCCCCGAGCAGCGCATGGATCTCGCCCCCGGCAATCGACAGGTCGATGCCGCTGCAGGCGGCGAACGAGCCGAAATACTTGGTCAGGCCCCGAACCTGAAGAAGCGGCGCGGCTTCCGGATGCTGCGCGTCAGTCACTCAAATCCCCTCATTCACCTCGTGCCTGCCTTCTCCGAGGCTTGTCTGGCGACGATGTGCCGTGTGTTGGCCGGCACACGCCGGCACGGCCAGGAATTGATACTCCTTTTGCTGCTGCGCACAACAGAAAAGACGAGCCGTGGCCGCGCTTTAACGGCTTTTCCCAAGGCTCGGAAACAGCTGCAGCACGCCGCCGATGCAAAACAGGTACAGTCCCGTGACGACGACGCTCCACACCAGCCATGCCGGCGAATCGAAGTGCAGCAGCAGCGAGTAGGCGCAGAGCGCGCACCAGAGCAGGAAAATGCCGAGATTGAGCGTCCGCAGCCGCCTGACGCGCACCGGATGCAGGAAGTTGATCGGCAGGAAGGTGAGGAACACCGCCAGCACCACCAGCAGCATCGCCGTCGTCTCGGTCGGCTTGATGACGAAGAAGGTGAGGATCAGCATGTTCCAGACGACCGGGAAGCCGGAGAAGAAGTACTCGTCGGTCTTCATACCCATGTCGGCATAGTAGATGGCGCTCGACACGACGATCATGCCGGCCGCGACAAACGACCAGGTCTCGCCGATCATGCCGCTCTGGTAGAGCGCAAAGGCCGGCAGCAGCACATAGGTCACGTAGTCGATGATGTTGTCGAGCGTATCGCCCGACCAGTTCGGCAGGACTTCCTTGACGCGCACCTTGCGGGCGATCGGCCCGTCGATCCCGTCGATCAGCAGCGCCAGCCCCAGCCACCACCACATGTCGACAAACCGATGCTCTGCGGCGGCCACGACGCCGAGGAAGGCGAGGAAAGAGCCGGACGCCGTCAGCACGTGCACGGAGAATGCGCGGATCTCGGCATAGGGCACTTTACGGTAATTGAAGATTCGCCTGATCACGCCCTGCTCCGGATGTCCCACGTTGAACTGGCAGGATATGCGGCCATTCGGCGCGCTTTGCAACGCCTTCGGCGCTCTGCCATGCAAGCCCATGGATAACTGTCGCAAGTTTGCCTACATAGTCTGGACGAGGGATTAAAGAAGAAGACGCACATGCACGACATCGAGATCGCGGTTGTGGGAGAAGGTCTGGCCGGTTCGATCGCCGCTCTGGCGCTGGCGCGGGCGGGTCGAAAAGTCGCGTTGGTCGCTCCGAACCAGCCGCGCCGGGACGAGCGGACGACGGCACTGATGGACCAGTCCATCCGCTTCGTCGACAGCCTGGGGATCTGGGACAGGATCGCGCCGGCCTCTGCCGCGCTCTCCACCATGCAGATCCTCGATGGCACGAGCCGGCTTTTTCGCGCCCCACCCGCCCAGTTCCGCGCCGCCGATGTCGGCCTGACGGCCTTCGGCTACAACATTCCCAACAAGGCGCTATTGTCGGTGCTGTCCGAGGCGATCTCGGGCGAGGCCAATATCAGCCGCATCGAGGGATCGGTGGAGCGGCTTGATCTCTCCGGCGATCGTCCGAACCTCATTCTTGCCAATGGAGAAACCCTGACGACGGATTTCGTCGTCGGCGCCGACGGCCGCAATTCCCGCATCCGCGAGCAGGCAGGCATCGGCCTTCGCCGCTGGTCCTATCCGCAGACGGCCGTCGTCCTCAACTTCTCCCACAGCCAGCCGCACGGCAACGTGTCGACCGAGTTCCACACCGAGACCGGTCCGGCGACGCAGGTGCCGCTGCCCGGCATGCGCTCCAGCCTCGTCTGGGTGGTGTCGCCGGAAGAGGCCTCGCGGCTGCTGTCGCTGGATACCGCAGGCCTGTCACGGGCCGTCGAGACGCGGCTGCAGTCGATGCTCGGCAAGGTGACGGTCGAGGACGGGCCGGAAAGCTGGCCTCTGTCGAGCCTGATGGCGGAACGCTTCGGCAAGGGTCGCGTCGCTCTGGTCGGCGAGGCCGCGCATGCCTTCCCGCCGATCGGCGCGCAAGGCCTGAACCTCTCCCTGCGCGACGTGATGGAGCTCGCTGACCTCTTGCAGACCAGCGGCGGCCAGCCGATCGCTGATGATGCCGGCGACCGCTTCAACCGCAAGCGGCGTCCGGACATCATGACCCGCACCGCCGGCGTCGATCTCCTCAACCGCTCGCTGCTGTCGGATTTCCTGCCGGTTCAGGTCGCCCGCGCGGCGGGCCTGCATCTGCTCACCTCGGTCGGCCCGCTGCGCAACATCCTGATGCGCGAAGGCATCGAACCCGGCCGCAGCCTGCGCGACCTGATCGGCGTGCTACGGCATCCCTTCGACCGGCCGAAAACCGGCTGACATCAGGTAGAGCACAAGCGGCAGCGTGGCGATCGACAGGACGGTGGTGATCAGCACGGTCGCCGATGCCCTCTCCTGCCAGGCACCATAGTGCTGGCTGATGACGAAGACGTTGGTCGCCGTCGGCAGTGCCGCCAGCAGCACGGCCGCATGCACCCATGTCTGGTCCATGCCGCCGACGAGGCGTAGCGCCCCGTAGACGACCGCCGGCAGAACCAGAAGCTTGACCGCCGCGATCGCGCCGATCTCCACCGGCACCCGTTTGAGGGGTCTGAGCGCCAGCGTCACGCCCATAGCAAACAGCGCGCAGGGTGCTGCCGCCTGCGCCAGGTAGTCGACGAGCCGCATGGCTGCGACCGGCGGCTGCCAGCCGGAGGCCGCCACCGCAAACCCGGCCGCCGTCGACAGGATGAACGGGTGGAGTGCGACGCGGCGCAGCACCTCGATCGCCACCTCGCCGGCCGGCCGGCGGTCGCCGCCCGCCAGCGCCATCATCGCCGGCGCAACGACGAAATGCGCGGCATTCTCGAAGCAGACGATGAGCGCCACCGGAACCGCCGCGGCGTCGCCGAGCACCAGTATCGCCAGTCCCGGCCCCATGTAGCCGATATTGCCGTAAGCCCCGCCGAAGGCCTGGATGGTGCTGTCTGCAAGGTTCGCACGCCGCAGGAAGAAGGCCCCGGCAAACAGCAGCCCGAAGACGAGATAGACCGCCGCGAGCTGGGTGAGGATGAAATCGATCCGCGTCAGATCCTCGATCGGGGTGCGCGAGACGAGCTTGAAGAACAGCGCCGGCAGCGCCGCATAGACGATGAAGGTGTTCATCCAGCCAAGCGCCTCGGCGCCCTGCCGGCTGGCCTTTGCCGCGACGACGCCGATCAGGATGAGGCCGAAGAACGGAAGCAGCAGTGCGAGGATGGCAGCCATGAACCTTGCTTCGCTCCTGGCGGGCGCGAGCGGGTTCGGCGCCTCTGACGGATCTGGTTTGCCTTTGGCTCTAGCCGATTTGCATCAGGATTGGAAAGCTCTGCTGGAACCAGATCGCCATGTCGCTGACGAAACCGAAGATGAAGGCGAGCCCGGTTGCCACCAGCAGCGCTCCCATCGCCTTTTCCACCAGCCCCAGATGCCGGCGGAACCGCGTCAGGAAGCGCATGAAGGCGCCGGAAAACCCGGCCGCGATCCAGAACGGCACCGCAAGTCCCAGCGAATAGATGGCCAGCAGCAGCGCTCCATCGCCGACCGTCTGCCGCGATGCGGCAACACCGAGGATGGCGCCGAGAACCGGCCCGATGCACGGCGTCCAGCCGAAGGCGAAGGCAAGCCCCATGACATAGGCGCCCGTCACCGTCGCCGGCTTGCCGCCGGACTGGAAGCGCGCCTCGCGCGACAGAAGCCCGATGCGGAACAGGCCGAGGAAGTTCAGCCCCATGATGATGATGATCACGCCGCCGATCTTCGACAGGAGATCGATGTGCTGGCGAAGTACGACGCCGATGGTCGTTGCCCCGGCACCGAGCGCGATGAAGACGGTCGAGAAGCCGAGTGTGAAGAACAGCGCCGACAGCAGCACCGCCCGCCGCGCTGCGCGATTCTCCGACAATTTGGTCGCCGACCGTTCCTCGCGGAACTGATCGACTGAAATGCCTGCCATGTAACAGAGATAGGGCGGCACGAGCGGCAACACGCAGGGCGACAGGAAGGACAGCGCTCCGGCGAGCAGCGCGCTGAACAGCGAGATTTCGGCGATCGACAAGGGGCATGCTCCGCTGGCAGACAGATCTCCATAGGCGCCCGGGGCACCCTCTGCCAATCACCTTTTCATGTGCGTCGGTCGAACGGGGATCGACATCCATGCACGGACGCGTTGCCGGCGCCATCGAGGGCCGTGACAACCGGCGCGAACCGCGACGATCTGCTCAAGCGCTTCTGCCACCCGGCAAATCTATTCGCACGCCCTGAGGGACGGAGGCCGCCGCTTGCCGCGGCGGTCAGGCGCTGCCGCTCAGTGACGGCTCCCACTCGCGCGGCTCACGTCCATCGGCGGGCCGGACGCCAGCACCTCCTCGATGGCAATCAGGATCCGGTCTGCCACTCCCTGGAAGGCGGGGTGCGTCGGGTCATCGGCAAACTCGCCGACGAACGTCACGACGTTGTCGATGGTCAGCGGCCTGCCGGCGATGGTGCACTTGAGAATGGCCTGGTTGGCGATGGCGACCGCTGCTACTCGTTCGAGAAGATCGGCACGTTCCCTGTCTGTATAAGCTTGGATCATGATGTTTCTCCGATCGGGGGCAACGTCAGGCCGATCGGATGGTTGCGCCGGGCGCCGAAAAACTGCCGGGCGGTACGGGTCGATGATTGCGGTGCCGAGCGGGAGGACGCGAAGTCGAGCCGCCTACTGCGCCTGGATCCCGCCGTAGATCACGATCACCCCGATGAAGATGCCGAGAATCGCAGCGGCCACGCAGCCGCCGATGAGGATCATGGTGCCGGCGCCGAACTTTCGCGTCCGTCGCTCGCTGTTGCGGGTGGTGCTCCGGTTTTCCATGGCGTCTCCAATCCTGTGCCGACTGAACCCGCCGAACCGCAGCACGGCGGCGGTAGTTCCAACACCGGAGGTCGAAGATGTGGAGGCCGTCGGAGACATCAGCCGACGCTATGCCGCCGATCCCGACATCGGCGGGCACATCTGCACAGAGATGGGAATTTTTGTCGCAGGAGGATGTGCGACGATCCACCCTTGAGGTGGTGAGAGCGCAGGGGTTCGAACCCTGGACCTACTGATTAAAAGTCAGTTGCTCTACCGGCTGAGCTACGCTCTCCCGAGATGCGCTGGGTGCGCCCTTCGAAAGTGCGCGGAACATAGGCAGATGGCCTTTCGCGGTCAACCCGCGAAAGGCGAAAATCTGGGGTCTTTCCAAACTTGTTCATAGACGGGCCGAAGCCGATCGACGACCGTCCGAAACTGGTCATCGAACGGTGGCGGGCGGCCGTCAATGGGTCTGGCGACCGCCTTCTTCTTCCTCGAAGGTCACGGCCGTGTCGGCGTTGGCCGACAGACGCACCTTGCCGCCTTCGATGTCTGCCACCAGCGACAGCGGGATGAAGTGGTGATGGCCTTCGTGGCTGCCCTCGCCGCTGTCCTTCTTGGTCAGCTTGATGCGGCTGCCCTCGACGCGATCGACCGTGCCGATGTGGACGCCATCCGCACCGATGACTTCGGCATGTTCCTGAATGCTTGCTGCATCGACCATGATTGTCTCCTTGGCTTTGTTGCGACAGGGAAACGCCAGCGGCCGCAAAAGGATGCATGCGCAGCGTGCGATATCGTCCGCCTCGCGCGCCGTGCCGAGCCCGGCGCGAGGTTACGGTTTTTTCATTAGGTTGGCCGGGCCAACCATGGCATGTGCAGGATCCGGCAGGCACGCTGATGCAAGGCGCCACCGGGCCGATGACACCGAACGCAGATCCGAGAAGACCGCAAGACCATGGCCGACCGATCCCCCGATGACACCCGCAAAGACGGCGCCGCCCCGGCGCCGGATCTCGCCGCCATTCTCGCCGGCTCGCGCGGAAAACGTCGCCGGTCGCGGTGGGTGGTCTGGCCGGTCGTGCTGCTGGTGGCGGCCGCACTCGGCGGCGGTGCCTATCTCTATTCCAGCCAGGAAGGCCCGGCCTACACCTATACGACCCAGCCGGCCAAGCGCGGCGACCTGTCGGTGATCGTCACCGCCACCGGCTCCGTCCAGCCGACCGACCAGGTGGATATTTCGAGCGAGCTGTCCGGCACGGTCCGCAAGGTCAATGTCAGCTACAATAGCCCGGTCAAGGCCGGCGAGGTGCTGGCGGAACTCGATACCAACAAGCTGCAGGCCGATGTCCAGAGCGCCCGCGCCAAGCTTGCCTCGGCCCGCGCCAACGTGGTGAAGGCGGAAGCCGAACTGGGCTCCGCCCGCAGCCAGCTCGACCGGCTGAAATCGCTGGTTACCAACCGCATCTCCAGCCAGCAGGAGCTGGATACGGCGCAATATGCCTATGATTCGGCGGCCGCCACCCGCGAGATCAACCAGAGCACGGTGCTCTCCTCCGAGGCGGACCTGCGGCTCGCGGAGGTCAACCTTGCCAAGGCCAAGATCGTCTCGCCGATCGAGGGCGTCGTGCTGACCCGCGATGTCGATCCGGGCCAGACGGTTGCCTCGTCGCTGTCGGCACCGATCCTGTTCACCATTGCCGGAGACCTGAAGCGCATGGAGCTGCAGGTGTCCGTCGACGAGGCGGATGTCGGCCAGGTGCAGCAGGGGCAGAGCGCCACCTTCTCCGTCGACGCCTATCCGGACCGCAGTTTCCCGGCCCGCATCGAGACCGTCCGCTTCGCCTCGGAAACCGTCTCCAACGTCGTCACCTACAAGGCGATCCTCTCCGTCGACAACAAGGATCTGCTGCTGCGCCCCGGCATGACGGCGACGGCCGATGTCACCGTGCAGTCGGTGAAGGATGCGCTGCTGGTGCCGAACGCTGCACTGCGCTTCTCGCCGCCGGCCGAAGCCTCGGCGCGCGGTGGCAGCATTTTGGGCCGGCTGTTCCGTACGCCGCGGCCGCCGGGCGCCGGACGTGGCCGCAACAACGCGCCGGAAACCCAGGCGGACCGCTCCCGCCGGCCGGTCTACGTCCTGCGCAACGGCGCGCCCCAGCGCGTGCTTGTCGAGACCGGTGCAACCGACGGACAGTTCACCATCGTCACATCCGATGCGCTCAAGGCCGACGATCCGCTGGTCACCGCCGCCGCGCCGCGCCGCAACTGACGAGGCAAGCGCCGATGACCGACCGCCCCCTCATCGAATTCCGTTCCGTCGGAAAAACCTATGGACGCGGCGAAGCGACGATCCGGGCGCTCGACGGCGTCGACCTGACGATCGAGGCCGGCCAGTTCGTGTCGATCATGGGTCCGTCGGGATCGGGAAAGTCGACGGCGATGAACATCCTCGGCTGCCTCGACGTGCCGTCCTCCGGCGAATACCTGTTTCAGGGCATCCCGACCGCCGGCTTCGACCGCCAGCAGCTGACGCTTCTGCGCCGCCACATGCTGGGCTTCGTCTTCCAGGGTTTCAACCTGCTTGCCCGCACCTCGGCGGTGGAGAATGTCGAGCTGCCGCTCGTCTACCGCGGCATGGAACCGCGCGAGCGGCGCAAGCTGGCACTGCTGGCGCTCGAACAGGTGGGCCTCAAGGGCCGCGAACACCATACCACCCAGGAACTCTCCGGCGGCCAGCAGCAGCGCGTCGCCATCGCCCGCGCCATCGTCACCAGCCCCGCCGTCCTGCTTGCCGATGAACCGACCGGCAACCTCGATACGAAAACCAGCGTCGAGATCATGCAGCTGATCACCGGGCTCAACCGGGAGCGCGGCATCACCGTCATCATGGTTACCCATGAAGAAGACATCGCCGCCCATGCCAGCCGCCAGCTGCGCTTTGTCGACGGCCGGCTTGCCGCGGACAGTCTGGCGACGGAGGACATGCATCATGCTGTTTGAGACGATCCGGCTTGCCTGGCGCGCCATCAGCCGCAACCTCCTGCGCTCCTTCCTCACCGTGCTCGGCGTGGTCATCGGCGTCGCCGCCGTCATCGCCATGGTCACCGTCGGCAATGGCACGACCGCGCAGGTCCGCCAGGAACTGTCGCGGCTCGGCACCAACACGCTGTTCGTCCGTCCCGGTCAGTGGGGACCCGGCCGCGCCAGCACCGAAGCCAAGCGCTTTGCCGATGCCGACGTGACCGCCATCCGCGATCAGGTCGGCGGGCTGCGCGCCGTCGCCCCGATCAACCGCGGGACGGCGACCGTCATCTCCGGCGGCCAGAACCGCTCGACGAGCGTCATCGGCACCACCAACGACTATCTGGTGGCGCAGGACTGGGATCTGGCCCTTGGCCGCGAATTTCTGCCCTCGGAAGAGCGCGGCACCGCCGCCTGCATCATCGGCCAGACGGTGCGCCGCGAACTGTTCGGCGATGCCGATCCCGTCGGGTTGACACTGCGCGTCAGCAATATCGCCTGCCCGGTCGTCGGTGTCCTCCAGGCCAAGGGCCAGTCCGGCATGGGCGACGATCAGGACGATACAGTCATCATGCCGCTCAAGCTGCACCAGCGCCGCATCGGCGGCACCACGACGATCTCCAGCATCCTCCTGTCGGCCGAAGAAGGCGCAT
The DNA here is from genome assembly GCF_059415005.1 of Rhizobium sp. SAFR-030. Classification (NCBI taxonomy): domain Bacteria; kingdom Pseudomonadati; phylum Pseudomonadota; class Alphaproteobacteria; order Hyphomicrobiales; family Rhizobiaceae; genus Rhizobium; species Rhizobium sp. SAFR-030. Next base: position 547,428 of record NZ_JBPFDO010000003.1, on the reverse strand, counting down.
CGACCGCCAAGGTCCAGGCGGACGTCGAAAGCCTGCTGCGCGAGCGCCGCCGCATCGCCATCGGCAAGGACGACGACTTTTCCGTCAACGACATGACGCAGATCGCCTCGGCGCTGACCGGCACGACGACGCTGCTCACCGGCCTCCTCGGTGCCGTCGCCGCCGTCAGCCTGCTCGTCGGTGGCATCGGCATCATGAACATCATGCTCGTCTCGGTGACCGAGCGCACCCGCGAGATCGGCATTCGGCTGGCGATCGGCGCGCTGGAGGGCCAGGTGCTGACGCAGTTCCTGGTCGAGGCGGTGCTGCTGTCGGTGTTCGGTGGCGTCACCGGCATCCTGGCCGGGCTCGGGCTCGCCTATGGGGTCGTCAGCCTCTTGAACGTGCCGTTCGTCACCAGTCCGGTAATCATCGCCATTGCCTTCGCCTTCTCGGCGCTGATCGGCATGGTGTTCGGCTATTTCCCGGCCCGGCGCGCGGCCCAGCTGAACCCGATCGAGGCGCTGCGCCACGAATAGACGCGAGCCGGGACAATAGCCGCTTCACGTCGAGCAGCCATCACCATCCGGAATGCAAAACGCCGCCCTGCGGCGGCGTTCAAGGGTTTGATGAAGAGATCCGACGCAGAGCTCAGGCGGTGCTGCCTGCGCCTGCCCGCTCGCGGGCCAGCGCTGCAAGATCGGCGGGCTTCAACTCGACCGATTCGCCGCAGCCGCAGGCCGACGTCTGGTTGGGGTTGTTGAAGGTGAAGCCGGAGCGCATCTTGGTCACTTCAAAATCCATCTGCGTGCCGAGCAGGTAGAGCACGGCGGCAGGTTCGATCCAGACATTGGCGCCTGCATGCTGGATCAGGTCGTCCTTGGCCGAGGGCTCGGTCACCAGGTCGATGGTGTATTCCATGCCGGCACAGCCGCCCTTCTTGATGCCGACGCGGATGCCCCTGGCTTCCGCACCCGAATTGCCGACGATCGCCTTCACCCGGTCGGCGGCGGCATCGGTCATGGTCATCACTGCAAAGCCCATGGGCTCATTCTCCTTCACGCAACCGGATTGAAGGTCCGGCGGTCTTGAACATCAATGTAAGCGCTGCGTCGCCGCGGATCAATGACGAAGCGTCATCGCACCAGCTTCGGCCAGTCGCGCGCGGCGTGCAGGACACGGAGGATCTCGACATCTGCATTCCGCCGCTTGAAGAAGATCAGATGCTTGTTCTTGCTGAACAACCGCACCCCGTCCAGTGAGCCTGTCGACACATTGGGTTCGAGCGCGTGTCCCATAAGCGGCATCTGCGATAGCAGTCTGCAGGTCTCAAGAATCTCTCGTCGCCAGCTCCGCGCGGCAACGGGATTGAAATTAGAAATGTAGAGGACGGTTTCCAGCATGTCTGCCTTGGCGCGCGGCGTGATGATGAACGCCATTAGGCAGACTTCGAGGCGATATGGCGCTCCAACTGCCTTTCGATATCTGCGAAGGCCTCTTCACCATCGATCGGTTCGCCGCTGTCCAGTGCTTCCTGGATCAGCGCGTCGATCTCGCCGGGTGCGAAATTCGCCAGCAGCCGGTTGACCTTCCACTCGGTCAGGGCGGCAGAAACGACATCGTCCGGCGAGGCGAATTCGCCTGCCTCGACAGCGCTTTCGACGATCTCGCTCATGTGTTCGTTCAATTCGATGCGAATGGGCGTGGCGCGTGTCATCGAAGAAGCCTCCGCGTGGGGACCACCACAGATTACCGCATCGGCGGCGTCAGTACCAGCCGACGGCGACCTGCGCCTCTTCCGACATCCGTTCCGGCGTCCATGGCGGATCGAAGGTCATCTCCACCTCGACGCCCGACACGCCTTCGACGGCGCCGATGGCATTTTCCACCCAGCCCGGCATCTCGCCGGCGACCGGGCAGCCCGGGGCGGTCAGCGTCATCATGATCTTGACCATGCGGTCGTCTTCGATGTCGATCTTGTAGATCAGCCCGAGCTCGAAGATGTCGGCCGGGATTTCCGGATCGTAGACGGTTTTCAGCGCCGAGACGATGTCGTCCGACAGCCGGGCCAGCTCGTCGGCCGGAATGGCGGACTGGATCAACCCTTCACGGGCATCCCACTTCAGTTCTGGTTCGTCGATAGCCATGATCAGATCCTCGGGCCGATGGGGCCCTCAAGCGAAGAAGTTGCGCGCATAGTCCAGCGCATCAGCCAGCGCGTCCACCTCGGCGCGCGTGTTGTACATCGCAAACGATGCCCGGCAGGTGGAGGTGACGCCGAAACGTTTCAAGAGCGGCATGGCACAATGTGTGCCGGCCCGTACCGCGACGCCCTTGCGGTCGATCACCATCGAGACGTCGTGCGCGTGGATGCCGGCAAGCTCGAAGGAGAAGATCGCGCCCTTGCCCGGCGCATCGCCGATGATCCGCAGCGAATTGATCGCCTTCAGCCGTTCCGTCGCATAGGCCGTCAGATCTGCCTCATGCGCGGCGATCGCATCGCGCCCGACGCTGTCCATGTAGTCCAGCGCATGACCGAGCCCGATGGCCTGGACGATCGGCGGCGTGCCGGCCTCGAAACGATGCGGCGGATCATTGTAGGTGATCGTCTCCTCGCCCACGTCGAGGATCATCTCGCCGCCGCCCTGGAACGGCCGCATCTCGTAGAGCCGCTCGCGCTTGCCGTAGAGCACGCCGATGCCCGAGGGACCATACAATTTATGGCCGGTCATCACGAACCAGTCGCAGTCGATGTCGCGGACATCGATCGGCATGTGCACGGCAGACTGGCTGCCGTCGACCAGCACCGGAATATCCCGCTCATGGGCAATCCGGCAGACGTCCTTCACCGGCACGATCGTTCCCAGCGCATTGGACATATGGGTGATCGCCACCAGCCGCGTTTTGTCGGTCAGGCACTTCTCGAAGTCTTCGAGGTGGAAGGCGCCGTCCTCGTCCACCGGCACCCAGACCAGCTTGACGCCCTGCCGCTCGCGCAGGAAATGCCAGGGCACGATGTTGGAGTGGTGCTCCATGATGGTGATGACGATCTCGTCGCCTTCCTTCAGGTGCGGCATCGCCCAGCCGTAGGCGACGGTGTTGATCGCCTCGGTGGAGTTCTTGGTGAAGACGATGTCGTCGACGGACGGCGCGTTGAGAAAGCGCCGCACCTTTTCGCGTGACGCTTCATAGGCTTCCGTCGCGGCGTTCGACAGGTAGTGGAGGCCGCGATGGACATTGGCGTATTCGCTCGAATACGCGTGGGCGATCGCATCGATCACCGCCTGCGGCTTCTGCGCCGAAGCTCCGTTGTCCAGGTAGACCAGCGGCTTGCCGTGCACCGTGGTGGACAGGATCGGGAAATCCCTGCGGATCGCTTCGACGTCATAAGTCATAGGCGGTAATCCTGTTCTTACCCTTAGGCGTGCTTTTCGAGCCAGGTCGAGATGATGCCTTCCAGCGCCTCGACCAGCTGCTCGTCGTCGAGTTCCTCGATGATCTCGGCGACGAAGGCGCGCACCAGCATGGCTCGTGCCTTGTTGCGCGGAATGCCGCGCGCCATCAGGTAGTAGAGGTGGTTGCTGTCGATATCGGCGACCGTCGCACCATGGCCGCACTGCACGTCGTCGGCAAAGATCTCGAGCTCGGGCTTGGAGGAGAACTCCGCCTCGTCCGACATCAGCAGCGTGTTGCAGGCCATCTTCGCATCGGTCTTCTGCGCGTCGAGTGCCACCTTGATCATCCCCTGGAAGATGCCGCGGGCACGGTCGAACACGACGCTGCGGAAGATTTCCGTCGAGGTGGTGTTCGGCACGTTGTGGCCGAGCACCAGCGTCACGTCGGTGTGCGTGTCGCCGCCCAGCAGGTTGACGCCGCGCAGCTGCAGGTCGGCACCCTCGCCGGCAACGTCGATCCGCAGCTCCTGGCGGACCAGCTTTCCGCCGGCATTGATGACGTAGAGACGCAGCTTGACGTTCGAGCCGACGCGCACCCGCATCTGCCCGAGATGCGTGTCCGATGCGCCCTGCTCCTGCAGCACGATCCAGGTCACCTCGGCGCCGTCCTCAAGCGAGATGTCGCTCACCGACGAGACCAGCGCCTCGCCGTCGGTGGTCGCCATGTGCCGCTCGATCACGGTCGCCTTGCAGCCCGCGCCGAAGCTGACCGGGAAGCGCGTATGCGCCTGGCCGGCGCCGTGCAGCGCCTGGATCTCGATCGGCCGGTCGATGGTGGTTCCGGCCGGGAATTCCAGCACCAGACCGTCGCGGACAAAGGCTCCGTTGATCTTGCCGATCGCGTCGTCGCCATCCAGCAGCGACAGGCCGGGTGCCGCCGTTCCCTCGCGCAGCATGTCGGCGAAGGAACCGACCAGCACACCGTCGATCGAATTGCGGTTGTCGACCAGGCCCTGGTGCGTGGCGATCACCAGCGCCCCTTCGACGAGCGGCTGGGGGGCTGCGACGACCGCCGCCGGAACCTGGGCCGGAACCGACCGCAGCAGCGTCTTGAGGTCCGTGTAGTGCCAGGCTTCCACCCGGCGGTTGGGCAGGCCGTTGGTCTTCAGGTCTTCCAGCAACCGGTCGCGCGCACTGATTACCGCCCCGTTGCCCGGCAGGTCTCCCACCTGGGCATTGTAGGCGTCAATCAGCGCAGATTCAGCGGCGGTCTGCCGGCTTGTGCTCTGCATGTTCATGCCAAATATCCTTCTGCCCAGGTCTCAGGCCGCTGCGCCGATGATGTCGGCATAGCCGTTGGCTTCCAGCTGATGCGCCAGCGCCTTGTCGCCCGAGCGGATGATCTGGCCCTTGTAGAGAACGTGGACGGTATCCGGCACAATGTAGTCGAGCAGGCGCTGGTAATGGGTGATGACGATCACCGCACGATCCGGCGAGCGCAGCGCATTGACGCCGTCGGCGACGATCTTCAGCGCATCGATGTCGAGGCCGCTGTCAGTCTCGTCGAGAACGCAGAGCTTCGGCTCCAGCAGCGCCATCTGCAGGATCTCGGCGCGCTTCTTCTCGCCGCCGGAGAAGCCGACATTGAGCGGACGCTTCAGCATGTCCATGTTGATCTTAAGCTCGGCAGCCGACTCCTTGACGCGGCGGATGAAGTCCGGCGTCGTCAGTTCAGGCTCGCCGCGTGCCTTGCGCTGCTCGTTCATCGCCACCTTGAGGAACTGCATCGTGGCAACGCCGGGGATCTCCACCGGATACTGGAAGGCGAGGAAGATGCCCTTCGAGGCACGCTCGGCCGGATCGAGCTCCAGGATGCTTTCACCGTTGTAAAGGATCTCGCCCTCGGTCACCTCGTAGTCGTCGCGACCCGACAGGATGTACGAGAGCGTCGACTTGCCGGAACCGTTCGGACCCATGATGGCGGCGACTTCGCCGGCCTTCACGGTCAGGTTCAGGCCGCGGATGATCTCGGTGCCGTCTTCGGCGATGCGGGCGTGCAGGTTCTTGATCTCGAGCATTTTTGTCTTCCTGTCCATTGGGCGGTTCAAGGGCCGCCTCTTCATCCTTGACGCCGAATGGCGCCCCAATCTTCAGCGCCGCCTCGGCGCCCATTTCTCAGCGCCGCCTCGGCGCCCATTTCTCAGCGCCGCCTCGGCGCCCATCTCTCGTCGCCGCCTCGGCGCCCAATTCTCGTCATCCTCGGGCTTGTCCCGAGGATCTGCCGACCTCAGTTATAGTCGGACCACTGCCTCGTATGTGCATGCGGAACATAGACGTTGTCGATCTCGTCGATCTTCTCGAACAGGTCCAGCCATGTTGGGTTCAAACCCTCGATCAGCCTGATCTTCCAGTCTCTCAGGTACCGCTTCAACGATTTCTCCCGCCGAATGGCCAGAACAATGTTGGGATGCCTCTCGAACCAGACGAGGAGGGTCGCGTGGTACTTTGCCGTGAAACCCTCACCAATCTGATTCCTGTGCTCCCAGGCCCGCCCGTGGAGATCGCTCGTCACGCCGACGTAGATAACCCCGCGTGGCTTGTCCGACATTATGTAGACAAACCCTGTCACTCCGCGTCACTTCCAGCAGATCCCCGGGACAAGCCCGAGGATGACGGCCAGAAGGACCGGCGCGACGGACAGGGTTCGCATGATCACCCCACCGAGCCTTCCAGCGAGATGCCGATCAGCTTCTGTGCTTCCACGGCAAATTCCATCGGCAGTTCCTGGATGACCTCCTTGACGAAGCCGTTGACGATCAGCGCGATCGCCGCCTCCGTCGGGATGCCGCGCTGCAGGCAGTAGAACAGCTGGTCTTCGGAGATCTTCGACGTCGTCGCCTCATGCTCGAACTGCGCCGAGGAATTCTTCGCCTCGATGTAGGGCACCGTGTGGGCGCCGCACCGGTCGCCGATCAGCAGACTGTCGCACTGCGTGAAGTTGCGGGCATTGCTCGCCTTGCGATGCGCCGTCACCTGGCCGCGATAGGTGTTCTGCGAGAACCCGGCGGCAATCCCCTTCGAGACGATGCGGCTCGACGTGTTCTTGCCGAGATGGATCATCTTGGTGCCGCTGTCGATCTGCTGATAGCCGTTCGATACAGCGATCGAGTAGAACTCGCCGCGGCTGTCGTCACCGCGCAGGATGCAGCTTGGATACTTCCAGGTGATCGCCGAGCCGGTTTCGACCTGCGTCCACGAGATCTTCGACCGATGACCGCGGCAATCGCCGCGCTTGGTGACGAAGTTGTAGATGCCGCCCTTGCCCTGGGCATCGCCCGGGTACCAGTTCTGCACCGTCGAATACTTGATCTCGGCATCGTCGAGAGCCACCAACTCGACGACCGCCGCATGCAGCTGGTTTTCGTCGCGCTGCGGCGCCGTGCAGCCTTCGAGGTAGGACACGTAGGCGCCTTCCTCGGCGATGATCAGCGTCCGTTCGAACTGACCGGTGTTCTTCTCGTTGATGCGGAAGTAGGTCGACAGCTCCATCGGGCAGCGTACGCCCTTTGGCACGAAGACGAAGGACCCATCGGTGAAGACGGCAGCGTTCAGCGTCGCGTAGTAGTTGTCGGTGGTCGACACGACCGTGCCAAGATACTGCTTGATCAGCTCCGGATATTCGCGGATGGCCTCGGAGATCGACATGAAGATCACGCCGGCCTTGGCCAGTTCCTTCTTGAAGGTCGTGACGACGGATACCGAATCGAACACCGCATCGACGGCAACGCGCGGCTTCTCGACGCCGGCGAGCAACTCCTGCTCCCTCAGCGGGATGCCCAGCCTCTCGTAGACCTTCAGCAGTTCAGGATCGACCTCTTCAAGCGACTTCGGACCCGACGTGGTCTTCGGCGCGGCGTAGTAATAGAGGTCGTTGAAATCGATCTTCGGATAGTCGACGCGGGCCCAGGTCGGCTCCTCCATGGTCAGCCAGCGACGATAGGCGTCGAGGCGCCATGCCAGCATCCATTCCGGCTCGTCCTTCTTCGCCGAGATGAAGCGGATGATCTCTTCGGAAAGGCCTTTCGGGGCCTTGTCGACTTCGATTACGGTCTCGAAGCCATACTTGTACTGGTCAACATCGATCTGGCGGACCTGATCGATCGTTTCCTGCACAGCAGCCATGGTCAGTCTCCAATCTTGCCGGAATCAAGGGTCCGGCAGCTTGTCATCATTTGGCGGATGTCCGCCTGTATGTAGTGGCCAGAAGGCGGTTTTCACACCATTTGGCAAGCAGATTCTTGCGTTTTCGCAAGAGCCTTGGCGGTCACGCCGCCTGCCCGGCCGGCTTGCGCCGCCCGGCAATCCTGACGAAGGCGGCAAGCGCCCTGTCGATATCATCGGCAGTCGTCGCCGGTCCGAGAGAGATGCGCAGCGCACCAAGATCCGGATCACATCCCATCGCCGTCAGCACGTGGCTCTGCCCCACCTTGCCCGACGAACAGGCCGCTCCCGCCGACAGCGCGACGCCTTCGAGGTCGAAGGCGATCTGGCCGGTCTCGGATTTCAGCCCCGGCAGCGTGAAGAAGGTGGTGTTGGCCACCCGCTCGACCGCCGCACCATGGATGATCACGTCGCCCGCGGCACGGCGCATGCCGTCCTCCAGGCGATCGCGGAGCGCGGCAAGCGTCGACACGGTGCTCGTGAGGTTTTCCACCGCCGCGTCCGCTGCAGCGCCGAACCCGACGATGCCCGGAAAATTCTCGGTGCCGGAGCGATGACCCTTTTCCTGGCCGCCGCCGTGGATCAGCGCTTTTGGCGCCATGACCTCGCCGCGCGACACCAGGACGCCGACGCCCTTCGGTCCACCGATCTTGTGCGACGACAGGACCATGAAATCTGCGTCGAGCGCTTCGATGTCGAGCGGGATCCGCCCGGCAGCCTGAACCGCATCGACGACCAGCAGGCCACCCTTCTGATGCACCAGCCGGGCCGCCTCGGCGACCGGCTGGATGATGCCGGTCTCGTTGTTGACGAGCATCACCGCCACCATCGGCAGTCCGCTCGAACCGTCATGGCCGGCGAGTGCGCCGCCAAGCGCCTCGAGATCGATGACGCCCGCAGGCGTGACAGCGATCTCGCTTACCTGCGCCCGGTCGAAGCGTCCGCCCTCGCGAATGGCTGGATGCTCGATCGCCGACACGTAGAGATGGCCGATCGCCAGCGGCGCGCGTCCCATGCGAAACTCGGGCGTCAGAACCAGGTTGGCTGATTCCGTCGCACCACTGGTGAAGATCACGTGCTGCGGCTGGGCGCCGGCAAGCGCTGCCACCTGTCGTCGGGCACGGTCGAGCGCCACCCGCGCGGCGCGTCCTTCCGCATGCACGGACGAGGCATTGCCCGGCAGAGCGTAGGCATCCAGCATGGCGCTGCGGGCCGCATCGGAGAGCGGCGCCGTCGCGTTCCAGTCCAGATATGCACGCGGAGTGGCCATTGCCTGTCCCGGTTCCCGATCTAGATGTTCGGATGCGGCGCATTTCCCTTGAAATTTTCGCCACGCATGCCGTAAGAGACGACCAACTGGGCGGCACGAGCCGGCCCAACTTTCGAATGGTTCTAAACTGTTTCTAGAAAAGATGAGCGGCTTCGTCAAGTCAAAGCCCCTCCGAAACGGTTGGAAACCACAAAAAGCTGACCGGAGTTACGATGCCCGAAGTCATTTTCAACGGCCCCGCTGGCCGCCTCGAAGGACGCTACCAGCCGTCGAAGGAAAAGAGCGCGCCGATCGCCATCATCCTGCACCCGCACCCGCAGTTCGGTGGCACGATGAACAACCAGATCGTCTACCAGCTGTTCTACATGTTCCAGAAGCGCGGCTTCACGACGCTGCGCTTCAACTTCCGCGGCATCGGCCGCAGCCAGGGCGAGTTCGACCACGGCGCCGGCGAACTGTCCGACGCCGCCTCGGCGCTCGACTGGGTGCAGAGCCTGCATCCCGATTCGAAGAGCTGCTGGGTCGCCGGCTACTCGTTCGGGTCCTGGATCGGCATGCAGCTGCTGATGCGCCGCCCGGAGATCGAAGGCTTCCTGTCGATCGCCCCGCAGCCCAACACCTATGACTTCTCGTTCCTGGCGCCCTGCCCGTCTTCCGGCCTGATCATCAACGGCGATGCCGACAAGGTGGCTCCGGAGAAGGACGTCAACGGCCTCGTCGAAAAGCTGAAGACCCAGAAGGGCATCCTCATCACCCACCACACGATCGAGGGTGCAAACCACTTCTTCAACGGCAAGGTGGATGAGCTGATGGGCGAATGCGAGGACTATCTCGACCGCCGCCTGAACGGCGAACTGGTGCCGGAACCGGCCGCCAAGCGCATCCGCTAAGGCGCCTGCCCGAACTGGACTTCGAAAAAACGGCCTTCGGGCCGTTTTTTTATGCCTTCAGCCGGCCGCCATCGCGATCGGCATGACGCTCTGGTGCTGGCGAACGCAGTTGCGGCCGGCAGCCTTGGCCTCATAGAGCGCGTTGTCGGCAAACCGCATGGCGGCCGACATGTCGGCGCTCGACTTGAAGATGGAAACGCCGAAGCTTGCGGTGACCCTGAACGTCTGCGGCAGGCCGGCGATCGGCTGCATCGCCATCGAGCCGCGCAGCGCCTGGGCAAACAGCATCGCCGCATTCAGCGATACGCCCGGCAGCATGACGCAGAACTCCTCGCCGCCGAGCCGTCCGACGACCGCATCCTCCGGCGCGCTGTTGCTGAGCAGGTCGGCGAAGGTGCGGATCACGCGGTCGCCGCTATAGTGGCCAAACGTGTCGTTGACCCGCTTGAAGTGATCGATGTCGCAGAGGATCAGCGCATGCGGACCCACCGGCTGCCGGCGCAGCACGCGCTCGCATCCGGCATCGAAGCCACGCCGGTTGAACACCGAGGACAGCGCATCGACCTCCGAATCGCTGCGCGCCTCCTCCATGATCTCCAGCACGAAGACCGACAGCAGCATCAGTCCCACAAGCACGACGAACACGCCGGTCATGCTCTGCGACACGAGCGCATACGGAGAATGCACGTAATCCTTGGCCGTCGGGCCGGCGCCGACCAGCACCGCGATGACGGCTTTCACCGGAAACTGCAGGGTTGCGACGGAGAGCAGCACCACCATGGCCCGGTCGATCGGTTCGCGCCGCGACGAACGGATGACGGCGATGGCGCTGAACAGCATCGCCAGGGCGAACGGAGTCTGGTAGCTCAGCGCATGCAGCCAGGTGCCGCGCGGCAGGTCGTAGATGAAGACGTCGAGCACCACCGCGGCGCAGAAGAAGCCTGCAAGCGCTGTAAGATGGGCCGGCACGCCGTAGAGGCGCGCCACGCCGACGCGGATCAGCAGCAGCCCGGCAAGCACGCTCATGAAGGCGGCGATCGCGAAGACTTTTGGGAAATCGGTGTAGGCGACCAGCAGTTCGGCGATCGCCGACAGCGACGCGACGGCGTAGGCGACGGCGATCCAGCGGGCGGCGATCCGCGAGCGGCTGCGCGTCGAAACGATCAGGAACACGGTGCAGAAGGAAATCCCGACCAGGAAATTGACGATCAGAAAGTAGTTGGCGCCATTCATCCTGGATCGCGGGTTCGTCCCGCCCTCAAATTGTATCGAAAAGAACCTAATGGCCGGGCGGTAACGACAGGTTAACGTTCTGCCGCAACTTCGCGATGCCCCGATGGAACCCTCTACGACAAGGCTTCCAACTTTTGAAGTGATTCATCGCTGAAACAGTGTTAGACGCCCGGCTTCACATCCCAGCCAACATCTGCCGAGATAGGTCAATGTCCAGGTTCAAGTCCGACTTCCTCCGCACGCTCGACGAGCGCGGCTTCATTCACCAGATCTCCGACGAGGCGGGTCTCGACGAACTGTTCGCCAAGGAAACCGTGACCGGCTATATCGGCTTCGATCCGACGGCGCCGAGCCTGCACGTCGGCAGCCTGATCCAGATCATGATGCTGCACTGGATGCAGCAGACCGGCCACCGGCCGATCTCGCTCATGGGCGGCGGCACCGGCATGGTCGGCGATCCTTCGTTCAAGGACGATGCACGCCAGCTGATGACCGTCGATACGATCGAGAGCAACATCGCCTCCATCAAGCGCGTCTTCTCCCACTACCTGAGCTACGGCCAGGGGCAGAAGGACGCCATGATGATCAACAACGGCGACTGGCTGCGCGATCTCAACTACCTCGAATTCCTGCGCGATGTCGGCCGCCACTTCTCGGTCAACCGCATGCTGTCCTTCGAGAGCGTCAAGTCGCGCCTGGATCGCGAGCAGTCGCTGTCCTTCCTCGAATTCAACTACATGATCCTGCAGGCCTACGATTTCGTCGAGCTGAACAAGCGCTACGACTGCCGGCTGCAGATGGGTGGCTCCGACCAGTGGGGCAACATCGTCAACGGCATCGATCTCGGCCACCGCATGGGCACGCCGCAGCTCTACGCACTCACCTCGCCGCTCTTGACCACGTCGTCCGGCGCCAAGATGGGCAAGTCGCTGAACGGCGCCGTCTGGCTCAACCCGGACATGCTGTCGGCCTATGATTTCTGGCAGTACTGGCGCAACACCGAGGATGCCGACGTATCGCGCTTCCTCAAGCTCTACACGACGCTGCCGATGGACGAGATCGCCCGCCTGTCGGCACTCGGCGGCGCGGAGATCAACGAGGTCAAGAAGATCCTCGCGACCGAAGTGACGGCGATGCTGCACGGCCGCGACGCCGCCGTACAGGCGGCCGAGACCGCCCGCAAGACGTTCGAGGAAGGCGCGCTTGCCGACAACCTGCCGTCGATCGACGTGGCTGCCGGCGAACTCGATGCCGGCATCGGCCTGCTCGCCCTGATCGTCAAGGCCGGGCTTGCTGCATCGAACGGCGAAGCGCGACGTCACGTCCAGGGTGGCGCGGTGCGCATCAACGACGTTGCCGTCTCCGACGAGCGCAAGCTGATCGGCACTGGCGAGGTCACCTCCGACGGCGTCATCAAGCTGTCGCTCGGCAAGAAGAAGCACATCCTGGTGCGGCCGGCCTGAAACCAGCCCGATCTACCAGCCAATCCTTGAGAAGGGCCCGGTTTTCCACCGGGCCTTTTCTCATTGGAACTCGAAGATCTGCCGGAACACGCCGGGCGCGATGATCGACAGCGGATTGACGGTGAGCTTCGGCTGGGCCATCGAGCCGGCAACCTTGAAGGTGATCCCTAGCAGGCCGCGATCCCGGCCGTTGCCGAGGATGGTGCCGATGATCGGCAGTTCGGCGAACAGCCGGTTGAGGCCGTAGGCCGGCATGAAGGTGCCGGTCAGGTCCATGTTGCCGGCCGCGTCGCGCACCATGCCCTGGAAGGTGGCACCGATCTGCTCGCCGCGCACCACGCCGTTCTGCAGCGACAGCGCCCCCTGCCGGTAGACGACCCTGGCAAAGCCGCGCTGGAATTTCGCCGAGCTGACGTCGATGTCGCGTTTCACTGCCGAATTGAGGCTGCGGCCGTCCTCGCCGACCGGCGTCGAGACGATCGACTGCAGCCGGCTCTCGTTGACCAGCGAGAAGCTGCGGATGTCGATCGAACCGCTCCAGTCGTCGCCCTCCTCGTTGTCCAGGCGGATATTGAGGAGGCCGCCGCGCAGATGGTCGTAGAGGTCGGCGAAGCGGGCAACCGCGCCGGCATCGCCGCTGGTCAGCGTGATGGTTTCCGCGGCACTGCCGGAGGCGGTCTTTGCCACCACCGCCTGGCCGCTGGCGGTGACGCCGGAAAATTCGACGCGGTGCATGTCGCCGTCCCTGACGGTGATCGACAGGTTGGCGTTGCGGATGCTCTCGTCGTTGAAGCCGACGATGCGGTCGAGTTTCGCCTTCACCCGGGCCGCATCGCTGCCCTTGCCGCTGCCCTGCTTGCCGCCCTCGCCGCTGCCGTTCTTGAATTTCGACAGCACCGGCCGCAGATCGGCAGCCGACCCGGTGAGCGAGACGTCGTAGATCCCCTTGCCGCGGCGGATGGAGGCGGCAAAATCATCGGCCGGCGACAGCTGCACGTGGCTGAAATCCGCCGAACTCAGTCCGCCCTTGTCGAGCGCCACCTTGCCGTTGATGCCGAACCCGTCGCCGGACAGGTCGAGCTTCTGGATCGTCGTGTTGCCATCCTTGCTCTGCACCTCGGCGCTCGCCTTGGCGGCGATGCCGCTGCCCTTCGTCCAGCCCACCCACGGAACCGACAGAGTTGCCTTGCCGAGATCGAGCTTGACCAGCTGGCGTTCGGCGTCGATCCGCGACAGCTCCAGGCCGATCTGCCCCTTGATGATGTCGGAGAGGCCGGGCGCCAGCTTTTCACGCTGCGCATCGTTCAGCGTCGCGCTCAGCGACAACTCGCGCGCCACGTTCGACTGCGAACCGATCGGCTCGACCAGCGTGACTTCGGCAGGCACCGTGTCGATGCTGGCCTTGGCGTTCAGACGCACGGCCTTGTCGTCGATGTCGAGCGTCCCGTCGACGTCGGTGACGGTGCGCCCCTCCATCGGCTTGGCCAGATCGACGCCATCCAGCGCGACGCTCGCCTTGAAGGTCGGCGCCGGCGGCTGCTGGTCGTTGATCAGCCCGAACCGTGCATGGACGGTCGCCTTTGCTTTCCCGGAAAAATCCTCCGGCTTGAAATCGGTGCCTTTCAGGCCGTTGATCGGCTTGAAGGTGGCAAGCTCGGCCACCGCATCGGCGGCTCCGGAAACAGTCATCTCCAGATCCGCCATCAGCGGCTTGCTGTAGGTCGAGCCGATGGTGAACGATCCGCCCTCGGCGTTGACGGTGCGGCCAGACGGGAAATAGGCGTTGGCGCTCTTGAGGTCGACGCGCAGCCGCTCGCCCTTCAGGTCGAAGTGGCCGGCAACGTCGCGCAGCGGCGGCAGTTCGCCGGGCAGCGTCAGGCGGTTGTCGGCGATGTCGAAGGCGACGCGCAACTCATCGGCGTTGAGCTCCATCGGCTGGCCCGGGCCCTTCATGCGCCCGGCCGGGATGAACACCGAGATCGAGCCGTTGGTCACGGTTCCGCCGAACAGGCTCGACGTCACCCAGTCGCGTGGCTTGTGCGCCATCCAGAACGGCCACAGCTGCTTGACCGCCGCGACATCCATGCGCGGCAGCTGCGCTCCGAAGCTGATCTCCGGCGACTGGTTGCCCGGAAAGTGGATCTTTAGCGCGCCGGCCATCTGCCCCATCGGGCTCGATACCTGCATCTCGTCGAATTCCAGCTGACGATCGCGCGACAGGTAGCGGCCGCCGGCCTTCATGTCGAACAGCACCGGTTCCTCTCCGCCGGCCGAGCCTTGTGCCTTGCCGCCACTGACCAGCAGGTCGAGGCCGAAGCCTGGCCGCTGCTCGGCCGCGTCGATGCGGTTGAGATCGATCAGCGCGCCGCTGAGCGGCAGCACGGTCGGCCCGAAGCGCAGCTCCGACGGCATGATCTGGATCGAGTTGCGGGTGAAGTCGTAGGCCGCGCGGATCTCGGCGCCCGACAGTTCTTGGCCGATCCCGTCGAAATAGAACCTCCCGCGGTCGTGGTGGATCTCGGCCTTGATCGCCGGCTCCGTCTCGGCCGTGTCGCGTTGGGCGTTGAGGTCCAGCGCGATCGAGCCCTCAAGACCTTCGCGCGGCGAACCGTCTTCCATCCGCTGCAGCAGGAACGGCGTCAGGTCGAGGCCGACGATCCGCGCCGTCAGCATGCGCGTCACGCCATTGACGGCAGTCGCATCGACCGTCAGGTCGGCTGGCCGGCCATTGAGTTCGACGCGGCCCTTGAGGGCGATCTGCCCGGCATCGGTCATGGTGAAGTTGAGATCGGAGACAACCAGCGTCGAGACCTTGCCGGACGCGTCCGGCGGGAACTGGATGTTGATGCCCGAGATCCGCACCGATCCGGTGCCGGTGCGCTCGATCAGGCCGCGCGCCTCGTCGAGCCGCTGAAACGCCTGCTCCAGCGATGCCGGCAGGCGGTCGACGCGCACGGTCGACAGGTCCATCGGGTCGCCGGCCGGCAGCAGCGCCGTATCGAGGCTGATGTTTTCGGCCTCCATGTGGCGGATCGACACGCGGCCGCTCGCCAGCGCCAGCGGATCGATGGCAAGACGCACCGCGCCGGTGCGAGTCAGGTGTTCTCCCGTCGCCACTTCGACGATGTCGACATCGCGGGCAACCAGCGCCAGCCGGAAATCCGAATCGAATCGAATGGCCGTCGAACCGACGGTCGCCCGGTAGCGGTTGCCGATCGCGCCGTTGAGCGCCGCCTGCGCCCGGGCGTTCAGCGCGCCGTCGACGGCGCCGGTCTCGATGGCAAAGAAGGCGCTCGCGACGGCCGCCGCGATCAGCACCGCAAGCCAGGTCACATAGCGGGCAAAGCTGTGGATGCGCCGCCGCCGTGGCGGGCAATGGACGATGACGGGATCGTGCGCCTGGGCCGAAGGCAGCGCATGCAGCGGGATCATGTCCTTGCGGCGGAACCTGACTTTTTCGCCTCGTATTTCCGCCATGGTTCTCCGGTTCTCATCACGCGCCCGTTCCCGGGTGATCTGGACCCGCGGCGCGCCAGTATATAACGAATGCGGCAGCAATTCCCCTAGATACTGGCGAAAGAAAGGAAAACAATGTCGGATCTCGCACAGGGCGCACCCGCCCCCGATTTCACGCTTCCCCGCGACGGCGGCACCACCATCCAGCTTTCCGCTCACAAGGGCAAGACGGTCGTCCTCTACTTCTACCCGAAGGACGACACCAGCGGCTGCACCGCCGAGGCCATCGACTTTACCGCCAAGGCTCAAGACTTCGATGCGGCGGACGCTATCGTCATCGGCATCTCGCCTGATTCGGCTGCCAGGCACGACAAGTTCGTCCGCAAGTACGCCCTGACCGTCGCGCTCGCCGCCGATGAGGATCATGCGGTCTGCGAGGCCTATGGCGTGTGGAAGGAAAAGAGCATGTACGGCAAGAAGTACATGGGCGTCGAGCGCACGACCTTCCTCGTCGCGCCCGACGGAACGATCGCCCGAGTCTGGCCGAAGGTGAAGGTCGAGGGTCATGCGCAGGACGTGCTCGATGCGGCGAAGGCCTTGAAGCCGTGACGGGCCTGTGACACTCAGACACCCATGACCGAGGCTCAGACAGACGATCTCCCTGCCATCCCGTCGCTGCGCGGCGGGGCGATCCTGGCGATCGCCTCCGCCGATCTCGACCGCAAGACGGCACTCGCCCAGCATGCGGCGACCCGCTGGTTCGCCCGCCGCCTGTCCCTGCGCTCGCCGCTCGATCCGCCGCTCCCGGACCGGCCCGGCCGCCCGGATCGTCCGCAGCTCGTTCCGCCGCGGGCCGTCGAGAAGCGCTCGCTGCACACCCTCAGGGGGCGCATCGCGCTCCTGCATTCGATCGCTCATATCGAACTCAACGCCGTCGACCTGGCGCTCGACATCGTCGCCCGCTACGCCACCGAGCCGGTGCCGAACTCGTTCTTCGACGGCTGGATGCAGGTCGCCTTCGAGGAGGCCAAGCACTTCAAGATGGTGCGCGCCCGGCTGCAGGATCTCGGTGCCGATTACGGCGACATGCCCGCCCATGACGGCCTCTGGCAGGCCGCCCACTCGACCCGCAACGACCTGACGGCGCGGCTCGCCGTCGTGCCGCTGATCCTCGAGGCGCGCGGGCTCGATGTCACCCCGTCGCTGCAGGCGAAGATGCGCGATACCGGCGACATGGAAACTGCTGCCGTCCTCGATGTCATCTACAACGACGAGAAGGGCCATGTGGCGATCGGCGCCAAATGGTTCCGCTTCCTCTGCGCCCGCGAGAAGCGCGATCCGGCGGCCACCTTCAAGGAGCTGGTGCGGGCCAATTTCCGCGGCTCGCTGAAGCCGCCCTTCAACGATGTGGCACGCGCCGAAGCCGGCCTGACGCCGTCCTTCTACCGCTCGCTGACGGCGACCAGCAGCGCCTGACAGAAGCGGCGTTCACTTCGCCGGCAAAGCACCCGAAGGCGTCCCGAAAGGCCCGGAGTTAACCCGGGATTAACCTTAACGATGTGTAGTCGCATTGACGGATCGGGGCGATGAAGGGTGCGGGGGACGAGCGTGGCAGGGGCAAGCGACAACCGCGTTTTCAGCAGACGGAGCGCACCGCCCGTGCTGATCCTCGCCTCGGGCGAGCGCATCCGCCACATGACCATCCGCCCCTGGATGACCGCCGCCGCCGTCTGTTTCGTCGGCCTCTTCACCATCGGCTATCTGGCTGCCACCACCTATCTCGTGCTGCGCGACGACCTGATCGGCGCCGCCATGGCCCGCCAGGCGCGCATCCAGCACGATTACGAGGACCGCATCTCGGCCCTGCGTGCGCAGCTCGACCGCATCACGTCACGCCAGCTGCTCGACCAGCAGGTCGTCGAGGAGAAGGTCGAAAAGCTGCTGGAGCAGCAGGACGCGCTGTTTTCCCGCCACGGTCGGCTCGGCTCGCTGGTCGAGCGGGCCGAGGAATCCGGGCTGACTACGGCTCCTGCGCCTAAGGCCAACGCCTTCCAGCCCGTCGTCAAGGACAACCAGGCAAACGCCAGCTCGGGGCTGAAGGCGATCGACCGGCTCCTGGCGCTGGACCCGTCCCTGCCCGCCGGCCGCTCGGCTGCGTCCGCCTTTGCGCCGACGCACGAAAGCGTCGCCGATCGCGCCGACCGTGTCTTCTCCCGCGTCACCCGCTCGCTGCGAACCGTCGAGCAGGAGCAGTTCGCCCGCATCCGCGGCCTCACCGACGATGCCGACAAGACGGTGTCCGCGATGACCCGGATCATGCGGCGCACCGGCATCGACCTTGCAACGGCCGACCTGGCTGCCCCCGCTCCGAACGGCATCGGCGGACCTTTCGTCGAGCCGGCGGCCGTCAACGCCTTCGACACCTCGCTTGATCGGCTCGATGCCGCACTCAACCGCCTGGAGACGGTGCGCGATACCGCCCGCAAGCTGCCCTTCGGTAATCCGGCGCCCGGTCGCGACATCACCAGCCCGTTCGGCAACCGCGTCGACCCGTTCATCGGCCGCCTCGCCCTGCACGCCGGTGTCGATTTCCAGGCCGAGAGCGGCAACGGCATCCGCGCCACCGGCAACGGCCGCGTGGCCGCTGCCGGCTACATGAACGGCTACGGCAACATGGTGGAGATCGACCACGGCCAGGGCGTGTCGACGCGCTACGGCCACATGTCGAGCATCCTGGTCTCCGTCGGCGACACGATCGCGGCCGGCGAGGTCATCGGCAAGGCTGGATCGACGGGCCGCTCCACCGGCCCCCATATTCATTACGAAGTGCGCAGGAACGGCGAGGCAACCGACCCGATGCACTTCCTCAACGCCGGGATGAAGCTGACAAGCTACTTGAAATAAACCGCAGATAGACCCAGTATTATCCTTAACGGCGGCGGAATCGACATTCCTGCCGCCTCTCGGCGTGGTTTTCTTGACTTTGCCGGCCATTGCGCCTATGTCGCGCCCATCGTCGGACACAGCACTGATCCGACTCACAGCGTTCTTAGTGAACCGGAACGGAAACAGTTTTTTCTTTGACCACATTTGCTGACCTTGGCCTGAGCCAAAAAGTCCTCTCCGCCGTGACCGACGCGGGTTACACGATACCCACGCCGATCCAGCTTGGCGCGATTCCTCCCGCACTTCAGCGGCGCGACATCTGCGGCATTGCGCAGACCGGTACCGGCAAGACCGCCTCCTTCGTATTGCCGATGCTCACCCTTCTCGAGAACGGCCGAGCGCGGGCCCGCATGCCGCGCACGCTGATCCTCGAGCCGACCCGCGAACTGGCAGCCCAGGTTGCGGAAAACTTCGAAAAATACGGCAAGAACCACAAGCTCAACGTCGCGCTGCTGATCGGCGGCGTCTCGTTCGAAGAGCAGAACCGCAAGCTCGAGCGCGGCGCCGACGTGCTGATCTGCACCCCCGGCCGCCTGCTCGACCACTGCGAACGCGGCAAGCTGCTGATGACCGGCGTCGAGATCCTGGTCATCGACGAAGCCGACCGCATGCTCGACATGGGCTTCATCCCGGACATCGAACGCATCGCCAAGATGATCCCGTTCACCCGCCAGACGCTGTTCTTCTCGGCCACCATGCCGCCGGAGATCCAGAAGCTGGCCGATCGCTTCCTGCAGAACCCGGAACGCATCGAGGTTGCCAAGCCCTCCTCGACTGCCAAGACCGTCACGCAGCGCCTCGTCGCAGCGCACGCCAAGGATTACGAGAAGCGCGCCGTTCTGCGTGATCTCATCAAGGCGCAGGACGAACTGAAGAACGCCATCATCTTCTGCAACCGCAAGAAGGATGTCGCCGACCTGTTCCGCTCGCTGGAACGCCACGGCTTCTCCGTCGGCGCCCTGCATGGCGACATGGACCAGCGCTCGCGCACCGAGATGCTGGCAGGCTTCAAGGCCAACGCGATTACCCTGCTCGTCGCATCCGACGTTGCGGCCCGCGGCCTCGATATCCCTGACGTCAGCCACGTCTTCAACTTCGATGTGCCGATTCATGCAGAAGACTACGTCCACCGCATCGGCCGTACCGGTCGTGCCGGTCGTTCGGGTCAGGCCTTCACGCTGGTGACCAAGTCGGACGCCAAGTATCTCGACGCCATCGAAAAGCTGATCGGCGAGAAGATCGAATGGGAGAACGGCGATCTGTCCGCGCTTCCGGCACCGATGGAAAGCCAGGAAAGCAATCGTCCGCGCGGCAAGGGTCGCGAGCGCGACAAGGATCGTGATCGCGAGGGCACGCGCGAGCGTGGCCGCGGCAAGCGCGCCGGTCGCGACGAGGATCGCAGCCCGCCTCCGGTCGTCGTCGAGGCGGCAGCAGTGGCGGAAGCGCCAAGCATTGAACCCATCAGGCCAGCAAGGACGGAAAACGTGGCAGCAGAGCACCAGAAAGCGGACCATCGCAGGCAGCAGCAGCACGGTGGACGCAACAGTGGTCGGCCCAATCCGGCCAATGACGATCATCGCGAACGTCGTGCCCGCCAGCACCGCGACCATGACGACGGCCCGACCCCGGTCGGCTTCGGCGACGACATCCCGGCATTCATGCTGATTGTCGCCGGCGCCAAGGCCTGACACCTCCATGTCTGCGGAAATCTCCATGCCCGCACAGCCGGGCATTGATTTCCCGGGTTTCGGAACCGGTCTCGTCGTGCTTCGCGACGACGGCAGGATCCTCCTCTACCGGCGCGTCAAGGCGCCGGAGGCCGGACACTGGAACATTCCAGGCGGCAAGGTCGACCACATGGAGCGATCGGCGGATGCGGCACGCCGCGAGGCCGAGGAAGAAAGCGGCCTGACGATCGGCGCCGTCAGCCTGCTCTGCGTCTCCGAACAAGTGATCGAGAGCGACCGTCAGCACTGGATTTCCGTCATTTATCTGACGCAGGACTTTTCCGGCGAAGCAACGATCACCGAACCCGACAAGCTGTCCGACATGGGCTGGTTCCTGCCGACGGAACTGCCGGAGCCGCTCTCGGCCTTCACCCGTGACGCCGTTCAAAAGCTCGCCCTGCGCCCCCGCGCCTGACCCTCTACTACTGCCTACTGCCTACTGCCTATTGCCTACTGCCTACTTACCGCCTACGCGCTCCCCTTGCGCGGCTTGGCGCCCCGCCTGCCGGCTTCCGCCGCGAGCCTCACCCATTTCGTCATCAGATCCGGATCGTCGAGCGCCTCGTCGGGGATCGACCAGTAGGGCATCAGCACCGGCTTGCCGGCCTTGCCCTCATACGCCCACTGGCGAGAACCGGCGGCGCGGAAATCCTCGCTTGTCTCGGCATCGGCCTTCAGCAGGATCTCGCCCGACACTTCCAGCGCGCAGATCGCGCCATCGTGGTAGATGCCCTTGCCGCCGAACATCCGGCGGATGCTGACCGGGCCGAGGCTCTCGAACAGCTCTTCAATCGCTGCATTGTCCACTGCCGTCCCTCCGCTTGTCCCCTGGCCGCAATGGCCGCCTTTTGCCGAAGACGTCGCCTAGCCTTTCAGGATGCCGCCCGCTGCTTCCACCGCCTGCGGCGTGTCCACGTCCACATGCGCCGCCTGGCCGATCTCCACGTCGATGATCGGCAGGCCGCAGGTCTCGATGACATGCCGGGCGCCGACATCCCCCTCCAGCTGCATCAGGTCGCCGAACGTGGCGCGCGGCAGGATGACCGGATTGCCGCGCTTGCCGCCGGCCACCGCCCGCACGATCGCCCGTCCGTCCGCCTTGCGAAAGGCGTCCGCAAGCGCACCGATATCGGCCTGTGAAAGGCCGGGCATGTCGGCGAGCAGAACCATCACGCCCGCGACTGCGGCGAGCGCCGGTGAACCCAGCCCAGTCTTCAGCGAGCTTGCCATGCCGCTTGCATAGTCACGGTTTTCGGCGATCGTGAGGGACAGGCCCTGGAGCGCTGCGGAAACCTCCGGTGCGCGGTAGCCGGTGACGGCCACCAGCGGTCCGCCAAGCGCGGCGATCGCCCGCTCGGCGACCCGCCGCACCAATGGCATGCCGTCGAACTCCGCCAGCAGCTTGTGGCCCGCCTCGCCCATGCGGCTTGCCCGGCCTGCCGCCAGCAGCACGCCGCCGATGAGCAGCGGCCCGTCCCTGCGCATGCCGAGCTCGCGCGGCTGCGGGCGGTTCGGAATTTCCATCAGCAGGCCTCCCACGCCCAGTCCCGTCAGATCCTCCACCGTCGGCGCCTCGCCGGCAAGCAGCCGGTTCAGGACCCAGTCGAAACCATTTTCCTTCGGCGAGCGGGCGCAGCCGGGTGCCGCAACGAGAGGCATGTCATTGAGCCCTCCGAGAACCAGCAGGTTTCCGGGATCCACCGGCAGGCCCACATGTTCGACCGAGCCGCCGGCAAGCCGCATCGCCTGCGGCAGCACGTCCTCGGCATCGCAGACCGCCGAGGCGCCGAACAGCACGATCATCTTCGGGCCGCTGCCGTTGTCGATCTCCGCTGCGGCGCGGATCGCCTCTGCCACCGCGCCAGCCTCGTGGGCTACGCGCCGCTCCGAGACGACGACGCTGCCGGAGGGCGCCAGCCGCCGGCCGAGCAGGTCGGCGGTCTTGTCGAGCACCGACGGCTTGGTGAGCGGCAACACGGTCTGGATCAGCGCCACCGAATGCGGGCGGTAGAACTGCAGGCCGATCGCCTCACCGGCCGCAAGAATGGCGCGCGCCGCCTCCACCGGCTGCGAAGCAACGGCAAGCGGAATGATCTTGATGGTCGCCACCATCGCGCCGGCCGAAACGCTGCTGCGGTCGGCAAGGCAGGCAAGCGTGATCGCCGGATCGATACGGTTGAAGCGGTCGATCGTCTCGCGGTCGGCACGAAACAGCCCGGCAGCGGTCGCATGGATGTTCACCCGTCCGGTCGCGGCCTCGGAAAGTTCGAGACCGGCAGCGGCCAGCGCCGAGGCAAGCCGGGCGGCGGCCACGTCCTCCGTCAGATCGCCGGGCTCCAGACACGCCGCCACGATCTCCGTCAGGCCTTCCGCCGCAAGCCGGTCGACATCGCTCCGCGCCAGGCGGGTGCCTTTCGAGATCCGGCCATCAGCCGTCTGCACAGCATGGGCGAGGATCGTCCCTTCCGCCTCGGCGAGCGGCACTGTTCCGAAGATCATGCAGAGGCTCCGCCGATGTCGCGCCGGCGATAGGCCTCGACGATCTGCGCCAGCACGGCAAGCGCGATCTCCTCGGGGCTCGCGGCGCCGATATCGAGACCGATCGGCGCGCGGATACGGGCGATGTCGGCCTCGGTGATACCCACCTGCTGCAACCGCTCGGCTCGCTTGGCATGCGTCTTCCGGCTGCCGAGCGCGCCGACATAGAAACAGCCGCGGCGCAGCGCTTCCGCGAGCGCGAAATCGTCGATCTTCGGATCGTGGGTGACGGCGGCCAGCGCCGTATAGCCGTCGAGCGGCCGTGCCTGCAGCACGTCCTCCGGCCAGTCCGCCACCAGGTCGACGCCGGCAAACCGCTCGGGCGTCGCAAACGCCGTGCGCGGATCGATGATCGTCAGGTCGAAGCCGATCACCGGCGCCAGCCGGGCCAGCGCCTGGGTGATGTGGACGGCGCCGATGGCGACGATCCGCGGCGGCGGCAGATGGACGTTGAGAAACACCGACCGGCCGGCGATCTCGACGAGGCCGGACTTGCCGCTCAGTAAAACCTTGCCCGCCGCTTCCCGCAGCGTTTCAGGCCAGGCCTCTCCCTCGACCAGAACCGTCGAGGCGCCGCCCTCCACCTCTGTCGCGAGAACCACCGCCCGGCGCGACTGGCGCGCGGCGTTCAGCCGGATGAGTGTGTCCAGTTCCATCAGCCGAGCCTCTCGACATAGACCCGGATGCGGCCGCCGCAGGAGAGACCAACCCGCCAGGCCGTCTCGTCGGCAACGCCGAAGTCGAGCATTTTTGCCGCGCCGGCCTCGATCACGTCGAGCGCCTCGGTGATCACCGCCCCCTCGACGCAGCCGCCGGAGACGGAGCCTTCGAAATTGCCCTCGCCGTCGACGACAAGGTGGCTGCCGGCCGGGCGCGGCGCCGAGCCCCAGGTCTCGACGACGGTCGCGACGGCAACCGCCCGGCCCTCGCGTTTCCAGGCTTCGGCGGTCGCCAAAGGATCCAGTTGATCGTTCATATCGGTCTCCTTGTCTCGGTCCGCTGCAGGTACCGTCGCGGATCGGATGTGCCGGATGTGGAACCGGAGAGCGCCGCGGCAAGCTCGCCGAGCGACGCCAGATTGTGCATGGGGCGGAATTCGTCCACGTGCGGAAGCATGGTCTTTACGCCGCGGGCCAGCGCCTCGAAGCCCTCGAAGCGCAACAGCGGGTTGAGCCAGACGAGCCGCCGGCAGCTGCGGTGCAGGCGGTCGATCTCGCGCTCCAGATCCTCGACGCCGTCGCGCTCCAGACCGTCGGTGATCAGCAGCACGACGGCACCGCCGCCGAGCACGCGGCGCCCCCACACGCGGTTGAAGGCGGCAAGCGTTCCGCCGATCCGCGTGCCGCCGGACCAGTCGGCGACGGTGGCACTGCAGGCGGCCAGCGCCTCGTCCGGGTCGCGCGCTCGCAAATTGCGTGTGACATTGGTCAGCCGCGTTCCGAACAGGAAGACGTGGACGCGCCGCCGCCGTTCCATGATCGCGTGGCAGAACTGCAGGAAGATGCGGCTATAGGCGCTCATCGAGCCGGAGATGTCGACAAGCACGACAAGCGGCGGCGGTTCGCGCCGCACCGTCCGGAACACCGGCAGCATCAGGTCGCCGCCGCTGCGCATCGATTTTCGCAGCGTCGCCCGCCGATCGATCCGCGCCGGCCGTGGCGACGCCTCGAAACGCCGGGTCGCAACGCTCTGAAGCGGCAGCGCCAGCCTGGCAATCTCGTGCCGCGCCTGCGCCAGCTCGGCCGCCGTCATCTGCGCAAAATCCGTCCGCCGCAGCACTTCGGACGCCGAAGCCGTCTCCCGCGAATCGATCTCCAGCTCCGGCTGTGCAGGGCTCTTGGATGGCCGCTGCCGTTCGGCCACCAGTGCCTCGTCGACGCGCGCCGCCCCGGGCTTCGGCTTTTCGGGCGGACGGTTGTCGGCGATCTTCGGCGACATCATCTGGATCATCTTCTCGACGAGGTCGCGCTTGCGCCAGAACAGCCGGAACGCCTCGTCGAAGACCGCCATTTCCTCGCGCCGCTTGACGAAGATCGCCGCCAGCACTGCCCGGAATTCGTCGCGTGCGCCGATACCCACGGCCTCGACCGCCGCCACCGCATCCAGCGTCGATTGCGGCGAGGTCTTTAGCCCGGCGCGCCGCAGCAGGCGGGAAAAGTAGAGGATGTTGTCGGCAAGCCGCCCGCCGTGATCGACAACGGGTGCAAGATCGGTCGTTCCGGCAGAATGTGCGCTCGCCATCATCTCACCCGGCCGCCAGCAGCTCGGCCTTTACGTCGGAGAGGATCCGCGCGCCCTCGCCGCCGCCGATGCGGGCAATGTCGTCCTGGTATTTGAGCAGCGTCCCGAGCGTGTCGGTGATCGTTTCGGGATCGAGCGCCATGCGGTCGAGTTCGGTGAGCGCGGTCGCCCAGTCGATGGTCTCGGCAATCCCCGGGTTCTTGAAAAGGTCGATCGCCCGCAGCCGCTGGACATAGGCGACGACCTGCCGCGACAGGGTCTCGGATGCCTGCGGCACCTTTCGCCGCAGGATCGCAAGTTCCTGCTCGGCTTGCGGATAATCCACCCAGTGATAGAGACACCGCCGCTTCAGCGCATCGTGGATCTCGCGGGTCCGGTTGCTGGTGATGACGACGATCGGTGGTTCCGCCGCCCGGATGGTCCCGAGCTCGGGAATGGTCACCTGGAAGTCCGACAGCACTTCGAGCAGAAACGCCTCGAACGCCTCGTCGGTACGATCCAGTTCGTCGATGAGGAACACCGGCGCCGTCTCGCCGGCCTCAGCCAGCGCCTGCAGCACCGGTCGGCGGATCAGGTGACGCTCGTCGTAAAGATTGGCCTGCAGCTGTCGGCGATCATCGACCCCGGAGGCTTCCGAGAGGCGGATGTCGAGCATCTGTGCCGGATAGTTCCATTCGTAGACGGCCGACGAGACATCCAGTCCCTCGTAGCACTGCAGCCGGATCAGCGGGCGGTCGAGCCCCTTGGACAGCGCCTTGGCGATCTCGGTCTTGCCGACGCCCGCCTCGCCTTCGAGGAACAGCGGCCGCTTCATCCGCAGCGCCAGGAAGATCACCGTCGCCAGCCCGCGCCCGGCGAGGTAATCCTGTCCTTCGAGCAGACGGAGCGTATCGTCGATCGATGTCGGCGTCGTACCTGCCTCAAATCGTTCCATGGCGCCTCCAGCGACCCAAGGTTACAGCGGGTGAAATGCGCGGTCCAGATAAATGAGCGCCGGGTTTTCCGGGCCGAAATGCATCTCTGCGACGCGGCCGAACAGCACCAGATGCGTGGACATGCGGCGCACGTCGATCAGCCGGCAGTCGAAGGCGACCAGCGCATCCGACAGCACCGGCGCACCCGTTTCCAGCCGCCGCCAGTCACCCAGCGCGAAGCGCTCGTCCGACGGCAGCTGGCCGAAACCCGCCAGCGCCTTGGCGAGCGGCTGGTGATGGGCGGCAAGCGCATTGAGCGCGAAACGGCCGCTAGCCTCAAAGATCGCGTTGCCGGGGTTTTCGGCATTGACGCAGACCAGCACGGTCGCCGGATCGT
This sequence comes from Rhizobium sp. SAFR-030, assembly GCF_059415005.1. NCBI lineage: Bacteria > Pseudomonadati > Pseudomonadota > Alphaproteobacteria > Hyphomicrobiales > Rhizobiaceae > Rhizobium > Rhizobium sp. SAFR-030. Next base: position 520,758 of record NZ_JBPFDO010000003.1, on the reverse strand, counting down.
CGGAAACCGAGCAGGCGGCGGTCACCGTCACCCCGCGTCGCACGCCCTCCCATTCCGTCGTCACCAGCTGAACGTGGCCCGCATAGCGCGCCATGCCGTTGCGGTAGATCGCCGGATCGACGAGGCTGGCCGCAGGTTTCTGCGATATCGTCACACATTTCCTCCCGGGTACCGGCGCTGCCGGTCCTCACGAACAATATGGGTCGCCAGGCAGAAATTTTCCACGCCGATGCATCGCCCGGCGGCTGCGTGTCTCGCCGCCAACCATCGCATGTCCTCTCGCGGCAGCGGGTCATCGGCATGCGGCGCGGATTTCCTTTGACGCCGCCGTCGCTCAGGCTAAATGTGGCGTCATGACAGGACCTCTCTCCATCCCGGCTCTTCTGCGCCATTGCGCCGCCGTTTCCATCGCCCTTGCCGCGGCCGGCACGGCACAGGCGGCGACGATCGCCGTGGTCGCGCCGCAACAGGGTCCCTATGCCCTTCTCGGCGCGCAGATCCTGCGCGGCGCCCAGGCGGCGGCAGAGCCGGGCGACAGCATCGTTGCCATCGACGAAAGCTGCGAACGCAAGGACGGGGCGGCGATCGCCGACCGCGCCATCGGCGCCGGCGCCTCGGCCGTCGTCGGCTTCCTCTGCGTCGAGACGCTCACCGATGCTTTGCCGCGACTGAAGGACAAGGCGATCCCGGCGATCTCCGTCTCGGTGCGGTCAAAAATCCTCATGGAAGATGCGCATCGCTACGGCTGGCCGTTCTTCCGTCTCGGCCCGGCCGATGGCGACGAAGCCGAGAAACTTGCCGACACGATCCTGTCGCGCTTCCAGAACCAGCCGATCGCGCTCGTCGATGACGGCACCATCTACGGCCGCGAACTGGTGAGCGCCGTGCGCCAGCGCCTCGAAGCCGGCGGCATCAAGCCGGTGTTTGCCGATACCTATCGCCCGGGGCAGGACCAGCAGCTAGCGCTGGTGCGCCGTCTTGCCAAGGCCGGTGCCGCGCAGGTTCTGGTCGGCGGTGATCGCGCCGACGTGGCGGTGATGGCCCGCGATGCGGCAGCCGAAGGCGCAGCCATGGCCTTCCTTGGTGGCGACGTGATGCGCGCCGCCAACCGGCCTCTGCGGCTGGCCGATGGCGTGCAGGCGGTGGCGCTGCCCGATTATCCGGCGCTTCCGGAAGCAACCGAGGCCGCCGGCCTGCTGCGCTCGTCGGGTTTCGAGCCGGAAGGCTACACGCTTCCCGCCTATGCTGCCGTCCAGGTCGCGCGTGCGGCACTGGCGAAGGCGCAGGCCGATGGCACGCCGCTTCCCGTCGCGGCGACCGGCCTGCCGGTGCAGACGGTAATCGGCGAGCTTTCCTTCGGCACCGATCATGAACTGGCAGAAAACCCGTTCCGCCTGCAGGAATGGCGCGACGACGCCTTCCGCCTCGTCGGGCCGGAAACCGAATAGGGTTCGCGAGATCGGTCGGCGGTGCACGGCGATTGTGCCGCAGCACCGCCGGTGATAAGCGCAGCCGGACATCATCAGCCCCAGGAGATCCCTGATGCCTCTGCCCATCCGTATCGCTCCCTCCATCCTCGCCGCTGATTTCTCCAGGCTTGGCGACGAGGTGCGCGGCATCGTCGACGCGGGCGCCGATTGGGTGCATCTCGATGTCATGGACGGCCATTTCGTCCCCAACATCTCCTTCGGGCCCGATATCATAAAGGCGCTGCGGCCGCACACCGAAGCCTATTTCGACTGCCACCTGATGATCGCCCCGGCCGATCCCTATCTCGAAGCCTTCGCCAAGGCCGGCTGCGACAGCATCACCGTACACGCCGAGGCAGGCCCCCACCTGCACCGCTCGTTGCAGACCATCCGCGGCCTCGGCAAGAAGGTTGGCGTCACGCTGAACCCGGCCACGCCGCTGTCGGTGCTCGAAAACGTGCTGGACGATATCGACCTGATCCTCGTCATGAGCGTCAATCCCGGCTTCGGCGGGCAGAAATTCATTCCGGCCATGCTCGACAAGATCCGTGCCGCGAAGGCGCTGATCGGTGACCGGCCGATCGAGCTGGAAGTCGATGGCGGGATCACGCCGGAAACGATCGGCGCTGCTGCCGCGGCCGGTGCCAACGTCTTCGTCGCCGGCTCGGCCGTCTTCAAGGGCGATGGGGTCGAGGCCTACCGCGCCAACATCGCCGCGCTCCGGCAGGCCGCCGAAAGCGCTGCCGCTTGAGCGCCCCGGCCGACGCCCGCGCAAGTGCTGGCATCGGCCTCGTCGCTCTGTCTGCCGGCGCCATCGGCTGGAGCTTCTGCTGCGCCGGCCTCGCATTGGCCGGTCTCTGGCGCACCGAGCGGCTGGGCACCTTCCACCTGTCGCCGCTGCTGATGGTGTTTGCCGGGGGCGCGGCACTGGCGTGGCTCGCGTCGGCCGCGGTCCTTCTTCTGCTTCGTCGGCGGGTCGTGCGCCTTCGGCTGCGCCTGCCGCTGGCCTTCGTCATACTCGGCGCCACGACGCTCGCCTTTACCGCGTTGCTGTTTGCGCTCGATTACCGCGCCTTCTATGCCCGCTGGCATGCCGATGCCTTCACGCTCGACTGGACCCTGCAGCAGATGTTCACCACGGCGTCGGCCACCTACCAGTTCCTGGTCATCGGTCTTCGCCTCTATCTGCCGCTCGGCCCGCTGCTGCTGGCTGCGGCAACCCCGGTCCTTCTGCGCGCTACGCGTTGAGCTTGGCTGCTCTTCTTGCTAAAGCGGGCCAGCTTTCTGAAAACACCGCAAGGAAACCCCGATGATCCCGCGCTACTCCCGGCCCGACATGGTCGCCATCTGGTCGCCCGAAACCAAATTCCGCATCTGGTTCGAGATCGAGGCCTATGCCTGCGATGCGCTGGCCGACCTTGGCGTCATCCCGCGGGAAGCCGCCCGGACGATCTGGGAAAAGGGCAATGCGGCACAGTTCGACGTGGCCCGCATCGACGAGATCGAAGCCGTCACCAAGCATGACGTCATCGCCTTCCTCACCCATCTTGCCGAATTCGTCGGGCCGGACTCGCGCTTCGTCCACCAGGGCATGACCTCGTCGGACGTGCTCGACACAACCTTCAACATCCAGTTGGTGCGTGCCGCCGACATCCTGATCGCCGGCATGGACCGCGTGCTGGCGGCGCTGAAGACCCGCGCCTTCGAGCACAAGGACACGATCCGCATCGGCCGCAGCCACGGCATCCATGCCGAACCGACGACGATGGGGCTGACCTTTGCCCGCTTCTACGCCGAAATGCACCGCAACCGGGCCCGCCTGGTTGCGGCCCGCGCCGAGATCGCCACCGGCGCCATCTCCGGTGCGGTCGGCACGTTTGCCAACATCGATCCGCACGTCGAGGAATATGTCTGCGCAAAGCTCGGCCTGCAGCCGGAGCCGGTCTCGACCCAGGTCATCCCGCGTGACCGCCACGCGATGTTCTTTGCCACCCTCGGCGTCATCGCCTCGTCGATCGAAAACGTCGCGATCGAGATCCGCCACATGCAGCGCACCGAAGTCCTGGAGGCGGAGGAGTTCTTCTCGCCCGGCCAGAAGGGTTCGTCCGCCATGCCGCACAAGCGCAATCCGGTGCTCACCGAAAACCTGACGGGTCTCGCCCGCCTGGTGCGCATGTCTGTCGTCCCGGCAATGGAGAACGTCGCGCTCTGGCACGAGCGTGACATCTCGCATTCGAGCGTCGAGCGCGCCATCGGCCCGGATACCACGGTCACCCTCGACTTCGCCCTCCACCGGCTGGCCGGCGTGGTCGAGAAGCTGGTCATCTACCCGGACAACATGATGAACAATCTGAACAAGTTCCGCGGACTTGTTCATTCGCAGCGTGTGCTTCTGGCGCTGACCCAGGCCGGCACGTCGCGCGAGGATGCCTATCGCCTCGTGCAGCGCAACGCCATGAAGGTCTGGGAACAGGGCAAGGATTTCCTCGAGGAACTGCTGGCCGATCCGGAGGTCCGGGCGGCGCTTTCCGAGGACCAGCTGCGCGAAAAATTCGACCTTGGCTATCACACCAAGCACGTCGACACGATCTTCCGTCGCGTCTTCGGCTGATCTTGCGAAGCGGCCCGACGCTCACCCGCCGGGCCGCCTCCACGTCGATACGTGTCCGCGGCGAGCCGCGCAGGGGATGCGAGCCAAGCTCAAAATCCGTCCGGTGGATCGGCATTGCGGTCTTGACCTCCACCGGTGTCAATCGCAGATAAGGCGCATGAAAGCTTCCGACGCAGATATCCTGATCATCCCCGGCTATACCAATTCCGGCCCCACCCACTGGCAGTCCCGCTGGGAGGCCAAGCTGCAGACAGCGCGCCGCGTCGAGCAGGCCGAATGGTCGAAACCCGTGCGTGACGACTGGGTGGCGCGCGTCGCCGAAGAGGTGAACGCCTCCACACGGCCGGTCGTGCTTGTCGCGCATTCGCTGGGCATCCCGGCGGCGATCCACGCCGTCCCGCAGTTTCGCCAGAAGGTCGTCGGTGCCTTCTTCGTCGCGCCGCCGGACGTCGCCAATTCCGACATCCGACCAAAACACCTGATGACCTTCGGCCCCTACCCGCGCGACCCGCTGCCGTTCCCGTCGCTGACCGTCGCCAGCCGCAACGATCCGTTCGGCAGCTACGATCACGCCGACGACATCACCAATGCCTGGGGATCGGCCCTCATCGATGCCGGCGAGGCTGGCCACATCAATGTCGAGTCCGGCCATGGCCCCTGGCCGGAGGGCACGATGGTGTTTGCCCGCTTCCTCTCGGGGCTGAAGCCTTAGCGGCCGGCCGGGCATCATCCTCCGTCGGGTGTCCGGACATTTCGCACCTGCGGGGCATTCCGTGCTAGTCATGGTCGGGCCCGCCCCGCAACAGGGCGGATGGAAGCGCCGGCAGCCGCTCCGCTATCGCATCGCGGCAAAGCCACATTGTAGAGCGTCCCGTTTTCCTTTATGGGACCGCTCAAGCACTTCAAACGGCGTCTCCTGGCGCCAGAACAACGAGACCAATGATCATGAACCGTCGCCGCCGGATTTACGAAGGCAAGGCCAAGATCCTGTACGAGGGCCCCGAGCCGGGTACGCTGATCCAGTTCTTCAAGGATGATGCCACCGCTTTCAACAAGAAGAAGCATGACATCATCGACGGGAAGGGCGTGCTCAACAACCGCATTTCCGAATACATCTTCACGCATCTGAACAAGATCGGCATCCCGACGCATTTCATCCGCCGGCTGAACATGCGCGAGCAGCTGATCCGCGAAGTCGAGATGATCCCGCTCGAAATCGTCGTGCGCAATGTTGCCGCCGGCTCGCTGTCGGAACGTCTCGGTATCGAGGAAGGCACTGTCCTGCCGCGCTCGATCATCGAATTCTACTACAAGTCGGACCAGCTTGCCGATCCGATGGTCTCCGAAGAGCACATCACCGCTTTCGGCTGGGCAAACCCCGCCGAGCTCGACGACGTGATGGCACTGGCCATCCGCGTCAACGACTTCCTCTCCGGTCTCTTCCTCGGCGTCGGCATCCAGCTCATCGATTTCAAGATCGAGTGCGGCCGGCTGTTCGAGGGCGACATGATGCGCATCATCCTGGCCGACGAGATCTCGCCCGACAGCTGCCGGCTGTGGGACATCGAGACCAAGGAAAAGATGGACAAGGACCGCTTCCGCCGCGACATGGGCGGCCTGGTCGAAGCCTATTCGGAAGTCGCCCGCCGTCTGGGCATCATCAACGAGAATGAACCGATCCGCGGCACCGGCCCGGTTCTGGTCAAGTAATCCGTCAGGGAGCAGTCAGTGATCAAGGCACGCGTAACCGTCACGTTGAAGAACGGCGTTCTGGACCCCCAGGGCAAGGCAATCGAGGGTGCGCTGGGCAGCCTCGGCTTCGATGGCGTCCACCAGGTTCGCCAGGGCAAGGTCTTCGACCTGGAGGTCGATACCGCCGACCGGGCTGCAGCTGAAGAGCAGCTCAAGGCCATGTGCGACAAGCTTCTGGCAAACACGGTGATCGAGAACTATACTATCGTAATCGACTGAAGGTTGCGGAGATCGTGATGGCCGACATCAGGAATGAGGTGCTTTACGAAGAGCTCCTGAAGCTTGACGAACGGATGGCGGAGAGTGAGGCTGTGATGGCCGATCTTGTTGCCTTCATGAAGGACATGAACCGGGAGCTTGCCGAAGGTCAGGCCAGAACCGAAGCCTTGAAGCGCAAGCTCTTCAAGGATCGATTTGACGCCCAAGGACTGTTCGTTGGCTGAGGTGTCGCAAGAGTTCCTGACTGAATTACTGCGACGTCTGCATCATCGCGTGGAAAAGTCTGAGCACGCCGCACGAGAGTTCCGCAACGAGTTGGCGTCGGTACGCCTGATCCTTCATGCGAACCAAAGTGATATCAACAATCTCTATGCCGTCCACGGCCAGATGGACGAGCGTATGGACAGAATCGAACACCGCCTGGAACTGCGCGAGTTCCAAGAAGCCCAAGCAAGGTTTGAACCACAGCCATGAAGTCAGCCGTAGTCCAGCTCCCAGGTCTCAACCGCGACCGCGACATGATCGCCGCCCTCACCCGCATCTCCGGCCAGGCGCCGATCACCGTCTGGCAGACGGAAACCGAGATCCCGGACGTCGACCTCATCGTCATTCCCGGCGGCTTCTCCTACGGCGACTACCTGCGCTGCGGCGCGATTGCCGCTCGCATGCCGGTCATGCAGGCGATCCGCGACAGGGCAGAACAGGGCGTCAAGGTCCTGGGCGTCTGCAACGGCTTCCAGATCCTCGTCGAGGCCGGAATGCTGCCGGGCGCCCTGATGCGCAATTCGTCGCTGAAATTCGTCTGCAAGGAAGTGAAGCTCGAGGTGGTCAACGCCGATACCGAGTTCACCCGCGCCTACGAGAGCGGCCAGATCATCCGCTGCCCCGTCGCCCATCATGACGGCAACTACTTCGTCGACGACGAGACGATGAAGCGCATGGATGACAACGGCCAGGTCGTCTTCCGCTATGCCGAGGGCACCAACCCGAACGGTTCGCTGCTCGACATCGCCGGCGTCGTCAACGAGCGCGGCAACGTGCTCGGCATGATGCCGCATCCGGAAAACCTGATCGAGGCCGCCCACGGCGGAACCGACGGCCGCGGCATCTTTGCCTCGGCGCTCGACGTCATCGCCGCCTGAAGACGTCCCCCGCATAGCCAGCGCCAGGAAGACATAGCCGTCATGAACCGTTTGCCCCTCGCCGTCGCGGCTGCCGCCGTGGCAGCCCTGTCTGCCTGCCAGTCCAGCCGCAGCCCCGCCCCGGTCGCCGTCAATCGCGCCGCGCTGCCGACCATGGAGCGGGTGGCGATTGCCGCCAACGGCTGCTGGTTCAAGTCGGGCGACGCCGCCTTCCGCGACTACCGTCTGGCACCGGAACTGAATTCCTTCTCCGGCCGCCCGCGCATTCTCGCCGTGCCCCGCCACAGCCCCGAATCGCGACCGCTTCTGGTCGTCCAGGCGGAAGGAAGTCCGGCCCGCCTCGATGCCTTCGGGCCGATGATGGACGGACCGGCCGCGGCGCGCATCCGCACCGACATCAATCGCTGGGCAAATGGCGGCAAAGGCTGCTGAATTTGCTCCGGCAGCGTCCTCTTCCTGCAACACCTGCGCGCATTCGCATCGCGCCGGGGTCAATCGGTAATTTGACGCTTGCCAACCGCTGAACCTGCTGTCTAGTTTCTGCCACACTTGGTGCTTCGACGCGCGTCGCGGCATGCAGAAGCCAGACGGAGTCGATCCTCACATGCATCAGAATGCGGTCAAAAAGCTTGTAATGTCCGCGCTGTTCTCGCTCAGCGCAGCATTCGCCGCCACTTCGGCCTCGGCCGCCGATTTCGCCGCTCCGGCAGAAGCGCCCGCCGAAGCCTCGATTTTCGACGAAGCGCGATTCGGCGTTCTCACCGCTCTCGACAAGACCTACAGCAACGACGAGAAGGGCGCCTTCGTCACCGGCATCGTCTTCTTCGACCCGTGGGATCACGACAATGCGCCGGGCTGGGAGAAGTTTATCCGCCCGCGTATCCACGTCGGTGGCGACATCAGCACCGCTGGCGAAGCCCATCAGGTATTCGCTGGCTTCTCCTGGACGGCCAACATCACCGAGCGCTTCTTCCTCGAAGCCGGCTTCGGCGGCAGCCTCAACAACGGCAAGCAGGAGATGGACGGCGGTCGCGGTCCCTTCCTCGGATGCCACACGCTGTTCCACGAATACGTGGCCGCCGGTTTCAACATCGACAAGAACTGGCGCATCGTCGCCCAGGCCGAACACTCCTCGCATGCCAATCTCTGCGGCGAGCCGAACAACGGCCTGACCCGCGGCGGCATCATGGTCGGCTACAAGTTCTGATCACCGGCAGCCTGCCGGCGTGCACTGCAAAAACATCCGGGCGCGGCAGGAAATTCCTGTCGCGCCCTTTTGCCATCTAGGCTAAAGAGACGCCAGTTCGGACCGCTACCAGAGAAGACGATGACCATATCCAATACGATCGCGATCACGCCTGAACTCATTGCCGCCCACGGGCTGAAGCCGGACGAGTACCAGCGGATCCTCGATCTGATTGGCCGCGAGCCGAGCTTCACCGAGCTTGGCATCTTCTCCGCCATGTGGAACGAGCACTGCTCCTACAAATCCTCCAAGAAATGGCTGCGCACGCTGCCGACCAAGGGTCCGCGCGTCATCCAGGGTCCGGGCGAAAACGCCGGTGTCGTCGACATCGATGACGGTGACGTCGTGGTCTTCAAGATGGAGAGCCACAACCACCCGTCCTACATCGAGCCGTACCAGGGCGCAGCGACCGGCGTCGGCGGCATCCTGCGCGACGTCTTCACCATGGGCGCCCGGCCGGTCGCGGCGATGAACGCGCTGCGCTTCGGCGCGCCGGATCATCCGAAGACCCGCCACCTCGTCTCGGGCGTCGTCTCCGGCGTCGGCGGCTACGGCAACTCCTTCGGCGTGCCCACGGTCGGCGGCGAGGTCGAGTTCGATCCGCGCTACAACGGCAACATCCTCGTCAACGCGTTCGCCGCGGGTCTGGCAAAGTCCGACGGCATCTTCCTCTCGGAAGCCAAGGGCGTCGGCCTGCCGGTCGTCTATCTCGGTGCCAAGACCGGCCGTGACGGTGTCGGCGGCGCAACCATGGCGTCGGCCGAATTCGACGAGCAGATCGAAGAGAAGCGCCCAACCGTACAGGTCGGCGACCCGTTCACCGAAAAGTGCCTGCTGGAGGCCTGCCTGGAGCTGATGGCGACCGGCGCCGTCATCGCCATCCAGGACATGGGTGCCGCCGGCCTCACCTGCTCGGCCGTCGAGATGGGCGCCAAGGGCGACCTCGGCATCGAGCTCTATCTCGATCAGGTTCCGGTGCGCGAAGAGCGGATGACTGCCTACGAGATGATGCTGTCGGAAAGCCAGGAGCGCATGCTCATGGTGCTGCAGCCGGAAAAGGAAGAGCAGGCCAAGGCGATCTTCGTCAAATGGGGCCTCGACTTCGCCATCGTCGGCAAGACCACCGACGACCTGCGCTTCCGCGTCATTCACCAGGGCGAGGAAGTCGCCAACCTGCCGATCAAGCAGCTCGGTGACGAAGCGCCGGAATACGACCGCCCGTGGCAGGCGACCGCCAGCCGCCCGGCGATGCCGGCCGATCAGGTCGCAGCCCCCGCCGATTACAACGAGGCCCTGCTGCAGCTCGTCGGTTCGCCGAACCAGTCCAGCCGCCGCTGGGTCTACGAGCAGTATGATACGCTGATCCAGGGCAATTCGCTGCAGCATCCGGGCGGCGACGCCGGCGTGGTGCGCGTCGACGGCCACCCGACCAAGGCGCTCGCCTTTTCGTCCGACGTCACGCCACGCTATGTCGAGGCCGATCCCGTCGAAGGCGGCAAGCAGGCGGTCGCAGAATGCTGGCGCAACATCACCGCAACCGGCGCCGAGCCTTTGGCCGCCACCGACAACCTCAACTTCGGCAATCCTGAAAAGCCGGAGATCATGGGCCAGCTGGTCGGCGCGATCCAGGGCATCGGCGAAGCCTGCCGGGCGCTCGACTTCCCGATCGTCTCGGGCAACGTCTCGCTCTACAACGAGACCAATGGCGTCGCGATCCTGCCGACCCCGACCATCGCCGGCGTCGGGCTGCTGCCAGACTGGTCGAAGATGGCCCGCATCGGCACCGCAAAGACCGGCGACGTGCTGGTGATGATCGGTACCGACGGCAGCCATCTCGGCTCGAGCATCTACCTGCGCGACATCATCGGCTCGACGGGCGGTCCGGCACCCGTGGTCGATCTTGCCGCCGAACGCCGTCACGGCGATTTCGTCCGCGGCATCATCCGCAGCGGCCAGGTCACCGCCTGCCACGACATTTCCTCGGGCGGCCTCGGACTGGCACTTGCCGAAATGGCGATGGCCTCGCTGAAGGGCGCCACGCTGTCGCTGCGCGATTGCAGGGGCCAGCCGCATGCGCTGCTGTTCGGCGAGGACCAGGCCCGCTACGTCGTCGCCGTCCCGGCGGATCTGTCCAACTTCGTCTGCGCCTCGGCCGAATCGGCCGGCGTGCCGTTCCGCACGCTGGGCACCGTCGGCGGCGAACGTCTGGTGATCGACGATCTCGTCGATGTCGCGGTTGTCGATCTGGTGAACGCCCACGAGAGCTGGTTCCCCAGCTTTATGGCCTGAGACGACCGCCTGCCGCTTTGACAATCCGGCGGTTTTTGGCACTCTGGCCGAAAGCCGCCGACAGTCACGCGGCTGCATTGATGATACGGAAGGAAAACCCCATGCCCATGCACCCCGGTGAAATCGAAGACATGATCAAGGCCGGGATCCCGGATGCCAAAGTCACGATCCGCGATCTCGCCGGCGATGGCGATCACTACGCCGCCGAGGTCGTGGCGGAAGCGTTCCGCGGCAAGAGCCGCGTGCAGCAGCACCAGATGGTCTACGAGGCGCTGAAGGGCAATATGGGTGGCGTGCTGCATGCGCTTGCACTGCAGACCTCGGCGCCGGAATAGCTTCAGGCTCGGCAGGCCGCGCCACGCATGGCGCCTATCAGCGGAATTGATCGCATTCATCACGCGCAACGGCTGGAATTTGACGTCGCGCATGTTATCTAAGGCTCAATAGCGTTCGGACCTTGGACCCGAATAGAGAGGATGCAGCCATGAGCGGAATTCATGATTTGATCGAAGGCGAAGTGAAGGGCAACGATGTCGTGCTCTTCCTCAAGGGCACCCCGCAGTTCCCGCAGTGTGGGTTTTCGGGTCAGGTCGTCCAGATCCTCGATTACCTCGGCGTCGACTACAAGGGCGTCAACGTTCTTGCCGACCAGGAAATCCGCCAGGGCATCAAGGACTACTCCAACTGGCCGACCATTCCGCAGCTCTACGTCAAGGGCGAATTCGTCGGCGGCTGCGATATCGTCCGCGAGATGTTCCAGTCCGGCGAACTCCAGACCCATCTTCAGGAACAGGGTGTCGCCGTCCGCGGCGCTGCCTGATCGGCCCGTCGGCCGGTCCCCCCGGCCATGATCGTTCGGATCGAGGCGCCGCGCTCCCGCGGCGCCTTTGCATTTTTTCCAGGAATCGTGATTGTGACTTCCGCATCCACTACGGCGCCAGCCCGGCTCAAGGGCATGGGCAAGTTCGAATTCATTGCCATGATGGCCATGCTGATGGCGCTCAACGCGCTCGCCATCGACATCATGCTCCCCGCCCTGCAGGACATCGGTGCGGCACTGAACGTCGAGGCCGTCAATGACCGGCAGTTCATCGTCTCCTCCTACCTCTTCGGCTTCGGTTTTGCGCAGCTCGTTTACGGGCCGATCTCGGATCGCTTCGGACGCCGCGCACCGATGATCGTCGGCCTCGTCATCTACATTCTCTGCGCACTGGCGATCGTCGCCGTGCCGAGCTTCGGCGGCCTCCTCGCGCTGCGCTTCCTGCAGGGTGCCGGCGCCGCATCCACCCGCGTCATTACCGTGTCGATCGTCCGCGACGTGTTCGGCGGCCGCGCCATGGCCGAGGTCATGTCACTGATCATGATGGTCTTCATGATCGTGCCGATCATCGCGCCCGGCACCGGGCAGCTGATCATGCTCGGCGGCAACTGGCACATGATCTTCCTGTTCATCGGCGTCATGGCCGGCGCCATCCTCGTCTGGATGACCATGCGCCTGCCGGAAACGCTGGCACCGGAGGATGTCCGGCCGCTCACCGTCAAGTCGGTGATCGCCGGCTTCCGCATCGTCCTCACCAACCGTGTGGCGCTCTGCTACACGCTGGCCGCCACCTTCATCTTCGGCGCGCTGTTCGGCTTCATCAACTCGGCGCAGCAGATCTATGTCGGCGTCTATGGGCTCGGTGCTTGGTTCCCGGTCGCCTTTGCCGCGGTTGCCGCCTTCATGTCGCTGGCCTCGTTCATCAACTCGCGCCTCGTCGGCCGCTTCGGCATGCGCCGCCTGTCGCACGCATCGCTGCTCGGCTTTATCCTCGTCACCGCCGTATGGATGCTGGTTCAGGTGCTCGGCCCGCAGCCGATGCCCTTCCTGCTGTTCCTGTCGTTCTTCGGCCTTGCGATGTTCCAGTTCGGCTGGATCGGCGCCAACTTCAACTCGCTGGCCATGGAGCCGCTCGGCCACGTGGCAGGCACGGCCTCGTCCGTCCTCGGCTTCATGAGCACGGTCGGCGGCGCGGCCATCGGCGCGGTCATCGGCCAGGCTTTCGATGGAACGGCCTTCCCGATGGTGCTCGGCTTCTGTTCCGTCGGCGTCATCGGCCTGGTCTTCGTGCTGATCGCCGAGAAGGGCAAGCTCTTCCAGCCGCACAATCCGCGCGCCTGATCTTCCGCCACATCCCGACAAAAAAAGCCCCGGCGGGTGTTCACCGCCGGGGCTTTTTGCATTCAGGAAACGGCAACCGTGTCAGCCGATGATCTCGCGGCGCAGCACCTGCCAGCTATCCGGGTCGGTCGCGACCAGCAGCCCGCCATCGACATCCGTCGGCCGATAGGCGCTGCCGTCGAAGCGGGCCGCATGACCGCCGGCCTCCTGGACGATCAGCGTGCCGGCCAGGTGATCCCACGGCATCAGCTTGTTGTAGAGCGCGAAATCCACGTGACCGCCGGCAAGCGTCCGGTACTCCTGCGCCGCACAGCGATAGCAGGCAAACATCCGCACCTTGGCAAGATTGGACAGGATCTTCTGGCGCTGCTCGCCAAAGAAATAGCCGACCGATGCCATGCCGATCATCGCCTCGAGCGGCTTGGCACCGGCTACCGCAAGCCGCTGTGCGTCGCCGTCCGGGCGGCGCAGGAAGGCACCGCTCCCCTTCTCCGCCATCACCCAGTCGTCGCCCATCGGATCGTAGATGATGCCGGCGACGGCCTCGCCCTTGTAGACGACCGAGGCCATAACGCCGAAGGCCGGAATGCCGGAATGCCGGAGGCAAAGTTGAAGGTGCCGTCGACAGGATCGACGATCACCGCCAGTTCCGCACCGCCGATCCTGTGCAGGAGGTCCGGATCGGCGGCAACCGATTCCTCGCCGACGAACAGCGCCTGCGGTGCAAGCCGTTCGAGTTCGCTGCGGATCATCCGTTCGGCTTCGACGTCGGCTTCGGTCACCAGGTCCGTGGCTTCCGACTTGGCGCGCACGTCGCCGGCATTGAGGCGCCGGAAGCGCGGCAGGATTTCGGCCTTTGCGGCGCGCCGCAGCACGTCGGCAAGCGCCGTTACATCAATCGACATCGGAGAAGACCTCAAGCTTTGGGAGCGGCAACCAGCCCGGCGAAATCGAACAGCGCCGGATCGAGAAGGTGGGACGGGTTGGCATGGCCGAGCGCCCGCAGCATGCGGTCCTTGCGGCCGGGCATCTGCGTTTCCATGGTCGACAGCATCTGCTTCATGGCATTGCGCTGCAGGCCGTCCTGCGAGCCGCAGAGGTCGCAGGGGATGATCGGAAACTGCATGGCGGCGGAGAACTTGATGAGGTCTTCCTCGGCGCAGTAGGCAAGCGGCCGCAGCACCATCAGGTCGCCCTCGTCGTTCAGCAGCTTGGCGGGCATGCCGGCCAGCCGGCCGCCGTGGAAGAGGTTCATGAAGAAGGTCTCGAGAATGTCGTCGCGGTGATGGCCGAGCACCAGCGCGTCGCAGTTCTCCTCGCGCGCCACCCGGTAGAGATTGCCGCGGCGCAGCCGCGAGCAGAGCGCGCAGTAGGTCGCGCCCTCAGGCACCTTCTCCTTGACGATCGAATAGGTGTCCCGGTACTCGATCCGGTGCTTGACGCCGATCGACGACAGGTAATCCGGCAGCACGTGCTTTGGAAAATTCGGCTGCCCCTGGTCGAGATTGCAGGCGACCAGTTCCACCGGCAGCAGACCGCGCCACTGCAGGTCCATCAGCAGCGCCAGCAGCGAATAGCTGTCCTTGCCGCCCGACAGCCCGATCAGCCAGCGCTTCTGACCGTTCAGCATGCCGAAATCGTCGAGCGCCTGGCGCACCTGGCGCAACAGCCGCTTGCGCAGCTTGTTGAAGGCGGTGGTCTGCGGCGCATGGGCAAACAGGCCGTGGAGGAAACCGTCTCCCTCGTCCGGCAGGTCGTCCATCGCCTCGATCGGTGCCGCCAGCGTCACGTCGCTCTCCTTGCGGGTGGTTGCGAGGGTGTTATCGGTGCCGCCGCCGCAACGGCCACGGCACCCATTGATATCACGGAGAGGTCAGGCCGCGATGGCCGCGGCCACCGCCTCGATCGCCTCGTCGGCCTTCGAGCCGTCCGGACCGCCGGCCTGCGCCATGTCCGGCCGGCCACCGCCGCCCTTGCCGCCAAGCGCGCCGGATGCGACGCGCACCAGATCGACGGCGCTCATCCGCTCCGTCAGGTCCTCGGTCACGCCGACGACCGCGCTCGCCTTGCCGTCTTCGGCAACCGCGATCAGCAGCACGACGCCCGACCCCAGCCCGGTCTTTGCCTCGTCGACGAGGCCCTTGAGGTCCTTCGCATCGACGCCCGAGACCGCCTTGCCGAGGAAGCGGACGCCGCCGACATCCCGCGCCTCGACGGCCGGTGCGCCCTGCGCTCCGCCCATGGCGAGCTTGCGGCGGGCATCCGTCAGTTCCTTTTCAAGCTTCTTGCGCTCGTCCATCAGCGCCTCGACGCGCGACACGAGCTCCGTCGGCTGCACCTTCAGCACACCGGCCAGCGCCTTTACCCGCTCGTCCTGTTCGGCGAGATAAGCGCGTGCGCCGGCAGCCGTAACCGCCTCGACGCGACGCACGCCCGAACCGACGGCGCTTTCACCGAGAATGCGCACCAGGCCGATATCGCCGGTGGAGCGGACATGCGTCCCGCCGCAGAGTTCGACCGAGTAGGGCTTGCCGGCCTTGGCGCCGTCGATGCCGGTGCCCATCGACACGACGCGCACCTCGTCGCCGTATTTTTCGCCAAACAGCGCCATCGCGCCCTCGGCAATCGCGTCGTCGACACTCATCAACCGCGTCGAGACCGGAGCGTTCTGCAGGATGATGGCGTTGGCCATCTCCTCGACCTTCTGCAATTCCTCGGCGCTCATCGGCTTCGGATGCGACACGTCGAAGCGCAGCCGCTCCGGTGCCACGAGCGAGCCCTTCTGGGCGACATGCGTGCCGAGCACTTCGCGCAGCGCCTCATGCAGCAGGTGGGTCGCCGAATGGTTGGCGCGCAGCCGCGACCGGCGCGCATGATCGACCTCGAGAGCCACCGCATCGCCGGTTTTCAGCGAGCCTTCCGACACCGTCGCCTGATGGACGAACAGACCCTCGCCCTTCTTCACCGTATCGGTGATCGAAAGCGTTGCCGTATCGCCGCGAATGATGCCTGTATCGCCCATCTGGCCACCCGACTCGCCGTAGAACGGCGTCTGGTTCACGATCACCTGGACCGTCTCGCCGGCAGACGCGCTGTCGACCACCGCGCCATCGCGCACGATCGCCTGGATCACGCCCTCGGCGGTCTCGGTGTCGTAGCCGAGGAATTCGGTGGCGCCGAACTTTTCCTTGAGCTCGAACCACACCGTCTCGGTCGCCTTGTCGCCGGAGCCCGACCAGCTGGCGCGTGCTTCGGCCTTCTGGCGCTGCATCGCGTCGTTGAAGCCGGTGAGGTCGACGCCGATGCCGCGGGCGCGCAGGGCGTCCTGCGTCAGGTCGAGCGGAAAGCCATAGGTGTCGTAGAGCTTGAAGGCCGTCTCGCCATCCAGCGAATCGCCGTTGGTCAGCGTATCGGTCGCATCCGACAGCAGCGACAGGCCGCGCGACAGCGTCGTGCGGAACTTGCCTTCCTCGAGCTTCAGCGTTTCGGAGATCAGCGCCTCGGCACGCAGCAGTTCCGGATAGGCGCGACCCATCTCGGACACCAGCGACGGCAAGAGCCGGTACATCAGCGGCTCGCGGGCGCCGAGCAGCTGCATGTGGCGCATGGCGCGGCGCATGATCCGGCGCAGCACGTAGCCGCGGCCTTCATTCGACGGCAGCACGCCGTCGGCGATCAGGAACGCAGACGAGCGCAGATGGTCGGCGATGACCCGGAAGCTTGCCGCCTGGTCGCCCTCGGCCTTGACGCCGACGACCTCCTCGGTGGCGCCGATCAGGGTGCGGAACAGGTCGGTATCGAAGACGCTGTGCACGCCCTGCAGGATGCAGGCCATGCGCTCCAGCCCCATGCCGGTATCGATCGACGGACGCGGCAGCGGCGTGCGCTCGCCCGGCGCCGTCTGGTCGAACTGCATGAAGACGAGGTTCCAGAATTCCAGGAACCTGTCGCCATCCTCTTCCGGCGAGCCGGGAGGCCCGCCCCAGACATGCTCACCCTGGTCGATGAAGATTTCCGAGCACGGACCGCAGGGGCCGGTATCGCCCATCTGCCAGAAATTGTCGGAGGTGGCGATGCGGATGATCTTGTCGTCGGAAAAGCCGGCGATCTTCTTCCACAGCGTCGCCGCCTCCTCGTCGTCGGCATAGACGGTGACCAGCAGCCGGTCCTTCGGCAGGTCGAACCCCTTGTTGACGAGGTTCCAGGCAAACTCGATCGCCTGCTCCTTGAAGTAGTCGCCGAACGAGAAGTTGCCGAGCATCTCGAAGAAGGTCAGGTGGCGGGCGGTATAGCCGACATTGTCGAGGTCGTTGTGCTTGCCGCCGGCGCGCACGCATTTCTGCGAGGTGGTGGCGGTCGAATAGGGACGGCTTTCGAGCCCGGTAAAGACGTTCTTGAACTGCACCATGCCGGCATTGGTGAACATCAGCGTCGGGTCGTTGCGCGGCACCAGCGGGCTCGACGACACGACCTCGTGACCGTTCTTCCGGAAGTAGTCGAGGAAGGTCGACCGGATTTCATTCACGCCACTCATGCCATGCCCTTCTAAGCCGCCTCGAACGCGGTCTTCGTCCCAAAAACCACTGGCTTTTACCGTTCCAGCCGAACCCTGTCCAGCACGACGCAAAACCGGCCGCATATCATTTCAGCGATATGCGGCCGGCTTGAATTTCAGGACTGTTGCGGATCGGATCAGGCGTCCGGTTCACCGTCGCCGTCATTGGCGTCCGGCCCACCGTTTTCCAGGAACCGCTCGGCGATCAGGCCGGCGTTCTGGCGCAGCGCCAGTTCGATCTCGTTGGCCAGCTCCGGGTTGTCGCGCAGGAAATTCTTGGAATTCTCGCGCCCCTGACCAAGCCGCTGGCTGTTGTAGGAGAACCAGGCACCGGATTTCTCGACGATCCCGGCCTTGACGCCCAGATCGACCAGTTCACCCGTCTTGGAGACGCCTTCGCCGTACATGATGTCGAATTCCACCTGCTTGAAGGGCGGCGCCATCTTGTTCTTGACCACCTTCACGCGGGTCTGGTTGCCGACCACTTCCTCGCGTTCCTTCACCGCGCCGATGCGGCGGATGTCGAGGCGCACCGAGGCGTAGAACTTCAGCGCATTGCCGCCGGTCGTGGTTTCCGGCGAGCCGAACATCACGCCGATCTTCATGCGGATCTGGTTGATGAAGATGACCATGGTCTTCGACTTCGAGATCGACGCGGTCAGCTTACGCAGCGCCTGGCTCATCAGACGCGCCTGCAGGCCGGGCAGGCTGTCGCCCATCTCGCCTTCGATTTCGGCGCGCGGCGTCAGCGCCGCGACCGAATCGACGACCAGCACGTCAACGGCGCCGGAGCGCACCAGCGTGTCGGTGATCTCGAGCGCCTGCTCGCCGGTGTCCGGCTGCGAAATCAGAAGGTTCTGCAGGTCGACGCCGAGCTTGCGGGCATAGATCGGATCGAGCGCATGTTCGGCATCGACGAAGGCGCAGATGCCGCCCTTCTTCTGGGCTTCGGCGATCGTCTGCAGCGCCAGCGTCGTCTTGCCCGAGCTTTCCGGACCATAGATCTCGATGATCCGGCCCTTGGGCAGGCCGCCGACGCCGAGCGCGATGTCGAGCCCCAGCGAGCCCGTCGATACTGTCTCGATTTCGACCACGCTCTCGTTTGCGCCCAGCTTCATGATCGAGCCCTTGCCGAAGGACCGTTCGATCTGAGAGAGTGCCGCTTCCAGCGCCTTGCTTTTGTCCACCGATTTTTCCTCTACGAGCCGCAATGAATTCTGTGCCATCTGATCCCACCTTTAGGTTATCGCAGCGGCCCTAGCAATCCAGCAGCCGGTGATCAGTATGTACACTTTTTGTTCTCATCATGCAAGAGGGCTCATGCCGTTGTTTCTCTTCCATGATCGCCTGAGCGTTCGCTTTGCGTTCCGGCCTGTGCGGAACGCCAGCTCAACGCCTGTTTAGTCCCGTCCCGGGCGTGCACGTCTGCCGCATCAGTCCTGCCGGTCGAGCATCTCGCGCACCGCCACCGCCAGCTGCTTCAGCGAGAACGGCTTGGGCAGGAAGCCGAACTTGGCATCCGCCGGCAGGTTGCGCGCAAATGCGTCCTCTGCATAGCCGGAAACGAAGATGAACTTGAGGTCGGGATAGGTCTTGCGCAGCTCCTTAAGCAGCGACGGCCCGTCCATTTCCGGCATCACCACGTCGGACACGACGATGTCGACCTTGCCCTCGAGCTCCTCCATGATCTCCAGCGCCTCGGTGCCGGAGCCTGCCTCGTGCACGGTATAGCCGCGGGTTTCAAGCATCCGCTTGCCGCCGCGGCGCACCGCCTCCTCGTCCTCGACAAGCAGCACGACCGCCGAGTTGCCGGTGAGATCGACGTCTTCGGCCGGGGCCGAGGCGATCTTCGGCTGTGCCGCGACGTCGGCGCTGGCCGAGCCCGGGCTGCCCGGTTCCGGCGTCGGCACGATCTCGGGAATGTGGCGCGGCAGGAATACCCGGAACGTCGTGCCCTTGCCGACTTCCGATTCCGGATAGATGTAGCCGCCCGACTGCTTGACGATGCCATAGACCATCGACAGGCCGAGACCGGTGCCCTTGCCGACCTCCTTGGTGGTGAAGAACGGCTCGAAGATCTTGTCCATGATCTCCGGCGGAATGCCGGTGCCGCTGTCGGCCACTTCGACCATGACGAAATCGTCGGCCGGCAGCCGCGCGCCGGCAAATGCCGCAGCCTCGGCGCCGGTCACGTTGCGGGTGCGGATGCGGATCTGGCCGCCCTGCGGCATCGCATCGCGGGCGTTGACGCAAAGGTTGATCAGCACCTGCTCGAACTGCGACAGGTCGGTGCGCACCGGCCAGAGATCACGTCCGTAATCGACGTCGAGCTTGACATTGGTGCCCGAGATCAGCCGGTCGACCAGCATCCTGAGGTCGCCCACCACGTCGGTGAGGTTCAGCACCGCCGGCCGCATCGTCTGCTTGCGCGAGAACGCCAGCAGCTGGCGCACCAGTACCGCGGCGCGGTTGGCGTTGCGCTTGATCTCCATAAGGTCGGCGAAGCTGGCGTCCGAAGGCCGCGCCTGCAGCAGCAGGTGGTCGGAGGACAGCAGGATGGCGGTCAGCACGTTGTTGAAATCGTGGGCGATGCCGCCGGCCAGCGTGCCGACCGCATTCATCTTCTGCGTCTGCGCCATCTGCGTCTCGAGCTCTTTCTGCTCGGTCGTCTCCACGGCGTAGACGATCGCCACCTCTTCCGGCGCCTCGTCGCTCTCGTCGATCACCGCATTAACGTAGAAGCGCACATGGCGGTTCTCGTCGCCCGGGTGCCGGCAGTCGATCGGCGCGATGTCGCCCTGGCGGTCCTTGGCCGCCGCCAGCGCCCGCTCCAGGTCGCCACGCGCCTGCTCGTTGACGATGGCGTCCAGCGTCGCGCCGGCCTCCACATCGTCGCGAGATACCACGCCGGCAAACAGCCGGAGGAATGGTGCGTTGATGCGCAGGATCTTGCCGTCGCCGCCGATCGAGGCGATCGCCATCGGCGTGTTGTTGAAGAACCGCGTGAAGCGCATCGCCGAGGCCGACTGGTCGGCGCCCTCGCCCTTCGGCCGGCCGAGAACGATCGTCCGGCTTTCGCCCGGCGCGCCGTCGCGCATCGACGAGACGCTGTGGACGAGGCGCACCGGCAGGCTCTGGCCGTTGCTGCGGCGCAGGTCGAGATCCAGCGTTTCGGTGCGCGTCTGGCCGGGGCCTGCCTGCACCGACTGGATCAGCGCCATGCCCTCGCCGGCCACCATGTCGGAAATCGTCATCGATCCCGGCACGAACTTGGTGAGGTCGAGGCCCAGCCATTCGGCAAGCGTCGCATTGAGGTAGAACAGCTCGCCCTTCTTGCCCGCCGAGAAGAAGCCGGCCGGCGCATGGTCGAGATAGTCGATGGCGTTCTGCAGCTCGCGGAAGAACCGCTCCTGGTCCTCGCGCTCCGAGGTGATGTCGGCGATCTGCCACACGTCATGCGGCGTCTTTTGCGTCGGCGAGGTGAGGATGCGCGCCTTCAGGCGGTACCAGTGGGCACCGGATCCGCTGGCCGAGGCGCGGCCGAGCGGCTTCAGCAGGCGGAATTCCTCGTGCCCCTCGCGGCCTTCGCGCAGTGCTGCGGTCAAGCGGTAAAGCGCTTCGGTCGCTTCGCGGTTCTTCGACAAGAGGGCTTCCAGCGACTGGGCGTTGGCCGCCTTCGTCGCACCGGTCAGCCGGCCATAGGCGGCATTGGCGTAAAGAATGCGGCTGCGCTCGTCGGTCACCAGGATGCCGTCCGGATGGCCGGCCAGGTAGCTTGCGGCAAACTCGTCGGAGCGCGATTGCGGCATCACTTCCACAAGCCCGATGATCGACGAAACGATGAAGAAGATGCCGACCATTGCCAGCACGCCGAGCACGCCCAGCACCAGTTCGTTGTCCATCGCGTCCTTGAATACCACGAAGGCGATCGACACGCCGACCAGCACCAGCGCCAGCAGGAGCAGGCGCAAGACTGTGCCACTCCGCCTGCCGCTGTCCACCAGCGGCGCGTCGTAACTGGCGGCCGGCTGCGCTTTCGACATTACACCTCGCACTTCGACCTGTCGTTCAGTGACGGCCCCGGAATCGTTCCTGACGTCTTCCATAGCAAGTTGAAGCTCCGTCAAAAAGCGTCGAGCCGCAGAAAGCCGTTGAAGACATTCATATTCCTATTGCTCAACTGCCGCCCCTCTCCATATTCGCCATTGCCGGGTGCGGCAGGCGACGAAACCTGTCGGGGGCAGACTGTATCGGCGGGCCGGCTTGCCGCGGGCTTGCGACTTGCCTAGGCTGCCGGGTGCATGCCGGTGACCGCCGATGGCCTGCCGTCGGCACCATGATCTGGCGGTTTGGTAAACCGCCTCGACGTCCAAGCCTCCCGGTGGTCGGGCAACAGGCAACCAAGGAGAAGCAGGGCATGATCGAGGAATTGATGAGCGACTACGGCGGCCGCCTGTTCATCGCGGTCGGTGGCGTCGGCCTCGGCTTTCTCTGCCTCGTCGCCGTGCTTCTGATGCTGCGCCGGCGCAGCGGCCCCTCGCCGTTCCTGCGTGGCGGCAAGAACCGCCAGCCGCGCCTGCAGGTGCTCGATGCAGCTGCCGTCGATGCGCGCCGGCGGATCGTCCTGGTGCGCCGCGACGACGTCGAACATCTGGTGATGATCGGCGGCCCGACGGATGTCGTCATCGAAAGCGGCATTCGGCCCCAGGGGCTGCAGACCGTCGGCTACGCGGAGCCGCGGGGCGAGACGACAAGCCTTTCCGACGAGACGCCGGCCGAGCCACGGCTTCAGGCGCCACCGCGCCAGATTTCTTCCGCGGGCGAGCGCCTGCCATCAGCGACCGTCGCCCGTTCGCCGGCAGCCGAGCCTGTTGCAGCCGTTGCGCCACAGCCGGCGGCAGAAACTGCGGTCGAACGCCCGGTCAGCGCCCGGCCGACTGCCCAGCGTCCCATCCCCGAGCGCCCCCTTCCGGAGCGGACTGCAGCCCAGCGACCTGTCGCGACACCTCCGGTCGAACGCCAGATGGCCGAGCCCGCAGCGCCGCAGGTGACTGCCGAGGCGCCGGTGCGAGACATGCCGCCTACGCCGCAGCCGCAGCCTGCGCAGACCGTTCGTCCTGTCGAGCCGCCGGCCCCGGAAGTCCTTCCCGAGCCTGCCGCGCCCACGCCCACATCACCTATGTCCGCAGCCCCTATGTCCGCAGCGCCAATCTCCGTCACTCCCGTCAGCGCGCCGGTCTTCCCGGCCGCCGAGCGTCGACAGACGGAAAACGCCGCCCCGGATATCGGCGCAGCAACCGACGCGCTCGACGCCGCCCGTCAGCGGGTCTTCCATCCGACGCCGCAGGCTCCAGCCCCCGCCGCATCGATCCCGTCGCCCGTACCGTTCGAAATCACCACACCGGCTGCAGCTGCGCCGGCAATCGTTGCGAACCCGCAGCCGCCGCAGGCGCCCGTCTCGCCGGCGTCCTCGCGCCCGCTCGGCAGCGATTTCGATCGGATCCTGGAAGAGGAAATGGCCAACAATCTGGCTCTGGAACGGGACGGTGCCGAGCCGGCAACCTCCGTCCCGGCCCTGCCGCCGCGGGATCCGGCTCAGCCGCGCGTCACCGGTGCGACGCCCGATCCGTCGCTGCAGACGGAGATCGCCCGCATATTCGGCGAAATGTCGGTGAACCGCAACGATCGCTAGCACCTGGCAACGGGCGGAGCGTGTTGCTCTGCCCGGCCGCTCGGTCACGGGTCAGGCAGGAGAGGACGTCGCAGCTCGCCTGCGGACAAGCCTCTGCTGCAAACAAAAAAGGCGCCTTCCGCGGAAAGCGCCTTGCCCGGTCGGGATCATTCGTCCCGGTAGACTTTTTCACGTCGCTCGTGGCGCTCCTGGGCCTCGATCGACAGGGTGGCGATCGGCCGCGCGTCGAGCCGTCGCAAGCCGATCGGCTCGCCGGTCTCTTCGCAGTAACCGTAGGTGCCGTCCTCGATGCGCTGCAGGGCGGAGTCGATCTTGGAGATCAGCTTGCGCTGCCGGTCGCGGGCCCGCAGTTCGATGGCTCTGTCGGTTTCGGAAGATGCCCGGTCGGCGAGATCCGGATGATTGGCGCTTTCTTCGGCGAGGTGCCCAAGCGTCTCGCGCGCTTCTCTCAAGATGTCGTTTTTCCAGGCGATGAGCTTGGCTCGGAAATATGCCCGCTGGCTGGCATTCATGAACTCATCATCTTCCGAGAGGATGTAGCTGCTAAGGTCGATCTTCTCACTCAACGCAATTCTCCTGAAGAACAGCTCTCACGCGGCGTCCTATACTCCAAGTTAAGGGGACGATTCAAGCCTGACGCGTGTTTATAAGGCATTTTTAAAATTGACATAAATTTCAGCTAAGCGACTAATCTTTAAGCGGTTTCTGGAAACGCAGAGCAACGGCGTTTTCCACCCTTGGGATTTGGTGGCGGTCCGACTGCCCGTAACGGGAGTGTTGACGCGGCGCCCGGCATCAGGCTACTCGACATCCTCCGGTCACCCAGCGCGAAAATCACATGATAACCGTCGAGCCGCAGCCGTCCCGCATCCTGCTCATGCGCCATGCCCGCTCGGCCTGGGCCGAACCCGGCGGGCGCGACTTCGACCGCCCGCTCGACGAGCACGGCTTCGCCGAAGCCGAGATCGTCACGTCGCTTGCCGCCGACCGCCGCTACCGGCCCGATCTGGTGCTGTCATCGACGGCGCTGCGCTGTCGCCAGACGGCCGACGCCGCGCGCCGCGCCTTCGGCGAGGAGTGCGGAATGCTGTTCATCGACGAACTCTACAACGGCGGCGTCGAGACCTATCTCGAGGTTCTTTCCACCCAGAAGCAGGCAGAGAGCGTCATGCTGATCGGTCACAACCCGCGCATGGAAGAGGTTCTGCAGGCGCTGCTCGGCGACGACCGGACCGCTGCCGCCATTCCGGCCGGCTATCCGACGGCAGGACTTGCGGTTCTCGACCACGGCGGCACGGTTGCAGCCGCCGCCGGCACCTGGCTGCTCAGCGATTTCCTCAAGGGCTGAGCGCGGCACGGCGCCATTCCCGGTCGCCCTTCCCTTTTGCAACCGGATGCGGTGTCTATATAGGCAGGAACGACATCAACGGGTCTTTGCCTTGCCGCCATCCCTCACCACCTTCAAGGACGACGCGCTCATCGCGTTCGACAACCTCACCGACCGCGCGTCGGGCCTCGTCAATCCGACGGTCCGGCTCGGCGTCACCGGCCTGTCGCGGGCCGGCAAGACGGTGTTCATCTCGTCGCTCGTCCACAATCTCCTGCATGGCGGGCGCCTGCCGCTGTTCGAAGCGGTGCGCTCGGGCCGGGTGTCGGCCGCGCGTCTGGAGCCGCAGCCGGACGACCAGATCCCCCGCTTCCAGTACGAGGACCATATCCAGGCGCTGGTGCGTGACCGGATCTGGCCCGATTCGACCCGCGCCATTTCCCAGCTCCGCCTGACGCTCGACTACCAGAGCGCCAGCGGCTGGGGGCGGATGTTTTCGGCCGGCAAGCTGTCGATCGACATCGTTGACTATCCGGGCGAATGGCTCCTCGACCTGCCGCTGCTCGGCCAGGATTTCCGCACCTTCAGCGCCGCGACCGTCGCCCTTGCCCGCACCGGCATCCGTCGCGAACTGGCACGCGACTGGCTGGCTTTGGCCGACAGCATGGATCCGGCAGCTCCCGCCGACGAGATGACCGCCCGCCGCCTGTCAGAAGCGTTTGCCGCCTATCTCAAGGCCTGCAAGT
This sequence comes from Rhizobium sp. SAFR-030, assembly GCF_059415005.1. Classification (NCBI taxonomy): domain Bacteria; kingdom Pseudomonadati; phylum Pseudomonadota; class Alphaproteobacteria; order Hyphomicrobiales; family Rhizobiaceae; genus Rhizobium; species Rhizobium sp. SAFR-030. The sequence continues at coordinate 495,549 of NZ_JBPFDO010000003.1, read as the reverse complement.
CGGACGAGCGGTCACTGTCGACGCTGCCGCCCGGCCGCTTCCTGATGCCCGGCGACCTCGAAGGCTCGCCGGCGCTCACCTTCGCGCCGATCCCCGACCTTCCCGACGGCCGCCTCGAACGCGGCACGCTCGGGGCGATGATGGAGCGCCGCTTCGAGGCTTACAAGTCGGTCGTCGTCAAACCCTTCTTCCGCGAACATTTTGCCCGCCTCGACCGGCAGATCGTGCTGATCGATGCGCTGCAGGCGCTGAACCGCGGCCCGGAGGCGGTCCAGGATCTTGAGCGGGCCCTGGCCGACGTGCTGGCCTGCTTCCGCCCCGGCACCAATTCACTGCTGTCGTCGCTGCTCGGCCGGCGGATCGACAAGGTGCTGGTCGCCGCCACCAAGGCCGACCACCTGCATCACGAGAGCCACGACCGTCTCGAAGCGCTCACCCGCCGCCTCGTCGACCGCGCCATCCAGCGCATCGGCATGTCCGGCGCCGGCATCGAGGTGATGGCCATCGCCTCCGTTCGCGCCACCCGCGAGGCAACGGTGCGTCAGGATGGCGAAACGCTGCCGGTGATCACCGGCACGCCGATGGCGGGCGAGAGGATCGACGGCGAAATCTTCGACGGCAAACGCCGAACAGCGATATTTCCCGGGGACTTGCCGGAGAAACCGGATTCTCTTTTTCAAGGTCCGGACTCTGTTTCTGAAGATCCCGCGCTACCCCACCTGAATATCGTCCGATTCCGTCCGCCGGACATCGACGAGGCCGGCAACGTGACGCTTTCGGTGCCGCATATCCGCCTCGACCGCGCCCTGCAGTTCCTGTTCGGAGACCGGCTCGCATGAGGAGCGATCGATGACCAATGACGACCGCGAACCGCCGCAGGCCCAGGCCACGCCTCGCCGTCCGGGTGTCTTCCAGCTGTCCGGCGACGATGCGCCGGTAACCGTACGGCGTGCGCCAAGGGCATTCGACGACGGGATCATTCCGACAGCAGATGCCGACGATCCGTTCATCACACCGCCGGAACTGGCGGCGGCCGAGGCGCTGGTCGCCACGCCGCGCAAGCGTCGCTTCTCGTTCGGCAAGCTCGCCGTCGGTGCCTTCACCGCCTTCCTGTCGCTGGCCTTCTGGCTGTGGGCCGATGCCATCGTCCGCGATCTGTTTTCGCGCGCCGACTGGCTGGGCTACACAGCCGTCGGCGTTCTCGCCGTGGCGGTCCTCGCACTTGCCATCGTCGTCGGTCGCGAGATCGTCGGGCTGATGCGGCTCGGCGCCGTCCAGTCGCTGAAGGCTGAGGCCGAGGCGATCGATGCGACCTCGGGTCCGAAGACCGCGCGCCAGATCGTCTCGCGTCTGGAAACCCTGCTGTCGCACCGGGCCGAGACGGCCCGCGGCCGGGCGGCGCTGGATGCGACGAAGGACGACATCATCGACGCGCCGCAGCTTCTCGATCTTGCCGAGTGCGAACTCATGGCGCCGCTCGACCGCCAGGCACGTGCCCTCATTCTCGGCGCTTCGCGGCGCACCTCTGTGGTCACCGCCGTCAGCCCGCGCGCCGTCGTCGATCTCGCCTATGTGCTGTTCGAGGTCACAAGGCTGGTGCGCGCCATGGCCGAACTCTATGGGGGCCGTCCCGGCACGATCGGATTGCTGCGGCTGCTGCGCGACGTCATCGCCCACCTGGCGGTCACCGGCTCGATCGCCGTCGGCGACGGTATCGCCCAGCAGGTGCTTGGCCACGGTCTTGCGGCAAAGCTTTCGGCACGCCTCGGCGAGGGCGTCATCAACGGGCTGCTCACCGCCCGCATCGGCATCGCGGCCATGGATCTCTGCCGTCCGCTGCCCTTCCGCGCCCTCAGACGGCCCGGCATCGGCGACTTCATCGGCGACATCGCCTCGTCCGGAAATCGCACGCCCTGAACCGGGCGCAAGGCCCGGAAACCACCGAAAATAAACGGCTCGTTAACCACTGCGAGACTATGGTTAACGCAATTCAGGACGCCGCTCGCCAAGGAAAGTTTAATGGTCTCGCGCTTCTTTTTCCCGCAGGGCGGGCTGTACGCCGCCGCTGCCCTCGCCGTTGCCGCCATCGCCCCGCAGGCCGATGCAGCGCCCCGCGACAAGGTGTTTTTCGAGACCGCAGCCGGCGCCTGGAAGGGTCCGGGCGAGATCGTAGCCGGCAAGTACAAGGGCACCAAGTTCACCTGCAACCTCACCGGCGAACCGACGCCTGACGCCGATCTCGGCATCAAGCTCGACGGCACCTGCCGCGTCGGCGTCTTCAAGCAGCCGATGTCCGCTGTCATCAGCCAGGCCGGCGGCGGCTACAAGGGCAAGTTCCTCGATGGCGCCGAAGGCAAGGGTCTCGACATCGTCTCGGGCGCCGTCAGCGGCGACAAGATCGTCGTCGGCATCAACCGCGCCAAGCTGAACGGCGTGATGATCGCCCGCATGCAGAACCCCGCGGTCATGAACATCACGATCTCGGTGAAGGTCGAGGAGCAGATGGTGCCGGTCATCGGCCTTGCCCTGACGCGTGATACCGACGAGCTCGCCGTCGGATCCATCAAGCCCTGATCGAACCTTGATCGAGATCGGCTAGCGGCGCCACCAGTCGCGCGCCGCATCCGCAACGGCGATCCCCGAGACATCGGCCTGGCTCAGCCAGGCCGAAACCGTTTTGCCCAGCACCTTGAGATCCGGCGCAATGTCGGCAAGCGGCATCAGCACGAAGCCTCGCTCGGTCATCCGCGGATGCGGAACGTCGAGACCCTCCTCGTGGATCTCCCCTTGCTCCCCGAAAGTCAGGACGTCGATGTCGATGGTGCGCGGTCCCCAGCGCTCGACGCGCACACGCTTCATGCCGCGCTCGATCGACAGGCAGAGATCGAGCAGCGCCTTGGCCGAAAGGCCGGTCGAGATCAGCGCGCAGCTGTTGAAGAAATCCGCCTGGTCTGTCTTGCCCCAGGGCGGCGTCCGGTAGAGCCTCGAGACGGCGTCGACGCGACAGTCGGCGCGGCCGTCGAAGATCGTCAGCGCCTCGGCCATGGCGCCAGCCGGATCGCCGATATTGCCGCCAAGCCCGATGGCCGCCTGTGTCCAGGTCCGCGGGTTGTCTGCCTCAGGGACGATGCTCAACACGCACCTCCACATGGTCGAGGATCCCTGGGATCGGCACGCTCGGCTTGCGCACGGTGATCGCCGCCCGCCGGATCTGCGGGAACTTGGCGCACAGCGCCAGCGCGATGTCGTTCGCCAGTGCCTCGATCAGCGCCCGCCGGGTCTTCGTCACCACATCCTCGATGACGGTGAAGGCATGGCCGTAATGCACGGTGGCGGTCAGATCGTCCTCCGCCAGCGCCGATGCAGCCGGTACTTCCAGCTCGGCATCGATGAAGAACCGCTGGCCAAGCACCGATTCTTCCGCCAGCGCTCCGTGGCGTCCGTAGAAGGCGCAGTTCTTCAACGTGATCTGGTAGGTCTTCAATGGCTTTCTCCCGGCCTGGCGCCTGCCGCAAGCACCGCATCGGCAATCCGCAGCGCATCGCGATTGGCAGGCACCGCATGGACGCGCACGATCGCCGCCCCGCCGATCCGCAACAGCGCCGTCGTCGCCGCGGTTCCGACGTCGCGCGCATCCGGCGCTTCGCGGCCCGTCGAGGAACCGATGAAGCGCTTGCGCGACGTGCCGGCCAGAAGCGGCAGGCCGAGCGCCTGGAGCTCCTCGAACCGCGCCATCAGCGAAAAATCCTCGGTCGCATTCTTGGCAAACCCGAAGCCTGGATCGAGCACGATGCGATCACGGGCAATGCCCGCCGCATCGGCAAGCGCCAGCGACGTTTTGAAGAACAGCTGCTGGTCGGCGATCAGGTCGGCGAGCTTCTCCGCCTCGCGCCCGCGGCCGGTGTGCATCATCACCAGCCCCGCCCCCGATTGCGCCACCACCTGCGCCATCTGCGGGTCGTGGCGCAGGCCGTAGACGTCGTTGACGATATGGGCGCCCGCCTCGACCGCCAGCTGCGCCGTCGAGGCGCGATAGGTGTCGATGGAGATCAGCGCATCCGTCGCGGCCCTCAGGGCGCCGATTACCGGCAGAACCCGCGCCTGTTCCTCTTCCGGCGAGACGGGCGTCGCACCGGGACGCGTCGATTCGCCGCCGATGTCGAGGATCACTGCCCCCTCCTCTACGCAGCGCAGCGCATGCGAGACCGCCTCTTCGACGCCCTGGTGACGGCCGCCGTCGGAAAACGAATCCGGCGTCACGTTGATGATCGCCATCAGGTGACCCTGCGGTCCGAGCGAAAGCTGTCTGCCGTGGCCGACCTGCCAAATCTTGCCGCTGGGGAGAATCACCGGAGGTCCAATCGTCTCGTTCACGAACAATTTCGCAACGACCTGTTGCGATGCTAAGCGCTATGCCCCAAGCTTCAGCCAACTTCAATCTCGCAAGGCCCAGAATGTCCTCAGCCCGCCGCGCCCGATTTCTGCTCGGGGCAACCCTGCTGCTGCTTGCGGCGCCAGGTCTGGCCTCTCCCGCACCGCTGATTACCAAGACCTATTCCTACTTCTCGATCGGCGGCCGCACCGCCGAGGATCTCGACAGCGAGCTTGAGCGGCGCGGTCCGATGACCCGCGCCAGCGGCTTTCGCCATCCCGGCGCAACGCAGATCAGCTTCGGCGGCGAAGTCACCTATCTGGAAGACACGGCGCGCTGCTCCATCGGCGGCACCAAGGTAACCCTGAAGACCAAGATCATCCTGCCGCGCTGGAAGAACCGCCGCGCCGCCACCGGCAGCCTTGGGCTGATCTGGGACACGCTGTCCTCCGACATCAAGCGCCACGAGGAACGCCACGCCGAGATCGCCCGCAACTATGCCCGCCAGCTGGAGCAGAGCCTGGAGCAGTTGCGGCCGCAGGCCACCTGCGCTTTGCTGGAGGCCCGCGTCGGCGAAACGACGCGGCGCATCGTCGACGAGCATGACAAGGAACAGCTGCGCTTCGATATCGTCGAGTCGAAGAATTTTGACGCGCGCATGATGCGGCTGCTCAAGTACCGCGCCGCCGCGACCGAGTGAGGCTGGTTCAGCCGGCTGGCGACACGTTGCCAGCCTCGCCCGGAGCTTGCGCCGCCCCTCGCCAATGATCGATGATTTCTCGGAATAGCGCATTTTAGTAAATACGCATACATTCAGCCTTACGGACGGCGGTCAGGATTTCTGACACTCCGGGCGGACCAGAGGCGACGTTGCCGCATGCGAGGCGGCGCATGCGGCAACCGCCTTTTCCGGAACATGATGTTCCAGGGTCCGCGCGGCGTCCGGACGGCAGCAGCCCCCGGCAGCCGGACATTCTGGACGACGTTCAGTTCAGGGCACGCCGATGCGTGTCACCCCCTTCTGGGCGTAGTCCGCGCGTATCGTGTTCTCCTCCCGGCGTATCGTCTTGCCACAGGTCGCTCCTCCCTCGCCTGTCGGTGATACGCCAGCCTCGGCCTCGCTCGACGCTTGAAAGCGCAGCGAGGCTATTTTTTTGCCGGAATCCCGGCAGGCGGGACGGCGGTCAGCCCTGGCGTTCGGGCACCTGCACCACGAGCCCGTCGAGCTCCGGCGTCACCTTGATCTGACAGGAGAGGCGCGAGGTCGGGCGCACGTCGACGGCGAAATCCAGCATGTCCTCTTCCATCGGCAGCGGCCCGCCGACAGCCTCGGTCCAGGCGTCGTCGACGTAGACATGACAGGTGGCACAGGCACAGGCACCGCCGCATTCGGCATCGATGCCGGGAACGGAGTTGCGCACGGCATTCTCCATGACTGTGGAGCCGGGCTCCGCATCGAGGTCGAAGCGCGTGCCGTCGAAGGCGACGATGGTCAGTTTCGTCATGTCTGGATCCTGGGAGAAGCTTGCGGGATAACGGAAAAAGGCGGCGCTGTCTTCCGACAATTCGCCGCCTCAGTCAATGTTTCCAATGCATCCGGCCGTCTGCGCCACCGTCCGGCGAGCGGAGCCGACGGGCCGCGCCGGCGCTTGCGAACGCTTGTGTCTAACCTTCAGCGCGACAGCCTGAGGATGAAGTTCTCGGTTTCGACGACGGCGGCGCTGAGCGCTGCGCGGGCCACCGCATCCTGCGGATCGTTTTCCAGCGACTGCGCATGCGCGGCCACCTTGAAGGCACCGACGCCGTTGGCGGCACTCTTCAGCCGGTGTGCGGACGCGACCACCGCTTTCGGCGAGCCGGATGAGAGTTCGGCGAGCGCTGCCCGCGCCTGTCGGGTAAACAGTTGCAGCACCTCGGCCTCCAGCAGCTTGTCGCCCATCGTCTGCACCGCCAGATGCACGAGGTCGATCGGCCGCTCGGACCCTGCACGGGAGCCGGACGCCTGTTCGGGCGCTTCGAAAGCGATGCTGACCGCTGCCATGCTGATGTTCCTTGTGTTGTCACCTCGGTCGAGCCTGAGGCGTACCGGTCGACATCGCGTTAAATTTCGGCACAGTTTGCCCGGGCTTTCTGCATTCATGGTTAACGATGCGTAACCGCCGCCAGAATCAGGGAAAACGGCGGCAGCCAGAGTTTAAAATCTGTTAACAAGAGGGCCATCCCCATGAGCCTCCGGGGGCTCGAATTGTGTCTTCGCGGGGAATGTGCCACTACAGTACGATTGAAACCGGTGTGGGCATGACGCTCTCCCGGCAAATGCGTAGCCGGTAAGCTTTTCTTATGACCACGTGGTCAAGGAAGAAAGCCGGTCTTTGGAATGCCCGGATCGTGCCGCAGCAATGCCGGCGGGCTCCGGACGGCGGGTCGACAGTTCGCTGCAGACGGCAAGGCGGAAAACAGCGACTGGCCGGATGAGTATGTAACGAGGCGTAACCGCATGGCTAAGAATCCGCACAGCGAGTCGATCGACGAGACCGCCTTCCAGGCACTGGAAGACGCACTGAAGATCGACTTCAACGACGAGCCGCAGCCGCAGCAGCCGGCGTCTCGAGGCAGGCCTGCAGCTGCGCCCCGGGAGGCACGTGTGCAACAGAAGCCAGACCAGCGTACCGCCAGACCCCAGCGCCCGACCCGTCCGCCGGAAGCGCCCCGTCCGCCGGCTGCGGAAACCACCGCGCCGAAATCGCCGACCTTCGAGCCCGCCAACGACAGCGGCCGCCGCGCCAATTCCGCCATCCTCCGCTCGCTGGAAAGCGGCTCCATGCGTTCGGCGCTCCGCAATGCCGGCATCGTGTCGGTTCTCTGGGCGCTCTGCGGCCTTGGTCTCGCCCAGCTGCTTTACGGCAGCCAGCTGTGGCAGGCTTCGTCTGTCGCCTCGCTGCTCGCCATGCCCGGCCTGTTTGCCGTCCTTATCGGCATCTTCGTGCCGATCATGCTGTTCTTCGCCTTCGCCGTGATGATGGCCCGCGCCCAGGACCTGCGCAATGCCGCCCGCTCCATGGCAGAAGTGGCGCTGCGCCTCTCGGAACCGGAAACCATCGCCTCCGAGCGCATCATGTCCGTCGGTCAGGCCGTCCGCCGCGAAGTCTCGGCGATGAACGAGGGCATCGAGCGCACCATTGCCCGGGCAACCGAGCTTGAGACGCTGGTGCATTCCGAAGTAACCGCGCTCGAGCGCAGCTATGCCGACAACGAACTGCGCGTGCGCGGCCTCGTCCACGAGCTCGGCTCCGAGCGCGACGCGATCGTCAACCACGCAGAACGCATCCGCTCTTCCATCGTCGGCGCCCATGACCAGCTGAAGGAAGACCTGTCGCTCGCCACCGAAGAGATCGCCGTCCGGCTCGCCACCACCGGCGAAGCCTTCGCCTCGATGATCGATACCCGCGCTGCCGTGCTGACGGAGCGCTCGAATGCCGCCGGCGAAGCGCTCGGCTCGCTGCTCGCTGCAAAGACCGACACGCTGCTGAAGGCGCTCACCGATTCCGGCTCGTCGCTGGCCCTGGAATTCGACGACCGTCTGGAGACGCTGACCTCAACGCTCGCCAATCGCGGCAACGAGATCCTCAAGAACTTCGAGACCCGCGCCTCGACGCTCGATGCCAGCACCGACAAGCTCAACGCCGCGCTGTCCGAGCGCACGCGCCTGCTCAACGAGACGCTGCTGTCGCGCACCCGCGAAATCAACGACACGCTGACCGACGGCGAGCGCACCATCACCGGCTCGCTCGACAGCGTCCTCAGCTCGCTCAACCGGTCGCTCGACGACAAGGGCGCCGGCTTCCGCCAGAGCCTGCAGTCCGCCGCCGACGATGCGGTCATGGACCTCGACCTGCGCACCGGCCTGTTTGAGGAACGCCTGCAGGGCACCATCGGCCAGCTCAGCGCCAGCTTCGACACCGGCCTCTCCGATTTCACCAGCGCCTTCGATCAGCGCGCCGGTACGCTCGGCTCGAAACTCACCGAAAGCCTGGCGCGCATCAGCGAGACGGTCAACGGCGGCTCGGATTCCATCGAGGGCATCCTGTCGACCAGCATCGATCGCATCGGCTCGTCGCTGACCGATCATTCGCTGGCGCTCGCAACGACGCTCGGCACCAGCCAGGAACTGATCGAAACGGCGCTCGAGAGCGGCCGCAGCCAGATCGACGAGGCACTGGATAGCCGCACCCGTCGCCTGACCGCCGAACTCGAGGAACGCAACCGCAGCCTCAACGAAGGCCTCGACAGCCGCAGCCGCGCCCTCATCGAAGATCTCGATGCCCGCAACCGCGATCTGACGGAAGGCTTCGACAGCCGCAGCCGTTCGCTGGTCGGCGGTCTCGACGAACGCAGCCGCGCTCTGCTTGACGATCTCGACGACCGCAGCATCCAGATTGCCGGCGCGCTTGCCGCACAGACGGCTGAACTGACCGAAAGCGTTGCCAACGCCCACGAGCGCATCGGCACCGTGATGGCCGAGCAGGCCAGCAGCTTCACCGGCGCCCTCGACCAGAGCCAGACGCGCTTCGAGGAAACCGTCACCAATCGGTCGGCCGCCATCGTCGATGCCGTCGCCGGCAGTCAGGAGCGCTTCGTCTCGGTACTCGAAGCCCGCACCTCGGCACTGGAAAATGCCGTCGTCGGTGCGCCGGAACGCCTCGCCGACCTCATCGATACGCGCATCGACAGCATGCAGCGGACGCTGTCCGAAGGCCATCAGCGCATCGATACGGACCTTGGCCGTCGCATGACCGATCTCGGCGAGATGGTCTCCGGCGTCGATGAGCGGATCGGCGAAACCTTCGACGACCGCACCATGGCGCTCACCACCACGCTTTCGGTCGGCGAAGACCGCCTGTCGGGGCTGATGGACAGCCGCATCGACACCATGTCGAAGGCGCTTGCCGACGGCCACAACCGCATCGAGGCCGATCTCGGCAGCCGCGTCGACGCCCTTGGCACCATCGTTTCCGGCGTCTCCGAGCGCATCGGCGAAACCTTCGACGACCGCACCATGGCGCTCACCACCACGCTTTCGGTCGGCGAAGATCGCCTGACCGGCCTGATCGACAGCCGCATCGACACCATGTCGCAGGCGCTGTCTGACGGCCATGAACGCATCGAGGCCGATCTCGGCCGTCGTGTGGACGCGCTCGGCAACATCGTATCCGGCGTTTCGGAGCGCATCGGCGAAACATTCGACGACCGCACCATGGCGCTCACCACCACGCTGTCGGTGGGCGAAGATCGCCTGACCGGCCTCATCGACACCCGCATCGATACCCTGTCGCAGGCTCTGACCGAGGGCCATGAACGCATCGATGCCGATCTCGGCCGTCGTGTGGATGCGCTCGGCAACATCGTTGCCGGCGCCAGCGAGCGCCTGGCGGATGCACTCGACGATCGCGCCATGGCGCTGACGACGACCCTGTCGCTGAACGAGGATCGTCTGGCCGGCCTGATGGACAGCCGCATCGACACCATGTCGCAGCGGCTCGCCGAAACCGGCGGGCGGATCGAGGGCGACCTCGGCCGCCGGGTCGACGAACTCGGCGAGATCGTTTCCGGCGCTTCGGAGCGCATCGCCGAGACGCTTGGCGACCATGCCATGTCGCTCACCACCACGATGGCGCTCAGCGAAGACCGCTTTGCCCAGGCGATGGAGGAACGCTCGGCAGCGCTGATGTCGACGGTCGAGCAGGCCGACGAACAGCTGGCCCGCAGCTTCGGCAGCCGCAGCGAAGCGTTGCGCGCCGCCTATGCCGAAAACCAGGAGCGTCTCGACCGCTCGCTTGCCGATCGTACGGCAGAACTGTCGCGCACCCTCTCCTTCGGCAGCGAGACGATCGATCGCACGGTCGGCACCGCCGCCGATCGCATCGAGACTGCCTTGTCGGAGAACACCCAGCGGTTCGAGAGCAGCCTTGCCACCGGCATCGGCCGTGTCGAAGGCGCGCTCGGCACCAGCGAGGAACGCCTGTCGCAGCTGACATCGTCGACGGCCGAACGCGTCACCGAAACGCTGGAGACGGCGCATGAACGGCTGCGCGCGACGCTCGACGATCGCCGCGACATGATCTCGCTCACCCTCGACGAGGCTCACACACAGCTTGGCGACCTGCTCAACGACCAGGCAACCCTGCTCGGCACGACGATCGCCACAAGCACCGGCATGCTGGAAATGTCGCTGGAGATGCAGCAGGAATCGCTGCGCGGCATCATCGACGGCGTCGGTGGCGACCTCGACGACCGCCTGCGCGACAGCGCCGGCCAGATCGCCGATCGCCTCGGCGACGCGGCCCGCGAAATCACCTCGGCTGCCGGCGATTTCTCCAGCCGTGTCGAACAGACCGTTGGCGGCGTCTCGACGGTGCTCGATGAAACGGGTCGCCGCATCGAAGGCACGTTCGGCGGCCTGGAAGAGCGGATCCGCACCCAGATCGATACGGTCGCTGCGCGCGTCGACGACGCCGGCCGCGACCTGTCGGAACGCCTGCAGGAGCGCACCAGCGATCTCGAGCGCGTCAGCACCTCCAGCATCGACCGCCTGACGGGCACCGTCGAGCAGGGCTCTGCCGAATTCCAGCGGATCAGCAACGAGGCAGCCGAGCGCATCGGCTCGAGCTTCGAGACCGGCACCGCCCGCGTCGAGGAACGCCTGTCGACCATGGACCGCGCCATCTCGATCGGTCTCGACAACGTGTCGCGTACCATCGAAGGCCGCGCCTCCACCCTCGCCGGTTCGCTGCGCGAGGCCGTCGGCACCGCCGCCCGCGAACTCGACAGCGAAGCCATGCGCTCCGCTGAAGAACTGTCAAAGGTCGGCACGCAGTTCTCGGAAGACATGTCCAAGGTCGGAACGCAGTTCTCCGACGACATCTCGAACCGTCACACCGAGTTCACCCGCTCGATCGAGGAGCATTCCAACGAGATCGTCGGTCGCATCGGCGAGACCCAGAACCGGCTCGCCGGCCAGGCTGCCGCGGTCGCCCAGGCCTTCTCCGAAGCCGGCAACTCGATCATGCACAAGGTGTCTGAAGCCGAGACGCTGGTGCAGAACCAGGTCGGCGGCATCGCCCGGACGCTGGACGAGGCCGGCCGCACGCTCGACGAGCGCGGCAATGCCATCCGCTCCTCGCTCTCCGAGACCGCTCAGTCGATCGACACCACCCTGTCGTCGCTCGACCAGTCCTTCGCCAGCCGCGGCGACAGCCTGCGCAGCACGCTCAGCGAAACCGCGGGCGATATCAACGCCGCCATCGAGGCGGTCGACAAGGCGCTCGAGGCGCGCGGCGAAGCCATCCGCTCCAGCCTCGACAACCGCTCCCGTGACCTCAACTCGATGCTGGCCTCGCGCTCGGCCGAGCTGTCGCGCCTCATCGTCGAGAAGGCCCGGCCACTGGTCGAACAGTATGCCGAGACCGGTCGTTCGGCCGCCGAGCGTCTGGCGACGGCTGCCGACGAGAGTGCCGAACGTCTCGTGGCTGCAGCGCATCTCAACGCCGAGCGCCTGCGCCAGGAAAACGGCGCGCTCGTCGAGGCGATCGCCAACCGCACCAACGAGACGCTGGCCGCCATCGGCGATCGCACGCAGCAGGCCGCCGGCACGCTGCGCAATGTCGAGCACAGCCTGGCTGCAAACGTCAACGACCTGATCACCCGGCTGGAAAACAGCAATACCGGCATCGCCTCGCTGGTCGAGCATGCCGCCCGCGAGATCGGCGTCACCATCGACGATGCAACCAACAAGCTCGCCGCAGCCGATGAGAAGCTCGATGCGACGGCCGCCCGCTTCACCGAGCGCACCACCCAGGCCGCCGACATGGTGTCGAGCTCCAGCCGCCTGCTGGAGAACAATGTCGACCGCCTGACCCACATCTCCGGTCACACGCTGACCCAGGTCGGCACCATCGTCGGCCGCTTCGACGAGTATACCAAGGTGCTCGACCAGGCGTCGGAACTGCTGGGCGCCGCCCAGTCGAACCTCGCCAGCACGCTCACCGAGCGCCAGGATGCGCTTCGCTCGCTCTCCGTCGGCCTCGTCAAGCGGTCGGAAGAGATCGAGATCAACATGCGCAACCTGTCGACCATCGTCGATGGCGCCTTCCAGCGTGTCGACGAGCGCAGCGCCGAAGTCGGCCAGCGCCTGCGGCAGAACCTGCAGGGCTCGTTCGCCGAGATCAACCGCAACCTCGCCGAGACCCAGCACCAGGCCGAACAGACGGCTGAAGGCATGCGCGCCGCGCTGATGGGTGCCGGCACCGAGGCAACCCAGGCGATCGAGAACACCCTGTCGGATGCCGAGACGCGCTCGCGCGTCTTTGCTGAACGCATGCGCGGCGGCATTGCCGGTTCGCTGACGGATGTCGAGCGGATGCTCGCCGAGGCCGCCGGCAAGTCGGATGCCACCGCCGAACAACTGCGCCAGGCGCTCCGCCAGTCGGTCGAGGAAGCCATGCAGCGCTTCGCCGGCGCCACCGACGAGATCCGCCGCTCGGCCGGCGAAATTCGTCGCGAACTCGACGACACCCGCGCCGAACTGAAGCGCGGCGCCTTCGATCTGCCGGAAGAAGCCAAGGAAAGTGCGGCCGCCATGCGCCGCGCCGTCTCCGAGCAGATCAAGGCGCTGCAGGATATTTCAGCCCTGGTCGGCAAGTCCGCCCAGTCGCTGGAAGTCTCGCAGCCGGCGCCGGTGCGCCAGCAGCCCCAGCCACAGCCGCAACCGGTGGCCCAGCCTGCCCCGGCACCGGTGCGTCCGCAGCCGACGGCAGCAGCCGTCGCCGCACCGCGCGCCACCATCGCTGCCCCCCAGCAACCGGCTCAGCGCCCGGTCCAGCAGCCGGCACCCCAGACAACGGCACAGCCACGCAGCGAAACGCTCGCCAGCGGCCTGCGCGGCACCCTGCCCGTCGATCGCCCGACGGCGGTCGCTCCCCGTCAGCCGGAGCCCGCGCCGCAGCGTGGCGAAACCGGCGGCTGGATCAGCGACCTGCTGCGCGGCGCCTCGCGTGAGGATGCCGACGAGACCGCGGCGCTCCGCCAGCCTGCCGCCCGCGCCGCCGAACCGCAGCAGCGCAACGGCGACCAGCGCAATCCCCGCCACATGGTGGAATCGCTGAACTCGCTGTCGGTCGATATCGCCCGCGCCATCGATCACGATGCCTCGGTCGACCTGTGGCGCCGCTACCAGCGCGGCGAGCGCGACGTCTTCACCCGTCGCCTCTACACGCTGAAGGGCCAGCAGACCTTCGACGACATCCAGCGGAAGTACCAGCGCGAGCCGGAATTCCGCACCGCCGTCGACCGCTACATCGCCGACTTCGAAAAACTGCTTGCCGACGTTGCCCGCACCGATCGCGATCGCAGCGTCACGCAGAGCTACCTGACCTCCGATACCGGCAAGGTCTATACGATGCTGGCACATGCCGCGGGCCGCTTCAGCTAACCCGGGCTACTCGCCAATCCTCAAACGACGACGGCCGCCCTTGGGGCGGCCGTTCCGTTTTTACCAGGCAGAAGGGACGATCATCCGGCCCTTTGGCCAGTCAGCGTGAAAGGGCCTGTGCCAGGGTCGCCTCATGAACCAGAAGCGGACCGCGGCTATGCCTTGCGCAATTCCATCGCCCGGATGATCTTCAGCCCCTCGTGGCTGTGCCGCCAGTCGCGCGAGGCTTCGGCGGCGACGCAGAAAGTCGATCTCCCGACAGACCGAGGTCTTGAACGCCCCGCCCCGGTCGGAAATCATCCCGCAGCACGGCCTTCCTAGGTCCGAGCACGAACCTGCCTGTCACCACGAACATCCGCGGGTGACGCTCGGTTGGGTCCAGCGCCTCCAAACGACGTCGCATGGACAGACCACACGTGGCGAGAGTGCCATCCTCAGACGCAAAAAGGCCGGCGTTCTCGTCGAACGCCGGCCTTCAGAGATGCTTGCCTGCTAACGGCCGTCAGATCGACCGCAGCGTCCAGTCGACGATTTCCGCGCCCACCTGGGCAAACGCCCGGTTGATCGCCGCGACAAACTGGGCATTGTCGGCGCCGCGCACCGGAACGCTCGCCTCGAACACCCGCTGCGCCCGCACCGTGCCGTTGCGGTCGTTGAGGATCTTGGCCGAGATCTGCACATGCGCCACGTCGGCGCCGCTGGTATCCACCTCGAAGGCGCGGATGTCGCTGACCACCTGGTAGTCGATCGCCAGGCCCTGGCCCGGCTTGCCGACGCCGGCAAGCTTGCCGGTGTTCTCGAAGGCCTCGACCAGCTTCGACTGAACCATCCGCGGCAGGCGGTCGCCCCACTGCGATTTCGACAGGTACTGGATCTCGGAGGCGGAGACGCGAACCACCACCTGCTCGCTGTCCAGCGATTTCAGCGCCGTCGGTTCGGTCACCAGGATCTGCCGGCTCTTGGCCGTCGGCGCGTTGGCCATCGGCGTGATCGACAGGTCGAACGTGTCGTTATTGGCCTTGCTGCCGCAGCCTGCCAACAGCAGTGCAATCAGCGGCAGCGCGATCAGCGCCTTGGACATCGCATTGGCTTCCATCATGTGTGCCCCGGCCTCTCCCGTGTTCCTGCTCAAGATCTTCAACGGCGTGTCCTGCCGTCGTATTCCTTCACCGTCTCGCCACCGAAGATCAGGCGCTGCGGGTTCTGGTCGAAGTTGGTGATCGTCTCGTTGAGGCTCTGCACCGTGCGCCGGGTATCGGTGATCAGCGTCTGCACGTCGCGCAGGCCGGTGCCGGAGAAGCGCGTCAGGTTATCGGCGATCGGCCCGATGCGGTTGTTGAGATTGTCTGCCGTGGCGCGGATCGATTCGAGCGTCTTCTGCGCTTCGGCGAACAGGCCCTGCGAATCCGAGCCGCTGACCATGTTGTCGACCTTGGCGAGGATGCCGTCGACCCGCGTCGATGCCTGGTTGAGCTTCTGCGCCAGCTCGGTGAAGTCGCGGATCGCGTCGTTGATCTCGTCGCGGCGATCGGCCACCCCATCCACCACCTCACGTGCCGAGGCAATCGCGCCGCGGGCATCGGCCGAAGCCTGGGTGATGTCGTTGACGGCGGTATTCACCTTGTTGGCGTCGACGGCGGCCAGCAGCGCATCGGCGCGCCGCAGCACGCTCTGTGCCTCTGTACTCGCCTGGTTGAAGCCGCTCGCGGCGTCGCGCACCTCCGACATGATGTCGCCGATCTGGTCGGTCGACTGGGCGATGTCGCCGGTCACCTTCTCGGCATTCGAGATGATGTTGTTGATCTTCTTCGCGTCGACGGCGCGCACCAGGCCGTCAACCGCCTCGAGCGTCGAATCGAGGCGGACGGAGACGGTGTTGAAGGTGCCCGACAGCGCCGAAAGGCTGCGCAGGAATTCGTCGATGGCGCCGGAGTTTTCGCTGAGAGCCGCGGTAAAGGTCTCGGCATGCTCGATCGTCCGGGTCAGCGGTCCGCGGGCGTCGGTGACGAAGCCCTGGATCTGGCCGATCGCGTCGTCGGCGCGCTGCAGGATCTTGTCGGCGGTCGCCAGCAGGTTGGTAACGCTCGACTGGTCGGCCAGCAGCACCGCCGGGCGGCCGGTTTCCTCGGCCTTGTTCAGCATGTTCTCCTCGCCCTTGTTGCCGCCGGAGAGCTCGATATAGGCAGCGCCCGTCAGGCCCTGCACTTCCAGCACGGCCTTGGTTGACGGATAGACCGGTGCGGTCGTCTGCACTTCGGTGAAGGCGATAGAGAAGTTGGGGTCGTCGGGGTCGATGGTCAGGTTGCGCACCGAGCCGACGGCAATACCGTTGAAGCGCACCGGCGAGCCGACCGACAGGCCGTTGGCGGATCCCGGAATGCGGATCGCCAGCTCCGCCATCGGGCCGCTGCGGCCGAACTGCGCCATCCAGTAGACGAAGCCGAAGGCCGCCAGCACGACAAGGATCGTGAAGAAGCCGACGATGGCGTAATTGGCTTTGGTTTCCATGGCTCTTTACTTTCCTGGCCTTGCGCCGTTCGCGCTGTCGTCGTCGCTGACGATCGAACGCGCCCGTTTTCCGTGGAAGTAGGATTGGACCCAGGCATCGTCGCAGGCGAGCATATCGTCCAGCGTCCCTTCCACCAACACGCGTTTCTGCCCCAACACGGCGATCCGGTCGCAGACCGAGAACAGGCTGTCGAGGTCGTGTGTGACCATGTAGACGGTCAGGCCGAGCGTATCGCGCAGCCTGGCAATCAGCATGTCGAATTCGGCAGCGCCGATCGGATCGAGGCCCGATGTCGGCTCGTCGAGGAACACCAGCGCCGGGTCGAGCGCCAGGGCCCGGGCAAGCGCCGCGCGCTTGATCATGCCGCCGGAGAGTTCGGACGGATACTTGTCGGCGGCATCCGGGGCAAGTCCCACCATTTCGATCTTCAGGTAGGCCAGCTCGTCCATCAGCGACTGCGGCAGGTCGAGATATTCGCGCATCGGCAGCTGGATGTTTTCCTTCACCGTCAGCGCCGAAAACAGCGCGCCGTGCTGAAACAGCACGCCCAGCTGCATGTCGAGCCGCATGCGCTCCTTCTCGTCGGCGTTCTCGTAGTCGACGCCGAGAATGCGGATCGATCCGGAGCCGTGCGGCAGAAGCCGGAGCACCGTACGCATCAGCACCGACTTGCCGGTGCCGGACGCGCCGACGAAGCCAAGGATCTCGCCCCGGTAGATGTCGAGGTTCAGCCGGTCGAGAACCGTGTTCGAGCCGAACGACACCGTCAGGTCGCGCACCGACAGGATGATCCGGTCATCGTCCGGATGCTCCTCGGTCGCAGTGTCTGTTTCCTGAATTGCCATGGGCTCCCTAGAAGTCGATCGCGGAGTAGAAGATGGCAAACAGCGCATCCATGAGGATGACCACGAAGATCGACTTCACCACCGAGGCCGTGACGTGCTGGCCGAGCGATTCGGCGCTACCGCCCACCTTCATACCCTCTACAGCCGAAACGATGCCGATGGCGAGCGCCATGAATGGCGCCTTGATCATGCCCGATGCCACCGACGAATAGTCGACCGCCTCGTGCAGGCGCGACAGGAAGGTCTGGAAGGTGATGCCGGAATAGGCCCAGGTGATCACCGCGGCACCGTAGAGGGCGGAGAAGTTGGCAACGATGGTCAGCAGCGGAAGCGCGATCGTCAGCGCCACCAGCCGCGGGAAGATCAGCACGCCGACCGGATTGAGACCGATCACCGTCAGGGCGTCGATCTCTTCGCGCATCTTCATCGAGCCGATTTCGGCGGTAATGGCGCTGCCCGAGCGGCCGGCGATCATGATCGCCGTCAGCAGCACGCCAATCTCGCGCAGCTGCAGGATGCCGACGAGGTCGACGACGAACAGTTCGGCGCCGAAATAGCGAAGCTGGAAGGCGCCCTGCTGGGCGATGATGGCGCCGATCAGGAACGACATCAGCACGATGATCGGCACCGCCTGGACGCCCATGCGGTCGATGTGGGTAACCACGGAGGCGGGAGAGACGCCGGCGCCGCGGCCGAATTTCAGCTGTGCGCCGCCGACGGCGGAACCGAGAATGTGCATGCCGGCGACCGTATCGCCGACGAAGCCGCTGATCGCCCGGCCCGGCGGCTCGAATATCCGCGTAAAGAGCGAGCGGCCATCGGCAGTCTTGCCGGGACCAGCCGGTTCCTCGGCGGGCATCGCGTCGATGAGGTCGGCGAGCGTCTGCCCGGCACCCGCCAGCTCGACGTCGCGGCCGGCGGCCTGCTGGCGCAGGATGAGGCGGCGGATCAGCCAGGCGCCGGCCGTATCGACCATGTCGATGCCGGAGACGTCGATCTGCAGCGGCCCGGAGCCACCGCGCGCCTCGAACGCCGTGAGATCGCTCAGCACATGGCCGATGCCGCGGTTTCGCCAATCGCCAGCCAGCACCACCCGCTCGGCTCCGTCGACGGATCCTGCGGTGTCGGCGGATCCTGCCGTCTCGAATGTTGCGGGCCTGTCATCGGCCGGCTTCGGGTTGCCATGCATATGTTGCTGCTCAAACGTCCGGTTGATGCTACCGAGGAGACCGCCAATATAAACTCCCGCCAGTGAATTGCCATGCGGAGCGAAAGGAATTCGATGCCCCGTCACCTCAAAGCCACAACGGAAACATTCCCGATCGCCGGCACCTTCACGATCTCGCGCGGTTCGAAGACCGAAGCGGATGTGGTCGTCTGCACGATCGAGGAGGATGGCATCGTCGGGCGCGGCGAATGCGTGCCCTATGCCCGCTACGGCGAGACCGTCGAAGGCGTGATGGCCGACGTGGAGAGGATCTCCCAGGCGGTGGCGGATGGCCTCGATCGCGCCGGCCTGCAGACGCTGATGCCGGCCGGTGCGGCGCGCAATGCGGTCGACTGCGCGCTCTGGGATCTCGAAGCCAAGCGGGCCGGATCCACTGTCGCAGCACTGACTGGATCGCCGATCCGCGAGCCCCTGGTCACCGCCTTCACCATTTCTCTCGGCACGCCCGAGGCGATGGCGGAACAGGCCGCCGAAAATGCCCGGCGGCCGCTGCTGAAGGTCAAGGTCGGCACGCCGGACGACGAGGAGCGCATCCTCGCGGTCCGGCGGGCGGCGCCCGAGGCGACGATCATCCTCGATGCCAACGAAGGCTGGACCGACGACAACCTCGCCCGGTACCTGGCGATCTGCGCCGAGGCGGGGATAGCGCTCGTCGAGCAGCCGCTGCCGGCCGGCCGTGACGCAGCGCTTTCGGCCATCCCTCGCCTGGTGCGGGTCTGCGCCGACGAGAGCGTTCATGCGACCAAGGATCTCGAAAGCCTGCGCGACCGCTACGACGCCGTCAACATCAAGCTCGACAAGACCGGCGGCCTCACCGAGGCGCTGCGGATGAAGGCGGAGGCCGACCGGCTCGGCTTTTCGGTGATGGTCGGCTGCATGCTTGCCACCTCGCTGTCGATGGCGCCCGCCGTGCTTCTGGCCCAGGGCTGCGCCTATGCCGATCTCGACGGGCCGCTGCTTCTGGCGCGCGACCGCGAGCCCGGGCTGCGATTCGAAGGGTCGCTGGTCTACCCGCCCGAGCCCATGCTCTGGGGCTGAGGCCGGGCGGCGCGGAAGTTGAGCCACAGGCCAATCGCCGCCACCGCCGCCATTGCCAGATAGGCCGGCTGGCCGAATTCGCGGTAGAGCGCGCCGGACAGGAAGGTCGAGGCCGCCAGGAAGGCGCCGCTATAGAAGAAATAGGTGCCCTGCACCGATGATTCGCGGCTCTCGTGCACCTGCTCGACGATCTTCTGCTGGATGCCGAAATGCAGGAAGGCGAAACTGAACGCGTGGCTGCACTGGAGCAGCAGTGCCGGCCAGAAGTCGAGCGGCAGCACGAACAGGCACCAGCGCAGGACCGCCGCCGCCGAGCCGAACAGGATCAGCGCGTTCGGCGAGATCCGCCGGGCGATGCGGCCGGAGGAAGAAGAACAGGATTTCCGCCAGCACGCCCGCCGACCAGAGGAAGCCGATCTCGGTGCCGCCGAAGCCCATCGCCTGCCAGTGGATGGCGGAAAACCCGTAATACATGCCGTGCGTCGACTGGACGAGCGTGCAGCCGATCATCAGCAGCGTCAGCCGCCCGCCCAACCCGCTGTCGGCAGACTGTCGTGGCCCGGGGCCTGAAGAACCGTTCGCCCGTCCCAGCCGCGGCACGCCGAAGGCCGCAATCAGCGTCAGCAGGAAGGCGACGCTCGCCGCCCACGGAACCACCAAGCCGGAGGAGCGGGCCATCGCCTCCCCGGCGATCAGCGACATGGCGACGAAGCCGATCGAACCCCAGACGCGGATGGAGCCGTAGCGGTAGCCCCAGCGACGCACGCCGGTGACGGTGATCGATTCGAGCACCGGCGTGAACGGCGCAAACGCCGCACCCTGCAGGCTGAACACCAGCAGCACCATCCAGAAGCCGTCCGCCAGTGTCAGCGCCAGGGCCGAGACGAGCGACAGCGCGGCGGAAAATATCAACACCCGGGCGCGTTCCGGCAGCCGGTCGGCCAGCATCCCGGCGATCGGCGCCGACAGGACGCGCAGCACGATGGGCACGGTGAGGATGATGCCGATCTGGAAATCATCGAGCGACAGGGATTTCAGCCAGACCGGGAAGAACGGCAGGAGCACGCCGTTGACGCCGAGCGCCGCCGCGTAGGCGAGTGCGCAGCGCGTGGCAAACAGGGACGGCACCGGCAGGCTGGATTGGGCCACGCAGGCTCCGAAATCAGAAGGCGAATGATCAGCGACGCATACACCAGCGCCGCGCACCTGCCTATAGGCTTTGCGGCGCACGCCCCGCCTGTCGCCTCTGCTCCCGCCGGTGAACTCGACCCGTCAGGCGGCCCGCGCGTCCGCCAGAACCTTGGCGGCGACCGGCAGCGACGTCACTTCGGCGCCCTCGTCGGCCCGCTGCCAGGAGATCAGCTCGAACCGGCCATCCATGTGCTCGGCGATCGCCGTGCAGCTTTCCACCCAGTCGCCGGTGTTGATGTAGCGGATGCCGTCGATGTCTTCCATGACAGCGTGATGGATGTGGCCGCAGATAACCCCGTCGACATGGTTGCGGCGGGCTTCCTCGGCGACCACCTTCTGGAATTCGCCGATGAAGTTGACCGCCTGCTTCACCTGCAGCTTGGCCCAGGCGGAGAACGACCAGTAGGGCATGTTGAACCGCCGCCGGACGATCGCCAGCAGGCCGTTGATGACAATCGCCGCGTCATAGGCCCAGTCGCCGAGATAGGCGAGCAGCCGGATGTTGCGCACCACCACGTCGAACTCGTCGCCGTGCAGGACGAGGTATTTCTTGCCGTCAGCCGCTTCGTGGATCAGCCGTTCGGCCACCTCGATACCGCCGAAGTGCACGCCGGGGAACGACCGCAGGAACTCGTCGTGATTGCCGGGAACGTAGATGATGCGGGTGCCCTTGCGGGCCTTGCGCAACAGCTTCTGGATGACGTCGTTGCAGCCCTGCGGCCAGTACCAGCTGCGCTTCAGCCGCCATCCGTCGACGATGTCGCCGACCAGCACGAGCGTCTGCGCCTCGTGATGACGCAGGAAGTCGAGCAGGAAGTCCGTCTTCGCCGCCTTCGACCCCAGATGGATGTCGGAAATGAAGAGAGTCCTGAAATGTCTGGTTTCCACTGTCTGAACCACGGTTCCCGCCCTTTCGTCGTGCAGTCCCTTCAGGCCGTTCAAGATCAGACTCGTTTATCAGGAAGATGACAGCCGCCCGGATCGACCGCTCTGCGGACGAGGACTGTCTGGCGCCGGACAGCGGTGCCGCCGGGCGCGCGAGGCGAAAATTGGCTACTGTTCCGGCCGAAAGTTTGCTGTAAGAGACCGGTGACAAAAGACGACCAGAAAGGATACGGCGATGGACGAGCAAGCTAAGGCTCTTTCGGACAAGCAGACCGCAACCGCGGACCTTGAGGAACAGGCGCTGTTCTTCCATCGCTATCCGCGACCCGGCAAGCTGGAGATCCAGGCGACCAAGCCGCTCGGCAACCAGCGCGACCTGGCGCTCGCCTATTCGCCGGGCGTCGCAGCCCCCTGTCTCGCCATCCGCGACAACCCGGAAATGGCGGCCGAATACACGGCGCGCGCCAATCTCGTGGCCGTCGTCTCCAACGGTTCGGCCGTCCTCGGTCTCGGCAATATCGGCCCGCTCGCCTCCAAGCCGGTGATGGAGGGCAAGGCCGTCCTGTTCAAGAAGTTCGCTGCCATCGACGTCTTCGACATCGAGATCGCCGCCGAAAGCGTCGATGCCATGGTGTCGACGGTGGCCGCCCTCGAGCCGACCTTCGGCGGCATCAACCTTGAGGACATCAAGGCGCCGGAATGTTTCGAGGTCGAGCGCCAGCTGCGCGAGCGCATGAACATCCCGGTCTTCCACGACGACCAGCACGGCACCGCGATCATCGTCGCCGCCGCCATCCTCAACGGGCTGGAACTTGCGGGCAAGAAGATCGAGGACGTCAAGATCGTCACGTCGGGCGCAGGCGCCGCAGCGCTCGCCTGCATCAACCTTCTGGTGCTGCTCGGCGCACGCCGTGAAAACATCTGGGTCCACGACATCGAAGGCCTGGTCTATGAGGGCCGCAACGTGCTGATGGACCCGTGGAAGGAAATCTACGCCCAGAAAAGCGACAAGCGCGTGCTGGCCGAATCGATCGGCGGCGCCGACGTCTTCCTCGGCCTGTCGGCGGCTGGCGTCCTGAAGCAGGAACTGCTGGTGCAGATGGCCGAGAAGCCGCTGATCATGGCGCTTGCCAACCCGACGCCGGAAATCATGCCGGAGCTTGCCCGCGCCGCCCGCCCGGACGCGATGATCTGCACCGGCCGCTCGGATTTCCCCAACCAGGTCAACAACGTCCTCTGCTTCCCCTACATCTTCCGCGGTGCGCTCGATTGCGGCGCAACCACCATCAACGAAGAGATGAAGATGGCCGCCGTTAAGGCGATCGCCGGCCTTGCCCGCGAAGAAGTCTCCGACGTCGCGGCCCGCGCCTATTCGGACGAGACGCCGATCTTCGGACCCAACTACCTGATCCCCTCGCCCTTCGATCCGCGCCTGATCCTGCGCATCGCCCCGGCCGTTGCCCGGGCTGCTGCCGAGACCGGCGTCGCGACCCGTCCGATCGCCGACTTCGATCAGTACCTCGACCAGCTGAGCCGCTTCGTCTGGCGCTCCGGCTTCGTCATGAAGCCGATCTTCACCAGCGCCAAGATCGCCGAGAAGAAGCGCGTCATCTTCGCCGAGGGCGAGGACGAGCGCGTGCTGCGCGCCGCCCAGGTTCTGCTCGAGGAAAAGACCGGCGTTCCGATCCTCATCGGCCGCCCGTCGGTCATCGAGGCCCGCCTCAAGCGGTTCGGCATCCGCATCCGGCCGAACACCGATTTTGCCGTCATCAACCCGGAAGACGATCCGCGCTACCGCGATTACGTCGATGAATACTCGGCGCTGGTCGGCCGCGCCGGCATCAACCCGGAAGCCGCCCGCACCATCGTGCGCACCAATTCCACGGTGATCGGCGCGCTCGCCGTCAAGCGCGGCGATGCCGACGCTTTGATCTGCGGCGTCGAAGGCCGCTTCGACCGCCACCTGAAGGATGTCCGCCAGATCATCGGCATGCGCTCCGGCGTCTGCGCGTTTTCCAGCCTTAGCCTGCTGATCACCCAGAAGGGCCCGGTCTTCTTCACCGACACCTTCGTCAACTACAACCCGACGCATGCCGAGATCGCCGAGATCACGGTGCTGGCGGCGCAGGAAATCCGCCGCTTCGGCATCACCCCGAAGGCGGCGCTGATCTGCCATTCGAACTTCGGCTCGCGCAATTCGGAAAGCGCCACCAAGATGCGGGCGGCGCTCGAACTGGTGCGCCAGCGGGCACCTGAACTGGAAGTCGATGGCGAGATGCAGGCCGGCTCGGCGCTCTCCGAACACCTGCGCAAGCGGGCCATGCCCGACAGCAGCCTGTCCGGCGAGGCCAATCTGCTGGTGTTCCCGAACCTCGATGCCGCCAACATCTCGCTCGGCATTGCCCGCACGATGATGGATGCGCTGCATGTCGGACCAATCCTTCTCGGCGCAGCACAGCCAGCACACATCCTGTCGACATCGGTCACCTCGCGCGGCGTCGTCAACATGGCGGCACTTGCCGTTGTCGAAGCTTCGCACGCAGATTTTTCCGTCGTCGGCGCCTGAACGACGGAACAGCAGCGGGCTTATGACATTGTCAACCCGGACGCCCCAGACTGGCAGACCACGACGGTCGGCGAGCTAGGCGTCCGGCCGCCAATGCCAGATGACGGAACCCAGATGCCCCGCACGTTTCTCCTCCCCGCTCTCGTTCTGCTGATCCCCGCCTCGTCGTTTGCCGCCGATACTGCCTCCCGCTGTCTGGAACTTGGCCAGGAGATCGCCGGCACCACCCAGGTCATCGGCAGCACCAGCGGCGCCAATGTCTATGCCACGACGCTCAACCGGCAGAACCGGGAGATCCGCAGGCTGCGCATGGAGATGCAGGAGATGGGCTGCGGCAATGGCAGCATTGTCAGGCTCGGCGGATCGTCCGGCGCTGGAGAGACGCCGGCTGAAGGCGACTGCAGCGACTACGCCGCCAACCTCGCATCCATGGAAGACAACCGCCGGCAGATCCTCGCCCGTCGGCAGGCGCCGCAGAAGGTCGTTCAGTCGCTCGGCCGTGACGAGGCAGCGGTGCGCGAAGAGATGCGCAAGCTGCGCTGCGGAGAACAGGACCCGGTCGCCATTCCGGCCTCCCTCGGGGCCGACGAAGCAACCGTGGCGCCGAGCGTCGGCAGCAATCGCGACAGCTCGATCACCCGGCTGGGCACAAAGTCTCAGCTTTCGGTTCAGGATGCTTCGCCGATCATGCCGGAGCGCGACTACGATCCGACCAAGCCGATCCGCACGGTCGGCCCGCAGTTCTTCCCGGACGACCAGAATATCGATCTGGCAAGCCCGAAGCAGGCACCGCGTCAGCTGCAGGAATAGCCGGCGCTGCCGCTAGCGCCGGGCCGGCTTGCCCCATCCGTCCTCGAAGATCAGCGCATCGAGGTCGAGCCGCTGCCGCCAGCCCTTCAGCGCCAGCTCGGGCGCCTCGTAGAGCGCGTCGACATAGCCGACGCAGAGCCAGGCGACGATCTCCACCCGCTCCGGAATGTCGAGGATCTGCCGAACGTCCTCGTCGCGAAAGATGCTCACCCAGCCGACGCCCACGCCTTCGGCGCGCGCCGCCAGCCAGAAGTTCTGCACCGCGCAGACGGTCGAATAGACGTCCATCCGCGGGTTGTGGGTGCGTCCCAGCACCACGGGGCCGGCGCGGTCCGGATCGCAGGTGATGCAGATCGACACCGGCGCCTTGCGGATGCCCTCGAGCTTCAGGCTGCGGTAGAGCGCCTGCTGCTCGTCGGCAAACAGGCCCGCCGCCTCTTCATTGGCACGCGAGAACGCCTGCCAGGCCTTCTCCTTCACGCCCGCATCGCGAATGACGATGAAACTCCACGGCTGCATGAAGCCGACCGAGGGTGCAGCATGCGCGGCCTCCAGCAGCCGCCGCAGCAGGTCGTCCGGCAGCGGCTCGGCGCGGAACTGGTCGCGCACGTCGCGGCGCGAATGGATGGCGTTGTAGACAGCCGCACGTGCCGCCTCATCGAAGGCACCGGCGGGTGCCGGCTGCGGATCCGTGCAGGGTTCGGGATCGTCCCCGGGCTCTACGCCGGTCATCGTTGAGGACTGTAGCGGACGAAGGCGAAGGCTGATCCGTCCGGTGCCCAGTTCGGCGAGTTCATCGTTCCCTGGCCGCCGAACAGCGACAGCAGCGTTTCGACGTTGCCGCCGTCCGGATCCATCATCCGGATCGACACGTCGAGGTCGCGCGGGTGATCGAAGACGGCTCCGTCATAGGCGAGGAAGATCACCTTGCCGCCGTCCGGCGAGGGATGCGGAAACCAGTCGCCATCGTCGCTGTGGCTGATCCGCTCGGCCACTCCGCCGTCTGCGGGCACGCGCCAGATCTGCATGCGGCCGGTGCGGCTGGAGTTGAAGTAGATCCAGCGCCCGTCGGGCGAATAGTCCGGCCCGTCATTCCGCCCCTCGCCCTGCGTCAGGCGCCGTTCGTCCGTGCCGTCGGTCGCGATCGTGTAGATGTCGAAGAGGTCGTCGCGGATGCCGCAATAGGTGAAGCGGCCGCCATCGGGCGACCAGCCATGCCAGTAGCTCGGCAGGTTCTCCGTCACCAGCTTCGGCGTGCCGCCGTCGATCGGCAGGATATAGATCGCCGACTTGCCGAACTGGCACTTGTCGGAGATCGCCACCTGGCGACCGTCCGGCGAGATGCCATGGTCGTTGTTGCATTGGATGGCGAACCCGGTGTCCACCGGCTGCGGCTGCGCGCCGCCCTCCAGCGTCAGCCGGACCATGCGTCCTTCGCTGTTGAGCATCAGGAAGCGCCCGTCAGGCGACCAGTTGGGAGCCTCGAACAGCGCATCCGTCTGCCAGACGATCCGCGTCGTCCGGCTCTTCAGATCAAAGATCTCGATGGAACTGCGCATGTCTTTCCTTCCGACACGGTGCGCTAGGTCGATATCCCCTCTGTGGGGAGATCTCCGGCGGGACAGAGGGGCGTCAACATCCCCCCAGTCCTATGCATTCCGACGATTACCGATCCCGGAACCGGTTGGTGATCGGATAGCGCCGGTCGCGGCCAAAGTTCTTCTTGGTGATCTTGACGCCCGGTGCCGATTGCCGGCGCTTGTATTCGGCAAGATACAGCAGGTGCTCGATGCGGTGCACGGTCGCCACGTCATGGCCGCGCGCAACGATCGCCTCGGTCCCCATCTCGCCCTCCACCAGGCATTCGAGGATGTCGTCGAGCACCGGATACGGCGGCAGCGAATCCTGGTCGGTCTGGTCGGGCCGCAGCTCGGCCGACGGCGCCTTGGCGATGATGTTCTTCGGGATCACCTCGCCGCCCGGCCCGAGCGCCCCCGGCGGCAGGTGGGCGTTGCGCCAC
Source organism: Rhizobium sp. SAFR-030 (assembly GCF_059415005.1). Classification (NCBI taxonomy): domain Bacteria; kingdom Pseudomonadati; phylum Pseudomonadota; class Alphaproteobacteria; order Hyphomicrobiales; family Rhizobiaceae; genus Rhizobium; species Rhizobium sp. SAFR-030. The sequence goes on along the minus strand of NZ_JBPFDO010000003.1, from coordinate 468,598 downwards.
TCGGCGATCCCGTAGACCTGCATCTTGTAGAGGTCCTTGATCGGGTTGAAGCCGCCGTTCATGTCGCCGTAGAGCGTCGCATAGCCGACCGACATTTCCGACTTGTTGCCGGTGGTCACCACCATGGCGCCGAACTTGTTGGAGATCGCCATCAGGATCGTGCCGCGCGTCCGGCTCTGCAGGTTCTCCTCGGTGATCCCTTCCTCGGTGCCCTCGAACATGTCCGACAGCGCCGAGAGAAAACCCTCGACCGGCTCGGAGATCGGCACGATGTCGTAGCGGCAGCCAAGCGCCTTGGCGCAGTCGGCGGCATCGGAAAAGCTTTCTTCCGACGTATAGCGGTAAGGCAGCATCACGGTGCGCACCCGCTCCTCGCCCAGCGCATCGACGGCGATCGCCGCGCAAACGGCCGAGTCGATGCCGCCGGAAAGGCCGAGCACCACCGATTTGAAGCCGTTCTTGTTGACGTAGTCGCGGAAGCCGAGCAGGCAGGCGCGGTAGTCGGCCTCTTCGTCCTCCGGAATATGCGCCATCGGCCCTTGGCTGCAGCGCCAGACGCCGTCGCGCCGGTGCCAGTCGGTGACCGTCAGCGCCGTCTCGAACTCGCTCATCTGGAAGGCGAGCGTCTTGTCGGCATTGAAGCCGAAGCTCGCGCCATCGAAGACCAGCTCGTCCTGGCCGCCGTTCTGGTTCACGTAGATGATCGGCAGCCCGCTCTCGATCACCTGGCGCAGCACCACCTGGTGGCGGACGTCCATCTTGCCGCGATAGTAGGGTGAGCCGTTCGGAACGATCAGCAGTTCCGCGCCGCTTTCGGCCAGCGTCTCGCAGACGCCGAGTTCGTTCCAGATTTCCTCGCAGATCGGCACGCCGATGCGCACGCCGCGAAAATTCACCGGCCCCGGCATCTCGCCTTCGGTGAAGACGCGCTTCTCGTCGAATTCGCCGTAGTTCGGCAGGTCGATCTTGTCGCGCAAGGCAAGGATGGCGCCGTTGTCGACGATCGCTGCCGAGTTGTGACGCCCCTTGGGACCCTGTCGCGGCAGGCCGACGATCACGCCCGGTCCGCCGTCCCTGGTATCCTCGACCAGTGCTTCCAGCGCCTTCCAGCAGGCATCGAGAAAGGCCGGCTTCAGCACCAGGTCTTCCGGCGGATAGCCCGACAGGAAGAGCTCGGTGAAGACGACGAGATCGGCGCCCTCGCGGGCGGCATCGCGGCGGGCCTCGCGGGCCAGGGCCAGGTTTCCGGCGACATCGCCGACAACAGGGTTGAGCTGCGCGAGCGCGATGCGGAGGGTCTGGGCGTTTTCCTGGGTCATGCCGTTGATTTAGCGTGCGGCAGCCGAGGCGACAACATTTCCGGCTGTGATTTTTTGGACAACCGGGCGATCACGGCCTCCGAGCCGGGCTTGTTCACGCCGCCTCACGCGAGCACCTCCGCCGCCTGCCCCTGCGCCGTAAGAAGAGTAACCGCCTCTTACTCATGGACCCACCGATTGCGCTTGCAACTTCGGGGGGAACTTCGATGCAGCGAAATTCCTCGCCAGCCTCGGGATAGGCGTGGCTGATGGGAACGACCGCGACGAGACCCGTCTGTCTCGCGGAGACGACGATCGCGCAAGGCCTATCCTTGTCGCCTTCCGACAAGCCTTTCAATCTGTCGCGATGCCAAAGGTAATTGTATCTGATCACGAGCCCCGGAACTGGCTCGGGCAGGTTCACTTGCCGGGCACGCCGTATTCGGCGGCTTCGATCTCGGCCAGCAGCGCCTCATCGATATCCTCGACACGGAGCACCTGGCGCTCCCTGTCCTTCAGGCGATGATAGCGCTCGAGTTCCTTGGCGCTCAGATAACCGCCGATGACGCGACCATGGGACGTGACTTCGATAACGTCCGTCGAGAAAGCTTCCTCACGATACTTGCCGAAGCCGCGCGAGAACTCGGTGGCCGAAACCTGGATTGCAGATGCCATCATCACGCTCCTTCAACAGATCGTAAAAGGCGTAAAATCCGCATTCTCGTCAATCTGACTCCCCCACCACCCACAAGGGCCGGAGGTTCCCCCCCGGCCCTTGTGGAATGGCTACAGTCTCGTCGGCTGGCTCAGCCGTTGACCGCCAGGCGCTTCTCATCGCGGCCGGTCTTCATCCGCTCGGCGAGCAGGAAGGCCAGCTCCAGCGCCTGGTCGGCGTTGAGGCGCGGGTCGCAATGCGTGTGGTAACGGTCCTGCAGGTCGCCGGCCGTCACGGCGCGCGCGCCGCCGGTGCATTCGGTGACGTCCTTGCCGGTCATCTCCACATGGATGCCACCCGGATGCGAGCCCTCGGCCCGGTGGATCTGGAAGAAGCTCTCGACCTCCGACAGAACCCGGTCGAACGGCCGGGTCTTGTAGTTGTTGAGCGTGATCGTGTTGCCGTGCATCGGATCGCACGACCACACCACCTTGCGGCCCTCGCGCTCGACGGCGCGGATCAGCCGCGGCAGGTGGTCGGCCACCTTGTCGTAGCCGAAGCGGCAGATCAGCGTCAGGCGCCCGGCTTCGTTGGCCGGGTTGAGGATGTCGATGAGGCGCAGCAGATCGTCGGCCTGCAGCGACGGGCCGCATTTGAGGCCGATCGGGTTCTTGATGCCGCGGCAGAATTCCACATGCGCGTGGTCCGCCTGGCGGGTGCGGTCGCCGATCCAGATCATGTGGCCGGACGTCGCGTACCAGTCGCCGGAGGTCGAATCGACGCGCGTCATCGCCTCTTCATAGCCCAGAAGCAGCGCCTCGTGACTGGTGAAGAAATCCGTCTCGCGCAGCGCCGGATTGTTTTCCGAGGTGATGCCGACGGCCTTCATGAAGTCCATCGTCTCGGAAATCCGGTCGGCGAGCTTCTTGTAGCGCTCGCCCTGCGGGCTGTCCTTGACGAAGCCGAGCATCCACTGGTGGACGTTTTCGAGATTGGCATAGCCGCCCATCGCAAACGCCCGCAACAGGTTCAGCGTCGCGGCCGACTGCCGGTACGCCATCAGCTGGCGTTCCGGGTTGGGAATGCGCGCCTCCGGGTTGAACTCGATGCCGTTGATGATGTCGCCGCGGTAGGACGGCAGCGCGACGTCACCGATCGTCTCGATATTGGACGAACGCGGCTTGGCGAACTGGCCGGCGATGCGGCCAACCTTCACCACCGGCTGCTGGGCGCCGAAGGTCAGCACCACGGCCATCTGCAGGAAGGCGCGGAAGAAGTCGCGGATGGTATCGGCGCCATGCTCGGCGAAGCTTTCGGCGCAGTCGCCGCCCTGCAGCAGGAAGCCGTTGCCTTCGGCCACCTGGGCAAGGTTCTTCTTCAGGCGGCGCGCCTCGCCGGCAAACACCAGGGGCGGGAACGTCGCAAGCTGCGCCTCGGTCGCGGCCAGCGCGTCCGCGTCCGGATAATCCGGCACCTGCTGGATGGGCTTCTGCCGCCAGGTGTTCGGGGTCCAGTTCTGTACCATGTCCGTGTTCCGTTGTTCTCGTGCCCGGGTCTGCCGGGGCCGTCTCGATGGCGCGGCTTATAAACCTTAACGCCTCACTTGCCTAGGGCGGCTCTTGCCGCCAATGACGTCCCCCCGGCAACGCCGGAACGCTTGTCCGTCAGGCCGTCTCGACCAGCCCCGCACGCCGGTTGCGGAGCAAGCCCCGGCGCTCGTCAGCCGTCGATCCGCTGCCCGTGCCGCACCCGGTAGCTCGGCTTGTACATGGTCACCAGTTCTTCCGCCGCCGTCGGATGCACGGCCATGGTGCGGTCGAAGTCGTCCTTCGTGACGCCGGCCTTCAGCGAAATGCCGAGCAGCTGCGCCATCTCGCCGGCATCGTGGCCCAGCACATGCGCGCCGACCACCTTGCGGTCGCTGGCATTGACGATCAGCTTCATGATCATCTTCTCGGCGCGGCCAGACAGCGTCGCCTTCATCGGCCGGAATTCGGCCCGGTACACCTCGATCTCGTCGAAACGCTTGGCGGCATCCTCTTCCGTCAGGCCAACGGTGCCGATCTCCGGCTGCGAGAACACCGCGGTGGCGATCAGCTCGTGATCCGGCGCCGTCGGGTTGTTCCTGTACTCGGTCTCGATGAAGCACATCGCCTCGTGGATGGCGACCGGCGTCAGCTGCACCCGGTCGGTCACGTCGCCGAGCGCAAAGATATGCGGCACGCTGGTGCGCGAATAGGCGTCGACGATCACCGCTCCCCGCTCGTTCACCGCGACGCCGGCCTTTTCCAGGCCAAGCCCATGCGTGTGCGGGTCGCGGCCGAGCGCCAGCATGATCTGGTCGGCAACCAGCGTCGACCCCTGCTTGGTGCGCGCCGTCAGCCCACCGGCCGGCGACTGCGTCACCTCCTCGATCATGTCGGTGACGATGATGCGGATGCCCTTGGCCTCCATCGCCTTGTGCAGGCCGTGGCGCATGTCGGCATCGAAGCGCGACAGGATTTCCCGGCCGCGGTAGATCAGCGTGGTTTCGACACCCATGCCGTGGAAGATGTTGGCGAACTCCACCGCGATATAGCCGCCGCCGGCAATCAGGATCGATTTCGGCAGGCTCTCCAGGTGAAAGGCCTCGTTCGAGGTGATGCAGAATTCCGAACCGGGCAGCGAGGCATGCGGATTGGCCGTCCCGCCGGTGGCGATGACGATGCGCTCCGCCGTCACCGTGGTATCGGTCTTCACCAGCCGGATGGTATGGGCGTCGACCAGTTCCGCCCGGCTTTCCAGAAGCTCGGCGCCGGCGCCTTCCAGGTTGCGGCGGTAGATCCCCTCAAGCCGGTCGATCTCCCGGTCCTTCGCCTCGATCAGCCGCGTCCAGTCGAACGAGCTTTCGCCCACCGTCCAGCCGAAGCCGGCCGCATCCTCGAAATGCTCGCCGTACTGCGAGGCATAGACGAACAGCTTCTTCGGAACGCAGCCGCGGATCACGCAGGTGCCGCCGTAGCGGTATTCCTCGGCGATCGCCACCTTCTTGCCGAGCCCCGCCGCCAGCCGCGCCGAGCGCACGCCGCCCGATCCGCCGCCAATGACAAACAGGTCGTAATCGAAAGCGGCCATCGGAAAACTCCTTCGTCGGCAAAATGCTGGGGCACGGCCAAAGGCTTGTCAGGCGTGCCGCTGTTCAGCGCATATAGGATGCCTCGCGCCAAAAAGAAAAGCCCGGACGATGCCGGGCTCCTCTCGATACGTGGGGTCTGCCGTTCAGGGCTTCGGCGCTGCGGCGGCGCCACCGACTTCGGCGACCGGCGGCTGTACCGGCTTGGCATCGATCACGGTGCGCAGGCTTTCGGTGGTCTTCGTCGTCAGGTCGCGGGAAATACCGTTCGCCCAGATTTCTGCGGCTCGAACCGATTCGCGCTGAACCAGCGGCAGCGCCTGCAGATACTTCTTGCCGACGTCGGAGCCGTAGAAGGCGGCGATCTGCTTCAGTTCCTCAAGGGTGAACGACTTGGCGAAGATCGATGCCACTTCGTTCTCCAGGTCGGCACGACGCGGCGCCAGAGCCAGCGCCTGCTGGTCGACCGCCTTGGCGATCTGATCCTGGTAGTTCGGCGAGGCGAGCGTGTATTCGCCCTTCAGCCGCTCGGCAAGGTTCGGCAGGATCGCGTCGTAGCGCTCGGTGGCGCTCAGCGACGTGATGACGTCCTTGGCCGCCTTCAGCTGATCGGCGGGAATCTCCTGCGCACCCGCGGACGTGCCGAACACGGCGCCGGAGAGGAGAACTGCGAGAGCGGCCGCACGGCCAAGAACCGCATGTCTGATCATGGATGATTGCTCCTGTCTTTAATTCGCCTTGAGCGTCCGCGCACCCGCCGGCCCGGCAATGATCGCAAAGGACGCCATGTTGATGAACAACCCGTGCTCGACGACGCCGGGGATGGAATTCAATTGTGTCGCAAGTGCCTCTGCATCAGGAATACGGCCAAAAAATGCGTCGTAGATATGGTGGCCGCCATCCGTCGTGAAGCGTCCGTCGCCCGACTTCCGCAGCCGGATTTCACCCGAAAGACCAAGCTTCCCGGCGAGCCGTTCGATGGCGATTTTCGTCGTCGTCATGCCGAACGCATTGATCTCGATCGGCAGCGGGAACTGGCCGAGCGTCTCGACCACCTTGCTCTCGTCGGCAATCACGATCATCTGCCGCGAGGCCGAAGCGACGATCTTTTCGCGCAGCAAGGCTCCGCCGCCGCCCTTGATCAGGCACAGGGCCCCGTCCACCTCGTCGGCACCATCGACCGTCAGGTCGAGCTCCGGCAGTTCGTCGAGAGATTTCAGCGGAACGCCGAGCTCCAGGCAGAGCCGTGCCGTCCGTTCGGACGTAGGAACCCCCTGCACTTTCAGCCCGTCGGCTACCCTTTCCGCCAGCAGTCGGACAAACTCGTCCGCCGTCGAACCGGTACCGATACCAAGCCGCATGCCGTCTTCGACATGCTGAAGTGCGACTTCCGCCGCCTTCACTTTCATTTCCCGGGCGTCCATGCGCCGCAAGCTCCCGTCTGTTTCGCCGTCAGCTGTTTACACGCCCCGGCGACCAAACAAAAGGCCCCGCCCACAGCATTCGCGGTGACCGGCAGCCGTGCCCGGGGATGCCTGCAGACCGCCCTGGCACCCGGCTAACCACCCCGATTTTCCCGTTCCATCGGCTGTCTCGCATTGTAGAATGCCAGTCAGCAACGCCTTGGGAGGAACAGCATGTTCAATCACGTGATGATCGGAACCAACGACATCGAGCGCTCGAAACGCTTCTACAACGCGGTGCTGGGAACGCTTGGCGCCCCCGGTCCGACGCAGAACCGCGCCGCTAGCGGCCATGCCCGGCTTTTCTACAGGCACGACGGCAGCAGTTTCGTCGTCAGCGAGCCGATCGACGACAATGTCGCCACGCCCGCGAACGGCGGCACCATCGCCTTTCGCTGCAGCTCGCCGCAACAGGTGCGGGACTTTCACGATACCGCCGTCGCCAACGGCGGCACCTCGATTGAAGAACCGCCAGGTCCGCGCGAGACCGGCGTCGGCATCGTCCATCTCGCTTATGTCCGCGACCCGGACGGCAACAAGCTGTGCGCCATCTGTCGCGGCACCTGAACGTCTTCTGCCACCGGAGCCGCCGGAAGACGCCGCCACCGGTTCCATTTATGCGTCAAACGCTCTAAGCCGGCAGCACGATGTCTTCAACATGCGAGGCCCTGCCCGTGACGAAACCCCTTGTCGTCTTCGATCTCGACGGGACGATGATCGATACCGCACCGGATCTGATCGACAGCCTGAACCACGCGATCGCTGCCCGCGGCCTTGCGCCGACCACCTTCGAAGACCTGACGCATCTCGTCGGACAGGGCGCCCGGGTAATGATCCGGCGTGCCTTCGACCTGCGCGGCGAACCCCTCGACGAGGCCGATGTCGAACCGCTGCTTGAGCGGTTCCTCAGCCACTACCAGGACCATATGCCTGGCCAGAGCCGGTCCTATGACGGGCTTCTCGACTGCTTCGACCGGCTGGAAACGGCCGGCATGCAATTGGCCGTCTGCACCAACAAGGTCGAGCAGCTGACGCTGCCGCTGCTCGATGCGCTGGGCCTCACCCACCGCTTTGCCGCCATCACCTGTGGCGATACGTTTTCGGTTCGCAAGCCCGATGCCCGTCATCTGTTCGGCACCATCGAGCGCGCCGGCGGCGATGCCGCCACCAGCCTGATGGTCGGCGACAGCATCAACGACATCATGGCCGCCCGCAATGCCGGCATCGCCTCGATCGCCGTCACCTTCGGCTACTCGGACGTCGCCGTCGAGACACTGAACCCGACCCGGGTCATCACCCACTTCGACGAGCTGACGGCCGACATGGTGCTGCAGGCGCTGGCACTCGCCAAGGCTGCCTGAGCCGCGCCAGCCGGATCCCCCCAATACAGACGACCCAAAAGAAGAACCGCCCGCGGCATGGCCACGGGCGGTTCTTTTGATTGTCGTCAGCGGATCAGGGCTTCAGGCTCAGGCGCCGCGCGCCTTGCTGGTTGCCTGCAATGCCTTCACAACCGCCTCGTCGCGACCGTAGACGTCGTCGAAGAACTCGACCTTGCCGTCCTTGTTCGGCCAGGCGGTGAAGTAGGCGACGTAGACCGGGATCTTCTGCGGCACCGTCATCGCCAGGTTCTTGCCCTGGGCGATCTTGGTACCGACCTCCTGCTCGCTGATGCCGAGCACGGCTGCCGCCATCTTGCGCGGTTCCGCCAGGCGCACGCAGCCGTGGCTGAGCGCCCGCATGTCACGCTGGAAGAAGCTCTTGGACGGCGTGTCGTGCATGTAGATGGCATGCGCGTTGGGGAACAGGATCTTCAGCTCGCCCAGCGCATTGTCGCTCGACGGCGGCTGGCGCACGGCAATCGACTGCGTCGAGCCGTACCAGTTGACCGAGCTGGAGGCGACGGCCTTGCCGCCGACTTCCACCTGGTAGCCGAGACGGTCGAGATAGTTCGGATCCTTGCGCAGCTTCGGCAGCATCTCGTTGACGATGATCGACTGCGGCACGCCCCAGTAGGGGTTGAGTTCCACCGTCTGGATCTCGTCCTGGAAGAAGTAGGTCTGGTTCGACTTGGAGCCGACCACGATGCGCATGGAGAACTGTTCCTGGCCGTGGTCGTGGTAGTAGACGCGGTAGGCCGGCTGGTTGATCAGCACGTAGCGGCTGCCCAGGTCGTCGGGAAGCCACTTGGCCTGCTCCATGGCGACGACAAGCTTGTCCATCTTGCTCTGGTCGGAGTGGCCGGCCATGGCGCGCAGGGTTGCCGGTCCGATCACGCCGTCGGCCTTCAGCCCGACTTCCTTCTGGAAGCCCTTCACCAGGTCGACGAGTTCCGGCGCATAGTCCGGCGTATGCTGGTAGGAGGCGAAGGTTGCCGCATATTCGGTCTTCAGCGTCTCGGAGCCACGCTTCTGGATTGCCGAGATGACGCTCGACAGGTCCTCGCTCTGGTTGCCGGGCTTCAGCACCAGCGCCTCGGGAATGCGCACCTCCGTCTCGGCGGTCTTGCTTTCGGCACGCAGCCGGTCGAGTTCGGCCTTCAGCGCCAGGAACTGCGGGCTGGTCGGCGCAAGGCTTGCAAGATACGCACCGGCGTCCGGCGCCGTGCCGACGAACGGCAGCACCGTTGCAAGGTTTACCGTGCGGCGCTTCAGGTCGTGGTAGCCGGAAATCCGGTTCGGATCGATGCGGCCACGGGCCATGTCCTGGGCAAACAGCACGGCCTTGGCCGACAGCGCCAGTTCGAACTGCATCAGGTCCTTGTCGTGCTGCTCGGCAGGCGACGCAGGCGCAACGGTTGCGGCTGCCGCATCGGCGGGCGAGGTGGCGGCCGGCACCGCATCGATGGCGGCATCGGCGACGGCGGGCTTGGCCGCATCGTCGGTGACGCTTGCCGTGGTCAGCATCGGCACGTCGAGGCGATAGTCGGCCGGGTCCAGACCGTATTCGCCGGCCTTTGCCAGGATCGCCAGAACCGCATGCGCCCGCTCGTTGACGTCGCCGTTCTCGACGAACAGTGGTGTGCCGTTCTTGCCGTAATAGGCTTCAACCGCCTCGGCGACGTCGGCCGGCGCACTGACCTTCGCCTGCGCCAGGAAGCGCGTTGCGTCGGTCGCAGTGGCGGCCGCGAATGCGCCGGTCTTCACCTGGCGCATCGGATCGGTCTTGTAGGTGTAGTAGCGCGGCCCGGAAATCTTCGGCAGCGGTTCCGGATCGCTCCGATCCGCCTGGCGCTGGGTCGCCGGCGAGACGGTGGTGCTGCGGTTTTCCACCTGTTCCTGGATGCTTTCGCGCTTGCCGCGCAGCATGTCCATCAGGGTCAGCGCCTGAGCCGGCGGAGCGGCGATTGCAACGAAGGAGATGCCTGAGAGCAGAGCAAGAGCGAAACTGGTCGTTTTCTGGGCGTGCGGCAATGTCTTCCCCGTCACCTTGTAAGCCTTGAATCAGCGGGCTTTTATATGTTGTCCGCGCCTGTCTAGCGGATAGAGCGCGGCGTGAAAAGCAAACGAAAGACGGCCTCCGTTAGGCTCCTCGAGAGCCGTCCGGCGCCTTATCGTTTCCGGAAGATTAAGAAACTATTGGTTAAATTTTTACTGACGGCGGCTTTAACGCGTCGCCGCGGAGCGAGGTTCCGGCTCTTCGCGGCTGCGATAAATGACGAGCGTGGCATTCCGAACACGCTTGGCGCCGCCTCGCCCTTGTGCGCCGCACGCGCTCATTTGGCGCCTTGTCGTGCTTGCAGTCGTGATGCAATCGTATAGTAATTCGCGCGCCCGACCGTGCAGGCGACGACGGCTCGCCGCTGCGCCTGCATTTTCCGAACGACCCGTGTCACACAGAGGCCAGACGATGACCACGCGCACCGAAACCGATACCTTTGGACCGATCGACGTTGCCAGCGACCGCTATTGGGGCGCCCAGGCGCAACGCTCGCTCGGCAACTTCAAGATCGGCTGGGAGAAGCAGCCGCTCTCCGTCGTGCGCGCGCTCGGCATCGTCAAGCAGGCCGCCGCCCGCGCCAACATGTCGCTCGGCGTGCTCGACGCCAAGCTCGGCGAGACGATCATCGCTGCCGCCCAGGAAGTCATCGACGGCAAGCTCGATGCGCATTTCCCGCTGGTCGTCTGGCAGACCGGCTCCGGCACCCAGTCGAACATGAATGCCAACGAGGTCATCTCCAACCGGGCGATCGAGATGATGGGCGGCGAGATGGGTTCGAAGAAGCCCGTGCACCCCAACGACCACGTCAACATGAGCCAGTCGTCGAACGATACCTATCCGACGGCCATGCACATCGCCTGCGCCGAAGAGATCGTCCGCCACCTCATCCCGGCGCTGAAACACCTGCACCAGGCGCTCGATGCCAAGGCCAAGGCGTTCGCACACATCATCAAGATCGGCCGCACCCACACCCAGGATGCGACGCCGCTGACGCTCGGCCAGGAATTCTCCGGCTACACCGCGCAGGTCGCCTCGGCGATCAAGCGCATCGAAGTCTCGCTTCCCGGCCTTTATGAACTGGCGCAGGGCGGCACCGCCGTCGGCACCGGCCTCAACGCCCCCGTCGGCTTTGCCGAAAAGGTCGCCGAAGAAATCGCCGGCATCACCGGCCTGCCCTTCGTCACCGCACCCAACAAGTTCGAGGCGCTCGCCTCCCACGATGCGATGGTGTTCGCCCACGGCGCCATCAACGCCGCTGCAGCAGCCCTCTTCAAGATCGCCAACGACATCCGCTTCCTCGGCTCCGGCCCGCGCGCCGGCCTTGGCGAACTGTCGCTGCCAGAAAACGAGCCGGGCTCGTCGATCATGCCGGGCAAGGTCAACCCGACCCAGTCGGAGGCGCTCACCCAGGTCTGCGCCCACATCTTCGGCAACAATGCCGCCATCACCTTCGCCGGCAGCCAGGGCCATTTCGAGCTCAACGTCTTCAACCCGATGATGGCCTACAACTTCCTCCAGTCGGTGCAGCTGCTCGGCGATGCCGCCGTCTCGTTCACCGACAACTGCGTCGTCGGCATCGAGGCCCGCGAGGACAATATCCGCAAGGGCGTCGAGAATTCGCTGATGCTGGTCACGGCCCTCAACAGCCGGCTCGGCTACGACATCTGCGCCAAGATCGCCAAGACCGCCCACAAGAACGGCACGACGCTGCGCGAAGAAGCGGTCGGCGGCGGCTACCTGACGAACGAAGAATTCGATCAGTATGTTCGTCCGGAAAACATGATCGGCCCCAAGTAACTGGCTTTTGCGCGAGGGTCCGCCCAGTCGGACCCTCGCCTTTTCAAGTCCTGATCCAGGACTGCGCCTTTTTGGCACAACCTAAAATTTAATCGATTTGCATTTCCCATACTTGGTTTTGGCCAAAGCCGCTGATTTGGCGCGCTAATTAGTGCAGCCTTTGCAAGAACTCTTGAATTGCGTATCTTTCGGCCTGCCTGATTCTTAAGTCTTTCCCAATGATTCCGCTTTAACTATAGTTTGATCATTCCAGTCCCCAGCCTCGGAGCAAGCAATGACGACGGCCTCTGCGCCGAAAGCGCCAGCCTCTGACGTGGCAACTCAAATCATGCACGCGATGCGCACCATGAGCGTCGCCCCCATTCCGAGAAACTACACTCTGTTCTACGAAGTCTGCCTCGGCACCAACCCGGCGCTGACACGCGATCTGGCGCTGCTGGGCAGCCGGCCGACGCAGGAAGAACTGGATGATCTCTGCTCTGCCCATCTCGGGCTCGGTCAGGCGCAGGTGGTCGACAATGCGCATACCGAGCTGCTGAGCCAGCTCGAAGCCATCCTCATCCTGCTGCGCCAGGAGCAGGATTCGCTGGAAACCTACAATCGCCTGCTCGGCGAGACGGCCGAACGCATCAATTCGAAGAGCAATTTCTCCGCCGACCTGGTGCGCAGCGCTGTCGCCCTTCTCACCCAGGCGACCGGCGAGACCATCGCCAGCGGCGAGCGCACGGTCGAGGGTGTCGCAAGGCGGTCGCAGGAGATGGACCAGGTCCGGCGCGAACTCGACGAGTACAAGCGCATCGCCAACACCGATTCGCTGACGCACCTGTCGAACCGCCGCGCCTTCGACGAGCAGCTCGCCGCCCTCTACGACGACCCGATGAAGCTGCCGTTGACGGCGCTGGTGCTCGCCGACATCGACAACTTCAAGAAGGTCAACGACAGCTACGGCCATCCGGTCGGCGACAAGATCCTCGCCTCCGTCGCCGCCGTTCTGCGCTCCAGCGTCCGCAAGGAAGTCTTCGTCGCCCGCACCGGCGGCGAGGAGTTCGCACTGATCGTCGAGGGGAATACCGCCGAGGAGGTCATGAGCCTCTGTGAGCGCGTCCGTCGTACCCTGGAGATCCGCCCGTTCCGCCATTCACGGACAGGCGTCGATTACGGGCCGATCACCGTCTCGATGGGCTTTGCCATGGCCACCCAGGCCGTCGATCCCGGCGATCTCTACGTCAAGTCGGACACGGCCCTCTACTGCGCCAAGAATGCCGGCCGCAACCGGACGATGATCTTCGAGGACGGCATGCGCAAGGATTACGCCGGCAAGGGCTGGCTGATCTACAAGAAGTAGCCGCCCCGAGGCACGCGACCACCCGACCAGAAATGCCAGCCGGTCACCACATGCTGGCCTTGGCGCGTACCGCCCATTCGCGGTCATAGGTGATCTGGTCGAAATCCGCCTTGGTGGCCTTCAGCATGGCGCCGGGCGTCGGCAGGCTGTCGGGCGCCACGTGATGCTCGGCGTTCCACAACTCGGCGCGCATCACCGCCCGGGCGCACTGGAAATACACCTCGTCGATGCTCACCACCGTCACCGTGCGCGGATGACGTCCGTCCATCTCGAAACTCTGCAGCAGCTGTTGATCGGCAGACACCACGGCCCGTCCGTTGACGCGCATCACGGTGTTCGAGCCGGGGATCAGGAACATCAGCGCCACCCGCGGGTCGCGGACGATGTTGATCAGCGAATCGACACGGTTGTTGCCGCGCCAGTCGGGCAGCATCAGGGTTTTCTCGTCGTCGATCCGCACCACGCCGCCGAGGTCGCCGCGCGGCGAACAGTCGAGACCTTCCGGGCCGACGGTTGCCAGCGCCACGAAGGGCGAGGCCTCGATCATCTGCCGGTATTCCGGCGTCAGCCGCACCGCCACCTTGGCAAGCGAGGCTTCCGAACAGCCGTCGTAGATCGACCGCAACTGCTCGACGCTTTCGATGATCCCCATGTGATGTCTCCCGCACTGATTTTTGCGGCAGACTAGTCACTCGGATTGACAGCGGCAAGACACGCCGTCACTCGCCGCGCAGCTCTCCCACCTCGTCGGACTGGTGCGGGATGCGCGACAGCCGGCGGTACTCCCAGACCGCGACGACCAGCAGTGCCAGCGCGCCGGCAAGCCCCGCCCAGCCGCCGACCAGTCCCGGCGCGAGCGGTAGCGCGGCCACGAGCAGCACCAGTCCGGCGCAGTGCGAATAGGGTATCCGTCCGGTCGTCATCCGCTTGACCCAGAGATTGCCGAGGAGGAAGAGCGCCGGTCCGCCGAGGATGGCAGCGGCTCGCGCCAGATCGGTCACCTCGGTCGGATGCGCCAGCAGGTGTTCCGACGAGACCGCGCAGAGCACGATGCCGGCGACGACCGGCATGTGGCCGTAGGTGAAGACGTGCAGCGCCACCTCGCCCGGCTCGGTCGTCTCCTCGATCTCGCGGCTGGCCTTGGCCTGGCCGAAGTGGAAATAGATCCACCACATCAGGCCGCTCACCCCGAAGGCGCCGACGAAGGTGGCGATCACCGGCACCGACAGGTCCTGTTCGGCAAAGCTGCGGCCGATCGCGAGAATGCTTTCGCCAAGGCAGATCATCACGAACAGCGCGCACCGCTCGGCCATGTGCTCGCCGGAAATGTCCCAGTCGCTGGAATGCGACCGCCCGAAGCCCGGCACGAAGAAGCGCAGTTCCGGCGCCGCATATTCGATGATCAGCGCCACGCTCCACAGGATCAGGCGCGTCTCCTCGACCGACAGGGCACCGGCGATCCACAGGCAGGCCGACAGCGCAAACCAGAGGGAGACGCGCACGAAATTGCGCCGCACCGAGGGCAGCACGTCCTTGAAGGCGTAGATGGCAAAGAGCGAGCGGCCGAGCTGCATCGCCACATAGGCGCCGGCAAACATCAGTCCCTTCTCGGCAAACGCCTGCGGGATCGCCGCCGACATCAGCAGGCCGAAGAACATCAGCCCGAACAGCATGGCGCGGATCGGCCCGCGGTCCGGGTCGAGCCAGTTGGTCACCCAGGCCGTGTGGTTCCACACCCACCACAAGGCCAGCGCCAGGAGCCCGCCCTCCAGCAGCCCGAACGGCGTGAACTCTCCGGCGATGAAATGCGACAGCTGGATCAGCGAAAAGACGAAGATCAGGTCAAAGAACAGCTCGGGAAAGCCGACCTGCTTGTCCTCCTGGTCCTCCTCGCGAAGCCAGTGCTCGCTATCGCTGTCGCTGCCCGTCACCACCGGTCAGCGTCCGAAGGAAGGAGCGTCGCGGTCGAGCCCCTTTTCCGCCAGCTCGGCCTCGTAGGCGGCAAACAGCGTCTCGCCCGTCTCGCCGAGCTCGCGCAGATAGCGCCAGGTGAAGATGCCGCTGTCGTGGCCGTCGTCGAAGGCGATCCGCACCGCGTAGTTGCCGGCCGCAATGACGTTGCGGATGGCCACCATGCGCTTGCCCGGCACCGTCACCTTCTGGCCCGGTCCGTGCCCCTGCACCTCGGCAGACGGCGACAGGACCCGCATCATCTCGGCCGGCAGCTCGAAGCGCGCGCCGTCGTCGAAGCTGACGATCAGCATGCGACGATCCTGCGAGACGCGCAGTTCCGTGGGCCAGGCCTGGTCGAAAGTGTCGCTCATGGGTCGATCATCCGTTTGCTCTGAGACATGGGGCGGTACCGGCATCCTGCAAGGGCGGTGCACCGGCCGTCCAAAAGCCTATCCGACTTGACGTCGCCGACATCAAGACCCATTTTGCAGGAAGGAGAATATGCCCTTGAACAGTCTCGTCACTGCGCCCCGCGATCACACGGCCCTCGGCTCTGTCACCGCCCCGATGATCGATCCCTTCGGCCGCGCGGTCAATTACCTGCGCGTCTCGGTGACCGACCGCTGCGACTTCCGCTGCACCTACTGCATGGCGGAGAACATGACCTTCCTGCCGAAGAAGGACCTCCTGACGCTGGAGGAACTCGACAGGCTCTGTTCCGCCTTCATCGCCAAGGGTGTACGCAAGCTGCGGCTCACGGGCGGCGAACCGCTGGTGCGCAAGAACATCATGTTTCTCGTGCGCGCGCTCGGCCGGCAGATCGAGTCCGGCCGTCTCGACGAACTGACGCTGACCACCAATGGTTCGCAGCTCGCCCGCTATGCCGACGAACTCTACGACTGCGGCGTTCGGCGCATCAATGTCTCGGTCGATACGCTGGATGCCGACAAGTTCCGCAAGATCACCCGCTGGGGCGAGCTGTCGAAGGTCATGGAAGGCATCGACGCGGCGCAGAAGGCCGGGCTGAAGATCAAGCTGAACGCGGTGGCTCTCAAGGGCTTCAACGATCAGGAAATCCCGGAGATGATGCGCTTCGCCCATGGCCGCGGCATGGACCTGACGGTCATCGAAACCATGCCGATGGGCGAGATCGACGAGGATCGCACCGACCAGTACCTGCCGCTGTCGCAGTTGCGCGCCGATCTCGAGCAGCGCTTCACGCTCAACGACATTCCTTATGCGACCGGCGGCCCCGCCCGCTATGTCGAGGTGAAGGAAACCGGCGGACGGCTCGGCTTCATCACCCCGATGACCCATAATTTCTGCGAGAGCTGCAACCGGGTCCGGCTCACCTGCACCGGCACGCTCTACATGTGCCTTGGCCAGAACGATGCGGCCGATCTGCGCACGGCGCTGCGCGCCTCCGAAGACGACGGCTATCTGTCGGCCGCCATCGACGAGGCGATCCTGCGCAAGCCGAAGGGCCATGATTTCATCATCGACCGCAACAACCGCCCGGCCGTCTCCCGCCACATGAGCGTCACCGGCGGCTGATCTGATGCCTGCTCCATTTCCGCCGCGCGAGACGTGAGGTGCCGGAATGAAGATCGTGTCTCTCAACGGCTGGGGCGGCAAGCTTCACGAGGACCTGACCGCCTACCTCCGGTCCGAAGCGCCCGACATCCTGTGCCTGCAGGAGGTGGTTCACACCCCTGACACGGAAAAGGACTGGCTGACCTATCGGGACGGCGACCATGTCCTGCAGCAACGGGCGAACTTCTTCCGCGACATTGCCAGAACCTTCCCTGATCATCAGGCGACCTTCTGCCCGGCGAGCCGGGGCGTGCTCTGGGACGGAGCGCAGGCCGTGCCCTCCCAGTGGGGACTGGCGACCTTCGTGCACAGATCGCTACCGATCACCGAGCAGGCGCAGGGCTTTGTCCACAAGGCGTTCTCGCCGCACGGCTACGGCGAGCACCCGCGATCGCGCAACGCGCATGCCATCCGTGTCTACGATGTCGAGAAGGGGAGATATGTCTGCATCGCGCACATGCACGGGCTGCGTGATCTTCAGGGAAAGACCGATACGCCCGCGCGACGGCAGCAGGCACACCGGCTGGTGGACCTGATACGCCGGGTCGCTGACCCCGATGATGGGCTGATCGTCTGCGGCGATTTCAACGTCGAGCCGGACAGCGAGACGTTTGCGATCCTCGGCCGGCTCGGGCTCACCGATCTGGTGACGAGCCGCGGGTTTCAAGGCACGCGCACGTCGCACTATGCAAAGCCGGGCAGGTTTGCCGACTACATGCTGGTCAACGAACGCATCGAGGTCCTGACGTTTTCGGTCGTCGTTGAACCGGAGGTCTCGGATCACTGCCCGCTGGTGCTGACCATCTGACCGGATCTGTCATCCCCGCACGTAAAAAAGGGTCGCCGGAAAGGCGACCCTTTACTGTTTGAGCGGCTGGCCGCCGGCTCAGGGCTTCGGCGGATCAAGCGGCAGCGCGGCCGGCGCGATCTGCGTCTGCGCCGGCGTCGTCCCGCCCGTCGCGCCTGCGGCAGGGGTCGAAGCTGCCGGGGTGGATGCGGCGCCGATCGAGCCGGTCGGCATCTGGTCGGTGGCAAGCGGCTGCGGCGTCACCGAGCCGTCGGCTGCCGCCACCCGCCACACCGTGTTGCCCGCATCGTCGGCCACCAGCAGCGCGCCGGTGCCGTCGATGCCGACGCCCACGGGCCTGCCCCGGGCATTGTCGCCGTCGATGAAGCCGGTCACCACGTCCTGCGTCTTGCCGGAGGGCTTGCCGTTCTCGAACGGCACGAAGCTCACCCGGTAGCCGTTGAAGTGGTCGCGGTTCCAGCTGCCGTGCTCGCCGATGAAGGCGCCGTTGGCATAGGGCTGCGGCAGCGCCGAACCGGTCGAGAAGGTCAGCCCGAGGGCCGCCACATGGCTCGACAGCGCATAGTCCGGCGGGATCGCCTTCTCCACCATGTCCGGCCGCGGCGGGTGGACGCGGCGGTCCACATGCTGGCCGTAATAGCTCCACGGCCAGCCGTAGAAGGCGCCGTCCTTCACCGAGGTCATGTAGTCGGGCACGAGGTTCGGGCCGAGCTCGTCGCGCTCGTTGATGACCGCCCACAGCTCGCCTGTCGCCGGATTGAAGCTGAGGCCGTTCGGGTTGCGCAGACCCGAAGCGAACACCCGGGCCGCGCCCGTGCGCCGATCGACCTGCCAGATCGCCGCCCGGCCCTTTTCGGCCTCGATGCCGTTCTCGACGATGTTCGAGTTCGAGCCGACCGAGACGTAGAGCATCTGGCCGTCGGGGCTGAGCGCCAGGTCCTTCGTCCAGTGGTGGTCGATCGGCCCGCCCGGCAGCGGCGTCAGCACGCGCGGCTCAGCCGAGATCTGCGTCTCGCCCAGCCGGTAGGGATAGGCGAGGATGGCGTCGGTTGCCGCGACATACAGCGTTTCATCGGCAAACGCCACGCCGAATGGCGAGTTGAGCCCGGTCAGCAGATCGTGGCGTTCGTCCACCTGGCCGTCGCGATTGGTATCGCGCAGCAGGGTGATGAGATTGCTCTCCTTCTTCGGCCCGCCGGTATCGCCGTGCGAAATGGCCATGATCCAGCCGCGGATGAAGTCCTTCGGCCGTGAGGTCGGCTCGCCCTTCGGTCCTTGGGACTGGATGACCAGCACGTCGCCGTTCGGCAGCGTGTGGACGGTGCGCGGATTGGCAAGGTCCTTGGCATAGACGCTGATCGACAGGCCGTCGGCGACCTTCGGCATCTCGCCGTCCTTCCAGCCGATCACCGAGGCGACCTTCAGGTCTGGCAGCAGCGAGGCGCTGGGCTCCGGCAGCACCGGATCCGGACCGATCTGCTGCGACGTATCGAAACCGCCGTCCTGCGCCACTGCAGCCTGCGGAAGAACGAGCGCCACGGCCGCACCGGCCATCAGCAGCCGGCGCAGCATCGGAAGGGCATATCCCGGAAGAGCGGATCTCATGACAGTCTCCTGTAGGCGACGGGACGGCGGGAAGCAGCGAGCCACAGCGTCACCAGCATCGCCAGCATGGTGACGGCCGAGGCGACCAGTCCGTTCGGCACGACGGCGGTCCAGCCGTCGCCGGCATGGATGAGGCTGTTGACGACGGACAGCAGCAGAACGACGATGAAGCCGAGCGTCGCGGCGATGCCGGGCATCATCAGGCGGGTCGCCGGGCGGATCCAGTCGATGATGCCGGCAAGGATGCCGATGGCACCGAACAGCGCACCGGCAAACAGCAGCCAGGCGGAAAAGTTCTGCCACATCAGGTTGGTGGTGCGCCAGAACAGGATGTCGGTCGCCATCGTCAGCGTAAAGCAGACGAACGGGAAGGGAATGAAAAGCGCAGAGAGGCGGTGGCCGGGAAGGACCACCGGTTCGGCATGCATGGAGGCCATGGGAAGCTCCCCTGTGTCGGAGTTGAACAGGACCATCTTTTACGCATGACACCGGCTTTTGTTCCGCCCCGCCAGGCGGCAAGCCCCCGTCGGCCTGCCGGCGAGCGCCCGAACCGCACTGAATTTGACCCGGCAAAGGGGATGCGCGATAGGCGCCGACCCTGTAGGAAGCGCCGATGGATCTCGCCTCTCCCATGACCGCCGCCACTCCCGCTGCAACCGATCTGTCGCTGCGCGCCTGCGGAACCTGCACGCTCTGCTGCCGGCTGCCCGATATCGAGGTGCTGTCGAAGCCGGCCAATGCCTGGTGCCGGCACTGCGTCGAGGACCGCGGCTGCCGCATCTACGACGACCGCCCGCAGACCTGTCGCGACTTCCTCTGCCTGTGGCGCACCGATGCAGGCCTTGGCCGTGAGTGGGACCCGTCTGCGGCTAAGATGATGCTCTACCGTCAGGGGCCGCAGACGACGGTTCTGGTCGACCCCGCCCATCCGGACATCTGGCGCACGGAACCCTATCGCAGCGGGCTCGCGGCGATCGCCGCCGAAGCGGAGGCGGGCGGCGGCTACGTCATCCTCTTCGTCGGCGATCATGTATCCCGGGTGCGTCCGGACGCGGGTGGCGACAGGGCCTGATCGTCTCGGTCCTATGCAACGAAAAAGGGGCCTCGCGGCCCCCTCTTGACGTAGTTTGTAGAGCCTGATGTCAGGCCGCCTGGGTGCGTCCGCGCAGCACGTCGTCGCGCCGCTCGGTCCGGCCGAGATCCATCTCGAGGTGCGGGTCGCGGGTCTTGAAGTGCTCGATCTTGTCGGCCAGCGCCTCGACCCGGCCGCGCAGGCCGTGGATCTCGGCATTGTTCTCCTCGACCATCGCCGCGTTGCGCTGGGTGATCAGTTCCACCTCGCCGAGCGCCTGGCTTACCTCGCCGATGCCGACCGACTGTTCGCCGGTCGCCGTCGAGATGTCCGAGACCAGCTTCTGCACCGTGCCGATATGGGCAATGATCTGGCCCAGCGCCTCGCCGGTCTGCTCGACCAGCTGCACGCCGTTGCGTACCTGTCCGGAGCTTGCCGAGATGAGGCCCTTGATCTCCTTGGCGGCATTGGCGCAGCGCTGCGCAAGTTCGCGCACTTCCTGGGCAACCACCGCAAAACCGCGGCCCGCCTCGCCTGCCCGCGCCGCCTCGACGCCTGCATTGAGCGCCAGCAGGTTGGTCTGGAACGCGATCTCGTCGATGACGCCGATGATCGTGCTGATCTTGTCCGACGACCGGCTGATTTCGGCCATCGCCTGCACGGCGCTGGTCACCACCTCGCCAGAGCGCGTCGCGAAGGCGCCCGCCTCGTCGACGGAGCGTGCCGTATGCTGGGCGCTCTGAGCCGTCGAGCGGACGATGTCGGAGAGCTGGCGCAGCGCCCGGGTGGATTGCTCCAGCGCCGCGGCCTGCTGCTCGGTGCGCCGGGCAAGATCGTCGGCAGACGCCGACAGGTTGCCGGCACCGCTGTTGATGTCGTCGGCCACCGCCCGCACATCGCCGAGCGTCGCGCGCAGCGTCCGGACGGCGAGGTTGTAGGTGCGGGCCATCTCGATGAAGTCGGCCGGCAGGTTTTCGGTCATCTCCTGCTCGAGATCGCCGTCGGCCAGCAGATGCAGCATTTCCGCCAGCGCCGAAAGCGCCTGGTTCTGCTCCTCGGAAATCCGCGCCCGCTCGCGGGCCCGCCGGTCGGCCTCGGCATTCGAGGCCTCGCGTGCCGAGTGCGCCTCCTGCTCCAGCCGCACATTCTCGACCGCCGCGTCTCGGAAGACGCTGACCGAGCGCACCATGTCGCCGATCTCGTCGCCGCGTTCGCGGCCATCGATCGCTACCTCCAGGTCGCCGCCCGCAAGCCGCGTCATGATCTCCGTCACACGGCGCAGCGGCCCGCGCAGCGTCTCCACCAGCATCAGCGCGCCGATGATGGCAAGCAGCGTGCCGATCACGGTTGCCGCAACCGACAGGTTGGCGGAGCGCTCGCTGTCCTGCTTGCCGGCTTCCTGAGCCTGCGCGACGAAATCCTTGAGCCCCGTCATGCCCTGCGCCAGCGTCTGCTCGGCCGCGGTACGCGCCACCTTCCATTCGCTGGAAAGCGCCAGGATGACCTCGGTATTCTTGCTCAGCTGGTCCAGCTGCGGCAGGAGCTGCGGCGCAAATTCGCGCATCGCTTCGTTCTTGGTGCCGAGCTTGCTCACCGCAGCGCTGGAGGCGGTCAACGCCCGGACGTCGGCCAGCACCTCCTGGCGGGCCTCCTCCGTCAGGTTGACGCGCAGGCGCTCGGTGTGCAGCTGCAGCATGTCGATCAGTTGCAGCGACTTGCCGATTTCGGCCAGCAGGCTGCGCATCAGCTGGATCTCGTCTTCCAGGGTGGCAAACCGGTCGGTGGCGGTCGCGGTGCTCTTCTGCACCTCGGCCATGAAGGTCTCGCGCAGCGACAGCAGCTTCTGCAGCGACTGGCGCGCCGCCGGTGCCTTTTCCGCCGCCGGGCGATCGCTGGAAAGCAGCGTCTGCAAACCACTGGCCTCGCTCTTGGCGCCGTCGAGCATGCGCGCCACCTTGGAGGTCGCCCTGCCCTCCAGCTTGACGAATTCCTTCTGCAAGAGCCCCAGATAGGTCTGCGTCGCCTTCACCACCGTCTCGTCGCTGGTGACGTCCTTGATGGCGTCCTGGACGTTCTGGATGCGGGTGGAAATGCTCTTCAGCACGAAGGCGTCGAACAGCGCGCCCTTGGCAAAGCGCTCCTTGCTTTCCGATTCCTTGCGGACGTTGGCAATCTGCGCATCGACCGAGGAGGCCAGCATGCGGATGTCGTCGACACCCGATTCCAGCGCCTGCTCGGTGCGCGTCACCTTGCGTTCGATCTCCCAGAGCCCGGCCGTCGCCTGGCGCAGCGCAGGCGCCGTCTGGCGCACCGGCTCCACACGCTCACGGTCACCGTCGCTCATCAGCAGGCTCTCGAGCGTGGCGACGCCCTTCTCCTGCCGGTCGATGGTCTGGTTGAGCTGGGCAAGCGTGTCCGCCTGCGGATTTGCGGCAAACCCCAGGAGGGCTGCCTGCAGCCGCTCGAAATCGCCGATGTTCTCGATGGTCGCGCGCGTCACGGTCATGTGGCCGTTCAGCATGCGCGCCGTGTAGAAACCGGCAAGTCCGACGCCGGCGATCAGCAGGATCAGCGGCACGACGAAAAGCAGAACCTTCGTGACAATCCGACGGCTCTGCAGAAGACGATCCAGGAACGACATTGCACCTCCTCAGTGCACACGCCGCAACTGCCGGTCATCGGCAGCGGACGCATCTGTCATCCCGTATCATGCGGGGCGTACCAGACTGGATCAGCACCGGTTGCACAACCGTTAACGATAGCGCCGCCGGAGCACTGTTTGTTGTCGGCAGTGCCGATTGCCGCCGCACTGTCTGCGTGCAGCGTCTGGCGGCATGGGCATGCTTGCTCTAAGTCACAGGAAAAGCATTTTAGGGAATCGGAAATGCCCCTGTCGCAGAACACCCGCGGCGCGATCATGATGACCGTCGCCATGGGTGTATTCAACACCAATGACGCTCTGGTCAAGATGGTGACGCCGGAGATGAACACCGGTCAGATCATGTTCCTGCGCGGGCTGATGACCACCGCCCTGCTGCTGCTCATGGCCCGCCACTACGGCGTGCTCGACAAGTTCCGCCTGATGTTCTCGCCGCGGGTGCTGTTGCGCTCGGCCTTCGAGATCGCCGCCACGGTCAGCTATGTCACGGCTCTGGCGCATATCGAGCTGGCGGTCGCGGCGACCATTCTCCTGTCGCTGCCGCTGGCGGTGACGCTCGGCGCCCGGCTGTTCTTCGGCGAAGCCGTCGGCTGGCGGCGCTGGGCTGCCATCACCGTCGGCTTCATCGGCGTCGTCATCGTCCTGCGCCCGGGTCCCGATGCCTTCGCCCCGGCCGCATTGCTGGCGCTCATCACCGTGGTCTTCACCTGCGGTCGAGACCTGATCACCAAGCGCATACCGCCCGGCATCCCCACCCTGCTGATCTCGCTGTTTGCCGGCCTCACCAACACCGTGTTCGGCGCCATCCTCATCGTGCCGATGGGCGGCTGGAGCCCCGTCAGCCTGTCGGCCTTCCTGCATCTGGCGCTCGCCGCAGCACTCATCCTCACCGGCTACCAGGCAATCGTCATCGCCATGCGCTCCGGCGAAATCTCGTTCGTCGCGCCGTTCCGCTATACGGCGCTGATCTTCTCGCTCAGCCTCGGCTTCTACTTCTTCGGCGAGCGGCCGGACGGCTTCATGGCGGTCGGCGCCAGCCTGATCGTCGCCTCCGGCCTCTATGCCTTCTACCGCGAGAAGAAGCGGACGCGCAGCATCGCGGCCGAGGCAAGCACGCGACCCTCCGGTTGACCTCGAGGAGCGGTCGCACGCCGTAACGCAAAAACTTAGCCGGTTCTGAAAGTTTCCGTTGACGGCGCCCAGCACAATGTTACTTTTCCATATGGCTAAGTATTCGCTCGATCTGGACAGGGCTTTCTCGGCGCTTGGCGATCCGACCCGCCGGGCGATCGTCAGCCGTCTGTGCAACGGGCCGCAATCCGTCACTGAACTGTCCGCGCCGTTCGAGCTGGCCCTGCCGTCGCTGCTGAAGCATGTCCGGGTGCTGGAAGAGAGTGGCCTCGTCAGCTCGGAAAAGATCGGCCGCGTCCGCACCTGCCGCGTCGAGCCGCGGGCGCTCGAAGCCACGCAAGCCTGGATCGACCAGCATATCGCAACCTGGAACGCGCGCCTCGACCGCATGCAGAACCATATCGACCGGATGAAGAGGGAGACTTGAAAGCCATGGCCGATCTACCGAACAGCCTGCAATCCCCCTGGCGCGACTGGCCTCTCGACCGCGAGATCGTCATCACCCGGGTGATCGATGCGCCCCGCAGCCTCGTCTATGCCGCCTGGGCGGATCCCGATCAGATCGGCCGATGGTTCGGACCGGACGGCCTCGCCATCGAGACCCGGGAGATCGACCTGCGCCCCGGCGGTGTCTGGCGGTTCGACATGGTGGGGGGCGACGGCACCCGCTACACCAACCGGATGCGCTTCCTGCGCATGGAGGTCCCGGCCCTGATCGAGGTCGAGCACGGCTCGGATGAGGACGACGACACGGGCACGTTCAGGATGCTGATCACCTTCGACGAGCAGAGCGACGGCAAGACGGTCCTGACGCTGCGCCAGATGCATCCATCGCGCGCACGGCGGGACTGGGCGATCGGCTTCGGCGCCGTAGAATATGGCGGCCAGACGCTGGCAAAGCTTGCCCGCCACGTCGCGTCGGTCAACGCCCGATGACGGCTGTTGAGCAGAGCACGCTGCCGCCTGCCGTCATTCTCGCCGGAGGCCTTTCGCGCCGCATGGGAACCGACAAGACGTCCGTCCTGCTCGGCGGCCGGACGCTTCTCGCCCATGTCGCCGCAAGGCTGCGGCCGCAGGTCGCGTCGCTGGCGCTCAATGCGCCGCCCGATCTTTTCGAAGCCCGTGGGCGCGAAGAAGCGCTTGCCACCGACCTGCCGCTCGTGCCGGATACGCTTGCCGGGCGGCCGGGGCCGCTCGCCGGCATCCTCGCAGCCCTTCGCCATGCACGGGCCACCGCGCCGTTCGCCAGCCATGTGCTGGTCGCGCCGGTCGACAGCCCCTTCCTCCCAAACGATCTCGTCGCCCGCCTGCATGCGGCCCTGACCGGCGCCGAAACGATCGCCGTTGCCCACTCGCTCGGCGCCATGCATCCGGTCTGCGGCCTGTGGCCCGTGGTGCTGGCCGACGATCTCGAAAGCTTCCTCGCCGAGCCGGACAATCGCCGCGTCAAGGCCTTCCTCGCCCGTCATTCCACGGCGGCGGTCGATTTCCCGCCGATCACCACTGCAGCCGGGCTGCTCGACCCCTTTCTCAATGTCAATACGCCTGGCGATCTCACCCAGGCGCATCTGTTTCTGGAGACCCGATCATGACCCTGGACGCCCAGACGAGGCCGCGGATCTTTGGCATTTCCGGCTGGAAGAATTCCGGCAAGACCGGGCTCGCCGTCCGCATCGTCACGGAGCTGACGGCGCGCGGCTACAGGGTCTCGACGATCAAGCACGCCCACCACGATTTCGACATCGACAAGGTCGGCGCCGACAGCTGGCGCCACCGTCAGGCGGGCGCCCACGAGGTGGCGCTGGTCTCGGGCACCCGCTACGCCATCATGCACGAGTTGCGCGGCGCGCCGGAACCGAGCTTTGAGGAAATTCTCGCGCGTCTTGCGCCGTGCGACATCGTCATCATCGAAGGCTACAAGCGCGAGCCGGTGCCGAAGATCGAGGCGCGGCGGCTGGAGGCGAAGAACCGCGAGCCGCTGGCGCCCGGCGATCCGCACATCGTCGCGATCGCTGCGGACCATCCGGTCCACGAGACCGGCCTGCCGGTCTTCGACCTCGATGATACCCAGGCGATCACCGATTTCGTCGTCTCGGTCACCGGCCTGCCTGAGCCCGGCAGTCGACCGGCAGCCGAACTCCTCACCGAATGAAAAAGGCCGCCGGATTGCTCCGGCGGCCTTCTTGATGTCGAGGTGGTGGACCGCTTAGCGGTTCTGCGCCACCGGCTTCACCAGCGCCGTGATGCGGCGGATGGTGACGCGACGGTTCTGCTGTTCGGCAGCCTCCGTGCGAACCTTCAGGTAGCGCTCGCCATAGCCCTGCGTCGCAAGGTTTTCCGGCGGAATGCCGAAGGCATCCGAGAGCACCACGGCGACCGATTCCGCGCGGCGGTCGGAGAGCACGAGATTGCTCTCGTCCGAGCCGACGGCATCCGTGTGGCCTTCGATCAGGAAGGTTTCGCTCGGATCCTTCTCCAGCACTTCCTTGATCGCATCCGCCACCTTGCGCAGCGAACCCGCCTGGTTCATCGGGATCTCGGCACTGCCGGTGGCGAAGGTCACCGTGTCGAGGTCGATGCGGCGCACCTTGTCGCGGATACGGGCCGAGTACTTCACTTCGTCCAGCGAGTAGACGCGCTCGACGCGCTCCACCGGTGGCTGCTCGAGGAACTCGTAGTAATCGCGGTCCGGTTCCGACGAGGTGTCGATGATGTACTCGTCGACCGGGATCGTCAGGCGCATCGGCGGCAGGTCGAGGGCCGGATCACGCCAGGTGTAGTCGCGACCGCGCGGCTGGTTGCGCTCCGGCGAGTAGTACAGCACGTATTCGCGGCCATCTTCGCCGATCCGCGAGCGCTGGACGATATCGCCGTACCGGTCGCGGATCGTGACAATCCGCACGCCGCCGTCGCGCTCGATGATTTCACGCGTGCGGCCATCGCGAAGACGCTCATATTCCGGCTCGTAGTCCTGGGCGTAGAAGCGACGGCTGTCGTCGTGGCGCACGATCGTCCGGTTGTCGAGCTGGATGATCAGGCGACCGTCATCGCTTTCGCGCCCGTTGTCGAAGCCGCGCGGACGCTCGTAGCGCGGCCGCTCGCTCAGCCGCTCGCCGCGTTCGCGGATCGATGGCTCGATCTGCACCGGTGCCGAACGCTGGCCACCGACGGCAGCCTGCGCCTCGGCATCCGAGGTCGGCGGCGGTGCCGGCGGGGTGGTGGGTGCGGCAGCGGTTGCCGGCGCTCCGGCGGGCTGGGCATCGCGGCGGCTTGCACGGCTGCCGTCACGCGGCGCGCCGGGAGCAGCCTGCGTCGTCGCTGCTGCCGGTGCAGCACCTTCCTTGGCGCTGTCGAGCACGGCTGCACCATTCTCGACGGGCAGCACCACGGTCTGGTTGCTGGAGGCCGGATCTGCGGCGATCTTCTTCGCCGCTTCGATTTCGGCCTCGGTGCGCGGAGCGGCCGGCTGCTCGGCGCGCTGTCCACCATCGGCGGACGGCAGCGGTGCTGCCGGAGCGGTGCCAGGCGCTGCCGGCGAAGAGGCGTCCGGCGCAGCAGGTGCCGGAGCGGCAGGGGTTGGAGCGGCAGGGGTTGGAGCGGCAGGCGTTGCCGGCTCCGGAGCCGCCGTTGACGGCTCCTGGGCGGCAGGCGTCTGGGACGTCGCCGGTGCCTCGGCCGGTGCTGCGGGCGCTGCGGGTGTCTCAGCTGCCGGTGCGTCTGCGGCCGGTGCCTCGGTCTTCGGTGCCTCGGGAGCGGCTTCCCGCGTCGCCGGTGCTTCCGCGGCAGGAGCTTCTGCGGCAGGTGCTTCGGTCTTTGGTGCTTCGGTCTTCGGCTCTTCGGCTGCCGGTGCTTCCGCTGCGGGTGCTTCCGCCTTCGGTTCTTCGGCCGGCTTCGACGGAGCTTCCGGCTCCGGTTCCGGCGTCACCTGGCTTGCGGCCGGCGCATCTGCGGGTGCGCTCTGCGATGACGGAGCCTCGGCTGCGGGCGCGTCGGCTGCGGGAGCCTCGGCGGCCGGTTCGCTGGCCTTGGGCTCGGTCGCCTCAGGCTTTGCCTCGGGCTCGGCGGGCGTCTGGGCCGGCTCGGTCGCCTCGGCCGGCGCCTGGTCGGCGCTTGGCGGCACGACGATGGTCTGCTGGACCCTGACGATCGGCAGGGAGCCTGCCTGCGAGGCACCTCCGGCCATTGGCATCATCGGCGCTGCAAGCGCCGTCGGCGCGATCAGGCTGATGGAAATGAGGGGCATCGCCACACTGGCGAGGAGCCTGGTTCTCTTGGACATGCAATCTCCCTGGCTGCAGTTACGTATCCGTCCCTTGACGCGCCCGCCGCCCTCTCATCGGGGCGGTCGGTGGCCCTAAACGGGACGCTCGACGATTTGTTCCAACCTCCATGAGACGACCTTCGGCCGTGAACCGGACCTGAACGCGCATGCCAGCTAATATTCAGTTTACCAACTAAGATGATGATCCCTAATGGCTTTCGGATCAGCCACTTTTATCGCCCGCATCGGCCGGCAGGCGGCCTGCCGCACCCTTGCAAACGCCTCGCCCGGCGCTTGGCGATTGCCAAACCGGCCGGCGATGCGTAAAGCCTCGGCGACACGTGAGGATGATGGCGATGGCGAAGATCGACGAAGAAGCACTGGCGGAAGCCTACAACCGGGCACTGGCGCTGGAAAAGTCCGGCGACATCGACGCCGCCGTTGCGGCCTATCACGAGGTGCTGGAGATCGACCCCGAGGATCACGGCGGTGCAGCGGTGCGCATCGCCTCGCTCGGCCGCGGCGAAACCCCGCCGAAGGCGCCCGATGCCTATGTCGAGACCCTCTTCGACCAGCACGCCGAAAGCTTCGAGGACATCCTCGTCGCCCAGCTCGGCTATGCCGTTCCGGTGATGGTGCGCCAGCGCCTGCAGGAGCTGAAGCTCGGGCCGTTCAAGCGCATGCTCGACCTCGGCTGCGGCACCGGCCTCACCGGCGGCACGCTGCGCGACATGGCCGACGACATCACCGGCATCGACATTTCCGAAAACATGGTCGAGATCGCCCACGAAAAGGATCTCTACGAGACGCTCTACGTCGCCGAGGTCGAGGATTTTCTCGAAGACAATGACGACGAGCCCTTCGACCTCGTCACCGCCACCGACGTGCTGCCCTATCTCGGCGCGCTGGAAGCGCTGCTCTTCGGCGCGGCGGAAAACATGGTGGCCGGCGGCATCTTCGCCTTCTCCTCCGAAACCCTGCCCGACGCGACGCTTGCCGGACGCCCCTACATGGTCGGCCCGCACCAGCGCTTCGCCCATGCGCGCAGCTATATCGAGGAACGGCTGGCCGCCACCGGCTTCGAGATCGTCGAGATCTCCGACATCAACGTGCGCATGCAGAACGGCGAGCCGAGCCCCGGCCACCTGGTGATCGCCCGCCTCAAGGGCTGACGCGGGCGGGCCGCCCTAGTCGGCAAAGCTCGCGATCAGCGCCTGGACGACGGTCGCGCCGCCGATCGGCGCCACCACCAGCAGCAGGATGTTGACGCAGATCACCCAGATCAGCAGCTTCTCCTCGCCGCGCGTCAGCTGCCGGCGCGGCGGGCGACCGGCGGGCGGTTCCGGCCGGCGGCGGTAATAGCCGTTGAGATCAAGGAACATCAAACCTCCTCCAGGCCGGAACGATGGCAAGACGGACGCCAAAGCGTCTCGCCGCCGCGGCTTGACCGAAGACTACACCCGCAACCGCCGGCCTTCCAGCCACCGCGCAGGATCTGTCGCCCGGCCGCTTGAGCGGCTGGTGAAATCGCAAGCCTCCGGCGGCAACCATCTAGCCATGGCCGCAGCGGCTCTCTAAGGTTCGCCGCACA
The DNA here is from genome assembly GCF_059415005.1 of Rhizobium sp. SAFR-030. Classification (NCBI taxonomy): domain Bacteria; kingdom Pseudomonadati; phylum Pseudomonadota; class Alphaproteobacteria; order Hyphomicrobiales; family Rhizobiaceae; genus Rhizobium; species Rhizobium sp. SAFR-030. Next base: position 438,814 of record NZ_JBPFDO010000003.1, on the reverse strand, counting down.
TATGGGAGGCTCCATGCTGCTGCAACGCTACTTCCTCGCCCAGGCCTACAACAACGCCTGGTGCAACCACCGTCTCTTGCGCGCCTGCCGGCAGCTGTCGGCAGACGACCTGCAGGCGAGGCGCACCAGCTTCTTCCCGTCGATCATCCATACCCTCAACCATATCCTCACCGTCGACTGGCTCTATGTCAGCGCGCTGGAGGGAGATCCGGTCGGACCGGAAATCTTTGATCCGCAGATCCCCTTCCCGGCACTCGCCGATCTGGAGCGCGAACAGCGCGCCGTCGATCGCCGCCTCATCGACCACTGTCGTCAGCTCGATGCGGACATGCTGGCGCTCGAGGTCGGCATTCCCCGCAGCGATCGCGAACAGGTGGAGCGCACCGATCGCCTGCTGATGCACCTCTTCCAGCACCAGATCCACCATCGCGGCCAGGTCCACGCCATGCTTTCCGGCACGTCAGTGGCGCCGCCGCAACTCGATGAATTCTTTCCCGCCGATCCCGGCGAAGTCGCGCTTCGAAAGCCGGATTTCGCCGAACTCGGCTTTTCCGAAACGCAGATCTGGGGCTGAACAATGCTGTATTTCATCATCAAGGGGTTGCACGTCGCCTCCGATATCATCTGGGTTGGCGGCATGCTGATCAACGCCTTCGTCATCGGCATGGTGCCGGCGGCCATCCGCACCGGCGTCATCGCCTCGCTGCGCCGCTATGACCGCATCGTCACCACCGGCGCGCTGGCCGGCGCCTGGATCTTCGGCCTCATCCTCGCCTTCGGCTATGTCGGCTTTTCCGGCGGCTGGCTGCATCTGAAGCTGCTGATCGTCGTCATGCTGTCGGCCCTGCACGGCATGCAGAGCGCCTGGCTGCGGCGCATGGAGGCAAACCCGCTCATCGATCCGCCGGCCTTTGTCGCCAAGGGCATGCCGATCGTCCTGGTCTCGGTCGTCGTCGTCGTGCTGCTGGCGATCGTCAAGCCGTTCTGAGATTTGCCGAGCGTATGGCGCCGGCCTCTGACCGGATCCGCCGCCGACCGTGTGCGCCGGGTGCCGCATGCCATCGCCCCCGCCCTTTTCCCGCTCCCGGTTATGGTCTAAGCAACGGCAATCAATCAGGAGCAGGCAATGGCGAAGGTAGCATTCATCGGTCTTGGCGTGATGGGTTTCCCGATGGCGGGACACCTCAAGCAGAAGGGCGGCCACGACGTCGTGGTCTACAACCGCACCGCTGCCAAGGCGCAAAGCTGGGTCGAAAAATTCGGCGGCAGTTTCGCCGCAACGCCGGCTGAAGCCGCGAAAGATGCCGATTTCGTCTTCACCTGCGTCGGCAATGACGACGACCTGCGCGAGGTGACGACCGGCGAGACCGGCGTTCTGGCCGGCATGAAGGCCGGTGCCATCCTCATCGACAACACCACCGCATCGGCCGAGGTTGCCCGCGAGATCGATGCGGCGGCCAAGGCCAAGGGCTGCAGCTTCATCGATGCGCCGGTGTCCGGCGGCCAGGCCGGCGCCGAGAACGGCATGCTCACCGTCATGTGCGGCGGCGACGAGGCGGTGTTTGCCGAAGCCAGGCCGGTGATCGACGCCTATGCGCGTATGGTCGGCCTGATGGGCCCGGTCGGTAGCGGCCAGCGGACCAAGATGATGAACCAGATCTGCATCGCCGGCGTCGTCCAGGGTCTCGCCGAGGCGATTCATTTTGGCAAGAAAGCCGGCCTCGACATTGAAAACGTTGTCGATGTCATCTCCAAGGGTGCCGCAGGCTCCTGGCAGATGGAGAACCGTCACAAGACGATGAATGCCGGCACCTATGATTTCGGCTTTGCGGTCGACTGGATGCGCAAGGATCTCGACATCGTTCTGACCGAAGCCCGCCGCAACGGCGCCTCGCTGCCGCTGACGGCGCTCGTCGACCAGTTCTACGGCGAAGTGCAGAAGCTCGGCGGCAAGCGCTGGGATACCTCGTCGCTCCTGGCGCGGCTGGAAAAGGAATAACCGGCAAGGCCCGCCATCGCGGCGGGCCTTCCACTCCGGTCCGACCGGCGGCTCAGAGCCTCTTCAGCCCGTCGAGCAGTGCCGCGTGGAACCGGTCCGGATCCTGGATCTGCGGCGCATGTCCCAGATCCTCGAACTCGACGAGCGCCGCACCGGGAATGGCCTGCGCCGCCTGCTTGCCGAGCTGCGTATAATCGCCAAGCGTTGCGGCAATCTCCTTCGGCGCGCGATTGCCGCCGGGCGCCGTCTTGTCGGTCAGCCCGATCATCAGCAGCGTCGGCACCTTCAGCGAACCAAACTCGTGCACCACCGGCTGCGTGAACAGCATGTCGGAGGTCAGCGCCTGGTTCCAGGCGACCCGCTCGCCGCCCTCGCCGCGATACATGCCGGCGCTCATCTCCACCCACCTGTCGTAATCGGGCTTCCATTCGCCGGAATAATAGAATGTCTGCTGGTACTGCTTGATGCTGTCGAACGAAGTCTTCTTCTCGGTCTCATAGGCCGCATCGATGCTCTGGTAGGGCACGCCCTTCGCCTTCCAGTCTTCCAGCCCGATGGGATTGACCAGCACCAGCTGCTCGGTGCGCTCCGGATACATCAGCGCGAACCGCGTCGCCAGCATGCCGCCCATCGAATGGCCGAGGATGGTCGCCCGCTCGATGCCGCGCTGCTCGAGCAGCGCCTTGGTGTTTTCCGCCAGCTGGTGGAAGCTGAACTGATAGGCGGCCAGCTTGCTCGACATGCAGAACCCCACCTGGTCGGGCGCGATGACCCGGTAGCCGGCGGAAGTCAGGCGCGCGATCGTTCCCTCCCAGGTCGCGCCGCAAAAGTTCTTGCCATGCAGCAGCACCACGGTCCGGCCGTTGGGGTTCTCGGCGGCGATGTCCATGAACGCCATGTCCAGCTTCTGTCCCTGGCTGGAGAAACTGAACCGCTCCGTCTTGAACGGGTATTGGAAACCCTCGAGCTGCGGCCCGTAGGTCGGCCGATCCTGGGCGGCGGACATGCCGGGCATGGTCGATGCAGCAAGAAGCGCCAGCGAAAGCAGGGAGGGTGCGCGCAAGAAAAATCTCCTTCTGATTGGGACCCGACGCCACGCGGCGCCGGGTCTGCTGTTCAGTTAGGAGCGCCGGCTTTGTCGGCAATCGGAGATGACGGCCCCGTGAACCGCTGTTATCGCCGGGCAATAACGCGCGTCGGCACGGCGCGACAGCGTCAATCGATAAACAGGACCTCTGCGTCCAGTGACAGTGCCGGAGCCAGCACCGCGGCAATCCGCCGGTCAAATCCCGAGGCCCGCGACAGGGCGTTCGATTCCACCCTGCCGTCCCTGACTGTCAGCCGCAACGATGGACCGCTCTGGAAGCTGTTGTTGAAGATGGCCAGCTCGTCACAGTACGGAACAGCCAGCGGCAGCTTCTCCAGCGACATCTCGAACCGACGCCGGATCGTCTCGTCCGGGATATGATGCCCGCCCTTCGCCACCCTGTCGCGCACACGCTGGATATGCAGCTCTGCACTTTGGAGCGCAATGAAGACTATCTGCGTCTTATAGCCGGATTGCCGGGCGCGACTGATCACTTTGATGGACTGGTGACTGCTGAGGGTCGTCTCATAGACGAAACTGCGCCTATGCGCGAACATCTCGTCGATCATTCTGAGAACTTCGCGCCCTGCTTGAACTGCTGCAAGCTCCGGGTTCGCCGGCGAGATGCGCGCGGCGATCTCGTCTGCGTTGATGAACGCACCGGGAAGATCGATCAACGAATACAGCGTCGACTTGCCGGCGCCGTTCGGTCCGGTCAGGAGGCTGCAAACGGGGCGATCGGCGACCGCGCTCACCCCTTTGCGCTTCTCGGCACCGCGGGCAGAACCCTTTGTGTCTCCCCGTCACGCTGCTCGACGATGATCACATCGGGATTAGCCGGATCCACGTAGGAAAAAGTGGAGCCCGCCGCCCGTGCCTCGTCGCGAATGGCGGCGCCGGATCGTGCGATCACGTCTGCCTTGCGCTTCAATTCATCCAGCAACGACATGGAACAACCCTCCGTTGCGGCAATCATACATCAAACCGGCGAAACTAGCCAGCAGCCCTCAGTCCTCGCCGGACTTCTGGTTGTCGATCATCATGTAGTCGAGCGGCAGCTCGGTCGTGTACTTGATCTGCTCCATGGCGAATGCCGAGGACACGTCGCGGATCTCGATGCGGGCGATCATCTTCTTGTAGAAGGCGTCATAGGCGGCGATATCCGGCACGACGACGCGCAGCAGGTAATCGACGTCACCGCTCATCCGGTAGAATTCGACCACTTCGGGGAATTCCGAGACCACTTCGGAGAACCGCTTCAGCCACTCGATAGAGTGGCTGGCGGTGCGGATCGAGACGAACACGGTGACCTTGGTATTGACCTTGACCGGATCGAGCAGCGCCACCCGGCGACGGATCACGCCGTCCTCTTCCATCTTCTGGATGCGGCGCCAGCAGGGCGTCGTGGAAAGCCCGACCTTCTTGGCGAGATCGGCCACGGCAAGCGTCGAATCTTCCTGCAGAATGCGCAGGATTTTGCGGTCGAGACGGTCCATCAGGGCTCCTCTGGGATTAATTTTCTTCTTAGCGCCAAAAGCTTCGCCTGTAACCGAAATTCCTTTCACCCGCAGAGGCTTTCCACATGCTGGCGCAGGACCGGCAGCAGTTCCTCCGCAAACCACGGGTTCCGCTTCAGCCACCCACTGTTGCGCCAGCTCGGATGCGGCAGCGGCAGCACCCGCACCCTCTCGTTGACCATCAGGGCCGCGCGCCAGTTGCGCACCGTCTCGGTCATCGTCGGTGCCGCCAGCCGTCCCATGTGCCAGGCATGCGCATAGCCGCCGACCGCCAGCACCAGCTCCACCTGCGGCATGGCGGCAATCACCTCGGCCCGCCAGGCCGGCGCGCATTCCGCCCGCGGTGGCAGGTCGCTGCCCTTGGCATCGTAGCCCGGAAAGCAGAACCCCATCGGCACGATGGCGAAACGGTAGGGATCGTAGAACTGGTCGCGCGTCACCCCCAGCCAGTCGCGCAGCCGGTCGCCCGAGGCATCGTCGAACGGCAGCCCGCTCTGGTGCACGCGAAGCCCGGGCGCCTGGCCGGCGATCAGCACGCGCGCCTTGTGCGACATCACCACCACCGGCCGCGGCTCGTGCGGCAGGCGCCGGTCAACACCGCGAGCCGGCGCATCACGGCAGATGCGGCAACCGGCGATCGCCGTGCGCAGCACCCCGATCCGCGCACCCTCCAACCCTTCTTCTAGAGCCAGTGCAGTGCCATCATTTCCTTCAACTTCAGCCAAATGTCTCGCATGTCCTTGTTCTCGGCTGCCGCGTCCATCCGCTTTCGGTAGGCACGCGGCGTCTCGAACGTGCCGCTCCAGATCCCGACGTGCTCGGCCTCGGCCAGCGATTGCTCCCGCCGGAAGGTGAGGAGACCGGTACCGATCGCATAGCCGTCGCGCACCATCCGGCCGTTCAGACTGTCGCCGTTGATAGTACAGGTTACCAGCCGGCGCCGGTATTGGTCCATTGCCGCACCATGACACTCCGGCACCGCACCCCTCGCCTGTCCGTCGCGCATCAGCGCGCCCAGCCTGTCTTTCGCCTCCCGCCCGCACGGCCACTCGCTGCCGTCGGTCCGCCGACAGGTCTGCATGATCTCCGGCGCGTCGATGCCCGACAGCCGCAGCCGCTCGGATCCGAGCGCTAGCGTATCGCCATCGATGACGCGGAACGGCCCGGAGAATGAGGCATCCTCGCCGGACGGATCGAGGCGCGCAGCCACGAGGATCAGCAGGAACAGGAAGCCGGCCGTCAGAAGCAGGTCGCGCGGGCGGCTGATGGTCGGGCGGCGGCGATACGGTCTCGTCATGGTTCGGCCCCAATCCCGAACGGAAGCTTGTCGAAGATGGCAAACAAAACCTTGCCTGGCAGGATCTTCTTAAGGTTTCCCTCATAGTCTGGCGATCTTCCGGATGAGCGACCATGGCCATGAGTAGCGGCGTCAGTACCAATCCCGACAGGATCCCCGACAAGACCATTGTCGACCGATCCCGGCAGCACCGCAACAAGGCGGTGTCGAAAGCCGTGCGCGCCACCCGCGAGCGCCTGCAGTCGAGCGCCAACGGCACCCACGCCTTCGACCGCGACCTGCTCTCCCTGCACGTCCAGACCATGCTGCACAGCGCGCTGATCATCCCGGTCTTCGTCGTGATGGTCACCGTCATCGGCCTCTACATCAACGGCGATGCCTCGTTCTTCAGCTGGGGCCTGGTGACGCTCGCCATCCATTCGGTGAACCTGCTGCTGGCGAAGAAGGCCTCGCGCACCACCCTCACCAATGCCGGCACGCCCGTCTGGCGGCGGCTTTTCCTCGGCGGCCAGATCCTCATGGGCTGCAGCTGGGCGGCGTTTTCCGCCACCTCCTGCGCGGCCTGCGGAGGCGACAGCTTCTATTTCTTCAAGGGCGTCGTCCTCCTGGTGGCGATTGCCATCTCGGCCATGGGCAATGTCCTGCTGCGCCAGGCGGTGCTCGTCTCGTTTGCCCTGCCCATCGCCGTCCTGGCGTTCCGGGCGATGCTGTCGCACCAAATGCTCGACATCGGCCTGACCGCCCTATGCGCCACGGCCCTGCTGCTGTTCCACTACATTGCCGACCGGCTCTACCGCTCCAACCTCAGCCTGATGGCCTATCAGTCGGAAAAGGACGACCTGATTGCCGAACTGGAAGTGGCAAAATCCGTGTCCGACGAGGCGCGCCGGCGGGCCGAGGAGGCAAACCTTGCCAAATCGCGGTTCCTGGCCTCGATGTCGCACGAACTGCGCACGCCCCTCAACGCCATCCTCGGTTTCTCCGAGGTGATGAACACCGAGGTGCTCGGGCCGCTCGCCAACCCCACCTACCGCGAATATGCCGGCGATATCCACCGCTCCGGCCAGCACCTCCTCAACCTCATCAACGAGATCCTCGACCTGTCGCGCATCGAGGCCGGCCGCTACGAGCTGTCGGAAGATGCGCTGTCGCTGCTCGAGGTTGCCGAGGATTGCATCGGCATGGTGCAGCTGCGGGCGCGCGCCAAGAACATCACCATCCGCCAGCAGTTCGAGCCGGACCTGCCGCAGGTCTGGGCCGACGAGAAATCGATGCGCCAGGTGATCCTCAATCTCCTGTCGAACGCGGTGAAATTCGCCGGTCAGGGCGACGAGGTGGTGGTCAAGGTCGGCTGGACGGCCGGCGGCGGCCAGTATGTGGCGATCCGCGACAACGGCCCGGGCATCGCCGAGGAGGAAATCCCGGTCGTGCTGTCGGCCTTCGGTCAGGGCTCGATCGCCATAAAGAGCGCCGAACAGGGCACCGGCCTCGGCCTGCCCATCGTCCAGGCGATCCTTGCCAAGCACGACGGCCAGTTCATCCTCAAGTCGAAGCTGCGCGAAGGCACCGAGGTCATCGCCATTCTCCCGGCCACCCGCGTCCTCCAGTCACTGCCCGCCGTCGCCGACATCCCGGCCGTCCAACCGCGCCGCCGGAGCTTTGCCTGAGGCTGCAGGTTTGAAGCTCAGAGAACCGCAAGGAACTCGGGATCATCCTTGAAGTCCTGCAGGTCGTTGTCCACCGCATCGGCATTCATCATCGCCCGCAGTTGCGCCTTCAGCCGCGGATCCCGCTTCACCGCCTCCTTCACGGAATCCAGAGCCGATCGACGCGCCGCAAGCGTGTCCTTGGCGGCGGGACCCGACGACTGCAGCAGAAAGTGATGGCGCTGGCCGAAGGCTGCCGCCATCAGCAGCCAGTAGTGGGCGATCTGCGGAGCAGACGTTCCCGCCAGCTGATTGCCGAGCTGGATCGCCCGGTCGAACGCCTCATCTTCGTAGAGCAGGTTCTGGATGACGTAGAGGCTCTCTTCGACGGAGATGGCGCGCCCATCGGCCACCTGCCGCATGACGGGATCCTGCGTCGCATCGGCTATGGTGGCAGCCTCCTCGCGAATGCTGTGGTCGGCCCCCTGTATGACTTCCTTGCCGGGATCGCGCGTCAACGTGTCCTCGACCATCAGGAACAGCGGTGACAGTGCCAGCCGCGTGTAGAGGTAGAGCGACAGGAAGCCGACAACCAGCCCGAACACCAGCAGGATCGGCGCCACGATCGGCAGCACACCGGCGGTCGGCTTGCCGTCGATCCCGGTGAAGATCGCCGCATGCGTGCCGATGAAATTCGAGAAACGCCGGGTATAGTCGAACAGCGACGAGATTTGCGTCAGCCCGACACCGACGAGCATCGTCGTCAGCCATTCGGAAATCCGCTCGAGGTTGGTGTTGGAGGCGAGCAGCCTTGGTTTCGGCTTGCCCGCCCCGCCGTCGCCAAAGCCTTTGGCAGCGCCTGCCTCCAGCCGGACAACTGCAGGGCCGGCGTCGACGGTCAGCACGCGGGGGAGCGAGAACAGGAAGCCGACCAGACATCCGATGGAGGCGCCCGCGATCGTGATCAGAATGCCGATCCCGATGGCGCCGGGGATGCCACGGACCTGCGCGGCCCACAGGCTGAGCGCGGCGACCAGTGCGATGATGAGGACGACGGGTCCGATCAACAGCCTTGGAGCTTCACCCGATGATTTGGCTGCTGGCCGCGACCCGTTCATGCTCCGCATGGTCTTCCCCCACAGTCAGACGGCGTTCACAAGTTGTATTACTGTACAGATTTAGTATTCTGAAGCAAGCTCCAGTGATAGGATGTATCTCTGCAGTATTTTTTGAACGGATGTTGTCTTGGAGGTCGCGGCCTTGCTGCCAGCCAGTTGTTACTTCACCTCCGACACATGGACGCCGGCACCATCCCCTCTGCGGGGTTGCGATGCTTTACCCGAGCGACCTCACATCGTCCCTCAGCGAACCCTTGCTATTGACGCCATCGTTAGCCGACCGTATTTATACAGAATTCGGTATAACAGGATGCGCGCCATGAAAGATCGTCTTGTCTACGACAATCTGTTCGAGTCGATCGTAGAGGATCCCATCGAGGCCGCCGATCTGAGCTTTCGCTCCGACCTCCTCTCCACGCTGATCGATCTGTTCGAGGATCGCGGCTGGAAGCAGGCAGACATCGCCTCGGCTCTGGATATCGCACAGCCCCGTGTCAGCGAGCTGTTGAGGGGAAAGATCCACCTCTTCTCAGCCGATCGCCTGATCGGCTACCTGGCGAAACTCGGCGTCCGCTTCAAGCCTTCCTACCAGAACAGCCAGGTGGTCTGCGCGGTTCACACCGTCGATGGCGTCGCCTGACACGCTGTGCGAACGGTCATGAGCGATCCGCGATGATCTTCATCATTGTCTTGTAGCGCTCTTCGACCGTCGCCATGGCCTTCCGATCGACACCATTGGTGGTCTTGGTGAAGGCATGCAGAATGAAGACGGTCTCCAGATGCTTGACGCAGTACACCACTCGATAGGCGGGGCTGCCGTTCTCGATGAGCTCGATGACGCCGCTTCCGATCCCTCTCAGATGCTTGAAGTCCGAGAGCGGCGGCTTGCCCTTCTGGACGCGCTGCAGGTCGTTGCCGAACTGAATTTGAATGTCGCGCGGCAGCTTGTTCATCTCCTTCTTGGCGGCGGAATTCACATACTCGAAATTTCTGTCCGCCATGGGCCCTCGCTGCACCGGAACCAGTTTCCAGCCTAGCAAGATCCGCGCGAGTTTCAACGTAAGGCTGTAAGGGCGGTGCAAAACCTTGCACGCGCCGCATCATCTGCCGGGCACGACCCCGCCGTCCCTCGCCCGTCCACTCGCCTCAGTGCGTATGCGGAACCGGCTGGCCTGCGGTGCTGACGCCGGCCTGTTCGAACGTCGCCATGCCCGAATGGCAGGCCGCCGCCGCCTTGACGATACCGGCGGCAAGTGCCGCGCCGGTGCCCTCGCCGAGCCGCATGCCAAGCGCCAGGAGCGGGGTCTTGCCGAGCTTTTCGATCGCCTGCAGATGGCCGGGCTCGCCCGACACATGGCCGATCAGGCAATGGTCGAGGGCTGCCGGATTGGCGGCCTTGAGGATTGCCGCGGCGGCTGTCGCCACATAGCCGTCGATCAGCACCGGGATCTTTTCCACCCGGCAGGCGAGGATGGCGCCGGCCATTGCCGCCACTTCGCGGCCGCCCAGGCGCCGCAGCACTTCCAGCGGGTCCGACAGGTGGTCCTTGTGGAAGGCAACGGCCGCCTTCACCGCGGCAATCTTGCGCTCCAGCACCGCGCCATGCGAGCCGGTGCCCGGCCCCACCCAGTCTTCCGCCTCGCCGCCGTAGAGCGCAAGGTTGATGGCGGCAGCGATCGTCGTGTTGCCGATGCCCATCTCGCCGATGCACAACAGGTCGGTGCCGCCGGCGATCGCCTCCATGCCGAACGCCATGGTCGCCGCGCAGTCGCGCTCCGACAGCGCCGGCTCGACGGTGATGTCGCCGGTCGGGTAATCGAGCGCCAGGTCAAAGATCTTCAGGCCGAGATCATAGGCGGCGCAGATCTGGTTGATCGCCGCCCCGCCGGCGGCAAAGTTCTCGACCATCTGCTGCGTGACGCTCGGCGGAAACGGCGTGATGCCGTGGCGTGTGACGCCGTGATTGCCGGCAAAGATCGCCACCATCGGCCGGTTGACGGCCGGCGCCCGGCCCGACCAGGCGGCCAGCCAGAAGGCGATCTCCTCCATCCGCCCCAGCGCACCCGGCGGCTTGGTCAGCTGGCTGTCGCGCTCGCGCGCCGCCACCAGCGCCCGCGTGTCGGGGCCGGGAAGATCGCGCAGCAGCACGCGGAAATCGTCGAAAGGCAGGCCGCTCATGCTCATCGGATCACTCTTTCCTCAGGGTCTTTTCAACGCCGCCCTATGTGACGGCGGCGGAATCTGATTTGGTGGCCCTGTTTATCAGGCATGCACGGAGGAACAACTGCCAAACGCCACGGAATTTTGCAAAGACCTTGCCCGTTCGCTGGCCTTCCTGTCGCGCCTGCCGATGCCGTCGCGTGCCTTTGTCGGCCATGACGGGTCGATGGCGCGTAGCTGCCGCGCCTTTCCGCTCGCCGGCTTCGTCGCGGCACTCGGCCCCGCCGTCCTCCTCTACGCCGCATCCGGTCCGGCAACCGGCCTGCTCGCCGCCTTCCTCTCGCTTGCCGCCCTGACGCTTGTCACTGGCGCGCTTCACGAAGACGGGCTTGCCGATTGCGCCGACGGCCTGTTCGGCGGCCGCGACCGCGCGCACGCCCTGTCGATCATGAAGGACAGCCGCGTCGGCAGTTACGGCGTCGTGGCGCTGATCCTATCCTTCGGCCTGCGCGCCTCGGCACTGATGGCGATCGCCGCCACCGCCGGCACCGGTCTCGCAGCGGCGGCCTTGCTCGCCGCGGCAGCCTTTTCCCGCGCCCTGATGGTCTGGCACTGGGCCGATCTGCCGCTCGCCCGCACCGATGGCACGGCGGCCGGTGCCGGTCGCCCACTGGCTGCCGCGATGCGGTTCGCGCTCGGCCTCGGTGCCGCGCTGTCGCTGGTGCTGCTGCCGGCCGGCGCGCCGCTGGTGCCTGTCGTCCTGGCGCTGCTGGCGGCTGGCCTTGCCGCTCTGCTCTTCACCCGCTTTGTCTCGCGCAGCATCGGCGGCCATACCGGCGATACAATCGGCGCCACCCAGCAGATCACCGAGACCACACTTCTTTGTGCCCTTGCGGTCCTGCTTTGAAGCCATGATATACGGTCATCATGATTAGCCCCTGCATCCTTGTCTGCGCCATCGACGACGCCACCGGCCTCTGCGTCGGCTGCGGCCGCACGGGCGGCGAGATCGGCGCCTGGACGCTCTACACCGACGGGGAACGCGCAGCCGTCATGGCAGCGCTTCCCGCCCGCATGCAGGGCATCGAGCCCAAGTCGCAGCATGAAATCCGCCGCTCCGCCCGCCGGAGGCTTCCGCCATGAACATGCTGACGGTGCTGCTCGCCGTACTCGGCTTCGGCCTTGCGCTGTTGATCATCAACAACGACAGTGGCCAGACCTTCGGGCTGCAGAACGATGATTTCGGCCGGCTGGTGCAGCTGTCGGCGCTTGTGGTCCTGCTGTCCGCCGGCTTTCTGGCAGGCCGCCGCGGGCGCGCCGGCGAAGTGCTGCGCAACATCGCCGTCTGGCTGCTGATCGCCCTGGTGCTGGTTGCCGGCTATGTCTACCGCCACGACCTGCAGCAGGTGGCGGCCCGCGTCACCGCCGGTCTCGTCCCCGGCAGCCCGCTGGTGATGACCACCAGCGAAGGCTCGCAGGAAGTCGTCATCCATCGCGGCCGCAACGGCCATTTCCAGGCCCAGGCAGTGATCGACGGAAAGTCCCTGCCGATGCTCATCGATACCGGTGCCAGCGCCGTCGTTCTGTCCTTCGAGGATGCCGATCGCCTGGGGCTCGATCCGGCGACGCTGAATTTCACGGTGCGCGTCTCGACCGCCAACGGCGAGGCCCGTGCGGCGCAGGTGCGCCTCGACAGCATTGCCGTCGGGCCGATCACGCGCTCCAACATCCGCGCTCTGGTCACCGAAGACGGCCGCCTGTCGGAAAGCCTGCTCGGCATGAGCTTCCTGTCGACGCTCGGCTCGCTGCAGATCCAGACGGACGAGTTGCGGCTGCGCGACTGATTGGGCGGGCTGCCGCAAAAATCCGTTCAGCTGCAGCGTTCGGCCGTCGCCTCACCCGTCAGTTCCGCGCCCTGTAGCCGCACCATCTTGGCGCTGCGAGCCTTTTCGCCATGCGGCGCCTCGCAGGTATCGAGGTAGACGTCGGCAAGCGTCTGCACCGGCCGCGCGGTATTGCGCGCCTCCAGCCGTATCGCCGAGACAGAGGTATGGATCTCGCCCGTGTTCATCGCGCTCGCCTCCAGAAGAACCTCGCTGAGGCCATCCTCGTCCATGTCCACCGCACCGACGATCCGGCTGTACTGGACCTCTTTCGGCAGAACATAGGTCTTGATCGACTGCCCCTCGCGGATGGCGAGGATCACCTGCGCCGGTGCGTCGGGAAACGGCTCGATGGCAACCGGCGGCTTGCCCGACAGAAGGTAGAAATCGGCAGGCCCGGTTTTTCCCATCGTGCCGCGCGCTTCGCCCAGCACCACGGGCTCGCTGCCGAGCGCCCGCACCGCGGCGGAAGATACGCCGGCCAGCGCCGCCCCGATCTTTTTCGTATCGGCCGCATTGATGCCGGGTGTCGCCATCCGGAACTTCACGTCCCGGTAATCGAGCGACAATCCGTCGACCGCCGCCGCCGGATGGCCGGCGCAGATCATTGCCGAAGCCAACAGCCACCACATTCCTCTCGCCGTCATGCGATCCTCCATCCGGTGCCGGCAGCTCCGCTCGCCTCACCCATCGTTGAGATGCGCAGGCGCGGTCATCGAGAGCGCGGACCGTCAGACTTGCGTCCGATTGAGGCGAGACGATGAACGACCGTCTGGGAGCGTTTCGCGGCACCCTGCGTGCCCTGCAGTTCCCGTCACGCCGCCGGAGCGATCTCCAGTGGTGCCGCGACCGCCCGCAGCACGGCGGCATTGTTGCCCTTTGGACGAAAGGCGCTGGGCGGCGACCCGATGATGCGCTTGAAGGCACGGCTGAACGAGGCTTCGGCATCGTAGCCCAGCCGCTCGGCGACGGATGCCACCCGCATGCCGTCCTTCAGCCACAGGCGCGCCTGATGCATCCGCACCTTGGCGACGTAGCGGGCCGGCGTCTCGCCGACCACGCGCGCGAACCGCTCGGCAAAGCCGGATCGCGACGTCCCCATCAGCCGCGCCAGTTCGCCGACCGTCCAGTCGCGTTCCGGCTCAAGGTGGATGGCGGACAGCACGCGCCCGACATCCGGGCTGCGCACGGCGGCGATCCAGCCGGCAGTCTCGCCGCATCCATGTTCCACCCAGGCGCGGATCATCGTTGCCATCAGCACGTCGGCCAGCCGCGCCAGGATGCCGCCTGCTCCGACGCGGTCCATGTCCACCTCGCGGGCCATCGCCTCCAGCAGATGCGGGATGGCCGGCTCGTTCTTGGCAAGGTCGCTGGTCAGCATGGTGTCGGGCATCAGCTGCAGAAGCGGATGCAGCTTGTCGATGTTGAAGCGCATCGAGGCGGTGAAGGCGAGCGTCCCGCCGCAGGCATCGGCGCATTGCAGGTCGTAGATCCCGTCACACACCTGCCTCCGGTCGTACTGGCTGAACGGAACGGCATCGGCAGCCGCATCGCTGGCAATCCGGTGGGCGTCGCCGCGCGGCAGAAGCGCTGCGTCCCCGGGGCGCAGCGGCAGCCACGCGCCCGACGGCGTCTTCAGCATCGCCGAGCCCGACGAGATGAAATGGAAACGTGCCGATTCCTGTGCGGGAAACTCGGTGGCCCAGGGTTCGGCCAATCGGCAGCGTCCGTAGTCGACGCCGTCCAGGCGCAGCCCACGCAGCATTTCGGTCAGCGGGTCGCCGATGATGTCGGATGAAAGTTTGGACGAATGATCAAGCATATCGGATTTATTAGCATGGAAGATACAGCCCGTCACCCTTAGATCTGTCGCCACCGTCCGCTACCGGACATGCATAACCTCCCATAGGAGACCATCATGAGTGACAGCTTTCTCGAAGACGACGAGCAGGGCAGAGGCGCTGCGGCGCCCGCCTTCGCCGGCAAGGCGCGCTGGGATGCCATTGTCTCGCTGACGCTTGGCGTCTTCGGCCTGGTGACGGCGGAGTTCCTGCCCGCCAGCCTCCTGACGCCGATTTCCGCCGATCTCGGCATCAGCTCCGGCATCGCCGGACAGACGGTCACCGTCACCGCGGTGGTCGCCGCCATCGCCGGCCCGGCGATCGTCATCGGCACCCGCAGCCTCAACCGCCGCTGGACGCTCTACGGCCTGACCGCCCTGCTGATCGTCGCCAGCGTGCTCGCCGCACTCGCCAACGGCCTGACGCTGCTGCTCGTGTCGCGCGTCCTGCTCGGTATCGGGCTTGGCGGCTTCTGGGCGATGGCCGGCGCCATGGCGCTTCGCCTCGTGCCGATCGAACATCTGCCGCGCGCCATGGCGATGATCTTTACCGGCGTGTCGGTCGCTACCGTCACCGCCGCACCGCTCGGCGCCTATATCGGCGCAACGCTCGGCTGGCGCGCCGCCTTCGTGCTGTCGGCCGCCGTCGGCATCGTCGCGCTCCTTGCGCAGGCAATCACCATTCCCTCGCTGCCGCCCGCCGGCCATGCCGGCCTCGGCACCATGGCCGCCGTCCTGCGCCGGCCAAAGATCCGCATCGGCTTTGTCGCGACGCTGCTGGTGGTCTCCGGGCACTTTGCCGGCTTCACCTACATCCGTCCTTACCTCGAAGGCATTCCGCGTCTGGATGTCGACATGATCTCGCTGGTTCTGCTTGCCTATGGCGTCGGCGGCTTCTTCGGCAACATCATCGGCGGCATGATCACCAGCCGCAGCGCCACGCTCGGCACCGTCTTTGCCGCCGGCCTGATCGCCGTCTCCGCCGTGCTGCTGGCAGTCTTCGGCCAGTCGGGTCTCGCCTCGGCCATGGCCGTCACGCTGTGGGGCTTTGCCTTCGGCGCCTTCCCGGTCAGCATCCAGAGCTACATCACCCGCGCTGCCCAGGATGAAGCCGAAAGTGCGGGCGCCCTGCTGCTCACCACCTTCCAGATCGCCATCTCCAGCGGCGCCGTGCTCGGCGGTCTGCTGATCGACCTGCAGGGACCGATGGGCGTCATCTCGTTCCTCGCCGTGGCAACCGCTCTCGGCGCATCGGTCATGGTCGCCCGCGGCGGCCGCCAGATGCAGCTCAGCCAGGGCTGATCGCGGCTCCCCGCTACCGGCTGCGCCCCTCTTACTTGCGCAGCCGGTAGCCGGTCTTGAAGATCCAGAACAGCACCGACAGGCAGACGGTCAGGAACAGCCCGATCATTACCAGGCTGATCACCGGATTGACGTCGGAGATCTCGTAGAAGCTCCAGCGGAAGCCGGAGACCAGATACAGCACCGGGTTGAGGTGGCTGACGGCGGCCCAGAACGGCGGCAGCATGTCGATCGAATAGAAGCTGCCGCCCAGAAACGTCAGCGGCGGCACGACCAGCATCGGCACCAGGTTCAGCTGCTCGAAATTGTCGGCCCATATGCCGATGATGAAGCCGAACATCGAGAACGTCACCGCCGTCAGCACCATGAACAGCACCATCATCACCGGATGGGCGATCGACAGGTCGACGAAGAACGAGGCCGTGGCCAGGATGATCAGGCCGACGATCATGCCCTTGGTCGCGGCAGCACCCACATAGCCGATGACGATCTCCGCCATCGACACCGGTGCCGACAGCAGCTCGTAGATGGTGCCGGTGAATTTCGGGAAATAGATGCCGATCGAGCTGTTGCCGATGCACTGCGACAGCAGCGTCAGCATGATCAGCCCCGGCGTGATGAAGGCGCCGTAGGAAACCCCGTTCACCTCCTGGATGCGCGAACCGATCGCCGTGCCGAAGACGATGAAGTAGAGCGAGGTGGTGATGACCGGCGAGATGACGCTCTGCAGCAGCGTGCGCCGCATGCGGGCCATCTCGAACATGTAGATCGACTTGATTGCCTCGATGTTCATGCGCGTGCCTCCACCAGCGAGACAAAGATATCTTCAAGCGAACTCTGCCGGGTCGCGACGTCCTTGATCGACAGGCCGGCGCGTTCGACGGCGGCCAGCACCTGGCCGATCTGCCCCTCGCCAGCACCGTTGCCATACTCGTGGACGAGTTCGCGGCCATCTTCCGACAGCGTCACGTTCAGCCCTTCGAGATCCTGCGGAAGCGCGGCCACCGGCTCCTTCAGTTCCAGGCGCAGCTGCTTGCGGCCGAGCGTCTGCATCAGCGCCGCCTTCTCCTCGACGAGCAGCAGCTCGCCATCGCGGATGACGCCGATCCTGTCGGCCATCTCTTCCGCTTCTTCGATGTAGTGGGTGGTGAGGATGACGGTGACGCCGGTCTCCCGCAGCCGGTCGATCGCCGACCACATGCCGCGCCGCAGCTCCACGTCGACGCCCGCCGTCGGTTCGTCGAGAAACAGGATGCGCGGCTCGTGCGCCAGCGCCTTGGCGATCAGCACGCGGCGCTTCATGCCGCCCGACAGCTCGCGCAGCTTGGCATCGCGCTTTTCCCACAGCGACAGATCCTTGAGGATCTGCTCGATCAGCGCCTTGTTCGGCTTTTCGCCGTGCAGGCCGCGCGAAAAGGTGACCGTGTTCCAGACCGTCTCGAACTGGTCGGTGGTCAGTTCCTGCGGCACCAGGCCGATCAGCCGGCGCGTCTGGCGGAACTCCTTGACCACGTCGTGGCCGCCGACCAGCACCGTGCCGGAACTCGGCATGGCCAGCCCGCAGACGATCGAGATCAGCGTCGTCTTGCCGGCGCCGTTCGGCCCCAGCAGCGCCAGGATCTCGCCGGCGCGGATGTCGAGGTTGACGCCCTTCAGCGCCTGAAAGCCGTTGGCATAGGTTTTCGTCAGGTTTTGGATCGATACGATGGGGGACATGGGATCTCGGAAAGGCCAGGAGGATTGGCAGGATGCTGCGCCTTATATAGGCACGCCCGCCAGATTTCGAGGGTACGCCGATGCGTCCCCCTCCCCACATCCCCTATCGTTACCTCGCCTGCCTCTACCGGCGACGCTTCAGCGCAAATTCGATCGCCACGTCGATCCAGCCGGCATAGCTCACGCCGCATTCGGCAAGCGCCAGCGGATACATCGAGCGGTCGGTGCAGCCGGGCATCGTGTTGACCTCGTTGACCAGCAGCTGCCCGTCGTCGAGCAGGAAGAAGTCGACCCGCGCGATGCCCTCGCAGCCGAGCGCCCGGAAGGCTTTTGCCGCAAGCGCCTGCGCCTGCGCCACCACGCCGTCCGCCACCACCGCCGGGATGACGATCGCCGCCCCTTCCGGGTCGAAATACTTGGCCTCGTAATTGTAGAAATCGTGCTTTGCCGCGGTGACGATCTCGCCCGGCGGCGAGATGATCAGCCGCCCGTCGGCCTGTTCGAGCACCGCGCATTCGATCTCCCGGCCGGACAGGAACGCCTCGACCAGCACCTTGTCGTCGAATTCGAAGGCCTTTTCGAGCGCCGGGCCGACCGCCTGCGCGCCATCGACGCGCGACACGCCGAACGACGATCCCTGCCGCGCCGGCTTGACGAAGAACGGATAGCCGAACCTCTGCTCCAGGTTTTCCGCATCCATCTCTCTGGCATCGCTCAGGCAGACGGCTGCCGCCACCGGCACGCCCGCCTCGCGCAGCAGCCGCTTGGCAATATCCTTGTCCATCGCCGCCGCCGAGCCCAGAATACCGCAGCCGGCATAGGCAAGACCGGCCATCTCCGCATAGCCCTGCACCGTGCCGTCCTCGCCGAACCGCCCGTGCAGCACCGGAAACAGCACGTCGAGCACCGGCAGTTCGCCGCCCGCCACGCCATCCGTTGCCACCAGCCGGCCGCGTCCGCCGGGCACCAGCGCCACGCTGCGGCCGCTCTGCGCGTCGAGCCCGCCCGCACCGGCTGCATCATCCTGCAACCGCCAGATGCCGTCGCGGGCAATGCCGATCGGCACCACCCGGTAGCGGCTGCGGTCCATGGCCTTCATCACGTTGGCGGCCGACATCAGCGAAACGTCGTGCTCGGCCGACTGGCCGCCGAACAGCACGCCGATGGTGAGCATCTCGGTCATGGGGATCTCCGGGAAACGAGGATGAAGCGGTCGGCCTCATGCCGGCGACGGGTCTCTTGCGTCGCCGGCCGGTCGCCGTCAGGTCATTGAACGGGTCAGCTGCAATAGCGGTTGCCGGAGGCCCGGCTGCGCAGGTCGAAGTGGAAATGGTTCCAGTGTTCCTTGTTGCTGCCCGGCCCCAGCACCGTGTTGAAATACTTGCAGCTGTCGGAGCGGACCGCCTTCAGCAGGCCGCCCTCGCGGAACGAGAAGAAGCCCTTCTTGCGCACGTCGATGGCGTGGCCGTTCTTCAGCACGAACTTGCCGATGTCGATGGCATTGCCGCGCGCGTGTTCCGACATCGGATTGTAGCGCTGGCGGCTGTTGTTCATCCGCCGGCAGGAATAGCCGCCCATCGGCTGGATCGTGCCGATGCCGGTGAGGTAGCGCAGCCGCGCCGAAGGCGCGAGCTCGTTCTTCACCCATTTGGCGAAGGCGAGCGTCGTCTGGCAGTTGAGCACCACCGCCGGCTTGACGTCGATGCTGCCCGAAAGCCCCGACAGCGACACCGGATAGTCGATGCCGCAGCTGCCGCCGTCGGAGATCCGCGGCTTGTCGACAAACTCGACGCCCATCCGCTTCAGTTCGCGCCGGCAGGCAAGCTCGGATGCCGGCATCGGCTGGTCCGGCCTGACGCTCATCTGCGGCGCCGTCGGGTTGTTCGGCATCAGCATCGCGACTTCCTGCGGCGCGCGGCTGGGCGGCGTCACCGGCGAGGCATCGCCCCAGCGCGGCGCCGGTTGCCGCGGCTGGCCCTGCCTCGGCGCGCTCTGGCGCGGCGGCATGCTGTCGATATCGTTGCGGGCCGCCTGGCCGGAACGCTTTGGCGGTACCACCACAAGGTCCTCGCCCTCGGCATCGGAACTGGCGCCGGCGAACGGCTCGCTGGCCGGCTCCACCATCGGCGCGCTCATCCGCTGGGCGCTCGCGCGACGGCCGACAGGCACCGGATTGTCGGTGCCGATCCCGTCCACCACCGGCTGGCTGGTGTCGCCTTCGGCAATATCGGCATCCTGCTCCTGCGCCAGCCCGATCACCGGCGCGCCGGCAGGCGGCGTAGCGGCATTGAGCCCCATCTCGGCATCCATGTTCACGCCGTTGCTGTCGTAGGTCAGCGTGCCGAGGCTTGCAGGCGGGGCGCCCATCACCCGCGGCGGCGGCGCCATCGCCTCGTCGCTGTCAATCATCGGCAGGCGGCCGGTGGCAGCCTGGGCCGGCGGCATCGGCTGCATCTGTGAGGGGCCTGCATCGAGCGGCTCCAGCGACTGCCCTGCCTGGACGGGTGCCCGGCCGGCCGCGCCATAGCCCTGGTCGACGGGCGAGACCGCCACGGGACGGCGGGTCTGGATGGAGGAAACGCGCGTGCCGCTGTCGATCGATCCCGGCGGCACCAGACCGTCGGCACTGCAGCCCACCAGCATCGTCGAGATCATCAGGAAGGCTAGCGCCCGCCGGGAGGTAAAAGCATACGCCATACAGTCTGCTCACGTCTGGGCGTGCTAAGAATGGCACACCCGCAGAGTGTAGGTGGACAGGGTAAACGAAGGCTTTCCCAATCGCGGCCATTTCATGGTCATGTGTCGCTCATTCGGTGTCGGGCCCATCCCGCCCTGGCCGCAGCCGCGGCTGTGGTCAGCGGCCGCCCCTGCCCAGCCGGTGCACCGTCTCCAGCCAGTGCTCTGCGTTGAAGTCCGGCGCCGCCACCTGCCCGATCAGCGTCGCGCGCACCGGCCGGATGCCGACGAAATGCAGGATCCCGATGCGCAGCGCCGTCAGGCTCGCGGAGCGGTAGGCGAGCCGGAACCACCAGGACGGCATGCCCATCGTCACGATCACCCGTGCCGAGCGGCCCTCCAGCAGCTTGCCGCCGAACGGACCCTTGCTCGGATCATAGGCGAAGCCCGGCCGCGCCAGCTGCTCCCAGAAGGCCTTCAGGCGCGCCGGCATCCCGCCGAGCCACAGCGGATAGATCAGCACGAGGTGATCGCATGCCGCGATGTCCGCCTGTGCCGCGCGGATGTCGTCCTCGGGCAGGCCTTTCTCCTGCTCGGCCTGCGACTGCAGGAAGCCGAACCTCATCATCGCCGGGGAAAGCCGCGTCACCGCATGACCGGCATCCGCGGCGCCTTGCGCATAGGCCTCCGCCAGCGCCCCGCACAGATGTCCGCCGGCCGCATCCGGATGCCCTTCGATGATCACGATCCGCATGGCACCATCCCCCGTCAGCCGTTGCGCCATCGTCAGCGCATGCGCGGCTCACGCCTTGCGCAGGATCAACCGGCCACGAAAAAACCCGCCGGTTTCCCGGCGGGTTCTGTTTTGCATGTCGATAAACAAACGCTCAGGCGGCGCGCGCGATGCGGACCTGTCGCCCCTCGCCCGGCTCCAGCCGGAAGCCGGACAGCAGCCCCTGCAATTGCCGGCTCTGCTCGGCCAGCGTCTGGCTGGCGGCGGTGGATTCCTCCACCATCGCGGCGTTCTGCTGGGTCATCTGGTCCATGGCGTTCACCGAGGCGTTGATTTCCTGCAGCCCCGTCGCCTGCTCGCGCGAGGCATTGGCGATGCTCTCCACCTGCGCATTCACCCGCTCCACCAGATGGGCGATCTCCACCAGCGCGTCGCCGGTGGTGCGCACCAGCGAAACGCCCGCCTCCACCTCGCCGGCCGATGTGCGGATCAGCGTCTTGATCTCCTTGGCGGCATTGGCGGAACGCTGCGCCAGCTCGCGCACTTCCTGGGCGACGACGGCAAAGCCGCGGCCGGCCTCACCGGCGCGGGCCGCCTCGACGCCGGCATTCAGCGCCAGAAGGTTCGTCTGGAAGGCGATCTCGTCGATGACGCCGATGATCTGGCTGATGCGGCTGGAGGAATCCTCGATCCGGCCCATGGCGTCGATGGCGTTGCGGACGATCGCGCCGGAACGGTCGGCGCTGTCCTTGGTTTCGGAGACCATCGAGCGCGCTTCGGCGGCCCGCTCCGAGGCGCTGCGGACGGTCTGGGTGATCTCGGCCAGCGATGCGGCCGCCTCCTCCAGCGCTGCCGCCTGCTGTTCGGTGCGCCGCGACAGGTTGTTCGTCGCGCCGGATATGTCGGCGGCGCTGTCATGGACGATATGGCCGGTTTCGGCGATCGCCTCGATCGTGCCGCGCAGCGATGCGACGGCCTGGTTGAAGTCGCTGCGCACCTTGGCGTAGTCCTGTCCCAGATCGCCGAGCGCCACCGAAAGGTCTCCCTGCGCCAGCGCCTCCAGCGCCCCGCCGAGTTCGGCCATAGCCTGCTCGTGGCGGGCAGCCGAGGCCTGCATCTGCTGCGCCACCTCTTCGCGACCGCTGGCGATCTGGCGCTGCTGTTCGGCTTCGCGGGCCTGCAGCGCAGACCGCTCGTCGACCGCGTCGCGCAGCACCAGCAGAGATTTGGCGATAGCACCCAGCTCGTCGCGATACTGGGCGCCTTCCACCGTGACGCCTGCCTCGCCCGATGCCATCCGCTCCAGCGACCCCCGGATGCCGTTCACCGGCCCGGTGACACTGCGCACGATCAGGTATGCGGCGCCTGCCAGCAGCAGCAGGCCGGCGCCGGAAATCATCGCAAACCGCGTCGCCTTCATCCAGAACAGCGCGTCCAGGTCGTCCACATAGACGCCGGTGCCGACGATCCAGCCCCACGGCTCGAAGCCGGCGACATGCGAATACTTGCCGACCGGCTTTTCGGCGCCCGGCTTCGGCCAGTCGTAATCGACAAAACCCTGGCCCGAGGCCTTCACCGTCTTGACGAACTCGACGAACAGGAATTTGCCGTTCGGATCCTTGTTCTGGGTGAGGTCGCTGCCGTTCATCTCCGGCTTGATCGGATGCATGATCATCCGCGGCAGCATGTCGTTGATCCAGAAATAGCCGCTGCCATTGTCGTAGCGCATCGCCGCGATCGTCCGCTTGGCTTCCGTCTGCGCCTGCTCGCGGCTCATCGTGCCGGCCTGCTCCTGCGCATGGTAGAGCTTGAGGATACCGAGCGCATTGGCGTCCATGGCGGCAAGCGCCGACTTGCGCTCCTTGGTCAGCGCATCGAAGCTCTGCATCAGGCTGACGGTCATCGCCACCGCCAGCACCACGACGGCCAGTCCGACCAGCATGTATAGCCGCGTGAAAATCCGGATATTCTTCATCTCTTTACCCCCCGATAGATAGATGCGTGTAAAGTTATCCCGGTTCTGTTTCGAACTCGTAAATGATGTTTAAGTCCCTGCAGCAACACACTATTGCGGCTCCAGGAGGTTGCACGGCGTGCGCTGCGGCAATACAGTCGCGTTTGTTTGCAGTGCACAATGTTGCTCGAGGAGAGACCGATGAACGATCACCCCGGCCCGGACGGCGAGCTGACGCTCCGCACTCTGGCGATGCCCGGCGATGCCAATCCCGCCGGCGATATCTTCGGTGGCTGGGTGATGGCGCAGATGGACCTTGCCGCCGGCATCCGCGCCGGCGAACGGGCGCGCACCCGCGTCGTCACCGCAGCGGTCAAGGAGATGGCCTTCCAGCAGCCGGTGAAGATCGGCGATACGCTCAGCATCCACACCGACATCACGCGCATCGGCCGCACCTCGATCACCCTTCAGGTGGAAGCCTGGGTGAACCGGTCGCGCATCGGCCGGCGCGAGAAGGTCACCGAGGGCACCTTCATCATGGTGGCGCTCGACGATGAAGGGCGCCCGGCGGTGGTGCCGGAGATCTGAGCGAAGGGGTCCGTCTAGGCCCCGCGCCGCTACACTTTCAGGAAGGCTGAGGTCTGGTCGAAAGACAGGCCCGGAAAGACCTTGGCCGAGAGATTCGCCGGGGTGATGTCGAACTGTCGGTGCAGCATCGCCGCGGCGATCTCGCGGGCGTCGGTGGTCGGCATCAGGTCGCGGTCGTCGAGCAGCTGGCCGGCACCGAGCCCTGGCCATGTGCCGAGCACGCGGCCGCCGGCAAGACCGCCGCCGGCGATGATCGTCACGCTTGCCGTGCCGTGGTCGGTGCCGCGGGTGGCGTTCTGCCGCACCGTGCGGCCGAACTCCGTCTGCACGAGAACGACCGTCGATCCCCAGGCCTCGCCGAGCGAAAGCTTGAGGCCGGTCAGCACCGCCGCCAGGTCGCCCGCCGCAGTGTCGAACTGTGTCGCCTGGTCGGCATGCGTGTCCCAGCCGGACAGCGAGAGGCTGGCGATCCGGTAGTCGCCGCGCAGCTGGGTGCCGATCTGCGTCACGATGTCGGCAAGGCCCGCCCGGCGGCCGGCCGGATCGAGGATGCCGCCGGCGGGGCCAGCGTCACCGGTCTCCAGCAGCGCCGATCGAAAACCCTCGTCGGAGGCATAGAGCGCCCCCAGGAAGCGCAGCTCGTCTTCGGCCAGCGGCAGCGGCATCGCCGGCGACCAGAGGTCGACCTCGCCCGGACCGTTCAGAAGGCTGCCCATCGACATGCCGATATCGAGCGTCTTGCGCGAGCCTGCGCGCGGAATGAGCGACAGCGACCGGTTCAGCCAGCCGCTCTTCAGCGCGCGGCCGTCGAGGCTGCCGGCATCCAGCACATCCTGTCCGTCGAAATGACTGGCGCCGCCGCGATAGGGGGTGGCGGTCGCATGCACGAAGGCAAGCTCGCCGCCCTGCCACAGCGGCATCAGCGGCGCGGCGGCCGGGTGCAGTCCGAAAAAGCCGTCGAGATCGATCAGCCGGTCGTCCGGCGACAGCGCCAGATCGGGGCGCAGATCGGCAAACGCCGGATCGCCGTAGGGCTGGACGAGGTCGAGACCGTCCAGTGCCCCGCGCAGGGAGATGGCGATGAAGCGATTGTCGCCCTGCGCCGCCTCCAGGCGAACGGGCCCGAGAAGCGGCACGGTGGCGGCACCGAAGGCCGATGCCAGGAAGCCGCGGCGCGACAGCGCGTAAAGGTCGGATTTGGCCACCGTCATCTCCTGTTGAACTCGGGCGACAGGAACACCATCGTCAACCCGTGGAGTTTCGTCGGCGCCTGGGCGACGACCGTCCGGGTTTCGTCGCGCGCCGCATCGGCTAGCGCCGTGTCGATCAGGGCTGCCGGATGCGGATCGGCAATCAGCACCCGCGCCGCAAGCCGGATCCAGGCAATGCGCTCGGCAAGCTGCCGCTTGGTCAGCCAGACGCTCCGCACCGAACCTTCGGCCTGTGCCGAGCCGCCGGCGTCGACACCTCCCGCATTCGCAGCGCCGGCCGCCGCCGAAGGCGGCGCAGCATCGAGCGGCCGGGACACGCCCCAGATCGGCTGGCCCATGCGCTCCAGCCCGTCGACCGTCAGCGCCCGCGTCACCTCGGCCCGGTAGCGCACCGGCGCCTTGGCATCGCCGGCGGCGCGCTCGGTCGCCGCGGCATCGTCGGCAGCCTTGGCCATTGCCTCGAAGGTCTCGCCCTTGACGTCAAGCGCCCGCAGGCTGGAGACGACGAAATCGAACGGCTGGATGACCGTGCCCGCCTCCGGTGCCCAGGCCCGCGGCTGGTCGAGCATCGCCCGGTAGACGGCGGTCAGGTTGCCGCCGGTCGCTGTCCAGGCCGTCACCATCGCCTGGACGACCTCCTGCGGCGGCACCTCGGCAATGAAGTGGCGGACGAGACTGCGGCAGACGAACTGCGCGGTTTCCGGCCGGCTCGCCAGCTCGCCCAGCATGTCGAGATGATCCTTGGCGCCGCGCCCGCCCTCGCCATAGGTGCGGCCGAGCAGCGTCAACCGTCCGGGCTCGGCGCGCTGCGGCTCGTAGCCGACGGTCAGTGTGCGCACGTCCACCGTCACCCCGGTCAGCAGCATCGCCGCCGCCTGGATGTCGGCCTCCGCCACCGGCAGGTCCGGCCCCAGCGCATAGTCGTGCAGCAGCGCCCGCGCCAGCCTGTCGTTCAACGCCCCGCCCGCCTCGGCTCCGGCCGGCGATTGCGGCGCGACCGACAGCGTCTGGTCGGTGGAAATCAGCATCGCCGGATGCAGCACCGCGGCGCGCAACAGGTCGGCGAACGGTCCCGCCAGATGCGGGCGGATCGCTTCCGCCTCGTAGACCGGGGCGATCATCCGCATCTCGTAGGTCTTTGCCGCGTCGATCGAAAAATGGTCGAGCCAGAAGCTCGCCAGCCGCTCGTAGAAGCCGTTTTCCGAATAGACCGCCTGGGCGATCCGCCCCAGCGCATCGCGGAAGAACAGCCGGTCGGCCTCGCGTTCGGTGTCGGCGCGCATCGAGGCATTCGGCCGTCCCGCCTCGGCCACCTTCGCCTCGACGGTGCGCACCGAAACCAGCCGGCCGATGGTCTCCTTGCGGCCGAGCAGCCCCTCGCGCGGAAACCGCGGTTTTGCCGCCGCGCCGCGCTCCACCTGCGTCATCAGGCTCTCGACATCGGCCGGCGGTGTCTCGCCGGGCCGCAGGCCGTAACCGAAACGCCGGGCAGCAAGGGTGGAAAACGAAGGAGCCATCAATGAACCTCGAGCTGCGCCGCGCAGCATGCATGACCGTCACCCGCTCAAGAGGCGGTGGATTGGGGCGTTTTTCGGAACGGCGGGAGCGGGTCGCGAAACTGCCTCCCCAGAATCCTCCGCCGTCCGTCCCGGGCGCGCCACTTTAGAACCTGCGATCCCGCCTGGCAAACCGCGACCCGCACTTTACCCCGCCGCCGGCCGTGAGATTCGTTCTCAATTTGTTTCTGCCGCTCTTCACTTTCCGGGCAAGCCCCTCCATATTTCCGGCATGTCCAAAGCTCCGAAGAAATCCTCCCCCGCCGCCGGTTTTGATGAAGCGCCGCAGTCTGCCTTCGAGGGCCAGCCCCTCGGCGGCTCGGTCGCCGACTGGGTGAAGCAGCTGGAGGCCGAGGCGGAAACCTCCGGCGTCGAGACGCAGCGGGAAATCGCCTCGAAGGCCGGAAAGCACCGCAAGAAGATCGAGATCGCCGCCCGCGAGGAGGCCATCAAGGCCGCCGCCCGGGAGGCTCCGAAGACCGCCAAGCACACGACGTCCGGCAAGACCTCGCGCGGCGTGTCGATCGGCGCCTCGTCCGATCCGAAGACCCGCGCCGCCGCCGGCCTCAACCCGGTCGCCGGCATGGACATGTCGCTGGAGGACGCCCAGACCTTCTCGCAGACGCTGGCCCCGGGCGCCGTCACCGCCACGGTCGACGCGCTGTCGAAACTGATCGAAAGCGGCAATCCGCTGTTCAAGGACGGCAAGATGTGGACGCCGCACCGGCCGTCGCGGCCGGCGAAGTCGGAAGGCGGCATCCCGATCCGCATGGTCTCCGACTACCAGCCGGCCGGCGACCAGCCGACCGCCATCCGCGATCTCGTCGAGGGCATCAATTCCGGCGAGCGCTCCCAGGTGCTGCTCGGCGTCACCGGCTCCGGCAAGACCTTCACCATGGCCAAGGTGATCGAGGCGACGCAGCGCCCGGCCGTCATCCTCGCGCCCAACAAGACGCTCGCCGCCCAGCTCTATTCGGAGTTCAAGAACTTCTTCCCCGACAATGCGGTGGAATATTTCGTCTCCTACTACGACTACTACCAGCCGGAAGCCTATGTGCCGCGCTCGGATACCTTCATCGAGAAGGAATCGTCGATCAACGAGCAGATCGACCGCATGCGGCACGCCGCCACCCGCGCCATCCTCGAGCGCGACGACTGCATCATCGTCGCCTCGGTGTCGTGCATCTACGGTATCGGCTCGGTCGAAACCTACACCGCGATGACCTTCCAGATGGAGCTCGGCGACCGCATCGACCAGCGCCAGCTGCTCGCCGACCTCGTCGCCCAGCAGTACAAGCGCCGCGACATGGACTTTACCCGCGGTTCGTTCCGGGTGCGCGGCGATACCATCGAAATCTTTCCCGCCCACCTGGAGGATGCCGCCTGGCGCATCTCGCTGTTCGGCGACGAGATCGATTCGATCACCGAGTTCGACCCGCTGACCGGCCACAAGACCGGCGACCTGAAATCGGTCAAGATCTACGCCAACTCGCACTATGTCACGCCGCGCCCCACCTTGAACGGCGCCATCAAGTCGATCAAGGAAGAGCTGAAGCTGCGGCTTGCCGAGCTCGAGGCGGGCGGCCGGCTGCTGGAAGCCCAGCGGCTCGAGCAGCGCACCCGCTACGACATCGAGATGATGGAGGCGACCGGCTCCTGCGCCGGCATCGAGAACTATTCCCGCTATCTGACCGGCCGCCGCCCGGGCGAGCCGCCGCCGACGCTGTTCGAATACATCCCCGACAACGCCCTGCTGTTCATCGACGAGAGCCACGTCTCCGTCTCCCAGATCGGCGGCATGTACCGCGGCGACTTCCGCCGCAAGGCGACGCTGGCCGAATACGGCTTCCGCCTGCCGTCCTGCATGGACAACCGGCCGCTGCGCTTCGAGGAGTGGGATGCCATGCGGCCGCCCACCGTCGCCGTCTCCGCCACGCCCGGCAACTGGGAGATGGAGCAGTCCGGCGGCGTGTTTGCCGAACAGGTCATCCGCCCGACCGGCCTCATCGATCCGCCCGTCGAAGTCCGCTCGGCCCGCTCCCAGGTCGACGACGTGCTCGGCGAGATCCGCGAGACCGCGCAGAAGGGCTATCGCACGCTGTGTACCGTGCTCACCAAGCGCATGGCCGAGGATCTCACCGAATACCTGCACGAGCAGGGCGTGCGCGTCCGCTACATGCACTCCGACATCGACACGCTGGAGCGCATCGAGATCATCCGCGATCTTCGCCTCGGTGCTTTCGACGTGCTGGTCGGCATCAACCTTTTGCGCGAGGGCCTCGACATTCCCGAATGCGGCTTCGTCGCCATCCTCGATGCCGACAAGGAAGGTTTTTTGCGCTCGGAGACGTCCCTTATTCAGACCATCGGTCGTGCGGCGCGTAACGTCGACGGCAAGGTCATCCTCTATGCCGACAACATCACCGGCTCGATGAAGCGGGCGATGGAGGAAACCGCCCGCCGCCGCGAAAAGCAGGTGGCCTACAACACCGAGCACGGCATCACGCCGGAATCGGTCAAGGCGCGCATCTCCGACATCCTCGATTCGGTCTACGAGCGCGACCATGTGCGGGCCGACATTTCCGGCGCCAGCGGCAAGGGCTTTGCCGATGGCGGCCATCTGGTCGGCAACAATCTCCAGGCGCATCTCAACGCGCTGGAAAAGGACATGCGCAACGCCGCCGCCGACCTCGATTTCGAAAAGGCCGCCCGCCTGCGCGACGAGATCAAGCGCCTCAAGGCCTCCGAACTCGCCGCCATGGACGATCCGATCGCCCGCGAGGAGAGCAAGGCCCAGGAAGGCGTGCGCCGCAATGCCGAAGCCACCCGCGCCTCGCTGCCATCCGGCGGCGGCAAGGGTGCGGCTGGTCGTGGCGGCAAGACGGGTGGAAGGAGCGATCGCTCCGAGTCTGTCTCCCCCCTTGAGGGGGGTCCGGAGGACGGGTTGAGACCCGTGGCTCAACCCCGGCAGTCCGGCAGGACAGAGGGGGGTGGACGTGCTCCCGACACTGGAAAAGCACCCCCCTCTACCCCTATCGGGGCATCTCCCCCTCAAGGGGGGAGATCAGGGGAGCAAGCCTCCTACTTCGCCAAACCCTCGCTCGACGACATGGGCCCGGGCACCGACACGGCACGGCCGCTGTTCCGCAAGAACACGCTCGACGAAATGACCGTCGGCCGCACCGAAAAGCCGCTCGGCAAGCGGCGTGGAGGGCCGGAGGCCGGACAGGGAGCGGACAAAGTCGCGCTGCCCGAACGGCCGCTGGAAACATTCAGCACCAAGCGCCGCCATTCTCCGCTGCTCGAAGGCCAGTCGGAGCGCGGCACTGGCGCCGCCTCTCCGTCTTCCCCGGGCGCCGCCTCTCCGTCTTCCTCCGGCCCACCCTCGCCGTCATCCCCGGCCCCACCCTCTCCGTCGTCCTCAGGCCCATCCTCTGCGTCATCCTCGGCCCCATCCACTGCGTCATCCTCGGCCCCACACTCTCCGTCATCCTCGGGCCTGTCCCGAGGATCCACCGACGACCCCCGCCCGCTCGTCCGCGCCAAGCCGGGCGTCGGCTCCTACGAGGATCCCGGCGAGGTCAAGCGCAAGGGCCGCACCAAGGGCAAGACCGGACGGCCGGGGCGGTAACCGCCCGTCTCTTACCCACAGGGTAGATCCGCAAGGCGGGCAGCGGCGGCAGCCGCAGATCTCTTCTCCCCGTCGTCACGGGGAGAAGATGCCGGCAGGCAGATGAGGGGGTGAGGAGCGGTCCGCCGAGCGGAGCAATCGATCCGGTACATTGAATGCCGCGATGAACGCTCGGAGCCAGAGCGACGGGCCGGCAAACGGAACGTCATCCTCGGCCCCACCCTCTAGTCATCCTCGGACCCACCCTCGCCGCCATCCGCGGCCCCATCCTCTCCGCCATCCTCAGCCCACCCTCTCCGTCGTCCCCGGCCCCACCCGCTCTGTCATCCTCCAGCCCCTCCTCTCCGTCATCCTCGGCCCCGCCCTCGCCGTCATCGTTGCCCACACACCCCGTCATCCTCGGGCCCACCCTCGCCGCCATCCGCGGCCCCATCCTCTCCGTCATCCTCGGGCCTGTCCCGAGGATCCACCGAGGCTTCCCGCCCGCTCCCCCGCACCCTGGCGCCCGCTCGCCCGCGGCAAGACCGGCACCGGCTCCGACGAGGATCCTGGCGAAGTCAGGCGCAAGGGCCGCACCAGCGGCAAGACCGAGAGATCGGAGAAGGTGCACCGGCCGGGAGACGAAGCCACGCACCGACGCACCGCCCCCTCTAAAACGACTGCGTCAACATGGCGGATGCCGTCGGCAGCCATGCTGCGTTAGACGTCCCTCACAATCGACCGTGTCAACAGTGCCTGGATGTATCCGAAATGTGGGATTGGTTCCCGATCGTCTTCTTTCCGCTCAAGATCCTCGTGCTCGGCACGGGCATGTTCTTCGCCATCAAGTGGCATCACGATCAGGCCAAGAAGAAATAGCGACGCCTGCGGATCGGGGCGCCGCCGACGCGGCCTCCTGCCGCCGCGCGCTTAGGGATGAGGTCGTGGCGAAGTGGCGGTTGGGAGAATCTTGCTAGAGACCGACGCGCCCGCCACCTGCCAATCTCCCCCCTTGAGGGGGAGATGTCCGGCAGGACAGAGGGGGGCAAACTCGCTCGGACGACCCCCGCCCGCTTGCCCACGCCAAAGCTGGCATCGGCTCCGGCGAGGTCAAGCGCAAGGGCCGCACCAAGGGCAAGACCGGTCGGCCGGGGCGGTAGAGCTGGCCGCCGTCCTCTCCCGTCCCCAACCTCTCCGCCGTCATCCTCGGGCTCGACCCGAGGATCCAGCGACGACCAGTCGTTCGTGCTAGGCTCGGCGTCGGCTCACTATGACGCCTGCGACATCAAGCAGCAGAAGCGCTGCACGAAGGGCAAGACGGGGCAGCCGGGGCGGTGAGTAAAATGTCTCGGCGTTTGCTAGATTGATGCCCTTGATCGAAAATTATAGGCCGGCAAATGCCCGCCGCAAGAATGAATAGTTTGAAGAGCCTTTTCCGCGTCCCTCAGCGAAATTTGCCTTTTGTCAATCAATTCACAGAGGAGGCCAATACTCCCAGTCACTTGTACCGGTTTAGGCAGAATGCGAACTGCCGTTTTTCTCGCGCGTTTGTCATCAGAGATGAAGCCGTAATTAAATCGTTGAGCTATAGCTAGGCACTCCGACTCACCAATACCAACAGCGTTATCTACCGCGATCTTAGCGACCTCACTTGCACCTATTTGGGAACCGTCAAACCTAAGCAAGTGTCCCCTCCGCACTAAGTCATGAAGTCTTAGCTCAACCGAACTGCATTCGTCCTCGACAAGCCCTTGAAAGCAAATTTGCCGCGAAAAACACGAGCCAAAAGTCTCCCATAGGTCGCAGTTTAGCATGTTTATAAGAGCGCAAGCGTCGATGATTCTCATCACATCATCTTTAGGCTCAGAAGATCGTGCATCCTTGTCAAGGAGACTTCTCCCTCTTCTACCAAAGGATAGATTTTTTGCAGCGCATTTCGCGAAGGATAATCCCAGTTAATAGTGAATCGAGGCGCTATCTTTAAAACGTTGGCGTATTTTTCCGCACTTCCATATTTTCTTTTAATCTCAGCTTCTATCGTAGCTGCGCCGCCGAAGTCTAACAGCCCCAAATTCTCGCATCTACGCGCCGCTACGCTGAAACTCGTTCCGAACTTCCGAGCAACCGACGCAATATGAAACGCTGTAAGTTGAGCTGGCCCTACCAGTGAGCGCCTTAGATATTTCAATTCCTCAAGTAGCCCTTCAACCGGAATTAAAAGCGTCGCTGCAAACTCGTTGGCAAAAAACTCGACCTCCCGAACCTCGTTGTTACTCGGATACAACACGTCCTCATCTATCCAGATCTCGTTATTGGTATCATCCTCGATATCGACGAGAAGATGTGAGACTTCGTGGGCAAGTGTAAAGAGCATGCGGATATCGTTGCGTTCCGCTATTGCAATTAGTGCTGTCCCGCCCTTGCGATAAGAAGCACCGTCTACTTTTCGAGCCTTGACGCGAAATGCAACGGTCCCAAACTTATCGAATAGCAACGCTGGCAATTGAGGAATCGGCTTTACCATATCGACGTGAAGAAATTCAGCGCGGAATATCCGCGACAGATGCTCGGCGCTTTGTGAGGTCTTCGGGTAATCAACAAAGTAAGGGAGATCACTTGGAAACCCCAGAGAGTCTGAGACCTCATCTAACGTGTTTTCTATACGGCACGCCTCGTGATATCCCAAACTGTCTCGAATATAATTAAAGTTGGACCTCAGCTTTGTTCTACGTTCAGACCCGGTACGTATAGGGACAATTAATTCACGAGCAGAAACCTTAAGGAACCTTGCGATGAGGCGGACCTCTTCGACAGTTGGCTCGGCATTTGAATAAAGCGAATCCAACCTATCGGCCGTGATCCCGATGTTACCAGCGGCACCCTTACCAATCTGTCGTGCGAGGAGATAGTCTCTTAAAGCAGTCACATCACTGGATCTTTTTCAGCTCAAATAAAAGCGTATCTACTTGCTTGCCGTCAAGTTTTCTCCACCGAGGAACTATGTCATCAAGCCGGTTAGCTCTCTGGCCGAATGTTACTTGCAATATGTCGAGTGTCTTATTGCGGCTAGATTCCACGGCCTGATGCGACTCGATATATACCTTATTGCCGCCGGTAATGTAATTTTCGCGCCTCTTCTCGAAGTTGTTATGGTCGTCTAGATCATGATGCCTTCCGTCCTTATCAACAATTATATTACCAATGACTTGTCCCTTTTCATTTCTCTGCAATCTAAACTCCGGATACTTTAGGTTAGCCTCTATTGCCGATATCTTCTCGTCTACTTGGAAGCCTCCCACGATGTACGGAGCTTTTTGCGGTATCTTGCCGCTAATGCAGAACACCCAGTCTCCCAAGTCCACCGCCTTTCTGATATTTGGCATACACGCGCCGAGCGATGCCTTTTTTCCGAAAATCGGATCATTAAATGTCCAGCCAGCTTCCGGATCGGCGCCCTTGTAGAGCTTGTAAATGTACCCCTTCATTTCCCATTCCAATACGTGTTAGCGCCTGTTGCTGCTTGCAGCATACCATCGTAGTGAAGACTAGTAGCAACAAACGCGTCCCGAATTGCCAACCCCAATTCCTTAGAAAGGGCTTGAGCGAGAGGTGAACCTAGGGTCTCAAGCGCTCTTTCGCCATGCACCTCGTCCATAGGGCCATGAAGCTGATACGTTTCGAACGACCCTGGCTGGAACCGATACGTATTCAGATAGGCATCATAAATCTTTGGACACAGCTTACTGTAGTAGAATTCTACGCATCCCGCGCCAATCATGTGATGTAGCGGGCCACGGTCAGCGATGCTCTTGTAGAGCGCAATCGCCGCTATATTACCGGGCGTGGAGACTGCGGTTCGCAAGTCAGAAGACGTAACGCCATTAGCCAACAAGAACTGTTTGATTAGTTCGGCATGGCTTTGGCCGCCATCTGTGCCATAGCATTCCTCCACGACGGTTTGATGGAGTAGCTCGTATATTGTGTCGTCTAAGTGCTTGGCTGCTACGGCAGAATGCTCTCGAAAAATCTTGCCTATTTCAGACCGCAAATAATGCTGCACTTCCGCCTTTAAGACTTGTTCGGCACTGAGGCCCCCATTGATAATAGCCACCCAAAGAGGATGATCATGAAATGGAAATAGATCGTAATATGCGAGAGCTTCTTCACGCTTCATGTAGCTTTCCTCTCCTGATCGTTCGTATGATAGCGTTGGCTCCTCCGCCACTTCAACTACCTCGATCCAAAAATTTCAACTTAGAGTGATGCCGTGTAGTCCCAGACATGGAGATTGGGTATTGCCCACCCTCACTCCCCCCACACCCCCTGTTGGACCATCCCCATGCGCTTCCTCCTCCTTGCCTTCGCGCTTCTCGCACTCCCCGCCCATGCGGCTGAGACCTTTAAATCCCCGCAGGCGCTGATCAAGGCGCTCTACGCCTATGACACGGCCGAGACGGCAGAGGATGCGCCCTCGCCCTACCAGCCGTTCTTCTCGCGCGGGTTGAACCGGCTGTTCCAGGCGGACCGCGACACGACCGCCGATGGCGAGGTGGGGGCGGTGGATTTCGACCCGGTGAATGCCGGCCAGGACGGCGAGGCGAAGGGCGTAAAACTGTCAGCCCCGATCCTCCTCGACGATACCGCCGAGCTGGAGGTCAGCTTCCGCAACGGCGCCGAAAAGGTCACGCTCTACTACACGCTGAAGCGCGAACAGGGCGGCTGGAAGGTCGACGATATCGCCAACCAGCAGGGCGAATATCCGTGGAGCCTGCGCGACCTGCTCGGCGGCCAGTAGCCGGCGAGCGGGGATATTTCCCGACCCCTCTCCGAGCCCGTACAAGGGGTTGGCGTTTTCCCATCCCCGCCCCCGTTTGCGCGCCGACAATGGCGCCGTTCCGCAGCGGTTACACCAGAAGGCGTTCTGGCGATGCGGGGCCGGTGCGGTTCATGGGGGGCAGACGCAGAACCTCATGGCCCGGGTCCGGGAAAATGATCTCCCTCCGGCAGATGCGGGGGAAATGGCCAGGGCCTCGGATGTCGGCCTGCCGTTTTCAAAAACCCGTCGTACTGCGCCGGACGTGCCTGTGTGGCGCACAAGGGAAGCGGTTGCATGTTCTGGCCGCGCCGCCCGCGGCTCCGTCGGTTGCCCATCTTGGGACACCGGGACGGGCGGCGGATGAGGCCAGACCCCGCCTCCTGCAGAGAGATCGCAGTCCGGGCAAAAACCACCGAGCGGGGCGCTGAAAGGTGTCATTTCTACTCAACCTCCGAGGCAGCTTTCAGCGCTCCGGCCGATGAGATCGAAACGGTTTTTGGAGAACCACGGGCAGGTCCTGCCGCGTGACGGCTTTTGGCTGCCTGGCGCAAAGGAGAGTGCGGGCGATGACCACGCAAGCGACGATCGGTCCCAAATCCCTCCGGCTGCTGCTGGCCGTCGCCGAGGTGCTGGAGCTGCCGAAAACTTCCTGTGGCATGCGCGCCTGCCGGCGTTCCGGGCGCTGCTGCGCCGGCCGCACGCAGACCCCGCTCTGCTGCGGCTTGTCCGGGCTGCGCCAAGAGGACGCGGTCAAGGCCATCGCGTTTCTGGCCTGTTGCTGCGAGCTCCTGCGCGATTTCGACAGCGCGTCGGCGACGGTCGAGACCGCAGAGCCGGAAGCGCCCGCATGGCTCGCCGAGGTGCATCCGCCCCTTCTGCCCTTCGTCATTGACGTCGGCTACCGTCTCGTCGGGCTCGCCCGGCAGCGGCGTTTCCGCCGCTGGCTGAAGTCGGTCGGCGCCTGGCCTCAGCCGGCCAGCCGGTCTGCCGCAGGAGAACCGGCGGTCTTCGAGCCGCCAGCGATGTCGACGGCGGCGAACGCCTCAGAAATCAGCTCCGGCCCGATGCCGGGCTTGGTTGCCTCCGAGGACAGCAGCTGCCGGTAGCGCCGTGCACCGGCAAATCCCTGGAAGAGGCCCACCATGTGGCGGGTGACGTGGTTCAGCCGCCCGCCCGAGGCGATCACCCCGGCCGCATAGGCCATCATCGTGTCGCGCAGCTGCTGCCAGTCCGGGTCGCTCGGCGCATCGCCGTAGATCCCGTGGTCGACCTCGGCCAGCAGGCCGGCATTCTGGTAGGCGGCGCGGCCGAGCATCACCCCGTCCACATGGGAAAGATGGGCGCGCGCCTGGTCGAGATCACCGATGCCGCCATTGATGCCGATGAAGACCTGCGGGTTTTCGCGCTTCATCCGATAGACGAGGTCGTAGTCGAGCGGCGGGATGTCGCGGTTTTCCTTCGGCGAAAGCCCCTGCAGCCAGGCCTTTCGCGCGTGGATCCAGATGGCGTCGGCGCCGGCCGCCACCATGCGGGCCAGGAATTCGGGCAGCACCGCCTCCGGCTGCTGGTCGTCGACGCCGATGCGGCATTTGACCGTGAGCGGCACGTCGCTCACCTGCTTCATCGCCGCGATGCAGTCGGCGACAAGCTCCGGCGTGCGCATCAGGCAGGCGCCGAACGTTCCCGATTGCACCCGGTCCGACGGGCAGCCGACATTGAGGTTGATCTCGTCATAGGCAAAGTCGGCGGCGATCTTGACTGCCTCGACGAGCTTTTTGGGGTCCGAACCGCCGAGCTGCAGCGCCACCGGATGCTCGGCGGCGTGATGCGACAGCAGCCGCTCGCGCGGCCCGTGGATGATCGCGTCGGCCACCACCATTTCGGTGAACAGCAGCGCGCGGCTCGACAGCTGCCGGTGAAAGAAGCGGCAGTGACGATCCGTCCAGTCGATCATCGGGGCGACGGCGAAGATTTTTTCGCCGGCGCCAGGCGCATTCGCATACATTTGGAAAACCTCGTTTGCGCCCGCTCATACAGGAAACAGGCGCCGGAGAAAAGATTGGGCCGCCCGCGTCCCCATGCGCTCCACCGGCGCTATGATGGTCGAAGCGTTGATGACAGGAAGCGCAAGACAAACCGGCCGGGCTGTTTTAGGAAGGAAGCGAGACACATTTCCAACCTCCCAAGGACATGCCCATGACCGAACCGACCGCTGCGAAAACCGTCATTCCGGCCCCTGCCCCGGTGCTCCTCCCGGTCGAAGGCTCGACGGATCTTTTTCCGGTCCGCCGGGTCTACTGCGTCGGTCGCAACTATGCCAACCACGCGATCGAGATGGGACATGATCCGTCGCGCGAGCCGCCCTTCTTCTTCCAGAAGAACCCGCAGAACCTGCTGACCTCAGGCCAGTTCCCCTACCCGCCGCTGTCTTCCAACGTGCATTTCGAGGTCGAGTTGGTGATGGCGCTGAAGACGGGCGGCAGCGACATCCCGGTCGAGCGAGCGCTGGATTGCGTCTGGGGCTACGGCGTCGGCGTCGATTTCACCCGCCGCGACCTGCAGGACGCGGTGAAGAAGGCCGGCCGGCCGTGGGAGGCCGCCAAAGCCTTCGAGGGCTCGGCGCCGGTGTCGGCCCTGGTGCCGGTCGAGCAGTCCGGCCATCCGCAGACCGGCGAGATCTGGCTCGAGGTCAACGGCGACCGCCGGCAGACGGGCGATCTGGCCCAGATGATCTGGAAGCTGCCGGAAATCGTCGCGGAACTGTCGAAGCTGTTCACGCTCGCTCCCGGCGACGTCATCATGACCGGCACGCCGGCCGGCGTCGGCCCGGTGGTGCGCGGCGATCGTGTCGTCTGCGCCGTCGAGGGCCTGGCCGTGCTCGAGATTGCCGTCGTCTGAACCGCCTGAGGAGAACCGATCATGCCGCTATACGCCCTGGGCGAATTCGAACCGAAAACGCCGGCGCCGGACCGTTTCTGGGTGGCACCCGGTGCGCATGTGATCGGCAAGGTGGAGATCGGCGAGGATGTCGGCATCTGGTTCGGCGTGACGATCCGCGGCGACAACGAGTGGATCACGCTCGGCGCCGGCACCAATGTGCAGGAAAACACCGTCATCCATACCGACTGGGGCTTTCCGGTAACGATCGGTGCCGGCTGCACCATCGGCCACGGCGCCATCATCCATGGCTGCACGATCGGCGACGATGCGCTGATCGGCATGGGTGCGACGGTGCTGAACGGCGCGCGCATCGGCAACAACTGCCTGGTCGGCGCCAATGCGCTGGTCACCGAAGGCAGGGAGTTTCCCGACAACTCGCTGATCGTCGGCTCGCCCGCCAAGGCCATCCGCACGCTTGATGATGTCGCCGTCGAGAAGCTCAAGGCGTCGGCGGTAAACTACGCCGCCAACTGGAAGCGCTTCGCACGGGAGATGAAGCCGCTGTAACGAGCGGAAAGGTTCAGCCGGCGCAGGCCTCGCAGCGGCCACGCAGTTCGATGGTGGTCTTCTCGGCCCGGAAACCGGTCTGCTTGGCCCATTCCGTCAGCCGGTCGTCCATCGCATGGTCATGGAATTCCTGCACCTGGCCGCAATTGTCGCAGATGGCGAAGGCCACCGTGCCGTGGTGGCGGCAGCAGCTTTCCTCCACATGCGAGCAGGCGACGAAGGAGTTGAGGCTTTCCAGCCGGTGCACGAGGCCAAGCTCCAGCAGCTTGTCGAGCGCCCGGTAGACCTGCAGCGGCGCCCGAAAGCCGCTGTCGCGCAGCCGGTCGAGAATGGTGTAGGCGCTCATCGGCTGGTCGGCGCGGGTCAGCGCGTCGAACACCAGTGTCTGGTTCTTGGTGAGGTTCGGTGTTTGCGGCTGGGTGTTCATCGGGCATCTCCGCTGACCGTCGAGGTCTTGGCCAGTCTGCGTCCCGCCATCGGCAGGAGGCTCAGCATGAAAAGGATCAGCGCCGCGACGACGATCGACGGGCCGGATGGGCTGTCGCCGTAGAGCGAGCCGAACAGGCCGCCGGTCACCGACAGGGCGCCGACCACCGAGGCGATCAACGCCATGGTCTCGGGGCTTGCGGAGAACCGCCGGGCGGTGGCGGCGGGAATGATCAGCAGCGCGGTAATCAGCATGATGCCGACGATCTTCATGGCGATGGCGATCACCAGCGCCATCAGCAGCATGAAGAGCAGCCGCGCCCGCTCCGGCTGCAGGCCTTCTGCCTCCGCCAGGTCATGGCTGACGGTGGAAGCGATCAGAGGGCGCCAGAGGAAGGTCAGCGATACCAGCACGAAGGCGCCGCCCACCCAGATCAGCAGGATGTCGGGGATCGTCACGGCCAGGATGTCGCCGAACAGGAAGGCGATGAGGTCGATCCGCACCCACGACATGAAGGCGACCAGCACCAGGCCGATGGCAAGCGTTGCATGCGACAGGATGCCGAGCAGCGAATCCGCTGACAGCCCCTGGCGCCGCTGCAGGAACAGCAGCAGCAGCGAAACGCCGACGGCAACCGCAAACACGCTGACCAGCAGGTTGACCTCGAAGAACAGCGACAGCGCCACCCCAAGCAGCGCCGAATGCGCCATGGTGTCGCCGAAATAGGCCATGCGCCGCCAGACGACCAGGCAGCCGAGCGGCCCGGTCGTCAGCGCCAGTCCGATGCCGGCGAGCAGCGCGCGGATAAAAAAGTCGTCAAGCATGGCGTTCGTCGTCCCCGCTACCCTGCCGGCGACTATGATCGTGTTCATGGTCTTCGGCATGCGAATGAGAGTGGGAATGGGCATGAGAGTGGGAATGCGAATGGCTGGCGGAGACCGCAGGCGGCAGATGCGAATGCCCGGTATGATCGTGTCCCGGTCCGGCGGAGTTCTTTGCGCCCGAGCTCGCGCCCGCGCTGTGCGCATGCGTATGCGCGTGATCGTGCGCGCCGTCATCCGCGTGATGGCCGTCATCCGGATGGCAATGGTCCGTCACGCTCCCGTCGCTGTGCCGCACCCGGCCGTCAGGCAGGTGCTCGTGGTCATGGCGATGGTCGTAGAAGGCAAGTCCGCGAGCGGCGCCACCGAACAGCTGCCGGTAGTCGGCGCTCTGGCTGACCGCGTCCGGCGTCCCGCGACAGCAGATATGGCCGTTGAGGCAGATCACCGTGTCGGTGCTCGCCATCACCACGTGCAGGTCGTGGGAAATCATCAGGATGCCGCAGCCGGTGGTATCGCGCAGCCGGCCGATCAGATCGTAGAGGGTCGTCTCGCCGGCGAAATCGACGCCCTGCACCGGTTCGTCCAGCACCAGCAGGTCGGGCTTGCGGGCGATCGCGCGGGCCAGCAGCGCCCGCTGGAATTCGCCGCCGGAAAGGTGCTGCACCTCGGCTTTCAGCAGATGCGGAATGCCGACTGCCGTCAGCGCCTCCTGCAGCACCGGCTGCGAAAGCCGGCCGGTGAGGTGCATCAGACGCTCGACTGTCAGCGGCATGGTCCAGTCGATCGACAGTTTTTGCGGCACGTAGCCGATGGTCAGCGATCCGCTGCGGGAGACCGCCCCCTCGTCCGGCTTCAGCACGCCGATCGCAAGCTTGGCCGTCGTCGATTTGCCGGCACCGTTGGGTCCGATCAGCGTGACGATCTCGCCGCGGCGGATCGACAGGTCGATCCCGCGCACCAGCCAGCGTCCCTGTCGGCGCACCCCGGCGCCCGTCAGCGAAACGAGTTGCCCGTCACCGGGCGGCGAATGCATCAACATCAAAAATCCTTGGACGGTGTTGCCCTCTGCTATGACACGCGTTATAGCGTAACACAACCCAATGTAATAACATTACGGATGCGTTCAAGGAGTTGTGCTATGACGAAAACAGGGATCCGACGAACCGCGGGACTGTCGGCTGCACTCATGGCTTCGGCCATGCTGATGGGTGCAGGCGGTGCGCTCGCCGCGCCGGATGTCGTTGTGTCGATCAAGCCGATCCACTCGCTTGTCGCCGGCGTCATGCAGGGGGTCGGCGTGCCGACGCTGATCGTCGAAGGCGCT
Source organism: Rhizobium sp. SAFR-030 (assembly GCF_059415005.1). Classification (NCBI taxonomy): domain Bacteria; kingdom Pseudomonadati; phylum Pseudomonadota; class Alphaproteobacteria; order Hyphomicrobiales; family Rhizobiaceae; genus Rhizobium; species Rhizobium sp. SAFR-030. The sequence continues at coordinate 398,083 of NZ_JBPFDO010000003.1, read as the reverse complement.
GCCTCGCCGCACACCTATTCGATGAAGCCTTCCAACGCGCGCGCCGTGCAGAATGCCAACGTGGTGTTCTGGATCGGTCCGAGCATGGAGGCCTTCCTCGACAAGCCGCTTGATGCGCTGGCCGGCAAGGCCGTCGTCGTGGCGCTGCAGGATGCGCCCGGCCTGGAAAAGCTGAAATTCCGCGAAGGCGGCGCCTTCGAGGCGCATGACGATGGCGACGAGCACGAGCACGGTCACGCGGATCACGATGCCACGGAGGCTGGCGCCGATCACCAGCACGAGCATTCCGGCGACGATCACGCCGCCGACGATCACGCGGGCCATGACCATGCGGGCCACGGCCACGAGGGCTTTGACGCCCATCTCTGGCTGGATCCGGAAAATGCCAAGGCGCTGGTGAAGGAGATCCAGGCAAAGCTTGCAGCCGCCGATCCGGCCAATGTCGAGGCCTACAGCCGCAACGCCATCGCGCTTCTGGCGCGCATCGACACCATGGACGGCGACATCGCCAGGCAGATCGCCCCGGTGAAGAACAAACCCTTCGTCGTCTTTCACGATGCCTATCAGTATTTCGAGCATCACTACGGCGTGAAGGTCGCAGGCTCGGTCACCGTCTCGCCGGAGACTGCACCGGGCGCCGAGCGGCTGCGTGAGATCCAGTCGAAGATCGTCGATCTCGGCGCCACTTGCGTGTTTGCCGAACCGCAGTTCACCCCGAAGCTGATCAACGTCGTGACCGAGGGCACCAGGGCGCGCCACGGCGTGCTTGATCCCGAGGGTGCGACGCTGAAGGAAGGACCGGATCTGTACTTCGATCTGATGAATGGCCTGTCGTCGTCGCTGGTCGAGTGCCTCGGCAAGGACAGCTAGAGCAGAACCGTCTGGAAGGGCCAGGATCTTGGATGGCCCTGAACGCAGAAAAGCCGCCGGGATCCCCGGCGGCCTTTCGAATAGTCCTGGTCCAGCCTTTAGCGACCGGCCATGATGCTGGAAATGATGCCGCTGGTGACGCCGATCAGCAGGAACTGGTTGTCGACGCGCACCCACTGGTAGCCGCGCGGCGGAGCCGAAAGGCGGTGGCTGCGATAGTCACGAACCGCGGCAGCGCGGGCGCGTTCGGCGCGGGTCATGCGGTGACCCTTGTTCCAGCGCTGCTTCTTGACGATCGTCTTCTTGACGATCGTACGCTCGACGGTGCGGTGACGATCGGGACCATGGCCGCGGTAGTCCTGCGCCATCGCCATCGGCGCGGCAAGAATGGTGGCGGCGGTCAGGATGGAAATGAAAGCCTTCATCGGGCGTCTCCTCGTATGTCTTGTTCAACAGCCTGACCCTAGGTGCCGAGGGGTGAACGGCAGATGAACCGCCACATTACAATTCGGCAATGAAATGAGCCGCTTGTTCCAACTCGTTTACGCCGCACCTGAAGCGCCTGCGGGTCACCGATACGAAAAAGCCCGGCGCTCGGCCGGGCTCTGACGATGACGATGACGACGCGGACCGAAATGCTTAGCGGGCCGGACCTTCGCGTTCTGCCGAGGCCGCCCAGAGATTGATGTCGGCATCCTTGGCGAAAACCTCGATCTCCGCCAACTCCTTCGCCGAAAAGTCCGGCCTATCCAGCGCCTGCACGCAATCCACCACCTGCTCCGACCGGCTCGCACCGATCAGCGCCGAGGTCACCCGCCCGCCGCGCAGAACCCAGGCGATCGCCATCTGCGCCAGCGTCTGGCCGCGCTTCTCGGCGATCGCATTGAGACCACGCAGGTTGCCGATATTGCGGTCGTCGAGGAAGGCCGGACGCAGCGACTTGCCCTGCGCCGCGCGGCTGTCATCGGGAATGCCGCCGAGATACTTCGATGTCAGCATGCCCTGGGCGAGCGGCGAGAAGACGATGGAGCCAACGCCGAGATCCTCGAGCGTATCGAGAAGCCCGTCCTCCTCCACCCATCGGTTGATGATGGAATAGCTCGGCTGATGGATGATGCAGGGCGTGCCGAGAGCCTTGAGGATCTCTACCGCCTCGCGGGTGCGCTTCGAGTTGTACGAGGAGATGCCGACATAGAGGGCGCGGCCGGAGCGGACGATATGGTCCAGTGCGCCACAGGTTTCCTCGAGCGGCGTGTCGGGGTCGAAACGATGGGAGTAAAAGATATCGACGTAATCGAGCCCCATCCGCTTCAGCGACTGATCGCAGGATGCGATCAAGTACTTGCGGCTGCCCCATTCACCGTAGGGACCCGGCCACATGTTGTAGCCGGCCTTCGACGAAATGATAAGCTCGTCGCGATATCCGGCAAAGTCGGTCCGCAGGATCTCGCCGAACGCGGTTTCAGCACTGCCCGCCGGCGGACCGTAATTGTTGGCGAGATCGAAATGGGTGATGCCGAGGTCGAAGGCGGTCCGGCAGATATCCCGCTTGCGCTCGTGCGGCGTGTCTTCGCCGAAATTGTGCCAGAGACCGAGCGACAGCGCCGGAAGCTTGAGGCCCGAATGACCACAACGATTGTACTGCATGCGGGAATAGCGATCGTCAGATGGCTGCCAGCCCATGGATATCTCCTCCGTCTTGAAAAGAACCCGTCCTCCCTCAGGACGGAAAAGCCGTGCGCGATGTTGGACGCGCACGGCGGTCGCTCAAGGCCGCGGACCGGCGAAGATGCCGGGTCCGCAGATGTCGTTCATGGATCAGGCGCCGGTTCCCAGCCCGCTCCCCCAGGGGCCGTGCGGGCGATCGATACCGTCGACGCGCTCGAAGCCGTGCGCGCCGAAGAAGTCGCGCTGAGCCTGGATGAGGTTCGCCGTGCCGCGACCGCGGCGGTAGGTGTCGAAGTAGGACAGCGCCGAAGCGAGCGCCGGAACCGGCAGCCCGGACATGACGGCCGTCGAAACGACTCGGCGCAGCGAGGCGTCGGTTTCCTTGACCAGCGCCGAAAACGCCGGCGTGACGATCAGGTTGGCGATATCCGGGTCCTTGGTGAAGGCCGAGGTGATCTCGTCGAGGAATTCCGAGCGGATGATGCAGCCGGCACGCCAGATCTTGGCGATCGTTGGCATCGGCAGGTTCCAGTTGTACTCCTTGGACGCTGCCGCCATCACCGCAAAGCCCTGCGCGTAGGCGGCGACCTTGGCCGCCAGCAGCGCGTTCTCCAGATCGTCGAGGAAGGCCATTCCGTCGATACCGGGCATCGCCGTCGTCTGCGGTAGGCCGAAGATCTCCTCGGCGGCAACCCGCTCGGCCTTCTGCGACGACAGGATACGGCCGGCGACCGCGGCCTCGATGCCCGTTGCCGCCACGCCGAGGTTCTGCGCCTCGATCACCGACCACTTGCCGGTGCCCTTCTGGCCGGCTGCGTCGAGGATGACGTCAACCATCGGCTTGCCGGTAATCGGGTCGGCAGCCGACAATACCTTCTCGGTGATCTCGATCAGGTAGCTGTCCAGCCGGCCGGTGTTCCAGCGGCCGAACACCTGGGCGATCTCGGAGGCCGACAGCTTCAGCCCGTCGCGCAGGATGCCGTAGATCTCGGCGATCATCTGCATGTCGGCATATTCGATGCCGTTGTGGATCGTCTTGACGAAATGGCCGGCGCCGTCGTTGCCGAGCCAGGCGACGCAAGGCTCGCCGTCGTACTTCGCGGAGATCGAGGTCAGCACGCTCTCGACGCGCTTCCAGCTGTCTTCCGTACCGCCGACCATGATCGACGGGCCGTGGCGCGCGCCTTCCTCACCGCCGGAAACCCCCATGCCGATGAAGGTCAGCGGGCTGTCCTTCAGCGCATCGAAGCGGCGCATGGTGTCGCGGAAATTGGCATTGCCGGCATCGATCATGATGTCGCCGGCCGACAGGTAGGGCTTCAACAGTTCCATCTGCTGATCGACCGGATCACCGGCCTTGATCATGATGATGATCGGCCGCGGCGGACGGATGGCAGCCACGAATTCTTCGAGTGTTTCGCAGGGAATGATCTGCCCCTGCAGGCTTCCGGCCTCGGCATAGAACTTCCGGGTCGCTTCCGGCGTACGGTTGAAGACCGCGATCCGGTTGCCTTTTTCGGCGATGTTCAGTGCGAGGTTGGACCCCATAACACCAAGGCCGATAAGGCCGATTTCTGCCTGTTCCACGAAAATGCCTCCATAGGGATCGGGATGCTGTTTTGGCACTGCATATGGCAAACAGCAAGGCGATTGGCGAGGAGCGGCAATGAAATTTACTGACGATCGGTCTCGTCCGCACCCGCTATGCAGCAGGATTGAAAGGCTTCCTTGCCAGGCCCGTCAGCTGCGCCATAAACATAGGAAAGATAAACAGGAAGGAGCAACGCATGGCACCGATGGAGAGCCGCATCGTCCACCTGGCGATCAACAGGGACTGGCGCAGCGTCTACGATTTCGCCCATCGTCCCGAAAACATGTCTCGCTGGGCATCGGGGCTCGGGGAAGGCCTGAGGGCGGACGGCGACGGGTGGCTGGCCGATGGCGGACCGCTTGGCGAGGTACGGGTGAATTTCGCAGCGCCGAATGCTCTGGGCGTCATAGACCATGTGGTCGACATGCCGTCCGGCCTGCGGGTCCACAACGCCTTCCGGATCGTGCCGAATGGCGATGGTGCCGAGGCGATGTTCATGGTCACCCGCCTGCCCGGCCAGTCGCCGGAGCAGTTCGAGGAGGATGCGCGGCATGTCGAGGTCGATCTGCAGCGGTTGAGGGAAATCCTCGAAACCGACGTGGAGACCAGCGTCTGACATCAATCCTTAAGGCTGTGCTTGATGTTCCAACGGTCGTGGTACCAGAGCCACTGCTCTGGATGTTCGCGTACCCAGCTCTCGACCTTGTCGTTGAGCAACTGGCCCATCGCCTGCACGTCGACGGCGCCCTTGTCGTTGCGGGCGATCTCGATCTTCGGCTCGATCTCCAGCCGGTAGCGGTTGTCGGGGAGCCGGATGCAGCGTGCCGGATAGACTTCGCAGTCGAACTGCCGGACGAGCTTGGCAAGCAGCGGATTGGTCTGCACCGGGTTGCCGAAGAACTGCGTCGACAGCCCCTTCTGGAATTTCTGGTCGACGAGGACGCCAATCCCCTTGCCCGCCTCCAGTTGCCGGGCGAGCGCGAACGACGATCCGGCATGCGAGGGAACGAGCTTGCCCATTCGGGCCGCCCGGAAGGAAAACACCTTCTCGGCAATGTAGGGATTGTTTGGCGGCCGGAACATCACCGTGACCGTCAGGCCGAAGGCGTTGCCGGCCACCGGCAACAGTTCGAAATTGCCGGTATGGGCGGTAAAGACGATGAACGGCCGTGGATTGTCGCGCAGATCGAGGAAGATCGGGATGCCCGAAACCTCCACCCGTCCCGGTGCCTGGCTCTCCGGGTCGAAATCGAACAGTTCGTCGAGGAATACGTATTCGGCCGCGAGCCGGCCCATGTGGCCCCAGCTGGCCATAGCGATCTCGTTCCGCTCGGCCTCGGATTTTTCCGGGAAGGCATTGGCGAGGTTGACCAGCATCAGCCGATGTCGCCGCGTGCGTGGCCCGATCTTGCGCACCAGCCAGTCGGCGAACCGGATCGCCGGATCGGCCGGCAGCAGCTTCAGCAGGTTGAGGAAGCTGAAGGCGACCTGCGCCACCAGCCATTGCTGGAAGCGGCGCAGTGCCAGAACGATCCGGGTGATCACCATCTTCACGGCGCGTCAGTCCATCCTGAGGATGATCTTGCCGAAGATCTGCCGCGACTCCATGCGCTCGAGCGCCTTGTCGATCTCGCCAAAGGTCACCTCGGTGTCGATCACCGGGTGGACGATGCCGCGCGCCATCTTCTGCATGGCATTCGCCATGTTCTCCATCCGACACCCGAAAGAGCCGAGCAGCTTCAACTGCTGCTGGAAGAGCATCATCAGGTTGACGTCCGTCGAGACGCCGGAGGTCGAGCCACAGGTGACCAGACGACCGCCGCGCTTCAGGCAGAACATGGAAGCGGCAAACGTGTCTTTGCCGACATGTTCGAAGACGACGTCGACGCCCTTCTTCTTGGTCAGCTTGCGCACGACGCCTTCAAACCGGTCCGTGCGGTAATTAATGACGTGGTCTGCGCCAAGGGCCTTGGCCCTCTCGATCTTGTCGTCGGAGCCGACGGTGGTGATTACCGTGCAGCCCATCTTCTTGGCGAGCTGGATCGCGGCGCTGCCGATGCCCGAACCACCAGCATGCACGAGGATCGTCTCGCCGGGCTCGAGCTTGGCGTTGTCGAACAGCATGTGTTCAACCGTGCCGAAGGTGACTGGCGCCAACGCGGCGGCAACCGCATCGATGCCCGGCGGTGCCGGAACGAGCTGGCGGGCCGGGATGTTGATCTTTTCCTGAGCGAAACCGTCGAGATGAAAACCGTGCACGCCGGCTACGTGTTCGCAGAGATTGTCGCGCCCTTCGCGACAGGGCTTGCAGAGACCGCAGGTGCGCGCGCCGTAGACCGAAACCAGTTGGCCGGGCAGAACGTTCGACACGCCGGGGCCGATGGCCTCGACGACGCCAGAGGCTTCCGCGCCGATCGTCAGCGGCATCTTGCGCTTGGCAAACGCCATGCCCCGCCATCCCCAGACATCGATGTGGTTGAGCGCCACAGCCTTCACCCGCAGCGTCACCTCGCCCGGGGCCGGCGCTTCGGGTTCGGGGATATCGACCGCTTCGAGACGGCGGTCGTCGATAAGTTGCAGAGCGCGCATAGAAGTTTCCTTATCACCCGGAGGCGTCAAAGATCATGGGGCCAACCGGCCGACTTGGAGCGCTGTTTAGGCTGGCTCCGCCGTCATGACAAGGCTGGCATTCTGACCGCCGAAGCCGAAGGAGTTCGACAGCACCGCCGTGACCTGCTGGTCGCGCTTCACGTTCGGCACGACGTCGAGCACGATCGTCGGATCCGGATTGATGTGGTTGATCGTCGGCGGAAGCGTGCCGGTCAGCATCGTCTGGATCGAGAACACCGCCTCGACCGCGCCGGCAGCCGTCAGGGTGTGACCGATCATCGACTTGTTGGACGAGCACGGGATCGCATCCTTCAGCCGGTCTCCGAAGACAGCCAGCATCGCGCCGTATTCCATCTTGTCGTTTTCGGGCGTCGAGGTTCCGTGGGCATTGATGTAGCCGATGGCGCCCTCGTCGATTCCCGCATCTTCCAGCGCCGCACGAATGGTGGCAATTGCCGGCCCGCCGTCGGGCGACGAACGGGTGCGATGGAAATGGTCGGCCTTTTCGCCGCAGCCCTTCAGGATGCCGAGCACCTTGGCGCCGCGGGCGACAGCCGATTCGAGCGATTCCAGCACCAAGGTCGCCGCGCCTTCGGCGATGACGAAGCCGTCGCGATCCTTGCTGAACGGCTTCGACGCCTTCTCTGGCGGATCGTTCTGCGTCGACAGTGCCGACAGAAGCGAGAAGCGGATCAGCGCCTCTGCACTGACCGATCCGTCCGTGGCAACCGTCAGCGCGCGGTCGGTGCGCCCCTGGCGGATCGCCTCGACCCCAAGCTGGATAGCCGTTGCACCGGAGGCACAGGCCGTCGACAGCGTCACCGGCAATCCGCGCGTGCCGAAGTAGTCCGAGAGCCGCTCGGAGATCGAACCGAACTGGGCGGCCTCGAGAAAGACCGGATCGGGACGTTCGCGCATGGCCGCCAGAAAACGATCATAGGCATCGCCTTCCACCTGCGCCGGCGGCGCACGATCGGCCAATTCGAACCTGGCGCTCCACTCGGGCTCGACCGGCGGTGCGGCAAGGAACAGCGGACCGCCGAAATCGCCGGACAGACCGGCCTGTGCCAGCGCCTCGACCGTCGTTTCGCGCGCAAACGCGAACGACCGCTCGACGGAGTTCGGACGCGGGATCTCGATGAAGTCGACCGTGCCGCTGATCCGGGTCGACAGACCCTCGGTGGGGAACCGTTCGATCGGATGAATACCGGAGGTGCCGGAAGTGAGCGCCGCCCAGTTGTCAGTCAGCCCCTGGCCGAGCGACGTAATGACACCCATGCCGGTAACGGCGACGATCGGCCGCCCCAGGTGATCCGTGAAAGCTGTGTTGGTCATGATGATGTCCTCAGCCGTTTGCCGACAGCACGGCGATACCTTCGCCGCGCAGATAGCCGACCGTCGTTACCACCGCATGGGACGCGCCGCCGCTCATCGGCCGCTCATGCTCGGCGTCGAAGGCCGGAACCTGTGCATGTCCGTCTAGCGCCAGCGCTGCGAGCGCCAGCCCCAGCGGAAACTGTGCTTCCATGGCGTGACCGGCAACCCCGCCATAGCCGCGGATCGCCGCGCCCGGGAATTCCGCTTCCAGCGACGCCCGTTCACGTGCCGCAAGATCGACCACGCCGCTCGATCCGGAAAATACAACCAGATCGCCCGTCGTCACGTCCGTCGCCAGACCAGCGAACCGGGCAAGTCGTGTTTCCAGGCCCCGATCCGCGCGGTTGCCGCGGTCGCCCTCGATCGCATCGATCTTTGCGTAGATGTGCGCACCGCGGGCTTCCGCATGGGTGCGGGATTCCATCACCAGGAAGGCGCCGACCGATCCCATCATCATCCCGCCGCCATTGTCGACAGAACGAGACCACAGCGGGTGCCATTCGCCCGTGGCATGGGCCTGGATGCCCTCTACCAGCAGGATGATGTCTGGACGTTCGGCAACGAAGGCGCCACCGACGAGCGAATGCGTCGACTGGCCGGCCTTGATGCGATGATAGGCGGTCTCGACCGCCGATATGCCGGCGGCTTCCTCGCCCATGAAGGTGCGCGACGAGCCGGTCACCTTGTGGACGATGGAGATGTTGCCGGCCATCAGGTTGGAAAGCTGCGCCAGGAACAGCGTCGGACGCAGTTCCGTCGTCAGCTTCTCGTTCAGCAACCGTTCGCGGTCGTTGCGCTTCAGACCTTCGTCGACGATCATCGAGTCGACCTTGATGTCGCGCTCGCCGCCGCCCGCTGCAACGATCATGTCCATCGACCCGCAGGCCTCGGCATCGTCCTTCAGGCCTGCATCGTCGAGCGCCAGACCTGCGGCGAACACGCCGAGCCGCTGCCAGTTCTCCATCTGGCGCTGATCGCCGCGCTTGGCGATCTGTTGCGACCAGTCGATCTCCGGCATCGGATGCACGGGATAGGGCGCAAACCGTTCGGTCTCGACGCGCGGCCGACCGACCTCGCCGCCCGTCAGCAACGCGATATGCGGCTCCTTGCCGACCCCCGCGCAGGTGACGATCCCGACACCGGTGATCACGACATCATTGTCTGAGCTGCTCATAGTGAGATCAATCCTTCTCGCCTGCCGGTTCACTCAGCGGCAAGCGCATCCATCAGCCCGACTTCCTCGGCCCGCTTGCGCACCACATCAGCCAGTGGCACCTCGTCGAACGGCATGGTCCGCAGCTTCAACTGCGCATCGCATACCCGCTTCCCCGCAACGGTGATCTTGGCCTTGGTCACGGCATAACCCGATCCCTCATGCTCCAGAAACACCTCTATGTCGAGGACCGCATCGGGTTCGACGAAGGTCCGCATCTTGGCGCCGTCGACCGACATCAGGAAAGGCATGGCGGCAAACCCGCTTGCCCCGAGCACCAGGAAGCCACTCGCCTGCGCCATCGTTTCGATCAGCAGCACGCCGGGCACCAGTGGCATGCCGGGGAAATGCCCTTCGAACACCGGGCTTTTCGAAGGCACGACGGATCGCGCCTTCAACGTCTTCGCGTTGAGATCGACCGCTTCGACGCGATCGATCATCTGGAAATATTCAAGAAGCATGAGGCCTCGCCGGCAGCGGCATTTCAGCCCTTGGCCGCCCTCAACTCGTCGATCTTGGCGCACAGGTTTTTCAGAACGAAGTATTCCTCGGTCGAAACCTTGCCTTCGTTGACTTCCTGCGTCCACTGCTCGAGCGGAATCTTGATGCCGAATTCCTTGTCGATCGCAAAGACGATGTCGAGGAAGTCCAGGCTGTCGATGCCGAGATCGTCGATCGTGTGGCTTTCCGGAGTGATGGTAGCCCGGTCGATCTCGCTCGTTTCGGCGATGATGTCGGCGACTTTATCGAAGGTAGCGGTCACGCTGATATCCTCTGAATGCTGATTAGTTAAGGTTCCACATAGGGAAAACCGGCTTCGATGCCAATGGGCCGCGAAGCTGGGAATGGAATTTTGCACCCGAACTGTTGCCTAAACAGCAACGCCGGGACCTGAAGCACTGGCTCAGAGAGCCTGACCCGAGACGATAGCCGCGCGGATCACCGCCAGCACCTCATCCGGCTGCACCTTCGTGCAGACGAGTTGGCTCGGATGACTGTCCCAATGGCCGGGGGGAAAGCCTCTGCTGTCCGGTTTCTGGATCGTCTGCCCGTCCGCAATCCCTCCGCACACCACGCGGATGGGGCCACTTCGGGTTTCAAAGAGATCCGGTCGGACGAGATAGACGCAGGCGCAGCTGTCGTGCACCACCATGCCGTCGCCGACCCGCGTCTTGTAGAATTCTATATAGAACTGGGAAATGTCGGACAGCAGCCTGACGTCCTCGCCGCCTGAAGCGACCATCTCCGCCAGGAAGCCACTTGTCATGACCGTCCGCATCGTCACGTCGAGGCCGATGACAACGACCGGCCAGGCGGCGGCAAACACCACGTCGGCGGCTTCCGGATCGCCATAGATATTGGCTTCCGCTGCGGGCGATACGTTGCCGTTGACGCCGAAGGCGCCGCCCATGATGACGACCTGCCTGACGAGGCCCGAAATTTCGGGATCGGCCTGCAGGGCAAGGGCGAGGTTGGTCATCCGCCCCACCGCAACAAGGGTGATCTCGCCGGGATGGGCGCGGACCGTGTCGATGATGAACTGGTGGGCAGGGCGACCGTCTTCGACGCGGTTGATGACGTCAGGGATGGCGACCTCGCCGATGCCGTTTTCGCCATGGATCGCGGTCGGCCAGTAGCCGCCCTTGCGATCTTCATCCAACGTGACGCCGGCACCCCGGGCGACGGGCGCCGGAATGCTCCACGCTTCACCGAGGTAAAGTGCGTTGCGGGTGGTGATGTCGATCGGAGCGTTGCCGAAAACTGTGGTCACGCCGACCAGATCGATCTGCGGGTGCTTGTGAAGGAACAGCAGCGCCATCGCGTCGTCGATGCCTGGATCCGTGTCGAAAATGACTTTGTGCATGGAAGACATCCCGAGAATTTGAAAAGCGGCGCACCATACCGCCGAAGTTCGAGGACGCAAGAGCGACGGTGCGGTGCGCAGTGGCTTTGTGACACGCGGATGCCCGGTTGCAATGCGCTCGGGCCGGTGCAACAAGACCGGCCTTGCCTCCTATCGCTTTGACGAGTCTTTCCCGTGCACGATCTCGCGCCCCAAGTTCTGTTGCTGCTGTTCCTTGCCGCCATTGTCGCCGGCTTCATCGATTCCATTGCCGGCGGCGGCGGACTGGTCACTGTTCCCTGTCTTCTGCTGGCCGGCATCCCTCCCCTAGAGAGCATCGCCACCAACAAGGTTCAGGGACCGTTCGGCGCTGCGTCAGCAACGATCGCCTATGCACGGCGCGGCCACGTCGATTTGAAAAAGCAGCTGCCGATGGCTCTCATCGCCGTGATCGCGGGCGGCGGCGGCGCGCTGATCGCGTCGCATGTGCCGGCGCGCGTGCTGGGTGCGGCCATCCCGGTCCTGCTCATTGGCATCGCGCTGTTTTTCGCCCTGAAGCCCAATCTATCGGATCTCGACAGCAGCCGTAGGGTTTCGCCGAGGATTTTTGCCGTCACCGCCGTGCCGTTGGTAGCGCTCTATGACGGCGTCTTCGGGCCCGGCGCCGGCTCATTCTACATGCTGGGCTTCGTGCTGCTGGCCGGCTTCGGATTGCTCAAGGCGACGGCGCATACCAAGCTTATCAACCTCGGCTCCAATCTCGGCTCGCTGCTGGTTTTCGCCATCAACGGCTCAATTCTATGGAAACTCGGGCTGATGATGGGCGTCGGGCAATTGATCGGCGCACAGATCGGTTCGAGGCTCGCCATGCGCGGAGGCGCGAAGCTGATCAAGCCGCTGCTGGTGCTTTCCTGCGTCGCCATGGCCGCCAAGCTGCTGTCTGATCCGAGCCATCCGCTTCGGCTGTGGCTGGGCGTCTGACCTTCAACCCTTCATCCTGAGCGGCAGGCCCGCGGCGACAAAATAGACTTCGTCGGCAATCGAGGCTATCTGCTGGTGCAGCCGCCCGGCATGGTCACGGAACTGCCGTGCCATCTTATTGTCGGGGACGATGCCGAGACCGACCTCGTTCGACACGAGGATGACCTGTCCGCGAATCTTCCGAAGCGCACCAGCGAGCTGCTCGCCCTCCCCTTGCACATCGCGCGCCGCCATCATCAGGTTCGACAGCCAGAGTGTCAGGCAGTCGACCAGGATGACCCGGTCACCCGCATCGACATCGCCGATGGCCTCGGGCAAATCCACAGGCACCTCGTGAGTCATCCATCCGTCGCCGCGTTGCTCCTTGTGCTGCGCGATCCGCGTCTGCATCTCGTCGTCGAAGGGCTGCGAGGTGGCGATGTAGTGTCGCTCCAGGCAGCTCGATATAGCGAGGCTCTCAGAGAACACCGATTTTCCCGAGCGTGCGCCGCCGAGCACCAGGATGATTTTGCCGGATTGGGGAACGTCCATGAACACGCCAGGCAAGAGGGGAAGGACGGACCGGCCGACACGCATCATCGTCCATGAAAGGCGGCGAATTCGTAGATGAGGAGGTCGCCCGCCAGGCTGATCATGGCTTTGAAGCGCGGGCCTCGGCCGCCAGGGCGTCTCATCCGCCTGCGAAATGCAGCGCCGTCGACAAGGAGCACCTCAGCCTGTCCCTCAGGACACCGATTGTCCGTCCGCACCACCGCGAAGAGACGCGGCGGCACGTCGATATTTGGGGCCGCGAGGCGTATCTGTCAACGGTGCATGCCGCCACATATCTTGCAGGGCAGGTCCGATCCCATGGGCGGCAACTTTGGGTAAGATGCGGGCAGGACGTATCTCCGCCCTTTCGAGCGGCGGCGGCAAGGCTCCGGGACGCAATACCAATCCGGAGCCACCGCGGCCTGGCCACGCAGGACTGATAGCCCGTCATGTGTTACCGAGGCGTTAGTGCCGACACCGAATGTCCGCCGGCGAGCTATTTTTTCCGCAGCCCGTGAACTCGTCCTCCCGTCCTGGCGATGCGCCGACTTGTCTTGATGGCCGGTAAGGGTCGGCCTCGCTAAGGCCGACGGAGGTTGCTTTTCCTCGCCGAAGCCGTAGGTTCCAACAACCGCGGAAACGATGATGCAGACGATATTGCTGCAGAGGTACAGGACAGGATGACACGGCTGCTCTCCTTTGCTGCTCTCGCGATCGGTCTCTCTGCAGGTGCCGCCTGTGCCGAGGCGGCTGACTGCGGAGACGTGACGATCGCCGAGATGACTTGGGGTTCTGCGGGCCTTGCGGCACATCTCGACAAGATCGTTCTTGAGGAGGGATACGGCTGCCAGGTTACGCTCGTTCCCGGTGACACGATGCCGACCTTCACCTCGATGAACGAGAGAGGCGAGCCGGATCTCGCGCCGGAAATGTGGGTTGACGGCGTGCGGACAGCGCTCGAGAAAGCGGTCTCCGAGGGACGGCTCATCCAGACAGTCGCGCTCTTGTCCGATGGTGGCGTCGAAGGCTGGTGGATTCCGAAATTTCTTGCTGACGCTAATCCGAAGATCCGGACGGTCCAGGACGCGCTTAAGTACCCCGACCTGTTTCCGGCACCGGATAATGGACGCAAGGGCGCGATCACCAACTGTCCCACGGGTTGGAACTGCCATGTAACGACGGAAAATCTCTATCGCGCTCTGAATGCTGAGGAGCGCGGCTTCCAACTGGTGCAGACGCGTTCGGCAGCCGAACTTGATGGGTCGATTGCCAAGGCGTTCAAAGAAAAGACCGGATGGCTCGGCTATTACTGGGCGCCGACCGCAACGCTCGGCAAATACGATATGGTGAAACTGTCGTTTAACGTGCCGCACGACAACATGGAATGGAACAGGTGCACCGCCATTCCTGGCTGCGAGCACCCAAAGGCCAACGCCTATCCGGTCTCCGACGTTCAGACGGTTGTCACCCGACGCTTTGCCGATAAGGCAGGCGTTGCGATGGAATACGTTCAGACGCGAACATGGGACAACCAGACGGTCGGCAAGGTGCTGGCATGGATGGACGAAGAGCAGGCTGCCAGCGAAGACGGCGCGAAATACTTCCTCAAGACCTATCCGGACATCTGGACGAAATGGGTCCCGTCGCATGTTGCGAAGAAGATCAAGGCATCACTCTGACGTCGATGCAGTTTCTCAGCCTAGTGGCTCGCCGCGGACCGACTCACGATTTTCCGCCGGCCCGCCTGAGACCCGAGAATGATCGAATTCCTTATTTTGGCCCACCGGAACGTGATCGCTGTGAGGACCGTCATGGCTCAAACAGCCGCAAGCACAACAGCATCCGGGAGATCATAAGAAAAAGCCGGTCCTACGTAGGACCGGCTTCTCGGTCCGGGCGCCTTACTGGGCGGCCCGATTAACACGCTTGCCAGCATCCTGCGTCGCATCGACGGTGTTAGCCGTATCGGCGCCCATGCCGCGAATGGTGTTGCCGCAGGAAGAAAGCGTCATGATTGCTGCGAAGAGGGCAGCGGTTACGGTGACTGTCTTGGCCGTCATGTCGAAATACTCCGATGGAAAGAGGCAAAATCGTGTCGGAAATCATGTTTCCGCTTCTGGAACGTACGAGACGCGAAAAGGTTCACGTGATTGCCTAGGGAGCGATTGCGAGCGAAATCCTGCGCGCATGTCAGCATCAGATCAATGAGCATATCGACCCCCGCCGTATGCCGGATATCTGGCATTCCTGCAGAAGATCGGGTGTCGGCAAAATCTTCTGTTCGCTGGGTTCGACCGGCACGCGAGCTGCAGCCTATCTGGAGCTTGCGTATGAGTGCTGTCTTGCCGGTTTCGGCGATATGTCGGCTGCGCTTACCGCCGTTTAACGCTTTCTTGCGAGCCCGTGGTGGAGGATCCCGGCGATCTGTTGGGAGGTTGGAAACCGATGCCGGAATTGCGCGACGCCAGAGTGGCCGTGTTAACAGCCGGCGGGCCGAACCCGCAGGTGATGATCAACGTGCTCGCCGCTCATTTTCCGAACCTGCAGGTGATCCAGGAGAATAGCGAGACCAAGCGCACGCTGCTGAAGCGACGAGCGCGAAGACTTGGGTGGCTGACGGCCCTCGGCCAGTTGGCGACCATGATCGTCTCGCGCTTCGGCAAGACGCTGGCGGCCCGGCGCAGCGCGGAGATCCTGAGCAGTCACAACCTTTCTGATGCATTCGACACCGCCCTGCCTGTCCGCCGTGTGGCATCGCTTAACGATCCCGAGGTGCATGCCGTGCTCGCGGAACTCAATCCGGACCTCGTCTTCACCATTTCATGCCGGCTCCTGTCGCGCGTGACGCTTGCCGCCATCTCCTGCCCCGTCGTCAACTTTCACGCCGGCATCAACCCGACCTACCGTGGCCAGATGGGCGGGTACTGGGCTCGCGTCGAGCGCGACGAGGAGAATTTTGGCGCGACGATCCATCTGGTCGATGCCGGCACCGATACCGGCAAGACGCTCCAGGAGATCCGCCTCCGTCCCTCGCCGCGGGACACGATCTCCACCTATCCCCTGCTGCTGACTGCCGCCGGCGCGCATCAGGTCGTCGCGGCACTGCGCGCCGTGCTGGATGGCACGGCAGCCCCTTACGCTCCCGAAGGCCGATCGGAACTGCGTTTCCCGCCGCCATTGTGGACATACCTCTACCACGGCCTAACCCGCGGCATCTGGTAAGGCCCCTCCTAGGAGCTTTGCGCAAGCGGCATCCGGAGCAGGTCGCCGCCGACGGCACCTCGATCGGGGTCGTCACGCTTACAAGTCGGTCCAAGGCGCTGTTGCAGCCACCTCGGCGGCACCCGCAGCCGCCGGCGGTCGGCGTGGCGGCCCGACGCAACGACTGGCGTGTCTCCAAGTGCGACAGCTTCGCGAACGGTTGCGCGGATAATGAGTGGAATGGCGGAATGCGCTTTCGCCTGTGTCTTCGGTCCGGTCATGACGATGCGGATGCGCAAGACGGAAAGGCCTCAGGATGCAGTATGACTGGACCGGGAGTGATGACCGCCGGCGCATGTTCGTCCGCCTCGGCTTCGTGATCGCTTTGGCGACGGCCTTGGTTGCCGCCGCCATCTTGCAATTGATGTGATGCACCAGACCCGCAACCTTCCTGTGTGGATCGGTTGCGGGTTTTACCGCCGCGTTCGCAATCTGATCGGCGTGTCGATGTCTGACACAGACCCGCTCGTTCTCGTCTTGCGTCCGCCAGGCGCGGCCGCTCTGCCCGCAGGCGCCGCCGAAATCACGACTGAACGCGTCAGGCGGCAGCCTTTTCCCGTTCCGCATAGGCATCGCGGATGCTGTCCGCCACCGCCTTCGCCGGAACGGATAGGCTTGGCGCACAGAGAAGCCGGACGTCGAACGTCATCAGGTCGGGCAGCCCCTCCTTGACCCCGAGCACCGCCATATCCTCGGTGATATACGACCGCGGAAACGGTGCGATCGCCAGATCAGAGAGCACCGCGGCGCGCTGCGCCATCGTATTGGCACTGAGATAGGAAATCCGGTAGGGCCGTTTCATTCGCTCCAGCGCGTTCACCGCCGCCTGGCGCCAGATGCAGCCTTCCTCCCAGATGGAAATCGGCAACGGATCACGAAGATGCGCCGTTCCGCATCGGGCTCCGGCCCAGACAAGCCTGTCCTGGTAGACGATCTCCCCCGGTAGCGTAGTCGAATGATTGGAGAAATTCACCAGTGCAAGATCAAGCCGCTGCTCTTCCATCCGGCGTCTGAGCTTCAGGCTCATGTCGACCGTCACATCGACCATGATACCGGGAAACTTGCTGCCAAAGTTTTTCAGTATCCCCGGCAGCAGTCGCTCGGCGATGTCGTCTGCCGCCCCAAGGCGGACAACTCCTGACAGTTCCGGCATGATGAAACGTGACACCGCCTCGTTGGACAGGGCGATCATCCGCCGCGCATAGGATAGAAGCATCTCGCCGTGCGGCGTCAGCGACACCGACCGCGCGTCGCGCAGGAACAGCGTTACCCGCAACTGCTCCTCCAGCTTCTTGATCTGCATTGAGACCGCCGAGGGAGTGCGCAACACCGCCTCGGCGGCGGTAGAGAAATTGCCGGTGTCGGCAATCGCTACGAACGTCTTCAGTACGTCGTTGTCGAGCAGAGGAAGCGCGGGACGGAAGGAGGCGTTCATCATCTGTCTTTCAATATTTTTGAACAGAGGAACGATATCACCGCGTTCGCCTCACAGTCAATCCGACGCGCGGCTCATCCGGATCGACGTCGGATTCCGTCGCACCTTAATCTTGATCGCAGTTCATGGCTGACGGGCACTCGGCAGATGGACTAGATATCTGCGCACCAGCGTCAACAAAATTGAAACTTAGCCGCACATCATTGCATTTGATTGACAGCAATTAATGGCGCAGCTTCAGAAAGCTACGGATCTTCCATCAATAACTATCATGGATCGGATAATGTCGATCTGATTGATTGAACAGTTGGCGAGGCGCATCCATAGCTCGGCTAAACAACGAAAGGATTTGGCTGTGACCCTTGCTCTCCCGCATGCCCGGCCTGACCGGCGGGCCTATTCCTCACCTGTGCTCACGGAGCGCCTGGCGCTCCTGGTGCAGGCAGCCGGCCGCCGGCTGCTGCGGCACGCCGCTGAAAGCAACCGCCGCCGGACGGCCCTGCAACTGGAAGGTCTACCCTTCGACGTCCGCAAGGATATCGGCTGGCCTGCTGATGACATCGGCAACGGGCCAAAGTCCTAGCATGGACCATCACCGCTCTGCTTCAAGCCCGCGCTGAACCGACACCGGTAGCGCGGGCGATGCGTCTAGCGTTTCGGCTAAACTTTCGGCAGATCCGGGCATCCACGTGTGCATCTGTGCAACCAAGCGCCAATCGGGAACGTCTCCAAAGACACTCCTGCCCGCGCGACGGCATTAGAGATGTAGATGTCGCAAACGAGACATTGAACAACCATAATTTCAAGCGAGGAATGTTGAACCGCCACGGAGTTCCCGCGATGAACAAGCACCCCGCCCACAAGCGTACCCTGGTCTTCTTCCTCGTGCCGAATTTCACGATGCTGCCATTCTCGGCAGCGGTCGAAACCCTGCGGATCGCCAACCGAATGCTCGGCTATCCAGCCTATGAGTGGCGCCTCTCCTCCGTTGACGGCGAAAAGGTCTCATCCTCCAGCGGCATTGCCATCGAGGTCAACACCTCGCTTGCCGAGGAGCGCCGCAACATCAGCGGCGAGCACCGTCCGAACATGGTGCTGATCTGTTCCGGCATTCAGATCGAGGACTTCAACAACAAGTCGGTGCATGCTTTCCTGCGCGAGACCTACAACCGCGGCACTGCCGTCGGCAGCCTCTGTACCGGCGCCCATGTGCTGGCCCAAGCCGGCCTCCTGAACGGCAAGCGTTGCGCGATCCACTGGGAGAACCTGCCGGGCTTTGCCGAGGCCTTTCCACAGGCGGAGGTCTATGCGGATCTCTACGAAGTCGACAGCAACCTCTACACATGTGCCGGCGGCACTGCATCGCTGGACATGATGCTCAATCTTATCGGCCAAGATTTCGGCGAGGCATTGGTCAACCGTGTCTGCGAGCAGCAGCTGACGGACCGCGTCCGAAACCCGCACGACCGCCAGCGCCTGCCCCTGCGGGCTCGCCTCGGCGTGCAGAATAGCAAGGTACTGTCGATCATCGAGCTGATGGAAAGCAATCTGGCAGAGCCGCTGTCGCTCGTCGAGATCGCCGACGATGCCGACCTCTCACGTCGTCAGATCGAACGGCTGTTCCGCCAGGAGATGGGCCGTTCGCCTGCGCGCTACTATCTCGAGATCCGTCTCGACCGCGCGCGTCATCTGCTGGTCCAGTCGTCGATGCCGGTGGTGGAGGTCGCAGTGGCCTGTGGCTTCGTCTCAGCCTCGCATTTTTCTAAATGCTACCGCGAGGTCTACAACCGCTCCCCCCAGCAGGAACGCGCCGAGCGCAAAATGACGCTCAGCAGCGCGCGTGCCGGCGTCGCAGCCTGACGCCTGGCATCTGTCGCGGCCGAGAGATCAGGCAGGCACGGCGAGACTGGCAGCCGCGTCGCGGGCGTTGGATGCCTTGATGGTTCGGATCTGCGACAGCGTGTCGAGGTTCTGGTTGACGCGGCAGTAGAACTCCTCGTCGATGAACGGCCGCAGCATGAAGTCGTTGCCGCCGGCCTTCAGGAACCGCGCCGACAGCAGCCGGTTGGTCGAGGACGACACGCCGATAACCCTCAATTCGTGCGAACCGCGAACCGAGCGGATACGCCGTGTGAGCTCGAAGCCGTCGATGTCTGGCATGTTGTAGTCTGTCACGACGAGACCGATATCGGCATTTTTCTTCAACAGATCGATCGCCTTGGCGCCGCTTTCGGCGACGCTGACACGAAAATTGTAGCGCTTCAGGCGGGTCGACAGCAGCGCCCGGGCCGTCGGGCTGTCGTCGACGATCAGCACGTGATGGCGGTGGTTTGTGAGGAACCGGCAGACTGACTCAACCAGCATCTCGACGGCGAAGATGTTGTCCTTCAGGATGTAGTCGACGATATCCTTGGCGAGCAGCTTCTCGCGCGTCTGCTCCTGGAACGTGCCGGTGAAGACGATCGTCGGAATATTGAGGTCAAGCAGATATTCCAGCGCCTCGCCGTTCTCTGCACCTGGGAGGTTGATGTTGGAGATGGCCAGCCGGACTGGTTCTTCCGACAGCTCGTTCGCCGTGGTCAGATCGTCGTAAGTCCGGCAGATCTCGACGTCGATGTCGAAAATCTCCTTCAAACGCTGCCGCACCATCGAGGTGAAGACGTTCGAATCCTCAGCGAGGAGAATCCGGGCATCCGGAAATTTTTCCCCAGTATACTGCATTCCAGAAACACCCAGATACGTCATGACAAGCCTTTTGATCCCCAATCGTCGTGACGATAAGGCACGCGGATTTCGGAACCATTAAGCAGGAGCGGGTGGACGACAGGCAAGACTTGAATAAGCGGCTACAGGAAGCCGCTTTTCGGGTGTCCGGAAAGTTCTTATTCAGGCACGCAGGACGTTGTTGTCGGGATCGAACGGGCTTTCTCCGATAACCTCTGCCTCATACAGCGTTCCGAGGATCTTGACCTTGAGCTGCGTACCGAGAGCTGCGTGTTGCGGCTTCAGCATCGCCAGCGCCAGCGACTTGCCGACGCGCCAGCCGAATCCACCGCTGGTCACGCGTCCAACGATGTCCCCTGCCTCGTTGTAGATCGCCTCAGAGCCGCGCGCGTCGACTTCCGTGTTACCGCGTACCTCCACCGTGCTGAATGTCCATTTCAGGCCGGCATCGCGGTAGGATACGAGCCCATCGCGACCGAGGAACGGCTTTTCAGGCTTGATGAAGCGGTCGAGACCGGACTCGTAGGCATTGTATTCGATCGACAGTTCGCGGCCCATGTTGCGATACGACTTCTCGACAGCCATCGAAACCATGGCACGGATCCCGAACGGCCTGATACCAAACTCGGCACCCGCTTCCATCAACCTGTCGAAGATATAGGCCTGCATTTCAATCGGATGATGCAGCTCCCAGCCCAGCTCGCCGACGAAATTGACGCGCAGAGCATGTGCGCTGGCAACGCCGACGGAGATCGGCTTTGCCGTCAACCATGGGAAGTCTTTGTTATCCAGGCTCGTGCGCGTCAGCTTCTTCAGCACGTCGCGTGACCGTGGTCCGGCAAGCACCAGTACCCCGCATTTCTGGGTGATCGGCTGCAGTACGACAGATCCATCCTGCGGCAGGAGCCGCCACAGAAGGTCGTGATCGTGCGCCTCAAGACCACCGGCTGAGACCATGTAGAAACGGCCGGGCGCCCATTCGTAGATGGTGAACTCGGCACGCACGCCGCCGGCCGGCGTCAGAATATGGGCGAGCGTGATGCGGCCGCGCTTCTTCGGTATGGCGTTGGCGAAGATTGTTTCCAGCCAGGCCCGCGCGCCGGGACCCGAAACCTCGATCTTGGCAAACGGCGACATGTCGAGCACACCGACATTCTCCGTGACGTTCTTCACCTCGTCGCCGACATGCTCGAAATAGTTCGAGCGGCGGAACGACCATTTTTCGACGACCCGGCCATCATCGGTCCGTGGCGCGTGGTTGTGGCTGGTAATGACGTCGGCGCCGACGCCGAGATCCTCCTCCGGCACCGCATAGCCGGCTGGCGCGAACCAGTTGGCACGTTCCCACCCATAGACCGAGCCGAACACGCCGCCGAGCGCCTTGAGGCGATCGTAGACCGGCGTCGTCTTCAGCGGCCGGGCCGCGGCGCGCTCCTCGTCGGGGTAATGCATGGTGAAGACGTTGGCATAGGCCTCCTCGTTCTTGGCGATGAGGTAGCCTTCCGTCGCGTAAGGCCCGAAGCGGCGTGGATCGACGCCCATCAGGTCGACCGTCGGCTCGCCGTCGACAATCCATTCGGCAAGCTGCCAACCGGCGCCACCCGCGGCCGTGATGCCGAAGGAGTGTCCCTCGTTCAGCCAGAAGTTCTTGAGCCCCGGCGCCGGGCCGACGATCGGGTTGCCGTCCGGCGTATAGGCGATCGCGCCGTTATAGACCTTCTTGATGCCGACTTCGCCAAAAGCCGGCACCCGGGCGATAGCTGCCTCGATGTGCGGCATCAGCCGGTCGAGCTCTTCCTGGAAAAGCTCGTATTCGCTCTGGTCCGAAGGTCCATCGACGTAGCAGACTGGAGCGCCGACCTCGTAGGGGCCGAGAATCAGGCCGCCGGCTTCCTCGCGCATGTACCAGGCGCTGTCGGATTCGCGCAGCACGCCCATTTCCGGCAGCCCCTGACGGCGGCGTTCCTGAATGGCCGGATGCGGCTCGGTGACGATGTACTGATGCTCGACGGGAATGACCGGAATGTTGATGCCGACCATCTCGCCGGTCTTGCGAGCAAAATTGCCGGTACAGGAGATCACGTGCTCGGCGGTGATGTCGCCCTTGTCGGTCGTCACCACCCACTGCCCGTCGTCCTGCTGCGCGATGCCCGTCACCGTTGTGTTGCGGTAGATCGTGGCGCCGAGGTCGCGGGCGCCCTTGGCAAGCGCCTGGGTCAGGTCCGCCGGCTGAATGTAGCCATCGTCGGGATGCTGGATGGCGCCGAGCAATCCTTCCGTCTCGCAGAGTGGCCAGACCTCCTTCACCTGTTCCGGTGTCAGAAGGTTGACCTTGACGCCGATCGTCTCGGCGATGCCGGCGTAGTACATGTATTCGTCCCAGCGGTCCTTGGTGCGCGCCAGGCGGATGTTCGACACCTTGGAGAAGCCGACATTCATGCCGGTTTCCTGCTGCAGTTCCTCGTAGAAGCGAACAGAATACTTGTGCAGCTGGCCGACGGAATAGCTGAGGTTGAAGAGCGGCAGCAGTCCTGCAGCGTGCCAGGTGGAGCCCGAGGTCAGCTCCTTCCGCTCGATCAGGACGACGTCGCTCCAGCCCTTCTTCGCCAGATGGTAGAGGGTCGAGACACCGACGACGCCGCCTCCGATAACCACTGCCCGCGCCTGTGTCTTCATCACCCAACCCTCTCAACCTTCCGCCGGCGTTCACGACGCGGCGGATCGGACCCGCAATGGGCTGGACTATGCAGTTCCCGCCCGCCCGCCAGATGCCTGATAACGACAGCGAAAGAGCTTGGCGCGACGAGGGCAGCTTTGGCAACAGGATCGCGCGGAAGGACCGCGGTTGCCGTTACTTTCCCTCGTCCTCCGGCAGCGTCTCCGGCTGTGCAGGAGGGATCGGCTGCGGCATCGGATGCGGTTGCCGGCCCTGGCGCGCGGTGAACACGGTGCCGCTGACGTTGATATCCTGATGCGGGAACGGCATCTCGATGCCAGCCTCCCGGAAGCGACGCAGCACTTCCATCCGCACGCGGTTTCGAACCGCCAACCCGTCGTTCATGTCGGCAAGGTGGAAGCGCAACTCGAAATCAAGCGACGAAGCGCCGAACCGCAGGAATTCCACATGCGGCTCCGGATTGCGCAACGCCTCTGGTATCTCGCTGGCGATCTGCATCAGAAGGTCGATGACCTGCTGCGGATCAGTCTCGTAGCTGACGCTCACCGGCACCTCCGAACGCTGGATCCGGTTGCGGTGGGTCCAGTTTCCGACGGCCGCGTTAATGAGATCGGAATTCGGCACGATGATCGACTGCTTGCGGAAGGTCTCGATCTCGGTGGCGCGCACAGAAATTCGCTTGACGATGCCTTCCGTCGTTCCGGTAACCACATGATCGCCGACCTTGAACGGGCGCTCTACGAGAAGGATGAGCCCCGAGACGAAATTGGAGACGATGTTCTGCAACCCGAAGCCGATACCCACGGAGAGCGCGCTCGCCACTAGCGCCAGGCTCGACAGGTCGATGCCTGCCGCCGAAATGCCGACGACGGCGGCAAGCCCCATCCCCAGATAGCCGATGCCCGTCTTCACCGAATTTCGGACGCCTAGATCAACCTGGCTGCGCGCCATGACGTTGCGGTCGATCCAGCGCTGGGCAAAGCGGGTGCCGAGATAGCCAAGGAGGAACAGTAGGATGCCGCCGAGAATGCCGATCAGCGAGATGGAGATGCTGCCGATCGATATCTGCGTGAACAGCCGGTAGGCGGCCGCCTGGATGTCCTGGATCTGGAAGCCCCAGGTGAGCAGGATCATCGGAACGCCGAAGACCAGCGCCACGGCGTAAATGCCGAGCCCGGAGGCAAGGCCGATCTGATCAAGCGCCACCTCCGACAGCCGGTAGCGGCCGGTGAGATAGCGTCCGACGGAGGTGCGGGCGAAGGCGCCCTGCTTGCCGACCGCCTTGCCCGAGAGAATGCCGATATACATCGTCACGACCAGCGCGCCGGTGAGGACGATCTGCGTCGCGGCGAAGCGCGCCAGTCCGACATAGCCGGCAAGAACCGCCAGGATCAGCGCCACGCCTGCAGCCCGCAACAGCAGCGGGAAGCCGCGCGGCCAGGGCCGGCCCGGGGAGTCCGGATCCCTGTCTTCCGCCAGCAGCGGCTTCATGAACGACATCAGCAGCAGGATTACGCCAATCAACACCGAGGCGATCAGGCTCTTGGCGATGGTGAGGACCACAGGCGAGTTCAGCACCTCGCTGATCTCCGCCAGCACGTAGTCCAGGCCGTTGATCACCGCCATCAGCAGCGTCAGCCAGTACATGCGCCGGGCGCCGCGGTTCGACATGCGAATGAGGCGCCAGTTCGGATGGAGCGGCGCAAACACCAGGCCGCTCAGGCGAGCCACGAACACCACCACCCAGATCATCCCCAGCAGCGCTCCCAGCACCGGCGCAATGTCGGGCCGCAGCACGTTGAAGCTGACCAGGAAGAAGAAAGTCGAAGCCAGGAAGGCGGACAGCGAGAAGGTCTGGACAATCAGCGACCAGAAGGCAAACGACAGTCGGGTGATGAAGGGTGGGCTCTCCATCGCCAGGTCGCGCTTCACCATCCGGCCGAAAAACCGGTAGCCGCCGGCAAGAAACAGCAGGGCCGCGCCGAAAGACAGGACCACGGCTCCGAGAAACTGCAGCTTCTTGAACTTCCAGGCAAACGCCAGCCATCCGGCAAGCGTTGCGGTGAAGGTGCCTATCTCGTCGATGAAGGCTGAGCCGGCATCGATGAAGACGCCCGGCGACAATTCCGTGTGCTTGAGGAGCGTTGCCGAGAATAGCCGGCGCCGCTGCTCGGTGATCTTGCCGGAGAGTTCTCGCGCGCCGGCGACGATGTGGTTGATCTCGCTGCCGGTCGCCGTCAGTTCGGTCCGCTCGACCGTCAGCCGTTCACGCTCTTCGGTGACCACGGCGGCCTCCGGCGGCTGTCCCTCCTTCGGTGGCTCTCCAAGTTCCTTCAGACGCGCCTGGATCTGTTCGACACGCTGGTTCAGGTCCGCCAGGATCGCCGTCAGTTGCAGGTCCACGTCATCGGACTGCGCCTTGAAGTCCGCCAGTTGCACGTCCTCGACGTTTTCAGCATCCGCCTGGGCGCGGAGCGCCTGGAGGCTCTTGCCGGCATCGGCTGCGGCCTTCTGCGATCGCGTCGTCAGCCGGTCGGGAGCGGTATCGGCCGCCGGCACGGCATCAGGCGTCGATGCTGCACCCGCGTCGGGTGCCGGCGCCGGTGGCGGCGCTGCTGCCGATGGCGGCGCGGGCTCGGACTGCGCCAGCACGGCAGCTGGAGCCACTGCCGATGCGACCAGGCAAAGGACGAGGACGGCATGGCGAAGGAGCGCGGGCGTAGATCGAAAAACACGGTTCTGCAAGTCCGTTGACCTCATCGAAGATGGCGCATCCAGTTAAAGACAGCCGCTTGCAAAAGAAAGCGCTTCCTCAGAACCGGCTTTGATCGAGGCCCTTGGAGAAGATTTCCCCGGCAGAACTATGGCGGGTTCCAAAGCTCGGGAACCTGAAGCGAGGATCCGCGTTGATGGGGCGCAACCACAATGGAAGGGACAATTATGGAAAGCGCAGGCATCGGCTGGATCGCAGCTATCATCATCGGGGGTATCGCCGGCTGGCTCGCAGAGCAGTTCATGAAGAGCAACATGGGCGTTCTGATGAACATCCTGCTCGGCATCGTCGGCGCGATCATTGCCAACGCCATTCTGGGCATCTTCGGCGTCGTTCTGGGCGGCTGGATCGGCTACCTGATCGCCGGCTTCATCGGCGCTTGCATCCTGATCGCCGTTGGCCGGATGATCAGACGATAATTGTCGTCACCAGTCTGTCGGAGGGCCGCCATAGCGCGGCCCTTTTTCGTTGTTGATTGATCCGACTCGGAAGAGGCCTCTCAAGGTAGCCGGAGATGGCTCGGCTCGATGCCGAGATGCAGTGCCAGCGCTTCGACGACCAGACTATGGTCTTCCCGCTGCGGCAGGCCGGACACCGTCACCGCACCGATGCACCCCACTCCGATGACGCGAATTGGAAAGCTGCCGCCGTGCGCTGCGTAGTCGGCGGATGACATTCCCCATTTCGCTTCCGTCGTCGTGTTCTGCTGCGCCAGTTCGAGTCCGATAGCGTAGCTCGGCCGCAGCAGTCTCAGCGTCAGATTGCGCTTGCGGCGGATCCAGTGCTCGAAATCGGGCCTGGCGCCAGGCAGTGCGACAAAGAACGCCTGCATCCCGTTGATCTGGATGTCGATCGAAAGGACATGGCCTGCAGATGACGCGGCCGCGCGAATATGCTGGCCGAGAGACCAGGCGGAATCGAGATTGAAGTGCTCGAAGCAGAGCGCCTCTTCCTGCGCGGCAATCCGCGCCAGATCGTCTTTCGTCGACATCCTCATCTCCTCCTCTGATAGACGGCTCCTCTAATTGGACGTCGCGAACTGCGCTGTAAAGCCTAACTGATGGCCGGCAGTTGGCTGCAGGCAAGCCGTTTGCGAAGTCCCTTACGAGTTGCACGCGACGTTATCCCCAGACCGCTGGCCAATTGAAAAGAAACGAAAGTTTTTTCACATGGGTGCTAGACAAGCCTGCGCATCCTCTTTATACGCCCCTTCACACCAGCGGCGCCGCCGAACGGAAGCGCCACGGGGATGGGTGATTAGCTCAGTTGGTAGAGCAGCTGACTCTTAATCAGCGGGTCGTAGGTTCGAGCCCTACATCACCCACCAAACATTTTCCTGACAGGTCATATCAGAGAGCTGCAGCGCAAGCTGCGGCAGAACTGCAACGATTACAGATGTCGTTCGACAGGCTCTTGCAGTCTGGCGTCGCATGTACGATCTACGCGGCATAGACTGGAGATCGTCATGAACAAGAAATCCGCCGCTGTTGCACTTATCCTCGCTTTCGCGAGCCTCAGCCTTGCCGGCTGCACGTCCACGGGCAATCCGCACATCTATCAGGGACAGCCCGTCGGCGGCTTCGTCCAGGAACATGGCGGCGCCAATCCCGAACCGGTCGTCTGGCCGTCCGCGGTCGGCGGCGGCTACTGATCCTGCCGATCAGGCATTCTCGCCGAGAGCCTCGGCGAGGCCGCTGGATATTGCGGCCTCCGCCGGAATCGATCAGGGAACTGAGAAGATGCGCGGGAATCAGGCGCGGGCGTCGACGGCCAGATCGTCGTCTGCCGCGAACAACGCTTGCAGTTCCATCTGCACGGCATTCATGAACAGCGCCGCCTGGCGCGAGATCTCTTGTGGCTCAGCGCCCTGCTGCGCAAGTTCCGCGGCGATCGCCCGCATTTCGGAACGCCAGTACTGGTTGGCTTCTTCGCCATGAAGCGTCAGGAGCGCCTGCGCGCAGCGGCGGATATCGGCAGTCCGTCTATCGGCCGGGAAATGGGCAAGCGTCATGGTGTCTCCTGCTACGCACGCGTTCGAATCAAACTCACTTAGGCAAGATCGCCTGAACTGGTTCCCAAATCCTAAACACGCTGCGGACAATCCGATCGGTGCCTCGATCCGGAACAGCGGCCGGGCCTGCCGGCGCAGCCGCATCTTCCGGTCGCCGGTCAGCTGCACCAGGTTCTTCCGCCATCCGAAGCGGTCCGCACCAGACCTTCGCGAGCAAGCTGAGCGCCTATCGACTGGCCGTTGCGCATCACCACCCTGAGCTTTCGGCCTTGCCCGTCCTCATCCTTGTTCGGCCAGTCGGCGAGTTCGAACGTGCCGTCATTCAGCAGATCCCGAAGCCGCACCTTCGCCGCAAAACCCTTGGCGCGCTCTCCGTCGCACCGGGCATTCTGCGACGCTGGCGCCGAGATATCCGCAAGCCGGATTGCCTGCTTGCGGAACCAGAAGACATCGCCGTCCGCAACGCAGTTGTCGAGGCCGGACGTGCCGCAGAAGTAGAAGGTGCCGTGGAAGTTCTTGCCGACCAGCTCGCCGGCCTCCGGCTTGCTGACGGGCGCCGCCGCCATTGGAACTCCCGTAACCGGTGCGCGCGGCACCGGGTGGACGATCGGCACGGCAGGTGCCGGACGATCCGCCAGCCGACTTTCGGTCGCCGCCAGCAGCCTGGCCGGGGCGGTCTTGAACACCGTCGGCGTCCACCTGCGAAGCTGGTCGCCATGCTCGTAGGCCGTGATCCCGCCTGCGACACCGACGAGCGCCACCACCCAAGGCCAGACCCGGCTGCCGCTCTTCTTCCTGGTCGTCCGACGCTTGGTCCGCCGTCCTTTGCTTGCAGATGCGTTGGCCATGATCGCTCCATTCCAAGATGGCTGCATCATCCTCCGTGGAGGTTGCCAAAGAGTTTTCAGCCGCGGCTTCATCCCCGGTTTTGGCATAGGATGTCAGGACACAGAAAACGTGGGTTGGAACTTTGGATCATGATTGAAGTTAGCGCCTCGTCGCTACGGTATTGTTCTGCCGGCAGCGCGTGGGAGGAGCACATGGAACATACTCAATGGCGCCGGCCGGTTCAGGCCGCCGGGCTCGATATTACTGGCCCGCTCGAAGCGATCCAGTTCATGGATCATCGTTGGCCCGGCGTGAAGGCGATGAGCTTCGCGACCGCCCACCAATCGTGCTTGGCGGCCCTCGATGGTCGCGAGAAACCCGACCACGCACGCGATTGTTTCAAGCAGGCGGTCGACGAGGCGCAGCTGCACTGAATACTTGCGGATGGGCGCTAGCCGGCTCGACAACGCCACCGGCCGGCGATGGTTGTCCGTCAGCCCCGAGGGTATCCTCGTTGCGTCCGGCGGGGATCTCCCGACGCGCGTCGCTGTGCGGCCAAGAACGCTTGGCGCGCGTGGAACCTGCCCTTCCTCCCGACGTTAGACGCAAAACCTGCGGAGTACGGCGCCCATGAACATCGTTCAATCGAACCTTACCTCTTCCACCCTTGCCGCCCCCCGCATCTACTACATTCATCCTTTACTGCTCACCGATCCCGCCGCGTGGAACGCCGTCTTCCAGCATGCCCGCGGGCTCGGCTTCGACACCATTCTCAGCGCCCCGCTCTTCCCCCGCGCCGTTAACACGAGCGTCTTCGTCGCATCCTCTCTGGACCGGCTGGATCCGGCCTATGGGCTCGGCGATGATCTGGAGGAGGGTCTTCGACGCTTGGTGGGGATGGCCGACGAGCATGGCCTGTCACTGATGCTGGACCTGGTGGTTGACCGTCTCGCAGTTGCAGAAGGCCAAACCAATGGCCCGGCCGCCGATCCGCGGCTTTCTCCGCACGACGCGAACAGCCGCCGAGTGAACGCCGACGATCCCGGAGCGCTCGAAGCGCATCTGAACACCTGGTCGCAACGGCTCATGCGGATAGTCGGTGCCGGTGTTGCCGGCTTCCGCTGCCTTGGTCTGGAGGGCCTGCCGACCGAGAGCTGGCGGCGGCTGATCGAAGCCGCACGGCGCGCACGTCCGGATGCCACCTTCCTCGCCTGGACGCCCGGCACCTCTTTCGAGCTGCGGCGGGCGCTTCCCGACGTCGGTTTCGATGGCTGCTTCTCCTCGCTTGCGTGGTGGGATCTGGAGCAGCGCTGGTTCATCGAGGAGCATGATCTGCAGCGCGCCTTCCGGTACCAGATCGCTTTCCCCGAAGTCCCCTTCGCAAAGCGCCTCGCCCACGGCATGGACAGCACCGAGATACGCGCCAGACGGGCAGTCCAGGCTTTGAAGCTTTCGGCCTCGATCGGCAGCGGTCTGATGGTACCGATTGGGTTCGAATATGGCGCGACGGCAGCGCTCGATCCCGTGCACGGCAACGGCGAGGGCCTACGCGGACTTGCGGACCGCCAGACATACGATCTTTCCTCCGAGATCCGCCGCGTCAACGACACGCTGTTGCGCGATGGAGCACAGTTTCGCTCAAGCCCGTTGCAACTGATCAACGTGACGCAGAGCCCTGCGGTCGCCCTGCTGCAGGCCGACGCGGCAGACCATCGCTCGGCGCAAGGCATCCGCCTGGTGGTGGTCAACCGCGATCTGCGCGCCGGGGCACCGGCGCCACTCAATGCGGTGCGCGATGCAGCCTCCGGCTTCCTGCCGCTGACAGATCCGACCGAGGGCGGCTCCTCGCCGATTGCCCCCCACCTGCGCCTCAAGCCCGGCGAACTGCGCATCTTCGAGGGGTACGCTTCGCCCGCTATTGCCGGCGCAGTGCCCGCCCAGGATGTCGATGAGGCAGCCGCCTCGCCGCGCCTGGCGATCGAGGCAATCACCCCGAGCGTCGACGACGGACGTTTTGCCGTCAAGCGCGTCGTCGGCGATACGGTTGTCGTGGAAGCCGACATCTTCGGCGACGGCCATGATCCGATTTCCGCTGCCCTGTTCTGGAGGACGGCCGACGAGGAAAGATGGACGGAAGTTCCAATGCGCCTGGTCGAGAACGATCGCTGGCGCGCCGAGTTCACGCCGAAGCGCATGGGCCGGCACGAATTCGCGGTCGAGACCTGGCGCAACCCGTTCCAGATCTTCCGCTACGAGTTTTCGAAGAAGCACGACGCCCGCCTGGACCTCAACCTGGAGATCCAGGAAGGCATGGCCCATGTTCGAGATGCGCTTAGCGCTGCCAAGGGTGATGTTCTGATAGGCTTGCAGGAGCTGGCGGAAAGGCTGGACCGGGCAGCCGAGCCTGAACGTATCGAGCTCCTTCTGGCGCCGGAAACCTTCCGGTTGATGGCCGAGGCCGATCGTCGTCCGCACCGGCTTCGGTCGAAGAGCATTCCGCTGGATGCAGAGCGTCGCGAGGCTGCCTTCGCCAGCTGGTACCAGATCTTTCCACGTTCGCAGAGCGGCGATCCCAATCGCCACGGCACGTTCGACGACGTCATTGCGCGACTGCCGGCGATCCGCGAGATGGGCTTCGACGTTCTCTATTTCCCGCCGATCCACCCGATTGGCACCACCAACCGCAAGGGCCGCAACAACAGCCTGACGGCCGGGCCGAACGATCCGGGCAGCCCCTATGGCATCGGCTCTCCGGACGGCGGCCACGACGCGATCCATCCGGAGCTTGGGACCTTCGATGACTTCCGCAGGCTGGTCGGGGCGGCCGCGGAGAATGGCCTGGAGATCGCCCTCGACCTGGCTATCCAGGCATCCCCGGACCACCCCTGGCTGAAGCAGCATCCCGGCTGGTTCGACTGGCGCCCGGACGGAACGGTGCGCTACGCCGAAAATCCGCCGAAGAAGTACGAAGACATCGTCAACGTCGATTTCTACGCCAAGGACGCCGTGCCGTCGCTGTGGACCGAGTTGCGCGACGTGGTGCAGCTATGGGTCGACAACGGCGTCAAGCTGTTCCGCGTCGACAACCCGCACACCAAGCCCTTCCCGTTCTGGGAATGGCTAATCGCCGACATCCGTGACCGCCATCCGGACGTGGTCTTCCTCTCGGAAGCCTTCACGCGACCCAAGGTGATGTACCGGCTCGCCAAAGTCGGCTTCTCCCAATCCTACACCTACTTCACCTGGCGCAACACCAAGTGGGAACTCGAAACCTACATGCGCGAGATCACCACTGAAGCGCCCAAGGAATTCTTCCGCCCGCATTTCTTCGTCAACACGCACGACATCAATCCCGACTTTTTGCAAAACGCGCCGCGCTCGGCCTACCTGATCCGCGCGGCGCTGGCCGCCACCCTGTCCGGCCTCTGGGGCGTCTACAATGGCTTCGAGCTTTGCGAGGGCCGCCCGGATGCCAAGCGCAAGGAATATGCGGATTCCGAGAAGTACGAGATCCGTGCCTGGGACTGGGATCGACCTGGAAACATCAAGGGCGAGATCGCCCTGCTGAACCGGATCCGCAAGGAGAACCCGGCGCTCCATTCGCATCTAGGCCTCAACCAGCTGATCGCCTGGAACGACAACGTGATGTTCTACGAGAAGGCCAGTGCCGGCCGCGAGAACGTGCTCCTGATCGGCGTCAGTCTCGATCCGCACAACGTGCAGGAGGCGGATGTCGAGATACCCCTCTGGTCATGGAACCTCCCGGACAATGGCGCGCTTAACGTCGAAGATCTCGTCAGCAGCCAGAAATTTACGCTGACGGGGAAATGGCAGCGGCTTCGACTTGAGCCGAACCAGCCTTTTTCCATCTGGCGCGTACGATAACCGAGGAAAATCCTAAATGGACATGATGCAGAGCCAGAGCCAGCCGACCGAAAAGGATCTCCTGTGGTACAAGGATTCGATCATCTACCAGTTGCACGTCAAATCCTTCTGTGACGGCAACGGCGACGGCATTGGCGATTTTGCCGGTCTCACCCAGAAGCTCGATCATATCGCGTCGCTCGGTGCCACGGCGATCTGGCTTCTGCCCTTCTTCCCCTCCCCGCGTCGTGACGATGGTTACGACATTGCCGACTACGGCAATGTCAGCCCCGACTACGGCACGATGGACGAGTTCCGCGCCTTCGTTGATCAGGCGCATCAGCGTGGCATTCGGGTGATCATCGAACTGGTCATCAATCACACGTCCGACCAGCATCCGTGGTTCCAGAGGGCACGCAACTCGCCTGCCGGATCGCCAGAGCGGGATTTCTACGTGTGGTCGGATACCGACCAGAAGTTCCCGGAAACCCGCATTATCTTCCTCGATACCGAAAAGTCGAACTGGACATGGGACCCGGTCGCCGGCTCCTATTACTGGCACCGCTTCTACTCCCACCAGCCGGACCTGAACTTTGACAACCCGCAGGTTCTCGATGAACTGCTCAGTGTCATGCGCTTCTGGCTCGAGACCGGCATCGACGGCTTCCGCCTGGACGCCATCCCCTACCTGATCGAGCGAGAGGGCACCAACAACGAGAACCTGCCCGAGACGCACGACATCCTGAAGAAGATCCGCGCCGCCCTCGATGCGACGCATCCGGGAAAGGTGCTGCTCGCCGAGGCCAACCAGTGGCCGGAGGACACCAGCGAGTATTTCGGCAACGGCGACGAATGCAACATGGCGTTCCATTTCCCGCTGATGCCGCGCATGTACATGGCGATTGCCAAGGAGGATCGCTTTCCGATCACCGACATCATGCGTCAGACGCCGGAGATCCCGGAAAACTGCCAATGGGCGATCTTCCTGCGCAACCACGACGAACTGACGCTCGAAATGGTGACCGACGCCGAGCGCGACTATCTCTGGAGCATCTACGCCGCCGACCAGCGCGCCCGCATCAATCTTGGCATCCGCCGGCGCCTGGCGCCTCTAATGGAACGCGACCGCCGACGCATCGAACTGATGAACGGCCTGCTGCTCTCCATGCCTGGAACGCCGGTCATCTACTACGGCGACGAAATCGGGATGGGGGATAACATCTATCTCGGCGACCGCGACGGCGTTCGTACCCCGATGCAGTGGTCGCCGGACCGCAATGGCGGGTTCTCGCGGGCCGACCCGGCCCGCCTCGTGCTGCCGCCGGTCATGGACCCGCTCTACGGTTACGAAGCGCTGAACGTCGAAGCACAGAGCGTCGACAACCACTCGCTGCTCAACTGGACGCGGCGCATGCTGGCGCTGCGCGGCCGGCATCCGGCATTCGGACGCGGTACGCTGCGTTTCCTGACGCCCGGCAACCGCAAGATCCTCGCATACCTGCGCGAATACGGAGGCGACACCATTCTCTGCGTCGCCAACCTGTCGCGCCTGCCGCAGGCAGTCGAGCTCGATCTGTCGGAATTTCAGGGACGCGTGCCGATCGAACTCACCGGCATGTCGCCCTTCCCTCCGATCGGCCAGCTGACCTACCTGCTCACTCTGCCTCCCTTCTCCTTCTACTGGTTCCAGCTTGTGGCCGAAGCCGATGGCCCAGCCTGGCGAACGGAGCCCCCCGAGCAAATGCCTGACCTCACGACGATGGTCATGCGCCGAGACCTGATGGAGCTGATCGACGAGCCGAAGCTTGCAGCCACCCTGTCGCGTGACATCCTGCCGGCCTACCTCGACAAGCGCCGCTGGTTCGGCTCGAAGGGCGAAACCCTCAAGCGGGCGACGCTGGTGGCGGCGACCCCCATGGGCTTCACCCACAACATCCTGCTCGGCGAACTGGAAGCTGAACTGGAGGGCCACACCGAAACCTATCTGCTGCCGCTGACGGCCGCCTGGGACGACACTCAGCCGCCGGCACTGGCCCAGCAGCTGGCTTTGGCCCGCATCCGCCAGGGCCGCCGCGTGGGCTACCTGACGGATGGGTTCGCCATCGAGAACATGGCACGCGGCGTCATCCGCGGTCTTTGCGAAAGATCGGTCATTTCGGGCCGCTCAGGCACCCTCGAGTTCCTCGGTACCGAAGCGCTCGACTGCATGAGCCTTGCCGAGGATCTGCCGGTTCGGTGGCTGTCGGCCGAGCAGTCCAACAGCTCGCTGATCATCGCTGACGTGGCGATGATCAAGCTGATCCGCCACATCTTCCCGGGCGTTCATCCGGAAGTCGAGATGACCCGCTACCTCACCAAGGTCGGCTACAAGAACACTGCGCCACTGCTGGGCGAAATCGCCCGGACCGCGCCCGACGGTACACGCTACACGCTGATCATCGTCCAGGGAGCGATCCGCAACCAGGGTGATGCCTGGAACTGGATGCTGACCAATCTGCGCCGGGCTCTCGACGATATCGGCCTGACGCAGCCGGGTCCGGAAGCCGAAGCCGACCTCCTGCGCCCGCTGGTCGAGTTTTCGGGCATGATCGGCAAGCGGCTTGGCGAACTGCACGTGGCGCTCGCCAATCCGACGGACGACGAGGACTTTGCCCCGCTTCCGGCCAAGCCGGAGAACGTCGAGTTCTGGCGCCGCAGCGCAGTGGGCCAGATCGAAAAGGCACTGGCGATCCTGGAGGAGAACCAGCGCGACATGGAACCGGAGACGGCAGCACTGGTCACGCCGCTTCTGTCCCGCCGGGACGAGCTGTTGCGGATTTCCGCGGAGCTTGCACAGGCCGCCGAGGGCGCGCTGATGATCCGCAATCACGGAGACTTCCATCTGGGCCAGATCCTGGTTGCCGAACACGATGCCTACATCATCGATTTCGAAGGCGAGCCTGCGCGCGACCTGCAGGAGCGGCGCGGCAAGACCATCCCGCTTCGTGACGTTGCAGGACTGCTGCGCTCGCTTAGCTACCTTGCGGCCACTGCAGACCTGGAAACCGAAGCGGTGACCGAAACTGATAACCCGGTGCGCGGCGATATCATCCGCCGGTTCACCGAGCAGGCGGAAGCGGCCTTCCTCGAACAGTATTTCGAGGCAGTCGGGCAGTCGGAAAACCTGGCTGTCAGCGAAGATGACCGGCGCCGCATGCTGGATCTCTACCTCCTGGAAAAGGCGGCTTACGAGATCAGTTACGAAGCACGCAACCGTCCGAAATGGCTGCCTATTCCGCTGAGCGGCTTTGCCGCCATCGTCGACAGGCTCGCGGAGAAGAGCGCATGAACATGGAACGATCCGAACTTATCGCCGGCCTCGATCGTGACGCGGTGAATGCCCTTGTCGATGGACGACACGGCGATCCCTTCTCCATTCTCGGGCCCCATGTCGTGAATGGAATCACGGTCGTGCGGGTCTTCCTGCCCGGCGCCGAGGGCGTCGAGATCCTGCAGGCGGATGCAAGCGCCGTTCGCACCAAGATGCATCCGGTGCACGAGGCCGGCCTGTTTGCGACTGCGTTGGAGACAGGCGGGCGCTACAGCTTCCGGATCCAGTGGCCGGATGCGGTACAGGAGACCGAAGACCCCTACTCCTTCGGGCTGCTGCTCGGCGAGCTTGATCTCCACCTGATCAGCCAGGGAACCCATTACGATCTCGGCCGCACGATGGGTGCGCGTGCGATGGAGGTGGACGGCGTTGAAGGCGTGCGTTTCGCGGTCTGGGCGCCGACTGCCCGGCGTGTTTCGGTGGTCGGCGACTTCAATGCGTGGGACGGCCGCCGTCATCCGATGCGCCTGCGCCCGCAGGCCGGCATCTGGGAAATCTTCCTACCGCGCATCGGCCCGGGAGACCGCTACAAGTTCGAAATCGTCGACCAGAACGGCAACCTTCTGCCGCAGAAGGCCGACCCGGTCGCACGTGCCAGCGAAGCCGCGCCGGCCACCGCCTCGATCGTTGCGTCCAGCCGGCCGTTCCAGTGGACCGATGGCGAGTGGATGCGCCAAGGTGCCGCCAAGCGCTCGGGCGAAGGGCCGATCTCCGTCTACGAGGTGCACCTCGGCTCCTGGCTGCGCGTCGCCGAAGAAGGCAACCGCTCGCTAGATTGGGTCGAGCTTAGCCAGCGCCTGGTACCCTATGTAGCAAAGCTCGGTTTCACCCACATCGAGCTGATGCCGATCATGGAGCACCCTTTCGGCGGCTCCTGGGGCTACCAGCCGCTGGGTCTCTTCGCGCCGACAGGGCGCTACGGCACGCCGGAGGATCTTGCCTACTTCATCGACCGCTGCCATGCCTGCGGCATCGGCGTCATCCTCGACTGGGTCCCGGCGCATTTCCCGACCGATCCGTGGGGGCTCGCCCGCTTTGACGGCACCGCACTCTACGAGCACGAGGATCCCCGCGAAGGCTTCCACAAGGACTGGAACACGCTGATCTACAATCTCGGCCGCAACGAGGTGAAAGGCTTTCTCATTGCCTCGGCACTCGAGTGGCTCGAGCACTTCCACATCGATGCGCTGCGCGTCGACGCGGTCGCCTCGATGCTCTACCGCGACTATTCGCGCAACGCCGACGAATGGATTCCCAACAAGTATGGCGGCCGCGAAAACCTCGAATCGGTGGAATTCTTCAAGCACCTCAACAGCATTATCCATCAGCGCTGCCCGCATGCCTTCACCGTTGCCGAGGAATCGACTGCCTGGCCAGGCGTTACGAAGCCTGTGGAAGAAGGCGGTCTCGGCTTCGACTTCAAGTGGAACATGGGGTGGATGCACGACACGCTCCACTACATGCAGGAAGAGCCGGTCTACCGGAAGTACCACCACGGGACGATGACCTTCGGCATGGTCTACGCCTATTCCGAGCGGTTCATGCTGCCGCTCAGCCACGACGAGGTGGTGCATGGCAAGGGCTCACTACTCGGCAAGATGCCCGGCGACCACTGGCAGAAGATGGCGAACCTGCGCGCCTATTTCGGTTTCATGTGGGCGCATCCGGGCAAGAAGCTCATCTTCATGGGCTGCGAGATTGCGCAGGAGACCGAATGGAACCACGACGCCTCGATCGTGTGGGATCTCCTCGACCGGCCGGACCACGCCGGCATGCAGCGGCTGATCGGCGACCTCAACCGGCTCTATGCGGAAGAACCCGCCCTGCAGCACGGCGACCTACACCCCGACGGCTTCGAGTGGGTGATCGGCGACGACGCCGAGAACTCGGTCTTCGGCATGCTGCGCAAGACGGGCGATGGCTCCGCCATGGTCGTCGCCATCTCCAACATGACGCCAGTTCCGCGACAGGGCTATCGCGTCGGTGTGCCGCGGGAGGGCCGCTGGCAGGAGGTCCTCAATACCGATGCTGTCGTCTATGGCGGCTCCAATCTCGGCAATGTCGAGGCACGGAGCGAGCCGCAGCCGTCACATGGCAGGGATCATTCGATCCTTGTGACGCTCCCGCCGCTGGCGACGATCTACCTCAAGTGGCAGCCGGCGTAAGCTCCGGCTGATCGGCGGGCAGCGGCTGCTGAGGCACAGTCGTCACTCCGCTGCCCGGCCAGTCGGTCTCGAGACGTAAGTGCCGCAGGATCGCGTCGACGACATCCGTGTCACGTGTCGTCTCGTCCTGCGGCACGACCATCCAGCCATCCGCCTCGGCCATCTGCATCAGCAGAACCTGGATGCTATCCTGGTAGGCGCAGTAGGCGCTCCTCGGATCGCCGGCCAGGCCGTCCCAGCGGCCAAGCTCGGTCTCCTTGAACTGAGCCCGACGCGTCCAGGAAAGCTTGGGATCGATCGACAGCAGCACCACCAGATCCGGTTCTGCCGCCGCGGCAAAATAGCCGCGCAGCACGTCGAGGCTGAGACCGGCCCGTCGATGTGCCTTGGCGATAACCCGGTACTGCGACCCGTCCATCACCGAGATCGTCCGGCTGCCTTTCAGCATGCGACCGATGGCGGAGAACCAGGCGGCCAGAAGGTGCAGATAGAAATACGTACCGAGCAGATCCTGCTTCGGCTCGCCTTGCTGCGGCCAGATGACCTCCTTCAACAGGCTGAGCCGGCTATCGGCGAAGTTGTCGCCAAAGGTGATGTCGCTCTTGTTCAACGCCCGCGCCGGGTGGCCGAGCTCGCTGAGCGCCCGCGCAAGCCTGCCGGCGATGTGCGTTTTTCCCGCACCGTCTATTCCCTCTATGGCGATCAGCATGATCCACGTCCCTGACGGCATATCTGATTGTCGATGAAGTGCATCAGCCCCTATTGGGCGGCGACCGGCTGCCATTGCTCCTCGGCGGATGGCAGGACTTCGTGGCCGAGCGCTGCCGCAATGGCTGCACCCACATAGGCGCCGCTGACCAGCGCCGGAACCAGCCCCCGGAACCGGCCGACCACATCGCCGCAGAACCAAATCCGTCCGTCGCCGGCAGAGAGACCGTTATCGACAGCCGGGAAGGCCCCGACGCCCTCGATCGCCGGGAACAGGCAGACCGTCTGTGGCGACAGCATGTCGGGGAAGCGGCCGATCAGCATCCGCAGGCTTTCCGCGAGCATCTCGTAGAGTTCCGGATGAAGCTTGCCGGCGATGTCGCCGCGGCGGAAACCACCCTGTGGATACCAGGGCCTGCCGTGCGGATCGGGATCGCCGTCCGGCATCGGCAGTCCCAGGAACTCGGGCAGCGGCTGCCAGACTGCCGGTGCCTCCTCGCCCAGCTCCTTCTGCATGGCATCCCAGATCCGCCGGCCGGTCTCGAACCGCTGGCCTGTGAAGCGCGCCAGGAGGCCGAAATTGCAGTAGCGACTGGGCGGGCCATCGGAACGCCCGGACAGCGCCGCGACGTCGCCATAAGGGATCATCCAGACCTCGCCGTTGCGGCAGGTGCAGAACGTGCGCACCTCCGTCTCCAGCGCGTCGAGGATGAACTTGACGTCGGGACGCTTGACGCGAGACAGGAAGCCGATGCCATCGGGATGCTCAAGGCGGATGCCGAATTCCAGCCGCAGGTCGGTCATTGCCATCGGCGACGACAGCATTCCGGCGAGCGCTTGCGGTCCGAAGCGGCCGGTCGCCAGCGCGAGGTGGCTGAACTGCTCCTCGCGGACCTTTCCATCCAATCCGACAGACCTGACGCCGAACCCGTCCGCGGTCTCGTCGATGTGCTCGACGCGCGTATCGCAGCGGATCTGCTCCTCGAAGTCGCGGATCATCCTGCCGATCAAAGCGCGGCGCTGGATGAGCGATCCGTAGGTGGAGAGATAGGCCTTGGCGATCATCGGCGCGTCGGCTGCGACAAATCCGTGTCTGGCATCCGGGGAGAGCGGTGGTGCCTCGATGCCGGCCTCCGTCAACTGCCGCTCGATCGAGCTATAGGCCTCTCCCAGCCGCACACGATCGGCGAGTGTGTAGAGGTGGGTGCCGGACGGATAGAAGCTGAACTTGCCGTCCGAAAACAGGCCGGCGCCGCCGATGCCGGCACCGAGATGGCCCGCCTGCTCGTGTTGCCGCTCCATGAGTGCCTTGCCGGCCTCGAACAGGACGAAATCGATCCCGGCTTCGGCCAATACCTGGCCCGTGGCCAGACCCGCAGGCCCACCTCCGATGATTGCTACGCGTTGCATGCTCTCTCCCCCCGGAATTTGTGAACATCGCTGGGCCCCATCCATCCGGGCAGCAAAGATGGCTGCCGGTCAGAACACGTGCTGGATGTCGTGACTTGGTTCAGGCAAGCTCGATGTCGGTGACGACGGTTCGCGACAGGAGCTTTGGCAGGATGTCGCCGAAATCGGCGGGATCCGGCTGGCGTGTCGGATCCGGAAGCAGAAGCACCAGGACCTGCATCGGGATCGGCGCGTCGAACAACCGCCGAACCTGCTCAAGCACGTAGAAGATCGCCGCCGAGAAGCGATACTTCGAGGCGATGGCGAGAAGCTGCGGCCAGTCGATCTCCGACCCGTGCAGCCGTAGCAGTGCATCGATATCGCCGAGCATCTGCAGCTTCAGCGTGCCGTGCTGGAATGCCTCGTAATAGACCCGCGCGGCGCTGAACCAGAGAGCGGTGGTCAAGGACTGGCTCGGCACCTCCCGCCCCAGAACACGCCGCCGGCCAGTGCCGCGCCAGACATCCGCCTCGTCCATCCCCTCGCCGAGACTGAAATGCACGTCAATGAACACCGGCATGCGAACCGTCCCGTCGTCCTTGACGAATGACTTGATCTGTCGCATCCGCCATTCCGGGGCGATCAGGCTGACGTCGAGCGCCGGCCGGATTTCTTCGACCTTGGTGACCGAATGAAGCGCATATTTATGCTCCATGGTCTTCGGCGTGATCTTGCGGAACATGTGCGTGAACACTCCGTCCGCCGGATTGAACACGCCGTGCTGGTAGCCGAGGGCGTAGAGCTCGCGCTGGACGCGTCGCACGTCTGCCGCCCGTACCATCAGATCGATGTCCTGCATCGGCCGCAGAGCCGGGTCCGGGTAGAGAAGTGCCGACATCATCGGCCCCTTGAACAGGTAGTGATCGATGTCTGCCCCACGGAAATGCGCGAGCAGTTCGCCGAGTTGCTTGAACTGTACCTCGCTGCGTGCCCGCGATAGCTGCGACCAGGCCGTCATGTAGGCGATCACCCACTGCGGAACGGCGTAGCCGAGGTCCAGTCGGCGAAGATGATGGAGGCAGACCGGAAGCGTCTGATAGCTCTCGGCACGCCAAAGAATGAAGGACCAGTCGGGCTCCTCCGCGACGATGCGCATGAGACGCTGGTCGTCGGCGCCCGACAGGTAGGGTCTGCAGGTCAGGAGGAGAAACGTCTCCTCACGGGAAAGCTGAACCATGCCATCCTCCTCACGGATTGGCGGCCTTGACGACCGCCTTCTTGGCGCGCATCGCGTCATCCCCGTCGGCTGCGATCAGCGGAGCACCCGCCGGTCCGCGTGCCGACATCGGCAGCATGTTCTGGTACCGATCCAACTGCCGCTCGAAGTCGTCGAGGTCGCGGTCGAACCCCTGACCGAAGATATCCTCGAGCGAGGTTTCCTCCCGTTCTGCGCCGTTCCCGGAAGGCTGCTGCATCAGCCGCACCGCCTGCGAGGCAAGCAGGCTGTAAGGGAACAACCGCGTCACGCTGCCGGCGGAGCCGGGCTCATTGGTCACTTGCGCGGCGATGTCCTGCATGATCGGAAGCGCCAGCTTGCCAGCCAGCGTGATGACGAACTTGCCATCGTTTTCCTCGACCGAATATCCAAAAAGCAAAGCGTCGTTCATCATGACCTCCCTCAGACAGTCGCTTTCTTTATCGCGCGCAGCGCCCCGGCGGGGACGTCGCCACATTGGCTGCGCCACCTGCACGCGGGGCTACGGCTTCGATTGCCCCGCGCCGGAATGATCGAGGCTTCAGGCCGCGCGGTGAACTGCGAACGACCGGCGGCGGATGCTCTTGCCCTGCTTGAACAGCCGGATCTCCTGTCGGGCCAGCGCCAAAGCGCTGCGACCGGCCTTCACCATGCTCCAGTACTTCTTGCGGTTCCGGCTCGCCTTGTAGCGCTTGGCGAGCGCGAAGCAGTTCTTGGCGAGCTGCATGTGCCGGCCGGCCGGAGAGGCAGCCAAACCGCTGCGCGGCTTACTTGCCGAACCGGCCCGCGCCACCTGCAGAAAGGGATTCTTGGAATACACCATTTGCGTTCCTCCTGATTGACAAGACAACCGTAGAACGTATTAGCACATAGGTCAATTCAAAAGTGCATTCCTGTAAATAACGTCTCATGATTGTATGCATAGGTGCCGATTGATGGCTGGCAGAGCCCGCCATCGAAGGTTCGGTACGTCGTGATGGGATTGGAATAACAAGGAAGGCTTAGTCGGCGCCATCGCCGCCGGAGCTGCTATTGCCTAACCATTCCGCGACAAACGACAGGCTGCTCACAAAAATCGGGCAGCCCTCAGCGTCGAGGACCTCAAGAAAGACGAGAAGGCGGTCCCTTCCCGGCAGTTCGTCGCGGGCAACATCTGACAGCAGTCGACCGGCCTCCACCAGCACGTCGACAGGCGAGGCCAAATCGACGGCGACGACATCACTGGTCCATCCGTCGTCGCTGCGCAGATTGAAGTGGTATCGCGTCATGCCATCACCTTGACTGAATACGATGAAGTCATTCGATGGCGAATTGGTTCCTGGAATTCGCGACTGAAGCAGACCATCGGGTCCGCTTTCGCAACCTTTGGGATGTGGAATGGTTAGAGCGGCACGCGCCGACACCTGCTTCACTAAGCGACTGATTCTTCAAGCTTCTCTATTATGACGAATATTTGCTATTTCGCGTCCGTACTGCCGTCGATCGCCTTGCGACCACGCCGACATGTCAGTATTACGCCCTCCTCTATAAGGATCGGCGCATGGAAATTGAGTCTCTGTTGGATTGTCAGGAACGCGGTGCCAACGCCCGTATTCTCGGCGTGCCGGCACACGAGAACCCATATTTTTCGAGCGACGCCGCCCTCCTGAGCGAAGAGGAACGACGCCTGCTGCGTGAAGCCTGGGCATTCGGCTGGATTATCGAGGACTCGGTGCGCCAGAACGAGACCGGCGTTTACGCCTTCTTAAGGGCAGAAGCAGCTTCGGTGGCTTCGCACCGGGGCCGGCCTTGAGCCACTC
This sequence comes from Rhizobium sp. SAFR-030, assembly GCF_059415005.1. Lineage (NCBI taxonomy): Bacteria > Pseudomonadati > Pseudomonadota > Alphaproteobacteria > Hyphomicrobiales > Rhizobiaceae > Rhizobium > Rhizobium sp. SAFR-030. The sequence goes on along the minus strand of NZ_JBPFDO010000003.1, from coordinate 355,140 downwards.
GAAAGCCGCAGGCTAACGTGCAGCCAGCCGGCATGACGCCGGTCAGGGGCTCGCGGACCCCCGGCTCTGCAGAGAGTTGGTGAGCCCCGCCTTTGCGGGCGGCCGCGGAACAGACGTTCGATGTCGACAGGCGAGCCAGCCGTCGGAACGGGCTGCGCAGGGCAGCCGACCTTTCAGCCGTCTTCGGGTGCGTCGCGCCTCCTCTCCCATCCCACTCCCCCTGGAGCCCAGCCAGAGACGTCCACACAGCAGAGGCTGGCGTCTTCGCCCCCCAATCATGCAAAAACCCCCGGCATTGCTGCCGAGGGTTCTGATCATGAGTGAAGGTTCGCGCTTACTCGGCGTCGCCTTCGGCAGCCTTCTTCTTGGCCGGAGCCTTCTTCTTCGGAGCGGCAGCTTCTTCGCCTTCGGCAGCTTCGGATGCTTCCGCCTTGGCGGCCTTCTTCTTCGGAGCAGCCTTCTTCTTTTCGGCCTTGGCACCGTCTTCGGCACCATCTTCGTCTTCGGCCATCAGCTCTTCCTTCGTCACCGTCTTGTCGGTAACGTCGATTTCCGACAACAACTGGTCAACGACCTTCTCTTCGAAGATCGGTGCACGCAGCGAAGCGGAAGCGCCGGGGGTGTTGCGGAAGAAGTCGAGGATTTCCTTCTGCTGGCCCGGGAACTGCTGCAACTGGGCGTACAGCGCACGCTGCATTTCGTCCTCGGTCACTTCGACGCCGGCCTTTTCGCCGATCTCGGAGAGCACCAGGCCAAGGCGAACGCGACGCTCGGCGAGCTTGCGGTATTCCTCGCGAGCGTCCTCTTCCGTCGTGTCTTCGTCGGCAAAAGTCTTGCCCGACTGCTCGAGATCCGTGTTGATCTGGCGCCAGATGTTGTCGAACTCGGCATCGACGAGGCCAGCCGGGGTCTCGAACTTGTACATTTCGTCGAGCTGGTCGAGGATCTGACGCTTGACCTTCTGACGCGTCACGTTGCCGTACTGGCTTTCGATCTGGCCGCGAACGATTTCCTTCAGCTTGTCGAGCGACTCGAGACCGAGCTTCGAAGCAAGCTCGTCGTTGAGCTCGACTTCTGCCGGAGCAGCGACTTCCTTGACGGTGATGTCGAAGGTGGCTTCCTTGCCCGAAAGGTTGGCAGCCGGATAGTCAGCCGGGAAGGTCACGGTGATGGTCTTCTCGTCGCCAGCCTTGACGCCGACGAGCTGGTCTTCGAAGCCGGGGATGAAGCGGTTCGAGCCGATCACCAGTTCTGCGTCTTCAGCAGCACCGCCGTCGAACGCTTCGCCGTCCACCTTGCCCAGATAGTTCATGGTAACGCGATCACCGGAAGCGGCCTCGCCATCCTTCGTTTCGAAGGTGCGGGCGCTATCGGCAATCTTGAGGATCTGCTCGTTGACTTCGTCTTCGGAAACTTCAACGACTTCGCGGGTGACCTTGATGCCGCTGGTCGGCTGCAGTTCGATCGGCGGGATGACTTCGTAGGTCAGCGTGAATTCGAAATCGGCCTGAGCGTTGAGGATCTTCTCGGCTTCGGCTTCGTCTTCGGTCATCGCGATGGTCGGCTGTGTCGCCGACTTTTCGCCGCGTTCCGAAAGGATGGCGCTCGGGCGATCACGAACGATTTCGTTGACCAGCTCGGCCATGATCGACTTGCCGTACATCTTCTTCAGATGCGCGACCGGCACCTTGCCCGGACGGAAACCATTGATGCGAACCTTGTCCTTGGCATCAGCCAGGCGTTCGTTCATCTGCTGTTCCATGTCCTTGGCCGGGATAACGACCTTGATTTCGCGCTTCAGCCCTTCAGCGAGCGTTTCGATAACCTGCATAAGTCATACCTTCATATCATGCGGCGGTGCTCAGACAGCCGTGGTTTCCGTGAGCACGACGCCGGAACGTGTTGCCGGTCGTGGCCTCGATGCAATCTCGTGCGCTGGGTCTTTGCGGCCACCGGCCGATTTCGGCCTTCGACGACAGACTCCTAGACCTGGTGCGGGTAGAGAGACTTGAACTCCCACGCCTTGCGGCACCAGAACCTAAATCTGGCGTGTCTACCAATTTCACCATACCCGCGCCGCAAACCGCGACGAAAATCCTCGCGCAGAGGCCTTCCGGAGCGCGCGTCTCTATAACAACCGTTTTTTCCGTACGCAAAGGAAAAATGACAGGTCGGGCCGCCTATCCCAAGGGCGAAGCTGCAGTGCCTTACCTGATAATGCCGCGTGTGATGAACCTTGGCCAATGCCGGGATCTTAATGCTCCGGTAACCAGTTCGGAATAGGATTGAGCATCTGCAGATAAGACATGCGCCTGATGAATGGCTCGCATTCGATTATTGCCCCGCAAAATAGGCGGCAGTCAGTCTATCTCATCAAGATAACGCAGATTGATTTCTGCGGCGACATTCGGAGCGCCGCGCTCCTCCTCCCAGCGGGACTCCGATCGACCGGCAACCCTCCTCCTCCCAAGCGCTGGTCACTGAGATGACGCCCACCGGACATACTCCCCCGGTGGGCGTCGTTCTTGCGCGTCCATGTAGCCGGACGACCCGCAGCCGGAGCGTCCAAGCATCCGCCCACGCCAGTCCGCACATTTATTCACCAGCTGGCCACAGGGGCGGATCAAGCAATGCATTTCTCGCATGGGTGGCATACGGGATGGGCGCTGTTCATCGGCGCAGGGCTGATTATATTGGCATTCAATCGATTGAGAGACGGCAACACACCCCGTGAACGGCTCTCGCAACCATCAAGAGGAATTGACCAATGAACATCGCTCGCTCGCTCACCAACTGGCGCAAGTACCGTCAGACCGTTTCGGAACTCGGCCGCATGTCGGACCGCGAACTTCACGATCTGGGTATCGGCCGCTCTGAAATTCGCCGCATCGCCCGTACGGCCGTCGGCATCTGATACGACGTCGTCCTGCGGCTTCTGCCGCTTGCAAAACGCCCTCCCGATCGCGGAGGGCGTTTTTTTATGTCCGCGTTTCCGGCGTTCATCCTCTGCGCCTAGTTTCTGATCCACGGCTACAAATGCGGCAATCCATTGCACATTTGCATGGCAGTCGCTTATTTTTTGCACTGCAAGATATTGAGCTTTGCGCCTATATAGGTGCATCGCCAGTGACAAGACCGTCACCCGGCGCGAGACAAGCTCAAGGAAACATCACCATGAACCCGATTCGCCTCGCAAAGAGCTGGATCAGCTACCGTCGCACGATGAACGAGCTGGGCAGCCTGTCCAGTCAGGCCCTGAACGACATCGGCCTGACCCGCTACGACATCCGCACGATCGCATCCCGCTCGTTCCGCTAAAAGACGCATACCGCCATCGGCGCGCCAGAACGCAGCCAGTGGTACGGTAGACGTTAAATGCATGGCCCCCAAGCTTGCTCGGGGGCTTTTTGCTGTCCAGCGTTTCGCAAGGCCAGCGGTGTCTCGGCCGCTAGGACAGAAACCGGTCTTCGGCTCCCGCCGACAGCGCTGCGCGGTACTCGCGGATCAGTCGGGCGCACAGTTCTGCCGCTGAAGGAATGTCGTCGATCGCTGCAACGCCCTGCCCGGCTGACCACACGCTTTTCCAGGCCTTCGCCTCATGGCCGAGATCCATCGGTCCGCTGGCGACGAGATTATCCGGATCTAGCCCCGCAGCCACGATGCTCTGGCGCAGAAAGTTCGCGTTCACGCCGGAAATAGCCGGCGTGTAGACGACGTCACCGGCACGGGCTTCCATCGTCATCTGTTTCTGCTCCTGGCTCGCCATCGATTCCTGCGTCACCAGGAACCGCGTGCCGAGATAGGCCAGGTCGGCGCCCATCAGGCGCGCGGCAGCCACCTGCGCCCCGGTGCTGATTGCGCCGGACAACAGGATCGTTCCATCGAAGAACGAGCGGATCTCAGGAATGAAGGCGAACGGGCTCAGCGTCCCGGCATGACCGCCGGCTCCGGCGCAGACCGCAACGATGCCGTCGACCCCTGCTTCCACGGCCTTCTCCGCATGGCGCCTGCTGATCACGTCATGGAAGACGACGCCGCCGTAGGAATGAACCGCCTTCACGACGTCCGGCACGGCGCCGAGAGACGTGATCACCAGCGGCACCTTGTGGTCGACCACGGCCTTCAGGTCCGCCTCGATGCGGGGATTGGAGCGGTGAACAATGAGGTTGACGCCGCATGGCGCAGCGTCGGGCACGCCTGCCAACCGTCCCTCGATCTCCGCCAGCCAGTCGACGAAACCTTCCGTCCGTCGCTGGTTGAGCGCCGGAAAAGTGCCGACGACACCGGCGCGGCAGGTCTCGACGACAAGATCGGGGCCCGACGCCAAGAACATAGGCGCCGCGACGGCAGGGATACGCAGGTTCTTGAACGACGGTGGTAGCGGCATGGATCCTCCCCAGGATGACGTGCCGCAAGGCGGCAGCACTCCACCGATATAAACCGCAGTTTACGTAAACGGCAAGGCGCCGCTGGGTCTGCTGCTGTGTCTCTCAGACAAGAACGGCGCGGACCGAGATCCGCGCCGTAGACATAATTCCGGAAGTCTTCCGAGGGTGCGGAGATCAGTGACCGCGTGCAGCCGCTACCATTTCGCGCAGCAGATCCTCGCGGCGGACGCCCTGCCGGTAAAGCTCGATGGTGATGGCTGCGAGACGATTGGTCTCCTCCGCGTCGTCATCCGGGCAGATTTCCAAGCGCAGACGCTCGAAGACCTGCTGGCACTTCGCCAGGTCCTCCGAGTTCAGCGGATCCTGGCTGGGTCTCGTCTCGCTCCTGATCATCAGGTTACTCCTAAAGCATGCAATTTCGACGGATCGCCGCGGCGGCCACACGGGTGGCGCTACGCTTGAACAGAGCAGCGATCATCTTTTTTCTGGAGGTGAACACTCGCCTCCGACGGCGATTTCAGCGCCTCGTCGGTTTGGCAGCGGGATGTCGGTTCAACGCAGGCGGCACATCAACGGGATCGATCCGGTCGATCAATTGCGGCTGGATCAACCGGGGAAAATTCGGCTGGTTCCAGCATCATCAAGGTGCACTCGAAACACGTCTGCATCGTCCTTCTCCGCTCGGCTCCCAATAACGCCGACCTCGGATCCAGGTTCCCATCGGCCGAAAAAATATCCGGAATCAGAGATGGATCTCGCCGGTCGCTGTCTTCAGAGACTGCCCCCCAATGCGCGCCCGCGCAATGGCACCGTCCTTCACATCTATGTGCAGATGAATGAAGGAGGGACGTCCCATCTCGACGCCCTGCTCGATCAGGACAGGATGATGGCCGTCGGGGAGCCCATCGAAATGCCGGATTGCGCCGGACAGAGCAGCGGCTGCCGCTCCCGTTGCCGGATCCTCCGCTATTCCCATGTCCGGCGAGAACATCCGGGTGTGGAATTTAGCCGCATGGTGCACCCCGCCACGGCAATAGAGGTAGGCCGAGGCCATGCGACCCTCGACGAACGGCGCCGCCTTCTCCCAGAGGCCGGGGTCAAACTCGACCGACTGGGCAACCGCCAGATTGTGCAGCGGCAACATCAGAAACGGCACCCCGGCACTCCAGATCGACGGCACGTGATTTTCGAAGGCGAGATCGGCAACCTTCACGCTGAGCGCGTCGGCAAGTCCCTGACGGTCGAGATTGAGCTCGATCCGGGAGGGAGTGCGCGGTAGGTCAAACTCGGCGAAGCTTGCAGCCTCCGCCGACAGGCGAACGGCGCAGCGAACCGGCCCGACCTTTTCCTCCAAAACGCAGACAAGGTCGAAATCCGGGCGCTGCTCGGCATGATTGAGTTCACAGAGCGCTATCGCCGCGCCGACGGTCGGATGTCCCGCAAACGGCAGCTCGCGCATCGGCGTAAAGATCCGCAACCGCCCCGCATGTGCCGGATTGGCGGCACTGCAGATGAACACCGTCTCCGAGAGATTCATCTCGCGTGCCAGGGCCTGCATCGTTTCGTCAGACAAAGCGTCTGCATCGAAGATCACGGCCAGCGGATTACCCGCCAGCCGGCGATCGGTGAAGACGTCATAAATGGCGTAGCGAAGACCCAAGGAAACCTCCCGATGCGATACTCTTTCATGGCTGCCGGAACCGGCAGCCGGCCGTTCGCGCCCAAACTGCCCGAGACGACCTCTTCCTTCAACCCGCAATGTCTCGCGGGTTGCCGAAAACGAAGGGCAGCACGATGCGCGTCAGACCGTCGTAATCGAAGGCCTGCGGATCGGCATCGCGAATCGCGTAGACGGCGTCGATCTCAGGGTTGGGGTCCGTTTGCATATGCGTTTCGACACGCCGACACATCTCTTGCGCCGTCATCGGGAAACGGAACAGCCTGAAAGCATAGTGACGACGGTTGAAGGCGGTGGCGTAGAGTTGCGGATCGGCGACCGCCTCGGCAACGGAAAGACCGGTCTCCTCAAGCAGTTCCCGCGCCATGCTGCCCAGCGTATCCACCTGGCCGCCCGGCATCACATCCGAGCGGTCGAGCGAACCTGCAGCGAAGTAGACCTTGCCGGCATTGGCCGTATGCCGGGCCATACGGATGACGATCAACGCGCCGTCGCTGGACATGGGCACGGCGCTGGCGACGAAGATGCCACCGCTCACCGGCTGCCGCTGCTTGAGCCACCACAGCAGCGTTGCGAAGTCCGAGAGCCTTGCCCGAGCATGAACAACGCCGTTCTCCAGCCGCACCTCGTCCTGCAGCAGCACGTCGCCATTGAACAGCGCCGGGTTGGCCGTCGTTTCGAGCGACCAGTTCCGGGCAATGGCATCGGCTTCTGCAATCTGGAACGGATGCTGCCCGTCGTGAAGGCGCATGTCGACGCGGTCGATCGGCACGACGCTCCGTTCGCCCGGCCAGACGATCCTGTCCGAACTCATGGAAGCTCCAGCGAAACGACCACCGGGCAGTGATCAGAAGCCTTGGGCCGATCCCAGCCAACGCGCGGGAAACGCTCCACCTGCTGGCCAGCGGGCATGACGGTCCGGTACGGCTGCCCCTGGCGAATGATCTCCGGGAAGACGTCCGGATTATGCCGCGCCAGCGCCTGCGACAGGAAGATGTAGTCGAGCTGGCAGAGATGCTGTTCCTCCGGCCCCCGGGAGTGAAAGAGTGTCCAACGATCCATCTCCGGCCTGCGCCTGACGATATTGTCGGCAAAGCCGTCGCGGGTGAAGATGTCGAGCGCGCTCATCTCCTCGCGCACCGGCTCGAAGGCATAGCCGGAGAACTGGTCGCCGGTGACCTTCAGGCGCTCCTGATAGTCGTTCATGTCGCCGCAGATGACGAAGCTTGCCGTGCCGGCACCGTCGGTGCCGAAGCGCCGCTCGATGATGTGCCGAACGGCCCTGACCTCCGCCTCGCGCACCGGCATGCTGGCAAAGCGGCCGTCGGTATCGTCGCGCGACTGGGTCATCGACTTGAGATGCAGGACGTAGATGGTCAGCGGCTTGTTGCCGATCCGCACGTCGACCTCCAGGCAGTCGCGGCGGAAGACGCGATCGTCGGGCTTGTTGGTCAGGCCGATCTGCGGCGTGAACAGCCCAAGCTGCTCATAAGTGAGCGCGGCGTGACTGCGCACTTCCACCAGTTGGATCGGCTGTCCGTCACGGGTCTTGTCGCGCATCATCAGCGCCACGTCGATGCCGCGCGTGTCGTTGCCTTCGACGAGAACCTTCTGGCGATAGCCGACACCCATCATACGGCTCAGATAGGCGCGCTCGAAACTGTTGAGCGCCGCCATGTCGTCGACTTCCTGCAGGCAGAGGATGTCAGCACCCGTCGCAGCGATCGCCAGCGCCGATAGCTGGCGGGTATCGTCCGTCTCCGAGATCAGCCGCGCCTGTTCGAGATCGCGGTAGAGTTCCTTGTCGCTGACGCCGAACATCCGCACGACCCGGTCCTGCCGATTTTCGTGACGAAAGCCCGAAAAATCAAAGCGGGCCATCAGGTTTTCGATGTTGAAGGTGGCAATGCGGAGGGGCATGGATGGCTTTCACGGTTACGGCGCAGAAGAATAGCGTCGCGGCGAAGGACTACAACCTCCATGCCGAGCGGATCACCACCCGAACATGATCGCCAGGGCTTGCGGACCTGCGGGTGAAGGCGCGGAGCCCCTGCCCGTCGGCGAGCTTCAAGCCGAGCGCGTAACGCTCTCCCTCAAAGACAACGGTCTCGACCACCGCGTCCAGCCCCTCGCCGGAGATCACCACGTCCTGCGGTCGAACCAGCACATCGGCGAGCGGCATGTCCGGGGATGGCCGCAGGCCATGCAGGCCCCTCACCTGCGTCCAGTCGGCCTGGCGCGATGCTTCCCAAGGCCAGGCCAGGCTTAAGATGGAGCCCTGCCCGATCAGCCCGCCAACCAACTTTCCCTCAGGCCGCGCGTAGATCTCTTCCGGCGGCGCTGCCTGCAGCAGCCGTCCTTCCGACATTACCGCGACATCGGTGGCAAGTGCCATGGCTTCGGCCTGGTCGTGCGTCACGTAGATCATCGTCGCGCCGGACCGGCGGTGGAATTCGCGAAATGTTTCTTCCATCTCCTGGCGAAGATGCCGGTCGAGGTTGGCGAGCGGTTCGTCGAGCAGCACGACATCCGGTTCGGTGACCAGGCATCGGGCGAGCGCCACGCGCTGCCGCTGGCCACCCGACAGATCCGCAGGCCGGCGTTCGGCGAATTCTTCGAGCCGCACCGATGCCAAGGCATCTCGCACGATCCGGCGGCGCTTCTCGCCGCCGATGCCGCGCACCTTGAGCGGATAGCCGACATTTTCGGCAACGCTCATGTGCGGCCATAGCGCATAGGACTGGAAGACCATCGCCATGTTGCGCCGCTCGGGCGGAACACTGGTTGCGGCATCCGCCAGCAGGCGCTCGCCGAGCAGGATCGCACCGTCAGTCGGCTGCTCGAAGCCGGCAATCATCCGCAACACGGTCGTCTTGCCACAGCCCGAGGGGCCGAGCAGTGCCAGAAATCCACCTTCGCGAATGGTCAGCGAGACGTTGGAGACGGCCGACCGACCCGTGCCGAAATCCTTCGACAGATGGTTGAGGGTCAGCTTCGCCATGGCACCACTCCCTTGGGAAGCCTGCCGGAGAGCAGTTCCAGCAGCCCCATCATCGCCAGCACCAGAACGACGACCAGCACCGACAATGCCGACGCCAGATTAAAACTGCCGCTGTCGTCGAGATTGTAGATCGCGACGCCGAGCGTCTGCGTGCCCGCCGACCATAGAAGAGCCGATACCGTCAGTTCGTTGCAGGCGATCAGGAATACCAGCACCACCGAGGCACCCGCCGCCGGCGCCACCAGCGGCACGAGAATGTCGCGCATCCGTCGCCCGAAGCCTGCGCCGGCCAGCCGCGCCGCCTCCTCGAGTGATGGATCGAGCTGCCGGAAGGCGCTGGCAATCGGTCTCAGGCTGACCGCGAGAAAGCTCGACAGGTAGGCAAACAGCAGGATCCAGATCGTCCCGTAGATTGAAACGCCGATCACCGGCAACGGTGCGGCAAACAGCAGGATGCAGGCGACCGCAAGAACGATCCCGGGGAGCGCGTAAGGGATATCGGCCAATGTTCCGATCACCGCCGCCACCCGACGATTGCTGCGTGCCACGACATATCCCATCAGCACCGTGACCAGGAGGAGACCAAGTGCGGTCGAAAGAGACAGGAACAGCGAGTTGCGGAATGCCGAACGGATGGCCGTCTGGCGCAGAAGAACTTCCTCGTAAGCATGCAGGGTCGCGGTCTTCAGGGTGAGCGGCACCCCATAGGCGGGCGCCAGTGAACCGGCGACGAGTGCCGAAAACGGCAGGATGAGAATGATGATCATCAGCAACCACAGCAGGAGCTCGGCGACCACGCGATATCCGTTGAGCTGGAAAACCTGGCTGCGTCCGCTGAGACCGATGATGCGGTAGTCGCGGCCCTTCAGGACACGTTCCTCGACCAGCAGGCCGGCAAGCGACAGCAGCGCGATGACGCCGGAAAGCATCGATATGTCGGCGAACGTGTTGGTCCCGAAGCTGGCGAACTTCGCATAGATCAGTGTCGGCAGCGTATATATCCCGGCCGGAATGCCGAGGATGGCTGCAATGCCGAAATTGCCGACATTCGAGACGAAGGCCATCGCAGCTCCGGCGGCAAAGCCCGGCAGTGCCAGCGGCAGGATGATGTCGCGAAGCACCTGGTACGGTGAGGCGCCGGACAGTCGCGCCGCCTCGATGCCATCGCGCGGTAGGGCCAGCAGCCCCGCCCGCAGCGCCAGATAGACGAGCGGCGCGCTTTGCACGCCCAGCAGAAGCGCAAGGCCACTGAGCGAGTAGAGGGGTTGCGGGCTACCAAGCGGCGGCGCCATGCCGACCGCCTTCAAAAGCGTGCTGGAGGGGCCGGTCAAGCCGAGCCAAGACAGAGCCGTCACCTGCGGCGGGATCATCATCGGCAGCATGAACAGGAAGCCCAGAAGCGTGCGGCCGCGGATGTCGAACAGGGTCAGCAGCAGCCCGAACAGGCCGCCGAGCAACACCGAGACCAACATGCCGAGAAACGAGCTGGCCAGCGTGTTCCAGGTCGCCTTCCACAGCGCCGGGTCGGAGATCAGGTCGTCGCCGCCGCCACGCAGAAGCGACAGGATCCCCGTTGAGGCAAGCCGGCCAAGCGGCAGGACGCTGAGGCAGAAGAGAACGATGAGCACAAAAGGAAACAGCCAGCGCGGCTGGCTGCTTCCGTGACGGGTGGATGTCGGCATGCGCCTCAGCCGTTGCCGCCAAAGATCTCGGAGAATGTCTTGAGATCCTTGTCGCTGCTCTTCAGGGCTTCCGCCGGGTTGAGCGGCATCACCTTGATCGTGTCACGCGCCAAGAAACCTTCCGGCACCGGCATGCCGTTGCGCGCCGGGATGTAGCCGAGCTTCAGGAATCCCTGCTGGCCCTTTTCCGACAGTACGTAGTCGACGAACTTCTTTGCCGCATCGGCATGCTTGGTGCCGGCCATGATGGCGACCGGCTCGGTCACTGCCGACACGCCTTCGCTCGGGAAGACGAACTCGACCGGTGCTCCCTTGGCCTTTTCGCGGATTGGCATGTAGTCGACGACGACCCCATAGGCCTTCTCGCCGGTGGCCACCGACTTCAGCACTGCGCCGTTGCCGCCGGCAGCCGTCGCGCCATTGTCCTTCAGCGCCTTGTAGTAATCCCAGCCAAGCGCCGGATTGCCGGCCAGCGTCTGGGCGTGGATGAGCGCTGCCCCGGAGGTAAGCGGGCTCGGCATGCTGACGAGACCCTTGGCCTCTGCCTTTGCCAGGTCCTTCCAGCCGGTCGGCTTCATCGCAGCCTGGGTGTTGTACATGATGCCGGTGGTGATCAGCTTCGTCGAGTAGTAGAAGCCGTCCGCATCGTAGAGAGAGGCATCGTAGGACGAAGCTTCGGACGATTTGTAGGCGAGCAGTCGCTTGTCCTGCTTCAGGCGCTCCAGCGTCACGGTGTCGGCGATCAGCAGCACGTCGGCGACCGGGTTGCCGGCTTCGATCTCGGCCATCAGCTTGGCCATGATCTTGGTCGTGCCGTCGCGCACCCATTCCACCTCGACGCCTGGATTGGCGGCCTTGAAGCCGTCGACGGTCGCCTGTGCATCTTCATTCGGCTGGCTCGTGTAGATCACCAGATCGGCGGCGGCGGCCGGCTGGCCGAGCGCGCCCAACGCCAGCAGTGCGGTAAATGCGGAAACAAGCGTTTTCATCATTCAGTTCCTCGGTGCGGATTGAAGCCGACCTTAAGCATCGCTCATTGACACGAATGTGACAGCCGATGCCAGCCGAAAAACGTGTTGCGTCCCGCCGCCCGAAGAACAACCGCGACGAAATTTACCCTGTCGCATGATTTGCCGCGTCTGACCTTTGCCGGCTGATTGATTTACAGCGGCTTTGCTGTAATCGCTGCAGTGCGACATTCGTCGAGGGGGCGCTTCTATAATGAAAACTCGGACACAACTTGCAGCGCGACTGCGCTACGAGTTCGACAAGACCATGGCCGGCGGCGCGATAGCGCTGATGGGCTGGCTGGCGCTGATCTCGCTCTTCGTCATCTTCCTCGCCGGCGCCATCCTCGCGCTGACCGGCATCGCCCCCGAGGGCGGCTCCTCCGTCGGCTTTATCGAGGGCGCGTGGGAATCGCTGATGCGGACCATGGATGCCGGAACGATCGGCGGCGACCAGGGCTGGAGTTTCCGCGGCGTCTCCCTGGTTGTCACCATCGCCGGCATCTTCGTCTTCTCGGCACTGATCGGCGTCATCAGTTCAGGTCTCGAGGAGAAGCTCAGCGAATTGCGCAAGGGCCGCTCCCGGATCCTCGAAACGGATCATACGATCATCCTCAACTGGTCTCCCTCGATCTTCGATGTGATCTCGGAGTTGGTGATCGCCAATCAAAGCCGCCGCCGTCCGCGCATCGTCATCATGGCGAACAAGGACAAGGTGGAGATGGAAGACGAGATCGCCGCGAAGATCGCAGACCGCAAGAATACGCGCATCATTTGCCGCAGCGGCGATCCAACCGATCTCTACGACCTCGGCATCGTCAACCCGCAGACGTCACGGTCGATCATCGTCCTGTCGCCAGACGGCGAGGATGTCGACGCCCAAGTGATCAAGACGGTGCTCGCCCTCGTCAACGATCCGCAGCGCCGGCCGGAAAGCTATACGATCGCCGCGGAAATCCGCGATGCCGGCAATGCCGACGTTGCCCGCATCGTCGGCGGCAGCGAACTGCAGCTGGTGCTGGCCGATGATTTGATCGCCCGCATCGTCGTCCACACCAGCCGCCAGGCCGGCCTTAGCGCGGTCTATTCCGAACTTCTGGATTTCGACGGCTGCGAGATATACACGATCGAGCAGCCCGAACTTGTCGGGAAATCCTTCGCCAGCGCTGTCCTGAGCTATGAAAACAGCACGTTGATCGGCCTGTCTCTGCCGTCGGGTGAGGTCGAGATCAACCCTGCCGCCAATCGCGTCATCGTCGCGGGCGAGAAGGCGATCATCATTGCCGAGGACGACGCGTCGATCGTCACCTGGAGCGGCGACCACGCCATCGACAAGCCGTCCATACGGCCGATCGTCCGGCGCACGACAGTGGCTGAGCGCACGTTGATCCTCGGCTGGAACCGGCGCGGTCCTATCATCGCAAGCGAGCTTGCCCGCTACGTGGCACCCGGCTCGCAACTGACGATCGCCGCCAATGCGCCGCAGTTCGAGGCCGATGTCGCAGAGCTTGCCATCGATCCCGCAGTCATGCGCGTAGACCACAAGATGATCGACACCAGCAGCCGCGCGGCGCTCGACCTCCTCGACATCCCCTCCTACGATCACGTGCTGGTGCTCGGCTACAGCGACAGCATGAACGCCCAGAGCGCCGATACCCGCACTCTGATCACCCTCCTGCAACTGCGCAAGATCGGCGAGGCCGCTGCCCGCCATATCAGCGTCGTCAGCGAAATGATCGACGTGCGCAACCGCGACCTAGCCGAAGTCACCCGCGCCGAGGATTTCGTCGTCAGCAACAAGCTGGTCAGCCTGATGCTCGCCCAGGCTTCGGAGAACGAGACGATGGCGGCGATCTTCGCCGAACTGCTCGATGAGGAAGGATCGGAAATCTACATGCGCCCGGTGAGCGACTATGTGGACATCGACCACCCGGTGAACTTCTTCACGCTGGCATTTGCAGCCCTGCGGCGCGGCGAGATCGCCATCGGCTATCGGCGCCAGCGCGAGGAGGACGAAGACGAGCGCAACCTCGGTGGCGTGACGGTAAACCCGCCCCGCGCCCAAAGGATCGAATACGACGACAGCGACATGCTGATCGTGCTGGCTTCCGACTGACGCCATCATCCGCACGCGCTGACGACGCGTGCGGACTGTTGCTCGATCAGTTCCGCAAGGGGCGGAAGAAGGTCCGTATATCTTCAGCCAGCAACTGCGGCTGTTCGAGCGCTGCAAAATGCCCGCCGCGCGGCATGTGTGTCCAGCGTTCGACGTTGAACACGCGCTCCACGTAGGAACGCGGCGGCGTCGGCATTTCGGCTGGGAAGAGCGCCATCGCCATGGGCGGCTCGATCCGATCTCCCGGTTCGAACGACAGCGGTGCCAACCTGTTCTCCCGGTAGATCCGAAGCGACGCGTCGATCATCCCGCCGAACCAGTAGATGCTGACGTCGCGCAACACCGCATCCATCGGGATGGCATCATCCAGGTTGCCCCCGCAATCACTCCAGGAGCGAAATTTCTCGACCATCCAGGCCGCAAGGCCGATTGGCGAGTCGGTGAGCGCGAAGGCGAGCGTCTGGTGCTTCGTGGCCTGGAGCGCCGCATAGGCTCCCTCCTCAAGGCTCCACGCCGCCGCGCGATCGAGGAAGTCCTGCTCCTGCTGCGAGAGTGGTTCGGCACCGGACAGAGGCGGCCGATAACTGCCGGGAATGTAGTTGAGGTGGAGACCGGTAAGCGCTTGAGGATACAGGCGGCCGAGCCAGGCGGTCACGCCTGCACCGATATCCCCGCCTTGTGCGGCAAAGCGGCTGTAGCCGAGTTCGCTCATCAGTGCGAACCATAGCTCTGCGACACGTTTGGAATTGGTGCCCGGCCCGGCAGGCGCTGCCGAGAAACCGTAGCCTGGCAACGACGGCACGACGACGTCGAATGAGTCCTCCGCGTCGCCACCATGCGCAGCGGGATCGCTGAGCAGGTAGATGATCCTCTCCATCTCGGTGAAAGAGCCGGGCCATCCGTGCGTCAGGATGATCGGCATCGGCCGGGGACCATTGCCGCGCTGGTGGAGGAAGTGGATGTCGGTGCCCTCAACCCGTGCCATGTACTGCGGCAGGCGATTGAGAGCTGCTTCCTCACGCCGCCAGTCAAATTCGGTCAGCCAGTAATCGACCAGCCGACGCATGAATCTGCGTGGGGCCCCGGCCTCCCAGCTTTCGTCGTCGAAGGAGGTTGGCCATCGCGCGCCGGTCAGACGGCGACGCAGATCTTCGATGCCCTCATCGGAGACGCGAATCTGGAAGGGACGGATGCTCATGCTCGGGTCTCGCCTTCCCTGTGTCGGTCACTCTGCCAGCTGCTGACGAAGATCAATGACCGATGGCATCTGGGTCAAGAGAGCTCGGACAGCGGGTTCATCCATGACCGGAAAACCCGCCGGAATGGCGGGTCATCCTATCGTTACGCTGTGAAGGCGCCGGTCAAGCGGCCTTGGCTTCCGCGCTGCTGATCAGTCGGCCGAGGCGCTGGATGCCTTCCTCGATCATCGCCTCGTTGGCGCAGGAGAACGACAGCCGCAGCGTGTTGGTGCCGGACCGGTCGGCGAAGAAAGCCTGCCCCGGCACGAAGGCGACCTTTTCGGTCTCGATCGAGCGCGCCAGAAGCTCGGCACCATCGAGCCCCTTCGGCAGGGTAACCCAGACGAACATCCCGCCCTCCGGCTTCGTCCAGCTGGTGCCGGCCGGCATGTATTTTTCGAGCGCCGCCAGCATCGCGTCGCGCCGCGCGCTGTAGGCCGCGCCGATCTTGGCGACCTGGTTGTCGAAGATGCGTTCCGCGACCGTGGCGATGGCGATCTGGTTGATCGTCGAGGAATGCAAATCGGCGGCCTGCTTCATCAGCACCAGCTTGCGGATGACCGACATGTTGGCGACGACGAAACCAACGCGAAGACCCGGCGCCAGTGTCTTGGAAAAACTGCCGGAATAGATGGTGCGGGTGTTTTCGATGCCGCCCTTGCGCGCGATTTCGAGCGACAGGATCGGCGGCACCGGATCGCCGTCATAGCGCAGCGACTGGTAGGCCGCATCCTCGAGCACCGCGATGTCCAGTTCGTCGGCAAGGTCCAGCAGCTTTTCGCGCGCCGCGCGATCGACCGTCTCGCCGGTCGGGTTGGAGAAGTCGGCGGACAGATAGGCGAACTTCACCCTGCCGCCGTTCTTTGCTGCCGTCTCGCGGTAGGCTTCAGGCGTGCGGTTGCCGCCCGGCGTCAGTTGGTCGTAATGCGGTTCGTAGGCGTTGAAAGCCTGAAGCGCGCCGAGATAGGTGGGCCAGGTGACCAGCGCCGTATCGTTCGGCGACAGGAACAGCTTGCCGAGGTAATCCAGCGCCTGCTGCGAGCCGGAGGTAATGAAGACGTTGTCGACGGTGCACTCGATATCGATCTTCTTCATCTCGCCGACCAGCCATTCGCGCAGCGGTCGGTAGCCTTCGCTCACCGAATACTGCAGCGCGGCGTTCACCTGCGGGCTGGAGAAAATTTCCTGATAGGCTTCGTTGAACGCCTGGGCGGGGAACAGCGCCGGGTCCGGGATGCCGCCGGCGAACGAGATGATGTCCGGGCGTTCCAGGAGCTTCAGCAATTCGCGAATTTCAGAGGCGCGCATCCGACCGGAGCGCGTCGCAAAGATATGATCCCAATCAAGCACGGGCGTTTCCTCTTATTTCAAGTTTCTAAGCTCAAGCGTTACATAAAGTTCGATAGGTCAGCAATACTGACTTATCGATCATAATCAGATTTTTTCGGGTTTCCGGACGTAGTTGCCTCGCCCGGCAGACCGGTGCCGGTGGCGAACGACGCCAAAAGGCCGGAGCGTTCGCCCCGGCCTTCATGATTGCTGGCGAAGATGGCGAAAGCTTAGTTGACGGTCTTGTCCACGAGCTTGTTCTTGCCGATCCACGGCATCATGGCGCGCAGCTTGGTGCCCACCTCTTCGATCTGGTGGCTGTCGTTCATGCGGCGAATGCCCTTGAAGCGCGAACCGCCGGCGCGGTATTCCTGCATCCAGTCGGAGGTGAACTTGCCGGTCTGGATGTCGGTGAGCACGCGCTTCATCTCGGCCTTGGTCTCAGCGGTGATGATGCGCGGACCGGAGACGTACTCGCCCCACTCAGCCGTGTTGGAGATCGAGTAGTTCATGTTGGCGATGCCGCCTTCATAGATCAGGTCGACGATCAGCTTCACTTCGTGCAGGCATTCGAAATAGGCCATTTCAGGCGCGTAGCCGCCCTCGACCAGCGTTTCGAAACCGGCGCGGATCAGTTCCACCAGACCACCGCAGAGAACGACCTGCTCGCCGAACAGATCGGTCTCGCATTCTTCCTTGAAGTTGGTCTCGATGATGCCCGAGCGGCCGCCACCGACGCCGCAGGCGTAGGAGAGTGCCAGTTCCAGCGCATTGCCGGAGGCGTTCTGGTGAACGGCAACCAGGCACGGCACACCGCCGCCCTTCTGGTATTCGCCGCGGACCGTATGGCCGGGGCCCTTCGGCGCGATCATGACGACGTCGAGCGAAGCCTTCGGCTCGATGAGGCCGAAATGGACGTTGAGGCCGTGGGCGAATGCGATCGCCGCGCCATCGCGGATGTTGCCGGCGATCTCGGCCTTGTAGATGTCTGCCTGCAGCTCGTCAGGCGTCGCCATCATCAGCAGGTCGCCCCACTTGGCGGCTTCGGCGACGGTCATCACCTTGAAGCCGTCGGCTTCGGCCTTCTTGATGGTCGGCGAGCCGGCCTTCAGGGCAATGACGACGTTGTTGGAGCCGGAATCCTTGAGGTTCAGCGCATGGGCGCGGCCCTGGCTGCCGTAACCGACGATGACGACGTTCTTCGACTTGATGAGGTTGAGATCAGCATCCCGATCGTAATAGACGCGCATGTTCGAGTCCTTCCCTATGCGTGTTGATTTGAACGTGTGATCGACGCCACCTTCGGGCGACGCCGACATGTTGCTTACGCGCCGTGCAGCTGGAGGAAGGCGTCCACCGCCCTCGCCGCCTGGCGTGCATTGTCCTTGAGGCCTGCTTCGCCGAGCAGCATGCGCACATGCAGATCGGAGACGATGAGGCCGTAGAGCGTATGATACGCGCTGTCGGCATCTGGAAACCGCAGCAGATTGGCGCGCCGTCCGGCTTCCATCAGGCCGATCGCCCGACGGTCGATCTGGCGTCGTCCATGCTCGATGAGCAACCGCCCGAGCTTCGATCCCTCGCGGCTGGCCTGGCCGATGGCAAGCCGGTTGAGCGCCAGCGACACATCGCCCGACAGAACTTCCAGAAGGTCGCGACCGAATGTTTCAAGATGCTCGCGCATCAGGTCCGCCGTCAGCCGTCCACCGCTGCGCTCGAAGGTGCGTACCTTGCTTGCCTGAAAGGCGATCATCGCGGCCAGCAAACCATCACGGTCGCCGAACCACTTGTAGAGACTTTCCTTGGAACAGTTGGCGGCGCGCGCCAGTCCCGACGTCGTCAACGCCTTCTCGCCGCCATCGACCAGAAGCTTGAGCGCCTGCTCCAGAACGGCGTTCTGGCGCGGCGAAAACTCAGGCATTTCTGACAGCTCAGCGGACACGTCGGTCACCTCCCAATTAAGTACCGTACGGTACGGTTCCCCTTTTAGCCGGAGGTAAAGCGATGGTCAAGCGGGCTCGACATAGCGGGTGAAGAAAATGCTCCCGCGCCTCTTTAAGCGAGAAAGGAGAACCTTCGGCGATGAAAACCTATTCGTCTAAGGCGAAGTGGTCGGTGTCATTGCGCTGCTACAGGCGCGTGCCTAAGTCTTGGAGACAGGCCGCTTGGCGGCCTCAGCGAGATCCCAATGTTAAGGAAATGATATGCGTAAGTTGACCGCAGCATCCATCGTCGCCTTGGTCGCCGGATTGACCGGCTGCCAGACGGCACCCGATTCCCCGCATGCCACGACGGGCGTCTCTTTGTCGACGAATGATCCTTACGCGTCGCCAGGGCCGGTCGAGCCGCACCACCGTAACAGGTTTTCACGCTGAATATCGCCTGAGCCTACACCAATCAGGCTTCGCCGGCAGTCATGTCAGACCGGCGAAGCGTCGAATGTCTCGCGAGCACGCCTGACGGCGGCGTGGTTCGTGCCGGCCCAACTCAGTACGTGCGACAGCGCGTCGAACATCGAATGGCCGAGCGTCGTCATGCTGTACTCGACGCTGGGCGGCTTGGTCGGGAATACCGTGCGATCGATGTACCCATCGCGCTGCAGGTCGCGCAGCGTTTGCGTCAGCATTCTCTGGGAAATATCCGGCACCAGACGGCGCAGCTCGCCGAACCGGTAGGGCCGTTCCGACAGCGCATGCAGGAGCAGCATCGACCACTTTCCGGAGATCTGGCTCAACACATCGCGAACCGGGCAGTTGGATGTATCCCAGTCGGCAATGGCGGAGAGGTCGGATCGCTGAGATCCCAGCAGATGGGCAGGTGTTCGTTGATCCATGGTGGTTCCCTTCCGGTAACGATCTCCCCTGAAACTGCCTCCTTTACACCCGTGGGTCAATTCCTATCCTAGTGCTGCTCTCATTTTGAGACCACCCTTCCGGCTGCCGGGCAGCCATATCAGGAGAGACGACAAGATGACCAAGATTCTGGTGACCGGGGCCTCCGGCAAACTCGGCAGCGCTGTGCTCGCCCACCTGCTCGACGACGGGAAGATTGCTCCGTCGGACATTGTTGCCGCCTCGCGCGATCCGGCAAAGCTTGCTGAGTGGACCGCCCGAGGCATCGAGACGAGGCGCGCCGACTTCGATGATGCCGAGAGCCTTGCCGCGGCGTTCGCCGGCATCGACCGGCTGCTGCTGATCTCGACCGACGAACTCGCCCGCCCCGGCAAGCGTCTCCAGCAGCACCAGGCAGCAGTCTCCGCAGCAGCAGCCGCCGGCGTCCGCCATCTTCTCTACACGTCGATGCCGAACCCGGACGGCTCGCTGGTCAGCTTTGCGCCGGATCATCTGGGGACCGAGAAGGCGATCAAGGCATCCGGCCTCGCCTACACGATCATCCGGAATTCCTGGTACATCGACAACTACCTGATGGGCATGCCGCACAACCTGCAGGCCGGCGTCTGGTATACCGGCATGGGCGACGGCCGTGTCAGCAACATCTCGCGCGACGACTGCGCCAGGGCGGCAGCGGCGGCGGTTGCCGCACCGCCTGAGGGCAGCACGACGCTCACGCTCACCGGATCCGAAACGCTGGGTGCCGACGAGATCGGCGCAGCCGTCTCAAGCGCTGCCGGAAAGCCGTTGAAGGTTGTGCGTGTCTCCGATGAGGATCTCGCCGCCGGCGTCAAGGGTGCCGGCATGCCCGACTTCGTCGTCGATCTCGTGGTTTCCACCGATGCCAACATTCGCGCCGGGAATTTCGACCTCGTGACGAACGACTTCGAGATGCTGACGGGCAGGAAGCCGCAATCGGTTGCCGAGTACTTCAACGCGCACCGCGCCGAACTTGGCTGAACGAACCGGAGCGCCCAACCCGGCGTCGCTTAGAAAAACTTGACTCAGTCAACTATCGGCAGGATGCTTCTTCTGGAGGATCCTGCCGATGAACGACCCCATAGACGCCATTCGCCGCTTCAACCGCTTCTACACCACCCGCCTCGGCATCCTGTCGCGCGGCTATCTGCAATCGCAGTACACGCTGACCGAAGGCCGGGTGCTTTATGAGGTCGGCGCTCAGCCGGGCATCGCTGCTGCCGATCTCTTCCGCAGCCTGATGATCGATGCTGCCTACCTCAGCCGCATCCTCAAGAAGTTTCGCCTCGCCGATCTCATACAGGCGGAGCCGACGGAAACGGATCGGCGGATCCAGTCGCTGCGGCTGACCGCGGCCGGGGAACGCGAATGGCAAAGGCTCGTCGAACTGTCTCGACGGCAGATCGCCGGGACGATTGCCGGACTGGACGAAGCGTCAACGGCACAGCTCGTCCAGGCACTGCGGATCGTCGAGCAGCGACTGGACGCGACCGAAGACCAGATCGCAACACTGCGCCAGCCGCGGCCGGGCGACATCGGCTGGGTCGTCGAATCGCAGGCCCGCTTCTATGCCGAGACCTACGGCTTTGACGCAACGTTCGAGGGGCTCGTCGCCGAGGTCGCTGGCCGGTTTCTCAGCGGCTTCGATGCTGCGCGCGAACGGGCATGGATCGGCGAACGGGGTGGCCAGCGGATCGGCTCGATCTTCATCGCCAATGGCGGCAACGATATCGCAAAGCTGCGCCTCCTCTACGTCGACCCTGCCGCACGTGGGACCGGCCTCGGGAAACGGCTGGTGGCGGAAGCCGTCGATTTCGCGCGGCAGGCGGGCTACCGGCAGATCTCGCTGTGGACCTACGACCGCCTTGATGCTGCCCGCGGCCTCTACATCAAGGCCGGCTTCCGTCTGGCCGCCGAAGAACCGCAGACAGCGTTCGGCCAGGCCATCAACGGCCAGACATTCATGCTCGATCTCTGAACCTTTACGTCAGGCCTGCTCGCCGCAGGCGCGCCGGAAACGGCGCACCGTTTCGGCCATGCCGAATTCCAGCGCATCGGCCGTCAGCCCATGGCCGATCGACACCTCGGCCAGATGCGGCAGGCGCCGGGCAAGCGCCGGCAGGTTGGCGACGATAAGATCATGCCCGGCATTGACGCCGAGGCCTTCCGCATGCGCGGCATCGGCAGTCCGCCCGAGCAGGTCAAGCATGACCTTTGCCTTCTCCGGCGCGTCATAGCAGCCGCCATAGGGACCGGTGTAGAGTTCGATGCGGTCAGCACCCGTCGCCTTGGCAAGCTTCACCGCCTCGCCATCCCCGTCGCCATCGGCAAACAGCGAAACGCGCATGCCGCCGGCCTTCAGGCGCGCAACGATCGGCTTCAGCATCTCGCCCTGCGCACGGAAGTCGAAGCCGTGATCCGATGTCGCCTGCGACGGATCGTCGGGAACCAGCGTCACCTGCTCGGGCTCGGTCTTCTCGCACAGTTGCAGGAAGTCCTCGCTCGGATAGCCTTCGATGTTGAACTCGGCACTCGGAAATTCGTCGTCGATCAGCGCCCGCAGCACCGGCAGGTCGGAGAACCGGATGTGGCGCTGGTCCGGGCGCGGATGAACCGTCAGGCCATGGGCGCCGGCCTTGAGCGCGATCCGACCGAGATACGCCACGCTTGGCCAGGGAAGATCCCGCCGGTTGCGGAGCATGGCGACGGCATTCAAATTGACGGAAAGCTTGGCGGGCATTGCTGAATTCCTAGAGGACGCTGCAGGATGTTTACTGCATGCGGCCGCCTCTCGGCAACGCCGCAGACCGGCAGTGGCGGCCAAAATTCTCCGGCGCCGCGACGGGCCCCGGACGGCATCAGCGAACGATGGTGATGGTCTCGGCGGCCCGGGTGATCGCCGTGTAGAGCCAGCGCTCGCGGGTGTCGCGAAACGCCCAGCTCTCGTCGAACAGCACGACGTTGTTCCACTGCGAGCCCTGCGACTTGTGCACCGTCAGGGCATAGCCGAAATCGAACTCGTCATAGCGCTTGCGGGTCGTCCAAGGGATCTCGCCCTCTTCCTCGAACGCCTGCTTGAGCAGCTTGATCTTGGACGCACCACGGTTCATGTCGTCGTCTTCCGGGCGGATCATCAGGTTGATGCCCGGCTTCACCGTCTCGCGCGACGAACTCATCACCTGCCACAGCGAGCCGTTGAGCAGCCCCTTGGTCGGGTCGTTGCGCAGGCAGACCAGCTTGTCGCCCGACTGCGGGTAAGGCTGATTGAAACCCTTCAGCTCGCGCAGCCGCTGGTTATAGCGACGCCGGGTCTTGTTGGTGCCGACCAGCACCTGGTCGGCCTCCAGCACCAGGGTCTGGTTGACGTCGTTGCGGGAGATCACCTGCGCGGTTCCGTAGTCGCCGTGCATGATCTCCTTGCCCTCGCGAACCTGCATGGCAAGCTGGATGATCGGATTGTCGCGCGCCTGGCGGTGGATGTCGGTGAGCAGGTAGTCCGGCTCCTGCTCGGTGAAGAACCCGCCGCCGGACACCGGAGGCAATTGCCCCGGATCGCCAAGCACCAGGATCGGCCTGCCGAAACTCATCAGATCACGGCCGAGCTGCTCGTCGACCATCGAGCATTCGTCGATGATGATCAGCGCCGCCTTGGCAAGCGGGCTCTGGCGGTTGATCGAGAACATTGGCGACACGGAGGTCTTGCCGGTTTCCTCGTTCTCCACGGCCTCCTCGCCGCGCGGCCGGTAGATCAGCGAATGGATGGTCTTTGCATTGGAGGCGCCCCGCGAGCGCAGCACCTGCGCCGCCTTGCCGGTGAATGCAGCGAACAGAACCTCACCGTCGACATTCTCGGCAAAATGTTTGGCAAGCGTCGTCTTGCCGGTACCGGCATAGCCGAACAACCGGAAGACCTGGCTGCGACCGTCCTTCAGCCATTTCGAAACGGCCTTCAGGGCCTCGTCCTGTTGTGGAGCAAATTGCATCGTCCCTCTTCGCAGGATTCGTGCGGCATGCGCAACCGGAAAGAACGAAAGAGGATCAAATGCGCGGCCCGTGAAGAAATACGCGAGCCAACGGAATAAAACGCTGCCCCTCGGTGTCTCATAGCTGCCGGGCACTCGCCCGCTTCACAAACCTGGGAGGACCATCCATGACTTCGCTCCGCATGATCGCAACGGCCGCCGCGCTCGCCGTCTCTGCAACCCTCGCACTGGCGGCCGGCGCACCGGTCAAGACCATCGATACAGCAAAGGGCAAGGCGCTCGCTGGTGAGACCGGCATGACGCTCTACACCTTCAAGAAGGACAGCATGGGCATGTCCAATTGCGACGGCCCCTGCGCTGTAAACTGGCCGCCGCTGATGGCCGCCGCAGGCGCCAAGGATGAAGGCGGCTTCACCGTCATCACCCGCAAGGACGGCTCCAAGCAATGGGCAAAGGGCGGCATGCCGCTCTACTACTGGATCAAGGACACCAAGGCCGGCGACATCACCGGCGACGGCGTCAATGGCACATGGGAACTCGCCAAGCCCTGAGCCTTCACCGACGCGGATCAGGCGGTGTCAATCCGAACTGATCCGCTCTAGGGTTTGCCGATGAACCACCCGGACGACCAGAGCTTCGAGGGACAGGTCCTCGCCCTGCTGCCGGCGCTCCGCCGCTATGCGCGCAGCCTTGCCCGCTCGGATACGGAGGGGGAAGACCTGTTGCAGGACAGCCTTGAGGCGGCCCTCAAACAGCGTCGTCAGTGGCGCGGCCTCAATCTGCGTGGCTGGCTGCTGTCGATCGTGACGAACCATTACCGCAACGGCGTGCGGACCCGCAGCCGCCATCCGAGCGTCGATCTGGCCGAGGCCGCGCACGTTGCAACGCAGGATCCGGTATCTGATCCCCTGCAGCGGACACGGCTGCTGGCGGCGCTCGACAACCTGCCGGCAGAGCAGCGTGCCGTCCTGATGCTGGTGGTCGTCGAAGGCTGTTCCTACGCCGAAGCCGCCGGGCTGCTCGACCTGCCGATCGGCACCGTGATGTCGCGGCTGGCGCGGGCACGCCTGAAGGTCGGCGATTACATGAAGGCGGAAAACATCGTTCCGCTGAGGAGACCGACATGATTTCAGAGACCGAGCGGCCGAGCGAGGACGAGTTGCACGCCTTTGCCGACGGGCTGCTCGATGCAGGGCGGCAAAGTGAAGTTCGCCAATGGCTGGAGAGCAGTCCGCAGGATGCCGCGCGTATCGCAGAATGGCAGGCGCAGAGCCTGGCGATCCGTGCTGCGTTTTCCGCCTACGCCCGGTCGACCGCCGAGGATGCAGAGCTGCTTCGTCATCGCCCGGCGCGGGGTGCCGGATGGCGCAACCTCGCAGCCGGCCTTGCGCTCTTCGTCGCCGGTGCCGCAGCCGGCCATTACCTGCCGACAGTCGCGAGCCATGATCCCCAGCTCCTGGTGCAGGAGACTGAACTGCCGGACGAGGCGCGCGCCGCCTACCTGATCTATGCGAGTGAGGTTCGCCATCCCGTCGAGGTCGCGGCCGCCGAGGAGGCGCATCTCGCCACCTGGCTCGGCAAGCGCCTGTCGCATGCCAACCTCAAGGTACCGAACCTGTCGGCCCTCGGGTTTCACCTGGTCGGTGGCAGGCTGGTACCCGTGGAGGGCCAGGCCGGGGCGCTGTTCATGTATGAGGACGACAAGGGCAAGCGGCTGACGCTGCTGGTCGGGCGAAACACCGCCGATCGACAGACGAGCTTTCGCTTTGCCGGCAGTGGCAAGGTCGACACCTTCTACTGGATCGACAACGGCTTCGGCTACGCGATCACCGGCGAGGTTCCGCGTGACGTGCTGCGGCAGGTCGCCGAAGAAACCTACCGTCAGCTGCCCGCCTGAAGGTCGGCGATTACCGGCGTCCAGGATCGTTGGCAAGCGCGATCGGCTGGCCGTGCGGCGTCGCTTCGGCAGCCCGCTGCCAACTCCTCTGCAAGGCTATAACCATGTCGGTATCGGTTACACCCTTGGCCGCCAGCAGGCGTGTCAGCGCCGCCACCCAGGCGTCGAAATAGTCTGACCCATCCACCGCGCGGTCCGGCCGGTGCACCTCTTCCGACAGATGCTGCGCCCACTCGCTCCACTCAAACACCTGCCTCTCGTGCAGATGCACGGTCATGGCAAAGGCCTGCGCCTGCCACGGTTCGGCAAACACCGGATCTCCTTCGTCCGATCGTGGCAGGCCGGGCGACTGAAGCAGGTTCGAAGGCACGTCACACCGGCTCAAGATAGCTCTCCCAGGCATCAATCGAGACGCTCAGCGTCGGGTCACTTCCCTCGCCCCAGATCTCCGGTCCGTCGAAGACGACGGTGTAGACCCATTGCGGATTTTCGCCCGCACCATGGGCATTGTCGTCCGGATAGACGAAGGAGCCCTGGATCGCCTCGATCCGGCCGAGCTTGTCGCGCGCGTAACGCGGCAGCCGCGTATGTGTCACCGGGTTGAAATTCTTCGTGCGGACATCCTGGCCAACGACGAAGCGCGGCGGCTCCTCGACCGGTCGATCGCAGGGTCCACCTTCGGCCAGGACGCCTGCCACCAGGTCCGCCGTCAGCACCCGCTTCGGCGTCGCCGGCTCGGTCAGCTTGCGGCCCGTGGCGAGTTCGGCCATCGACACGAAGCCATGCCGCTCGAGAAGAACCTCGAGCGCACGGATCCAGATCTCGTAATAGCTGGCGGAAAGATAGATGGCAGGCGGAATGTTTTCGCGGGCATGCCGGCTTTCGTCGATGGTCCAGGCGCCGAAGGCTCCGCAGGAAAGCGTGATGCCCAGCGTCCGCCTTTCCCAGTCCGCGTGAAAATACGGCTCGTCGGGCTCAGGTGAAACCAGGCCGAAGCCCATCTGGCCGCCGAGATCGTGCGGACCGTTCATCGAGCGCCCTCCGGTGCAAGTGCAAGCCCGGTCCCGATCATCGAGTCACGCGTCACGAGCTTCGCCAGCTGGCCTTCGTTCAAGTCTTCGGTATTCGCCGGCCTTTGCGGCACCACGAGATACCGCAGTTCGGCGGTCGAGTCCCACACCCGCACCCTGGTGTCGCCGGCAAGGGTCACGCCGAATTCGGCAAGCACGCCGCGCGGATCGATGACGGCCTTGGCACGGTAGGCCGGCGCCTTGTACCACACAGGCGGCAGGCCGAGCACCGCCCAGGGATAGCAGGAGCACAGGGTGCAGACGACGATGTTGTGGGTCTCCGGCGTATTGAAGACCGCCCGCATGTGCTCGCCCTGGCGCCCGGTGAAGCCAAGGCTGGCAATCGCAGCCGTCGCATCCGCTCTCAGCCACGCAGCAAAGTCCGGCTCGCACCACGCCTTCGCCACCACCCGCGCGCCGTTGCGCGGACCAACCTTCGTTTCATAGGTTTCGACGATCGCATCGAGCGCTGCCGGATCAATCAGCCCCTTTTCCGTCAGCAGCGTTTCCAGCGCCCGAACGCGCGCCTGCATGTCGGTATAGCTGTTGTCGTGGTGATGATCGTGCTCGTGGTGATGGTGGTCGTGGTGTTCGCCGTGGGTCATCGCGGAACCTCTGTCTTTCACCCGAAGACAGCATTCCGCGAAACCTGGGTCAAGTACTGCAGCGCCTTCCCCGCGCCGCGAACGGTCCAGGAGAGGGCTGGTCGTGGCAACCCAAGGCGTCTGCAAATCTCATCTATACAACCTGAGATAATGTGATTATATTCCTGCTCGCGTAAGTGGTTGAGGACATCCGTGCAAGCGAGCGAGCCGATCAGCGACGTTTTCGCGGATCCAACCGATCCGGTAGAACGGGTCGAGTTTTCCGCTGACGGCACCGATCCTGCCGGCGATTGGCGGCGGTTATTTTCGTCTCTGCTCGACTGGCAGCCGGCGAGATCTCCCTCCACCAGTCGCCCCTTCTTCGGCAAGCTGACGGTCTATCACCTGGGCTTCTTCCTTGCCTGTCACATTGAAAGCAGCGGCGGGCGACTGTCGCGTACGCCGCTCACAGTCACGCGCGACGACCACGACCATTTCATCGTCACGATTGTCGTCGGCGGACAGATCCGCTTTGCTGATCAGAATGCCCGACGCATGCGACCGGGCGACGTATCCATCCTCGATCTTCGCACACCGATGACTTGCGTCTTCTCGCCTGGCGAGACGATCCACCTGATCATCCCGCGTCTGTTTCTGCCGCTTGCGGTGGCGCCGCCGGATCCCGTTGCCTTCCGGGTCCTGCGCCCGCACCGGGTTGCCTCGCGGTTTCTGGAGGACCTGGCGCGGATGCTGGTCCAGATGGCGTCCTATGCGGAGCGCGGCGAAGCCATGGCGCTGGCCTCTGTTCTGAAGACGCCGATCACCTTCTGCTTCGAAGGTCCCGACGCGAGCCCATCGACGGCCACCGTTTCCCGTCATGCCCCGGACCTGCGGCGCTTCATCGAAGACAATCTCGATCGCATCGACCTCAACCCGGCATTCCTGCTCAAGCGGTTTGCGCTCTCCCGCACGCAGATGTTTCGCCAGTTCCAGGCAAGCGGCGGCGTCGAGACCTACATTCGTCGTCGTCGCCTGCGGCGCTCGCTGGTGGCGCTTGCCGACCCGGCCTCCGCTCACCGGCAGATTGGCGAAATCGCCTACGACAATGGATTTCCCGACGAGACCCACTTCAGCCGGCTGTTCAAGCAAGCCTACGGAACGACGCCGCGCGCCTACCGCAGACAGGCCCGGCAAGGCAGCCTGGACATTCCCGCAGGCGTCGCAGGTGAGCCCGCCCAACGCCTCGTCGAGTGGCTGACGCAGCTCAAGGGGCCCTGAATCTCTGCTCCGAAACCCACCTTTCACAATCGGAAATCGGGACGCTGATGCTGATTGTCGGGACGCACGTCCCACGACGCCTGCACCGTGCGCGGCTATCGTCAGGTCATTCCAGCAGGCGTTTCCGCCATTCAGACGGGCCGCAGCTGCTGCTGCAAGACCAGCCGGGCGCTGTCACGCGACTCCGGCACCAGAGACCACACACGATCCGAATATCGCCGACGCAAAGCGGCCTTCCGCCGCAGCGGCCCGCGAACCTGCGCCCGCCCGTACCGTCGGGCGGCAATCAATCCGCTCCCCGGCGCCCGCCCGCCCGGCAAGAGACGGATGAGCCGGCGCCGCCCCCAGGGCGTCGGCTCCCTTTTCCGGGGACAAACGCCAAGGAAAGGCAGATCCATGACCACCTACTCGCTCACCTGCATCAACGATTCCCAGCTTTCCGGCAGCTTCGCCGTGTTTCAGAAGGCGCCGCCGACGACGACGCCCGGCAATGTCTTCTCGCTTGCCTGGTTCGCCCGCCCGACCGCTCCCAACAGCCGCGTCACCTTCACCTGGGGGCTCGACTACAGCTTCATCTGGTCGGAGACCGGCGTCCTGCGGCCCGGCATCAACTTCTCCGCGTCTCAGGTGGTTCCGGCTGATCCGAACGGCCTCAACCTGATCCAGCTGAAGAAGGATCAGTACGGCGCGACGACCTTTGCAGGCCCGACATCCGGCGGCTCGCTCGGTTCGCTCACCGTCAAGCAGCTGTCGAACGTCCAGCCGAACGCCACATCGGTCGGCATCGGCATGGCCGGCTCCGGCACCTTCGTCGTCCAGGCCCAGCCGAACATGACGGCCGTCTTCACCCCGCATCCGAACTACTGGGTGATCTTCGGCAACTTCGAGACCGGCGACGTCATCGACATCGAGGATGTCACCACGGCCGTCGAAGTCACCTACGGGGGTGCCCAGACCAGCCGCACCGCGGTCCTCAATCTGGAAAACATGATCGCTGTGTCCTGACGCATGTGGGCGGCCGTGCCGACGACGGCCGCCCACCCAACCGATGCTCATCCAAGGAGGCCGGCAATGTCGGATTACCAACTGACCTGCACCAACCACTCTCGCATGCACGGCTGCTTCGTGCTGTTTGGGGTTCCGCCCCGCATCGACGCGTCGCCGCATATCGTCAGCATCGCCTGGCGCGTCAGACCCGCAGCACCGGGAACGAGCGTCACCTTCGCCTGGTCGGACACGCTGAGCTTCGTATGGGGCGAACGACACCTCATCGGCCGGCGTCGTCGGTTTCGTCTGTCTGAAGAAGTGATCGGCGACTTCGACCGGGACAATGCGATCGATATCGACCGCGACGATTACGGTGCGCCCGCCTTTGCCAACCTGCGCACCGACGGAACGCGGGGTGCGCTGACCATCCGTCAGCTGAACGCTCGCTTCGAGCACATGATCTATCATGGGGTCGCCCTGGGCGGTGCGCCTCTGCTGATTTCCCGGTTCCACGCCAATGTGACGACAGACTTCATTGTCGAGCCGGGACGTATCTTTGTGCACTTCGGCGATCAATGCACTGGCGAGGCAATCGAACCGGACAATCTCGGGATCAGCCAGCTCGTCGAATTCAGTCCCAGCCGACCCAGCCGGTCCGTGATCCTCGGCCCGGACAACATCATCAGGCCGAGCGACCGCGACGACTGAGCGCCGGTCTCGTCAGCAACAAGATCGATGCGGGCCGGCCAGACCATGGTCGGCCAGATGAACTCCGGCAGGGCGGATGCCGGCGTGACCGCACAGACGTGCGGAAAATGCAGCCCTCAAACCTCGGAGAACAGACATGACAATTTCCGTAAACATCCTCAGCCGGCTCGCGAAAGCGGCCCTCGCAGCAGGCCTCATGACCATCTCGCTCGTTGCCGCCGGTCCCGCCTCGGCTGAACTCATCTACAGAGGTCTCCTGACCGACAATCAGGGCGCTCTGGACATGCGCACGAACCGGTTCGCGTTCAACTTGACGCTGTCGTTCAACAAGACCCTCAACTCCATCTTCAATGCGCCGCAGAACTTCCAGTGCGCCCTGCAGATGGACACGGTGAATGCCTTGCCGAATATCGGCAGCACATCGCCGATCCGCAACTTCTCGAGCTTCGAGGCGCAGTTCGACCAGGCACCGCCCAATCCTCCGGCTGGACATGTCAGCGTCACGGTGGCAGCTCCCTTCATCTTCGGCAATCCCGCAGAGACCTTCGCCAATGAGTTGAAGTCGGAGGCGATGAACACTCCGGAAACCTTCGCCGAAACCTACATTGTCGGCGTTCCCAACCGCGAGTCCGACGAGGACTGCAGGCTGCGCGCCAAGCATTTCAACTGATCAAAGCTTTGATCAGTTATCGGACCTCTGAAATGCGATGCTACCGCTCCCGGGCGGTAGCATCGTCAGTGCCACGGCTTGAAGCATGGCTCTCCGCCCTTATGTCCAGGGACATACATCTTGGGAGAACGTCATGCACGCAGATATGCCCTACGCCAGCCTGCCATCCGGAGAGGAGATCCCGGCGCTCGGCATCGGCACCTGGAAGATGGGAGAGGTTGCGGACGAGCGTCCGAACGAGATCGCGGCCATTCGGGCTGCAGTAGACAAGGGCATGACCTTGGTCGATACGGCTGAGATGTACGGCGAGGGTGCAGCCGAGGAACTGGCCGGCGAGGCGATCCGCGGGCGCCGCGACGATGTCTTCCTCGTCAGCAAGGTCTATCCGTGGAATGCCAGCCAGAAGGGTGTGATAGCTGCCTGCGAGCACAGCCTGAAGCGACTGGGCACCGATCGCCTCGACCTCTATCTGCTTCACTGGCGCGGCGATCATCCACTGTCGGAAACGGTCGCCGGCCTTGAGGCTTTGAAATCCGCAGGAAAGATGCGCCACTGGGGCGTCTCGAATTTCGATGTCGAGGACATGCAGGAGCTGATGAATGTTCCGGGCGGCGAGAACTGCGCTGCCAACCAGGTGCTTTACAACCTGTCTCGGCGCGGCATCGAGTATGACCTGCTGCCCTGGTGCCAGGAGCGGCGCATCGCCATCATGGCCTATTCCCCCATCGAGCAGGGCCGGCTGTTGCGCCATCCGGAACTGATCCGAATCGCCAAGACCAACCAGGCGACGCCGGCGCAGGTCGCGCTGGCCTTCGTTCTCGAGCGAGACAATGTCGTGGCCATTCCCAAGACGGGCCGGGTCGCGCGCGTCGAGGAGAACATCGGCGGGCTTGAACTCGACATCAGCGATGCGGACTGGGCCGCCCTGGACGCCGCATTTCCGCCGCCGCAACGCAAGCAGCCCCTCGAAATGCTTTGATCCTATGCTTGAAGCAGCGGAATCGATCTCCCAGCCAAGACAGCCAAGCCTTTGCCGGGATTCGATGTTCCGCTTTAGAGAACAGTGACAGTCACATCCCCTGGGCGCCGCGGTTCATCGCAGCGATGCCGGTGCGGCAGACTTCGATCAGGCCGAGCGGCTTCATGATCGCCACGAACTGGTCGATCTTCGATGACTTGCCCGTGATCTCGAAAATGAAATGCGTCACGGTGGCATCGACGACCTTGGCATGAAAGGCATCGGCCAGCCGCAGCGTTTCGGCGCGCCCCTCGCCGGTGCCGGTGACCTTGACCAGCGCCACTTCGCGCTCGATCGGCCGTTCCTGGCCGAGCTGGTTGGCGCGCACCGTCAGGTCGACGACCCGATGGACCGGGATGATGCGGTCCAGCTGCGCCTTGATCTGCTCCAGCACGCCGGGTGTGGCGGTGGTGACGATGGTAATCCGCGACAGATGCGACTCGTGCTCCGTCTCGGAGACAGTCAGGCTCTCGATGTTGTAGCCGCGCCCCGAGAACAGACCGATGACCCGTGCAAGCACGCCGGGCTCGTTGGTCACCAGGACCGAAAGCGTGTGGCGCTCTTCCTTGGCCGTTTCCGGCGTGATGAAGTAGGCAGAGCCGGTCGGCTGAAGATGTGCGTTCATCGTGTGTCCGTTTCCTCGGATGTCTTGGTTCAGGAAGCCAGCGTAATGCTGGCTGAGTTCACATGCTGGTTGGCGAGGCGTATCCGGTCGAAGGTGACCAAGGTTTCGTGTTGTTCCATCAGGCACACATGCATCGCATCGGCGAAATCCATGCCCCGTGCGAGCGCCTCGATCGCCCGGGGAAATTCGCTCCGACTGAATGATGATAGCGCCCTGCGTGCTCGCGTCCCTCTCCTGCGATCAAACCAGCTGCCGGCCCTTGGCGTCGATGGCGGTCGCGACCACTTCGTCCGTCGCTTCGTCGGGAAGCAGCATCTCGTTATGCGCCTTGCCCGACGGGATCATCGGGAAGCAGTTCGCAAGGTTTGCGACGCGGCAGTCGAAGATCACCGGACGCTTGACCGCCACCATCTCTTCCAGCTTCTCGTCGAGCTCGCGCGGATCGTCGCAGTACATGCCGACCGCCCCATAGGCTTCCGCCAGCTTGACGAAGTCCGGCATCGCTTCCGTATAGGAATTCGACAGCCGGTTGCCGTGCAGCAGCTGCTGCCACTGGCGGACCATCCCCATGTACTGGTTGTTGAGGATGAAGATCTTGACCGGCAGATTGTGCTGGATGGCGCACGACATTTCCTGGATGCACATCTGGATGGATGCATCGCCGGCAATGTCAATGACCAGCGCGTCCGGATGCGCCACCTGCACGCCGATGGCCGCCGGCAGGCCGTAGCCCATCGTGCCGAGCCCGCCGGAGGTCATCCAGTGGTTCGGCTCCTCGAAACCGAAGAACTGCGCCGCCCACATCTGGTGCTGGCCGACCTCGGTGGTGATGAAGGTCTCGCGGCCCTTGGACGCCTCGTAGAGCCGCTGGATGGCGTATTGCGGCATGATGACGTCCGACGAGTTCTTGTAGGCGAACGAGTTGCGGCCCCGCCAGCTTTTGACGCTCTGCCACCATTCGGCAGTCTGGTCTTTTGCCGGCTTCTGCGGCAGCGCCCGCCACAGCCGGACCATGTCTTCCAGGACCCTGCCGACATCGCCGAGGATCGGGATGTCGACATGGACGTTCTTGTTGATCGACGACGGATCGATGTCGATGTGGATTTTTCGCGAGTTGGGCGAAAAGGCGTTCAGGCGGCCGGTGATGCGGTCGTCGAAGCGCGCGCCGATGCAGACCATGACGTCGCAGTCGTGCATCGCCATGTTTGCTTCGTAGGATCCGTGCATGCCGAGCATGCCGAGCCAGTTCGGGCCGGAGGCCGGATAGGAGCCGAGCCCCATCAACGTCGATGTGATCGGGAAGTTGGTGAGTTCGACCAGTTCGCGCAGCAGCTTGGATGCTTCCCGACCGGAGTTGATGACGCCGCCGCCCGTATAGAAGACCGGACGCTTCGCCGAGGCCATCAGCTCGACCGCGGCGCGCACGGCATTGAGATCGCCTTCGATCTTCGGCTTGTAGCTCTTCTGCACGACATGGTCGGCCTTCGCCGTATAGGTGCCCGTGGCAAACTGGATGTCTTTCGGGATATCGACGACGACCGGGCCGGGACGTCCCGTCTGGGCGATCCGGAACGCCTCGTGGATGGTCGAGGCCAGTTCGTTGACGTCCTTGACCAGCCAGTTGTGCTTGGTGCACGGCCGGGTGATGCCGACGGTATCGCATTCCTGGAAGGCGTCGGAACCGATCAGCGTTGTCGGAACCTGGCCCGTCAGGCAGACGAGCGGGATCGAATCCATCAGCGCGTCCTGCAGCGGCGTCACGGCGTTGGTGGCGCCCGGGCCGGACGTGACCAGCATGACGCCGACCTTGCCGGTCGAACGTGCATAGCCTTCTGCAGCGTGACCAGCACCCTGCTCATGACGGACGAGGATGTGCTTGATGTCGTCCTGCTGGAAGATCTCGTCATAGATCGGCAGGACGGCGCCGCCGGGATAACCGAAGAGATGCTCTACGCCATTATCCTTCAGGGCCTTCAGAACGATTTCCGCCCCAGTCATCCGATTGTCTGTACCCGTCATGTCGCAATTCCGTCTGCTGCTGTTTGAAACGAGGCCGAGGCCTGGTTGAAGGCATAAAAAAAGGCCCCTGGAGGAGCCTTGGTTTGCGCATGGGTGGCTATCGCCGGACGGTTACTCCGTCCTGCCCATGCGCCATCCCACCACGATAAGTGCGTTCGATCTGTTCATGGGCCGAACAGTTAGTCATAAAATTTCCGTTCGTCAATGCAATTGCGCAATAAAACGCCAGAGGCCGCTTTCGCTCGGCCGGAGCTCGGGAGAAGCCCGTCGAAGCGGAAAGATCTTGTTAAGCGCACGCCTCTATGGTCGCCGTTTGAGCGGGCGCGTGACCGTTGGGTGAAATGCCTGGCTGAGCCCGAGTACAGGGGCCGTCTCTTGCGTAACCACGAGCTTCAGCACTCGATTTCGGCTGGCGAACAGGATCGGCGCGACGGCTTTCATCCCCGCAATCGGCTGCTTGGCCGCGTGGTGGCCTGCAGCGGCTCGCGCGCGACGATCGCGGCCGTCGCCGAACGCGGCACCACGGATCTCACCGAACTCTGGTCCGTCGGACGGCTGATCTCGATCAGCGTCGGCAACAACCGCGTCGTCGCCCTCACCTGCTCCATGTCCACCGGCTCGCAGGACTGGACGGAAGCCGCCGACAACGAGTTCCACATCGAGGTTGAACTGCTCGGCGAGGTTCGCGTCGGCGAAGACGGCCGCGAAGAGTTTTCCGGCGGCATCACCAGCTACCCCTATCTCGGCGCCATCGCCCACCGCATTCGCTCTGCCGACCTCATCCGCATCTATGATACCGGCAAGGCCGATACCTGCGTCATCGGCAGGCTGACGCAGGACGAGACGATCGATGCCGCGATCCACATCCCGTCCATGCTTTCCAAGCACTTCGCCATTGTCGGCTCCACCGGCGTCGGAAAGTCGACGGCCGTATCGCTGCTGCTTCACAAGGCGATCGAGGTCGATCCGAAACTGCGGGTTCTTATCCTCGATCCGCACAACGAATTCGCTGCCGCCTTCCCCAACAAGGCAGTCGTCATCGATACCGACACGCTGGATCTTCCCTTCTGGCTGATGCGCCTCGACGAATTCGCCGAGGTCATCTTCCGCGGCCGGCAGCCGGTTCCCGAAGAGCTGGACATCCTTCGCGACGTCATTCCGGAAGCCAAACGCGCCTTCCGCGGCGGCGACAGTTCGCTGATGCGCCGCAGCACGGAAAAAAGCTCGGTGACGGCCGATACACCGGTGCCCTACCGGATGGCGGACCTGCTGGCACTGATCGACGAGCGGATCGGGCGGCTCGAGGGACGCGCCGAAAAGCCGGCGCTGCGGGCGCTGAAGGTGCGTCTGACGGCCGCCATCAACGATCCGCGCTACCACTTCATGTTCTCCAACAACACGATCAACGACACGATCATGGAGACCATCGCCCATATCTTCCGCATTCCGGGCGGCGACCGCCCGATCTCGACCTTCCAGCTCGCCGGCATTCCCTCGGAAGTCGTCAATTCCGTCGCCTCGATCCTCTGCCGCATGTCGTTCGAACTGGCGCTGTGGAGCGACGGCGCGATCCACATGCTCGTGGTTTGCGAGGAAGCGCACCGATACGTTCCGGCCGACCGCGAACTCGGCTTCTTCCCCACCCGTCAGGCAATCGCCCGCATCGCCAAGGAAGGCCGCAAATACGGTGTGTCGCTCGGCGTCATCACCCAGAGGCCCGGCGAACTCGACCAGACCATCCTGTCGCAGTGCTCGACAGTGTTTGCCATGCGGCTCGCCAATGATCGGGACCAGGAGATCATCCGCTCGGCCATCCCGAATTCCTCTCTGTCAACGACTAGCTTCCTGTCGTCGATCGGCAATGGCGAAGCGATCGCATTCGGCGAAGCGATCGCCGTTCCGATGCGCATGAACTTTGCCCGCGTCGAAAAGAACATGTTGCCCAAGGCCAACGGGGTTTCCGACAAGGGCTCCGAAGTGACGCCGGACAACGTCGATCTGCGCGCCGTTGTCGCACGCATGCGTGCGGTATCCGGACCGGATATCGCGAGCTTCCAGCGCAGCATGGCCGCCAGCAACCATCGCGACGTGAGCGGCTCCGAAGCAGATGCCGGTGATGCCGAGGTGGCGCGCTGGGAGCAAGAACTGCGCGGTGAGACCCTCGCTACAGCCCCTCCGACGCTTCAGCCGGAGCTCGAGCCTTACCGCCCGGACATGCTTCCCGGCACACGGCTTGACGCAGCCGCCGCAGCCGAAACACGGGTCATCCGCCGCGAGCCGCCGCGAGACAGTGCCGCATCGTCGCCGTTCCGTCCCTTTGGTGTCGATGACACTGCGGGGACACGGAGTACGCTCGTGCGCCGCGAGGGATCGCTGCGGGAAAGCCTGCTGCGCAAGCCGCTGAGCAGCCTCTACGACAAGGACTGAGGCGAGACCGTCAGTTGCCGGCAAACGGATCGAGACGCCGCCAGCTGTCGTCCATCTGGTTGCGGAACCATGTCATCTGTCGCTTGGCATACTGCCGGGTCAGCGCCGAGCCGCGCTCGACCACCGTCTCCCGCTGCATGTCGCCGCTCAGCATGGCACCGATCTCGGCGACGCCGATCGCCCGCAGCACTGGCGCATCGGGCGGCAGATCAAGCTGCCGCAGTGTCGCAACTTCCTCGACAGCCCCGCCGTCCAGCATCAGGTCAAAACGCCGATTGATCCGCTCGTGCAGGAGCCGGCGATCCGGCAACACGATGATCTTTTCGGCCCGCTGCGGATCGATCAGTATCGGACCCTTATGCTCCTGGAGTTCGGCGATCGATCGGCCGCTCGCTTCCATCACTTCGAGCGCCCGCACGATGCGCTGTCCGTCGCTCGGCCGAAGTCGCCGGGCCATCACCGGGTCCACCTCCGCAAGCGCCGCGTGCAGCGGCTCCGCCCCTTCGGCGATCAACCGGCTGCGCCACTGGTCGCGGATGTCGGCGGGAATGGCCGGCATCTCCGAGAGCCCGCCTGTCAGCGCCTTGAAGTAGAGACCCGTGCCGCCGACGAAGACTGGCAGACGTCCCTCTTGGCGAAGGACCGGCAACAGCTGCTCTACGTCCCTCAGCCAGTCACCGGTGGAATAGGAGTTTCGCGCAGGCACATGTCCGTAGAGCAGGTGGTCGACGCCATCCATCTCCTCCTCTGAAGGCCTCGCGGTCAGCACCCGCAGCGTATCATAGACCTGCATGCTGTCGGCGTTGATGACCACGCCCCGATGCTTGCGCGCCAGTTGCACGGCGAGCGCCGACTTGCCGCTGGCCGTCGGCCCGGTTATCAGGATGGCCTCGCAATCGTCCCGAAGGTTTGTCATCATGGCTCTCGTTGCCACGCTCATTGCCCATCCGTCAAACCCCGTCCTTAATGCAAAGCTTGGAGAACAGGCCGCGGACGCAGTGAATTCCGCCGGTCTCTATTGGCTGGCCGATGGCATCGCCTGCGACATCGCACTGCGCAACGAGGCGGATCTGACGGCGTCCTACGCGGCATTGCGCGCGGCAATCGGCGGCAAACCGGTCGACGTGGTCGTCCAGGATGTGGAAACACGCCGCAAGAAGCTGCTGATCGCCGATATGGACTCGACCATGATCGGCCAGGAATGCATCGACGAACTGGCGGATGTCGTCGGGCTGAAGGATCAGGTCTCGGCAATCACCGCCCGGGCGATGAACGGCGAGATCGCCTTTGAGCCGGCGCTGCGGGAGCGCGTCGCCCTCCTGAAGGGGCTGCCTGTCGGCGTCGTCGATGACGTCATCGCTAAACGCATCACGCTGACCTCCGGCGGTCTGGAACTGATTGCCACGATGCGCGCCAAGGGCTTTCACACTGCGCTGGTATCGGGCGGTTTTACCGTTTTCACCGGTCCCATCGGTCAGATGCTCGGCTTCCATGAGAACCGCGCCAACGTGCTGCTTGAGGAAGACGGCATCCTCACCGGCACCGTGGCCGAGCCTATCCTCGGCAAGCAGGCGAAGGTCGACGCGCTGCAGGAAATCGCAGCCCGGCTCGGGATCTCGCCCGACGACGCGATGGCCGTCGGGGATGGCGCAAACGACCTTGGCATGCTGGATCTCGCCGGTGCCGGTGTCGCGCTGCACGCAAAGCCTGCCGTCGCCGCCCAGGCCAAGATCCGCATCGACCACGCCGATCTGACCGCGCTTCTCTACATCCAAGGGTACCGCAAGACGGATTTCGTGAAGCCGTGAGCGGCGCGGCAGAACCACGCATCATCCTTGAGACCGAGCGGCTGCTGCTGCGCAGCTGGCTCGAGCAGGACCGCGACCTGTTTCGCGAAATCAACGCCGACCCGAAGGTGATGGAATTCTTCCCTTTCCGTCGCAATCACTCCGAATCGGACCTGCTCTTCGAACGGGTGAACGCGATGGTCCTTGAAGAAGGGCTTGGCTTTTACGCCGTCGAGTTGAAGGAGACGCAGGAGGCTGTCGGCTTCTGCGGTCTGGCGCCGGCCAACATGCCGGGCATCTTCCCACCGGAAATGATCGAGATCGGCTGGCGCCTCGCCACCCGCTTCTGGGGCCATGGCTATGTCACAGAGGCCGCCGCAGCCCTGCTCGATCATGCCTTCCGGGTTCGTGGGCTGCGCAGCGTCGTATCGTTCGCGGTTGCCTCCAACCATCGTTCCACCGCCGTCATGCAGCGGATCGGAATGAAGGCCTTTCCGAATCTCGATTTCGATCATCCGCGGGTACCAGACAGCCACCCGCACCTGAAGCGCCACGTCACCTATGTGGCGATCAATCCCGCCGAGCTGGCGCGGCACCCCGGCTGAACCGGAGTGCCTGCTGCCGCTCATTCCAGCGGCAGTGCCACGAAGCGCAGTTCGCCGTTGGCGCCGGCGACCATCATGTGGGCGTTGCGACGGCCCTCGCCCTTCAACGCCTCGAAGCGGGCGGTAACATCGCTCGGGGAGGCCATGAAGTCCTGCGCGACCTCGACGATCACCTCGCCGGCCTTCAGGCCCTTTTCCGCGGCGGGCGAGCCGGCCGCAACCGCGGTGATCACCACGCCCTCGACGCTTTCGGCGATCTTGAACGCCTTGTGCTGTTCATCATCCAGCACCGCGATCGTCATGCCGAACGCCTCGACCGGACCCTCGGCGGCATCCTGTCCCTTGTCGGCATCGGCGTCCGGCGTCTGCTGTTCGCCTTCGGCAAGCGCCGGATCAGACGGATCGCCGGCATCGGCGCTGTCTTCCAGCCGACCGAGCGTCACCTTGACGGTCTGCTGCTTGCCGTCGCGCATGAGGACAACATCGACTTCGCGGCCGACGGTGCTCTCGGCGACCGCGAGCGGCAGGTCGCGCATCTCCTTCACCGGCTTGCCGTCGAAGGTCAGGATGACATCGCCGGCCTTCACCACGCCATTGTCGACCGGTCCGCCCTTGATGACGCCGGACACCAGCGCTCCCCGCGCTCCCTCAAGCCCGAGGCTTTCCGCCACGTCGTCGGTCACAGGCTGGATACGCACGCCGAGCCAGCCGCGCCGCGTTTCGCCGAAATCGATCAGCTGCTGCACGACGTTCTGCGCCAGTTCCGTCGGCACCGCGAACCCGATGCCGATCGAACCGCCGCTCGGCGAGATGATCGCCGTGTTGATGCCGATCACGTCGCCATACATGTTGAACAGCGGGCCGCCGGAATTGCCCTTGTTGATTGCCGCGTCCGTCTGGATGAAATTGTCGTAGGGACCGGCATTGATGTTGCGGCCACGCGCCGAGATGATGCCGACGGTGACCGATCCGCCGAGGCCGAACGGGTTGCCGATGGCCATCACCCAGTCGCCGATGCGCATCTGCTTGGAATCGCCGAACTTGACCGCCTTCAGAGGCGCCTTCGGCTCGACCTTCAATACCGAAAGGTCGGTCTTGGTGTCGGTGCCGACGAGCTTCGCCTTCAGCTTGTTGCCGTTCGGGAAGATCACCTCGATATCGTCGGCGCCTTCAATGACGTGGTTGTTGGTGACCACGTATCCGGATGGATCGATGACGAAGCCGGAGCCCAGCGAATTGACCTTGCGGTTGCCCTGCTGATTGCCCTGCCCGTCGAAGAAATCGTCGAAGAACTCCTGGAACGGCGAGCCATCCGGAACCACCGGCTGCGGACCGTTGCCGCCCGACTTGACGCTCTGCGAGGTGGAAATGTTGACGACGGCGTCGAGCAGCCCCTCGGCAAGGTCGGCGACGGATGCCGGACCCGCGCCGTTCTGTCTTGCCGGTGCCGGAGCAGCCGTCGCAGCCGCCGGTGTCGTCGTCTGCGACAGGGCGGGAGCGCCCGATCCGCCGATCAAGGTCAGCGCCATCACGGTCGCCAGGGAATGCCGCAAGGACAATCGAAGGGAGTTCACCATCAGGCATCCTCGGTTGAAATATCGCCACCTGACGCCAAGCATACGGCGGAATGAAGACAGGGGAAGTGACCTTTTCGCGAGCCCCCAGGAGATTGCATGAGCAGGAGCTCAGAAGAGCGAAGGGCGGCTCGTGGCCGCCCTTCGCAGGATCGATTGAGGTTTACGGCCGGGCCGGAGCCGCACCGTTTTCCGGGGCGACCGGCTGACCTGCCGGCGGTGTCGCCGGCTGTCCCGCCGGAGCCGCTGGCGGCGGCAGTTCCGGCCCGCTTCCAGAGCGCTGGCTTTGGTTGAAGTAGCGGAAGAACTGCGAGTCCGGCGACAGCACCATCGTCGTGCCCTTGTCGGCAAGCGCACCCACATAGGCCCGCATCGAGCGA
Organism: Rhizobium sp. SAFR-030; assembly: GCF_059415005.1. Classification (NCBI taxonomy): domain Bacteria; kingdom Pseudomonadati; phylum Pseudomonadota; class Alphaproteobacteria; order Hyphomicrobiales; family Rhizobiaceae; genus Rhizobium; species Rhizobium sp. SAFR-030. The sequence continues at coordinate 314,219 of NZ_JBPFDO010000003.1, read as the reverse complement.
TAGAACTCGAAGAAGCCAGGATCGCGCGAGAAGGCCTCGCCGAAGATGCGGTTGCGCTGGGCATCGCCCTCACCGCGCAGGATTTCCGAATCGCGCTGCGCTTCCGAAACCAGTTCGACGACCTGACGATCGGCGATGGCCCGGCGGCGCTGGCCCTGCTCGTTACCCCGTGCACGGATCAGTTCGGCTTCCGCGAGACGCTCGGCCTTCATCCGCTGGTAGGTCTGCTGCGAGACCTCGCGGGTCAGGTCGGTGCGGCGGATACGCACGTCGCGGACGTCGAGGCCAAGAGATTCGGCTGCCGCCTGCAGGTCGGTGCGGACTTCCTGCATCATTGCCGAACGTTCGGCAGACAGTGCAGCGCCAAAATTGCGCAGGCCGTAGACCCGGCGCAGTGCGGCGTCGAGACGGGTGCGCAGGCGCGATTCCGCCGATTCGCGATCGCCGGAGACGGTTTCACGAAAACGACGGGGATCGGCGATGCGGTACACCACGAAGGCGTCCACCTCGTAGAAGGCGCCGCCGCGGACCTGGACGCGGATGTTGTCGAGGTCGAAGCGCAATGCGCGGTCTTCGATGTACTGGACGCGGTCGGCATCCATGAAGCCGAACGGCAGCTTCATGTAGATGCCCGGCTCCGATTTGACGGACTGGATCTCACCGAAGCGGACGACGACAGCCTGCTCGCGCTCGTTGACGATGAACACAGACGAGTAGACGAGGAACAGGATGAGGGCGAGGCCGATGATGACGGCTGGGAGACGGTTGGAACTCACGGGTTTGCCCCCCGCACGGCAGTGCCGCTCGTCGCATTGTTCTGCCGGATCATCTCGTTCAGCGGCAGGTACGGGATCGCGCCCTGCTTTTCATCCAGGATGATGGTGTTGGAGTTCTTCAGGACCTGCTCCATGGTTTCGATGAAGATACGCTCGCGGGTCACGTCCGGCGCCGTCGAATAGGCGTCGTAGATCGACACGAAACGCTGCGCCTCACCGGTTGCTTCGTTGACGACACGATCCTTGTAGGCGGACGCCTCTTCGCGGACCTGTGCCGCCTGGCCTCGGGCCTGGCCGAGCTTCTGGTTGGCGTACTGGTTGGCTTCCTCGACGAAGCGGTCCTCGTCCTGCTCGGCACGCTGGACTTCTTCGAAGGCATCGGCCACTTCGCGCGGCGGAGCCGCATCCTCGATCGGCACGGCATTGATGGAGATGCCGGAGCCATAAGTGTCCATCGTCCCCTGGATGATGTCACGCACCTCGTTGGAGACCTGCTCGCGGCCATCACGGAAAATGTCCTGTGCCGGACGACGTCCGACCACTTCGCGCATGGCGCTCTCCGAGACCTGCTGCAGGGTTGCTGCCGGAGTTTCGAGATTGAACAGGTAGGCTTCCGGATCGCTGACGGTAAACAGAACCGAGAACTGCACGTTGACGATGTTCTGGTCGCCCGAAAGCATCAGGCCCTCGGCGGAATTGGCGTTGCCGCGTCCGCCGATATTCTGCTGCTGCTCGGTAACCTTGACGATCTCGACCGTCTCGAAGGGCCAGAAGTGGTAGTGCAGGCCTGGGGCCGCAATCTCTTCCTTCGGCTTGCCGAAGCGCAGCTCGACGCCGCGCTCGTCCGGCTGGACGGTGTAGACGGACTGGAACGCGACGAACGCCGCGATGACCAGCAGGACGATGACGAAGGCGCCGCCGTTGAAGCCGCCCGGAACGATGCTGCGAAGCCTGTCCTGGCTGCGGCGGATGATGTCTTCAAGGTCCGGGGGGCCGCCATTGCCGCCGCCGTTGCCGCCTCCGCCACGCGGACGGTTGGGGCCTTGGCCCCACGGCCCTTGATTGTTGCCGCCGCCGCCCCCCCAGGGGCCGCCGCCATTCTGATTGCTCCAGGGCATCAAAACCTCTTTGTTCGAGTCACTCCCACCCCTCGACATGCCAGGTCACATAGGCGGCGATCGGGTTCCTGCCCGTTATAGGCATGCCAGGACCCGCTTTCAACGCGGCCGAACCTCACATCCGGGTGTTTGGTAACGAAATGTTTCAGATCGCATCATCTCGGCGTCGATAGACGGCAAAGCGGGTGGGGAAATTATCGCGCTCGCCAGCGGGAAAGGCCTGTTCTTCGATTTTTGTAAAGATCGTGTGGTCGATCACCGGAAAGAACGTGTCGCCGTCGTCGATAACGGTCTCCACATGGGTGATCGCCAGCCGGTCGGCGATCGGCATCGCCTGGCGGTAGATCTCGCCGCCGCCGATAATGGCGATGTCGGCAGCCCCGGTCTGCTCGGCGAGAACCTGCGCCCTGGCAATCGCTTCCGGCAGGGATGCGGCCGTCTCGACGCCGGCGGCGGCAAAACCGGCATTGCGCGTCACGACCACATGCGGGCGGCCCGGAAGCGGCCGGCCGCCGAAACTCTCGAACGTCTTGCGGCCGAGCACCACCGGCTTGCCGAGCGTCATCTCCTTGAAGCGCTTCAGATCGGTGGAGAGGCGCCATGGCAGGTCGCCGCCGCGACCGATGACGTTGTTGCGGGACACCGCAGCGACGATGACGATCGGTACCGGTCCGCCGCTCATACAGCCACCGGCGCCTTGATATGCGCGTCCGCCTCGTAGCCGACGAGCGCGAAATCCTCGAAGCGGAAGCCAAAAATGTCGTCGACGTCCGGGTTGATCTCCATCGTCGGCAGCGGCTTCGGCTGACGCTGCATCTGCAGTTCGGCCTGCTCGAAATGGTTCGAATAGATATGCGCGTCGCCCAGCGTGTGGATGAACTCGCCCGGCTTGTAGCCGGTCACCTGCGCCACCATCATCGTCAGCAGCGCGTAGGACGCGATGTTGAACGGAACGCCGAGAAAGATGTCGGCCGACCGCTGGTAGAGCTGGCACGACAGCCGGTCGCCCGACACGTAGAACTGGAAGAGGCAGTGGCAGGGCGGCAGCGCCATGTCGTCCACCTGCGCCGGATTCCAGGCCGAAACGATATGCCGCCGCGAAAGCGGATTGCGCTTGATGCCGTCGATCAGGTTGACGATTTGGTCGACCGAGCCGCCGTCGGTCGACGGCCAGGAACGCCACTGGTAGCCGTAGACGGGGCCAAGCTCACCCTTGTCGTCGGCCCACTCGTCCCAGATCGAAACGCCGTTTTCCTTCAGGTAGGCGATGTTCGTCTCGCCCTTCAGGAACCACAGAAGTTCATGGATGATCGACCGCAGATGCAGCTTCTTCGTCGTCAGGACCGGAAAGCCGTCGGCGAGATCGAAACGCATCTGGTAGCCGAACACTGACCGAGTGCCGGTGCCGGTGCGATCACCGCGGTCGGTACCGGTCGTCATCACATGCTGCAGGAGATCGAGATATTGTTTCACCGTATGTCCGCCGAACGTCTGTGCCTGCCGATTCCATGGCGCGCCATCTTACGGTCGGCGCGCCTCAAGATATAGGGCCGGAGATACGCTTGTCCCCGACATTCGGTGTCTTGCACCCGAAGGACAGCGTCGAATCCCCGTCGCGCGCAGCAATGATGTCGGCGCCTCTTTTCATCCGCGCGAGATGCCCCTATATAGGTGTTGCCGGGGCTTGCTCCGGATATGGCGATAAACGGTCGGTGTAATAAACCTATTGGACCCGGGGGCGGTACCCGGCGCCTCCACCAAAAACCGGTCGGTCTTCTGGACCGGCTTTTGATGGGGGCGAAATAGGATCGACAAGGGCGTAAAGATCGAACTTTTGCTCGGCATGATACCGCCGTTATCGGGTCACAAGTGTAGTTGCAAACGACAACAACGCTAAGGGTTATGCTCTCGCTGCCTAATGGCGGTGCGGGAAATCCGAACCAAGTCCTCTAGGTTAGCCCCTTGAGGCGGGGTCCGAAGGCACCTGGCAACAGAAGCCTTCACCTTCTCCTCCTCTTCGTTTTTGGTTATGATGATGACACTTGTTCCGGCGGGGCTTCCGCCGAGCATGCACGTGTCCTATAACGAGCCGAGCAAATCACGGCCAAAACCGACGATATACGATTGGAAGAAAACACCGATGAGTCAGGATCATATCCGTTACGACATTCTGGCGCAGGACGCTCTACGTGGCGTTATCCGTAAGGTCCTGACCGAGGTTGCCGCGACCGGCCGCCTTCCTGGCGATCATCATTTCTTCATCACCTTCCTGACCGGCGCGCCCGGCGTGCGCATCTCGCCGATGCTGAAGTCGAAATATGCCGAGCAGATGACGATCGTCGTCCAGCACCAGTTCTGGGATCTCAAGGTCTCGGATACGCATTTCGAGATCGGTCTGTCGTTCTCCGATACGCCGGAGCGCCTGTACATCCCGTTCAACGCGATTCGCGGTTTCTACGATCCTTCGGTCAATTTCGAGCTGGAATTCGAGGTGCCGCTGTCGGACGAAGAGGAAACCTCGGCCGAGATCACCGCCTACCCGGTGGATGTGGTTGCCAAGCCTGAAGGCGACGAGGAGCCGAAGTCCGAGGAAGACAAGAAGGGTTCCGTGGTTTCGCTCGATTCGTTTCGCAAGAAGCACTGATCGACCACACGCTGGCCGCTGCCGGAGAGCCGCATGAGCGCCGAGATCGTCAACCTTCGCCAAGCCCGGAAGTCGAAGCTGCGCTCGGAAAAAGAGCGGCAGGCGGAGCAGAACCGCATCAGTTTCGGCCGTACGCGGCAGGAAAAGTCGCTGACCGGCGCCCTCAACGAAAAGGCTGCCAAAGCTCTCGATCAGGGCCGCATCGAAAAGGCCGATGCCCCGCCTGGGGATCGGCAAGATGGCGGCGACTGAGCCGCCGTGCGCGGCTTCAGCAACATCAGTCGCTTGGCGGCGAATTCCGAATCACTTTATGAGCATCCTCATCAGCCAGGTAGGCCGCAGGCATGATCCGCAAGCATTCGGCAACGCTGCACGGCCACCGCACCAGCTTCTCGCTGGAAGACGGCTTCTGGGATGAACTGAAGGGCATTGCCGTCGTTCGCGGCGTCAGTCTCGCATCGCTGATCGCCGAGATCGATGACGGGCGCGATCCCGACAGCAACCTCTCCTCAGCCCTCAGGCTGCACGTGCTGGCCTGGCTGAAGCGGGAGACCCCACCGCAGACCGGCTAGGCTTGCGTCTTGCCCGATCTTAGTTGCCGTTGACGCCCGGCAGCGAACCATCGCCACGAAACAGGTCGCCGGTCGGCGGCACGGTCAGCTGCGGAGTCTGCGCCTCACGCTCGCGCTGTTCGCGCGCCTGGCGCTCCGTCTCGGCGCGCTGGCGCGCCTCCTCGTCGGCCTTCGCCCGGGCTTCGGCTTGCGCCTTTTCCCGCGCCACGCGCCGCTCGTTGTCCTGGAACGTGTAGAGCGTCACCTCACGCCGCAGCCGCTGCTTCTCCAGAACGCTCGCCTGCAGCGTTTCCACCCGCCGCCGCTCGCGCTCGAAGGCGCGCAGGGACAGGAAGTTGGTCATCGAGCCCGCCAAGACCATCTCCTCCGGTGCCTCGATGGGTCCGCGATAGGCGAGCCGCACCGACGGATCGCCGCCGGCGATGGCTTCCTCACCGGCGTCGTAGCCGATCTCCAGTACCCCATCGAGCGCCTGGCGCACCAGATCGATGCGCAACTCGCCCGTCAGCTTCGTCGCACCGGCCTCGGTCGCAACGTTCTGCGCCCGCAATTGTCCGCCGCTCATGGTGAACGGCATGTCGACGGAGCCGACCGCCGTCCGTCCGGCATGCACGAGGTCGCGCAGCAGCGGGGTCACCTTTGGCTCGGTCACCTCACCCTCGATGCGATCGGCTGCCACAAACAGCGCCGGCAACAGGTCCGGATTGATACGGCCGAGCGTCAGGTCGTTGAAGTGCAGCACGCCGGAGCCGCTGGCTGCCGAGAGGAGTTCGGCAGGTGTCTTGGCCGTTGCCTCTGCGGCAAGCTCCAGCGAGATCCGACCGCTTGCCACGGGCTCGCGGTCCTTTTGCCAGGTAAGCGGCGCCAGATCGGCATTATCGATGCTGAACCGCGTCTGCAACACGCCGATACCTTCGCTGTTCGACATCGACAACCGTCCGGCAATCTGCCCTCCGGACCACTGTCCCTTGGCATCTTCCAGGCTGACGGTACCGGCACGGCTGAGAAGACGTCCGGTGAGGTCTGTTATCGGCGGCCTGTCCAGGCCACGCAGATTTTCGGCGGTCAGGTCGACGCTAAGGTCGATGCCGGCAAAGATCGGCAGCGCGAAAGGTTTGTTCGACAGCGCATCGCCATCGGCCTCCGTCAGCGGCCCGTAAATGCCTTCGCCGAGCCATGCGAGGTCGACGGCACCAAGCGCCAGACGACCACGCACCGTCGGAAGACTGGCGGTGCGATCGAGGCTGAGAGCGCCGCTGACAGCATTGCCGGCGATCTGGCCGGAAAATTCCGAGGCCTCGAGCGTCTGCGGCTCTACCTTCAGCAGACCTTTGATTTCGGCCGGAAGCCCCATGCCGAACTGCGGCAGGCCGATGCCGGCCATCAGCATCGTCGGCTCGAGATCCGTGCTGTTGACGATGAAGCTGTACTGGCCTTCGCCGAACCTGTCGGCCGCGACGGCGAAGTCGCCCGCAGCTTCGAGCCGGGTTCGGTTCGTCGTATAGACGAGCTTGCCCCTCGCAGGTCCCTCGCCCTGCCGATGCAGATCGAGTGCCAGGCTGGCATCGCTGTCGCCATCGAAGGGCAGCGGATCGAACCCCGCCTGCGCGGCGATCACCGCAGCATCCGGGTTGTCGAGCGACAGGCTGCCGTCGATGATCGTCTCGGCGGTCAGGTCCAAAATGTTGGGCGAGCGGATGTCCGCGGTGATCTGGCTGCCGTGCGTCTGGCCGTTGATCTTGGCGTCCAGCCCGTCGCCGAGCGTGACGGTCGCCTTGAGGCTGGTATCGGCAAACGAAGGGCCGCTACGCGCAAGACGGCTGAGGATCGGGTGGGCGGGAAGTCGGTCCCTCAGCATCGCCACGAAGGCCGTCGGATCGGCGGCGTCGAACGCCAGCGTGCCACTGCCGGTATAGGCCAGCAGCGAGCCCTCGGCGCTGCCCTGCCCGCTGATCTTTGCACCGGCGAGATCGCCGATGGTCAGCCGCTGGACGGCAAGCTTGCCGTCGCCAAGGTCGACATTCGTCTCGACGTCCTGCGCGGTGATGCCGAAGGCCGTCAGGCGCTGCGCCTTCACATGCGCAGCCAGCCGGTGATCGAGCACGTCTTCGCCTGCATCTTCGCCGGTCAGCAGCGATGCCAGCGCCCGCAACGCGTCGAGATCCACATCGTCGCCGGCAAGATCGACGGTCAGCGACGGGGTCTCCTCGCCAGCGGAGCGGCGTTCGAGGCTTCCCTTCAGCGTCGCGACGCCGGCCGCAAGCTCCAGAGCCTGAAACTGCTGGACCTGCGGCGTCAGGTTGACGTTGGCCGAAAAGCCGGCCGCCTTCAGCTGGCGGATTGCTGGATCCACCTGGCCCGTCAGCCAGTCGGAGAAGCCCGACGGCTGGTTGGAGGCAAGCAGCATGCGGCCGATGAACGATGCGTTGCCGGCGAGCGACAACTGCCCGTTGGCCTCCACCTGCGTCCGTCCCGGCAGCGTCGCGACGGCATTCTCGACCGTCCAACCGTCTCCCGCCGGTCGTACGTCAAGCCGCACGTCGCGCACCGTCGTCCCGTCGGCGACGATCGCCGGCAGGCGGATGCTGGCTTTGCCCGGCACCTGTGGGATCGGGATACGCGCTGCCATCTCGATCAGTGCATTGAGCCGGTGCTGCGCCGAGACATGTGGATTGCGCGCCGTCTTGCCGCGCATCAGGTCGGCCGTCAGCCGGTTCACGTCCACCTGCTGGCCGTCGGCGGTGAGCAGGAACTCCGGCTTGTCTCCGGTATCCAGCGTCGCCTCGCCGGTGATCACGTAAGGGTTGTCGACCGCGCCGATCTCGATGCGGTATTCCGGCACGCGCAGCCGGTCGTTGGTGAGCTCGAACTTGCCGCGCGTGCGTGGCGGCGGTGGCGGCTTGGCGCCCTGCGGCAGCACCGGATTGATCGGCTGATCGAGGAAGGAGAGACCGAAATCGCCCTTGTACTGCGGCCGTGCTTCGGCAACCGACAGCGCCCCGTCCAGTTGGACCTCGACAGGCTGGATATCCGGCCAGATCTTCATCCGCAGCGGAACGACGCCCGCCTCGGGCGCGCCGCTCGACAGCGAGAATTTCGATTCCCGGCCGTCCAGCGTCGCATTGCCCTCCACCCGCCAGGGACCGGCAAGCGAGCTTGCCGACATGTCGGCGGTCATCCCCGTGACGTTGCGGTTGCGCCCTGTTGCTTCGTCGATGAAGGCAATCTCGGCGCCGGTGACATGTACGCCTTCCAGGACGACGTTGCGGGCAACGAAATCCGGGCGGCTGCCGCGCATCCAGTCCAGCCGGCCATCCTTCAACAGCCGGATGCGCGCCTTCGGACGGTCGATGCGCATGTCGAAGATGCGTACCTCGCCCGACAGGAACGGCGCCAGCTCCATGTCCATGGAAAACTGCGCCACCTGCACAAGCGGCGTTCCGTCGACGTCCTGGCCGACGCGCACATCGGTCATCGTCACCGACGGAAACGGCAGGATCCTGGCATCCACGGTTCCGTGGACCGTGACCTTCTTGCCAAGAATGCGGCTCGCCTGATTTTCAAAGTCACGGCGAAAATCGGACCAGTCGACGAAGAACGGCGCCAGCAAGGCGGTAAACAACGCGACGACGACAAGGCCGCCGATCACCAGCATTATCCGTCCGAGCACCGCGCCACTCTCCTTGGTCTGAACGACCAGTTTAGTTGCACCCGAAAATGGGGCAACCCTTCCTTTACGGGATACTCAAGCCTGCGGGCGCAGGATCTTGCCGGGATTGAAGATGTCGTGCGGATCGAGAGCCGTCTTGATCGACCGCATCAGCGCCAGCGCCGGACCCGCCTCCTGCTCAAGGAAGCTCATCTTCCCCTGGCCGATGCCGTGTTCGCCGGTGCAGGTCCCGTCCATCGACAGCGCGCGGCGGTTCAGCCGCTCGACGAAAGCTTCGGCCCGCTCGATGTCGGTCGGATCCTTGTCGTCGAACAGGATCAGCACGTGAAAGTTGCCGTCGCCCGCATGGCCGACGATCGGCGCCAGAAAGCCGTTCTCAACGATGTCGGCATGGGTCTCGGCCACGCAATCGGCGAGCCTGGAGATCGGCACGCAGACATCGGTCGACAGGCCGTTCAGGTGGGGCGCAAGCGCCCGCGATGCCCAGTAGGCGTCATGCCTCGCCTTCCACAGCTTGGCGCGCTCCTGCGCATCACCGGTCCAGCGGAAGGTCTCGCCGCCGCACTCCTCGGCGATCATGGCAAACTGCTCGGACTGCATGGACACAGTGTCCTCGGTTCCATGGAACTCGACGAACAGCGTCGACTTCTCCTCGTAGCTGAGGCCCGAATAGGCGTTGCAGGCGCGGATCTGCGTCTCGTCCAGAAGCTCGATGCGGGCGACGGGAATGCCCATCTGGATAGTCATGATGACGGCATCGCAGGCGGCCTTCACCGATGGGAACGCGCAGACCCCGCCGCCGATCTTTTCCGGAATTCCCTGCAGCTTGAGGGTGATCGAGGTGATGATGCCGAGCGTGCCTTCCGAACCGACCAGGAGCCGTGTCAGGTCGTAGCCGGCAGACGACTTGCGCGCCCGGGTGCCGGTGGTGATCTCTTCGCCGTCCGCGGTCACCACGGTCAGCGACAGGACATTGTCCTTCATCGTGCCGTAGCGCACGGCATTGGTACCGGAGGCGCGCGTTGCCGTCATGCCGCCGATCGAGGCATTGGCGCCGGGGTCGATGGGGAAGAAAAGACCGGTATCGCGCAGGTAGGTATTCAGGGCCTCGCGGGTGACGCCGGGCTCGACGGTCACGTCGAGATCCTCCGCGGAGACCCGCAGCACCTTGTCCATCCGGCTGAAGTCGAGAGAGACGCCACCGGACGGCGCGTTCACCTGACCTTCGAGCGAGGAGCCTGTGCCGAACGCGATAACCGGAACCCGGTGTGCGGCGCAGGCCTTCACCACCGTCTTCACGTCCTCGACCGTTTCGGCGAACACGACACCATCCGGAAGCTGGCTCGGCAGGTAGGTGGTGGTGTGCGCATGCTGCTCGCGAAACGCTTGGCCTGTCTGCAGACGATCACCCAGCTCCTGACGCAAAATTTCCAGAACGGCCACCATCCCTGCGTCGTTGCGCTGGCCGCTCAATGCGTCTCTCATCACCATCGTCTGTCTCCGCGTCTGCCGGGCGAATGTCGCCCGGCATTTGGTAGGTGACGATGAGTGCTTTGTCCAGCGCGGGAGAGCCGCCCGGCGACCTCTTCGCAGCAATCACAAGGGCTTGTCGGTCACTCTGCCGCCAGCAGTGGCGGCTTTGTCTCTTCGTTGGCGGCCCGGTTGGCGGCCCGCTCCAACTCGTCCTCGAGACGCTGCTGCTCATGCGCATGGGGCTTTGCGAAGCGGGCGAGCAGCAGATAGGCGACGGGCGTGATGAACAGCGTCACCAGCGTCGCCAGTCCCAGTCCGCCGACGATCACCCAGCCGAGCGCTATGCGCGCCTCGGCGCCGGCGCCTTGTGCGAAGACCAGCGGCACGCCGCCGAGGATCGTTGCGATCATCGTCATCATCACCGGCCGAAGCCGGATCCTGCAGGCCCGCTCGATCGCATCGCGCACCGCCACGCCGCGATCACGCAACTGGTTGGCGAACTCGACGATCAGGATACCGTTCTTGGCCATGACCCCGACCAGCAGCACGAGACCGATCTGGCTGTAGACGTTGAGCGTCGAGCCGGTGACCAGCAGCGCTATGACGGCACAGGCAAGCCCGAGCGGAACCGTCGTCATGATGATCACCGACGACAGGATGCTCTCGAACTGGGCGGCCAGCACCAGGAAGATGATGGCGATGGCGAAGCCGAAGGTGACCGCCATTCCGCTGGAGTTTTCGCCGAGCGTCTTGGCCTCCGCCAGCGGCATCAGGCGAGCGCCAGCCGGCAGCAGCGGCTGGGCAAGCGCCTGAACCTCTTGGAGCGCCTGCCCCAGCGACACGCCATCCTTGAGGCTTGCCGACAGCGAAACCGCGGCAAGCTGCTGTTCGCGGTTGAGGCGCGGCGCGACGGCGCCTTCCTTCAGCGTGGCGATGGTCGACATCGGCACGACCTTGCCGTCGCCGGTGCGCAGGAAGATGTTTTCGAGATCGGTCGGATCGTTGAGCGGCTGCGTCGAAGACAGCAGCTTGACCGGCAGGGCCTCGCCATCGACGAACACGTCAACCACCGACCGGCCTTCGAGCAGCGCCTGCATCGCGGCCGACAGACCGGTAATGTCTATGCCGAGGTCCGATGCCCGCTCGCGGTCGATCGAGACCGAAAGCTGTGCCTGGGTGGGCTCGTTGTCGAGACGCGGCGTGTCGAAAGAGCCGCTGCCCTCCATCGCCTCGACCAGCTTGATGGCAGCAGCCGTCAGGCTCGCATGCTCGTTGCCGACCAGCGCCACCTGCAAGCCGCTACCGGCACCGCGAATGCGCAGGCTGTTCGACTGGATGGCAAAGCCGCGCACCGCCGGCACGCGGGCCGTCGCCGCGTTGATGTCGGTGACGATCTGGTTCTGCGTGCGGGCACGCTCTTCCCATGGCGCCAGTGTCAGCACCATGAAGCCGCTGTTGGTCGAGCCGTTCATGCCCGAAACCGAGAAGATGTTGCGGATCTCGCCGGAATCCACGAGCGGCTGGAGGTTTTCCTCGACGCGCTTCAGCTGGTCCTGCGTGTAATCGAGGCTGACGCCCTGCGGCGCGGTCAGCCGCATCATCACCATCGAGCGGTCTTCCATCGGCGTCAGCTCGTTCTTCACCAGCCCGAAGGCGGTGAAGGCGGCAAACGAGAAGAACAGCGAGAAGGTGATCACCACCAGCGGCGCGTTGAGGCAGAACCGCAGGCATCTCGCATAGGTGCTGGCGAACAGGTCGCCGAAGCTCGACAGCCAGCCTTTCGGCTCGCTCATCGGCTTGGTCAGCATTCGCGACGCCAGCATCGGACAGAGCGTGAGTGCCGTCACCGAAGACAGAGCCACGGCGAAGGCCAGCACGAAGCCGAACTCGCGGAACAGTCCGCCCAACTGGCCAGGCAGGAAGGACAGCGGAATGAAGACGGCCGCCAGCGTCGCGGTGGTTGCCAGGACGGCAAAGAACACTTCCTGGGTACCCAGGACGGCGGCTGCGCGTGGGCCCATACCTTCCGACCGTCGCCGGACGATGTTTTCGAGGACGACGATCGCATCGTCCACCACAAGCCCGGTGGCCAGCACGATGGCCAGCAGCGTCAGGATGTTGATTGAGAAGCCGACGAGATAAATCGCCGTCAGCGTACCGATCAGGGCAACGGGCATGGTCAGCGCCGGGATCAGCGTCGCCCGCCAGTCGCGCAGGAAGAGATAGAGAACCACCACGACGATCATTGCCGACAGGCCAAGCGCCAGCTCGACCTCGTGCAGTGCGCCTCGGATGAACACCGCGTCGTCGGAGGTGATGACGACACGCGTGCCTTCCGGCAGCGCCGCCTGCAACTCGGCGACCGCGGCTGCGACGCCCGTCGAGATGTTCAGCGTGTTGGACTGCGCCTGGCGGATGATACCGAGGCCGACGCCCTGCACGCCGTTCGACCGCAGTGTCGTTGTCCCCTCATCCGGACCCAGCATGACGCTTGCCACGTCGCGCAGACGGATATTGTCCTTGATCAGGACGTTCTCGAAATCCTGCGGCGTCGACAGGTTCGCCGTCGCGCGAACGACGATGTCCTGGGTGCGACTGGTCAGCGATCCGGCTGGAACGTCAAGTGCAGCGCTGGAGAGCGCAGTGATGATATTGGCCACCGTCAGGCCGCGGCTGGCCAGCGCCCCCTGATTGATGTCGACCCGGAAAATTTTTTCCTGGTCACCGTAGAGCTCGACGTCGGCAACGCCCTCGACGGCCGCCAGCCGGTCGGTGATCTCGTTGTCGACCAAGAGCGTCAGGTCTTCCATCGACAGCGTCGAGGATGTCACCGCTAGCCGCATGATCGGCTGCGAATCCGAGTCGGCCTTGATAATGCGCGGCTCGTCGGCATTGTCGGGGATCTGGTTGGACACCCGGCCGATGGCATCGCGCACATCGTTGGCGGCAACCGCAAGATCGACCGTGTCGCTGAATTCCATCGTCACGCGGCTGGAGCCGAACTGCGATTCCGACGACAGCGTCTTCAGGCCGCTGACCCGCGCCACCGCGCCCTCGATCACCTGCGTCAGTTCCTGGTCGACGGTCTGCGGAGCGGCGCCGTCATAGGTAGTCCGCACGGTGATCACCGGCTGATCGACGTCGGGAAGCTCCCGCACCTCGACGCCGACGAAGGCGGCAAGACCGGCCACCACCAGAAGCGTGTTGATCACGGCCGCCAGGATCGGTCGGCGGACGAAAAGCGCGGTGAAGGTCGATTTGGCTGCGTCGGGCGTCGTGTCCGTCGTATCGCTCATGTCCGCTCAGCCTCCGCCACCTGCTGCGTCGCGCCCTGGATGCGCACCGGCTGGCCTTCACGCACACGCTGAAGGCCTTCGGTCACGACCAGATCCTTGTCGTGCAGGTCCGCATCGACGAGCACCGTGTCTGGATTGCGCTGAACGATATTGACGCGCACCTTCTTCGCCTTGTTGTCGACCACCTGCCAGACATAGGAGCCGTCGGCATCCCACTGGACCGACAGCGGATCGACTGCCGGATAGCTATCGCCGGGAAAGCGCATGGCGACGCTGAACGACATGCCGGCGCGCAAAAGGTCTCTGTCGTTGGCAATGCGGGCCCGCACGCGGATGGTCCGGCTGGCAGCATCGACGCGGTTGTCGATCGATTCGATCGTGCCGCTGAACATCTCCCCGGCCCGCCCGACCGATGTCGCCTCCACCGGCATGCCCGGACGCAGCGACGTGACGAAGCGCTCAGGCGCCCAGAAGTCGACGAGGATCTGCGACCGGTCGTCCAGCATCACCACGGTCGTCTGCGTCGTTACGTTGTCGCCGACATTGACCGCGACGATGCCGGCGATGCCGTCGATCGGCGCGACGATGTCGCGGCGGCGCAGGTTGAACTCGGCGGTGCTGAGCGCCAGGCGTGCCGACTTCTCGGCGATCTGCGCATCGAGCACATCGAGCCGCGGCATCGACTGCAGGTTCTTGTAGGAGTTAGACTTCTCGACCGCGCTGCTCAAGGTGACCTGCGCCTTGTCGCGCTCGATGAGCTGTTCCTCGTCATCGAGACGGGCCAGCACATCGCCCTTCTTCACGGCCTGGCCGGCCGCCACGCGGATCTCTTCGATCGTCCCGGCTGACTGCGGCATGACGACGACCGACTGGATCGCCTCGCCGCTGCCGATGGCCGACAGCCGGTCGTTGACGGTGCCGGTCACCACAGGCACGGCGACGACGAGCGTGCCGCGTCCGCTGCCGCCCTGGCCACCACCCTGTCCTGCGGACTGGCTGCCGCGGCCGGCGCCCTGTCCGGCCGGCGCTTCGGCGGCCGGCGCTGGAGCATGCACCAGCGCCACCAGTTGCTGCGGAACACCGAAGCGAACCAGGGTCGCACCGGCGCTCGGGCTGATCAGCAGCCAGACGAAGACACCGGCCATCAACACTGCCAGGCTGAGCAGCAACTGCTTCCAGATTCGCATTCACAACTCCGATTGGGGGGAACGACACGTGTCCCAAGTATCCTGTGTTACGAATGGAGAGGCAACATTGGATTGCCAACCTTGCCGAATTGTAACGTTGCGGCGAAAGCAAGCGCATCGGCCTGTTGTCGGTGCCGAACAAAGCGGCAGCTGCATTGCCGGTTCCCGGTTTTTGCTGCGGGAAAGGCCGGATCTGGAATAAAACCAGAACATCAACTATGGCCTTGTTCTACCGGAATCATTAGATTGGCCGCATGACGAACAGTTTCGACGACATTCCGTTCTTCGACGAGGAACCGGATCACACGCCCCGGCAGAAATCCGGCCAGGTGCAGGCCCAGTCCGCGCCGCCTCACCCCGCAGGGCTTGGCATCGCGGCACGGGCGATGGCGGCGCGCGACCAGAAGAGCGCCGGCGACTATCTCTCGGGCCTCAATCCGGAACAGCGCGAAGCGGTCGAGACCGTCGACGGGCCGGTGCTCGTGCTGGCCGGTGCCGGCACGGGCAAGACGCGCGTGCTGACCACCCGGATCGCCCATATCCTGGCGACCAACCGCGCCTATCCCAGCCAGATCCTTGCCGTCACCTTCACCAACAAGGCGGCGCGCGAGATGAAGGAGCGCATCGGCGTTCTGGTCGGCGGCGCTGTCGAGGGCATGCCCTGGCTCGGCACCTTCCACTCGATCGGCGTCAAGCTTCTGCGCCGCCACGCCGAGCTTGTCGGTCTTCGGTCGGATTTCACCATTCTCGATACCGACGACGTGATCCGCCTGATCAAGCAGTTGATCCAGGCCGAGGGCCTGGACGACAAGCGCTGGCCGGCCCGCCAGTTCGCCGGCATGATCGACGGCTGGAAGAACAAGGGGCTGACGCCGAAGGATATTCCGGAAGGCGATGCGCGCGCCTTTGCCAACGGCAAGGGCCGCGAGCTCTACGCCGCCTACCAGGCGCGCCTGAAGACGCTGAACGCCTGCGATTTCGGCGACCTGCTGCTGCATCCGATCGACCTTTTCCGTCGCCATCCGGACGTGCTGAAGGATTATCACCAGCGCTTCCGCTACATCCTCGTCGACGAGTACCAGGATACCAACACCGCCCAGTACATGTGGCTGCGGCTGCTGGCCCAGCGTCCTAAGGACGTCGCGCAGAACGTCTGCTGCGTCGGCGACGACGACCAGTCGATCTACGGCTGGCGCGGCGCCGAGGTTGACAACATCCTGCGCTTCGAGAAGGATTTTCAGGGCGCCCGCGTCATCAAGCTGGAGCGCAACTACCGCTCCACCGAGCATATCCTCGGCGCCGCCGGGCATCTGATCGCCCATAACGAAGGGCGCCTCGGCAAGACGCTGTTCACCGACCGCACCGATCCGGACGACGAAAAGGTCATCGTCCACGCCGCCTGGGATTCGGAAGAAGAAGCCCGCGCCGTCGGCGAAGAAATCGAGCGGCTGCAGCGCGGTGACGGCAATGGCGTCAAGCACAAGCTCAACGACATGGCCATCCTCGTGCGCGCCTCGTTCCAGATGCGCGAGTTCGAAGACCGCTTCGTCACGCTCGGCCTCAACTACCGGGTGGTCGGCGGCCCGCGTTTCTACGAGCGCCTCGAGATCCGCGACGCGATGGCCTACTTCCGGCTCGTTTGCCAGCCGGCCGACGACCTCGCTTTCGAGCGCATCGTCAACACCCCGAAGCGCGGCCTCGGCGACACCACCATCCGCACGCTGCACGACTATGCCCGTGCCCGCGACGTGCCGATGCTGGCTGCCGCCAGCGACCTTATCGAGACGGACGAGGTCAAGCCGAAGGCCCGCAAGGCGCTGTTCGACGTGATTCAGAATTTCAGGCGCTGGAGCGAACGGCTTGAATCCACGACACATACCGAGCTTGCCGAGCAGATCCTCGAAGAGTCGGGCTATACCGACATGTGGAAGAACGACAAGTCGGCGGAAGCGCCGGGCCGGCTCGACAACCTGAAGGAACTCGTCCGCTCGATGGAGAGCTTCGAGAGCCTGCGCGGCTTCCTTGAGCACGTTTCACTGGTGATGGACGCCGAGCAGAACGAGGAAATGGATGCGGTCTCGATCATGACGCTGCATTCGGCCAAGGGTCTGGAATTCGACACCGTCTTCCTGCCCGGCTGGGAGGAAGGCCTGTTCCCCCACCAGCGGGCGCTCGATGAGGGCGGTCGCTCAGGGCTGGAGGAAGAGCGGCGCCTCGCCTATGTCGGCATCACCCGCGCAAAGCATCGTTGCCACATCTGGTTCGTCTCCAACCGCCGCATCCACGGCCTCTGGCAGTCGACCATGCCGTCACGTTTCCTCGACGAACTGCCGCCGGCCCATGTCGACGTGGCCGCCTCTGACAGTGGCTACGGCGGCTATGGTGGCGGGCGCGGCGGCTACGGCCAGTCACGCTTCGACAAGGCCGATCCGTTTGCCAACACCTATTCGACGCCCGGCTGGAAGCGCGCACAGGCCAACAAGACCGACGCCACCCGCGACAACTGGGGCACCCGCTCCGGCCATGCCGTGGAACGCATCGGCTACGGCGAAAGCGGACCGCGGACGAAGACCATCGACGGCGAACTGGTGGCGAAGTCGGTATCGGACACGCCCTCGGCCTTCTCCGTCGGCGACCGGGTCTTCCACATCAAGTTCGGCAACGGCAACATTTCGACGATCGAGGGCAACAAGCTGACGATCAATTTCGACAAGGCCGGCCAGAAACGCGTGCTGGACGGGTTCGTGGAGAAGCTGTGAGGAGCTTGGTCAGTCTGCGACGCGACTAAACTTCGGTAGTCAATTGCCACCGCTCAGGCGCAGCCGCCTGTAGCCTAACGCCCTCTTCAACCGCGTTACCTACCCCGCCCGCCCGCCCCGCGAACGCGGCGCGGGCGGCCTCGATCGTGGCGTGGTGTTTTTCGGCCCAGATCCAGACGCCGCAGAAGGCTTCGCCGAGGCTGTGGCCGAGGTCGGTCAGCGTATAGTCGACATGCGGCGGGATCACCGGGTGGACGGTGCGCGAGACCAGTCCGTCTCTCTCCATGTCGCGCAACGTCTTGGTCAGCATTTTTTGGCTGATGCCGCCGACATGCCGACCGAGCTCGGTAAACCGCAGCGTGCCGCGCGCCTCCAGCTCCTCGAGGATCAGCATCGTCCACTTGTCGGCCACCTGGCCGATGATGCCGCGCACCAGCTCTTCCAGCGCCGGATCGATCTCCTCGTCCAGATCCCGCGCCATGCCGTAACTTTTTCCGCCCGCAACAGCCTGGTTCACAGACACTCTCCTTATGGTGCGTATAGAACTTTCCGGTGCCTTCTTCCGGAAAGAGAGGATGCGCCATATCTCCTGTCTTTGCAATCATCTAGGAGATCGCGATCATGCAGACGACAGGCAACACCATTCTCATCACCGGCGGCGGCTCCGGCATCGGCCGCGCGCTTGCCGAAGCGTTTCACCGGCTCGGCAACCAGGTGATCATTTCCGGCCGCAGGCGCCAGACGCTGGACGAGGTCACGTCCGCCAATCCCGGCATGGCGGCACTCACCGTCGACATGACCGATGCCGACAGCATCAAGGCATTTGCCGAGGAGGCAGTGCGCGCGCATCCCGGCATCAACGTCGTGATCCATAATGCCGGCATCATGAAGCAAGAGACGCTGACCGCGGCGCCGGACTATCTGGCGGCCGCGGAAGAAACCATCGCCACCAATCTGCTCGGCCCGATCCGGCTGACCGCGGCCCTCCTGCCCCACCTGCTGAACCAGGAGAACCCGGCGATCCTCACCGTATCGTCCGGCCTTGCCTTCGTGCCGATGGCCGCAACGCCGACCTATTCCGCCACCAAGGCGGCGATCCACTCCTATTCGATGGGGTTGCGCCGTCAACTCGTGGAGACGCCGGTGCGGGTGATCGAGATCGCTCCGCCCTACGTGCAGACGACGCTGCTGGGCGAGCATCAGGCAAACGACCCGACGGCAATGCCGCTTAAGGATTTCATCGACGAGGTGATGGAGATCCTGACGACGCAGCCGAACGCCGAGGAAGTCATCGTCGAGCGCTGCAAGCCGCTGCGCTATGCGGCCGAAAGCGGCAACATGGACAAGATGTTCGAGATCGTCAGCGGCCTGCGCCACTGAACGGTGAATGGAGGCGCTCCGGCGCCTCCATATTACCCTTGCCCAGCACGGCTTCCCCGCTAGGTCATCCGGTGTGAACCGACCTGCCGACCGAGGAGCCTTGCCATGAGAGCCATCGTTACCGCACCGGGCGGACTGGACGCCCTGAAGCGCGTTGACCTGCCTGACCCCGGGCGCCCGGGGCCCGGAGAAATCCGCGTCGCCCTGCATGGCAGCTCGATCAACTACCACGATTATGGCGTGGCGAGCGGCAAGATGCCGAGCGACGGGCGCGTACTGCTGGCCGATGGCGCTGGCGTGGTGGAAGACGTCGGCGCCGGCGTCGATGAATTCAAGACCGGCGATCATGTCGTCTCTTGCTTCTTCCCGGACTGGCAGGATGGCCCGCCTCTCTCGGGCGGTTTCTCCCGCGTGCCGGGCGATGGCATAGACGGCTTCGCAACCGAATTTGCCGTCCGGCCGGCGACGGCCTTCACCCACGCGCCGAAGGGCTTTGGCCATGCCGAGGCGGCCACCATCACCACCGCCGGATTGACGGCCTGGCGGGCACTGGTCGAAGTCGGCAAGCTGAAGGCCGGCGACACGGTGCTGGCGCTCGGCACCGGAGGCGTCTCCATCTATGCCCTGCAGATCGCCCGGGCCATGGGCGCCCGCGTCGCCATAACCTCGTCATCGGACGAGAAGCTCGAGCGGGCACGCGCACTTGGCGCGGAATTTACCGTCAACTACAAGCGCCAGCCGGACTGGGGCAAAGAGATCCTGGACTGGACCGGCGGACGGGGCATCGATCACGTTGTGGAAGTCGGCGGTCCCGGCACACTTGCCCAATCCATCCAGGCAGTCGCCATGGGCGGCCGCATCACCCTGATCGGCGTCCTGACCGGCATCAGCGGCGACGTTCCGACCGCCGCCCTGATGGGCAAGCAGGCGATCCTCTCCGGTATCATTGTCGGCAGCCGCCGCCACCAGCAGGATTTCGTCCGCGCTCTCGATACGGGCATCCTCCGGCCGGTGATCGACCGGGTCTTTCCGCTGCAGCAGCTCGCTGACGCGTTTCGCTACGAGGAAAGCGGCGCGCACTTCGGCAAGATCGGCATCGAGTGGTAAGCGGGCGATTTGCCCGGCTTGCCCTTGCCGCGCTGCCCGGCTAGGTCTTGAACCTTCCACACGGGAGGCCACCATGTTCCTCAGCGATCAGGACGTCCTGGACATCACCGCCTGGCGCCGCAAGCTGCACGCCATGCCGGAGGTCTCCGGCGACGAGCACCGAACGGCAGCCGAGGTGGTGAGCTTGCTGGCCGCGACAGAGCCGGACGAGCTTGTTTCGGGTCTCGGTGGGACCGGCATTGTTGCCGTGTACCAGGGCAACGATCCCGGTCCGACGGTGATGTTTCGCGCTGAACTCGACGCGCTGCCGATCGAGGAGATCACCACGGTCGCGCACCGCTCGCAGATCCCCGGCAAGGGCCATATGTGCGGTCATGACGGCCATATGGCCATTCTTGCGGCCCTCGCCCGCGCGTTCGGCCGCCAGAGACCGACGAGCGGCCGCGTGATCCTGCTGTTCCAGCCGGCGGAAGAGAATGGCGTCGGCGCTGCAGCAGTGCTGGCCGATCCTCGCTTCGCCGCGCTCAATCCGGACTATGCCTTCGCTCTCCACAACATGCCGGGCATCGCCTTCGGACACAGCTGGATCAAGGCCGGACCGGCAAACTGCGCCTCGTGCGGGCTGAAGATCAAGTTGACGGGAAAGACGGCGCATGCCTCGATGCCGGAAACCGGCACGTCGCCGGCCCCGGCTGTCGCGGATCTCATCCCGGCACTGACGGCGCTGCGCACGGGTAGCCTCCAGTCGGATGATCTGGTGCTGACGACGGTTACCCATGTGAGCATCGGCGAACCGGCCTTCGGCATTGCACCGGGATCAGCAGAGGTTTGGGTAACGCTGCGCACTGTGTCCGACGGCGCCATGGCCGCGCTGCGCGCCAAAGCGGAAGCGCTCGCGCGCGAGGCGGCAGAGCGCCACGGCTTGCAGGTCGATTTCAGCTACCACGACGAATTCCGCCACTGCACCAATGATGCGGATGCCGTGTCGATCATCCGAGCAGCGCTCGATGGCGAAGGCCTGTCCCACGAGGCGGGAGAGACGTTCAGGGCTTCGGAGGATTTTGGCCGGTTCGGCGATAAGTTGAAATCGGCGATGCTGTTTCTCGGCGCCGGCGCCGGCTACGCGGCGCTCCACAACCCGGACTATGATTTTCCGGATGGCTTGATCCCGGTTGGTGCCCGCATCTTCATGCGCATCGCCAAAGATCTTCTGGGCTGACGACGGCTGTTAGCCGTCGCCCTTCAGGTAGTCGACCAGCGTGCGGCGACCGTCGCCACTCTCGGCCGTCGATGTCGCCGGCGATGAGCCGCGCGGGTTGATCTTGCGCAGCGCCGCCGTCGGCACGCTGCCGTCATGGCGATTGATAATGATCATGTGCGTGACGTCGCCACGCCGGAATGCCTTCAGGAACTTGTCGTAATTGGCGAATGCGACGCAGCCGTGAGAATCGCCCGGCGCGCTGCGCAGCAGGTAGGTGTGGGCCAAAAGGCCGGTGCGGCCAAGCGGTGCTACGCCGTCGGTCGGGGTCAGGCGGATGGCGGCGACGCCATGGAACGGCTTTTCGCGCATCGACAGCTTGTAGGTGCCGGGAGGCGTCGGCCCGCGCATCTTCACATGCGTGAACTTCGGATTGTCGCGCATGTTGCCGATACCTGAATGGGCCTCGAGCTTCTCGCCATTCGGCATGTGAACGACGCCGTTGGTGATGTCGTAGACAGCGATCTTGACGCCGCGGTCCGGCCACGGAACGGAGCGGGCCGCGCTCTTCATCGGATTTTCGGGGCGGGCATAGGCGAGCACCTTCGGCGCTTCGTCTTCGCTCTCGTCGGCAGCGTCCGCGGCGTCGGGCTTGGCATCCCGCGTCGAGGGCTTGGCAGCCGAAGGCGCAATGACCATAGCCAGCGCGTTGGACGGCGGCCGGGTGATCGGCAGCGGGCCGGCCATCGGCAGGCTGTCGTCTTCTGTCGGACCGACGGCATTGGCAACGGCCAATTCCGCCGGGCTCTGCAGATCGGCAATCTCCACCTCTCCGCCGTCTGCATTGCCTGCCGGCGATGCGTCCCACGCGGTCTCGGTCGGCGGCGCGACAAGCACGGTTTCCTGCATGGCTGCCGCCATCGCCACCTTCAGCTCGTCGGCGGTCGGGCGCTTGTCGGCCAGCGTGGCGAACTGCTTCTCGGCCTCGGCGCGCGCAAGAGCGAGCGCCAGCGACCCCTTGACGTTATCTTCTGCCGGACGACGCGCTTCCAGATGTGCGAGCGTTGCACCTTGCAAGCGAGCGGACTTGGGATCGGCAGCGGCGGTCAGGCGGGAGAATTTCGCGATGCGCAGCGCCCGCTCGCCGGCCGACGCGGGTGCGATGAGCGGCTTGAGGTCGAGCGAGGCACGCAGGTCGTGGGCGAAGGCTGCCGGCTTGAGCGAGCCCATGTTCTGGACGGTTGCCAGAGCACCGACCATCCAGCCACCGACCATCAGCGTCAGGCCGATGGCTGCGGTACCCTTCAAGAGCTTGCGCGGTGCAGAGACCTTGGCCGGCTGCGCGGCGCGCCTGGAAGACTTGGAGGCGGAACGTCTCGCCGCGATTGCCGATGCCATGATACGCGTCACCCTCTACCCGCTACTCGAACTTGCGGCGCTGACAAAGCTGCGCCGCACGGAACCTGTCGGCAGCGAGCGGACCGCAAGATGCGTGGCCCAGTCGTGTCTGCCGGATAGCTGATAGAATGACGAATTATGGTAACCAATGTGTTTACGCGGGCCCCCGTCGTGTCCGATTGCAAATATTAACCGAACCTGACGGAAGTTTAACCGAATTGCGGCGCTGGCGCGGCGCGGCCTTTAAAATGCCGCAGCCGCGCACTTTTTACGGGCGGAAACGTGTGTCAGCCGTCGTTGCGACGGATCGACGAACGCTCGAGGAAGAACCACGGCCGCAACCGGACGCCAAGCACATTGCCGGCAAACGCGGCGACCGCCCATAGATAGCCGTGCAGGCTGCCCGACGCGATCCCCGAAAAGTAGGCGCCGATGTTGCAGCCATAGGCGATGCGCGCACCATAGCCGAGCAGCAGGCCACCGACGACGGCGGCCAGCACCGAGCGCAACGGGATGTCCAGCGACGGGGCGAACCGGCCGGCAAGAGTAGCGGCCAGCATGGCGCCGGCGATGATGCCGAAATCCATGACCGATGTGACGTCCGCCAGCACGCTCTGCGACAGCGCCTTGGCGTTCCCCGGTGTCTGCCAGTAGGCCCACTGGGTCGGATCGATGCCGAACAGCTGCGCACCCTTGGCGCCCCACAGCGCGAAGGCGGAAGTGATGCCCCAGGGACGACCGGCAATCGCCAGCGTCAGGAAGTTCAGAGCCACCAGTGCCACGGCGCCGGCGACCAGCGGCCAGGGACCGCGCAGGTAACGCTGCCATCCGTGCCGCGGCGAGGACGGCGCCTGTTCAAGCGTCCCATGCCGGCGGCGTTCGACGAAGATGGTGATGGCTGCGATGGCGCCAAACAGGATGAGCGAGACGGCGATGCCGCCGGCTGCACCGAACAACTGAAAGAGCGACGTCGGCGGCACCGACGGCAGGCTGACCCACCAGTCGAAGTGGATGGTTCCGAGCAGCGAGCCGATGACGAAGAACAGCAGCGTCACCAGCATTCGGGCGTTGCCGCCGCCGGCGGTGAACAGCGTGCCCGATGCGCAACCGCCGCCGAGCTGCATGCCGATGCCGAACATGAAGGCGCCGGCGATGACGCCAATGCCGGCCGGTGAGATATTGCCGCGGACCTCGTTGCCGAACAGCGTGCCGTTGGAAAGCGCCGGGAAGAACAGGATCACGGCGAGCGCCAGCAGCAGCATCTGGACGCGCAGGCCGCGGCCTCTGCCGTCGGCGATGAAGACGCGCCAGGCCGACGTGAAGCCGAACGCCGCATGGTAGAGCGCAATGCCAAGGCCGCCGCCGATGAGGAAGAGCGCGCCATGCGCGGTACCATAGACGGCGCCGAGCAGCAGAGTGCCGAGAACGAGGACGACGAGTGCCACGAGGCCAGGCGCGCCCAATGGCGGGAGTTTCGGCACGCCGACGGCGGTCGAGGGTTGTGCAAAGGCCATAAGATGTCTCCTGGGATCTAACCTTCAGATAGAGCTTAAATGGCCACGCGGCGAGCAACCTCATTTCAATATCCGTGCCCAAGCCGGAATGCTGTTCTCCAAGAGCGTCGAAAGGATCGATCGGCGCTTGATCCTTCGCCGTCGGCTTGGCATCCTGTCCAGATGAGGTGCTACGCCTGGAGACGATGATGAAGGCCCTGCTGCTGATCGACCTGCAAAACGGTTTTTGCCCGGGAGGAAACCTGCCGGTGCCGGCCGGCGATGCCGTTGTGCCAATCGCAAACCGGCTGATCGAGGACGGCGGCTACGACCTCATTGTCGCGTCGCAGGATTGGCACCCGGCCAATCACGGCAGTTTTGCCTCGCAGCATCCGGGCGCCAAGCCGTTCGACACCGCAACGCTGTCGGGCAAGCCGCAGGTGCTCTGGCCGGATCACTGCATGCAGGAAAGTCCGGACGCGGAATTTCATCCCGAGCTCAATACCGACGCCTTCGATTACGTGCAGCAGAAGGGCGAAAATCCCGCCGTCGACAGCTATTCCGCGTTTCGCGACAACGACCACGCCGCCGTCACCGGCCTCGCCGGCTATCTGCGCGCACAGCAGGTGAGCGAGCTCGACATCTGCGGTCTGGCGACCGACTACTGCGTCAAGTTCTCGGCGCTCGATGCGCGGGAAATGCTGCCCGGCGTGCAGGTACGCTTGATCGAGGATGCCAGCCGCGGGATCGATCCGCAGGGCGTTACGGCAGCGATCTCCGAGATGCGCGACAACGGCATTGCCATCGTCACGAGCCGCGAAATTCTCGCCGACTGACCATCTTGGCTGCTGCGATCGGGTCTGCGTCAGGCCCCGCTCGCGCCCGCGCGCCATCTTCCGCGCGATTGTCGGAGGCGGCTTCCATCGCCATGCGAAAGGTCCTAAGTCTTGCCCATCAGGGGGCGACAGCATGCAGCAAAACTTCTTCTGGCAGGGCGCCAAGACGGGCCTTGTCATCGGCTTCTCGACCATGCCGTTCGGGCTGATCTTCGGCGCCATTGCCGTTGACGGCGGCATCACGCCGTTGCACGCGACGATGATGAGCGCGGTGATCTTCGGCGGCGCCAGCCAGCTGGTCGGCGTGCAGATGTTCGGCAGCCACGTGCCGGCCTGGCTGATCGTGCTGTCGGTGTTTGCCGTGAACTTTCGCCATGTCCTGTATTCGGCAGCCATCGCGCCGCACTTGCGCAGCTATCATTCGCTCACCCGGGCGCTCGCCTTCTTCTTTCTCACCGATCCGCAATTCGCCGAATCGGCCAAGCGCGTCGATAGCCACGGACGCGTCGAGCCAAGCTGGTATTTCGGCATGGCGACCATCGTCTACGCGCTGTGGGTGGGAAGCTCCGGCATCGGCGCGCTGTTTGGCGAAATGATTGGCGACCCTGCGGCACTGGCCATCGACGTGCTGTTGCCGGTCTACTTCCTTGGCCTGGTGCTCGGCTTCCGTCGCCGCCCGTTGTTTTCGATCGTGGTGCCGGTGAGCGCCGTGGCATCCATCGTCGCCATGCACACGATAGGCTCGCCGTGGCACGTCAGCGCCGGGGCACTTGCCGGCGTGATCGCAGCAGTGATCCTGCACCGCGACGTACCGGCTGCCGCCGCGACTGAGGAGGCAGGCCTGTGAGCGATCTTCAACTGACGCTGATCATTCTCGCGGCCGGGCTTGCGACCTATCTGACGCGCATTGGCGGCTTCTGGCTGATCAGTTCCATGCGCAGCATTCCGCCGCGCATGGAAACCGCTTTGAATGCCGTGCCCGCCGCCGTGCTGACGACCCTGGTGGCTCCATCCTTCTTCAACGGCGGCTGGGATGTGAAGATCGCCATGCTGGCGGCGCTTCTGCTCGGCCTTCGCCATCCAGGCCTGCCGCTTCTGGCGACAGGCTGGGGCGTAGCAATGCTGCTCCGCCACCTCGTTCTCGTGTGACAAGGCAAACTCTGAAGGCTGCGCCTCAGAGTTCCGCCGTCGCCCGGTCCAGCCAGTCGCGCACCTCCGGTTCGGAAATCATCGGCGTCAGCTTCTCGCGCACCGTCCGGTGATAGACGTTGATCCACGACAGCTCGTCTGCCGTCAGCAGATCCTTGACGATCAGCCGGCGGTCGATCGGGCACCAGGTCAGCGTCTCGAAGCCCATCATCGGCATGTCGCTGCCATCGATCGCTTCGAGCTCGGTGATGTAGATGAGGTTTTCGATGCGAATGCCGAACGAACCGGGGCGATAGTAGCCGGGCTCGTTGGAAAGAATCATGCCGGGCAGCAGCTCCTGCGTTGACAGGCGGGCGATGCGCTGCGGTCCTTCATGGACCGACAGATAGGATCCGACGCCGTGGCCGGTGCCATGTGCGTAGTCGGCGCCGGCCTTCCACAGGGCGATGCGCGCCAGCGGATCGAGATCGCAGCCCCGCGTCCCTTTCGGGAAGCGTGCGGCGGAAATAGCGATCATCCCCTTCAGGACCAGCGTGAAGAAGCGCTTCTGCTCCTCCGGGACCGAACCGACCGCTACCGTCCGAGTGATGTCGGTCGTGCCATTGACGTACTGCGCGCCCGAATCGACGAGGAACAGCTCGCCGTCGCGCACCGGCCGGTCTGTGTCGGTCGTCACCCGGTAGTGAATGACGGCGCCATGCTCGCCGGCACCGGAAATCGTATCGAAGGAGATATCCTTGAGCGGGTTCTGCAGGCTTTCCCCGGTGCGGGTCCGAAAACCTTCGAGAGCCTTTACCGCGACAATCTCGGTGATGCTGCCCGGCTGCTGGCTGTCGAGCCAATGCAGGAACGCCACCATGGCTGCGCCATCCTGCACATGCGCGTCCGCCGAACCGCGCAACTCGACGGCGTTCTTCACAGCCCGCGGCAGGCGGGCCGGATCCGTCGCTTCGACGACCACACCGCCTGCGCCCTCGATGGCGACGACGAGCGCCGCCGAGGTGGCATCCGCGTCGATCTGGATCTTCGCGCCGCCGGCAGCGATCTGCGACAGGCGCGCCAGCAGATCGGCCGGCGCCGACAGGCTGGCGAGCGCCGAGAGATGCGCCTTGGCGTCCGCGCCCAGCTTGCGTGGATCGACGAACAGTTCCGCTTCGCCATCGGCGGCGAGGATGGCGCGCGCCAGCGGATGCGGCGTGTGCGGAACGTCGGAACCGCGGATATTGAAGATCCAGGCGACGGAGGACGGATCGGCGATCAGCACGGCGGCGAGCCCCTTGCCTTCAAGGCCTGCGGCAATCTGGGCGATCTTTTCCGCCGCCGGCCGGCCGGCATGGCTGTCCTGCTGAACGGTGATGGCGCCCATCGGCTCGGCCGGACGGTCGCTCCAAAGTCCGTCGATCGGGTTGCCGTCGAGCAGCACGAGCGTGCCGCCGCGCTCCTCCACGGCCACCGTCAGCCGCTTCAGTTCGGCCGGGCTGTGCAGCCACGGATCCAGGCCGAGCCGCAAGCCCTTAGGTGCCTGCTTGGCGATCCAGGCATGCGGCGGTTCGCCGACCAGATCGCCGGGTGTGAAGGTCGCCGGATCCACCTGCTGAACGACCTGCGTCGTGTAGCGCCCGTCGACGAACACGATCGCCTGGCTGCGCAGGATCAGCGCCATGCCGGCAGACCCGGTGAATCCGGTCAGCCAGGCCAGCCGTTCGGCACAGGCCGGAACGTATTCGCCCTGGAACTCGTCGCCCCGCGGCACGAGAAAGCCGTCGATGCCAAGCGCATCGAAGCGTTCGCGTAGCGCCTGGACGCGCGCCGGACCGAACTGCGGAGACGAGGTGTTGTCGAACGACTGAAACATGAAGGGGCTTTCGATAGCGATTCCGGGAAAGGCACGATGTTAGCCAAAAATCGCGGCAAGGCCAGCACCCTGACCGGCCCTCAAGCCTGCGGAGTGTCGGTCAGCTTCGCGACGGGCCGCCCGAGACATGCGCCCAGAGCATGGCACGCCTGCCGCATTAACTCTGATAAGCCTGAATAAGAGGCACTATATTCAACCCATCGAGCCGACGGATGGTTGGCTCCCCGAGACAAGGATCGCTCCGATGGCAAATTCCTTCTTCCGCAATGCATTCGATCGCGTCGTCGCGGCGCGTGAACGTCAGGCAAGCCGCTATGTGAACGGCGCCCTGCTCTATCTCGACGACGAGCGTCTGGCAGCCCTCGGCACCAGCCGCGAAGAACTGCGCCGCAAGGGTGCGACCCGCTACCTGTTCTAAGACTTTGGCAGCGGCCCGGCTTCCAACCTGCCGGGAGACAAGAGACGTTCAAGGCGGCCCGCTGGTGCCGCCTTTTCTTTTGCCCGCGCCCTTGGCCGATCGCCTACCCGATGCTCAGCGCGCGTGCCGCAGATGGATGGTTACCCAGCCATTGCGCCAGATGGTCTCGACATGCGCCAGACCGGCACCACTATAGGCGGCGATCACCTTCCACCGCTGACTGGCGAGAATGCCCGACAGGATGACGTCGCCGCCGGGCGACAGGTGCATCGCCAGCTGCGGCGCCATGCGCATCAGCGGCCGGGCGAGAATATTGGCGATGATCAGATCGAACGGTCCGTGGCGGCGGAACGACGAGGAATGAAAGCCCGGCGCCGTTTCCAGCGTGATGCCATGCCCGATGCGGTTCAGGCGGACGTTCTCCGCAGCCACCCGCACCGCCACCGGATCGATATCAGTTGCCAGCACCGGGATCTTGCGCAGCTTCGCGACCGCGATCGCCAGCACGCCGCTGCCGGTGCCGAGATCGAGCGCGTTGCGTGGCGGGTGCGCGCGCATGACCTTGGCGATCATTTCCAGGCAGCCAGACGTGGTGCCGTGATGACCGGTGCCGAACGCCTGGCCGGCATCGATCTCGATCGGCAGGTCGCCATTGCGGATCTTGTCGCGGTCATGCGATCCGTGGACAAGGAAGCGACCGGCACGGACAGGCTTCAACCCTTCCAGCGACTTGGCGATCCAGTCGATATCCGGCAGCACCTCCCGTTGGATCTCCAGCTCCGGATAGCCTGCGGCGATCGTGGCGGCAAACCGCTCGTGCACATCCGCCTCGTGCGCCTGCAGCAGGTAGACGGACGCCTCCCACCGGTCGGCCTTTTCGTCGACCTCGGTGGTGCCGATGGCGAGATCCTCTTCGCCGAAGCACAGCGTCAGGAGTTCCAGGATATCTTCCGATTCCCGTTCGGTGACGGTGACGTAGAGGCGGATCTCACTCAAGGTCGGTTCTTCCTGCGGCTGCGTTGGCTGATGGCAGCCATGCCACAAAACCTTTCACCGCATCAAGTTCGACGAGCCCGTGGCGGCTCATCCTTTGACGAGGTTCTCGAGTTTCTTCAGAGCCGTCTCCTCATTTTCGCCATAGGCGATCGTGCCGGCGAACCGGCCGCCATTGTCGAGGAGGAAGACCGACGCCGTGTGATCCATCGTGTAGTCGCCGTTCGGCGCCTTCTCGTCGACCGGCACCTTGCGAGCGTAGACCCGGAACCCCTTGACCATCTCGCCGACCTTGACCGGGTCACCCGAAATGCCGACGATCCGGTCGCTGACATTGGAGACGTAGCGACCGAGCACATCCGGCGAATCCCGCTCGGGATCGACAGAGATGAAATAGGCGTTCATCCTGGTTCCGTCCGGATCGACCTTGTGCAGCCAGGCGTTGAGCTCGAACAGCGTCGTCGGGCAGACTTCCGGGCAATGCGTAAAGCCGAAGAACAGCGCCGTCGGCTTGTCCTGGAAGGCCTTCTCGCTGATCGGCTTGCCATCCTGCGCCACCAGCTGGAACGGCACACCGAACGGGCCCTCGGCGATATCCTGCTTCGATCGGGTCATCTCGTAGGTGAGCCATCCGAGCACCCCGGCCATCACGGCAACGGCGACCCAGAGAACGGTACGGACGGTTTTCATGATCGGGAAATGCTCCTGAGCAAATGACGGCAACTGGGGGCGGCAAGGGTAACGGCAAAGATCCGTGCAAGCCTTAGGCTGCCGGGTGCGCGGCTTCAAATCAAATCGACGGAGAGCGCCAGAGCGCGCCGATTTGTCCCAGAGCGATGGCGCCCCGGCGACAGGAGCGCCGCCTCACATGCACCAGGAGGCGAGGCTTTCCGACATTGCCAGGAAGATCGCAGAACCGTTGCGGATCCAGCCGTAGACGGCGGCACTCAGCACCGCCGAGAAGAGCAGCAGGCCAATCAGCCAAAACGGTAGTGATTGGTACTTTCCAGAGGATTCCATCGATGCCGGTTCCGCGTGGCTACGCTTGCGTGCGCCAAGCATACTACGGCTTAGCGAATGTTTAACCCTTGTTTGCGAGAGTTTTTCCAACCGAGGTGATCCGCTGGCGCATGATGGCGCACGTCTGCAGGCGATGAAGAGGGTTACCGGCTCCGTCTCCAGCCATCACCGCAGATTGGGAAAGTTTCGATCATGACCAACGCACTCAAGCAGTCCGGAGCCTATCTCGAGATCGTCTCCTTCCACCTCGGCGATCAGGAATTCTGCATCGACATCATGGCGATCCGCGAAATCCGCGGCTGGGCCCCCGTCACGCCGATGCCCCATACGCCGCCCTACGTCCTCGGCCTCATCAACCTGCGCGGCGCCGTCATCCCGGTCATCGACATGGCCTGCCGCCTCGGCATGAAGATGACCGAACCGTCGGAGCGCGCCGCGATCATCGTCACCGACATCGCTGGCAAGCTGGTCGGCCTGCTGGTCGAGCAGGTGT
Organism: Rhizobium sp. SAFR-030; assembly: GCF_059415005.1. Taxonomy (NCBI): domain Bacteria; kingdom Pseudomonadati; phylum Pseudomonadota; class Alphaproteobacteria; order Hyphomicrobiales; family Rhizobiaceae; genus Rhizobium; species Rhizobium sp. SAFR-030. The sequence goes on along the minus strand of NZ_JBPFDO010000003.1, from coordinate 283,384 downwards.
CCGACATGATGACGATCAAGAGCGAGGACCTGCAGCCGGCGCCGGAGATCATTCCGGAAGCACAGCGCGCCTTCTGCCGCGGCATCGTCGCACTGGAAAAGACGATGGTCTGCTTCCTCAACCTCGACACCGTCATCGCCGACGAACTGGCGCAGGCCGCCTGACAGCACGTAGAGCGTGCCGATAGGAAGCCCCGGTTTGACCGCCGGGGCTTTTTCATGTGCGTCGAACGGATAGATCGTTGGATGCGGCGACGCTCAGTTCGGTGCGCCGTTCGTCCATTTCGGGCTCTGGTTGAACAGGGGCACCGTGGAGATCGCCATCTTCGCCGAGCCGTCGGTCAGCTGGCGTGAGTTGACCAGGTAGATGAGCGTGTCGTTGGTCTTGTCGTAGATGCGGTTAACGACCAGCTTCTTGAAGATCAGCGACATGCCCTGGCGAAACACTTCCTCGCCGTCCTGCGACATGTCGATATCGCCGATCTCGATCGGCCCGGTCTGGCGGCAGGCAATGGAATTGTTCGACGGATCTTCAAACCAGTTGCCGTTCTTCAGCCGATCCAGCACGCCGCGATCGAAGTAGGTGACATGGCAGGTTACGCCCTTCACCTTCGGATCGTTCAGAGCATCGACGATGATGTCGTTGCCCATCCAGTCGACGCCGACCTTGCCGACGACTTCGGCGGACGCGGGTCCGCACAGGACCGCAAGAGGAAGGGTCGCGGCAAGAGCGAGGGAAGCGAGGCGCATGGAAATTCTCCGGGTCAGCGATTGCCCTTGAGATAAGGAGCCGGCCGCTTTTTACAACGTCATCACCAACCGTCGGTCTGGAGCCCTCAACCGTCAGCGCATGCGCAGCGTGCACGGGGCGTAGCCGCCGGCGTAGAGGCGTCCCATCGTCATGCCGATCCGGGCGGGGATCTCATGGGCATGCGCGGCACCGACGGAGCGCGCGATCGCCAGGGTCGCCTCGGCGCAGATCTTGGCATCCTCGGCAGCGTTGTGGTGCGCGAATGTCAGGCCGAGATGGTGGGCAAGCACGTTCAGCCGATGCGACGTCAGGTGCGGCCAGACATTCTTCGCCATCTTGACGCTGCAGAGATAGGAGAGCTCGGGATACCCCTGGCGGTAGAGATCGAGGCAGGCACGCCAGACGCTGAAATCGAAGGAGGCGTTGTGGGCGATCATCGTCGCACCGCGAAAGTCGTCGAGGAACTCGTCCATCACCTCAGGGAACTCGCCCGCATCCTCCACATGCTCGGGACGGATGCCGTGGATGGCGATGTTGAACGACGAGAACCGCATGTCGCGGGGCCGGATCAGCCGCTCCTCGACCCGCACCACGCGACCATCCTCGATCCACGCCAGCCCCACCGAACAGGCACTGCCGCGCTGCTCATTGGCAGTCTCGAAATCGATGGCGATGGTTTTCAAGGGGAGGTCCCGGTTGGCTCTGGAGCTGCTTTTACCGATCGGCGACTGATTCGGCAAAGCGTGGGCTCCACGTTGCCAGCCCTCACCCGCCGATCAGCGCCAGCCACTCGTCCTCGTCCATCGTCTGGACGCCGAGCTCAGCCGCCTTGGCGAGCTTGGAGCCCGCACCCGGGCCTGCCACGACGATGTCGGTCTTCTTGGAGACCGATCCGGCGACCTTGGCGCCGAGGCTTTCAGCGCGTGCCTTGGCCTCGTCTCGGGTGAACTTCTCCAGCGCGCCGGTGAACACCACGGTCTTGCCGGCGACCGGGCTGTCGGATGCCGCGACTTGTTCGGCCGCCTTCGGTGTCACTTCTTCCAGAAGTCGCGTCACCACCTCGATGTTGCGCGGCTCCTTGAAGAACTCGACGATGGCGCGCGCGACGATCTCGCCGATCCCCTCGATGTTGTTGAGGTCCGTCCACGCGTCTCCGGAAAGATCCGCCGCCTCCTTCATCGACTGATTGAAGGCCTCGTAGGTGCCGTAGTGCCGGGCCAGCAGCTTTGCCGTTGTTTCGCCGACATGCCGGATGCCGAGCGCGTAGATAAAGCGGTTGAGGGCAATCGAGCGCCGCTCGTCGATCGCGTCGAACAGCTTCCTGACGCTGACCCGGCCAAAACCCTCGATATTCTCGAGCTTGGTCAGGCTCGACTGCTCCTGGCGCTTCTTCAGCGTGAAGATATCGGGCGCCGTGCGGATCTGCAGGGCCGGATCCTCGGCCTCGAAGAAGAAGTCCACCTGCCTCGAGCCCAGCCCCTCGATGTCGTAGGCATTGCGGGAAACGAAATGCTTGAGGTGTTCGGTCGCCTGTGCCCGGCAGACAAAACCGCCGGTGCATCGGGTCACCGAATCGAGCTTGCCGCTCTTCTCGTTCTTTTCCCGCACGGCATGGCTGCCGCAGACCGGGCACTTCTTCGGAAACATGTAAGCGCTGGCATCGGGCGGGCGCTTCTCCATCACCACGTCCAGCACCTGCGGAATGACGTCGCCTGCCCGCTGGACGATCACCGTATCGCCGATGCGGATATCGTGGTCCTCCGGCCGGATGCGGTCGCCGGAATTGCCGATGCCCTTGATGTAGTCTTCGTTATGCAGCGTCGCGTTGGTGACGACCACGCCACCGACGGTGATCGGTGTCAGCCGCGCCACCGGAGTGAGCGCGCCCGTGCGCCCCACCTGGATGTCGATGTTCTCGACGGTGGTGAACGCCTGCTCGGCGGGGAACTTGTGCGCCGTTGCCCAGCGCGGCGAACGAGAGCGGAAGCCGAGGCGGCGCTGAAGCTCCAGTTCGTCGACCTTGTAGACGACGCCGTCGATGTCGTAGTCGAGTTCCGGCCGCTGCAGCCCGATCTCGTGGTAATGCGCCAGGATGTCCTCGACCGAGGTCAGCCGCTTCATCAGCGGATTGACCGGAAAGCCCCATTCCTTGAATTTTTCCACCATGCCCATTTGGGTGTCGGCCGGCATGTCGGACATGTCGCCCCAGGCATAGGCGAAGAATTTCAGCTTGCGGCTGGCCGTCACCTTCGGGTCGAGCTGGCGCAGAGACCCGGCCGCCGTGTTGCGCGGGTTGACGTAGGTTTGCTTGCCTTCCGCCTCCATCTGCGCGTTGAGCGCCAGAAAATCGCTCTTCGCCATGTAGACCTCGCCGCGCACCTCGACCACTGCCGGAGCCCCGGCGGGCAGCTTCTGCGGAATTTCGCTGATGGTGCGGATATTGGCGGTGACGTTCTCGCCGGTCGTCCCGTCGCCGCGCGTCGCAGCACTGACCAGGCGACCCTTCTCGTAGCGGATTGACATCGACAGGCCGTCGATCTTCGGCTCGGCCGTGAAGGCGATCGAACCGTCCGGGAGACGACCGAGGAAGCGATAGACGGCGCCGACGAAATCGGCGACGTCATCATCCGAGAAGGTGTTATCAAGCGACAGCATCGGCCGCGCATGGGTGATCTGTGCGAAGGCAGCGAGCGGCGCCGAGCCGACCCTCAGCGTCGGGCTGTCGCTGCGCTGCAGGCCCGGAAAGCGCGTCTCGATCGCATCGTTGCGACGCTTCAGCGCGTCGTAGTCTGCATCCGGGATCTCCGGCGCGTCGCCTTGATGGTAGAGCACATCATGGCGGGCGATCTCGCTCGCCAGAAACTCCAGCTCCGCCGCCGCCTGGTCTTCAGTCAGATTTTCAACGGGCGTTTTATCGGCGGCCATGGTGATCGACTCCTCGCGAGCTGCAGAGTCGTTTTCTAGAGCTTTTTATCGGGATGAAAAGAGTGTGCCGGCTGCCTGCAGAGCTGGAGGAGCGCTAAAAGTTCAACCGCGTCCGGCAAGCAGGCTTGCGGCAGCAGCCCGTGCCTCGTCGGTGACAGACGCGCCGGCAAGCATGCGGGCGATCTCTTCCGTCCGGTGTTCCGGCGACATGGTGGCGACCCGCGTGGCGATCTTGTCCGACCCGTCGCCGGCCGGTCCTTTGGAAATCAGCAGATGCGTGGCGGCGCGCGCCGCCACCTGCGGTGCATGCGTGACCGACAGCACCTGCACCTTGTCCGACAGCCGCTTCAGCCGCTGGCCGATGGCATCCGCCACCGCACCGCCGACGCCCGTGTCGATCTCGTCGAAAACCAGCGTCGGTGCCGAGCCGCGATCAGCGAGCGCCACCTTCAGCGCCAGCAGGAAGCGTGACAGTTCGCCGCCCGAGGCGACCTTCATGATTGGACCGGGGCGGGTTCCCGGATTGGTCTGCACGTGGAACTCGACCGTATCGATGCCCTCGGCGCCGGGATTCTGCGGATCGGCCGAGACATTGACCATGAACCGCGCCCGCTCCAGCTTCAGAGCCGGGAGCTCTGCCATCACCGCCTGCGCCAGCGCATCGGCGCCGCGATGACGTTTCTCGGAAAGCACGAGTGCGGCGCGATCGAATTCGGCCTTGCTTGTCTCGGCCGCCTGCTCAAGCTGGCCGAGCCGTTCTTCGCCGGCATCGAGATCGGCCAGATCGGCGATCATCTTTTCGGCGAGTGCCGGGAGATCGGCGACGGCAACCGAGTATTTGCGGCCGGCGGCGCGAAGCGCGAACAGCCGCTCCTCGACGCGCTCCAACTCGCGCGGGTCGAACTCGGTGCGGCGCAGTGCGGCTTCCGCCTCCATCTGCGCGCTGGACAGGATGTTGAGCGCCTCGTCGAGCAGCTGCACCGTGTCTTCCAGCAGGCCGGGCGCTTCCTGGCTCTTGCGCTCCAGCCGGCGCACCAGCGAGGCGATGAGCGGCACAGGCGAGGCATTGCCGTTCAGGAATTCGCACGCCTCGGCAATATCGCCGGCAATGCGCTCGGACTTCTGCATCCGTGCACGCGCTTCGGCCAGCTCGTCTTCCTCGCCGTCGCGCGGGCTCAACCCTTCGAGTTCTTCGACGGAGGCCCGCAGGTAATCGGCCTCGCGGGCAGCCGCCTCCACCTTGGCGCGATGGGTCTTCAGCAGCCGGTCGGCATCACGCCACTGGCGATAGAGAGCAGAAACCTGGCCGACCTCGTCGGTCAGCCCGGTGAAGGCATCGAGAAGTGCCCGGTGCGCATTGATATCGACCAGCGCCCGATCATCGTGCTGGCCATGGATCTCGACCAGCAAAACACCGGCCTGGCGCATCATCTGCACGCTGACCGGCTGGTCGTTAATCGAAGCCTTGGTACGGCCATCGGCCGATTGCACGCGCCGGAAGATCAGGTCGCCGTCATCATCCAGTCCGTTCTCGCGCAGCAGCAGGCGCGCGGCATGACTGGCCGGCACGTCGAACACAGCCGTCACCTGGCCACGCTCCAGGCCGTGACGCACGAGACCGCCATCGCCGCGGCCGCCAAGCGCCAGCGACAGGCTGTCGAGGAGGATGGATTTGCCCGCCCCGGTTTCGCCCGTCAGAACCGACAGGCCGCTTTCGAAGGACAGGTCCAGCCGCTCGATCAAAACGATGTCGCGGATCGACAACTGGATGAGCATGCGAACCCTATTCAGGAGCCAAGCAGTCGGGCCCCGGCACGAGAGATCCACGAGCCGCTGTTCTCGCGCGGCTCCAGGCCGCCGCCCTTCAGCAGCTTGTAGCTGTCCGCGTACCACTGGCTGTCGGGATAGTTACGGCCCAGCACGGCAGCTGCCGTCTGCGCCTCTTCCGTCACGCCGAGCGCATAGTAGGACTCGACCAGCCGGGCGAGTGCCTCTTCGACCTGATTGGTCGTGCCGTACTGCTCGACGACGACGCGGAAACGCGAAATCCCGGCAAGGTACTCCTTGCGCTCCAGATAGTAGCGGCCGACCTGCATCTCCTTGCCCGCGAGCTGGTCGCGGGCGAAGCGGATCTTTGCCTGCGCGTCCTCGACATATTCCGACTTCGGAAAGTCGGTGACGACCTTCTGCATCGCGTCGATGGTGCTGCGGGCGAACTTCTGGTCCTGCGTCACATCGGCGATCTGCTTGGAATAGGACAGGCCGACGAGATACTGGACATAGGCGCTGTCGTCAGAGCGCGGATACTGCTTGAGGTAGCGGTTGCCGGTCTGGATGGCGTCGTCGTTCTTGCCGAGGCGATACTTGGCATAGGTGCTCATCACCAGCGCCTTGCGGCCCCATTCGGTGAACGGGTTCTGCTTTTCGATGGAATCGAACTTGCGGCTGGCTTCGGTGATGTTGCCGGCCTTCATGTTGGCCAGGCCCTGATTGTAGAGCTGCTCCGGCGGATCGGTCGCCAGGCCGAGCTTGGTGATATCGACGTCCGGATCGGACTGGCACGAGGTCACGGCGATGCTGGCGGTCACCATCAACAGTGAAACTGCTGCGATCCGCGCCGCATTCGTCATTCCAACAGACTTCGTCTCAGTCATTCGACAGTTCCCGATTGCCACGCGATAGTACATCGTCCGCCCAGGTTGGCGTTCTAGCCATAAAAGAAGCGGGAGAGCAACGCAATGATGGTGCTTTGACGCATTTTTGTGGCACCGGCACAAGGCTTGCGGCAAAAAGAAAGGCCGCCTCAAGGAGGCGGCCTAGGCGGACTGGACTGTGAAATTTTAGCCGACCCAGGGTGCGAATTCCGGGGCGCTGACGGCGACGAATTCGCGGGCTCGGACCCGCTGGCTGCGCACCGGTGCCTCGACCACTTCATAGGCGGTACGATCGTTGAGGAGCGCCTTCAGGGCGTTGGCGTTCATCTTGTGGCCGCCACGATAGGAGCGGTAGCAGCCGATGAACTGTGCACCGGCCAGCGCCAGGTCACCCACGGCATCAAGCGTCTTGTGGCGGACGAACTCGTCGGTATAGCGAAGGCCTTCGACGTTGACGACCGAGTTGTCGTCCGAGATGACCACCGAGTTTTCAAGCGAAGAGCCGAGAGCGAAGCCGGCCGCCCAGAGGCGCTCGACGTCGCGCATGAAACCGAAGGTGCGGGCCCGCGACAGTTCATCCCGGAAAACCTGAGCGGTCAGATCGCCCTTCCAGGACTGGCGGCCGATCAGCGGCGAATCGAAATCGATCTCGACTTCGAAGCGCGTGCCTTCGTACGGGCGGAACTCGGCCCAAGACGCACCCGAATCGATGCGCACCGGCTTCAGAACCCGAATGTAGCGGCGCTTTTCGCCAAGGTTGACGACGCCGGCCTGCTCGATGGCTTCGATGAAGGGGAAGGACGAACCATCCATGATCGGCATTTCGGCGCCATCGACGTCGACGACGACGTTGTCGAGGCCCAGCGCGTAGAATGCCGCCATCACGTGCTCGATCGTTGCGACCGAACGCGACAGCGACGTGCCGAGCACGGTGCAGAGATCGGTATTGCCAACCTGCGAGGATACGGCGCGGTATTCGACGGTCGAGCCATCGGCGAAGCCGCGGCTGAAGATAATGCCAGTACCGGCTTCCGCCGGCTGAAAGGTGATCGAAACCGGGCTACCCGAATGGACGCCGATGCCGGAAAGCGTAACCGGCGAAGCGATCGTCGTTTGAAAACCCAAAAGTCCGATAGTCATTACGTTAGCCTTTTTACTGCCGGGCCGGGCCGCATGACCGGTCCAGGACCCTTTTTGAGATCCGCTGCGGCGCATCGCCGATTCTCGGACCCTCTTGGTGGTTCGTACATACGGCGGCAGGCGCCTCAATCCAAATCACTGTTCGTTTCGAATTGTTACGATCGTGACGGTTCTCGGATTTCAACACTTTCAGGTAACGCTCTGTCTGAATGCAGAAAACCCGGGACGATGCCCGGGTCTTCAAGATTACCAACTCTGTAACGTCAGGTGGACTGGCGGCGCAGGAACGCCGGGATTTCCAGCTGGTCATCCTCATGCTGCGAGGAAGACGGAACACCGCGACCGTGATCATCGAGATTGCCGCGGCGCGGAGCGTAGAGGCTGGCTTCCGGCGACAGCGGGCGACGCTGCTGCGAGGCTGCGGCAGGTGCCGAGGTCATTTCCGCAGAAATGCCTTCGTCTTCGTCGCGACGGCCAAGCGAATTGGTGATTCGCTTCAGCAGACCCATCGGACCGCGCTCTTCTGCGGCGTGATGCATCGGCTGCGTACGCTGTTCCATCTCCGCCTTCACCACCGGCGGAAAATCTTCCACCTTCGGCATGCGGACCTGCTCGACCGCCTGACGGATCATCGGAGCCGCAGGTTCGACGGCAGCCATCCGCGGAGCCGGCTGCGGTGCAGCCATCTGCTGGGGCTGCGGCGCCTGGTAGGCAGGCGCTGCGTGGTAGACCGGCGCCAGCTGCGGAGCCGGAGCCGGCCGCTGCTGGACGGGTTCTACCGGGGCTGCAGCCTGGAAAAGGCGGCTCTGCGGGCGGAACTCTTCCTGCACGGGCATCGGTGCGGGCTGCTGAGCGACCGGCTGCGGTGCCGGTGCGACAGCCTGCGGAGCCGGTGCCGGGATGGCGAGTTCACGTTCCATCTGGGCTTCTGCCTGACGGATGGTTTCAGCGACCGGATCAACCGGGACGGTGCGGGGTGCCTGCGCCATTGCAGGCTGGAATGCGGCCGGAGCCGGAGCAACGGCCGCCGAAGGACGGATAAGCGGCTTCTGGGCTGCGCGCATTTCGGCTGCACGCAGGTCGTTTTCGGCCATTGCGCGGTCGATGCCGGTGGCAACGACGGAAACGCGGATGACGCCTTCAAGCGCTTCGTCGAAGGTCGCGCCGAGGATGATGTTGGCGTCCGGATCGACTTCTTCGCGGATGCGGGTTGCGGCTTCGTCGACTTCGAACAGCGTCAGGTCGCGACCGCCGGTGATCGAGATCAGCAGGCCCTGAGCGCCCTTCATCGAGGTTTCGTCGAGCAGCGGGTTGGCGATTGCGGCTTCCGCAGCCTGCATTGCACGGCCCTGGCCGGACGCTTCGCCGGTGCCCATCATCGCGCGGCCCATCTCGCGCATCACCGAACGAACGTCGGCGAAGTCGAGGTTGATGAGGCCTTCCTTGACCATCAGGTCGGTGATGCAGGCAACACCCGAGTAGAGAACCTGGTCGGCCATCGCAAACGCGTCGGCAAACGTGGTCTTGTCGTTGGCGATGCGGAACAGGTTCTGGTTCGGGATGACGATCAGCGTATCGACCGTCTTCTGCAGTTCCTGGATGCCCATTTCGGCCAGACGCATGCGGCGGCCGCCTTCGAAGTGGAAAGGCTTGGTGACGACGCCAACGGTCAGGATGCCCTTGGAGCGTGCCGCCTGGGCAACGACCGGAGCCGCGCCGGTGCCGGTGCCGCCGCCCATGCCGGCGGTGACGAAGCACATGTGGGTGCTGGACAGATGATCCATGATCTCGTCGAGGCATTCTTCAGCGGCAGCCCGGCCGACTTCCGGCTGCGAGCCAGCGCCGAGGCCTTCCGTCACCTGGACGCCCATCTGGATGATACGTTCGGCCTTCGACATCGTCAGGGCCTGGGCATCGGTATTGGCGACGACGAAATCGACGCCTTCCAGTCCCGCGGTGATCATGTTGTTGACTGCGTTGCCGCCGCCCCCGCCAACGCCGAAGACGGTGATCCGAGGCTTCAGCTCGGTAATGTCCGGCTTTTGCAGATTGATGGTCATCTTAACCGTTCCTTCTTTCTCTGGCCGCCTCGCCAAGCTGGCCAATTCTCTAAACCTAAGCCGACACCCTTGCCCGAAGCTAATGCGTCAGAAACTTTCCTTCAGCCACTGCCCGACACGGGCGATGCGGCTATTGCCTGTTCCGAACCCGGTCAGGAGACCGCCCTGCCCGGCATGTGTTTCCATTTCCGCCACCTGCGGATAGATCATCAGGCCGACTGCCGTGGAGAAGGCCGGGCCCTTGGCTGCCGTCGGCAGTCCGGAGACCCCCATCGGCCGGCCGATTCGAACGTTGCGGGCCAGGATCCGGCGCGCCGTTTCCGGCAGGCCGGTCAACTGGCTTGCACCGCCGGTCAGCACGACGCGCTTTCCGACGATCGGGCTGAACCCGGACTTCTGGATCCGGTCGCGGATCAGTTCGAGCGTCTCTTCCAGACGCGCCCGGACGATCCGGGTCACCAGCGCGCGCGGCACCTGAGTCGGCTGGTCGCGGTCGTCTTCGCCGATCGGCGGGACGGAAATAAGGTCGCGCTCGTCGGCGGCAGAAGCGATTGCCGAACCGTGAACCACCTTCATCCGCTCGGCGTCCTCGATACGGGTCGAAAGGCCGCGCGCCAGGTCGGTCGTCACGTGATGGCCGCCAAGGCCGATCGCGTCTGTGTGCACGAGCTTGCCTTCGGCAAACACCGAGATCGTTGTCGTGCCGCCGCCCATGTCGATGGCGGCGCAGCCCAGTTCGACCTCGTCGTCGACGAGAGCGGCAAGGCCGCTTGCGTAAGGCGTCGCCACCATGCCCTCGACGGACAGATGAGCGCGGTTGACGCAGAGCTCGATATTCTTCAGCGCCGCCCGTTCGGCGGTCACCACGTGCATGTCGACGCCCAGCAGGTCGCCGTACATCGCGAGCGGATCGCGGATGCCCCGCTCGCCATCCAGCGAGAAGCCGGTCGGCAGCGAATGCAGCACGGCGCGATCCTGACGGAGCGACTGGTGGCTTGCCGCCATCAGCACCTTGCGCAGATCCGAGCTTTCGACTTCCTGGCCGCCGAGATCGATGGTCGCGGTGTAGACGTCGCTGGTCAGACGGCCGGCGGAAACGTTGACGATCAGGCTGTCGACGGTAAGACCCGCCATCCGCTCGGCAGCATCGACGGCCAGCCGCACGACGCTTTCGACCGCGTCGAGATCGGCGATCACGCCAGACTTGACGCCCCGCGAACGCTGGTGACCGATGCCGATGACCTCGACGTTATGGGTGCGACCCGGCAGGATCTGGCTTTCCTTGCGCGGCGTCAGGCGGCCGATCATGCAGACGATCTTGCTGGAGCCGATATCCAGTACCGACACCACATGCGAACGCTTCGACGGCAGCGGCTTCAAGCGCGGCAAACCCAAACCGGAAGAACTGAACAAGCTCACGTCTGGCCTCCCGCCTTCTTGAGCGCCTTGGCACGTGCCGCCAGCGCCTCTCCCCGCCGCTCGGCGGCACCTGCGGTCAGCCGAACCGTCGTGCGGTCGGCCAGACGCAGATCTATTCCTGCGATATCACGCTCCAGCACACCCTCCTGGGCCTCGAAACGCGACAGAAGGCCAAGCGCCTCGTCGACCTTTTCTTCCGGCAGATTGATGACGATGCCGTTGTCCAGATGCAGATCCCAGCGACGGCCGGCGACGCGCACATAGGCGCGGACCCGGTGACGGATATCCGGCCACTTTTCCATTTCCTTGTCGAAGACGGCGGCCGCAGTCTCGGCGTCGCGTCCGACGAACAGCGGCAGCGACGCGAACTTGTTGTCGCGCAGCGGCGCGATGACCGATCCGTCCTTCTCGATCAGCGACAGTTCCGAACCGTGCTGCCAGATGCCGAACGCCTCGCGCTCCTTCAGCGTCACCTCGATGGTGCGCGGATAGAGCTTCCTAACCTCGGCGCTTTCGACCCAGGGCAGATCGGAAAGCTTCAGCCGTGCGGCCTCGACGTCCATCGATACCAGGGAGGTCGTGCCATCCAGGCCGAGGAGCTGCAGGATGTCGATTTCGGAAGTCTGGGCATTGCCGGAGACCATAACCTTTTCAATGGCAAAGCCGGCAGCTGACGTGGTGGCCTGAGCAACATCCTTTGCGTGACCGCCAAGCGACATGCCGTAGAGGCCCACAATGCCGAACATGGCGAATACGGAAACCGTGCCCGCATGAGCCGGAACATGAATACGGCCGGTCGCCAGCGATACACAGAAGCGCACGACGCGCCGCATCGGGCGCGGCAGAACCATCCGCTCGTCGGATCCCATTGCAGCATGCGTCGGGCGGCTGCCGGCGGCAGGCCCACGTTTACCAATCACCGCAAACACGAAGCGTCCTCCACCATCCAGCGGACGAGATCACCAAAGCCACGGCCGGCATGCGCCGCCATTTCAGGCACCAGGGAGGTTGGAGTCATACCCGGCTGGGTGTTGACCTCGAGCCAGATCAGCTCGCCATCCTCGGAGAACCGGTCGTCGAAGCGGAAGTCCGAACGACTCACTCCCCGACACCCCATCGCCTGATGCGCCTTGACTGCCAGTGTTTGAATCTTTTGGTAAATATTTGGTAAAATATCTGCCGGAATGACATGCTTCGAGCCACCGGCGGCGTACTTTGCATCATAGTCGTAGAAGGTGCCGGACAGCGGCACGATCTCGGTTACGCCGAGTGCCTGGTTGTCCATCACACCGCAGGTCAGTTCGCGGCCGGCGACATACCGCTCGACCATCACCCGGTCTCCGTAGCGCCAGTCGGCGGAACCGAGAACCTGCGGCGGGTGCGACTGCCCTTCGCGAACGATCACCACGCCGAAGGACGAGCCTTCGCTGACCGGCTTCACGACATATGGCGGCTCCATCGGATGCTCGGCACCGATCGCGTGGCGGTCGAGCTCGAGGCCCGGCGCCACGGGGATCCCGGCAGCGGCCGCAACTGCCTTCGCCCGCGACTTGTCCATCGCCAGCGCGGAGGCCAGGACGCCCGAATGGGTGTAGGGGATCTGCAGATATTCGAGGATGCCCTGGATGGCGCCATCTTCGCCGAAGGGTCCGTGCAGGGCATTGAAGGCGACGTCAGGCCTAAGGTCTGCCAGAACCGCTGCGACGTCCCGGCCGACATCGACCCGCGTTACGCGAAAACCTTCCGCCTCGAGGGCCTCTGCGCAGGCGGCACCGGACGACAGGCTGACAGGACGCTCGGAGGAAAGCCCGCCCATCAGAACTGCCACATGCCTACCACTCATCGAAACGCTCCTCGAAAATGACGGGACTTAAGCCCCGGCGCTTGCGTCAACCTGATTCCTGCGCAGGTTCATTAGAGAGCAGACATGGTTAATGAATCGTTTACTTTCGTTAACTTCACGCTGGTGGCGGCACGCTACGCTGCCCTCTGCCCGGCTCGGATCGCCCGCGAACCAAGGCAGAATGAGGGTTTGCGCGTTCTGAAAATTACGCTAAGGAGCGCGCGGACCTTCTTTTAGATCCGCTTTAGAACCTCAGTGGATAACAAAATGACCCAAGCGATGCACACCGTGTCGTCGTCCGCCGAGCCGTTGGTACCTGTTGCAAAGAATTCACCTGCACAAGTCCTGACGGCCAGTCTGGTCGGCACGACGATCGAGTTTTTCGACTTCTATGTCTATGCGACGGCCGCGGTGCTGGTCTTCCCGACGCTTTTCTTCCCGAACAGCGATCCGACGACCGCCCTCCTCGCCTCTTTTGCAACCTTCTCCATCGCCTTCTTCGCCCGTCCCTTCGGCGCCATCGTGTTCGGCCACTTCGGCGATCGCATCGGCCGCAAGACGACGCTTGTCGCGGCACTCCTGACGATGGGCATCTCGACGGTGGTGATAGGCCTTCTGCCGACCTACGAGCAGATCGGCGTGATCGCGCCGCTGCTTCTGGCCGTCTGCCGCTTCGGCCAGGGCTTCGGCCTCGGCGGCGAATGGGGCGGAGCCGTGTTGCTCGCAACCGAAAATGCGCCTCCGGGCAAGCGCAGCTGGTACGGCATGTTCCCGCAGCTCGGCGCGCCGCTCGGTCTCTTCCTGTCCTCTGGCATCTTCTGGCTGCTGCTGCACGTGATGTCTCAGGAGGCGCTGCTCAGCTGGGGCTGGCGCGTTCCGTTCATCTCCTCGACGCTGCTGATCGTCGTCGGTCTCTGGGTCCGCCTCTCGATCACCGAGACGCCGGCCTTCCAGAAGGCGATCGACAGCCATGAGCGCGTTGCCGTGCCGGTCGCGGTGCTGTTCCGCAAGTACAAGCGCAGCCTGGTGCTCGGCACGTTCGTGGCGCTCGCCACCTTCGTGCTCTTCTACATCGGCTCGGCCTACCTGCTCTCCTACAACGTCAAGGTCCTGAAGATCCCGTTCGTCGATGCGCTGGAAGTCCAGCTTCTCGGCTCGATCGTCTTTGGCCTGTTCATCCCGATTGCCGGCAAGCTTGCCGACCGGGTTGGACGGCGTGAGCTGCTGATCGGCGTCACCGTACTGATCGGGCTGTTCTCGTTCGCACTGCCGACGCTGATGACCAGCGGCGAAACGATGATCTTCGTCTTCTCGGCCGCCTCCATGGCGCTGATGGGCGTGACCTACGGCCTCATCGGAACGGCGCTCGCTGCACCCTTCCCGACGGCCGTGCGCTACACCGGTGCATCGATCACCTTCAACTTCGCCGGAATCTTCGGCGCCTCGCTGGCGCCCTATATCGCGACGTGGCTGCAGGGCACCTACGGCATGACCTATGTCGGCTACTATCTCGGCCTGTCGGCAGTCATTACGCTCGCCTGCATCCTGCTGTCGGGCAAGGAAGAAGTCTGAGTCCAGCCGGAATCGAACTGACGGGAAAGCCCGCGAAGCCATTGGCCTCGCGGGCTTTTTTCATGGCGGATAGGCCAGGAACGCTCCATGCGAGATCTCGCTCAGGCCGAGACGGTATGCGCGGTGATCGTGTAGCCAAACGGATCGACGAAGGCGAAGTACCGTCCGAACGGACCGTCCTTTGGCGGGAAAGCGATGCGCACATTATGCTCGCACAGATGCGCGTGCAGTTCGTCGGCGTCATCGCAGCCGAACCAGAGCGCGATCCCGACGCCGAGCTTCTGCGTATCGTCAAGGTCTTCGATCGGCGTGCGGACGGCAAACGGGATGGGCTGCGTTTCAAAGACGACAGCACCCGGAGGCGCTTTCGCCGACGGCGTCAGTCCGACAACGTCCTGGTAGAAGCGACGGGCCGCTTCCAGGTCCTTCGTCTGGATGCCGATGAAGTCTGGTCCGATGAGTCGCGCCATGAGCTGTCTATCCTTTTCAAGCCTGAACCGATAATGTCAGGGTACTGACATTAATAATGTAAGGGCCCTGATATGTCCAGCCTGATGGATCCGCCGAAGGACGATACCTACCGCTCGATCGGGTATGCGCTGAAGCGCGCGCAGCAGGCGCTGCGCGGCCACCTCGACACGCAGCTTCGGGACGTCGGACTGACGATGCCGCAATATTCGGTGCTTGCCGGGTTGGAAGTCAGTGCCGGCATGTCGAATGCCGATCTGGCGCGGCGGGCCTTCGTGACGCCGCAGACGATGCAGGCGATCATCGTGACGCTCGAGAAAGCCGGCCTCATCGAGCGAATGGCGCATCCGGAGAATGGCCGGATTCGCCAAACGGAACTCACGCCGGCGGGGCGGTCAGCTCTGAAGGCGGCTCATGAGATTGTCGCAGATGCAGAAGTGCTGGCCCGCGCCGCCGTTGCGCCAAGCGATCCCGAGATCATCTACGCGGCCCTGCTGCGCATTGCGGACGCCATGCGCTGAGCGTGTCCGCGCCTTCATGAAGCAGGACGGTGCTGCTTTTTCGCAGTGGGAAGGTGGTCAGACAGTTCGGAATGGCGCTTGCTGTCAGCCAGGTCCGTTCAGGAAACGCACGTCTCCAAGAACGGACCTGTCCGTCGTTTTATTCGGTCGTAACGCCCTGGAACGGCTTCACCTCACGCCCCGGCATGAAGATGCCGAGCCGCTTGATTTCCCATTCCAGCTTGATCCCCGAGGTCTCGAACACCCGCTGGCGTACCATCTCGCCGAGATATTCCAGGTCATAGCCGGTGGCGTGGCCGATATTGATCATGAAGTTGCAGTGCAGGGATGACATCTGTGCGCCGCCGTTCATCAGCCCGCGGCAGCCGGCCTCGTCGATCAGTTCCCAGGCGGAATGGCCGGCCGGGTTCTTGAACGTCGATCCGCCGGTCTTCTCCTTGACCGGCTGTACCGTCTCGCGATGATGACGCACTGCGTCCATCTCGGCGCGGATCTTGGCGCGGTCGTCGGCAAAGCCCTCGAAGACGGCATGCGTGAAGATCAGGTCGGCAGGCGCTGCCGAGTGACGGTAGCTGTAGCCCATCTCGTCCTTGGTCAGCACGTGACGCTCGCCCTTGCGGTCCATCGCATGGATCTCGACGACGCGCGCCGCCGTCTCGCCACCATTGGCGCCGGCGTTCATCTTCAGAGCCCCGCCGATCGACCCGGGAATGCCGTAATAGAAGGCAAAGCCGCCGACACCATTGTCCATCGCCATCGCGGCGATGTGCTTGTCCGGGCAGATGGCACCGGCCATGATGCGGTTCTCGCCGACCAGTTCCAACTGCCCGAACCCCTTAGCCGAGAGCCGCAGGACGACGCCGGGAATGCCGCCGTCACGCACCAGCAGGTTGGAACCGACGCCGACTACCGTCAGCGGCACGTCTTCAGGCAGAAGCTTCAGGAAGGTTGCAAGGTCGTCCGCATCGTGCGGCTGGAACATCAGTTCAGCCAGACCGCCGGCCTGGAACCAGGTGACACGCTCCATCGGCGTATCCGGCGTCAGCCGGCCGCGCAGTGCACTGTCGCCCGGGCCCAGAGAGGCCAGCAGCTTTTCCCCATTCACCTGCTTCATGAACCCAGTCCCGATATGCCTTCAAGTTCCTTGGGCAAGGCTGCTGCCCATTGCGTGATGTTGCCGGCCCCGAGGAGAACGACGAAATCGCCCGGCTTGGCGATGCCGGCGACGATGCCGGCAAGCTCCGACGGGCTCTCCATGTAGCGCGCGTCGCGATGGCCGCCGGCGCGGATCCGCGAGACCAGCGTCTCGGAGTTGATGCCCTCCATCGGCTCTTCGCCGGCCGCGTAGACCGGTGCCAGGACAATGCTGTCGGCATCGTTGAAGCAGGTGACGAAGTCCTCGAACAGGCTCGAAAGGCGACTATAGCGATGTGGCTGATGAACCGCGATGACGCGGCCCTGGCAGCTCTCGCGCGCAGCTCTCAGAACGGCGCGGATCTCGACCGGGTGGTGCCCGTAGTCGTCGAATACCGAAACGCCGTTCCAGGTGCCGGTGAGCGTGAAGCGGCGCTTGACGCCGCCGAACGAGGCGAGGCCCTTGCGGATCGCCTCTTCCGAGATGCCGAGGCGATTGGCGACGGCGATCGCAGCCGTTGCATTGGAAATGTTGTGGCGACCCGGCATCGGCAGGGCGAGATCATTGAAGGTGAACACGCGACCGGTGCGCCGGCGACGGATCTCCACGTCGAAGATGGCACGCGTACCTTCCATGCGAATGTTGGAAAAGCGCGCATCCGCCTGCGGGTTCTCGCCGTAGGTGATGATCTTGCGGTCTTCGATCTTCCCGACAAGCGTCTGCACTTCCGGATGGTCGATGCACAGCACGCCGAAGCCGTAGAACGGCACGTTCTCGACGAACTGCCGGAAGGCCGCCCGCACCGCATCGAAATTGCCGTAGTGGTCCAGATGCTCCGGATCGATGTTGGTGACCACCGCGACGTCGGCGGGCAGCTTCAGGAAGGTACCGTCCGATTCGTCGGCCTCCACCACCATCCACTCGCCCTCGCCCATGCGCGCGTTGGTGCCATAGGCATTGATGATGCCGCCGTTGATGACGGTCGGATCGAGCCCGCCGGCTTCCAGCAGCGTCGCCACCATTGAGGTGGTCGTCGTCTTGCCATGCGTGCCGCCGATGGCGATCGCATTGCGGAAGCGCATCAGTTCGGCCAGCATTTCGGCGCGACGCACGATCGGCAGCGATTTTTCACGCGCCGCGACGAGCTCCGGATTGTTCTTCTTGATGGCCGTCGACACGACGACGACTTCGGCCTCGCCGAGGTTCTCCGGCTGGTGACCGACAAACACCGGAATGCCCTTGTCGCGCAGCCGCTGGACATTGGCGCCGTCCGACTGGTCGGATCCCTGGACCCGATGGCCGAGATTGTGCAGCACCTCGGCAATGCCGCTCATGCCGATGCCGCCAATGCCGATGAAATGGACGAGGCCGATGGCCTTCGGCATCTTCATGCCTTCACTCCTTTGAATTCTGCAATCGTCTTGCCGTTCGCCATAGCCTCTACCATGTCGCCGAGCAATTGCGTGGCGTTGGTCCGCGCCCGTCCCTTCGCCGCCGCCGCCATATCGGCAAGCCGACCGGGATCCGACAACAATTCGGTGAGGTCGGCCGCCAGGCTTTCCGGCGTGATGGTCGGCTGCCGCCGCATCAGCGCAGCGCCGGCCTCGACGAGGATCTGCGCGTTATGTCCCTGGTCGTCGTCCAGCGAATGCGGTAGCGGAACCAGGATAGACGGTCGACCGACGACTGCCAACTCCAGGACAGTCGATGCACCCGACCGCGACAGCACGAGGTGGGCATCGGCGACCCGAACCGGGAGGTCGGAGAAGAAAGGAGCGATTTCGGCCGTTGCGCCGAGCCTGTCATATTCGGCCTTCAGCGCCGCCTCATCCTCCGGCCGCGCCTGCTGCGTCAGCACCAGGCGGCTGCGCAATGCCGGATCGAGCAGCGCGATTGCCGACGGCACCATCTCGGAAAAGAAGCGCGCACCCTGGCTGCCACCGAACACGACAAGGCGCAGCGGGCCGCCCGGCAGCGGCGTGTCATAAGGCTTCTCGGCCGCCACCAGCACCGAAGATCGCACCGGATTGCCGGTTTCGACGATCTTTGCCGCATGCGGACCGGCGACCGGCAGAAAGCCGCCGGCGATCGCCTGGACACGCGAGGCGAGTGCCTTGTTGGCGCGTCCCATCACCGCGTTCTGCTCGTGGATCATCGACGGTACGCCGAGGCCGGTCGAGGCCAGCAGCGGCGGGATCGTCGGATACCCGCCGAAGCCGACGACGACGCGCGGCTTCACCCGCTGGATCACGCGTCGGGCGGTGCGCATGCCCTTCCACAGGGTCAGCAGCACGCGCAGCACCGCGACCGGGTTCTTGGATCCGAAGGTGGCCGAGGGCACGACATGGATCTCGTCCGCCGGAAATGTCCCGGCGAGTTTCTCCGCCCGCCTGTCGGTCACCAGATGCACGGAAAAGCCGCGGTCGCGCAGCTCGTGCCCCAGCGCCTCGGCCGGAAACAGATGGCCGCCGGTTCCCCCGGCGGCAAGTAGGATAAGTCCCTTGCTCATATGGTCCCTATTCTGCCGGCACGCCGTGCGAAACGCGGAACAGGCTGCGCTCCTGGGCGCGCTTTTCCGGCCGGTGACGCGTCAGCGCCAGGATGAAGCCTGCGGTCACGCCGATGGCAATCATCGACGAGCCGCCATACGAGATCAACGGCAGGGTCATGCCCTTGGCCGGCATCAGCTCGAGATTGACGCCGACATTGATCATCGACTGGATGCCGATCTGCAGCACGAGGCCGGCGACGGCAAAGCGGTTGAAGTCGTTGCGTTCACGGTAGGCGTGGCTGAGCCCGCGCACGACGATGAAGGCGAACACCGCCACCAGCGCCATGCAGAACAGGATGCCGAACTCTTCGGCCGCCACCGAGAAGATGAAGTCGGTATGGCTGTCCGGCAGGATGCGCTTGACGACGCCTTCCCCGGGTCCCTGGCCAAACCAGTCGCCGCGGATGATCGCCTCGCGGGCGGTGTCCACCTGGAACGTGTCGCCCTCGCCGGTCATGAAGCGGTCGATACGGCCGGCAACGTGCGGAAAGATGTAGTAGGCCGACACCAGACCGCCGACGCCGAGGCCGCCAAGCAGGATGATCCAGATCCACGGCATGCCGGCCATGAAGAACATCGCGCCCCAGACGGCGCTGGTGAGGATCGTCTGGCCAAGGTCGGGCTGTGCGACGAGCAGCGCACCGACGATGGCAAACAGGATGATGGCAAACAGGTTGCCGGGGATTTCCGGCTGACGCGCGTGCTCGGCAAACAGCCAGGCGCAGACGACGATGAAGGCCGGCTTCAGGAATTCCGAAGGCTGGATCGACAGGCCGGCAATCGAGAACCAGCGGCGCGAGCCCTTGATCTCGACGCCGAAGAACAGCGCCAGCACCATCATCAGGATTGAGGCCACAAGCAGAATGACGGCTGCGCGGCGAACCTGGCGCGGCGTCAGGAACGACAGGCCGATCATCACCATCAGCGATGGCGCAAGGAACAGAGCGTGGCGCTTGACGAAGTGGAAGGGCTCGAGCCCGATGCGCTCCGCAACCGCCGGCGACGCGGCAAACGACAGCATGAAGCCGATGCCCATCAACAGGACGAACGTCGCCAGAAAGAAGCGGTCGATGGTCCAGAACCAGTCTGCGAGCGGTCCCCTGTCTGCGCGACTTACCATATCACTTCCCCTTTTCCGGCTCGACGAGCATGGTCACCCCATCCAGGCCTGCGACAAGCGACACGAATTGCTCGCCGCGGACCTCGAAATTCCTGAACTGGTCGAAGCTGGCGCAGGCCGGCGACAGCATCACGACGCAGTCGCCACCGTGAGCCTGGGCATCCGCCGCGGCATGGGCGACAGCCCTCTCCAGCGTACCGGAGATCTCGTAGGCCACCGCTTCACCGAGCGTTGCGGCAAACTCGGGCGCCGCCTCTCCGATCAGGTATGCCTTGACGATATGCGGGAAGAGTGGCGCGAGGCTTGCGATGCCGCCGGACTTCGGCAGGCCGCCGGCGATCCAGTAGATCCGGTCATAGCTCGAAAGTGCCGGTGCCGCGGCATCGGCATTGGTCGCCTTGGAATCATTGACGAACGTTACCGCTCCCGCACGACCGACCGGCTGCATCCGGTGCTTCAGCCCGGGAAAACTCTGCAGGCCGCGTCGGATATCGTCGCTCGAAACGCCGACGGACAGGCAGGCCGCGATGGCGGCCGTGGCGTTCTGCGCGTTGTGCGAACCTCTCAAGGTCGCAATCCCGGCAAGGTCTGCGACCGTTTCCGCGGTGCCGTCTTTGGCCAGAATGATTTCGGATCCCTGCGCAAAGAGGCCATCGGCCAGCACGCTGCGGCGCGAGATCCGCGTGACTGCGACGCCTGCCCGCTCCAGCCGGTCGGCGATCAGGCCCGAATGGCTGTCGTCGACCCCGACGATCGCCGTCCGGCTGCCGGCCACCAGCCGCTCCTTGACCTCGGCATAGTGCTGCATCGTGCCGTGGCGATCGAGATGATCCGGCGTCAGGTTGAGCAGGATGCCGGCCGTCGGGTCGATCGTCGGCGCAAGGTCGATCTGGTAGGACGAGCATTCGACAACGTAGAACCGCTCCGCCTGCGGCGGGTCGAGCGTCAACACGGCGGTGCCGATATTGCCGCCCAGCTGCGTATCGCGGCCGCTCGACCGCAGGATGTGCGCGATCAACGCCGTCGTCGTCGATTTGCCGTTCGTCCCGGTAATGGCGATGAACGGGCAGTCGGGCGCATGGGCCCGCCGCTCGCGGACGAAAAGCTCGACGTCGCCGATGATCTCGACGCCGGCGGTGCGGGCGAGATCGACCGTCCAGTGCGGCTTCGGATGGGTGAGCGGCACGCCCGGCGACAGCACGAATGCCGATTGCGATGACCAGTCGATGCCGTGCAGATCCGCCGTGGCGATGCCCTCGGCCTGCGCCTTGGCGACGCTGTCGGGATTGTCGTCCCAGGCCGTGACGTCCGCCCCGCCGGCCACCAGCGCCTTGGCGGTCGCCAGACCCGACCCGCCAAGCCCGAACAGCGCGACCTTCCTATTCGAGAACGTCGTGACCGGGATCATCGCTCTACCGCAGCTTCAGTGTCGACAGGCCGAGCATGGCCAGACCCACGGCGATGATCCAGAAGCGGATGACCACCTGGCTTTCGGTCCAGCCGAGCTTTTCGAAATGGTGATGGATCGGCGCCATCAGGAACACCCGGCGTCCAGTCAGCTTGAAGAAGCCGACCTGGATGATCACCGACATGGTTTCCATGACGAACAGGCCACCGACGATCGCCATGACGATCTCGTGCTTGGTGGCGACTGCCACGGAGCCGATGAGGCCGCCCAGCGCCAGCGATCCGGTATCGCCCATGAAGATGGCGGCCGGCGGAGCGTTGAACCACAGGAACCCAAGTCCGGCGCCGATCACCGCGCCGAGGATGACAGCCAGTTCACCGGTGCCGGGCACGAAGTTGATCTGCAGGTAATTGGCGAAGACCGCGTTGCCGGCGAGGTAGGCAATGATGCCGAACGAGGCGGCGGCAATCATCACCGGCACGATGGCGAGCCCGTCGAGGCCATCCGTCAGGTTGACGGCATTGCCTGCGGCGACGATGACGAAACCGCCGAACAGGATGAAGAACACGCCCATGTTGAGGAGCAGGTCCTTGAAGAACGGGAACGAGATCGAAGTGCCGAGCGTCGAGCCGGCCGGCGAATTGGCGACCGAGACCCGCATCATGAAGTAGACGGCGATGCCGGCAATGATGAACTCGATGCCGAGGCGCGCCTTGCCTGAAAAACCCTTGTCGGTCTGCTTGGTGACCTTCAGATAGTCGTCGTAGAAGCCGATGGCGCCGAAACCCAGCGTTACGAGCAGGGTCGCCACCACATAAACGTTCGAGAGGTCAGCCCAAAGCAGCGAGCCGCCGACGATACCCGCAAGGATCATCAGCCCGCCCATGGTCGGCGTCCCGGCCTTCTTGAAATGCGTCTGCGGTCCGTCGGCGCGGATCGGCTGCCCTTTGCCCTGGCGGATGCGCAGCGATGCGATAATCTGCGGACCGAAGAGGAAGACGATCAATGCGGAGGTGAACAGCGACGCCCCTGTCCGGAACGTGATGTACCGGAAGAGGTTGAAGACTTGGAAGGTGCCCGCGAGCTCCACTAGCCAGATCAGCATGCTGGGTCTTTCTTAAAGCCGGTCAAAGTTGGGGCTCCCTGTCGGGCAATGCCGGATAGTTGTCAATAAGCGCGGCGACGATCTTGCCGAAGCCGAGGCCGAGGGAGGATTTGACCATCAGCACATCGCCCGGAATGACGCTGCGCACGACGTGGTCGACCAGTTCCGCCGTAGCAGGTCGATATTCCACCTGCACGCTGTCCGGCAGTGCATCGCGCAGCGCCGCCATTTCCGCACCCGCAAGCCAGACATGCTCGATGCCGGCCGCCAGCAGAGGACCGGCGAGCTCCTCGTGCACGCGGCCTGAGAACTCGCCCATCTCCAGCATGTCGCCGAGCACGGCGATGCGGCGGCCGGTCAGTTCCGGTTCGCTCGCCGCCAACAGCGCGATTGCCGCCCGCATCGAAGCGGGATTGGCATTGTAGCTTTCGTCGATCAGCGTCAGATGTCCCTCGCCGATCCCGAGTCGATGCCGCTCGCCGCGGCCCTTGACCGGCCGGATGTCGGCAAGTGCGGCGCGCGCAGCTTCGAGATTAGCGCCGAACAGCGCCACCACGCCGAGGCAGGCGATGGCATTTTCGGCGATATGCCGGCCCGGCGCGCCGATCTGAACTTCCACAGTCTCGGAGCCGAGGACAGCCCAGATGGTCGAGCCATCGGCCGTTCCCTCGAAGTCGGCGAGCTGGAAGTCTGCCTTGGCGTGCTGGCCAAACGTGAGCACCGTCTCGACACCGGCTTCCTGGGCCATACGCTCGAGATAGCCGTACTGCTTGATGTCGCGGTTGAGCAGAGCCACGCCGCCCGGCTCGAGGCCCTCAAAGATTTCCGCCTTGGCGGCGGCAATCTCGTCGAGGTTCTTGAAATGGCCGAGATGGGCAGCGGCAATGGTGGTGATGACCGCCACATGCGGGCGAACCATCTTGACCAGCGGCCGGATCTCGTCGGCATGGTTCATGCCGATCTCGAACACGCCGTACGCGGTATCGGCGGGCATGCGGGCGAGCGTCAGCGGCACGCCCCAGTGGTTGTTGAACGACGCGACTGCCGCATGCACCTTGCCGGATGGTGAAAGAACCGAGCGAAGGATCTCCTTGGTCGTCGTCTTGCCGACCGAACCGGTGACGGCGACGATCTGCGCGTGGCTGCGGGCGCGGGCGGCAACCGCCAGCTTGCCGAGCGCCACCAGCACGTCCTCGACGACGATCATCGGCACCGTCAGGCGGCCGAGCGCCGGAAGCTTCGCCTCGCTGACGACCATGAGCGCCGCACCATTGGCAACAGCGGTGGTGGCGAAATCATGCCCGTCCACCCGATCGCCCTTGATGGCGAAGAAGGCTTCGCCGGGGGAAATCGAACGGCTGTCGATCGAGATGCCCGTGATGCCCTCGGGAAGCGTCTGTCCGGACGGCCGACCATCCATGACGGCGACCATTTCGGCCGTAGTCCACAACCAACTCATCGTGACGCCTCCTCCAATGCCTTGCGAAGCTCGACATGATCGGAGAACGGCAGCACGGTCGCCCCGATTGTCTGTCCCTCCTCGTGCCCCTTGCCGGCGACGATCAGCGTATCGCCGGCGTTGAGCATGGAAACCGCCGCGCGGATGGCCGCGGCGCGATCGCCGATTTCGATCGCCTGCGGTGCTGCCTCCAGGATCTCCGCACGGATGGTCGCCGGCGTCTCGGAGCGCGGATTGTCGTCGGTGACGATCACCACGTCCGCGAGCCTCGCGGCGATCTCGCCCATGATCGGGCGCTTGCCCTTGTCGCGGTCGCCACCGCAGCCGAACACGACGACGACCTTGCCGGTGGTGAAGGGACGGACCGACCCCAGAACGTTTTCCAAAGCTTCCGGCTTGTGCGCGTAGTCGACATAGGCGAGCGCCCCCTGCTTCGTCTGCCCGACGAGCTCGAGCCGGCCGGACGCACCGACCAGTCTTTCGAGCCCCGCCATCGCGGTCTTTGCGTCAACACCGGTGGACATCGCAAGTCCGGCAGCGACCAGCGCATTGCTAATCTGGAAATCTCCGGCCAGCGGGATGTCGACTTCGAAGATCTGGTTTTCGGCATGCACCTCGATCATCTGCTTGTGGCGGAAGTGCTCGACGCGCTTGAGGCTGAGATAGGTGCCGGAACGACCCACTGTGCGCACGTCCTGACCGGCGGCCTGTGCCGCCTCGACCGCCTGCCGCGACCAAGGATCGTCGGAGAAGATCACTGCCGGGGAGCCCTTCGGCAGCAGCACGTCGAACAGCCGCATCTTGGCCGCCATGTAATCTTCGACCGTCGGATGGTAATCCATATGGTCGCGACCGAGATTGGTGAAGCCCGCCGCAGACAGACGCACGCCATCCAGCCGCCGCTGGTCGAGACCATGGCTGGAGGCCTCCATCGCCGCATGCGTCACGCCTTCGCCCGCAAGTTCGGCCAGCAGCGCATGCAGCGCCACCGGGTCCGGCGTCGTCAGCGAGCCGTATTCGTTGCGGGTGGGCGAAATCACGCCGGTGGTGCCGATCTGCGCTGCGGCAAGCCCCGCATGGGCCCAGATCTGTCGGGTGAATGAAGCGACGGACGTCTTGCCGGCGGTGCCGGTGACGGCCACCATGGTCTGCGGCTGGTCGCCGTAAAGGCGTGCGGCGGCAAGCGCCAATAATCTCCGCGGATCGGCAACAGCGACGACGGGGACGGCAAGCGAAACCGGCTGGTTGGCCACCACCGCGGCAGCCCCGCGCCGAACGGCTTCTTCGGCGTATACGGAACCATCGGCCTTGTTGCCGGCGATCGCGACGAACAGCATGCCGGGCTCGATCCTGCGGCTGTCCGCGGAAATGCCGGTGATCTCGATGTCACCGGCAGATCCCGCCAGTGCGCTTTCGATCTCCGGGAAGTCGCTCCCGAAGAGATGTCTCAGTTTCATTGGTACCCTCTCTCGCGTTGCGGCCCCTGTCCGAAGGCCGCGAATCGTCGGGTCCATTCATTATGACCTAATAGGACACAAGCATGGCGGAGCCGTTCTGTCCAAACCGCGGTTTTACACCGAGAATGGCAGCGGAACGGCTGATGATGTCGTGCACCATCGGCGCGGCGCTGTTGCCGGCGAGCACGGCCCGATCCGTCTCGCTGCGCGGATCGTCGATGAAGGTCAGCACCACGTATCGCGGCTTGTAGATCGGGAAGGCCGCCAGGAAGGCGTTGAAGTTGTGGTCGTGGTTGTAGCGGCCGTTGATGACCTTGTCGGCGGTGCCCGTCTTGCCGCCGACGTCGAAGCCGTCGACCTGGGCGTTCTTGCCCGAGCCGTTGACGCCGTTCCACTCGAACAGCCAGCGCATGTTGTCGCTGGTCGTCGGCTTGATCACGGTTTCCGCCGTTGCGTCCGCCTGGGCTTCCGTACGCGGCAGGAATGTCGGCTCGATCAGCCGCCCGCCATTGACGAGCGCCGCACCGGCCACCGCCGTCTGCAGCGGCGTTGTCGACACGCCGTGGCCGAAGGAGATCGTGATCGAGTTGATCTTCTTCCACTCGCGCGGCTGGCTGGGCATGGCGACTTCCGGCAGTTCGGTGCGCATCCGGCTCAACAGGCCCAGCCGCTGCAGGAACGCCTTGTGACCGTCGATGCCGACGACGTCGGCCATTTTCGCCGTGCCGATGTTTGACGAGTACTGGAAGACTTCCGGAACCGTGAGGAAGCGACCCTTGCCGTGGAAATCCTTGATGGTGAACCCGCCGATACGGATCGGATAGCGGGCGTCGAAGCTGTCGTTGATGTTGACCTTGCCGCTGTCGAGCGCCATCGCCAGCGTGAACGACTTGAAGGTCGAACCCATTTCAAAGGTGCCGTTCGACATCCGGTTGAGCCAGCCCTCTTCGCCGCCGACTGTTGGATCGTTCGGATCGAAATCGGGCGCCGAGGCCATGGCCAGCACTTCG
This sequence comes from Rhizobium sp. SAFR-030, assembly GCF_059415005.1. NCBI lineage: Bacteria > Pseudomonadati > Pseudomonadota > Alphaproteobacteria > Hyphomicrobiales > Rhizobiaceae > Rhizobium > Rhizobium sp. SAFR-030. The sequence continues at coordinate 256,787 of NZ_JBPFDO010000003.1, read as the reverse complement.
CCGGTATTGGCATCGAGAACGACGCCGCCGGCGCCCTTCGCCTTGAACTTTGCGATGTTGGACATCAGCACTTCGCGCAGGATCGCCTGGACGCGCACGTCGATCGACAGCTTGACCGGCTCCAGCGGCTGGTTGCTCGTCATGCCGAGTGCGGCCAGTTCGGCGAGCCCCTGGCTGTCGATGTAGCGTTCCATGCCGGCGACGCCGCGGTTGTCGATATTGACGTAGCCGACGATATGAGCGGCGGTCGGACCGCCGGGATAGAAACGGCGCTTCTCCGGGCGGAAACCGATCCCCGGGATGCCGAGAGCCAGAATTTCACTCTGCTGCTTCGGCGTCAGCTGGCGACGCAGCCACTGGAAGCGGGATTTGGACGACAGCTTGTTGTAGATCTGCTTGGCGTCGAGATCGGGCAGCACGAGGCGCAGCTTCTCGATCACCTCGTCGGCATCGACGATCTTGTGCGGCTCGGCAAACAGCGACACTGTCCGAATGTCGGTCGCCAGAACCTCGCCGTTGCGGTCGAGGATGTCCGGACGCGAGGCCATCAGCCGGTCGGCCGGCATGATGCTGGATGTCGTTTCCGGCTCGCGCATGCCGTAATAGGCGAGCCGCCCGCCGATGACGCAGTAGAAGCAGACGAAGCCGAACATGATCAGGCCGACGCGATTGCGCGCCTGGCCGGCCTTGCGCTTGCGAACGCCCTCGAAATTGACGGCGCCGCCCGCTGCACGAGCGCCCTTGGCGCCGGAGGAGAAATGCGCCCTGCTCTTCAGAACCATGACACGCGAGAGAAAAGCCATCAGCGTCTTACCGATCCGGTTGAGATTACATCGACGTTGGACGTGCCACGCGCCAGCGGAACCGGTATCCGGCTGGCAGGCTGGGCAGCCTTGGCTGCGTTGACGCCGCGAATGGCCGCCGCCACTTCCGGGTCGGTGCCGGCGATCAGGTCCTCGATCGTCGTTTCCGGCTGCGGCAGCTGCGCCTTCGACATCGGCAGCTCCCTGGGCATCGCCAGCTGGGTCGGCGCTGTCGGCACGAGTTCAAGCTCGGACGCATAGACGCTCATCAGCCGGTGCAACCGGTTCGGCTGGTTCAGCAGCGCCCAGTCGGCCTTCAAGAGGTCGATGGTGTCACGCTCCAGGCGGATTTCCGTCTCCAGGCGGCGAACCTCATCGAGCTTCAGCTCGGCGCTGTGCTTGATGCTGTAGGTGACGACGGCCATCGTCGTCATCACACCGATCAGCACGAGATCGAAGCTACGCAACATAATCAGGCTCCCATCTTTTCCAGGCTGGCAAGGTCAGGCAGGTCGAAGATCGAAAAATCCGCGGCCGAAGCCGGTGCGGCTGTCCGGAAGGCAGCCCGCAATTTCGCCGAACGGGATCGCGGATTGATGTCGGCTTCTTCCTTGGAGGCTGACATCATGCCCTTGCCCACAGGTTCGAAGACCGCTGCCTTTTCCTCTACCATCGGAAGATGGCGCGAGCCTGACGCCTTGCCCGAACGGTCGGCGAGGAAGCGCTTGACGAGCCGGTCCTCGAGCGAATGGAAGCTGACGACGACAAGCCGACCACCGGGCTTCAGAGCTCGCTCGGCGGCAAACAGCGCCTGGGCCAGCTCGCCCAACTCGTCGTTGACGAAGATGCGCAGTGCCTGGAACACCCGGGTCGCCGGATGGATCTTGTCCTTTGCCTTGCGCGGATTGACGCTTTCGATGAGGTTGGCGAGATCCCGGGTCGTGGCAAACAGCTCGCCGGCACGCCGCTTCTCGATTGCGCGGGCGATGCGGCCGGCCTGCTTTTCCTCGCCGAGAAAGCCGAAGATGCGGGCGAGATCACCGGGCTTGGCGCGATTGACGACGTCTGCCGCCGAAACGCCGGCTGCCGACATGCGCATGTCGAGCGGCCCGTTGCGCTGGAACGAAAAGCCGCGCTCCGCCTCGTCGATCTGCATAGAGGATACGCCGACGTCGAGGACGACACCGTCGAGACCGCCTTCCGGCGCATGCTCTGCAAGATTGGAAAATTGCGAAGGGACAAGGCGAAGCCGCCCGGGGTTTTCGGCGACCAGCGCCTGACCGGCGGCAATCGCCGTCGGATCGCGGTCGAGGGCGATCACTTCGGCGCCGCGTGAAAGAATGGCGCGGGTGTAGCCACCCGCGCCGAATGTACCATCCAGGATGATTTTACCGGGTGCGGGAGCAAGCGCCGCAAGCACTTCCTCCAGCATGACCGGAATGTGGCGAGCCGGTCCGCCATCGGCCTCGGAAATTCCGTCGCCAAGATTCGCCGCCATTCCGCTCCCCTGTCTTAACCGGGCCGCACCCCCAACCGGGCACGCCCCTCTCTTGCCGCCGACTGCGCCTCGTGGAACGCCGCCGGCTGCCAAAGCTGAAAATGATCCGACCTCCCGACGAAGGAGACCTCCGTCGTGATGCCGGTGAAGTCGCGGATGAAATCCGTGACCGTCAGGCGACCCTCCGCATCGAGCCGCATGAACACACCACCGCCATGCACCAGAAGCGACATGGCATTGGCCTCCGGCGAGAACGGATCGGCGGAGGCGATCTGCCGCTCGTATCGATCGAGCAGATCCGGACCACCGACGCTGATCGCCGGAAACACAAGATCCTGGAGACAGTACAGCTCCTGGATATCCCGCTGCGCAAGAACCGCACGGAACGGCGCCGGAACGGAAACCCGCCCCTTCGCATCGATCCTGTTCGTCGCATTGGACAGGAAGCGGTTCATGACGCCAAACATCCGCTCCGTTACGCACCGGAGCACGCACGCGCCCCGCATGACACGAGTCAGCAGACACAACCCGGCCGTTCAGGCGGAATGGTTTCCGCCCGCGTCTCCCCGAAGGAAGCGACCCGAACCTGTCCGATGAAAAGGCACTGAATTGCCCGCTCGCAGTGTGGTTTTGGGATAACATGGGACCATATGGGCGTCAATGGGAGGCCGCCCCACGCACAGGCGACCGCGTCAAATATTTATGACCTGTTAAGTTTAACAAAGGGTTAGCAAGCCGACGCTCGACGCGAGCCATCAAACGCCGCAGCGCAGCGTCAAAGTCGGCCCTAAGTCGTTGCGCGGCCGGGAACATTAGGGAAATTCTCGGCATGGCTAGCACGCGCAACTACAACCAGTACGGGAAGCCGCGACACTTCGACAACAGGAGAACGCGCCGGTCACTGCCGAAATGTTGGGGGAAAACGAAACCCTCTCCAGGTTGCGCAGCAAGAGAGGTAAAATCGCCAGTTGGCCTGTAAGCCGGGTTCTGTATGGCACCGGTGCGAGCACCGGAACGTGGCAGCCATTCATCTGGGACGGCACTCGCGCGCCGCCTCTCGCAACCCACCCGAACGACTGGCCCAGAAACAGGCTGTGGCACCGCAAGCGGCACCCGCGTCGTCCCTATTCGGTCTTGCTCCCGGTGGGGTTTACCGTGCCGGTCCTGTTGCCAGTCCCGCGGTGGGCTCTTACCCCACCCTTTCACCCTTACCCCGCCAGCTCTTCCCCTCATCGTCAGGAGAACAGCAGGCGGGGCGGTTTACTTTCTGTGGCACTTTCCCTGGGGTCGCCCCCGCCGGACGTTATCCGGCACCGTGTTTCCGTGGAGCCCGGACTTTCCTCACCCTACCGCCTTTCGGCATTGGTAAAGCGCGGCTGCCCGGCCAACTGGCAGGGGCTCCTTAGACGGTTTGGAAAGTGAAAGCCATAGGAAATCCAACGCGGATCACCCGAAGGACGCGTCAAACGGCACGCCATAAGTATCGTCGGTCACACGCCCATGCAGAAGCAGGTCGGCGCCCAGTCGGCCGATCTCGTCGGAACTCTTTGCCGCCGCGCCGCAGCCGCCGGTCAGCACAGCGATATGCGGCGACTGCGTGTAGGCAATCGCCGGATAGCCGCTCGGCGTCTTGGAAACAACGCACGCAGCCGTCGAGATTTTCGTCCGGTCCACCGCCGGGACCAGCGTCTCGACGATGTCTGCGTGATGATTGCGCACGCTGTCGCGACCGCCCGTCCGGAACCAGGCGCGCATGGCGGCATCGTCCCTCACCAGAAGATCGTCGGGATCGCCACCAATCTTCAAATGGGTACGGCCGTCCGGGTAGCGGACCGGCGGCAGCATGTAGATGTGGCGCGACGGATCGCGCGGCTCGTAGATCAGCGACGGCATGCCCGCGAACCGCGGAAGGTCGGCATCGGCGATCTCGAAGAAGGTCACCGTGCGCGCATAAACGGACATTCTGAGCGGCTGCGGCAGCAGTCCCTCGGCGGTCGAGAAGCCGCCCGCCGCAACCAGCACCTTCTCGGCCGTGTATCGACGATCCTCGGCGGTCAGAACGATAGCGAGGCCACCCTCCTCCCGCACGCTGACCACGGTCTCGGAGATTAGCTTTGCGCCTTGCCGCTCCGCCAGCAGCGACTGCGCGGCAACCAGCGCCCGCGGATTGATGTAGCCCGCCTGACGTGCCTCGAACACAGCCTCACAATGCGTCTCAAACCCGAAGCCGGGAAAGGCATCGGACAGTTGCGCATCGTCCAGCAACTGCGTTTCGACGCCAAGCTCGGCAGCGGCTGAGCAGATCCCGCCGATATAAGAGTGGCCGGTGGCCCGCTCCGGGCCGACCATCAGGCAGCCGACCTCATGATAGAAACGAATGCCGCTCTCTCGTTCGATCTCGGCATAGCGGGCGATCGATCGATTGGCGAGGCGCGCCCAGACCGCATCGGGATCGATGGTGCGGGTGATCCGCGCCTCGTCGTAATGGCTTGCAAAGACGCCGGAATGCCTCTTCGCATCCTGCGGTTCGTCCGGCCCGATCAGCGCAACGCCTTCGACCGCGGCCGAAAGATGCCGCGCCGCAGCCGACCCCATCATTCCCCGGCCGACGACGATGTATCTGAAGTCCGCCATTTGATCGGCATCCCTTCAAGGTGCTGGATTATCAACCGCCTAACCGAGGCGGCGGAATCAGAGTGCGAAGCCTTGGGCTCTAATGCGTGCCCTGGTACCGTGGCAGTTCAGCCAGCAGCCGGTGCAGCGTCTCGATCGTCGACATGTCGGCGATACCGTCGACGCGCTCAGGCCGGAAATGCCGCTGGAACGCCTCGACCACGCCTTCCGTCCGCTCGCAGAATTCGCCGGTGATCGCGATCCCGTAACCGTAAAGCGCCAGCATGCCCTGCAGCGCCTCGATCGGCTGCCCGCTTTCGCCGCGCTGGAAGTAACGGCCGCCGCGCACCGGGCTCGGCTCGACCCAGTGACCGACGCCTGCAGCTGCCAGCCGTGCCCATGGAAACTTCTCGCCCGGATCCACCTTGCGGCGCGGCGCCACGTCGGAATGCGCCAGCACGCGCTCGGTCGGGATCGACCAGCGCGCCATGCAGTCGCGACAGAGGGTGATTACCGACTCGATCTGCTCGGGTGAATAGTCGGGAAGTCCGCCGGGATGGCCCGCATTGGCGATCTCGATGCCGATCGACCGGGAATTGATATCGCTCTCGCCGCCCCACAGGCTCTTGCCGGCATGCCATGCGCGTCGCGCTTCCGGCACCAGTTGAACGATGCGGCCGTCAGGCCAGACGAAATAGTGGCTGGAGACCTGGCTTTCGATGTTCTTCAGCCAGGACAGCGCCTGCCCGTGATCGCTCATGCCGGTATAATGCAGGATGATCATGTCGGGTGCGGTTCCGCCGACGCGTTCGCCATGGTTCGGAGACGGCTCGACGCGCGCTCCGGAAAAATCGGGCACCAGTGCAGTCATGCCGCCTTGCGTTCCTTGGCGATCGCTGCGTAGGCCGCATTCAGCGCCGCCATGCGCTCGTTGGCCGCGGCATGCAGGGCGGCCGGCACGCCGCGGGCAATCAGCTTGTCCGGATGATGCTCGGCAACCAGCCGGCGGTACCGCTTGCGGATCTCGGTGAAATCATCCTTCGGAGAGACGCCGAGCACCTGATAGGGATCGACGCCTTCTATGTGCACATGACGCGCCATGATCCGCCGGAAGTGCATCTCGTCGATGCGGAAGATCTCGGAGATGCGCGACAGGAAGGCGAGTTCCTTCTCGTGCACCATGCCGTCGGCCTTGGCGATATGGAAAAGGCCGTCGACGACGCTTTCCAGCATCTCGCAGTTCTGCTCGCCAGACCCGCACAGCTTCGACAGCTTTTCCGCATAGGCTTCGTAGCCGGCAACGTCCTGGCGGGCGAGGTTGTAGAGCCGCGCCACGTTGCGCGCTTCCTCTTCCGGAAAATCGAAGATCTGCCGGAAGGCCTGGACTTCGGATTCGACCACGGCGCCATCGGCCTTGGCCATCTTTGCCGACAGGGCGATGATGGCAACCGAGAACGAAACCTGGCGACGGGTCTCCGGATCGCCTTCGAACAGCGTCCGTATAGCCTCGACAAGCCGCGAGAGGGCGTTGTTGGCGGCGTCGCCGACACTGCCCAGCAGCCGCTCCCACAACGAATTCAACTGAAGGCAGGCGAAATCTAAGAACATGCTGCACCACATCAAATTCCGGCACCCTTGGCAAGCTGCCGGCGACTTCCCCCCGATTAACTTTTTGTCATCCTGGACCGGCACGGGGCCGTCGGTAGCGCCGCGATCGGCGCCCGGAGCGGCTTTAGGCAACCTCCTGTGAAGCGCTCGTAGGCCGCCGTGGCCGGTCACATGTTTTGAACCGATTGAATTGCGGACTGTTCCAAAAACCAGGCGAAATGACGGAAATTCTTGAGAAATTCACTTTACAGCCGCGGCCTCGTGACGCATCCATTTGACCAGTCTTAGACGCATAGGCGCGACGGCGCGAAGGAGGTTCGATGGCGAAACAGAAAGTGGCGATGCTGACTGCGGGCGGACTTGCGCCGTGTCTTTCCTCCGCGGTCGGCGGTCTCATCCAGCGCTATACCGATGTCGCGCCGGAGCTCGAACTGGTCGCCTACCGGTCAGGATACCAGGGATTGCTGCTCGGCGATCGAATCGAAATCGACCCGACGATGCGCGAGCGCGCCCACCTTCTCCATCGCTACGGCGGCTCTCCGATCGGCAACAGCCGCGTCAAGCTGACCAATGCCGCCGACTGCGTCAAGCGCGGCCTGGTGAAGGAAGGCGAGAACCCGTTGCAGGTGGCGGCTGACCGGCTTGCCGCCGACGGGATCACCATTCTCCACACGATCGGCGGCGACGACACCAACACCACGGCGGCGGACCTTGCCTCCTATCTTGCCGCCAACGGCTACGACCTGACGGTGGTCGGCCTGCCGAAGACGGTCGACAACGACGTCGTGCCGATCCGCCAGTCGCTCGGCGCCTGGACCGCGGCCGAAGTCGGCGCGCATTTCTTCGACCATGTGAGCAACGAGCAGAGTGCTGCGCCGCGCACGCTGGTCATCCACGAGGTCATGGGCCGGCATTGCGGCTGGCTGACCGCCGCCACCGCCCGCGCCTACATCCAGGAGACCCGGTCGAACGAGTATGTCGAGGGGCTGATGATGAACAGCCAGATGAAGAACATCGACGGGCTCTACCTGCCCGAGATCGCCTTCGATCTCGAGGCGGAAGCCGAACGGCTCCGTGGGATCATGGACACGTGCGGCTACGTGACCCTGTTCGTCTCGGAAGGCGCCGGCCTCGACACCATCGTTGCCGAGCGCGAGGCATCCGGTGAAGCCGTCAAGCGCGACGCCTTCGGCCACGTCAAGATCGACACGATCAATGTTGGCGGCTGGTTCCAGCAGCACTTTGCAACTCTGCTCGGAGCGGAGCGTTCGATGGTGCAGAAGTCCGGCTATTACGCCCGCTCCGCCCCCGCCAACAGCGATGACCTGCGCCTCATCCAGGGCATGGTCGATCTGGCCGTCGAAAGCGCCCTCAACGGAGTTTCCGGCGTGACCGGGCATGACGAGGGACAGAATGGGAAATTGCGCACCATCGAATTCCCGCGTATCAAGGGTGGAAAGCATTTCGATCTGTCGGCGCCGTGGTTCGCAGAGGTAATGGACGTCATCGGCCAGTCCTACAGGCCGGCCTGATCAGATCGCGTTGGGCACAGGAATGACCGGGAAGACGACGTCTTGCCGGTGCGGGAGGAGAAGATGAGCATTCACACCATGCTGATGGTTGCAGCCACGGCCCTGCTCGTCTTCCTGCTGCCGTCGCCATGCGGCCGCCTGCTGCGCGACCATGTCCATGCCCGTGGCCGCGCGAGATCGCTTCTCCTCTTGCCGGCCATCTGGATCGGCTATGTCGCCGCCGCCTTCTGTGCCGGTGCCGCATATCTCGCCCTGCGATCCACCATGCCGGCGATGATCGAGACCTTCACCTGGCTTGGGCTCGTCGTTCTGATGATCTTCGTCATGCGCTCGCAGCAGCGACGTTTCGTCAACCGGATGGCCGACAACGACAATCTCCGGCAGTCGGGCACCATCCGGACACTCGGGCAGATCGTCGTCGAGGCCGGCCGGCCCGGACTGGTGCTGGCGCTCCTGGCGATCTTCCTGCAGACCGCCGAATCAAGCGTTTCTCCCCTACAGTTCCTCAGCGCAGCCGGCATCGCCCTCCTCCCGGCCGTGCTCGTTGCTCCCCTCCTCCAGCTGCTGATCGCCGAAAGCGTCGCCCGGCAAATGCTGCGCGTCCGTCGTCGCAATCAAGCTTCGCGCAAGCCTCGAACGCGATTTATAGCAAGCCGTGCGGTGACTGCCGGATATCGCCGGATTGCCGCATGACACGCAACGTCTTGCTGCGGATGCGGTCATGCGTTAATGAACCTTAATGGACAGTCGGATACCGGCGGGCGTGGGGCATTCATCTTCATGAGAGTGAGACCGATGGCGATTACCCGATTTCTCGGTTGCAACGCAGTTGTAGCCGTTGCGATTTGTGGAGCAGTTTCAGGTTGCTCGAGCGTTCAGTCGGCATCGAAGACAGACGGCGCAACGCCGGCCGACGTGGCGGTGACGGATCCGTCCGCCGCCAAGGTTGCCGGTGAAGCGCAGGTTGCGTCCGCTACTGCTCCGAAGACGGGTCGACTGTCGACCACCGAAATCGCTGCAGCGACCGGCCCGGTCGCAGTGCCGGCAGGCATGACGACGGCGGTTCTCGAAAAAGGCACCCGCGTTCACGTTCTTGCACTGCCGACCGGCACCGCGGCTCTTCAGGCGCAGAACCAGTCGGTCATGGCATCGCTGCAGACGAGCGACGCACCGGTCGCGACGCCGGCACTGGCCGTTGCGCCGACATCGGTTTCCAAGACAGGCGCGCTGCAGGCGATCGACATGGCAACGGCGCAGACCGTCACCCGTCCGACGACCGCTGCCCAGTCGCTTTCGGCACCGACGCTTGCATCTGCCCCGAAGGCTCTGCCGGAAGATGTCACCACGCCGTTTGCAGCCATCCCGACGCCGCGTCCGCGGATCGCAGCATCCACACCTTCGTCGATGGTCGCCTATGCAGGTCCGAGCCAGCCGGTCTCGGTCATGTCGACCGACTTCTTCCCACCGGCACCCGGCGGCCCGATCGCCCGCAAGGCGGACACCAGCAGCCCTGAGCTCAACAAGCTGATCAAGCGTTATGCCGGGCTCTACGGTGTGCCGGAATCGCTGGTCCACCGCGTCGTCCACCGCGAGAGCCGCTACGACCCGAAGGCCTACAACAAGCGCGGCTTCTTCGGCCTCATGCAGATCAAGTATTCGACCGCCAAGTCGATGGGCTATGACGGACCGGCCTCGGGCCTCCTGGATGCCGAGACCAACCTGCGCTACGCCATCAAGTATCTGCGCGGCGCCTGGCTGGTTGCCGACAACGACAGCGACGGCGCCGTCAAGAACTATGCGCGCGGCTACTACTACGACGCCAAGAAGAAAAACATGCTGCACGTGCTGAAGTAGGCGGCGAGGCCCTAATCAGGCACCGCTTTCAACAACTCCGCGATCAGCGCTGCCGGTCGATACCGCGCCCACCAGGGCGACAGGCCGAGCCGCACGACGACCATCCTTTCAGATCGCATGACCGTCACCGACTGGCCGTCATGGCCTTCCAGCGAAAACGTGTCGGCCGGCAGAAGATGCCTCTCGTTCAGCCGTGGCAGCCACGTCTGCATCTTCGAATAGATGCCTCCCGAAGCCACTGTTCCCTCACCCATCTGCGACACGAAGCCTTCCGGCAGCAGCCGCTGTCCCTGCCAGACGCCGTCCTGCGCCAGAAACAGGCCGAAACGCGCCCAGTCGCGGGCCGTCGCGTACATGTAGGAACTGCCGACGAACGTCCCGGCGGCATCGGGTTCCATCACCGCGCTGCGCATGCCGAGCGGCCCGAACAGCGCTTCCCGCGGATAGCCGAGGGCCCTGGCCGGATCCTGCAGACAATCCATCCACAGCCTGGACAGCAGCACTGCAGTGCCGGAGGAATAGCCGAACCGTTCTCCCGGCTTCTCCGCCAGAGGTAGTGCGACGACGAATTTCGCCATGTCCGGTTCCAGGTAGAGCATCCGCGTGACGTCGGCGACCGAGCCGTACTCCTCGTTGAAGGCAAGCCCGCTCTCCATGGCGAGCAGGTGCCGAAGCTCTATCTCCCGTCGGGCATCCTGCCGCCACTGCGGCAGCAACCCGCTGTCCTCCAGCGTCATGCGTCCGTCGCGGATCATCCTGCCGATCAGCGATGCATTCACCGTCTTGGTCATCGACCAGCCGAGCAGCGGCGTGTCCCGGTCAAACCCTTCGCCATAGACCTCGCCGACGATCCGCCCGTCCTTCACCACCACCGCGGCCCGCATGCCCGACCCGGTCAGGTCCGGGCGGGCAAGCACAGCGGCAACCGGATCGATCGACGTGACCGCCTCGCCGTCCGGCCATGCACGCGATGCAGTCTCCGGGCTCGCAGGCGGTGGCGGGGGCGCAGAGATTGCAGCGGTGCGGCTTCCGGCGGGCTGGACGCTGCAGCCGAGGCCCGGCCGGTAGACGGCCTCGCTCGGTGCAATGCCGCCGATCAAGGCGGTGCGCACCCGCAAAGCTTCCCGGTCGACGCTGACGCGCATCAGCCGCAGCAGCGGATGGCCGGGCGCCTGCACGTCATCCGCCAGCACCTCCGCCTCAGGGCGGTGGGCAATGAAGACGTTGGAGCAGACGATCTTGGCTGCATAGCCGCTGCCGACCCTGAGCAGTTCCGGCGGCACCGCGTAGAGCCAGACAATGCCGGCGCCGATGACGACCACCAGCATCAGCAGAAAGATCCTCATGAGGCCTTTGACGAGGCGCATGCGGTTCCTCCGGTTGGCGCCGCATGCAATCAGCATTCGCCGTCGAAGGAAAGCCCGTCGGCTGGTCTCTCCCGGTGCGCCTGCGTCATCAAACTGTAGCAGCGCGGAACTACAGGCTTGAAGAATTCCAAGCCAGACGGGGGATTCGACATGGCGGAAATGGCATCGGAAGCGCGCTTTCGGAAAAACGGAAAGCTGAAGACCGCCCTCCTGCAACACAAGGCTCTGTCGAAGAACGGCGTGTCGGAACGCCTGTTCGGCCTCCTGTTTTCGGGCCTCGTCTATCCGCAGATCTGGGAGGATCCGGATGTCGACATGGAAGGCATGCAGCTCGCCGAAGGCCACAGCATCGTCACCATCGGCTCTGGCGGCTGCAACATGCTGGCCTATCTCTCCCGCGCCCCGCGCTCGATCGATGTGGTCGACCTCAACCCCCACCACATCGCCCTCAACCGGCTGAAGCTTGCCGCCTTCGAGGCGCTCCCGGCGCATGGCGACGTGGTTCGGCTGCTGTCGGCAACCGGCGCCACGAGCAACAGCCAGGCCTTCGACCGGTTCATCGCCGCCAGGCTCGACACCACCACCCGCGCCTACTGGCAGGGCCGCACACTCTCCGGCCGCCGCAGGGTCGGCGTCCTCGATCGCAACATCTACCGCACCGGGCTGCTTGGCCGCTTCATTGCTGCCGGCCATCTTCTGGCACGGCTGCACGGCGTCGATCTGACGACGATGGCGCAGGCGCGATCGCTGCGCGAGCAGCGGCAGTTCTTCGACGACCAGATCGCGCCGCTCTTCGACAAGCCGCTGATCCGCTGGCTGACCAGTGCCAAGAGCTCGCTCTTCGGCCTCGGCATCCCGCCGCGGCAGTATGACGAGCTCGCGAGCCTCGCAGCTGATGGCTCGATCGCCCCTGTGCTGCGCCAGCGGCTGGAAAAGCTCGCCTGCCACTTTCCCCTGCGCGACAACTACTTCGCCTGGCAGGCTTTCGTCCGTCGCTACCCGCAGCCGCATGAAGGAACGCTTCCGACCTATCTGCGGCCCGAGCACTACGCCGCCATCCGCGCCAATGCCGGCCGGGTAAAAGTCCACCACGCCACCTTCACCGAGCTTCTCGCCGCAAAGCAGGCGGGCGCCGTCGATCGCTACGTTCTCCTCGATGCCCAGGACTGGATGAACGACACCCAGCTCAACGAGCTGTGGACGGAGATCACCCGCACGGCAGCACCGGGCGCCCGCGTGATCTTCCGCACTGCTGCGGAAAGAAGCGTCATCGCCGGGCGCCTCTCGCCGGCGCTCGATGCGGAATGGCGCTACCTCGAAGAACCGTCACTGCGCCTCAACCGGCAGGACCGTTCGGCGATCTACGGCGGCTTCCACATCTATGAGCGGGCGCAATGAGCGCCCCGCACGGTCTCGATCCGATGCGCGAGGACGACCACGCGCTGCGCATGGACCGGATGTATCGCTACCAGCGCCACGTTTACGACCTGACGCGCAAATACTATCTGCTGGGCCGCGACCATGCGATCCGCGAGCTGCACGTCCCGGCGCACGGCACGCTGCTGGAAATCGGCTGCGGCACCGGCCGCAACCTTCTCCTCGCGCATCGCCAGTATCCGACGGCGCGCCTCCACGGTCTCGATATCTCCGCCGAGATGCTGGCTTCCGCTGACGCCAATTTCCGCGGCAAGCCCGTGCAGCCGGTCCTGGAAGTTGCCGACGCGACGCGGTTCTCGACGATGGAATTTGGCGTGGACGGCTTCGACCGCGTGCTGATCTCCTACGCACTGTCGATGATCCCGGACTGGCAGGCAGCGCTTGATGCGGCCCTCCTCGCGCTCCGTCCCGGCGGATCTCTGCACATCGTCGACTTCGGTCAGCAGGAGAACCTGCCGGCATGGTTCCGCGCCGGCCTCCGCTCATGGCTGACCCGCTTTCATGTGACACCGCGCGCGGATCTGGTCACGGCGCTCGAACAGCGGCTGGAGAACCGCGGTGCGGATATGACATTCACCTCGATCGGGCGAGGCTACGCGTGGCACGCGGTCGTCCGGCGCACGGCTTGAACCCGCCGACATCAATGCCTCTGCCGAGAGGCGACGGCACCCGCCCAATGTTTCCGCTTGATCAAACGGTTTGTTTACGGCGTTATCGCTAGCAAGGCATTCAGCCTGCGCGTCGTGCTCTTCGACACGCGGCACCTCAGCGCTTCATACGGGACGTCCATGCTTCGGCCACTGATCGCCATCCTCGCCTGCGCCGTCCTTGCCAGCGGCTGCACCTCGGCAAGTTACGACCTGATGGACACGAATTCCCTTCGACCGTCGAAGTTCAAGGACAATGATCCGCAGAGCTTCGGCACCAAGGGACCGGACCGTCACCAGGTGCACGGCATCGACGTCTCCAAGTGGAGCGGCCGCATCGACTGGCCGAAGGTCAGGCAGTCCGGTGTTTCCTTCGTCTTCATCAAGGCGACCGAGGGCAAGGACAGGATCGATCCGGCCTTCGAGACGAACTGGCGCAGTGCTGCAGCTGCCGGCCTGCCGCTGGCGCCCTATCATTTCTACTATTTCTGCTCCACCGCCGACGAGCAGGCCGACTGGTTCATCGCCAATGTGCCGAAGCAGGCGGTGCAGCTGCCGCCGGTTCTCGACGTCGAATGGAACCCTGCCTCGCCGACCTGTCGCACGCGCCCGGATCCGGAGGCCGTCCGCGTCTCCATGAGCCGTTTCATGGACCGGCTGGAGGCGCACTACGGCAAGCGGCCGATCATCTACACCTCGGTGGACTTCCACCGCGACAATCTCGTCGGCCAGTTCAAACAGCATCATTTCTGGGTCCGGTCGGTCGCCGCGCATCCCGAGAAGATCTATGCGGATCGTCGCTGGGCCTTCTGGCAGTACACCTCGACCGGCCTCGTGCCGGGCATCGAGGGCGAGACCGACATCAACGTTTTCGCCGGCACGGACAAGAACTGGCGCCAATGGGTGGCTTCCGCGCAGAACTAGGGCTACCTGTCTCCAACGATCCTGACGGGCTGCGGAAATCGCTTGCAGCCTGCTCCCGCCCATCTTCGGTCACAAAGCTTTCCGAGATGAAGAAACCATTTGTCTGAGGATTATCGCATGTTGCGCGCCAAAGCTTCTTCCTTCCTGCTTGCCTGTTCACTCACCGGCCTTCTTGCAAGTACGGCCTTCGCCCAGACCACCGAGGCGCCGAAGCCTGCCTGCGGCGGCGAACTCTCAAGCTTCCTCGAAGGCGTGAAGGCGGATGCAGTGGCAGCCGGCGTTCCGGCAGAGGCGGCGGACAAGGCGCTCACCGGCGCACAGATCGACCCGAAAGTGCTATCGCGCGATCGCGCCCAGGGCGTCTTCCGCCAGACCTTCCTCGAATTCTCCCAGCGTACCGTCAGCCAGGGCCGCCTCGACATCGGCCGCCAGAAGATGCAGCAGCTCGCCAGCGTCTTCGGCCGCGCCGAGCAGGAATACGGCGTGGCGCCCGGCGTCATCACCGCATTCTGGGCGATGGAGACCGATTTCGGCGCCGTCCAGGGTGACTTCAACACCCGCAATGCCCTGGTGACGCTGGCACACGACTGCCGTCGTCCCGAACTCTTCCGGCCGCAGCTGATCGCGCTGACGGAAATGGTCCAGCACGGTGATCTGGATCCGGCGACCAATACCGGTGCGTGGGCTGGCGAAATCGGCCAGGTCCAGATGCTGCCGCGCGACATCATCGCCCATGGCGTCGATGGCGACGGCGACGGCCATGTCAACGTCAAGGCGAGCGGCCCCGACGCTATCCTGACTGCTGCATCGTTCATCAAGAGTCTCGGCTTCCAGGCCGGTCAGCCGTGGATCCAGGAAGTCGAACTGCCGGAAAGCCTGCCTTACGAAAAATCCGGCCTCGGCAACGAGATCCCGGCCGGAGAGTGGTTCAAGCTCGGCGTCAAGCCGCGCGACGGCAAGACCGATTTCAGCAACCTGCCGGCGGCGCTCGTGCTGCCGCAGGGCCGCAAGGGTCCGGCCTTCCTCACCTACCCCAACTTCGCCATCTATCTCGAGTGGAACAAGTCGTTCATCTACACGACCTCGGCCGCCTATTTCGCCACACGCCTCTCCGGCGCGCCGCCCTACCTGAAGGGCAACCCGGAGCCAGGTCTTGATGTGGAGACGATGAAGGCGCTGCAGGCCAAGCTCGACGCCAAGAGCCATGACGTCGGTGAGATCGACGGCATCCTCGGATCCGGCACGCGCCGCGCCGTGCAGCGCGAACAGCTGCGCCTCGGAATGCCTGCGGACGGTTGGCCGACACAGGCGCTGCTCGACGCGCTCTGAGAGCTGGAACGGACAGATCGCGGACGCTGGAAGACGGCGTCCGCGATCTGCTTTTTGGGATCAGGGAGCTTTCGATCGAGGGTCGCCATGATCTCCGGGACGGGGTGCTCTCGGCTTCAGATCTGAGTCCGGACGCGCATTCGGGCCGAAAGCATCACGGAATATGACGCTTGTTAACAACCCACACAGAAAAGTTCACGCTTTATAAAGCATCTTTATAAACGGATTTTCTCTGCGATATCAACGTGTTGACGCTCTCAATTAACGGAATAGGCGCAGGCCCTTGCGGCAGTGCAGCACATTATTCGCTTTGCAGGGCGGAAAAAACCGCCCTACATTCAGTCTGTCAACGCAAGGAGGCAGACATGGGTCGAACCTATTCTTTCAATGTCCTTCTCGTCGGTGCAGCGTTCGTATTCGTCGCTTCAATGCTCTTTGTCTGAGCCGAGGCAAGCAATCCGTCTGACGAAAAAGCACCGCCCGTAATTTGACAGGGGTTTTTCAACCGGCTGGGGCGGCCTAAACCGCCCTCACCTCCTAGATTTCGAAACGACGATCTGGCTCAGGCCGCTGCTCCGGCCTGGGCCTTTTCGCATGGGCTGCGGCCCAGCCGCTCGAGCGTGCCGACAACCAGCGGCGCCCGGTTCATCGTGTAGATGTGGAATTCGTGCAGGCCACGGCGCGTCAGATCTTCTATCTGCTCGGCGGCAACATCGGCGGCCACCTTCGCCCGCTCTTCCGGCTTGTCGTCAAAGCCCTCGAATCGGCGATCAAGGAAGGCCGGCACCGTCGAACCACAGCGAGCGGCAAAGCGCTTCAACTGCGACAGGTTCTGGATCGGCATGATGCCGGGAACAACGGGGATGGTGATCCCAGCCTTGCGGACCTTTTCGAGGTAGCGCTCGAACACGTCGTTATCGAAGAAGAACTGGGTCAGAGCCCGGTCGGCACCGGCATCGGCCTTGCGCTTCAGCATCTCGATGTCGCTGTCGACGTCGGCGCTTTCCGGATGTTTTTCCGGATAGGCCGAGACCGAGATCTCGAAGCCACCGATCTCCTTCAGCGCCGCCACCAGTTCGGCAGCGTTTGCATAGCCGTCGGGATGCGGAGCATAGGCGGTGCCGATGCCGCTCGAAGGATCGCCGCGCAACGCCACGATATGACGCACGTCCAGCGCCTTCAGGTCGTCGATCACCTGGTGCGTCTCCTGCCGGTCCGCATCCACGCAGGTCAGGTGCGAGGCCGTCGGCAGGCGCATTTCGCCGATCATCCGCTCGACCGTGGTGAAAGTCGGTGCCTTGGTCGTTCCACCGGCCCCATAGGTCACCGAGACGAATTCCGGCTCAAAGCGGGCAAGTTCAGAAACCGTCTGCCAAAGCTGGTCTTCCATTTCGACGGACTTCGGCGGAAAGAACTCGAAGGACACGCTGAAGGGTGTCTGCGTCGTGCGGTGCGAGGTCATGAGGCGTTTTCCAGTGGCAGAGAAGAGCGCGTGACGGTCGTGGGGGGCGCTGCGGCAACCGGCGAGCGGGCAAGCCAGATGGTGACCGTGAGCGCCGGGGTATCTTTCTGGTCCTGCGGTCGCAGGTCGATGACCTTCTCGACCGACAGGCCGACCTTGCCCAGCCAGTCGCTGACAATCTGGTGGGAAAAGCCAAGCCGCAGATGGGCATGGTCGTCGCGCAGGTAGTCCAGCGAGTGCGGGGCGAGATCGACGATCACCAGCCGTCCGCCCGGACGCAGGACCCGCGCCGCCTCGGCGATCGCGCGCTCCGGCTGTTCCAGGAAGTGCAGGACCTGATGGATCGTCACCAGATCGAAATCACCCGCCTCGGCAGGCAGGTTGAAGATGTCGCCGTGGCGGACGGAGGCTTTGAGGATGCCGGCCCGGTCAAGATTGGCGCGCGCAACCGACAGCATGTCACGGCTTGCATCGATCCCAACGCCGCGACGGTACTGGTTCTGGAACAGCTGGAGGATGGAGCCGGTGCCGGTACCGAGGTCGAGCAGCGAGTCCATCGCCTCTTCGCCGACCAGATCGACGAGCGCCGCTTCCACCTGCGCTTCGCTGACGTGGAGGCGGCGCAGCTCGTCCCATTCGGTGGCGTTGCGGCTGAAATACGCCTGCGCCCTCTCGGAGCGGATGCGTTTCACTTCGGCCAGACGTTCGCCGTCGCGGACAAGCACCGGATCGGTCGGATCCGCCTGCCGCAGCAAGAGGCCGGCCAATTGGGTCGTCTCGCCTTCACGGCTCAGGCGGAAGAATGCCCAGGCGCCTTCCTGATAGCGTTCGATCAGCCCTTCTTCGGAGAGCAGCTTCAGGTGGCGGGAAATGCGTGGCTGTGATTGGCCGAGGATGTCGGTAAGGTCGCTGACGGTGAGGTCGCCGCCCGACAGCAGCATGAGGAGCCGGAAGCGAGTAGGCTCGCCCGCCGTCTTCAACACGTCCACCAGTTTTTCCAGCGCCAGACTCATCAGCAACTTCCAATCAAGACATAAAGATATCTTTATATCGATGGTGCATGTGCTGCAAGTGAAAATTGGCGTGGCTGGTCGGAGAACCCTAGTCCCGATCTTCCCAGATCATCCGGCGTATGTCGCCGAACGCGCTTCGAGCCGCCTGCACCGAGGCAGGCGGCTCGAACATCAGTTCAATGTATCCGCAGCAATCAGCGCGTCAGGCGCTTGTAGGCCTGGCTGCCGGGGTTGAGGGCATCGGGGCCGAGGCGACGGATCTTGTCCTGCTCGTAATCCTCGAAATTGCCTTCGAACCATTCCACATGGCCGTCGCCTTCGAAGGCAAGGATATGCGTCGCCAGCCGGTCGAGGAACATGCGATCGTGGCTGATGATGATGGCGCAGCCGGCGAAGTTCTCGAGCGCCGTTTCGAGCGCGCCGAGCGTTTCCGTGTCGAGGTCGTTGGTCGGTTCGTCGAGCAGCAGGACGTTGCCGCCGGCCTTCAGCATCTTGGCAAGATGCACGCGGTTGCGCTGGCCGCCCGACAGATTGCCGACCTTCTGCTGCTGGTCGCCGCCCTTGAAGTTGAAGGCGCCGCAATAGGCTCTGCTGTTCATGTCGAACTTGCCGAGCTTGATGACTTCGGCGCCGCCGGAGATTTCCTCCCAGACAGTCTTCGAGCCGTCGAGCGCATCGCGGCTCTGGTCGACATAGCCGAGATGCACGGTGTCGCCGATGCGCACCGAACCGGTATCCGGCTTTTCCTGGCCGGTGATCATCTTGAACAGCGTCGTCTTGCCGGCGCCGTTCGGGCCGATGATGCCGACGATGCCGCCCGGCGGCAGCTTGATCGACAGGTCGTTGATCAGCGTGCGGCCTTCAAAGCCCTTGGTGATGCCTTCCAGCTCGATGACGACGTTGCCGAGACGCTCAGAGACCGGAATGATGATCTGGGCATCGCCGGGACGGATGCCCTCGGCCGCGTCCACCAGCTGCTCATAAGCCTTGATACGGGCCTTGGATTTCGCCTGGCGGGCCTTCGGGCTGGAGGCGATCCATTCCTGTTCGCGCGACAGCGCCTTCTGGCGGCCTGCTTCTTCGCGGTTCTCCTGCTGCATGCGCTTGGCCTTGGCCAGCAGGTAGGCGGAATAGTTGCCTTCGTAGGGAATGCCGCGGCCGCGGTCGAGCTCGAGGATCCAGCCGGTGACGTTGTCGAGGAAGTAGCGATCGTGGGTGATCATCATGACGGCGCCCGGATAGTCGCGCAGGTGCTTTTCGAGCCAGGCGATGGTCTCGGCGTCGAGATGGTTGGTCGGTTCGTCGAGCAGCAGCAGGTCAGGCTGCGACAGCAGCAGGCGGCAGAGCGCAATCCGGCGGCGTTCACCACCCGACAGCAGCGTCACGTCCGAATCCTTCGGCGGGCAGCGCAGTGCTTCCATCGCCATCTCGACCTGCTGTTCCAGGTCCCACAGGTTCTGGCTGTCGATGATGTCCTGGAGCTTGGCGCCTTCGTCGGCGGTCTCGTCGGAATAGTTCATCATCAGTTCGTTGTAGCGCTCGAGCACGGCCGTCTTGTCGGCAACGCCGACCATGACGTTCTCGAAGGCGTTCTTGGTCGGATCGAGATGCGGCTCCTGTTCCAGGTAGCCGACGGTGGCGCCTTCGGCCAGCCAGGCTTCGCCGGTGAACTCCTTGTCCTGACCGGCGATGATGCGCAGCACCGTCGACTTACCGGCACCGTTCGGGCCGAGGATGCCGATCTTGGCGTCCGGGTAGAAGGACAGGTTGACGTTCTCGAGGATTTTCTTGGCGCCGTAGGACTTGTTCAGTCCCGACATGTGGTAGATGAACTGACGTGCCATGGATAAAGGTGCTCCGGGGGGAATTTGGTTTTGCCGCTATGTAGGCGAAACGAGCCGCCGGAGCAATGCGGCAATGCCGCTGGGGGCGGCTGAACGCGGCTTTTCCCTGCTACCGGAAGGCCGAATGGTCGATCCGGAACAGCCGCAGGCTGCCGGGCGGCCCGTCCGCGAGCGGCACAAGCCCCGGCCATTCGCCGCCCCGCGTCAGGACGGCAAACAGCGTGTCGTCGGCAATCTCCTCCACCAGCGGAAAACGGCAGAGCGCCAGGTAATCGAACGGCGCTGCGGCGTCCCGGCGAACGGCGCTGTCGGTGGACAGGAATGCCCGGTACATCCGCAGCATTCCCGGTGCTGCGCGATGGAAGGGGAGCGAGGCGATCGAGAACCCGGGCGGCAGACCGTCGAGCATCACCAGCCCCAGCGAACTCGGCGCCAGGATCCGGCCCGGCGGAAAATCCTGCAGAACAGACAGATCGGCAACGGGACAGAGATCGACGGCCATGTAGTCTAGCGCATCGGGCAGGAAAGGCTCCGCCGGAACCAGACGCGACAGCAGGATGCCGACCAGCAGGGTGAGCATGGCGGCGGCACCAGTGACCCTCGTCGTTACTCTTGAGCCGCTTTTCACCTGATCCCATACCGGAGGCAGGAACAGCAGCACGCCGACCGCCGGAAATCGGATGAACCGGGTCTGGGCGAATGTCAGCAGCAACAGCGCCGTTGCCACGCAGAAGATGATGAGGAAGGCAGCGTCTCGCTCCTTCAGCCGGTGCCGGAGGATGGGCAGTGTACCGACGACGACGACCAGCAGCAGCCCGAGACTGACGATCTTGATCGTCTCGCCCACCCGGTAGAAATCGAGGAAGGAGTTTTCCTGCTGCACCCGGTCGAGCCACAGGCTGCGCACCAGCGGATCGATCGTACCGTATGGTCCGTCAACACAGGCAGGAAAGGCAAGCACCAGCAGCAGAACGATGCCGATGGCCGGAAGTGACAGCGACAACAGCCGGATCAGGCGGCGGCCGGAATGCACCGACCAGACCGCAATGGAGGTGACTGTCGCATATCCGAGAAATGCGGAAACATACGGTGCGGAGAGCGCATCGCATTCCGTTGACACCATGCGCGATGGTCCAATCAGCAGCAGGCCGGTGACCAGCGTCGCGCTCGCAACCCCGGCAGCAACCGACAGCTGCACGCTGCGGCTCGCTTTGACGCCAGAGATCCAGGCCAGGCCCGGGCCGACCATCAGGATCACCAGGACAGGCGCAAGTTCCAGCCCGATGGCGAAGGATACCCCGCAGGCGGCACCCGCCAGGAACCCACCGAAGGCAGACCAGCGGGAGATCCCGTACAGCGCCAGCATCAGGATGACGATCTGCAGGTTGTGATGGTCGATCCGCCCCG
Organism: Rhizobium sp. SAFR-030; assembly: GCF_059415005.1. Classification (NCBI taxonomy): domain Bacteria; kingdom Pseudomonadati; phylum Pseudomonadota; class Alphaproteobacteria; order Hyphomicrobiales; family Rhizobiaceae; genus Rhizobium; species Rhizobium sp. SAFR-030. Next base: position 235,449 of record NZ_JBPFDO010000003.1, on the reverse strand, counting down.
GCATGAATTCCCAGAGCGTCAGCGGCATCATCGCAAAGCTTGCCACGACATGCAGCGGCAGAACCCCGACCGTCTTCCCCGCCACCCGGACGGCCGTCGCCACCCAGAGCCAGCAATAGCTTACGAGCAGCACCGGCTGCCAGAGCCGGAACGCCCACCAGAGGGCATTCTCCGGCGACATGACCGTCCGCAGGGCGAAGGTCAGCAGCACATATGGCAGGTCGACAAGCCGCGACCATGGCGACACGTAGGCGCCGGGCATGTCGATCCCGACGATCGTCAGGTCGAACCAGCGTCCATGCACGAGAAGCTGCCGGATCTGGATCGCCCGTAGCGCGTCGTCGACGTCTCGGTAGTAAATCCGTCCATCGAAAAGATCGAAGCAAAGAACGGCGACGGCAGTTATCAAGGCCGCGACGAAGAGCGGCGAGCGCCGTCCGTCCCGGGCAGCAAAGGATGCATCCGCAGGCTGAGATTTCATGCAATCACTCCCGCGCAACCCGCAGGGCGCCTCGATCGCCCGGCCCGACCGGCAGGTTTAGCAGCAAAGCTCTGCCAATCCATTAAATGCTGTAGAACCCGTTGCTTCTTGTGCCGCGGCTGGGCACAAATCCCGTGAAGGTTCGGCGGGAGACGGCCGCAAGGAGAAACCATGTTCGAAATACCCGAGACGGTGCAGAGCCCGACCGGCGCTGTCCTTTCGCTGCGCCGTCAGCCGGCCGATGGCACAGCGCGCGCCGTCCTGCAGATCTGCCACGGGCTGGCCGAGCACAGCGGTCGCTACCGGCGCTTTGCGCAGTTCATGGCCGGTCACGGCTTTGCGGTCTACGCCCACGACCACCGCGGCCATGGCCTGACGTGCGCCCCCGATGCCGTCCAGGGACGCTTTGCATCGCGCGACGGTGTCGACAAGGTGATCGCCGACGTGAAGGCGATCGCCGACCTTGCGGCGCTTGCTCATCCCGGCCTGCCGATCGTGCTGTTCGGCCACTCGATGGGGGGCCTGATCACCCTCAACAGCGCCGTCAGCCATCCACGCACCTATGCCGCACTGGCGATCTGGAACGCCAACTTCGCAGTCGGCCTGATGGGACGGGCAGCGCAGGCGGTGCTGAAGACCGAGCGGGCGCTGAAAGGTTCGGATGTGCCGAGCACGATCCTGCCGAAGCTGACCTTCGACACCTGGGGTCGTTCGATGCCGGATGCCAGGAGCCAGGCCGACTGGCTGAGCCGCGACCGGGCGGAGGTCGAAGCCTACGAGGCGGACCCGCTCTGCGGCTTTGACATCAGCGTCTCGATGTGGCTGGACGTCTTCGCGATGACGTTCCGCGGCATGGCTCCGGATCTCCTGTCACGGCTGCGCAAGGATATGCCGATCCACCTGGTCGGCGGTGGGCAGGACCCCGCCACCGACGGCGGCAAGGCAATCTCGTGGCTGTCGCATCGCCTCGCCGAGCGTGGCCAGTCGCGCATCACCAAGCGCATCTACACGGAGATGCGCCACGAGACGCTGAACGAGATCGGTCGCGAGCAGGCAATGGCGGAGTTCGCCGATTGGGCCATGGCGGCGCTGGCGCTCGGCCAACTTTCACCGGCGACCGGTGAAGGCGGGCTGGAATGACATCATGACAATTAATCATGTGCCGGACGGCACGGCTGAGGCTATGACACGACGCAGGGCATAGAAGCACGGCGCGAGGAAAATGGCGGGCGAGAGCGGTAAGAAGGCACCACTGGACGGCATTCGCGTCATCGAACTGGCGCGCGTCCTGGCGGGGCCGTGGGCCGGGCAGATGCTCGCCGATCTGGGTGCCGACGTCATCAAGATCGAGAACCCGCAGGGTGGCGACGATACCCGCGCCTGGGGGCCGCCCTTCGTCGAAAGCGACGGCGGAGAGAACCTCTCGGCCGCCTACTACCATTCCACCAATCGTGGAAAGCGCTCCGTCGCGGTCGATTTCTCGACGCCGGAGGGCCAGGAGGTCGTTCGTCGGCTGGTTGCCGGTGCCGACGTGCTGATCGAAAATTTCAAGCTGGGCGGGCTGAAGAAATACGGCCTCGACTACGAGAGCCTGAAGGCCATCAACCCGAAGCTGGTCTACTGCTCGATCACCGGCTTCGGCCAGGACGGGCCCTATGCGGCGCTCGCCGGCTACGACTACATCGTCCAGGGCATGTCCGGCTTCATGTCGGTGACCGGCGCGCCGGACGGCGAACCGATGAAGGCGGGCGTGGCAATCGCCGATATCTTCACCGGCATCTATGCCGTAACCGCCATCCAGGCAGCCCTCATCCACGTGATGAAGACCGGCCAGGGCCAGCAGGTGGACATGGCGCTGCTCGACGTCATGTCGGCGGTGCTTGCCAACCAGAACATGAACTACCTGATCTCCGGCACGCCACCGGTGCGGCTCGGCAATGCCCATCCCAATATCAGTCCCTATGAGGTCGTGCCGACTGCCGACGGCTACCTGATCCTTGCTGTCGGCAATGACGGCCAGTTCCGCCGCCTCTGCGCGATCCTCGGGCTCGCTGCCATGGCCGACGACGAACGATTTGCCACCAACAGGGCGCGCGTCGCCAATCGCGATGCGGTGCGGGCTGCTGTGACCGCCGAGACGGTCCGCTGGACGAAGGCCGACCTGCTTGCCGCCTGCGGCGAGAACGCCGTTCCGGCCGGCCCGATCAACTCCATTGCCGAGATGTTTGAGGATCCGCAGATCGTTGCGCGCCAACTGAGGATCGACCTGCCGGCGGCCGACGGCACTTCCATTGCGGGCGTGCGCACGCCCATCGTCCTTTCCGAGACGCCCCTCTCCTACCATCGCCCGAGCCCGGCGCTTGGCGAGCACACGGCAGAGGTTCTCGCGGAACTCGAACATACAGAACAGAAAAGGCAGACCTCATGAAGACCGGTGGTCAACTCATCGTCGACGCCCTGAAGGCGAACGGCGTCAAGCGCGTATCCTGCGTCCCGGGCGAAAGCTACCTCGCGGTTCTCGATGCGCTGTATGACAGCCAGATCGACGTGCTGGTCTGCCGCCAGGAAGGCGGCGCGGCGATGATGGCCGATTGCTGGGGACGCCTGACCGGCGAGCCCGGCATCTGCATGGTCACCCGCGGGCCTGGCGCCACGAACGCCTCCGCCGGCCTGCATGTCGCCATGCAGGATTCCATCCCGATGATCCTGTTCATCGGCCAGGTCCAGCGCGATGCCCGGGAACGCGAGGCCTTCCAGGAGGTCGAATACCGCCGCGCCTTCACCGAATTTGCCAAATGGGTGGGCGAGATAGACGACGCCCGCCGCATTCCCGAGTTCGTCACCCGCGCCTTTGCCGTCGCCACCTCCGGCAGACCCGGCCCTGTCGTGCTGACACTGCCCGAGGACATGCTGGTCGATGTGGTCGAGGCTCCGGAAGCCCGTCACTACACGCCGGTGGAAAGCCATCCGGGCGCAAGCCACGTGGCAGCATTCGCAGACATGCTGCGCGAGGCGCGCCGGCCGATGTTCATCCTCGGCGGCACCCGCTGGAACGAACAGGCGGTTGCCGACATCCGCGATTTCGCCGAACGCTTCCACGTGCCGGTCGGCTGCTCCTTCCGCCGCCAGATGCTCTTCGATCACCTGCACACCTGCTATGCGGGCGATGTCGGCATCGGCATCAATCCGGCGCTCGCCTCCGAGATCAAGGACAGCGACCTGATCGTGCTGATCGGCTCCCGCATGTCGGAGATGCCGTCGTCCGGTTATACACTTCTCGACATCCCCTACCCGTCGCAGAAGATCGTCCACGTCTACCCGGATCCGGAAGAGCTCGGCCGCATCTACCGCCCGGACTTGGCAATCTGCGCGGGACCAGCCGAATTCGTTGCAGCGCTGCGCGACCTGGAGCCGCCGGCCTGGCCGGTCTGGGCCGAACGCTCGGCTACCATGCACGATGCCTATCTGAAATGGTCGACGCCGCCGAAGACCGGCCCGGGCGAGGTACAGATGGGCCCGATTATGGACTGGATCGAGGAGAACACGCCGAAGGACGCGATCTTCACCAATGGCGCCGGCAACTATGCCACCTGGCTACACCGCTTCCACCGTTTCCAGGCCTACAACACGCAGGCCGCCCCGACATCCGGCTCGATGGGCTACGGCCTACCGGCAGCGGTCGCTGCCAAACAGCTGTTCCCGGAGCGCGAGGTCGTGTGCTTTGCCGGCGACGGCTGCTTCATGATGCACGGCCAGGAGTTCATCACGGCCGTCCGCTACAAGCTGCCGATCATCACGGTGCTGGTCAACAATGGCACCTACGGCACGATCCGCATGCATCAGGAGCGTGAGTATCCCGGCCGGGTCAGCGCCACCGACCTCGTCAACCCCGACTTCGTCGCATTTGCGCATGCCTATGGAGGCCATGGAGAGCGGGTCGAGAAGACGGCCGATTTCGGCGCCGCCTACGAGCGCGCCCGGGCATCCGGTAAGCCGTCGATCATTGAGGTGATGCTCGATCCGGAAGCCATCACGCCGACGAGGACGCTGAGCCAGATCCGCGATCGGTCGTGAGAGGGCATCGGTGATCTAGGTGTAGCTTAAGCAATCGGCCGAACTCAGACAGGCTAGGAGTCGCGTGTGTGGCCTGTGGGCCATTGGCAAAACTTGAAACATAGCGAGCTACTAGATGCCGCCCGCGAACAAGCCAGTGATTTCATATCGTTCGAAACGAAAATAGGTCATGCGAGGATGGGAAAGCGGGCTCGATTATTCCACGCTGTCCGCCTCAGCTGTTGTCTCCTTTTTCGACGGAAGACGCTCTAGCTTCTCCATAAAAGCCTTCCCGGGAGAATAAGTGTACTCTTCTCCCACATTCTGGCGGAGGTGCTCTTTGAGCAACTCCATTTTGGTTTGGGTGCGTAATTCGTAACGCTCGTCGTCGGTGAGGTCCATACCGTTTTGCGATGCGTAGGAAACGTCACTAGCTATTATGCTCACCTTAAATAGCTCCTGGCGGCGGCCATTTATTGCTATGATCTCCGATATCAAACTCTAAGAGTTGTGTAGCAAATAGCCAGTATAGTTGCGGAGACAGCAACGTACGGGATTCTGGATATTAAGAAGTCAACAATACTAACCTGACCTAATGTCTGAAACGCGTCAAGCAACCGCTCAGAATTGCTGAACAGGCGATATGTAACATAAATAATACACCGACAGGAACCGAACAAAGAATCGCATAGAGCCGTACATTTCTCGTTCCCTGCTTTACATAACCCGCAAGCTCAGTGGGAAATAGATTTATGTTAGCCTTCAATTCGCGTAGATCTTTCCCCAAACGCGATATGTGAGCAGTCAGATCTTTTCGTTCTTCGGTAAGCTGATCAATATTTTGCTGTATGGCTTCTTCTCTTTTCGCTTGATCCCCCAGAACCGTTTTTGCAACAGCTATTTCCTCTTGAATTTTCTTATAATGGCCAGAAACCTCCTGTAACTGAATTTCAAGAGATTTTATTTCAGCACCTTTTTCGTCAAGCTTCCGATCCAGCTCATCGATTTGCTCTTGATTAGCTTGTATCTCATCAAAGGAAATTTGTGCTCGAGCAAAATACTTGCTCAGGCTGTCTTCAGCCCTCTTCATCTCCCGATCTGCGTTCTGAGCAAATCGGACCATTCCAGTTATATGCTCTTTTTCGACACCTGAAACTTCCACTTTCGTAATTTTTGCGGTCTTGAAAAAACCTGTTTCAGATGGACGGAGACCGAAGCCCTTAATGAAGTCATTGACTGAAAAAACAAATTCCCCCTCAGAGAAGGCAGCAGTCAGATGTCTCTCCTCCTGGCTGAGATAAGGCACAAAGCTGAACTCCATTTCGTTGTAGGTCTCATATCCTATCGCATTAACTCGCACGGTAGTAATGTAGATGACTTCGCGCAGATCGAAATCAAGCCACGTTTTGCGACCCTTGATATAACCGTCTTCCGTCTCGTTACCTACGAGGTTCGTTGAACGGCGCGATTTGTGAGAGAAGAAACTCAGGTCGATATTGATCGGCTCCGGAAGAGCACGGGAGAAAGCGGCTTCAATTGCCGTCATGTCGGGCTCAGACGGCGCATCAATGACGCTAGCTTCTCTATCATTCATCGATCAAATCCTACATGCGAGTGTGCGAAAGAAACATTGTTGTTTGACGCCTCGAACAACGTAAATATACAAAAAATCGCATTACTATTCGACAAAAATCAGACTACAGATCCATCTATTGGAAAAAATTCGTCAAAAGTGAACTGTTGAACAAAAGTGCTTCTCAATTTCGGAGCCTTCGGCCTCGCTTCCATGCGTTAAACACACGATGATCTTCATAGTGGCTTAGGCAACTACTAGCGGCACCAGTGGTTCGAACGAAGGCGCAACTTCCAACCTACGTTCCCCGATAAGCAACGACCTATCTCCGCTCGCACGCCACCCTGCGCCCAAAGCAAAACCGCCCGAAGCCTGGCGGCCGCGGGCGGTTCTGATACTCACTGATCTGTTGGTCGGTCGGCTCAGAGAGCGGCGGTGACGATGAACTCGACCTTGTAGTCCGGCGTCGCGAGCGCTGCTTCGCTGGTGGCGCGGGCCGGCGGGTTCGCCGGGTCGATCCAGCCTTCCCAGACAGCGTTCATTTCGCCGAACGTCGACATGTCGGAGAGGTAGATGATCGTCTGCAGGATCTTAGACTTGTCGGAACCGGCAGCGACCAGCAGCCGCTCGACTTCGGCGAGCGCCGAGGTCGACTGTTCCGTCACCGACGTTCCCTCACCGACCTGGCCGGCCAGATAGACGGTGTTGCCGTGGACGACGGCGCCGCTCATGCGCTTGCCGGGTTCGATACGCTTGATGCTCATGGAGATGCTCCTCATGGATGAGCTGATACTGAAACCGCAGGCGGTTCCGTGGGAAAGGGTCAGTGTCAGCCGCGCAGGTGCTGGCTCTTCTCGTAGATCGCCGTGGAGCGGGCACCGGAGCGGCAGTAGCCGAGCATCGGGCGTGGGAACTCGTCGAGAGCGTCGACCATGCCGCGAACCGCATCTTCATCGACACCCATCCGGCCAACCGGAATATGGGCGATATCGAGCCCCAATTCCTCGGCACGGGCGGAAATCTCGGCGAACGAAGGCTGGCCGGGCTCCTCCTCGTCCGGACGGTTGCAGACGATCGACTTGAACCCCATGGCCTTGATCTGATCGAGATCCGCAACGGTAATCTGTCCGGTGACGGCGTATTCGTCGTTGATCTGGCGGATGTCCATGGCATGGCCTTTCGGAACGGTCAAAACAGGGGTCTTCACTTACGATGGCAGCCGGATTGCGTCAATGCGGCGCGGCCTTTGCTGGTACCGGCGATGTCTCGGGCATGTATCAGACGAAGCAGAAGCGCAGGCTGTATTCGGCGCTCTCGCCGGGCTTCAACATCTTCAGTTCGCCCGACTTCTTCAGCTCTTCGCGCGACACCCAGCGATGCGACACCGGCTCGATGCCGAGCACATGCGCCGGAGCCTTCTGGTTGCGCCAGACCTGCAGGTGAGGCAAGCCTTCGGTGCGGAACCGGACTTTCAGCGTGACCCCGCCAAGCGCCGCGATCGGCCCGAGCATCACCTCGGCCCATTCCTCGCCGGGCACGGCCGCCGGAACGCAGAAAACACCGCCTGGCTCCTCGCCGAAATTCCACGGGAGACCGCCGCCCTCGAGCATCTTGCCGGACAGGCGCACGTGATCGTCGAACAGCCAGGCGCCGATGTTCATGTGGTACATGTGGACCCGGGCGAACGGCGTGGCGCCGACATTGATCACCCGGTCGGAAAGGCAGACCTCGCCGCTCGACCCGTCGATACGCCAGTGCCGTTCGAGAACCGCCTGCCCGCCATCTGCGGTATCGACCGGGATGCGAGCCTTGCATTCAGCGTCCTCTCCTTGCGCATCCCAGAACAGGATTTCTGCCGGATGCGCGGAAAAGGATCCGTGCAGCGGATAGCGCCGCCCCTGGGGATCGCCGTGGATCGGCTCGGGATGACGGATATGGTCTGGCCCGCAGGTGAACAGGAAGCCCTCAAGTGAGTGATCGATTCGCGGATCGCCATCGTCGGGAATGGCGCGCCCGGGGGCGATGTCCGTTCCATTGACGATCATGCTGCCGATATCGAGAACGCTGCTCGGATCGAGGAAAAGCTTAGGGCCTTGGGCCGCCATCAGTGCCTTCAAGCATCACCTCCACGGTTCCGGGCTTGCTGCAGCCCCCATGAACCCACACATTAAGGCTTCGTTCACCATAACTTTCTATTTTTCCACACTGGCGTCAAAATTCGACTGTCTGAGGAAAGCTGAAACGTTGGGAACGAGGCGGACAGACCGCCGTTACCTATTGAAACTGAAATCGGTGATATCGTGAAGTCCGCACTCCTGACAAGCATCAGCCTTTCTCTCGCACTGTCCGTAGCTCTGTCACAGCCGGTCGCTGCGCAGGGCGCCTATGGCGGCTACGGCGGGCAACCGATCCTCGTGGCACCCGATGGCGCCATCCTCGATTATGTGCCGGAAGCCGGCCAGGTGGTCATCAGCCGCGACCAGATGGGTCGCCGCACGCTGCTGGATCATTATGGCAACCTGATAGCCACGGAAATGCGCGGCGACGCCTATCGGCCAAACGACGGCTATGCATCCCGGCCGCAGGCTCCCTACCCTGCTGCCCCCCGTTACGACGACCAGGCAAATGGCGCCGTACGTGACTATCGTCAGTTCCGCGACGGGGATCCCGCCGACGTGACGAGCGGCATTCCGCGCGACGGCGCAATCGAGCGCCTGCCGCTCGATGCCGACGGCGGCTTCATGGACGACAGCCAGCAGGAAGCAGCCCTGGAACCCAGTCAGCCGGCGCTGCCGCAGCCGAACCTCGTCCCGCGGACCAATCAGCAGGTAATCTCGGTCACCAAGAAGCCCGAGGCCGAGATCGTCGCGCTGCAGGTCTATCTCGACCGCCAGGGCATTTCGCCCGGCGTCATCGACGGCCACCTCGGCGACAACGTCAACAAGGCGGTCGCCGCGTGGCAGGAAATGAGCGGCGAGACGCTCGACCCGAACAATTCCGAAGACATCATGCAGCGGCTGTCCTATTCCGGCGGCCTGCCGATCGTCGACTACACGATCACCCCGGCCGATGCGGCCGGTCCGTATGTCGCCTCGATTCCCGAGGACTACGCTCACAAGGCACAGCTGCCGGCGATGTCCTTCACCTCGACGACCGAGGCACTCGCCGAACGTTTCCACATGGATGAGGGATACCTCAAGGCGCTCAACCCGAATGCCGATTTCACCGTTCCGGGAACGACGATCAAGGTTGTCGTGCCGGGCGAACCGAAGACCGGTGAAGTCGTGCGGATCGTCGCCGACAAGAGCCGCGAGCAGGTGTTCGCCTATGGCTCCGACGGCAAGCTGGTAAGCGCCTACCCGGCGACCATCGGCTCGTCCGACACCCCGTCGCCGACCGGGACCCATACGGTGCAGCGCATTGCCCTCAACCCGGGCTATACCTACAATCCGAAGATCAATTTCCAGCAGGGCGCCAACGACAAGATCCTGCAGATCCCGCCGGGTCCGAATGGACCTGTCGGCACGGTCTGGATCGCCCTATCGAAGCCGACCTACGGCATCCACGGGACGCCTGAACCGTCGAAGATCGGCAAGACCAACAGCCATGGCTGCATTCGACTGACGAACTGGGACGCCACCGAGCTTGCCAAGATGGTCAAGCCCGGCACCGTCGTCGAGTTCGTCGACTGATCCTCAACCGAACATTACCACAAGAAAAAGGGCGCCCTCACGGCGCCCTTTCTCGTTTCCCGATCCTGGCTGCCGGTCAGGCCGCAGCGCGCCTGAAGTTGAGGATGCGCGGTGCGCCCGAACGGATGATGCGAACCGGCATCAGCCGCTTGACTTCGTCTGCCAGGGCGCGGGCGTTGTCGCGCGCCTTGTCGAGGTTGGAGACCTTTGCCGGGTCCAGCGAATACAGGGTGCCGCCGACTTCGAACAGTTCGCGGAAGGCCGTACGCTCGTTGATCGGCGTATTGAGAACGTTGACGCCACGCTGCGCCAGGAGCCCCTTGATCGCCACCAGCGACCGCGTCGTCACCATCGGCGCGACGCGCGTCAGCACCACCGAATGGGCGATCACAAGCCCCGCACGCTCCTTCATCATCGCCAGCAGGTCGAGGATCTGCGCCGCGCCCTTGGCGTCCATGGCCGAGCCCTGCACCGGGATCATCACGTGATCCGAAAGCCCGATGGCCGTCGTCACCATCGCGTCGCGGGCACCGGCCAGGTCGATGATCAGGTAATCGGAGGTGGCCGCCGCCTCGCGCAGATGACATTGCAGCGACGCGACCGTAACCTCCGTGATGATGGTGATGTTGCGCACCGCGCCGGACATCTCGTGCCACTGGCTGATCCAGCGCTGCGGATCGGCATCGATCAGCGTCACCCTATGTCCTTGATGAGCAAGCTCGGTCGCGAGCAGCAGTGCCGCAGTGGTCTTGCCGGCTCCACCCTTGGCGTTCGCGAATGAAATGACTGGCATTATCTGTCCTTGAGGAGAATGGAGCCGCATCGCTCGGTATGCACCGCAGATCATGGTGCTGATGGCTCGATCCTGCTCAAACAGGGTTAATGGTTCGTAAACCGGCCCTCCGTCGATATGACCCGGAAGATCTTGGAGCGCGCCGTTGACCCTGGTTCAGAGCGGGCGCGCCGTATGACGACGCGCCCTTAAAGGTGGGCTCAGAAGCAGTCGCGGAACAGCTGCTTCGTGTTTTCCAGGGTCATGGCGACCGGGTTGCCGCCGCAGGACGGATCCTCCAGCGCCATCGCCGCCAGTTCGTCGATGCGATCGGGCTCTATACCCATCGCCGAGAGGGTCTGCGGCACATGCAGTTCGGCCCGCAGCGACAGGACGTAGTCGTAGAAGCCGTCAAACCCGCCGGAGATGCCGAGATAGGCTGCGGCGCGCTCGATCTTCGCCTCGATCGCCGACCGGTTGAACCTCAGGACCGGCGGCATCACCACCGCATTGGTCATCCCGTGATGGGTATTGTAGACGGCGCCGATCGGGTGCGACAGCGCATGGATGGCGCCGAGCCCCTTCTGGAAGGCAACAGCGCCCATGGCAGCCGCCGCCATCATGTTGGTGCGCGCCTCGAGGTCATTGGCCTCGTGGTAGGCGCGCGGCAGGAATTCCTTGACCAGCCGCATTCCTTCCAGCGCGATGCCCTGGCTCATCGGGTGGAAGAACGGCGAGCAATAGGCTTCCAGGCAGTGGGCGAAGGCATCCATGCCGGTGCCGGCGGTGATCACCTTCGGCATGCCCATGGTCAGTTCCGGATCGCAGATCACCACGCCCGGCAGGAACTTGGGATGGAAGATGATCTTCTTCACATGCGTCTGCGAGTTGGTGATGACCGAGGCGCGGCCGACTTCCGAGCCGGTGCCGGCAGTGGTCGGCACCGCGACGATCGGCGCGATGCTGTCGCTGTTGGCCCGCGTCCACCAGTCGCCGACATCCTCGAAGTCCCAGACCGGCCGCGTCTGGCCAACCATGAAGGCAACGCACTTGCCGAGATCGAGGCCGGAACCGCCACCGAAGGCGACGACGCCGTCATGGCCGCCATCGCGATAGGCCCGGATGCCAGCCTCGAGGTTCTTCTCGTTCGGATTGGGATCGACATCGGCAAAGATCGCGCGGCCGAGACCGGCTGCCTCCAGCACCTCCAGCGCCCCGAGCGTGATCGCCATATTGGCCAGACCGCGATCGGTCACCAGCAGCGGCTTCTTCATACCGAGCGACTTGCACGCCTCGGCGAGCTCCTTGATGCGGCCGCGCCCCAGCTTGACGGCGGTCGGATAGCTCCAGTTGGCGGTGATGTTCATGGGTTCAGGCTTTCTTCAGGTGATAGGATTTCGGACGCGTCAGGTTGTGGAAGCCGAGCGTCGACAGCGAGCCGCCGCGGCCGGTCTGCTTGACGCCGGTCCAGACCAGCGCCGGATCGAGGTAGTCGGCCCGGTTCATGAACACGGTGCCGGTTTCCAGTTCGGCGCCCAGTTGCGACGCACGCTCCTCGTCGGCAGTCCACAGCGACACGGTCAGCCCGTATTTGCAGTCGTTCATCAGCGACAGCGCTTCCTCGTCCGATCTGACCTTCATGATGCCGACCGCCGGACCGAACGTCTCCTCGCGCATGAACTCCATGGAGTGATCGACATCGACCAGCACCTGCGGCATCAGGTAGGCACCGCCGTCGTCCTGCGGAAAGAGCTTCGGATCGATGAGCGCTTTCGCACCCCTGGACACTGCATCGGCCACCTGTTCGCGGACCGTCTTGGCGAACCGCGCATTGGCCATCGGCCCGAGCGTCGTCTCCTGCTCCAGCGGATTGCCGAGCTTGTAGTTGGAAACCCAGGCGACGGATTTTTCGACGAAGGCATCGTAGAGGCTCTCATGCACGTAGATGCGCTCGATGCCGCAGCAGCATTGGCCGGAGTTGAAGGTGGCGCCGTCCATCAGCGTGTCGACGGCGGCGTCGAGGTCGGCATCCTCCATCACATAGCCGGGATCCTTGCCGCCCAGTTCGAGGCCGATGCCGGTGAAGGTGCCGGCGGCAGCGCGTTCGACGGCACGGCCACCCTGAACCGATCCGGTGAAGTTGATGAAGTCGAACGATCCGGCAGCAATCAGCTTCTCGGTCGTCGCGTGATCGAGGAAGAGGTTCTGGAATACGTCTTCGGGCACGCCGGCCTCGACAAAGGCGCGCACCATCCGCTCACCCACTAGCAGCGTCTGCGCCGCGTGCTTGATGACAACCGTGTTGCCCGCCATCAGCGCCGGTGCCACAGTGTTGATCGCCGTCATGTACGGGTAGTTCCAGGGCGCGATGACCAGCACGACGCCGTGCGGCTGACGCTCGATGCGACGGGTGAAGGCGCTGCTGTTCTCGATCTCGATCGGCGCCAGCGCATCGGCGGCGATAGACGCGACATAGTTCGAGCGCTCGTTGAAGCCGCGAAACTCGCCGCCGTAGCGGATCGGCCGGCCCATCATCCAGGCAAGTTCCGGCACGACCTCATCGGTCATCTCGTTGAGGCGAGCGACGCCCTTCATCACCAGTTGGACGCGCTCGTCAAGCGGCCGTCTGGCCCAGTCCCTCTGCGCCTTCTTTGCCCTCGCCACAGCGTCTGCGGCAGGCTCGAAAGCCATCGCCGGCCGTTCGGCATAAACCGAGCCGTCCACCGGCGAGATACATTGTAGCATCGACATGTCAGTCTCCAGTCAGAGCCTGCTAGCAGGCGAGTGTCTTCACGTGACCCTGACCGCCGTAATCGAGGATGGCGCGGTCGCGTGTGATGATGGTCAGGTCGTGTTGGCGGGCGGTTGCGATGAGGATGCGATCCGCCGGGTCGTTGTGGATTGGCGTCGGAAGAAAAGACGAAGCCACCAGGATTTCCGGTGTGACAGCCAAGATATCTGCCCCGGATTGACTGACAAAATCCTGAAACCAGACGAGTGAATTCTTAGTCGTCGGCAGTCTCCCCTTGGATACCAGCATTCCTATCTCCCAGGCCGACATCGCCGAAACATAGAGAGTAGACTGCTTCGAGGTCAGTATTGACGCTGATCGCTGCGTTATCGGTCCGAACTGAGTGATCCAGATCATCGCACATGTGTCGATCAGATAGGCATCAGTCATCTTCGTAGACTTTGCCCCAATCCGGATCGGCAGGTGCTGTGAGATCCAGATCATCGGGAATCGTCATTGTCCCTTTCATGCAACCAAACATCGGATGAAGCTCTAGCAGTTCACCGCCTTCGGTCTCCATCCAGCGCTTGCCCTCCCGGTAGATGACATCAGCCTCTGTGAACATCTTCTGCCCTGATGGCTGTGGCGATGCTGCTATTGCCTCGGCGTCGTATGGCTGCTGCTTGTCCTCGCCGAAACCGGCAATCCCTCCTCGCCTTTTCTGCGCTACATCATCCAGGGTAACCCTCAGAAACCCCGCAATTTGGTCCTGCTCGTCCGCGCTCATCTTGCGTTCGCCATTCAACATGCGTGAGACTGCGCTTGGGTCCAGCCGCATGAACCGCGCCAGGTCGCGCAACGATGCGCCCCTGTCGGCAAGTTTCTGATGGAACCAGGCACTGTCAATGCTAGCCACTCTAACCTCCTGATCGCTTCATGATCAGCCGGCAAAATAGCATGATGCGAAGAGGTCAACAACGAGCCGGCATCCGTTGCGATTATCTCATGCGCGCTCGAAGCCTCTCGCCACCTCCCAATCGGTCACCCGCCGATCATATTCCTCCTGCTCCCATTCTGCCGCGCGCACATAGTGGTCGATGACGTCGTCGCCGAGCGCCTTGCGCAGCATGGCCGACCCCTTCAGCAGTTCCGTGGCGTGGCGCAGGGTTCGCGGGATTTCCTCAACGCCGCTGCGGCCATAGGCGTCGCCAACGAAGGCCGCGTCCAGCTCCATCTTCTTCTCGATGCCTTCGATCCCGGCGGCAAGCAGTGCGGCCATTGCCAGATAGGGGTTGAGATCCGATCCGCCGATCCGGCATTCGATGCGGATGCCCTTGGTGCCTTCGCCGCACAGGCGGAAGCCGGCGGTGCGGTTGTCCTTGCTCCAGACGATCTTCGTCGGCGCGAAGGTGCCGGCGACGTATCGCTTGTACGAGTTGATGTAGGGCGCCAGAAAATAGGTGTACTCGCTGGCGTAGGCGAGAAGCCCGGCGACGTAGTGGCGCATCAGTCCGGACATGCCGTATTCGCCGTCCTTGTCATGGAACAGCGAGGTCTTGCCGTCGAGGCTCCACAGCGACTGGTGGATATGCGACGACGAACCGGCGGCATTGTAGTGCCACTTGGCAAGGAACGTCACCGACTTACCCTTCGACCAGGCGATCTCCTTTGTGGCGTTCTTGATGATCACGTGCCGGTCCGCCATGGTCAGCGCTTCGGCGTAGCGGACGTTGATCTCCTCCTGGCCGGCGGAGGCTTCGCCCTTGGAGTTTTCGACCGGCACGCCGGCGGCCTGCAGGCCGATCCTGAGCGCCCGCATCACCTCTTCCTCCTTGGTGGTCTGGAAGATGTGGTAGTCCTCGTTATAGGCGCTGGCGAGCTTCAGGTTGCGATATCCGGCCTCGCGCGCCGCCTCGAATGTCTGGTCGAACAGGAAGAATTCGAGTTCGGTTGCCATGAAGGCGGAAAGCCCCATCGCCTCCAGGCGCGCCACCTGCTTCTTGAGAATGGCGCGCGGCGAATGCGGCACTTCCTCGTGCGTGTGATGGTCGAGCACGTCGCAGAGGACCAGTGCCGTGCCTTCAAGCCACGGCGTCTTGCGCAGCGTCGAGAGATCCGGCTTCATCGTGTAGTCGCCGTAACCGGTTTCCCAACTCGTCGCCTTGTAGCCGGAGACGGTCTCCATCTCGATGTCGGTCGCCAGCAGATAATTGCAGCTGTGCGTTTCCTTCCAGGCGCTGTCGACGAAATACTCCGCCTGGAAACGTTTGCCCATCAACCGCCCCTGCATGTCGATCTGGGCCGCGATGACCGTATCAATGCGCCCGGCGGCGACGTCTTTCTTCAGCTCGTCGAATGTGTAGGTGGATGCCATGAGAATACCCGCAAATGATGGAGAAGCGGCCCGCAGGTGCGGGCCGCGCTGAGATTGCGTTCACTTGGCCGCAGCAGCGGCCGCCTGATGTTCAAGCGCGAACTCCTCTTCCGGCGACAGGATCAGGCGATGCCGGCCGACGAGCGCAAAGTAGGCGATCGCGACGGCGAACCAGACAAGCACCCAGAGCACGCCCTTGGTGAAGTTCGGATCCTGGACCTGGTAGAGGAGCGTCACGATGGCGATGATGATCGTCAGCACCGCGCCCGGGATGCCGAGCGGCGAGCGGAACGGCCGCTCGATGTTCGGCAGGTTCCTGCGCAGCATGATGAACGAGATCGCCTGCATGATGTAGGAAAACATCGCGCCGAAGACCGCCATGTTGAGCAGCACGCTGCCGATCGCGCTGCCGCCAGCCTCGGCTCCGAGCGAGAACCAGATGACCAGCATCACGGCAAGTCCGACCACGGCGCCGGAGATCATCGCCACATGCGGCGTCTTGAACTTCGGATGGGTGACGGACAATGCAGTGGGGAAATAGCCGGCCCGCGACAACGAGTAGATCTGCCGGCCCTGCGCGTAGAGGATCGTGTGGAAGCTGGCGATCAGGCCGGTCAGCGCCACGAGGCCGAGGAGCACCACGCCGCCATCGCCGTAGACTGCCTTGAAGCCGTCGAGCAGTGGTTCAAGCGATGTGCCGAGATGGAAGGATCCGACACCAGGCACCGACGGGTTGAGCAGCACGATCATGAATGCCGACACCATCAGCGTGATCATGCCGAGGATGATGCCGCGCGGCATGTCACGCTTCGGATCGACGGACTCTTCGGCGGCGAGCGGCAACTGCTCGATCGCCAGGAACAGCCACACGGCGAATGGCAGCGTCGCGAGCACGCCGGTGAAGCCGAAGGGGAACCACGACCCGTTGCCGTCCGGCAGTTCCATTGCAGCACCATCCGGCCCGACGCCGATGTTAAGCGCCCAGCGCGAGAAATCCATGCTCGGAATGGCGCTGATCCAGAAGAACACCAGCACCGCCAGCGAGATGACGGTGATCACCAGCGTCACCTTGAACGACAGTTCCAACCCGTAGACGTTGAGGGCGAGGAACATCAGGTAGAAGACGATCCACACCAGTGGCGAATAGACCGGGTCGAGCCCGAGGATCGAGTTGATATAGGCGGTGATGAAGGTCACGATGACCGCCGGCGTCAGCACGTATTCGACGTTTTCGCAGAGCCCCGTGACAAAGCCGCCCCAAGGTCCCATCGCCGTGCGGGCGAAGGAATAGGCTGCACCCGTGTGCGGCAGTGCCGGGCTCATCTCGGCGATCGAGAAGGTCAGACCGAGATACATCACGGCGATGATGATGCCGGCCACCAGCATGCCGCCCCAGCCGCCGGTTGCAAAGCCGAAATTCCATCCGGAAAAATGTCCGGAAATGACGGCGCCGACCCCCAGCGCCCAAAGCGACCAGACCCCGGCATAGCGCGAAAGTCCCCGTTTTTCGAAATAGCCAGCCTCAGCCTTCGTATAGCTGATCCCCGTGGAAGAATTGTCCATTGCCCTCTCTCCTGTTGATAGAAGAGGGCGACCGTGCCTTGCGCACGGCCTGCCCCAGACGGCACATCGGCCGGCGGTATTGCCGAAACGACGAGCCCAGCATGCACTGCTCCCTCGGGTCTTATCCTTGGCTCTGCTGCAGACTTTCCGTCAGCAGGCCTGAGAGAAAATCGGCCGCGACCCCCTGGCCGATTTCGTCTTCGATGAGGTCGTTTCGAACCTCGATCATGACGTTCAAGAGCCCGTGCGGCAGCGCCTGCCGCTCGAGCGTATGCGTGACCCCGTCCGCGGGTCCGTATGGCTGGTTGCGCTCCACACGGTAGAGCGACGTGTCGGCGGCGGCTGTCAGCATGCGGTCCGCCAGCCGGCTGTCGGTATCGTGCAGGATGCCGATCTCCACGGTCCGCGCCCTGCCAAAATAGACCGGGGTGAACGAGTGGACTGTAACGAGAACCGTTGACTGCCCGCGCGTCTGCCGCGCCGAAATTTCGGCTGTGATGCGGTTCTGGAAAGGGAAGTAGAGCGCCGCCGCGCGCTGTGCCTTGTCCGCCTCGCTCAGTTGCTCGTTGCCCGGAATGCGAAAGACTTCGCTGACCGGCCGGATGGCGGCCGGAGAATTCGGCGGCCGGTTGCAGTCGTAGACCAGGCGTGAGAACCGCTGATGGATCAGCACCGCGTCGAGCGCCTGCGACATCTTCTGCGCGACGGCGAGTGCTCCCGGATCCCATGCGATGTGCGAGGAGATAGCGTCGTCCGAAAGGCCGAGCGTACCCAACCGTTGCGGCATCCGCAGCGACGCGTGCTCGCAGACCAGCAGCACGCCACCCTGCCCTGCGGCATTGTCGACGGCGACGGGATCTCCGTCGGCAGGCGTCAGGAACTCGTTGGGTGCCAGCATCATCTTGTTCAGCGTCACGCTCCTGGAACAATAAGAAGAGAATTCTTCATGATGAACCGCCGGTCAACTGCATTCTGAAAGAATCTTTTCAGGATGTGGATTGACTCGTGGCGCTCGGCAATTGTTAACTTCTCCTCAATACCGGCAAAGACCGGAAGGGAACAGGACAGCTCGTGACGTCGCCATCGCACACAGTGCTGGAAGTGATCCGTCTGAACTACGACGGGCTGACGCCGGCTGAGCGGAAGCTGGCAGACAGCCTGCTGGACAACTATCCGGTATCCGGCCTCGGCAGCATTACGGCAACGGCGGAGAATGCCGGCGTCTCGACGCCGACCGTCGCGCGCATGGTTCAGAAGCTCGGCTACAAGGGCTACCCCGAGTTCCAGTCGCATCTGCACCAGGAGCTGGAGGCGACGATCTCCAACCCGATTGCCAAGCACGACCGCTGGGCGGCGGGCGCGCCGACGGCGCACATCCTCAACCGCTTTGCCGAGGCGATCACCGCCAACCTGCGCGACACCCTGTCGAGCCTCGACGTGAAGACCTTCGACGGTGCCGCCGACCTGCTGCGCGACGAGAAGCGTAGCCTCTACTTCGTCGGCGGCCGCATCACCGGGGCGCTTGCCGAATACTTCTTCACCCACATGCAGGTGATCCGGCCGAAGACCACGCTGATCTCGACCAACCGCAGTTCCTGGCCGCAATATCTGCTGAACATGAGTGCCGGCGACGTGCTGGTGATCTTCGACATCCGCCGCTACGAGCAGGAGCTTGCAACGCTGGCGGAAGCAGCGGCCGCCAGCGGCGTGATCATCATTCTGTTCACCGATGTCTGGTCCTCACCGGTCGCCAGACATGCGCCGCACGTCTTCAAGATCCGCATCGAGGCACCGTCCGCCTGGGACTCCTCGGTCGTCACCCTGTTCACCGTCGAGGCGCTGATCGAGGCGGTGCAGGCAGCGACCTGGGAGAAGACCCGGAAGCGGATGGATTCGCTGGAAAAACTTTTCGAACGCTCGCGGCTGTTTCGTCGGGCAGAACCGACGGATCGCTCTAACTAGCGAGAATTCAAAGGGGAATATCAACGAAGTCGACAATAAGCAGACCCGCAGATACCCGTTTTCGACTGTCACATGCCATTCATGAACTCGCTCTACGAGTCGCGCCACACACGGAACCCCAGGAGGACATCGTGATGACCAAGACCCATCGAATGCTATCCCTGACGACGGCGATCGTCGTTGCCTCGACCAGCTTCGCCTTTGCCGAGCCGAGCGCCGAAATCGTCGCTGCTGCCAAGAAGGAAGGCATACTGACCACCGTCGCCCTGCCCCACGACTGGTGCGGCTACGGCGAAGTGATCGCCGCCTTCAAGAAGAAGTATCCGGAGATCACCGTCAATGAACTGAACCCGGACGCCGGTTCAGCCGACGAAGTGGAAGCCATCAAGGCCAACAAGGACAACAAGGGCCCGCAGGCACCGGACGTCATCGACGTCGGTCTGGCCTTCGGTCCGCAGATGAAGGCCGAAGGCCTGCTGCAGCCCTACAAGGTGTCGACCTGGTCGGAGATCCCCGACAACGTCAAGGACGCCGACGGCTACTGGTACGGCGACTATTACGGCGTCATGTCGCTGCTGGTGAACAAGGATCTGGTGAAGACCGTTCCGGCCGACTGGTCCGACCTGACGAAGCCGGAATACGCAGGACAGGTGGCGCTTGCCGGTGATCCGCGCGCGTCGAACCAGGCGATCCTCGGCGTGCTGGCAGCCGGCATGGCTGGCGGCGCAAAGGCCGGCAAGGAAGCCGGCGAAGCCGGTCTGAAGTATTTTGCCGAACTCAACAAGGCCGGCAACTTCGTTCCGGTCATCGGCAAGGCCGGCACGCTCGCCCAGGGCGCCACCCCGATCGTCGTCATGTGGGACTACAATGCGCTGTCCGCCAAGGACACGCTGGCCGGCAACCCGCCGGTTGAGGTCGTGGTTCCGAAGTCCGGCGTACTCGCCGGCGTCTATGTGCAGGGCATCTCCGCCTACGCCCCGCATCCGAACGCTGCAAAGCTGTGGATGGAACACCTCTATTCGGACGAGGGCCAGGTCGGCTGGTTGAAGGGCTACTGCCACCCGATCCGCTTCAACGCCATGGCAAAGGCCGGCAAGATCCCGAAGGACCTGCTCGACAAGCTGCCGCCGGCTGCATCCTACGAAAAGGCCTACTTCCCGACGCTCAAGGAAGTCGATGACAACAAGGCCGCCGTCACCGCTGCCTGGGACAAGGTCGTCGGCGCCAACGTCAAGTAATCCGCAGCAAAGACCCGCCGTCCCGGTTGCCATGACCGGGGCGGCGATGCACTCTGCGAAGAACAAGATCGTCGAACGGCGACGCAAGAGGGTTCGAGGGGAATGACGTTTCAGACACAAGCGGCCGCATCCGCGCCGCGGTTACGACGGCGCCTGCCCCTTCACTGGCTGGGCGTCCTGCCGTTTGCCGCCTTCGTCCTGCTGTTCCTCATCATGCCGACGATGAAGATCGTCATCGGCGCCTTCCAGCGCCCGGACGGCGGCTTTACCTTCGACAACGTCCTCAACCTGTTCACGCCGTCGATCCTCGGCGCCTACGGCATTTCGATCCGCATCAGCCTCGCCTCGTCCTTCTTCGGCTGCCTGATCGGCTTTGGCGTTTCGGCCGCGGTCGTGCTCGGCGATCTGCCGCGCTGGATCCGCGGTCCGATCATGACCTTCTCCGGTGTCGCGTCGAACTTCGCAGGCGTTCCGCTGGCTTTCGCCTTCCTCGCGACGCTGGGTCCTGTCGGCTTCCTGACGCTGTTTATCCAGACGCAGCTCGGCATCAACCTGCGCATGCTCGGCTTCAACCTTCTGTCCTTCTGGGGGCTGACGATCACCTACCTGTTCTTCCAGATCCCGCTGATGATCCTCATCATCACGCCGGCGCTGGACGGGCTGAAGAAGGAATGGCGGGAAGCCGCCTCGATCCTCGGTGCGACGAATGTCCAGTACTGGCGCATGGTGGCGCTGCCGATCCTGACGCCGGCGCTGCTCGGCACGTTCGCGCTGCTGTTCGCCAATGCATTCGGCGCAGTGGCGACCGCCATCGCCTTGACCGGCTCGTCGCTGAGCATCGTTCCCATCCTGCTGTTCGCGCAGATACGCGGCGACGTGCTCGGCGATCCGCATCTCGGCTACGCACTGGCCTTCGGCATGATCGTCGTCACCGGCTTTGCCAACGCGATCTACATCTGGCTGCGCACGCGCAGCGAAAGGTGGATGAAGTGAAGCGTCTCTGGGCCTGGCTGGCACTTTCCGTCGGCGTTTTGTATTTCATCCTGCCGCTGATCGGCATGACCAACTTCTCGCTGAAGATGCGCCGTGGCGAATACTCGTTCGATGCCTATGCGCGCGTCTTTGCCGACGACCGTTTTCGCGAGACCTTCTCCTATTCGGTGACGATGGCGCTGCTCACCATCGCCTTCGGCGTGCTGCTGGTGGTGCCGACGGCCTACTGGGTGCGGCTGAAGCTGCCGCACCTGCGGCCGTTCATCGAGTTCATCACGCTGATGCCGCTGGTCATCCCGGCGATCGTCATCGTCTTCGGCTATATCCGTCTCTACAACACGTCGAGCTGGCTGCCGCTGACCGGTTCGGCCACGGGCACCAACGTGCTGCTGATGTTCGGCTATGCAACGCTCAGCCTGCCTTACATGTACCGGGCGGTCGACACAGGGCTTCGAACCATCGACGTCACGACGCTGACGGAAGCCGCCCAGAGCCTCGGCGCCAGCTGGTTCACCATCATCACCCGCATCATCCTGCCCAACGTCATCGTCGCGGTGCTGTCGGGCGCTTTCGTCACCTTTGCCATCGTCATCGGCGAATTCACCATGGCGGCGCTCCTCAACAAGCCGGCCTTCGGCCCATACATGCAGCTGCTCGGCGCCAACCGCGCCTACGAGCCGGCGGCGCTCGCCGTGATCGCATTCTTCATCACCTGGGCCTGCCTCGGATTGATGCAACTGGTCTCGCGGCTGCAGAAATCCACCCAGCGGCCGGTTTGAGGTCAGCACGGTTTGAGAAAGACATTTTCATGAGCTTTTTGACCCTTACCCATCTGCAGAAGTCCTTCGGCGCGACGAAGGTCGTGCACGACTTCAACATGACCATCGAAAAGGGCGAATTCGTCTCGTTCCTCGGACCGTCCGGATGTGGAAAGACGACGGTCCTGCGAATGATCGCCGGCTTCGAGATGCCATCGGGCGGAACGATCGAGATCGACGGCAAGGATCAGACCAACCTCAAGCCGAACCAGCGCACCATCGGCATGGTGTTCCAGGCCTATGCGCTGTTCCCGAACATGAACGTCTTCGACAACGTTGCGTTTGGCCTGAAAGTCGCCGGCAAGCCGAAGGCCGAGATCGAGGCGCGGGTGAAGGAGATGCTGAAGCTGATCCACCTGGAGCACCTGGCCGACCGCTATCCCTACCAGATGTCCGGCGGTCAGCAGCAGCGCGTGGCGCTTGCCCGGGCACTGGCGCCGGCGCCGCAGGTGCTGCTGCTCGACGAGCCGCTGTCGGCGCTCGATGCCAAGATCCGCGTCTCGCTGCGTGAGGAAATCCGCCTGATCCAGCGAAAGCTCGGCATCACCACCGTCTTCGTCACCCATGACCAGGAAGAGGCCCTTTCGATCTCCGACCGCATCGTCGTCATGAACGGCGGCCGCGCCGACCAGATCGGCACGCCGGCCGAGATCTACAATCGTCCGACCACTCGTTTCGTCGCCAACTTCGTCGGCACCCTGAATGTCGTCGAAGCACACGTGATTGACGCCACCTCCGGCACGCTTCGGGTCGGGGAACAGACGCTCGTCCTGCCGCAGCCGATTACCGACCAGCGGAATGGCGCGGCAGTGTCGCTCGCCTTCCGGCCGGAAGCGGCGTCCCTCGCCTCGCCCACCGTCGCCGACGCTGCCCTTGCCGGCACCGTTCTCTCGTCCAGCTTCCTCGGTTCCGTCGTGCGCACGAAGGTAGACCTCGGCGGCAACACGATCTCCTTCGACATGTTCAACGATCCCAATGCGCAACCGCCGCGGGTCGGCGAGCGGGTGGCGCTGCGCCTGTCGCCCGAGAGCCTGATGGTTCTCGGCGAATGACCGCCTGAACCGAGATAGCAGCATGCGCATCGACATCATCGACACGATCACCGACCCGGGCAAGGCTGGCCGCGCCAACGAGGACCGTTTGGGCTTCAACCGCGACGCCGCCTTCGTGCTCGACGGCGCGACCGGCCTCGGCGACCGGCAGTTCATGCCGACCTATGGGTCGGACGCCGCCTGGATCGCCGAATTCGCGGCCGCGCGGCTGACCGATAGTTTCACGGCAACCGCCGACGCCCGGCAGACGGTCCGGACGATCTCCGCTGCTGCGCGTACGGCTTTTGCGGCCGTCGCCGGCGACCAGCCCCGCTATGCCTGGCCACTCGCCGCCTTCGCCGCACTTCGGGCAACGCCGCAGGCTCTGCAGTTCTGCGGCTTCGGCGACAGCGTCATCTACATCCTGCACGACGACGGCCGGGCGGAAACCTTCACCGCTCTGCCCGAAGCCCCGGCGCGCGAACAGGCCGCCGCCCGCATCCATGTCGACAGGCTGGGCGGCATCGGCGCCGGCGGTATCGCAACCAGCGATCCGCAGACGCTCGAACAGCTGCGACGCAGCCGTGAGCGACAGAACACGAACGAAGGAACCGTCTGGTCGTTTGGGCTGGTGCCGGAGGCGGCCGACCACCTGGTGACGCAGGACGTGGTGATGACCGGCGGCGCGACCGCCATCATCTGCTCCGACGGGCTGGCCGATCTGGTCACTCTCTACGGTGCCTATGACGCTGGTGGGCTCGTGCGCCGCGCGGCGACCGCCGGCCTGAGGCCGCTGCTGGGAGAGTTACGGCGGTTCGAGCGGGAGCTTGATCCGGACGGGTTGACCTATCCGCGTTTCAAGCAGTCGGATGATACCACCGCCATCCTCTGCCGTCTTGAGATCTGACGCAATTCGTCAACATCTGCAGAGACTTGCAGGCGATTGCGGAATCGTTTCGGGAACGTGTTGAATCAATTTCTGAGGCGAGATTGCCGACGTCCTGCTGTGCCGTTCCGGTCGCAGTCTGGCTCCCGGGCACTGGACTGTTACAGGCTACACCAGATTCTGCTTGAAATGACCGTCTCGAAGGGTAACGAGACAGGGTCACCGTCCGAAACAAGGTCACCAGCATGTCCCCGACCACGCCCGTTGCGGCCGCGCCGCATCGCCTCACTTCACAGGACTACCGCACGCTTGGGCTTTCCGCTCTCGGCGGCGCTCTGGAATTCTACGATTTCATCATCTTCGTCTTCTTTGCGACCGTCATCGGCCACCTGTTCTTTCCGCCGGACATGCCCGACTGGATGGTGACCATCCAGACGTTCGGAATCTTCGCCGCTGGCTATCTCGTGCGGCCGGTGGGCGGCATCATCATGGCGCATTTCGGCGACCGCTTCGGCCGCAAGAAGGTCTTCACCTTCTCCATCCTGCTGATGGCGCTGTCGACGCTCGGCATGGCGGCGATGCCGACCTATGCGACGATCGGCATTGCCGCACCGATCCTGCTGATCGTCATGCGCATCCTGCAGGGTGCGGCGATCGGCGGTGAGGTGCCGGGCGCCTGGACCTTCGTTGCCGAGCATGTGCCGTTCCGCCGTGTCGGCTTTGCCTGCGGCTTCCTCTGCTCGGGCCTCACACTCGGCATCCTGCTCGGGTCGTTCATCGCAACGATCATCAATACCGTCTTCACGCCCGAGCAGGTCTCGGCCTTCGCCTGGCGCATCCCGTTCCTGCTCGGCGGCATCTTCGGCCTCGTCGCCGTCTACCTGCGCCGCTGGCTGCAGGAAACGCCGATCTTCGCCGAGATGAAGAAGAGCCGTGCACTGGTGCGCGAACTGCCGCTGAAGGCGGTGCTGCGTGATCACCCGCGCGGCGTGATCATCTCCATGCTGCTGACCTGGGTGCTGTCGGCCGGCATCGTCGTCACCACGCTGATGACCGCCACCTTCCTGCAGAAGCTTTACGGCTACAGCGCGCAGGTCTCGCTTGCCGCGACGAGCTTTGGCACGCTCTTCCTGATCGTCGGTACGGCGTCCGCCGGCGCAATCGTCGACCGCGTCGGCTCGGGGCGTTTCTTCACCGTCGCCAGCCTGTTCTTCGGCATCGCGACCTTCGCCTTCTACACCTATGCCGGCGTCTCGATGACCGTGCTCTTTGCCCTCTACGCGGTGATGGGTCTGGCGGTCGGCATGGTCGGCGCGGTGCCCTACGTGATGGTGCGGGCGTTCCCGGCGCATGTCCGCTTCAGCGGCCTGTCCTTCTCCTACAACGTCGCCTACGCGATCTTCGGCGGCCTGACGCCGCTCGCCGTCAGCGCCATGCTGCCGGTCAACCCGATGGCGCATGCCTGGTACCTGGTGTTCATCGCCGCGCTGACCTTCGTCCTCGGCCTCTACCTGATGGCCCGGGGCGACGAGATCGAAGCTGAGGTCGGCATCGAGGAACTGGCACACAGGACCGCATCGCGGGCCTGATCTCGCTACCTGAAGACAAGCAAAACCCGCGGAAGGCGTTCGCCTCCGCGGGTTTTTCCTGTCTGGTATCCGGCTCAGATCACGCGGCGTCGTCGACCGCGTCCTCGGGCTTTGCCGGCACGTAGTTGAGGACCGGTCCAAGCCAGCGCTCGATCTCTTCCACGGGCATGTTCTTGCGCCGCGAATAGTCTTCCACCTGATCGCGCTCGACCTTGGCCACGCCGAAATAGTAGCTGTCCGGGTGACCGATATAGAGACCGGACACCGACGAGCCGGGCCACATCGCATAGCTTTCGGTCAGGACCACGCCGGTGGTGTCTTCGGCCTTCAGGAGATCGAACAGCGTCCGCTTTTCCGTATGGTCAGGTTGGGCCGGATAACCGGGTGCCGGACGGATGCCGGCATAGGTTTCCGAAATCATGTCTTCCGGCGTCAGCGTCTCGTCGGTCGCATAACCCCAGTATTCGCGCCGCACCTGTTCGTGCATGCGCTCGGCGAAAGCTTCGGCAAAACGGTCCGCCAGCGCCTTGACGAGGATCGACGAGTAGTCGTCGTTCGCCCGCTCGAAGCGTTCGGCGATCGCCACCTCCTCGATGCCGGCCGTCACCACGAAGCCACCGACGTAATCCTGCTTGCCGCTTTCGACCGGTGCCACGAAGTCGGACAGCGCCACGTTCGGGCGGCCGTCGCGCTTCGACAGCTGCTGGCGCAGCGTGAAGAAGGTCGCCAGTTCGTCCGTTCGGCTGTCATCGGTGAACAGGCGGATATCGTCGCCGACGCTGTTGGCCGGCCAGAAGCCGATCACCGCGCGCGGCCGGAACCACTTCTCGTCGATGATCTTCTTCAGCATCGCCTGGGCGTCGCTGAACAGCTGGCGGGCAGCCTCGCCCTGCTTTTCGTCCTGGAGAATGGCCGGGTAACGGCCCTTCATTTCCCAGGTCTGGAAGAACGGCGTCCAGTCGATATAGGCGGCGAGCTCCTCAAGCGAGTAATCCTCGAACACCTTCGTGCCGAGGAACGACGGCGTCTTCGGCTCAAAGGCCGCCCAATCGACCTTCTGGGCATTGGCACGCGCGCGGGCGATCGGCAGGCGGATCTTGTCCGCTTCCGAGCGGGCGTGAGCCGCGGCAACCTTGGCATATTCGGCACGGATGTTGGCGACGTAGTCCTCGCGGCCACCTTCCGCCAGAAGGTTGGATACAACGCCGACAGCGCGGCTGGCATCGGTGACGTAGACAGCCTGGCCGGCACTGTATTTCGGGTGAATCTTGACCGCCGTGTGGACGCGGCTGGTCGTCGCGCCACCGATCAGCAGCGGCACGTCAAACCCCTGACGTTCCATTTCGGACGCCACATGCACCATCTCGTCGAGCGACGGCGTGATCAGGCCCGACAGGCCGATGATGTCGACCTTCTCGGCAATTGCCGTCTCGAGGATCTTGGTGGCCGGCACCATGACGCCAAGATCGATGATCTCGTAATTGTTGCAGGCCAGCACGACGCCGACGATGTTCTTGCCGATGTCGTGGACGTCACCCTTGACCGTCGCCATCAGCACCTTGCCGGCCGACTGGCGCTGGCTGCCGCCGTTCAGGCGCTTTTCCTCTTCCATGTACGGAAGAAGAACCGCCACGGCCTGCTTCATCACACGGGCCGACTTCACCACCTGCGGCAGGAACATCTTGCCCGAGCCGAACAGGTCGCCGACGACGTTCATGCCGGCCATCAGCGGCCCTTCGATGACGTGCAGCGGCCGGTCAGCGCTCTGGCGGGCCTCTTCGGTATCGGCTTCGATATAGTCGGTGATGCCGTTCACCAGTGCATGCTCGAGGCGCTTGGCAACCGGCCACTCACGCCAGCTGAGATCCTGCACCCGGGCTTCCTTGCCGGCCGCGCCGCGGTAGCGTTCGGCAACGGTCAGCAGGCGCTCCGTGCCATCCGGCCGGCGGTTGAGCACGACGTCCTCGCAGGCCTCGCGCAGGTCGGCATCGATGTTCTCGTAGATCGCCAGCTGGCCGGCGTTGACGATGCCCATGTCCATCCCGGCCTGAATGCAGTGGTAGAGGAACACTGCATGCATCGCCTCGCGCACCGGCTCGTTGCCGCGGAACGAGAAGGACAGGTTCGACACGCCGCCGGAGATGTGCACGAGCGGCATTTCCTGGCGGATCGTGCGGGTCGCCTCGATGAAGTCGACGCCGTAATTGTTATGCTCGTCGATGCCTGTGGCGACCGCAAAGATATTGGGGTCGAAGATGATGTCTTCCGGCGGGAAGCCGCCCTGTTCGGTCAGGATCTTGTAGGCACGACGGCAGATCTGCACCTTGCGGTCATAGGTATCGGCCTGGCCCTGCTCGTCGAACGCCATGACCACGACCGCGGCACCATAGCGGCGGATCAGCTGCGCCTGCCGGATGAAATTCTCTTCGCCTTCCTTCAGCGAGATGGAATTCACCACCGCCTTGCCCTGCACGCATTTGAGGCCGGCCTCGATGATCTCGAACTTCGACGAGTCGATCATGACCGGAACCCGCGCGATGTCCGGCTCGGCGGCGATGAGGTTCAGGAACTCGACCATGGCGCGGCCCGAATCGATCAGGCCCTCGTCCATGTTGATGTCGATGATCTGCGCGCCGTTCTCCACCTGGTCGCGGGCGACGGCGAGCGCCGAGGTGTAGTCGGCAGAGGTGATCAGCTTGCGGAACTTCGCCGAGCCGGTGACATTGGTGCGCTCGCCGACGTTGACGAACGGGATGTCCTTGGTGAGCGTGAAGGGTTCGAGGCCCGACAGCGACATGAACGAGCGATGCTCGGGCAGCTGGCGCGGCTTGAACGGTGCGACCGCTTCGGCAATCGCCCGGATATGGTCGGGCGTCGAGCCACAGCAGCCGCCGATGACGTTGATCAGGCCTTCGCGGGCGAATTCCTTTACCTGACGGGCCATGTCGTCCGGCGACTGGTCGTACTGGCCGAACTCGTTCGGCAGGCCTGCATTCGGATAGGCGCAGACGAAGGTGTCGGCAATCGCCGAGACTTCCTGCAGATGCGGCAGCATGGCATCGGCGCCGAGTGCGCAGTTGAAGCCGATGGTGAACGGGTTGGCGTGGCTGATCGAGTTCCAGAAGGCGGTCGGCGTCTGGCCCGACAGCGTCCGGCCGGAAAGGTCGGTGATCGTCCCCGAGATCATCACCGGCAGGCGGATGCCCTTTGCGGCAAAACGCTCCTCGCAGGCGAAAATCGCCGCCTTGGCGTTCAGCGTGTCGAAGATCGTCTCGATCAGGATGATGTCGGCGCCACCGTCGATCAGGCCGTCGATCTGTTCGGAATAGGCAAGCCTCAGGTCGTCGAAGGAGACGGCGCGGTAGCCGGGATTGTTGACGTCCGGCGAAATCGACGCGGTGCGGTTGGTCGGACCGATGGCGCCGGCGACGAAGCGACGCTTGCCGTCTTCGCGGGTTGCCCGCTCGATCGCCCGGCGCACCACCTGCGCGCCTTCCTTGTTGAGATCGTAGACGGCGCCTTCCATCTCATAGTCGGCCTGCGCGATGCGCGTCGACGAGAAGGTGTTGGTCTCGATGATGTCGGCGCCCGCCATCGCATAGCGATAGTGGATGTCCTCGATCGCCTGCGGCTGGGTGAGGATCAAGAGGTCGTTATTGCCCTGCTGATGGCAGGCGCAGCCGATGAACCGGTCACCGCGAAAATGGTCTTCGTCGAAGCCGAGGCCCTGGATCTGCGTGCCCATGGCACCGTCGAGGATGAGGATCCGTTCGCTCGCCGCCTTTGCAAGCGCCTCGAAGATTTCCCGTCCGTCGCGCGCAGCACCTTCGGGACCGAATAGATGATCGAACACGGACGTACTCCTCAGGCTCGTCATGGATCAACGTTGATCACATAAACATATCTTTATGTCAACATACAGCGAATTTCAGGCGGTACCCCGGATGGCTCATGACATGCCTCCGCCCGGACGGTATAGGCATGTTCGACCACCATTCCAAGTTTCGGGAGACTTCATGATCGCCGCCGGACCGCTTCCCGCCCTGTGGGCAGACCGCCCTTATCATCGCAAGTGGCTTTTGTCGCAGGCGGAAGCGCTGATGGATTTCTTCCAGGTCCGCGCGATCAATCCGAAGGGCGGCTTCTACGACCTCGACCCGACGGGTGCGCCGCTCGATACCGACAACCCGGCGCGCGGCATTCACGCAAGCGCCCGCATGGTGCATTGCTTCGCCATCGCCGACCTGATGGGCCGTCCAGGTGCCGCTGACGTTGTCGATTACGGCATGCGCTATCTCTGGGAGAAGCATCGCGACCAGACGCATGGCGGCTACTTCTGGCAGGCAAATGACGACGGCCCGGCGGACGCCTCGAAGCAGGGCTACGGCCACGCCTTCGTACTTCTCGCCGCATCTTCTGCCAAGGTCGTCGGCCACCCGCTCGCCGACCGCATGCTCGCCGACATCACCGAGGTCATCGAGACGAGGTTCTGGGAGGACAGCCACGGCGCGATCGCCGAGGAATTCTCCGCTGACTGGCAGCCGGTGCCCGGCTATCGCGGCCAGAATTCAAACATGCACCTGACCGAGAGCCTGATGGCCGCCTTCGAGGCGACCGGCGAAACGCACTACCTGAGGAAGGCCGAGAGCATCGCCGACCTTCTGATCAACCGGCGCGCCCGCGAGGAAGGCTTTCGGGTCGCCGAGCATTTCAACGAGAACTGGGTGGTCGATCGCGATTACTACCATGTCAACGAGATGTTCCGTCCCGCCGGCACGACGCCCGGCCACTGGCTGGAATGGGCGCGCCTGCTGCTTCAACTCCATGCGCTCGGCGGCAAGCGCCACGCCTGGATGCCGGAAGCCGCGACCGCCCTCTTCGAGCGTTCGATGACGCTTGGCTGGGACAGGCAAAAGAGCGGTTTCTTCTATACGCTCGACTGGCAGGACAGACCGGAGAAGACGGCCAAGCTCTGGTGGCCGATGTGCGAGGCGGCCGGTGCGGCGCACTTCCTCAATGCCCATGTGCCAGACGCTTTCCATGAAGAGAGCTACCGGACGATCTGGTCGAAGATCGCCGACAACTTCATCGATCGCGACAACGGCGGCTGGCACGAGGAACTGACCGAGGATCTCGTTCCGGCGTACACGCTGTTTCCCGGCAAGGGCGACATCTACCACGCCCTGCAGGCCTGCCTGATCCCGCTGTTTCCGGCAACCGGAAGCCTCACCAAGGTAATCCGCGAAAACGGCGCCTCCCTCTGAAGTGACGGTCTGCGGGCACGCGGAGGCCGCATGATTTGATCGTCGCTCGGACTAGCGGGCGACGATCATCTGCCGGAGACGATCCTCCTCGCGCACGCCATTGACGTAGAGTTCGATGATGGTTGAAGCCAGCAGGCTGGCCTCGACGCTGTTGCGGGCAAAACCCTGCCGCGACAGGGCGGCGTCGAATACGCGCTGCAGCATCGCCAGTTCGTCTGGCGCGAGCACGCCATCCAGAACAGCCTGATCCTTGATCATCGGAATCACCTGTCATGCTTGGACAAAGGCAGCCGCATCATGCGGAGGCCGGAGGGAAACCGTCGCGCTGAACGCCAGCGGGGGTCGGCGGTTTCCCTCACCACCAGGGATGGCAGATCGAATTTACTCGCATCCTCGACCGCGTCTTGCACAGAAGGCGCATGGCGTTACCAGATCCTTGCGTCCCGTTCTGGAACGTTCCGTTCTGGCACAGGCTTGTCGAGCGAACGGTGCGACATCGACGGGACTCGCCAAATCTCGGCGGCCGCAGTAGGAGACGCAGCCACCGGATCCCAGCTAGACCATGATGAAACCGACACTCCTCAGCCTCCTCGCCCTGTCCTTCGCCCTCGACGCATCAGCACAGACACCGCAGCCATCACCAGCGACGCCAGTGGCAGTCACTCTGCCTGCCGCGCCGCTGCCGCATGCTGCCGCCACGCCAGCCAAAAGATCGGCGAAGCTGCTCGAACCGGCGCTGCATGTGAAGGGTTCGGGAGACAAGGCGCGTCCGCGGATCGCGCTGACATTCGATGCCTGCATGGGCAAAGCCGACGAGCGGATCCTCTCGGTGCTGATCGGCGAGCAGATCCCGGCGACGATCTTCGTCACGGCCCGCTGGCTGCGGAGCAATCCGGATACCGTCGCGGTTCTCAAAGCCCACCCTGAACTGTTCGAACTGGAGAACCATGGCGAGAACCACGTGCCGGCAATCGACGTGCCGGTGTCCGTCTACGGCATCGCCGCGGCCGGCTCGACTGCCGCGGTGCTGCAGGAGGTGTCAGGTGGTGCAAATGCGATGCAGACTGCCGGCCTTGACGCACCACGCTGGTTCCGCGGCTCGACCGCGAAATATGATCTCAGCGCCATCCGCCAGATCCGCGGCATGGGCTATCGGATCGCCGGTTATTCGGTGAATGGAGACGGCGGCTCGCTCCTTGGAGCGGGCGTCACGGAAAAGCGCATCGGTGCAGCGAAGGATGGCGACGTGGTGATCTCCCACATCAATCAGCCCACACACGCGGCAGGCGAAGGCGTTGCAAAGGCGCTGCTGTCGCTGAAGCGCCGCGGCGTCGAGTTCGTCAGGCTGTCGGAGGCGGAGGACCTCGGAGACGACGAAACGACTCGCTGAAGTCTGGCTACCTGTAGAGCGTGCAGTTCAGCGTGAGGTGCGTTCCGCCTGCGGCAAAAGCAGGGCTGCATCGAGCCGGTGATAGAAGGCGTCGGCATTCGCCTGCAGCAGGCGCGTCTTCAGCCGCTCCACTTCGACTCGCGCCGTCTGGTTCAGGAGGCTCGCAAGTTCCGCGTCTTCGACGCCGTCCGCCTTCATCAGCAGGGCGATCAGAGGGTCGCTTGCAAGATCGTTGAGGGTCAGTTCCGGTTTCATCGTCTTTGTCCTCCGTGCATGCGAATCACTATGCGGATGGATTACGACAAAAATGTCTCGGAGGAAAAAGTAGCCGCTGTCACCTACGCTCGAGAGTTTTCCACTGTTCTGCTGAAGACCCATAGAACACAGGCAATTCAATGCAGGCCAGAAATCCGCAGGCGTCTCGGATACAGCGCCTGCTCAGGCCATCGCGCATGCTGTGGAAAACCTGTGGAAATCCCGCCCGCGCTGAGCGCGGCGTTGTCCGTTCGTTCGATCTCCGTTCCGCATACGCCACCGCGTTCGCACCGCCGTTTACGAAGCCTCGTCATACGGCCGTTAACCATTTTCCTCCAGACTGGAACCGGCCCGCAGATGACGCGTTGTGGACCTCGGATGGAGACAGACGACATGAAGCAGAAGATTTTCGACTGGCTGGGCGTGCAGGACGCGCTGGAGGCAACCGGCACCTATGCGGATGGTGTTTCCACCTCACCCGCGACGAAAAGATCGCCGAGACGCGCAGCGAACGCCTGCGGATATCCTACGGTCGAGACTTCCGCACAGCTCACCGTATTGCCGATACCGTGCCGGTTCTTCACTGACCGTTTCGTCTACTGGCTGACATACGCATCCGTGACCGCCGTTTCGGTCCGCCTCAACTTGTCTTAACCGGAAAAACTCCTATAACCTCCGTGAATTACGGGTGCGGCGGGGTTTTTTGCACATGTTTCGGCGTACGGGACTTTCGGGGCTCGATCTAGACCAACTTTTCATCGTGTCACCCAACCCATACGTGATCCTGGACCAGGACTTCACGATGCTGGGTGTCAACGACGCCTACCTCGCCGTCACTATGCAGGGTCGCGAATCGATCATCGGCCGGAACATGTTCGACGTGTTCCCCAGCGATCCCGATTCCGTGCATGGGAAGATGCTGCGTCAATCGCTGGCGAAAGTGTTCCGCACCGGTCAGGTGGATCACCTGCCGCTGATTACCTACCCGATCGCACGCCCCGACGGCAGCCTGGCCGAGCGTTACTGGAGTGCGACCCACACTCCGATCAAGGACGATACCGGTGACGTGCGGCTGCTCCTCCAGCACACGGTCGACGTGACCGAACTGCATCTGCTGCGCCAGGCCAATCCCGAGGCGACCTTCCAGATCCAGACCGACGTGATGCGCCGGGCCGATGCCGTGCAGGGCGAAAACCTGGCGCTGGGTGAAGAACGTGAATACCTGCGCAGCCTGTTCGAGCAGGCACCCGGCTTCATGGCTGTTCTGCATGGCCCCGAACATATCTTCGAAATCACCAATGCCGCCTACGAGACTGTCGTCGGGCGCGGCGGCCTGAGCGGCCGGACGGTTCGCGATGCCCTTCCCGACCTCGTCGGACAGGGTTTCTACGAGCTTCTCGACAAGGTCTATCGGACAGGCGAGTCCTACAGTGCGTTTGGAGCGCGGATCAGCCTGAAGCCGACGAAGGTGGACGACGCCGAAGAGCGGTTCCTAGATTTCATCTACCAGCCGCTGCGCGACCAGTCGGGCAATGTCAGCGGCATCTTCGTCCAGGGTCACGACGTCACGCAGCTGAAGCGCGCGCAGGAGGCCGCCCGCGAGAGCGAGGACCGGTTCCGCACGCTTGCCCAGTCGATGCCCGACCATGTCTGGACTGCGACCGCCCAAGGTGTGCTGGAATGGTGCAATCCGGCAATGCTCAGCTATGCGGGATGGCTAAACGAGGCTGCCGTGCCGGAAAGCTTTGCCGTGCTGCTGCCGCCGACCGAAAGCGACCGCATCCGCGGGCTGTGGCGTGCGACACTGGCATCGGGCGAAAACTTCCAGTCGGAGCTGCGCCTGCGCGGTCATGACGGCAACTACCGCTGGTTCATTACCCGCGCCGTACCGATCCGCAATGCCGACAGCCAGATCGTCCGCTGGGTCGGCACCAACACCGACATCGAGGATCAGAAGAAGACCGAGAGCCGGCTGGAAAGCCTGGCGACCACTCTCGAGAGCCGTGTGGAAGAGCGCACAGCCGAACTGCTGAAGACCCAGGAAGTGCTCCGCCAGAGCCAGAAGATGGAAGCGATCGGCAATCTGGCAGGCGGCATCGCCCACGACTTCAACAATCTGCTTCAGGTCATCACCGGCAATCTGCAGCTGCTGGCCCGCGACATCGGCGGCAACGAGGCTGCCGAGCGGCGGTTGAACAGCGCGCTTGCCGGCGCGACCCGCGGCGCGCGCCTGGCATCGCAGCTGCTGTCCTTCGGTCGTCGCCAGCCGTTGGCGCCCAAGGTCATCAATCTCGGGCGCCTGGTGCGCGAGATGGACCATCTGATGCGCCGCAGCCTCGGCGAGGCAATCGAGATCGATACGATCGTCGGCGGTGGGCTGTGGAACACCCAGGTCGATCCGTCGAACGTCGAGAATGCGCTTCTGAACCTTGCGATCAACGCCCGCGACGCGATGGACGGCCACGGTCGCCTGACCATTGAGCTCGGCAACGCCTATCTCGACGACCATTATGCGCAGAATGCCTTCGACGTCGAAGCAGGCCAATATGTCATGCTGGCAGTCAGCGACACCGGCTGCGGTATGCCTGCCGATATCCTGGCGCGCGCCTTCGATCCCTTCTTCACCACCAAGCCGGAGGGCAAGGGAACCGGCCTCGGCCTTTCCATGGTCTACGGCTTCGTCAAGCAGTCCGGCGGTCACATCAACATCTACAGCGAACCCGGCAGCGGCACGACTGTGCGCATCTACCTGCCCCGCTCTATGCAGAGCGAGGACGTACTGACCGAAGACGTCGGCGGCCAGGTGACCGGCGGCAGCGAAACCATCCTCGTCGTCGAGGACGACGATGCGGTCCGCGACATCACCGTCAGCCTGCTGCTGGATCTCGGCTACAAGGTGCTGAAGGCCCGCGACGCCGACAGCGGCCTGGCGATCATCGAGAGCGGCGTGCAGATCGACCTGCTGTTCACCGACGTCGTGATGCCCGGTCGCCTGAAGAGCAGTGAACTCGCCCGCAAGGCCAAGGAACGGCGGCCCGATATCGAGGTGCTGTTCACGTCGGGCTACACGGAAAATTCGATCGTCCATGGCGGCCGCCTGGATCCCGGCGTCAACCTGTTGAGCAAGCCCTATGCGCGCGAGACGTTGGCGCGCAAGATCCGCTCGCTGCTCGACCGGGCGCGAGAACGGGCGGCGCTCAATGGCACAGGTGCCGGCGAACAGTCCCCCACCCCTCCAGTGCCCAGCTCGATCCGCGTCCTGTTCTGCGAGGACGAGGCGCTCATTCGCATCTCGACGGCCGATTACCTGCAGGATTTTGGCTTCACCGTCGTCGAAGCCGGGACCGGTGGCGAAGCGCTTGAGGCCATGGACGGTGCGGCAATCGACATCCTGGTCACTGATGTCCACCTTCCGGACATGAACGGTCTTGATCTTCTGCACAGGGTACGCGAGGTGCATCCGGACCTGCCGGTGATCTTCGCCACCGGCGACATGCATGTGCCGGGATCGGAAGCCTTGGAAAAGGCGAGCCTGATCACCAAGCCCTACGACTACGACCTGCTGGCAAAGCGGATCAGGGACATGGTGGCTGGCAGCTGACCACCAGGATCGGGCGCTGGCCGTCAGGCAGGCAGGACAGCTGCGACCTCACGCCGCGGCTGCACGCAAGGCGTGATGGCCCACGAGGCCCGGACAAAACTTGACAAGCGCACTCATATCATCTAACTGAAACCATTGAATTTACGTGTAAATGGCGCCGCTGGCGCGGTCATGTTCTCCCGTCAACGTCAAAGCAGCGGATGCGTCCATGGGTGCTTTATGGGCGCCTGTCGTGTGCCGCCATCAATGCAGGCCGAATGGCTCAATCAAACCAGACAGTTGATCGGGTTCTATCGCGCAGTCATCTGAAAGCCTGCAGCTGGGACCAGCTTTCGAGCATGCATGTGACGACGATGAAATCCGCAGCGGCAAGACGGCATAGACGCCGGAATGTCGGCTGAAAAAGCCTCGAAACATGATATTGCCCACGCTGCCGGCGAAGCAGGATGCAGAGCCGGACGAATTACCCCGGCGGCCAGTGACGGTGTCGATGTCGCTACGCCGCACGGATGTGCCCTGCCCGCCGACGAACATGTTTCGGACGCGACGCCAGAGGCTGAACAAGGAAGACGTTTTATGACTGCCGATGCAGCCACCACGAAGGCACCACAGCAGGACACCGCAGCCGCATGGCTGAAGATCCTGTCGAAATACCGTCAGCCCCGGTTCGGCCGCAGCGCCTTCGAGCTCGCCGTCACCGTTCTGCCGTTCGTCGCCTTCTGGGCCGGCGCCTGCATCTCCGTCTACTACGGCTTCTGGCCCGGGCTGATCCTGATCCTGCCGGCCTCCGCCTTCCTGCTGCGGCTGTTCATGATCCAGCACGATTGCGGTCACGGCTCGTTCTTTGCCCGTCGCCGCCTCGATGACTGGACCGGCCGCGTCATCGGCGTCTTCACGCTGACCCCTTATGATTACTGGCGCAAGGCGCATGCCAGCCACCACGCCACGGCCGGTAATCTGGATGAGCGCGGCGTCGGCGACATTACCACGCTGACGGTCGAGGAATATCGCAGCCGCTCCTGGTCCGGCCGGCTTGGCTACCGTCTCTACCGGCACCCGCTGGTGATGTTCGGCATCGGGCCCGCCTGGCTGTTCCTGTTCAAGCAGCGCCTGCCCTTCGGCATGATGCGCTCCGGCCGCCTGCCCTGGGTCTCGACCATGGCCACCAATCTGGCGGTTGCCGTCCTGACGGTGCTGATGATCTGGGCCGTCGGTCTGGTGCCCTTCATCCTCGTGCATCTGCCGACAGTCCTGCTCGCAGGCGCCGCCGGCGTCTGGCTGTTCTACGTCCAGCACCAGTTCGAGGAGACCCACTGGTCGACCTCGGAGGAATGGCAGTTCCCGCAGGCCGCGCTGCATGGCGCGTCGCATTACGATCTTCCGCCGGTGCTGCGCTGGCTCACCGGCAATATCGGCGTCCACCACATCCACCACCTGTCGAGCCGCATTCCAGGCTATCGCCTGCCGGAAGTGCTCGTCGACCATCCGGAACTTGCCGGCATCGGTCGCATCACGCTGTGGCAGAGCATTCAGTGTGTGCGGTTGGCGTTGTGGGACGAGAAGGCCGGCAAGCTCGTCTCGTTCCGCGAAGCCTCGACGCGTGCCGTGGCGGCCTGAGCAATCCCGCCGGCCTCGCGTCAGGGGCCGGTCTTGCCGGGCGTCTTCGCCCAGGGCGACGTGCTGGGCGATCCAGCCTCGACCGTCGGCTCGATCGGCGCGGGCTGCGCCTCTTCGTCGCCGGCGTTCTTTCCCAGTAAATCCCTGAGGGCCGCAGCTTCCGGCCGATCGCCGGTAATCTCGAGGAAGCTCTTGACGTCGAGCCGCGTCTCCATGCCGCCGGATGGCGGATTGGCGCGGTGAATGACCGTGTCCTCGCCCGGCGTCGTGCCGCGCTCCAGCAGCCATCGGTCGCCGTTCGAGCTTGCGCTAAATTGGATCGGGTCTCCGCTCATCATCGATCTCCCAAGGTTGAAGCGCAGCATTTCCAGCGCGCCTGAAGAGCACAGCTCCTCGCCTGAACGGGCAGCGGCGCAAAAGGATGCGTCGTGTCAGACCCGGCGATCAGGCGACGTCTTCTTGAGCTTGGTCCACATCAGCCGGCAGCCCCAGAGACCGAGGATCACCAGGTCGACGGCGAGGAACAACAGGAAGTAGTGATAGATCTGCAGGTCGCCGAACATCCCTCAGGCCACCGGCGTGCGCGGAGCAGGCGCCGCCATGAGGCGAAAATAGTGTTCGGCGTGCTGGTAATAATTCTCCGCCTCGATGCGTTCGCCGGCAGAGCTCTTTTCGCGCGCAAGCGCCAGGTAGTGCTCGTAGGTCTGCCGGTCGCTTCCCGACCGACGGCTGGATGAATGACTGCTGCGACCGTCCGCGCGCGTGCCGGACTGTCTGCTGGATCTCTGGGAATTGTTCATGAAATCGATGAGGCCGGGTTCCGGCCTTCTCCTTGATGGATGATGGAAAGACTGAGGGCGCGTTCGACGGGTCTGCTGGACTGCCATCCGATGAAGCGGGAGGCGTAACCGTCTCGGGGTTCGCCTCAGGGCATAGATGCCGGTTCGGGGCGCGCTCGTGATGATATGACTGCTAGCTCACCAATGTGGCCCTTTCAAGTCGTCGCATCACACGCCGAAACTCAGTCTCACCCGGTTCCACGCCTGATTAATCGTTGTCATCAGCGAGATTGAATGGCAGTGACAGGTGAGGTGCCGTCAGGTGCCCGATCTAGGAGGAGACACCCATGACATTGCATTTCACTCGCCGTCAGACACTGCTGACGCTGGGCGCTGCCGGTGCGGCTTTCGCGCTCGGCATCCCGGCCCGCGCCGCCACCCGCAACCTCGCCGTCCTCAATCTTGCAAGCCATGCGCCGAGCTTCATCGCTTTCGAGCGCGGCTACTTCAAGGAGGCCGGCCTCGACATCGAAATGAAGTTCTTCGAGGCAGCGCAGCCGATGGCCGTCGCCATTGCCTCCGGCGATGCGGAATTCGGCGTCACCGCCATGAGCGGCGGCCTGATCAGCCTGGCGCAGAAGGATGCCGTCAAGGTCGTCGGCGGCGCACTGATCGAAGAGAAGGGCGTTGCCGGCGCCGTGATCCTTGCGTCCAACAAGGCCTATGAGGCTGGCCTTACCGATCCGTCGAAGCTGGCCGGCAAGAGCTTCGGCATCACCACCGCCGGTTCATCCTTCCACTTCATGGCCCATAAGATCGCTGCCGCCAACAATATCGATCTTGCCGACATCCAGCTGCGCCCGCTGCAGAAGCTCGGCGCCATCGTCGGCGCGCTGTCGACCGGCCAGATCGACGCCTGGGCGATCCAGGCCAACGTCGCCAACAAGATGATCCGCGAAGGTGCCGCCCGCAAGATCGGCATGGTCGCTGACTACGCGCCGAACTACCAGGTGACCACCGCCTTCACCTCGACGAAGAACGCCAGGGACGAGCGCGCCCTGACGCAATCCTTCATCGCCGCCTATTCTCGCGCCATCGACGACTACAATGCCGCCTTCGTCGACAAGACGAGCGACGAAGCCGAACGCAACACGCTGGCGAAGCTCGTCCACAAATACGTCGAGAAGGACAGCCCGGAGGACGTTGCACGGCAGAACCTGATGGAAGGCGCGATGCGCATCAACAAGGGTCTGGCGCTGTCGCTCGGCAGCTGCGTCGAACAGCTGGAATGGTTCAAGTCGGAAGGCATGGTCAAGGATGCCATCACCAACGAGCAGCTGTTCGACACGTCCTATGTGAAGACGATCTGATCGGATTTGCGGACATTTCCGCCGGCCGCGCGGCCGGCGCTCAGGAGGCCCGATGGACCTGAAACTGAACAATGTCAGCCACCACTACGGCGCGGTGGAGGTTCTGCGCGACATCTCGCTGGAGATCCCGCAGGGACAGATCGTCTGTCTCGTTGGGCCCTCGGGCTGCGGCAAGTCCACGCTCCTGCGCTTTCTGGGCGGCCTGGAGCGGCCGGACCGTGGCGAAGTCCTGCAGGTGGGAGAGCCGCCGGCGGACTGTCTCAATCCCCTCACCTACGTCTTTCAGCATTTCGCCCTGCTGCCGTGGCGAACGGTGGACGGCAATATCCGGCTGGTGCTCGAAGATCACCGGCTGCCGCGGCGCGAGATGGATGCGATCGTCACCGATGTTCTGGAGCGCACGCGGTTGAGTGATTTTCGCAACGCGCTGCCGAAGCAGCTGTCGGGCGGCATGCGTCAGCGCGTCGCGATCAGCCGGGCGCTTGCCGTCCGCCCGGCCGTGATGCTGATGGACGAGCCGCTTTCGGCGCTCGACGCGCAGACCCGCGAACTGCTGATGGACGACCTCGTCTCGCTGTGGACCCGCCAGCCGTTCACCTCCGTCTACGTCACCCACAATCTGAACGAGGCGGTGCGCCTCGGCCACCGGGTGATCGTCCTCTCCCGCCGCCCGGGGCGGGTGCGCGAGATCGTCGACATCGACATCCCGCTCGCCGACCGGCATCTCGGCGACACGCGTCTCGAGGAAAAGCAGAAGCAGCTCTGGGACCTGATGCGCGAGGAAGCGATGGCTGCCGACAAGGAACTTGCCGATGTCTGATGCGCAAACGATCCCCCTCGCCCCTGCCACCGCCGGCACGACGACGAGCCGAGACGGCGCAGACAACATACGGGTGCCGTTTCGCGGCGGCGGCTTTTCGCCGATCCCGGTACGCGGCATGGCGATCCTCGTCTTCGTTGCGCTGATCATCGTCGCCGAAATCGGCACCCGCACCGGCATCATCTCCAATCTGACGCTGCCGCGCCCGTCGGCCGTGCTCGAAACGCTGGTGCAGCTCTGGCAGACCGGAGGCCTGTGGCGCCATCTCCTGCCGTCGCTGCAGCGCCTGCTCGTCGGCGGGTCGCTGGGCATCGCTGCCGGCATTTCGCTCGGCGTGCTGATCGGCCTGTTCAGCTACGTCCGGGCGGGCCTTGTTCCGCTCGTCGCGGCACTCTTCCCGATCCCGAAGATCGCCCTCCTGCCGCTTTTCGTCATCTGGTTCGGCATTGACGAGATGTCGAAATACGCGCTCATCGCCTTCGGCACCTTCACGCCGACGGTGGTCGCCACCTACGGCGCAGTCGACAATGTCGACCGGTCGCTGATCCGCATGGGGCAGAGCTTCGGCCTCAGCTGGTGGTCGATCGTCCGCAAGATCGTCCTGCCCGGCGCCTTCCCGGCGATCCTTTCGGGGCTGCGCGTCTCTGTGTCGATCGCCATCATCCTGCTGGTTGCCGCCGAAATGCTCGGTGCCCAGTATGGCGTCGGCTCCTACATCCTGGAGGCCGGCTCGCTCTATGATCTGGAAAAGCTGTTTGCCGGCGTGACGATCCTGTCGGTCATGGGCCTCATCGTCAACTTCGTCATCGGCCAGATCGAGCGGCGTTTTCTCAGCTGGCGCGGATGATGCCGGAGCCATCGGTGGCGCCCAAGGCTGCCTGAAGCGCCCATGCCCCGGTGAGCGACAAACATCGTGACCCGGGCGCTCGACGCCTCAGTCGCAGCGCATCTTCTCGGCCCAGTGCCGGCGGCAGAGCGACACGTATTTGTCGTTTCCACCGACCTCGACCTGGGCGCCCTGATGGATGACCTCGCCCTCCGCATCGACCCGCACCACCATTGTCGCCTTGCGGCCGCAGAAGCAGATGGTGCGCACTTCGCGCAGCTCGTCGGCGATTGCCAGCAGCTCCTGCGAGCCGGGAAACAGCTTTCCCTGGAAATCCGTGCGCAGGCCGTAGGCCATGACCGGAATGCCGACGCTGTCGCTGATGCGCGCCAGCTGCCAGACCTGGTCGGAAGACAGGAACTGCGCCTCGTCGACGAAGACGCAGGTGATCGGCTCGGCCGCGTGCATCTCGACGATCGACGAGAAGAGATCGTCGTCAGGACCGAAGGGAATGGCATCCGAGGCAAGCCCGATGCGCGACGCCACCTGCCCCTTGCCGGCGCGGTTGTCCAGCCCGGCGGTAAAGATCACCGTGCGCATGCCGCGCTCCTGGTAATTGTAGGAGGCCTGCAGCAGCATGGTCGACTTGCCGGCATTCATCGTCGCGTAGTGGAAATAGAGCTTGGCCATCCCCCCTTTTGCCGCCCGACGGACGCCGGCGGAAGAGCCGGCGTGATGAAGCCACAGAGATTTTTGAGGGGTGGTGGGGGTGGGTGGGGTGGGGTGGGGTGGTGGGCAGTAATGACTGTTTGTCTGGGATCGCGGGCAATCATCCAGCCTTGTGTGTCTCAATAAACAAGACGGTGAAGCCACAGGCTAGTATCGACCGCGACCGGTCTTACCGAAACCCAGCATTCGTCTATAGAAACGAGTTGCGGAGGGCGTGGATGCGGAGGTCGGGTATATCCAGGCGGTCATGCGGGATTGGATTAGATCCCGCGTAGAGCTATCGAAGTACAGGTCTGCATCAGAATCTAAATGCAGCTCTATTTGATGTTTGATATCCTCCGCCTTTGACAGGGGAGGTAATGATGAGACGCAATGGATTTGTATATACAGTAGTATGTTCGATCATGCTGACGAATTTGTGGACGCCTGAAGCTAGATCGCAACAATACAGTACG
Organism: Rhizobium sp. SAFR-030; assembly: GCF_059415005.1. Classification (NCBI taxonomy): domain Bacteria; kingdom Pseudomonadati; phylum Pseudomonadota; class Alphaproteobacteria; order Hyphomicrobiales; family Rhizobiaceae; genus Rhizobium; species Rhizobium sp. SAFR-030. Next base: position 192,587 of record NZ_JBPFDO010000003.1, on the reverse strand, counting down.
AACACCGACCCAAAGCCGATCTTGCGGAGGCTGATCAACGCCTTTCGTACCTGCGGACCTCCGCATGCTTATCAGATACTTGGCCCCCAGCTGTATCAGACGATTTTCATGCAGACCGGCGGCATGGGATGCTATCAGCAGATCACGGCTGCGGGCTCGGTAACGAACATGCAGGTTGAAGATGTTGAACAGTTGCCAGCCGGGCCGATTTTTACCGTTCGCGTGACGCACCAGTCCGGGTTTCTCGTCGACTGGTTCATCGGGTTCAGCAATTACACCGGAAAGGTCGAGTACCTCACCTTCGTTGCAGCGTCGCCAGCGTCGCCAGCCCCTACTATCCAAGACGGCCCTACGGGGGCCGCTGGCACCAGCCCAGTTGGCATACCGACCAACCAAACGGCAGTCATTTCGGGCGCAGATTCCGACTGCGCGGCAAAATGGGGGACGATGTGCCAATGAAAGCGGTCATGACACGCAGGAAGCTGGCAGTCGGCACGGGAGCGTTTCTCGGAGCCTATGGTCTTAGGGTCGGCTGCGCTTGCGCCCAACAGACGATCGGCTGCTTCGCAGTTGATCCGACGGCCGTTCTGAAGAGAACGTTCAAGCAGTTTTCCTTCTCAGGCCCTGCCCTCTCCATAGTGATAAAGCCGGATTCCGGAGACAGCGACCTTGATCGCGCCCTTGTCTTTGCTCTCAAATCGTTGCGGACTACTTTTTCCGTTTCGCCTAGCTTCGGCTTTTTCGATGATTCCGCCTTCGGGCAACCGAACGCGATAGCGACCCCCCACAAGCGCGACGGAGAGAGTAGCGATGGCAACATAATTTTCGGTCAGAACATGCTGAAAGACCTTATGCGGTACCGGGATCCCGGCGCTGCGGTGCTTGCGGTATGCGCACATGAATTCGGGCACATCGTCAGCTACAAACTGAACCTGATGAAGGAACTTAATCCCAACGAAACCCAGCCTCTGAGAGCTGAGCAGTACGCCGACTACATGGCCGGCTTCTTTGCAGGGCAGAAGAAGCTGCAAATCCCAAGCTATCCTGCCTATGACTTTCTCGAAACGCTGGGCAATCTCGCAGGCGGCGACCACGGGACGAAGGAGCAGCGACAAGAGGCAGTCTATGAGGGCTACAAGGACGCGCACGATCAAAAAATGACCATGGCTGAAGGAGTATATCGGGGATCCGATTGGGCAAAACAACGGCCAGCAACCTAGGAGGAGCTTTGATGCGCAGAAGGCACTTCATTACCATGGCTGCGATCGGCGGGATCGGATGGGCGATACCCCGCCCGGGCGCGGCACAGGCAGATCGTTTCAACGAGATCTGGGCGACGCTGCAGTCGGATCCGGCGCTAATCGACCAAGCGATCACGTTTCGTGACTTCGCCCTGGAGGACGACGGTGTGACATGCATCAACGTCGTCAACGACGGAACGACCACCTGTATGGTCAGCGCAGCGAGGCGCCCGCCGCGTCTGGCACCTTCAGAGCTGAAAATCTCTCGCGCCGCGCAAGACCTGATCATCTACTATGAGGTCACGAACAAAGCGAAGTACGACCGGGAGCTTGAAAAGCCGATCTGGCCAGGTGGAGAATCGGGTGTGACTGTCGGCTTCGGCTATGACCTTGGTTATGTATCGAGGGCCGACTTTCAGGCGGAATGGAAAGATCTCATCCATCCGTTTGCGATCGAAACTCTGGCATCCGTGTGCGGCCTGAAGGGGCCGAATGCGCAACGTTCGCTTGACAGCGTCACCAGGGTGCGGATTGATTGGGATGCTGCCAACAAGCAGTTCTCCACGGTTCTTCTACCGATTTTCGTCGCCCAAACGGAGAAATTTCTTCCTAACCTTTCGACGCTTCACGAGGACTGCCGTGGTGCACTTGTGTCGCTCGTCTTCAATCGGGGCACCGCAACCAGCCTGAACAACGACACGCGCGATACGCGGCGAGAGATGCGGGACATCAAGGCGCTGATGGCCGCTCAGAGTTTCAAGGAGATTCCGCAGAAGCTGAGGGATATGACCTGGATATGGAAAGATAACCCCAGAGCCCGAGGCGTGGCGCTTAGACGCGAGGCGGAAGCTGCGCTGTTCGAACGAGGTCTCAGCGCGTAGTCCGAATTTGGTGGGCCTGGAGAGACTCGAACTCCCAACCAAGCGGTTATGAGCCGCCGGCTCTAACCATTGAGCTACAGGCCCTTTCGTCGTCGACGAAGGTGCCGGAGGCAATGGTCTCTCCGGCGGTTCGGCTCTAACGCAAATCGTTGCCATCCACAAGCCGTCGCCGCATTGGCTTCACAATCTGCGGGCAGGTCTCCATGCGGCACCAAAACGGTCCCGGACGCCGTCCGGGCATAACCACATACGCCGCGGAGGACCTTCATGACGTTCAACTTTTCCCTCTCCCTGCCCCGCTCGAACACCGGCCCGCTGGCAGCGCTGATCCTGTCGGCCGCCCTCGTCGCGCCGGCGGCAGCCTTCGCCCAGGCACCGCCACCGCCGCCCGGCCATCCGGCTCCCGCCGGTGGACCGATGCATCCAGGCCAGCCTGCCCCTACCCTTCGGGTCACCGGCGAAGGCCGCGCCGCGGTCGCTCCCGACATGGCGATGCTGACGCTTGCCGTGACGCGCATGGCCGATACCGCGGATGCAGCGCTTGCCGCCAACAATGCGGCGCTGCGCGAGGTGCTGGCGGCGCTGAAGGAGGATGGCATCGCCGAGCGCGACGTGCAGACCAGCGAGTTTTCGATCTTCCCGCGCTACAGCCAGCCCGATCCCAACCGGCAGGGCAACACCGAAGCGCCGAAGATCGAAGGCTACCAGGTCACCAACGGGCTGACGGTGCGGGTGCGCGACCTCCAGAAGCTCGGCGCCATCCTCGACCGCTCGGTCAAGCTCGGCGTCAACCAGGGCGGCCAGATCAGCTTCACCAATGCCGATACCGCCAAGGTGACGGACGAGGCGCGCCGCAATGCGGTGGCCGATGCGATGGCCAAGGCGAAGACACTTGCCGACGCCGCCGGCGTGCCGCTCGGCCAGATCGTATCGATCGAGGAGAACAGCCAGCGTCCCGAGCCGATGCCGATGATGCGCATGGCCATGGCCAAGGAGGCCGACGGCGTGCCGGTTGCCGGCGGCGAGAACACTTATACGGTCGCCGTCGAGATGCGCTTCGAGATCGGCCGCTGACATAACGAAACGCCGCCTGGCCGGGTCACGGCACAGGCGGCGTCTTTCCATATTCCGTCCCTTCGGTCCGGCGCCAGGCGACAGACCGAAGGGACGAGGTTCTCTGAGGCAGAGAGGACTAGCGGCGGATAACCGGGCAGCCACGCTCGTTGGCGAAAACCATCCGATCCGGACCACGGCGGTCGAAACCGGACACGACGACGACGCGACGGTTGACGTCGACCACGCGGGCACGGCGAAGGCCCATGCGCGAAGCCTTCTCCTCGGCAAGACCTGGCGAGCAGACGTCGCGGTGACGCGGACGGCCGCGATAGTCGTCACCGCGGTACTGTGCCTGGATGACCAGGCCATTGTCGGCAGCCGAAGCGGTGGCAAGCGGTGCAGCAATGCCGGATAGGGCGATCAGCGCGGCAAGACCGGTCTTTGCGAGAAACTGTTGCATGGATATTCCCTCCAAATGTTTGGTTCGCCTTGGTGGCGATGGAGGCAATCTAGGGCGGCGGATCTGAATGGCCACCAAATTCGCCATTCACCCGGCGTTCATTCAAGAAGGCCGTTTGCGGGCCTCACGGCGACAGATGCATGACCACTTCGCGGCGGTGCGGCCGGTCGCGATGCTCGAACAGGTAGATCCCCTGCCAGGTGCCGAGCGCCAGCCGGCCGCCCGTGACCGGGATACCGATGGACACCGTCGTCAGTGCCGATTTCACATGCGCCGGCATGTCGTCCGGGCCCTCGGCGGTGTGGATCATCCACGTCATCGATGGATCGTCGCTTGGCGGCACCAGCCGGGCGAAAAAGCCCTTGAGATCGCGCTGCACGTCCGGATCGGCATTCTCCTGCACGATCAGCGAGCAGGAGGTGTGGCGGACGAAGAGCGTCAGCAGGCCCTCGCTGAAGCCGCAGGCGTCGATGAAATCCGCCGCCTGCGCCGTGAACTCGTAGAGCCCCTGCCCGCGCGTCGACAGGCTGATGATCTTCTGCGGCATATATTCCTCCTGCCTCTCAGTGGCGGACCATCCGGTCAGAGTTCCGGAAACCGGCGCTTGCGCCACTCGCTGCGCGGCACGGCGCCGCCGACCGCGAACGAGAAGCTTGTCACGGTGGTTGCGTCCTTGTCGACAGTGCAGCGGAAGCTGACATCGTACCAGACGCCGCCGGCACGAAATGCGCCGCGCCGCACATCGAGCGAGGTGCTGCCGGCTCCCAGCGTATAGGCCGGGATGAGTTCCGGCATGTAGCGCGGCGCGTTATTGCGCAGCTGGGCCTGAAGCTCCGTACCGCACAACTGGCCGGCGCGGGCGCCGCGCGGTATGTTGCCCATCGCCGTCATCGCCGTCATGTCGCCGGTGGCAGACGCCGAATAGAGACGCTTGGCCTCCTTGAGTGCCGGTGCAGCAGCAGCCGGCGGCGCTGCGGGGCGCGGCGTTGGCGTGACGCTGGCCGGCGGCCCTTCCACTCCATCGCCCGCTCCCTCGCCGGCTCCCTCCTCGGCAGGTGGCGGCACCGCCTGTGGATCGGCGGCATCCGCCCTCGGCAGAACCGCAAGCACTTCCGGCGCGGCTGGCGCGGGCGTCGTGGCTTCCTGCCCACCACCCGCCACTGCATCCGGTGCTGCATCATTAGGGGCATCCGGCGGCTGCGTCACGTCGCCCGGCGGCGGCGGCGGGGCAGCATCCGCGACATCCTGCTCGGCAGGCTTTGCGTCTTCCGCCGGCGGCTGTTTAGCCGGTGTTTCTTCCGGCTTGACCGCGTCCGGCTTCACGTCGTCCGGCTTGGCCTCTTCGGGCTTCGGCTCGTCGGGCTGCGTCTCGTCCGGCTTGGCCTCTTCGGCGTCCGGCGCACCGGTCTGCGCACTGTCGCCGTCCGCCGCCTGCTCCGGTCCCTGGTTCTTATCGCCGAACTTGAACACCGGCTGCAGAGTGGGGATCGGTGCGCCGGGCTCGGATTGCGGCTTAGCCTGCTCCTGCTCCGCGGTCTCCGGTGGTGGTGGTGGTGGTGGCGGAGGAGGAGGAGGAGGTGGTGGTGCCGCCTCCTCCTGCTTCGGAGGCTCCGGTGGCGTCTCAGGCTGCGGCGGCTGTTCCGGCTCCGGCGGCTTCTCGGCCTCTTCCGGCTTGTCGAATTCGGGAATCTTCAGCGGTTCCGGCGGGGGCTCCGGCTGCGCCTCGGGCACCTTTTCGGGTTCGGGCACCTGTTCGGGCTCCGGCTCCGGCGGTGGAACGATCTCCACCGACACCGTCTCCTCCGTAGGCGGGCTCTGCGTCGGCTGCGGCAGGTCGACGAGCAGCGCCGTCACCACCAGCACATGCAACAGGATCGAGGCGCCGATGCCCCAGCGCACATAGGCGGCCGATGCCCCGCCAGACGGCAGATGCGCCTCCGGTAGCGACCCGCCCACGCCGGAGCCCTCGATCGCCTGATCGGCGATCTCCGCATCGGCACTCGGCGAATTTCTGTCGGACGCGTCCTGCATCAGCACCATGTAGGGAAAATCACCGCCCGGATCGAGAGGCAAATCGAACTTCTGGAACGCAAGGACCCGGCAGGATCGCTCCCGCCGGGTCCTTGTCGATTAACAACTCGGCAAACTCTGCTGCCGAGGAAGAGATACAGCGGGCGAACCCTTAGCTGTCCAGGAAGCTCCGCAGCTTTCTGGAGCGGCTCGGATGCTTCAGCTTGCGCAGCGCCTTCGCCTCGATCTGGCGGATACGTTCGCGGGTCACCGAGAACTGCTGGCCGACTTCTTCCAGCGTGTGGTCGGTGTTCATGCCGATGCCGAAGCGCATGCGCAGGACACGTTCCTCGCGCGGCGTCAGCGAAGCCAGCACCCGGGTCGTCGTCTCGCGCAGGTTCGCCTGGATGGCGGCATCGATCGGCAGAAGCGCGTTCTTGTCCTCGATGAAATCGCCCAGGTGGCTGTCCTCTTCGTCACCCACAGGGGTTTCGAGCGAGATCGGCTCCTTGGCGATCTTCAGAACCTTGCGCACCTTTTCGAGCGGCATGGCGAGCTTTTCGGCCAGTTCTTCCGGCGTCGGCTCGCGACCAATCTCGTGCAGCATCTGGCGCGATGTGCGGACGATCTTGTTGATCGTCTCGATCATGTGCACCGGAATGCGGATCGTGCGGGCCTGGTCGGCGATCGAACGGGTGATCGCCTGCCGGATCCACCAGGTGGCGTAGGTCGAGAACTTGTAACCGCGGCGGTACTCGAACTTGTCGACCGCCTTCATCAGGCCGATATTGCCTTCCTGGATGAGGTCGAGGAACTGCAGGCCGCGATTGGTGTACTTCTTGGCGATCGAGATGACGAGGCGAAGGTTCGCCTCGACCATCTCCTTCTTGGCGATCCGCGCCTCGCGCTCGCCCTTCTGCACCATGTGAACGATGCGGCGGAATTCGGTGACCGAGATACCGGTCTCCGTCGCCAGGTTCTGGATCTCCTGGCGGATATCGCGGATCGTGTTGCTCTCGGCGCGGGCAAAGTCCTTCCAGCCGCGGGCGGCCAGATTGGCGATCGACTTCATCCAGTGCGGATCGAGCTCGGCACCCTGATACTGCTCAAGGAACGAGTCGCGCTTGACGCCGTAGGATTCCGCCAAACGCAGCAGGCGGCCTTCGTTCTGCACCAGACGCTTGTTGATGTCGTAGAGCTGCTCGACAAGGCTGTCGATGCGGTTCTGGTTGAGCGACAGCGACTTGACGGCCGTGATCAGCTGGTCCTTGAGCTCCTTGTAGCGGCGCTCCTGGCCCGACGAAAGCGTACCGGTGCACGAGAGGCGGGCCTCCACCTGCTGGTCCTGCAGCTTGCGCAGCTTCTTGTAGGTATCGGCGATCGTATCGAGCGTTTCCATGACCTGCGGGCGCAGTTCCGCTTCCATGGCAGCAAGCGACAGGCTCGACTCGTCGTCGTCCTCCTCTTCCTCTTCCATGGGCGGCAATTCGCCACCGACATTGGTCACGTCGTCTTCGCCGGACGGCGCGCGCAGCCGCCGGGTCTTTTCCTTCTCTTCGGCAGCCTTGCGGTCAGCCTCGATCTTTTCCGGGCTCTGGAACTGCGGCGCAGCCTTCGCCTCGGGACCGGAATAGGTGGTCTCGAGATCGATGATCTCGCGCAGCAGCGTCGTGCCTTCGTTCAGTTCGTCACGCCAGATGATCAACGCCTGGAAGGTGAGCGGGCTCTCGCACAGCCCGGCGATCATCGTCTCGCGGCCGGCCTCGATCCGCTTGGCGATGGCGATTTCGCCTTCGCGCGACAGAAGCTCCACAGAACCCATTTCGCGCAGGTACATGCGCACGGGATCGTCGGTGCGGTCCGTCGGCTCCTTCTTCTTCGCGGTTGCGACAGCCGTGTTGCCGGCAGGGGCGAGTTCGCCGCCTTCAGCTTCCGCCTCGTCGTCGCTATCGTCGTCGTTGGATGTCTGCTCTTCGGCTTCCTCGTCCTCGACGACGTTTATGCCCATGTCGGAAAGCATGGCCATCGTGTCTTCGATCTGTTCCGAGGTTACCTCTTCTGAAGGCAGCACCGCATTCAGCTCGTCCATCGTCACGTAACCGCGCTTCTTGGCGAGCTTGATCATCTTCTTGACGGCATCATCCGAAAGATCGAGAAGCGGACCGTCCGTAGCGCCGTCACGTTCGTTCTCAGCTTCGTCGTTTTCTTTGACTTTCGTTGCCATGTATTTCGTCTTTCCTTGGACGTCATTCGCGATGTTCCGACAACCGCCGACGCGTTTGCGAAGCACAGTCGAACACGTACCGGGTGGACAATTAATTCCCGCTTAACCAAGAGGAAGTCCCGCTGCCCGGGGAGCTACCGCCCTCACGCCAACGATCCTGATCCTCGTGGCTGATACGTTTGCTCCGCCTACTTATGCCAGAAACGGTGATTCCCACAATTTCCCTCTCCGTCAAGCCTTTCTAAAGGCAATGCGCAGTTAAAAGCGGAAAAAGCGAGACAGCATACAGCTTTCCTTAGGCCAGCGCTGTGACTGCCGCTTATTTAAGGACCGTGCCAATAAAGACAAGAGCCAGCGCCCTTCTAAAAGTTGCACTACGTCAACCGTTACCCATCAACTGCCATGGCTGACTGCAATTCCCTTGACGCGACCCGACATCACCCCGAACCCGTCAATGATCGCTTCCTGGTTTTCCATTCGCACGATTTCGAGCTGCACCTCGGACAGCGCCCGCAGCAGCGGCTCGATGCTGTTCTCGTCGGCAGCCTCGGTGGCGGAGGAGATTTCCCGCTCCAGCTCCATCTTCTGCACCCGCAGCGCCTTCGTCCGCTTGTGCAGCGACAACGCCTGCCGATACCCCTCGCGCGCATCCTCCATGGCGGCCTGCGCCGTCGCCGTCCACAGCCGCGCATTGCGCACCTGCTGCTCGAGCGCCTTCACCAGCGGCTCGAACCCCTGCGCATTCAGTTTTTCGATCAGATACTCACGCGACAGTTGGATGCCGGCCGTCGCGGCCGCCGGCAGCATCGCCGACCAGAAACGCTGCAGGTCGCGGTTTTCGAAATCGATCGCGGCGATCTCGTCATACTCCTCGAGCAGCAGTTCCGGGTGATTGACGATGGTGATCGCCAGCACCACTTCGCGCAGCGCCGGCAATTCCTGATAGCCACGCACGAGGCCCGACCGAGCCAGCCTGTCGGAGACGCCGAGATTGCGGGGTCCCGTTCCCGCAAAGCCGTTGGGGGAGCCCCGTCCGCCATCCTGGCCGCGTCCCCGCGGCGAAAACCCCTGTTGCGAATAGCCCTGCCGCGCGCCGCCTTGCGCCATGGCAGGCCGGAAGAATGCGTTCAGGCGCTCGCGCACATCCTGCTGGTAGAAGCGCTTGACGCTTTCATCGCCGATCACCGAGACGATCTGCTTCAGGCGGGCTTCCAGCTCGGCACGCTTTTCCGGAGTGTCGAAGGTGACGTTCTGCGCCTCGCGCATCCAGATCATTTCGGCGAGCGGCTTGGCCTGCGCCAGCACGCGGTCGAACGGCGCACGCCCTTCCTGGCGCACAAGATCGTCCGGATCCTTGCCGTCCGGCAGCAGCGCAAAACGCACCGAGCGGCCGGGCTTGATATGCGGCAGCGCCAGGTCGGCGGCGCGGCTGGCGGCCCGAAGACCGGCACCGTCGCCGTCAAAGCAGAGGATCGGCTGCGGCGACATCCGCCAGAGAAGCTCCAGCTGGTTTTCGGTGAGTGCGGTTCCGAGCGGCGCAACGGCGTTCTCGACCCCCGCCTGGTGCAGGGCAATGACGTCCATGTAGCCTTCGACGGCAATGATCGTCAGCCCGTCGCCGTCGGCGCTCCCCACCTGTCCCTTGACCGCCGCCTGCGAGGCGCGCCGGGCGCGAGTGAAATTGTAGAGCACATTGCCCTTGTGGAAGAGCTCGGTCTCATTGGAATTCAAATACTTGGCCGGCGCATCCGGCGACATGGCCCGCCCGCCGAAGGCGATCACCTTGTCGCGCGACGACAGGATCGGGAACATGATACGGTCGCGGAAGCGGTCGTAGGAGACGGCGATCCCCTCGCCATGCACGACGAGGCCGCACGCCTCGATCTGCTCGCGGGGCACGCCCTTGCCCGCCAGGTGCTCCTTGAGAGCGTTGCGGCTCTCGGGAGCATATCCGAGCCGGAACGTCTCGATGGTCTTTGCAGTGAGCCCGCGGTCCCGCAGATAGGCGCGTGCCTTGGCGCCGCCGGCGCTTTGCAACTGGTCCTGGAAGAACAGTGTCGCCAGTTCCATGACGTCATGAAGCGTACCGCGTTCCTTCTCGCGCCGCTCCGCCTGCACATCCGGCTGCGGCATCGGCACGCCGGCGAGATCGGCAAGCTGCTGCACGGCTTCGGGGAAGTTCAGCCCCTCCAGTTCCTGCATGAAACGGAAGTGATCGCCAGATACGCCGCAACCGAAGCAGTGGTAGCGGCCCTTGCGGTCCTCGCAGTGAAAGCTCGGGCTCTTCTCGCCATGGAACGGGCAGCAGGCCCAATAATCGCCACGCGAAACATTGCTTTTCTTGCGATCCCACGTCACGCGACGACCGACCACCGCCGAAATCGGCACGCGATCGCGTATCTCGTCGAGAAAGCTGTTGGAAAAGCGCATCATCACCTCGTGGGAGCTTTCACCATATAGGCCGTTGCCGCGCCGGACGCCACACCGGCTCGAGGTTTCGCCCGATATACACAAGCAGTCCGCAAGCCAATCGATGGAAGCTAGCCCGGCTTGCGTCAAATTTGAGGCAGCGTGTGCGCCGCAAAAATTATGTTTTTGTAATTTGATTTCGACGCGGCGCGGGTCTTCAGTGCGGTGGTCTTCCCAACGTCCCACTCTCTCTCGGGAAGACGATTGCGAGACAACCCGATCCCCAAAGCGGGCATCTCGCGCATCGCACGCCCTGCCCCCGGGCCACGATGCAATGTCCAGGCGTAAGAGGCAGGGCCCGTCCAGGCTCTGCCTCGCTTGGCAAAATCACGCAAAACCTCCCGCTTTTCATGGTTACGCCGACGGCCTCTTCGCGTCAGGATGGCGTGCCGCTCGTTCGTTGACAATACGGCGACTGTATATACACTTTGCAATACAGGGCGCCATGGAACTGGATGATATCAGCAGTTTCGAATGGGATGAGGGCAAACGGCGAGCCAATCTCGCCAAGCACGGCCTGGATTTCATTCACGCGTCGGCAGCGCTTGGCGGAGATCGACTGGATATTCCGTCCGACAGAGATGGCGAAAGTCGAGTGCTGGCAATCTGCATGTTCGCGGACCAACTGATCGCAGTGGTATTCACAATGAGGAACGGCGTATGCCGGATCATCTCAGCAAGGACGGCGCGCAAGAATGAGCCAAGAGCATATCGTCAGCTATACGGCGGATGAAATCCGAGAAAAGCTTGCGCGCGGCGAGAGCCAGACCGACTGGGCGCGGGTCGATGCGCTCACCGACGAGGAGATCGAAGCGGCCATGCGCGACGATCCCGACTGGCAGGATCTGATCGACATCGACTGGTCAAAGGCGAGATGGGTGACGGCGCACAAGAAGAAGGCGATCTCGATCCGCCTCGACGACGACATCGTCGACTTCTTCCAGGCCACCGGAAAAGGGTATCAGACGCGCATCAACGCGGTGCTGCGCCACTTCGTCAGCGAGCAGAAACACAAGAAGGGCTGACGCAGCGAAGGTCAGCCCCCGGCCCCTTTTCGGCCTCCTACTTCAGCATCTCCTTGACGATCGCCGACGCCTTGGCAAAATCCATCTGGCCGGCATAGCGTTCCTTCAGCAGACTGATGCACTTGCCCATGTCGCGCAGTCCCTGGGCGCCGACTTCTTCGATCACTGCCTTGCAGATGTCGCGGACCTGCTCGTCCGACAGCTGCTCCGGCATGAAGTCGCGGATGACCTCGATTTCCTCGCGCTCCTGCTGGGCGAGTTCCTCGCGGCCGCCGTCGGTGTACATCTTGGCCGATTCGTCGCGCTGCTTGATCATCTTCTGCAGGATCTGCATGATCTCGTCGTCGCTGACCGGATCCTTGCCGGCACCGCGATGCGCGATGTCGCGATCCTTGATCGCGGTCTGGATCAACCGGACGGTCGACAGCCTGCGGCTATCCTTGGCCCTCATCGCATCCTTCATCGCATCGGAAAGCTTGTCGCGCATCATGATCGTGTTCTCCTTCGGGCAGCGCAGGTCGGCGTGAAGCCCACCAGCCTCCCGTTCGTGCTGCGCCCTCATAGCCCAGTGCCCCGGCCTTATCAATCTGGCGCGGCTAGGCACCGGCCGGCATAAGACAGAAATCCATGTGAAGAGCAGCCCGTACGATTGACCAGGTAGGCCGGTTTCGTTATTTTCCCGCACCTGCACGAGAATTAAAACCGAGAGCACTGCGCGAAACCTTCCGCGCGCCCTTTTCTGCGACCATAGATGGCCCCAGGGCTCTGCTGCTTGACGCGGCGGGGCAGCGGGCGGAGACGAACCGAAATGACTGAAACAGCACCCTGGACAACCCGCAAGCCGACCGCCGTTCTCGTCCTCGCCGACGGAACCGTCATCGAAGGCATCGGCATTGGCGCCACCGGCAAGGTCACGGCAGAGGTCTGCTTCAACACCGCCCTCACCGGCTACGAGGAAATCCTCACGGACCCCTCCTATCTCGGGCAGATCGTCACCTTCACCTTCCCGCATATCGGCAACATCGGCACCAATGATGAAGACGTCGAGGACCTGACACCGGCGGCCCGCCGCGGAGCGGTCGGCGTCATCTTCAAGGCCGACATCACCGAGCCTTCCAACTACCGTGCCAGCCGCCATCTCAACGACTGGCTCGCCTCGCGCGGCATCATCGGCCTGTCGGGCATCGACACGCGCGCCCTGACCGCCTGGATCCGTGAGAACGGCGCACCGAACGCAGTCATCGCCCATGATCCCAACGGCGTCTTCGACATCGAGGCGCTGAAGGCGGAAGCCAGGAACTGGGGCGGCCTCATCGGGCTGGACCTTGCCAAGGAAGCGACGTCCGGCCAGTCGTCGCACTGGACGCAGACGCCATGGGTGTGGAACGAAGGCTACGGCGAGCTTAACCCGAATGATGCGAAGTATCACATCGTCTGCGTCGACTACGGCGTCAAGCGCAACATCCTGCGCCTGTTTGCCGGCCTCGACTGCAAGGTGACCGTGGTTCCCGCCAGCACCTCTTCGGAAGACATCATGGCTCTCAACCCGGACGGCGTCTTCCTGTCGAACGGCCCCGGAGATCCGGCTGCCACCGGCGAATACGCAGTCCCGGTGATCCGCGACATCATCAAGACCGAGACGCCGACCTTCGGCATCTGCCTCGGCCACCAGATGCTCGGCCTCGCACTCGGCGGCAAGACCGAGAAGATGCACCAGGGCCATCACGGCGGCAACCATCCGGTCAAGGACTACACCACCGGCAAGGTGGAGATCGTCTCGATGAACCACGGTTTTGCGGTCGACTCTAAGTCGCTGCCGCAGGACGTGGAAGAGACCCACGTCTCGCTGTTCGACGGCACCAATTGCGGCCTGCGCCTGAAGGACAAGCCGGTGTTTTCCGTACAGCATCACCCGGAAGCCTCGCCCGGCCCGCAGGACAGCCACTACCTGTTCCGCCGCTTCATCAACATGGTGCGCGAGCGCAAGGGCGAACCGGCACTCGCGGAACGCTGAGACATTTCGCCGATCCGAAAGCATACCCAACGGCCCGCCTGATCAGCGGGCCGTTTTCGTATCGGCTCAGCGGCGCACCAGCAGCCAGAACCGGATGCTCAGCATCAGCGCCGCGGCCATCAGACCGGTGACGAAGCCAGTCCACACTCCGGTGCCGCGCCACTCGAACACGAAGCCGAACAGCCAGGCGCAGAAGAAGCCGATCGGCCAGTAGGCGATCAGCGCCAGGATCATCGGCACCTGGGTGTCCTTCAGACCGCGCAGCAGGCCGGCGGCAACCGCCTGCAGACCATCGAACATCTGGAAGATGCCGGCCGCGACAATCAGCGGGATCGCCAGCAGCAGCACATGTTCGGCATCCGGCTGGCTGGTGTCGAGAAACAGGCTGCCGAGCGTCGCCGGCATGATGGCGAACATTGCACTGCCGACCACAGAGAAGCACAGCCCCACCAGGACGACGGTGATGGCGGCGCGCCTGACGCCTTGCCGGTCGCCCTGCCCAAAGGCCAGCCCGACGCGAACGGTCGCCACCTGCGCCAGCCCGAGCGGGATCATGAAGGCGATCGAGGCAAGCTGCAAGGCGATGCCGTGGGCTGCCAGTTCCGCCTTGCCGAACAGGCCCATCAGCAGCGAGGCGGCCGAAAACAGACCGGCTTCCGCCAGGATGGTGAAACTGATCGGCACGCCGAGTGCCAGGATTTCGCGCAGTGCCGCCCAGTCCGGCCGCCAGAAGCGGACGAAGATCTCGTAGGCGCGCATCTCGGGCCGGCTCTCGGCATAACCGACCATCAGCGCAAAGCCGAGAACGTTGGCGCTGAGCGAAGCGATGGCCGCACCGTTCATGCCGAGCTGCGGCAGGCCGAAATGGCCGAAGATGAGGCCGTAATCGAGCGCGGCATTCAGCACCAGCATGCCAAGCGTCACGTAGAGCAGCACGCTGCCGCGCTGCAGGGCGCCGATGAAGGAGCGCATCACCATCAGCAGCAACGCCGGGAACATGCCCCATTGCAGGATGCGCAGATAGCTTTGCGCCAGCGCCGCCACGTCGGGGGCCTGCCCGAGCGCCAGCAGGATCGGCTCGGAAAACCACAGCAGCGGCGCGGTCAGGATGCCGTAGGCGATCACCACCCACATCCCCATGCGCACCGAGCGGCGCGCCTGGGTGGCGTCGCCGCGTCCGACCGCCTGCGCCACCAGCGGCACCACGGCGCTTGAAAAGCCGCTGCCGAAAATGAAGACGATGAAGAACATCTGGCTCGACAGAACCACCGCTGCAAGCTCGGTCGTGCCGAGCCAGCCGACCATCACCACATCGGTGGTGTTGATCGCCATCTGCGCCAGCTGCGCACCGACGAACGGGATCCCAAGTCCGACGGTCGCACGAATGTGCGTCGACCAGGAATTGTCGCGCAACCCGCCGGCCGCGCCCAGATGCTTCTCCATTGCCATCACTCCGAGACGAAAAAAGCCGTCGCCCCAAATTTGGGCAGACGGCCTGGCCATGCTCTAGTCAATGCCGGTCTTTCAGGCAAGGCGCTTTGCGCCACCAGAAGAAGATTTGCTGGATCGATCACCATCGCTGATCGATGAGGCCGAGGGGAGATCTCGGCGCTCCGGCGCCTGTCGTCATGGCCGAGGCGCGAGGCAGGACCGGACAGGCGAAGCCGCGCTTTCTGATAGCATCAAGCCGGCATCTCGCGGTCAAGCAGCCGCCGTTCGTTGCGCAGAAACTCGACGAACGCCTTCAGTGGCTGGGGCATCTGCCGGCGGCTGTTGTAATAGAGGAAAGGTCCGGGGAACGTCTGCCACCAGTCTTCGAGCACCGGCACCAGCGCACCCGAGGAAAGAGCCGGCGCCAGAAAATCCTCGAAGGTGAAGATGATGCCGATGCCGTGGCAGGCGATCGCCACCTCCATGTCGGGGGTTTCGCCGATCAATCGGCTGGGCGGCAGAATGGTGAACTCGCGGCCATTCTCCTCGAACGGCCAGGGCAGCGCTCCACCGCCGGAGAAGCGGTGCAGGATGCACTGGTGCTGCAGCAGATCCCGCGGATGAAGCGGCGCGCCATGCTCGGCGATGTAAGCGGGTGCGGCGGCCGCGACATAGCGCTGCGTGCGCGGACCGATGGGCACGGCGATCATGTCCGGCTGCAGAGACTCCTCGTAGCGAACGCCGGCATCGAAGCCCTCGCCGATCACATCGATCAGCGCATCGTTCGTCGACACATCGAGCGTGATGCCGGGATAGGTCTTCAGGAAGTTGGCGGCAATGTCCGGCAGGATGGCTCGCGCGACGATGCCCGGCACGTTCAGCCGCAGCCGGCCGACCGGCGTGTCGCGAAAGTCGTTGATGCCATCCAGCGCCGCCTCGATTTCTGCGAGCCCCGGTCGAAGCCGTTCCAGGAGCCGCTCGCCGGCTTCGGTCGGCGAGACGCTGCGGGTTGTCCGGTTGAGCAGGCGCACACCGAGCCGAGCCTCCAGCCTGCGCATCGAATCGGAAAGCGCCGAGGCTGACACGCCCCGCAACCGGGCCGCAGCCCTGAAACTTTGTTGCCGGGCAATCGCAGCGAAGGCATCGAGTTCATCAAGGGGAACGTCAGGCATGTACGATAATCCGGACAGAGAAAGCGTGTTGTCCCTGATTATCGCACAGCCGTTGAGACAGTAGAAGTGGTCAGACGGTCGGATCCAAAGACCCGACCGTGTCGTCGGCAGCCGATCCGCTGCCTCCCGGTTGGCTAGAGCTGCTGATAGTTCGGCGAGAACGTATCGCAGGTCTTCATGTCGCCGCTCGTAAAGCCCTTCTGGAACCAGCGCACACGCTGCGCCGAGGTGCCGTGGTTAAAACTCTCCGGCACGACATAGCCCTGGCTGCGTTTCTGCAGCGTGTCATCGCCAATCTGCTGGGCAGCCTGCAGTGCCTCCTGCAGGTCGCCCTGCTCCAGGATGCCGCGCTGTTCCGTCGACTTGCCCCACACGCCGGCAAAGCAGTCCGCCTGCAACTCGACGCGCACCGACATGCGGTTCGCTTCGGTCTCGTTCATCGACTGGCGCATCTGGTTGAACTTGGGCAAGACGCCGATCAGGTTCTGCACATGATGGCCGACCTCGTGGGCGATCACGTAGGCCTCGGCGAAATCTCCCGAGGCACCGAAGCGGCTGGAAAGTTCACGGAAAAAATCCGTGTCGAGATAGACCTTGTGGTCGCCGGGGCAGTAGAACGGGCCGCTTGCCGAAGAGGCAAAGCCGCAGGCCGAGCGGGCCTGGCCGGAAAACAGAACCATCGTCGGCTCGCGGTATTGCTGGCCGTTGGCGGTGAACACCGTGTTCCAGGTGTCTTCGGTTTCCGCAAGCACGGTGCGCACGAACGCGGTCATCTCGTCATTGGCCGCCGGACGCGTCGTCTGCTGCTGGCTTGGCGTTCCATCGGTGGGAGCAATGTCCCCGCCGGACAACAGCGTCAGCGGGTTGATGCCGAGCACCGCGCAGACGATCAGGATCAGCACGATGCCGCCGATGCCGATCCCGCCGCCGCGGCCACCGCCGCCGATCGGGATCCTGAACCCGCGACCGCCGAAGGATCCGCCCCCGGCGCCGCGCTGGTCATCGACGTTGTCTGATTGCCGGCGCCCTCTCCATTCCATCTGCCATCTCCCTCTAAGGCTGCATCTTCTTGATGCGGCCATATAACGCGGCTGACGGAAAGGCGATCCGTGGCCAACGAGATAAAGGCAAGCGCCGCCTCAGGCGACCCGCAACTCCTTGCGATCCGGCAGGAAGACCGTCAGCAGGCCGAGCGCCGGCAGGAAGGAGCAGATCGTGTAGACGAAGCTGATCCCGTAGCGGTCGGCGAAGATCCCGAGCACGGCTGCAGCAATGCCGCCAATGCCGAAGGCAAGCCCGAAGAAGATGCCGGCGATCATCCCGACCCGTCCCGGAACCAGTTCCTGCGCCAGCACCACGATCGCCGGGAAGGACGAGGCGATGATGAAGCCGACAATCGCCGACAGGGCAATCGTCATCGGCAGGTTGGCATAGGGCATGGCGAGCGTGAACGGCAGGACGCCGAGGATCGAGAACCAGATGACCACCTTGGAGCCGAACTTGTCGCCGATCGGTCCGCCGACCACCGTCCCCAGCGCCACAGCCCCGAGGAAGATGAACAGCATGACCTGCGACTGCTGGACGCTGACGCCGAAGCGGTCGATGACGAAGAAGGTGTAATAGCTGCCGATCGACGCCATGTAGATGTTCTTGGAGAAGGTCAGCAGCGCCAGAACGACGAGCGCGATCGTCACCGTGCGCCTGGAAAGGTTATGCGCGTTCAGCACCCGTTTGCGGCCCTTGTTGGCCAGCATGTGCGCCTTGTACCACCGCGCAACCCAGGACAGCACGAGGATGCCGAGCATGGCGATCACCGAAAACCAGGCGACGCTCCACTGGCCGTTCGGGACGATGATGAAGGCCGCCAGCAGCGGGCCGATCGCCTGGCCGAAATTGCCGCCGACCTGAAAGACCGACTGGGCAAAGCCGAAACGTCCGCCGGACGCCAGCCGGGCCACGCGCGACGATTCCGGATGGAAGACGGCCGAGCCGATACCGATCAGCGAGGCGGCAACCACCAGCATCATGTAGGAATGCGCTCCGGCGAGCATGAAAAGCCCGATGAAGGTGGATCCCATGCCGACCGGAAGCGAGTAGGGATAGGGCTTCTTGTCGGTGATGATGCCGATCACCGGCTGCAGCAGCGAGGCCGTGCACTGGAATGCCAGCGTCAGGATGCCGATCTGCCAGAAGTCCAGCGCGTAGCCGGTCTTCAGCATCGGGTAGATGGCTGCGATCATCGACTGCATGATGTCGTTCAGCATATGGCAGAAGCTGACTGCGAGGATGATCGGCAGCACCGTCACTTCCGCAGCTGCAGCCAAGGGTTTCGTCGTCGCATCGGCCATCTGGTCGCTCCGCCTGCTTGCGCGCCAACGGTCGTCATCATGAATGGCCGTGCGGCAGGTTGTGTTTGCGAAGCTCTAGACCCGGCGGCCGGACCTGTCCATGACGACTGGGCGCGATCCGGTACGGTTGACAGATTTCGTCGCGCTCGGATGCGACACCGCCGTGATTTCCTGTCGATTAGGCAAATTATGGGGTTCCGTAGCGGGCAAGATTTGCCTATAAGCCGCGTCTAGCCTGAAATGACTATAGATCGCGCGACCCGACCGGTGACCTCTTCACCGTGCCGGCTTTTCGCGCAGGAAAAAAAGCGGAAGAATACCATGCCAAAGCGCCAAGACCTGAAATCGATCCTCATCATCGGCGCAGGTCCGATCGTTATTGGCCAGGCATGCGAGTTCGACTATTCCGGAACGCAGGCCTGCAAGGCCTTGAAGGAAGAGGGCTACCGGGTCATCCTGGTCAACTCCAACCCCGCAACGATCATGACCGACCCGGGCCTGGCCGACGCAACCTACGTCGAGCCGATCACGCCGGAAGTCGTCGCCAAGATCATCGCCAAGGAACGCCCTGACGCGCTGCTGCCGACCATGGGTGGCCAGACGGCGCTCAACACGGCGCTCTCGCTCAAGCGCATGGGCGTGCTTGACCGCTACAATGTCGAGATGATCGGCGCCAAGCCGGCCGCCATCGACATGGCCGAAGACCGCGCGCTGTTCCGCGAAGCCATGTCGCGCATTGGCCTCGAAACCCCGAAGTCGATGCTGGCCAACGCCACCGACATCAAGGACGCCGACCGCAAGACCCATGAGGCCGAACGCAACAAGCTCAAGGAGACGCTGTCCGGCGCCGACCTCGACAAGGCGCTCGATGCGCTGGAAAACACCTGGAATCTCGGCGAGACGGATCGCAAGCAGCGCTACATCAGCCACGCGATGGCGATTGCCGCCCAGGCGATCGACGTCGTTGGCCTGCCCGCCATCATCCGCCCGTCCTTCACCATGGGCGGAACCGGCGGCGGCATCGCCTACAACCGCTCGGAATTCTTCGAGATCATCAGCGGCGGGCTTGATGCCTCGCCGACCACCGAAGTGCTGATCGAAGAATCGGTGCTCGGCTGGAAGGAATACGAGATGGAAGTGGTCCGCGACACGGCGGACAACTGCATCATCATCTGCTCGATCGAAAACATCGATCCAATGGGCGTTCATACGGGCGACTCGATCACTGTCGCTCCGGCGCTGACGCTGACCGACAAAGAATACCAGATGATGCGCAACGCCTCGATCGCCGTGCTGCGCGAGATCGGCGTCGAGACCGGCGGCTCCAACGTGCAGTTCGCCGTCAACCCGAAGGACGGCCGGCTCGTCGTCATCGAGATGAACCCGCGCGTCTCGCGCTCGTCCGCTCTCGCATCCAAGGCCACCGGCTTCCCGATCGCTAAGGTCGCCGCCAAGCTCGCCGTCGGCTACACGCTCGACGAACTCGATAACGACATCACCGGCGGCGCCACGCCTGCCTCTTTCGAACCGTCGATCGACTACGTCGTGACCAAGATCCCGCGTTTCGCCTTCGAGAAATTTCCCGGCGCCTCGCCAGTGCTGACCACCGCCATGAAGTCGGTCGGTGAAGTCATGGCGATCGGCCGCACCTTTGCCGAATCGCTGCAGAAGGCGCTGCGCGGTCTTGAAACTGGCCTGACCGGGCTCGACGAGATCGAGATTCCCGGCATGGAAGAGGGCGAAGGCTCGAAGAACGCCATCCGTGCGGCAATCGGCACGCCGACCCCGGATCGCCTGCGCCAGGTCGCCCAGGCGCTGCGCTTCGGCCTGTCGGAAGCCGAAGTTCACGAGGCCTGCAAGATCGACCCGTGGTTCATCGCCCAGTTCAAGGCGATCGTCGACATGGAAGAGCGCGTTCGCGAGCACGGCCTGCCGACCGATGCCGAGAACCTGCGCACGCTGAAGGCCATGGGCTTTTCCGACGCCCGCCTTGCGAGCCTCAGCAAGAAGCGTCCGAAGGAAGTGGCGGAGCTGCGCAACGCGCTCAACGTCCGCCCCGTCTTCAAGCGGATCGATACCTGCGCTGCCGAGTTTGCCTCGCCGACGGCCTATATGTACTCGACCTATGAGACGCCTTTCGTCGGCCAGCTGCGCTCGGAAGCTGAAGTCTCCGACCGCAAGAAGGTGGTCATCCTCGGCGGCGGCCCGAACCGTATCGGCCAGGGCATCGAGTTCGACTATTGCTGCTGCCATGCTGCCTTCGCGCTGAAGGATGCCGGCTTCGAAGCGATCATGATCAACTGCAATCCGGAAACCGTCTCGACGGATTACGACACCTCCGATCGCCTGTACTTTGAACCGCTGACGGCGGAAGACGTCATCGAGATCCTGCGCGCCGAGCAGGAAAAGGGCGAAGTCATCGGCGTCATCGTGCAGTTCGGTGGCCAGACTCCGCTGAAGCTCGCCGAGGCGCTGGAGAAGAACGGCATCCCGATCCTCGGCACCGCGCCGGACATGATCGATCTTGCCGAAGACCGCGATCGCTTCCAGAAGCTGCTGATGAAGCTCGACCTGACGCAGCCGAACAACGGCATCGCCTATTCCGTCGAGCAGGCGCGCCTGGTGGCGACGGAAATCGGCTTCCCGCTGGTGGTACGCCCCTCCTACGTTCTCGGCGGCCGGGCCATGCAGATCATCCACAATGAAAGCATGCTGCAGAGCTACCTGCTGGACACCGTCCCCGGCCTCGTACCGGAAGACATCAAGCAGCGTTATCCGAACGACAAGACCGGCCAGATCAACACGCTGCTCGGCAAGAACCCGCTGCTGTTCGACAGCTACCTGACCAATGCCATCGAGGTGGACGTCGACGCACTCTGCGACGGCGAAAGCGTCTTCGTGTCGGGCATCATGGAGCACATCGAGGAAGCCGGCATTCACTCGGGCGACAGTGCCTGCTCGCTGCCGTCGCGTTCGCTCTCCCCGGAGATGCTCGACGAACTCGAACGCCAGACCGCCGCCATGGCCAAGGCGCTCAACGTCGGCGGCCTGATGAACGTCCAGTACGCCATCAAGGACGGCGTAATCTACGTGCTGGAGGTCAATCCGCGTGCCTCGCGCACGGTGCCTTTCGTCGCCAAGACCATCGGCGCACCGATTGCCAAGATCGCCGCACGCATCATGACCGGCGAGAAGCTCGATGCGGCGATCGCCGCCTACGGCGAAAAGCCGGATCCGCGCAACCTGAAGCACATCGCTGTCAAGGAAGCCGTCTTCCCGTTCGCCCGCTTCCCCGGCGTCGATACGCTGCTCGGCCCGGAAATGCGCTCGACCGGCGAAGTCATCGGCCTCGACAGCAACTTTGCGCTGGCCTTCGCTAAGAGCCAGCTCGGTGCCAGCGTCGAGCTGCCGCGCGACGGAACGGTGTTCGTCTCGGTGCGCGACGAAGACAAGGACCGCGTACTGCCGGCCATCAAGCTGCTCGTCGAGATCGGCTTCAAGGTCATGGCGACCGGCGGAACGCAGCGCTTCCTGGCTGAAAACGGCATCGAGGCGATCAAGATCAACAAGGTTCTCGAAGGCCGTCCGCATATCGAGGACGCCATCCGCAACCGTCAGGTGCAGCTCGTCATCAACACGACCGACAGCAACAAGGCGATCTCGGATTCCAAGTCGCTGCGTCGGGCGGCGCTGATGCAGAAGGTGCCGTACTACACGACGATGGCCGGTGCGCTTGCCGCCGCCGAAGCCATCCAGGCGCTGAAGAACGGCCAGTTGGAAGTCCGCCCGCTACAGAGCTATTTCTGAGGCATCCAAAATGGACAAGCCGCTCCGCTTCACCACGCATTGCGAAACGGTGATAGCGGAGCGGCAACTCGACAGAGCATGGGTGGAGGAGACAGTTCGCCATCCGGATTGGCGGGAGGATGATCCGTCCGGACCACCGGTCGAACGACGCTTCTCCATCATACCGCAGCGGGAAAATCGAATTCTGCGGGTTGTATGCTTGGAAACCGCCACTGAGATCCGTATCATAACGGCGTTTCTTGATCGGAAGGCGCGACAGCCCCAATGAAGCCGAAGCTTGAATATGACGCTGCAGCCGATGCTGCCTATATTCGCTTCTCCACCGAGCCGGTGTCGGAGAGCGAGGAAGTCGCGGCCGGCATCGTGCTAGATTACGACCATGATGGCCGCATCGTCGGTCTGGAAGTGCTGAATGCTCGCGCCAATCTGCCTGCCGCGGCGCTTGAAGACGCCGCCTAGTCCATCGTCCCCTCCTGTCTCTTCGTCTCGCGAGCCCGCCTATGCCCATCCAGGATCCCGTCGAAATCGTCAGCAGCCGCGTCTTCGCCTTTCACCGCGACGAACTGTTTTCCGCCTTCTCCGATCCGGAGCGACTGGCTGAGTGGTGGGGGCCGGACGGCTTTACCAATGTCATCCACGACTTCGAGTTCCGTCCGGGCGGCACCTGGCGGGTGACCATGACGGCGAGCAACGAAACCGACTTTCTCAACCACTCGACCTTCGGCGATATCGTCGAACCGGAACACGTCACCTATACCCACCACGGTCCGGTGCACGAATTCGACATGGACATGCGCTTCGAAGCGGTGAGCGATCACATCAGCCGGCTGACATGGCGGATGATGATGGAGCCTTCCGAGGAAACCGCGGCGCTGGCAAAATTCATCGCACTCGCCAACGAGCAGAATTTCGACCGGCTGGAGGCCCACCTTCAGACCCGGGCCGAGGGATCCGTCCGACCGTAGAGCCAGCGCATCGACAATGACGCAGGCTCATTGAAGGGCTGTGGCAAGCTCTCGAACCATCGTCATCTCGCGCGTGAAGCGGTCCATCTCCTGGGCTTTGCGCGCCGCATCCGGGATGCGCAGCAGATAGGACGGGTGGACGGTGACGAACAGCTTGCGGCCCTCCGTCATGCCGAACGGGCGACCGCGCACGTCCTCGAGGCGATCCTTCTGGTCTGTCAGCGCGAAATAGGCGGTCGCCCCCATCGCCACGACCAGTTTCGGCTGCACGAGATCAACCTCCTGCTTCAGCCACCAGCGGCACTGCTGGATTTCGCTCTGGTTCGGCTTCTGGTGGATCCGCTTCTTGCCGCGCGGTTCGTACTTGAAATGCTTGACGGCATTGGTGACATAGAGCCCTTCGCGGTCTATGCCGACCTCGTTCAGCACCTGGTCGAACACCCTGCCCGCCGGACCGACAAACGGCCGGCCGGCGAGATCCTCCTGGTCACCCGGCTGTTCGCCGACGAACATGACGCCGGCCTGTTCCGAGCCTTCGCCGAACACCGTCTGCGTCGCCTTGCAGTGCAGGTCGCAAAGCGTGCAGCGGCGCGCCTCGAATTTCAATGCCTCAAGCGTTCCGGCAGGCGGCGCATCGGGGTCGGCGAGATCTGCCGCGACACGTTCCTGGACCCGCGCGTGAAAAGCCGGCGGCTGGGAAGCTGCGCGTTCCGCCATCTCGATGACCTTGGCCTCGGCATTGGCAATGAGATCGGGGATGAGTTCCGCTTCCGGCAGGTTCTTCCAGTACTTCTTCGGCATCTCGGCGGTCATCGCCTTCACCTTCAGCCGTGCGGGATTAAAGATGTTGGCGTAGTAGATTCGCCACAGATCGTCGGTGACGTCGGTGAGCTCCGGCTTGACGGCCGGCTCGTCGGTGACGGTCAGTGCGTCGCCGTCCCAGGCGGCCGACCCTTTCGGCGTGGCGATCACCCAGTCCATGTCGAAAAACCGGCGGCGAAAGAACGGCGCGATGCGCGCGACGATGTAGTGATCGGGTTCGAACCAGGCGAAGAACGACCGACGGCGGCCGGTCGGGTCGGTCGAGGCGACCTCCTTGAAGCGCACGAATGCCTTCATCTTGTGGCTGTCACGACGGACCGACTTTTCCAGGCGCCGGGCGGCGATGACATCGGCATCCGAGACGATCTGCAGCAGGTTGCGCTCCGTGCGGATGCGCCAAAGCAGCCGGTAGAGCAGAGCAAAGCGCGCCGGCTCCGAGTGGCAGATGACGCTCTCCGCCAGTTCGATAAAGGCCGGCGGCACATGGATCGCCGCAGCGGTGGCCGGCAAGAGCGCATCCGCCGGGCCACCAATGCCCGACAGCGCGCGCTGGCCGTCGGCTTCGTCCAGACCGGTCAATCGGCCGCGCTCATCTTCGATGCGCCAGTCGATCGCCTGCGGCTCGACATTCGCCATCATCAGCCGGCGGGCCGCATCCCGCCATTCGGTAAACTCGCCGCGGCCTCTCAGAACAATGGTCTGCATCAGAAAAGCGACAGCTGTTCCGGCTTCGGCCCGAACATCGAGCGCAGGTCCGACCGGTCGATCAGCCGGTGCGGCGTCCAGCCTTCCGCCTGGATGAACGGCTGCACCTTGCGCAGCGAAACGCCGAGCCGCCCCAGATCCTCCAGTCGCATCTTCTTGAACCGCCGAGCCGAAAGGATCGACTTCACCGTCTTGGTGCCGAATCCTGGCACCCGCAGCAGCATCTCCCGCGCGGCGCGATTGACGTCGACCGGGAACTGCTCGCGGTGGCCGAGCGCCCAGGCAAGCTTCGGATCGAGATCCAGATCGAGATTGCCGTCGATCGACGACGAGGTGATCTCGCCGATGTCGAAGCCGTAGAAGCGGTAGAGCCAGTCGGCCTGGTAGAGGCGGTGCTCGCGCATCAGCGGCGGCTTGACGAGCGGCAGTTTCGACGAGGCGTCCGGGATCGGGCTGAAGGCGGAATAGTAGACGCGCTTCAGCCCGTAGCTGCCATAGAGCCGCGCACTCGTGCCGAGGATCGTCGCGTCGCTTGCACCGTCGGCGCCGACGATCATCTGGGTGCTCTGGCCGGCCGGAACGAAGGTCTTCCGCCGCTTGGTCTGCAACGTGGCATCCGCGGCGTCCTCGATCTTCAGCCGCAGCTCGCCCATCGCCCGGCGAATGTTGTCGGGCTTCTTTTCCGGCGCGAACTGGCCGATGCCGTTGTCGGTCGGCAGCTCGATATTGATCGACAGTCGGTCGGCGTAGAGCCCGGCCTCCTCGATCAGCGCCGCCGAGGCTTCCGGGATCGTCTTCAGGTGGATATAGCCGCGGAAATTGTGGATCGTCCGCAACTCGCGGGCAATGCGCACCATCTCCTCCATCGTGTGGTCGGACGAGCGGATGATGCCCGACGACAGGAACAGGCCCTCGATGTAGTTGCGGCGATAGAATTCGAGCGTCAGCCAGATCACCTCGTCGGGGGTGAACCGGGCGCGCTCGACATTGCTGGACGAGCGATTGATGCAGTAGGCGCAATCGTAGATGCAGAAGTTGGTGAGCAGGATCTTCAGCAGCGAGATGCATCGGCCGTCCGGCGCATAGGCATGGCAGATGCCTGAGCCCTCGGTCGAGCCCAGGCCTCCCGTGCCCGCGGAGTGTCGCTTGGTCGTGCCGCTCGATGCGCAGGACGCATCGTATTTCGCGGCATCGGACAGGATCGCAAGACGTTCTTTGAGCGACTTCTTCATTAGCGCGTTCACTAAATGTTCTGCCGAGAAGAGTCAAGCGCCGGCTGTCTATGGCACTCCATCTTGCAAGCGGCCGCGCCCGCCCTATTTCGAATTCCCTAGCCATCCGCGTCGTCATTCTGCTATGCTTCGCGGAACTTGAGTTGTCGCATGGTTCCGGGGTTCTGCTCCGGGACCTGTTTCTTTTTGTGGCCGCAGGTTGCGGCCATGAGACTGAGGAAAAAAGAAAATGGTTGATAAGGTACCGATGACGCCGTCCGGTTTCACCAAGCTGCAGGAAGAGCTGCGCTGGCGCCAGCAGGAGGAACGTCCCCGCATCATCGAGGCCATTTCCGAGGCACGCGCCCATGGCGACCTGTCGGAAAATGCTGAGTACCATGCCGCCAAGGAAGCCCAGAGCCACAACGAAGGCCGCATTACCGAGCTCGAGGATCTGACGACCCGTGCGGAAGTCATCGACCTCAGCAAGATGTCCGGATCCAAGATCAAGTTCGGTGCTACGGTCAAGCTGATCGATGAAGATACCGACGAGGAAAAGATCTACCAGATCGTCGGCGACCAGGAAGCCGACGTGAAGGAAGGTCGCATTTCGATCTCCTCGCCGATCGCCCGCGCGATGATTGGCAAGGAGGCCGGCGAGTCGATCGAAGTCGTCGCGCCGGGCGGCTCGAAGGCCTACGAGATCCTCCAGGTCACCTGGGGCTGATCGTCAACCGCAGGCAGCCACCGTGCCCTCAGATCTGAGCGACGTCGAGGTTATCGCACCGCACTTCAAGCGGCGGCTGTCGGGGGTCACCTCGACGGTCATCCAGCTCGTGCCGGTGCAGAACCGGCTGGGCCAGAGGGTCGTGACGCTCGGGCCAGGCCTGCCGCCTCACCTGCCCTCCATGCGCTACACGCAGCTGGCAGGCCTCTGGCGCCCGCCGCAGGGTCGGGCGGTGCGCGTCTGGCACGCGCGCCGCAACATCGAGATGCTGCCCGGCATCCTGCTGCGTGACGTGTTGCGCATGCCTCTGAGGCTCGTCTTCACCTCCGCCTCGCAGCGCCGCCACACCGGCTGGACGAAGTGGCTGATCTCGAAGATGGACCGTGTCATCTCCGTCTGCCGCAAGACCGCCTCCTATCTCGAGCGCGACAGCGACGTGATCCTGCACGGCATCGATCTGCAGCGTTTTCATCCGGCAGCCGACAAGCAGGCCGCCAGGGTTGCCGTCGGTCTCGATAATGCCTTCCGCTACGTTGGCTGCTTCGGTCGCGTGCGCCACCAGAAAGGCACCGACCTGTTCGTCGACGCGATGATCCGGCTTCTGCCGCATCATCCGGATTGGAAGGCGATCATCGCCGGCCGCGCGACGCCGAAGCACAAGGGTTTCGAGGATGACCTGAAGGCACGCGTTGCCGCGGCGGGCCTTGCCGACCGCATCCTGTTCGTCGGCGAGCATCGCAACATCGAGGACTGGTACCGGGCACTCGATCTGTTTGTCGCGCCGCAGCGCTGGGAAGGTTTTGGGCTGACGCCGCTCGAGGCGATGGCAAGCGGTGTCCCGGTCGTGGCGGCACGCGTCGGCGCGTTCGAGGAGCTGATCCTCGAGGGACAGACCGGCCGACTGGTCGAGCGCGGCGATCTTGAAGCCTTCGTGGCGGCGATTGCCCCCTATATGGGCGATACGCGCCTCGCGGCCACCGAGGGGGCCGCCGCGCATGACCACATGCAGGCCAACTTCTCGATCGAGCACGAGGCCAGAGCCATCGGTGCGGTCTACGCCGATATTTTCCGCAACGGGCAGCGGCGATGATCGTCTATGTCGTCAACCTGGACCGGGCAGAACAGCGTATGGCGCGCATGCAGGCGCTGCTGGAGGCCCGGGGGCTCGTCTGGCGCCGCATCCCCGCCGTTGATGGCCGCGCGCTGTCGGATGAGACGCTGGACGAATGGAGCATTCGGCATGGCGACGGCGAACGGCTTCTGTCGCCCGGCGAGATCGGCTGCCTGCTGAGCCATCGCGAGGCCTGGCGGCTCATCGTCGACAGCAACGAGCCCGGCATCGTCATCGAGGACGACCTGCACCTGTCGGCCGATGCGCATGAACTCATGTCCGCAGCCGCGTGGCTGCCCGCCGACGCCGACCTCGTCAAGATCGAGACGACCGGCAAGACCGTGGCGGTCGATCGACGGTGGATAACGGCAGGCGCCGGTCACCATCTCGTGCGCCTGAGGGGCGCCCATCTCGGCACCGGCGGCTATATCGTCACGCCCGGAGCGGCCCGTCGGCTGCTGATGACGATCACGCGCTGCGACCGCGCCATCGACCATCTGCTGTTCGATCCCCAGTCACCGATCTTCCACAGCCTCGTGACCTATCAGCTGAACCCGGCACTCTGCATCCAGGACCAGTTCCTGACGCGTGACCGGGCCGGCCTTGATGGGGAGATCGAACGCTCCTGGGCGATCCACAAGGCGCCCATGCCGCTTCACCGAAAGCGTGCCCGAGAGCTGCGTCGGTTGGGCCAGCAGATCCGGGCCGCAATCGCCGGCATGCCGTTCGGTTCAGTTCGCAACTGCCGCATCCCCTTCCCGGCAGACCGGCCGTAGGTGCCTGCGAAGTCAAGGAATGGCGTCAGACTTCCACCAGCCCCAGCTTCTTGACCTGCCGGATGGTCAGCATGGTCTTGACCGTATCGACATGTTCGTTGGCGGCCAGCACCTCGATGACGAAGTCCTGGAAGCCGCTGAGGTTTTCGGCCGTGCAGCGAAGGAGAAAATCGCTGTCGCCGGAGACCATCCACGCCTCGCGGACGATCGGCCAGCTCTGCGCCAGCGCCGCGAACGCCTTCAGATTGGCCTCCGACTGGTGCTTCAGTCCGACGATGCAGAAGGCGACGAGGTCGTAGCCGAGCTTCGGGGCGTTGAGGATGGCTGCGTAGCCCTCGATGACGCCGGCCTCCTCCAGCTTGCGGACGCGCCTGAGGCACGGCGGGGCGGAAATACCGACCCGCTCTGCGAGTTCGACATTCGTCATTCGCCCATCGCGCTGCAGTTCCCGGAGAATCTTGATGTCGATAGCGTCGAGTTCGGCTTTGATCACGGGCAACCCTTGTCGTTTCGGCATGCTATTGCCGATGCGCCACCCAAAGGCAAGCATTTGGCGCAAGATTATGTCGCCCCTACGCAGGATTATTGTGCGTAACCGAGCCTGCACCCCGCCAACTGCGCCGCCGACCTTGAATTGGTGTGGGGAACGATCATAAATGAGCGTCAAAGGCGAGTGGTGGAACGGCTGCGGTTGAACGCCTCCACCCTCTCATGCCATCTGAAAGGAATGTCCCCATGTCAGCCCGTCACACGCAGGTCCTCATCATCGGCTCCGGCCCTGCCGGCTATACCGCCGCGATCTATGCGGCCCGGGCCATGCTGAAGCCGGTGTTGATCGCCGGCATGGAACAGGGCGGCCAGCTGATGATCACCACCGACGTGGAAAATTATCCGGGCTTTGCCGATCCGATCCAGGGTCCCTGGCTGATGGAGCAGATGCTCGGCCAGGCGCGCCACGTGGGTGCAGAGATCGTCAACGACCTGGTGACGGATGTCGACACCAGCCGCCGCCCCTTTACCGTGCGCACCGATAGCGGCCAGGTCTGGACCGCCGACACGCTGATCATCTCGACCGGCGCCAAGGCAAAATGGCTCGGCATCGAAAGCGAGCAGCATTTCCAGGGATTTGGCGTCTCGGCCTGCGCCACCTGCGACGGGTTCTTCTATCGCAACAAGGATGTCATCGTCGTCGGCGGCGGCAACTCCGCTGTTGAAGAAGCGCTCTATCTTTCCAATATCGCCAGGTCGGTCACCGTCGTGCACCGCCGCAACAGCTTCCGCTCGGAGAAGATCCTCCAGGAACGGCTGTTCCAGCGCCCCAACGTCGACGTGCTGTGGAATACCGAGGTCGCTGAAATCACCGGCGAACCGGCAAAGCCGCCGATGCCGCCGTCCGTCACCGGTGTCCGTCTGCGCGACACAGTGACCGGCGAGATCAGCGCACGTCCGATCGACGGCGTGTTCGTGGCCATCGGTCACGCGCCGGCCGTCGAACTGTTCAAGGACAAGCTGAAGCTGAAGCCGAGCGGCTATCTGTGGACGGCTCCGGATTCGACGGCCACCGATGTGCCGGGCGTGTTTGCCGCCGGCGACGTGACCGACGACACGTTCCGCCAGGCCATCACCGCTGCTGGAATGGGCTGCATGGCGGCGCTCGAGGCGGAACGTTACCTTGCCGGCATCCTGCCGCTCGCTGAAGCGGCGGAATAACGATGGTCGTACCGCTCGATTGGGACAAGCTGCGCATCTTCCACGCCGCCGCGGAAGCCGGGTCCTTCACCCATGCCGCCGATAAGCTGCACCTGTCCCAGTCGGCGATCAGCCGTCAGGTCAGCGCGCTGGAGCAGGATGTCGGCGTCAAGCTCTTCCACCGCCACGCCCGCGGCCTGATCCTCACCGAGCAAGGCGAGCTTCTGTACCGCACGGCGCATGACGTTCTGCTGAAGCTCGAAACCGTCAAGATGCAGCTGACGGAGACCACCGACAAGCCGAGCGGCAAGCTGCGCGTCACCACGACGGTCGGCCTTGGCCAGGGCTGGCTGACCGACAAGGTGCAGGAATTTCTGCAGCTCTATCCGGAAATGTCGATCCAGCTGATCCTCGACAACGAGGAACTGGACGTCAACATGCGGCACGCCGACTGCGCGATCCGCCTTCGCCAGCCGCAGCAGTCCGACCTTATCCAGCGCAAGCTGTTTACCGTCCACATGCACGTCTACGCGGCGCCCTCCTACATCAACCGGTTCGGCGAGCCGCAGACGATCGAGGATCTCGATACGCACCGGATCATCACCTTCGGTGAACCGGCTCCCAACTACCTGCTCGACGTCAACTGGCTGGAATATGCAGGCCGCAACTCGGACAATCCACGCCTTCCGCATCTGCAGATCAACAGCCAGACGTCGATCAAGCGCGCCTGCCTCCTGGGAATCGGCATTGCCGTCCTGCCGGACTACATCGTCGGCCGCGATCCCGGACTGATTCAGCTCGCCATCAATGCCGACATCCCGTCCTTCGACACCTATTTCTGCTATCCCGACGAGATGAAGAACGCCGCCAAGCTGAAAGTCTTCCGCGACTTCGTGGTGGCCAAGGCCCGCAACTGGAATTTCTGATGCGCGATCGCCCCTGCGCGAGGCCCCCTTTGTTCAACAATTTCAACGCGCTTTCGCCCCGCTACGTTTGAATGGGGAACGCTCCAGCCCAAGCCGTGCGTAACCCGCATGGCTGTCCTGCACAAAAACGGATTGTTCCCTGCACAAGAAAGAACCATATCGCACACAGCTGATGCACATGGTGGCTTTTCCTCCCAGTTCCACCGCAGCAGCTGTTCCCCTCTGGAGGTTTTTTGACCTTCACACTTAAAGGGCCCTGGAGAAATCCGGTGGCCCTCTTTTTTTTGCCATTTCACCTGACATCAGAATTTCTCCCGGTCGCTGCGTTTCGGTCTTGTCGGAGCGACAGGAACCACCCATATCCAGTTCAGCCAGCGCACTCTTGGCGACATCCCCTCGTCGCCCGCTCTGGCTGTTCCCCTCTGGAGGTTCTTTGACCTTCACACTTGAGGCCGCGGAGCGATCCGACGGCCTTTTTTTTTGCCCACCGAATGCCAACCCCTTTAAATCGTCTTCCATCGATCTATATATCGATCGTAGGCGATCAACGGTGAGGCCATGGACAAGACCGAGATTTTGAAAGCGCTGTCGCACCCGATGCGCGTCGAATTTCTGGAATGGATGCGGGCGCCCGAGGAGCACTTCTCCACGCAGGCGCATCCTCTCGACATGGGCATCTGCGCCAACCAGTTCGAGAAGCGCTGCGGCCTGTCGCAGTCCACCGTCTCGGCACATCTTTCCACGCTCGAGAAGGCAGGGCTGGTGCGGCTCAACCGGGTCGGCCAGTGGACCTTCTACCATCGCGACGAAGACACCATCCGCGCCTTCATCGACCATCTCGGGACGACGCTCTAGTCCCTCTCCCACTCTGTCAATGCAAAGAGGATATCCCATGCCGACACTTTTCGACGCCGTCACCTTCGGCGACCTCAAGCTCAAGAACCGCATCGTCATGGCACCCCTGACGCGCAACCGTTCGCCGCGCGCCGTCCCCAACGACCTCAACGTCGTCTACTACGAACAGCGCGCTACGGCCGGCCTTATCGTCTCTGAAGGCACGGCGGTGACCCAGCAGGGCCAGGGCTATGCGGACGTGCCGGGTCTCTACCTGCCGGAAGCGCTCGAAGGCTGGAAGAAGATCACCGATGCCGTCCATGCCCGCGGCGGCGCCATCGTCGCTCAACTCTGGCACGTCGGCCGCATCTCGCATGTGTCGCTGCAGAAAGATGGCGCCGCTCCGGTCGCGCCGTCGGCTGTGGCTGCCAAGTCGAAGACCTACATCATCAACGAAGACGGCAGCGGCGGCTTTGCCGAGACATCCGAACCGCGCGCACTGGAACTGGCGGAACTGCCGGGCATCGCCGACGACTTCGGCAAGGCTGCCCGTGCGGCGGTCGATGCCGGCTTCGACGGCGTCGAGATCCACGGCGCCAATGGCTACCTGCTCGACCAGTTCCTGAAGGACGGCGCCAACCAGCGCACCGACGCCTATGGCGGCTCGATCGAGAACCGCGCGCGCCTGACGCTGGAAGTCGTCGATGCCGTTGCCAAGGCCATCGGCGCCGGAAGGACCGGCATCCGCCTGTCGCCGACAACGCCCGCCAACGACATTACCGACAGCAATCCGCAGGCGCTGTTCGACTATGTCGTAGAACAACTGGCCACACGCGATCTCGCCTTCATCCACGTCATTGAGGGTGCGACCGGCGGCCCCCGCGATCATCAGTATGCGGGCGCAAGCTTCGACTACGACGCGTTCAAGGCCACCTATGTGAAGGCAGGCGGCAAGGCTGCCTGGCTCCTCAACAACGGCTACACGGCGGAGACGGCGAAACAGGCCGTCGAAAGCGGCAGGGCAGATCTCGTCTCCTTCGGCCGGCCGTTCATCGCCAACCCGGACCTCGTGCGCCGCATCAAGGACGATGCCGCCTGGAACGAGATCAACCCTAAGACGCTCTACGGCGGCGGTGCCGAAGGCTACACAGACTATCCGACGCTGGAAGCGGCGGAGTAACCACTCCAGAGCCATCGTTGAAAGGGCCGGGCCAACACCCGGCCCTTTCGCTTTTGCGCGGTGAACCTGTATCGCCGACGATGCACTGAAATTCCGCTTGCCGCGGCCGACCGGTCATCTAGTCTGCACCGGGCCGACCCCGGCCGATTCAGGGAGTGTTACGCCACGTGCTTTATTCTCTTGTCTCACGGGCGCTGTGGCCGCTCTTCTTCGTGACTGGCCTCGGTGGTGCCTATCTCGCCTTCCAGTCCTCGGTACCGCTTCTCTGGTTCAACGTCGTCTATCTTGCGGAAGTCACGCTGATCGCGCTTGCCGAGAGGCTGATGCCCTACGAGAAATCATGGCTTGCGGGAGACGGCGAAACCTTCAACGATGTGGCCCACACGCTGCTGAACAAGGGCGCCGTGCAGATCCTGGCGGCAATCGGCGCATCGCTGCCGATTGGGGTGGCGATCCTCGTGCAGCCGGTCACCGCACCGCATTTCGAGCTCTGGCCGGATAACCTGCCGATGCTGCTGCAGGTGGCGCTCGGCCTGGTGATCGCCGAACTGGGCCTGTATCTCGCCCATCGCATCGCCCACGAGAACCTGTTCTTCTGGCGGTTTCACGCCCTTCATCACAGCGTTGCCCGGCTGTGGGTGGTCAACACCGGCCGCTTCCATTTCATCGATTCCGGCTTCAAGATCGCGCTCAGCCAGA
Source organism: Rhizobium sp. SAFR-030 (assembly GCF_059415005.1). NCBI lineage: Bacteria > Pseudomonadati > Pseudomonadota > Alphaproteobacteria > Hyphomicrobiales > Rhizobiaceae > Rhizobium > Rhizobium sp. SAFR-030. The sequence goes on along the minus strand of NZ_JBPFDO010000003.1, from coordinate 158,804 downwards.
TCCCGCTCTATCTGCTCGGGGCGCCACTGCCGGTGTTTCTCTGGATCGGCGCGGTCACAGCCTTCATCGGCCTCCTGACGCATTGCAATCTCGACGTTCGCACCGGCTGGTTCGACTTCGTCTTCAGCACTCCGCGGCTGCATCGCTGGCATCACTCGCGGGTGCTGGCGGAAGGCAATACCAATTACGGGGAAAACCTCGTCGTCTGGGACCAGATCTTCGGCACCTACTTCAATCCGCCTCGTCCTTCGTCGACCGATATCGGCATCAGCGGCCGTGTGGCACCGGGTTTCCTGGAGCAATTGGCCCAGCCGTTTTCGCGGCGCGGCGCCCGGCAGATCCTCGGGAAAGCGCCCAAAAACCTACCGGTGAATGCCGAGCAACGAACTGGTGCAGTGCCGGACGACGGAAGGATCGTACCGCCTCCGGCCTGAGCGAGGGTCAACGCCCGGCAGGGTCTGCGGCCGCCTGATCGTCCTCGACATCCGCTTCGGGACGATCGCCGCCATCGCTATACTCGACGTGCCAGACACCGTCCGCGTCCTGCCAGCTGATCTCTTCGGAATCACCGCCGACCTGCTGTTCGGCCGCGACGATGCGTGCGGCCTGAAGTGCTTCGTCATGCGTCGGGAAGGTCTCGGAGAACACGTCTCCCAACCGGTAGGCCCAACCGCCATCATGCTGAACCACCTTGTAAACAACCTTGGCCATCAGTTCCTCCTTCAGGATTTCATGTCTTCCATTGATACTGCGGACACTGCCCGCGCAGGGAAAGCCCCAATGCACGCTCCGGGTTCCCTTCGAGTATTGCCCCGCACTCACTTCGAACCGCAAAGAAAGGCCTGAGCAGCGGCGCCTGCCTCCTTGATCGGCTGCCCCGCTGCCATAGATCCGTTCCGAAAGCCGGGAGCATGAGCCTACTATGCCATCACTGATCAGGCAGGAAAAATTCCTTCTGGCCGCATTGCTGGTGGCGATCGGTACCTACCTCGTCGAGCACACGATCCTGGAGGCCGGCAAGACGGCAGCGCTGCTGGCGGCAATCGCGCTCATCCTCGTCATCGTGCTGGTGTCGACGCGCGTTGCCCACCATGCCGAAATTCTTGCCCACAAGGTCGGCGATCCCTACGGCACGATGATCCTGACGCTGTCGGCGGTGGCGGTCGAGGTGATCATCCTCGCCATCCTGATGAGCGACAGCAACTCGCCGACCCTCGTGCGCGACACGATCTATTCGGCTGTCATGCTCGACATCAACGGCATCCTTGGCCTTGCTGCCCTGCTTGGCGGCCTGCGACACGGCGAGCAGCCCTACAATGACAATTCCGGCAAGACCTATGGCGTGATGATCCTGACGGCCATGGGCATCTCCATGGTGGTGCCGGAATTCATCCCGATGGACCGTTGGCACTACTACTCGGCCTTCACGATCTGCGCCATGATCGCGCTCTACGCCCTGTTCCTGCGCATGCAGGTGGGCCCGCACAGCTATTTCTTCAGCTACAGTTACCCGCGCGCCGCGGCCAAGCCGGCAGCCGAGGGCGGCCACGCTCCGCAGGACGGCGCCGAGGGCTCGACGGCGAAATCCATCACCGTGATCCTCATCGGCGTCGTGCTGATCGGCGCGCTCGCCGAATTCATGTCCGCCTTCATGGGCACCGGCCTGGCAGGGAGCGGTGCGCCGCCAGCCCTGATGGCCGTCGTCGTTGCCGGCATCTCCGCGGCACCGGAGATCCTGACCGCCCTTCGGGCAGCGCTGCGCAACCGCATGCAGGCAGTCGTCAACATCGCCATGGGCGCCTCTCTCTCGACGGTCATCCTGACCGTGCCGGTGATGGAGGGCATCGCGCTCTACACGGGCCAGCCTTTCGTCATGGCAATGACGTCCGTGCAGACGGTGATGGTGACGATTACCCTGATCGCCGCGGCCATCAATCTCAACGACGGCGAGACCAACGCCATCGAGGGAATGACCCACTTCGTCCTCTTCGCCACATTCATCATGCTGACCATGCTCGGTCTGTAGCGCTGCCTGCCGCGGCCCGACACGATGTCGCAAACCGTGGATGCGCATGCCGCCGCTCACCGATCGATAAAGCAAACTTGAACTCGCCGTCATCGGCGAAAGGCTGCGTGCCGCCCTACATCCTCCATGTCAGCTGTCATCGATGCCTTGGCATTGCGCAGCCAGATCAAGCGAACGCTCCCCTGGAGCGCGCCAACGACCGGGAGAAGACCATGAACCGCCTGACCCTCGTGCTTGCCGGCACGATCCTTTCCGCCAGCCTTGCGGGCATCCCTGCCATCGCCCAGACGTCCGGGAAACCTGCCGAGACGAAGGCCCCGAATGCGCCGGACCAGAAACCCGCCTTCGAGAACCAGACGCGCGCGCCGCAACCGCCGCAGATGCCGAAGATCGAGACACAGGTGGTTGCCAAGGATCTTCCGCACCTCTGGTCGATGGAGTTCCTGCCGGACGGCCGGATGCTGGTCACCGCCAAACAGGGCGCCATGCATATCGTGTCCAAGGATGGTCAGGCCGGTCCGGCGATCGATGGCGTCCCCAAAGTACTGGCCGGCGGCCAGGGCGGTCTTCTCGATGTGGCGCTCGCTCCGGACTACGAGAGCTCCGGCATCATCTTCTTCTCCTTCTCCGAAGAGCGTGAAGACGGCAACGGCACCTCGGTCGCCTCGGCCCGTCTGGTGGCCGACAGCGATGGCGGCGGAAAGCTGGAGGAGGTGACGGTCATCTTCCGCCAGACACCGAGCTATGACGGCAACAAGCACTTCGGCTCGCGCCTCGCTTTCGGGCCAGCGGGCGAGCTCTACGTCACAGTCGGCGAACGGTCGGACCCCGAACCCCGGGTACAGGCTCAGGACCTGGCAAGCGGACTCGGCAAGGTGTTCCGCATAGACCAGCAGGGCAAAGCGCTGCCGGACAACCCCTTCGTCAGCCAGGACGGCGCCATGGCGGAGATCTGGTCGCTCGGCCATCGCAACGTCCAGTCGTCGACGGTCGACAGCCAGGGCCGGTTCTGGCTCGTCGAGCACGGCCCGCGAGGCGGCGACGAACTCAATCGTCCCGAACCCGGCAAGAACTACGGCTGGCCGGAAGTCACCTACGGCGTCGAATACAGCGGCAGCCCGGTCGGCAACGGCGTGACCAGAATGGCAAATACGGAGCAGCCGGTCTACTACTGGGATCCGGTGATCGCCCCCTCCGGCATGGCGCATTATAACGCCGACGCCATTCCCGAATGGAAGGGTGCTTTCCTGGTTGGCGGACTGGTCAGCCAGGGCATCGTCGTCCTGCACATGGAAAACGACCGCGTGACGCATGAGGAACGCGTGCCGCTCGAGGCTCGGATCCGTGACGTGAAGGTGGGGCCGGACGGCGCCGTCTATGCCGTTACCGAGCAGCGCGGCGGCGGCGCATCGACCATCGTCAAGCTGACCAAGGCGTGACAGGCTCTCTCTGCGGAATATCTGGCATCATGGCGTTTCGGGGAGAGGCATCGCCTCAGAACCGGAACGCCAGTGGATGCTCGACAAGCGCCCGGTCGATCGTCACCAGTTGCAGCCCTTCGGTCTGGCACTGCGCCAGCAGCAGCCGGTCGAACGGATCTCGCGTCGGCGGCTCGGGCAGAACGAGGGCGGTCACATGGGGAACGTCGATGCGGAGGATGGTGAGCCTTCCATCCTCAAGAATGCTCTGCATTCGCTCAAGCGGTACACCAGGATCAAGTTTACCAAGCCGAGATTTGATCGCAATTTCCCACAAGCTGGCAACGCTGACGTATCCGGAAAAAGACGGCGAGCTCAGCAGCCCGTGTAGGACTGGGAACTGTACCTGAAGTCTGTTGCACAACACCGAAATGATCACGTGGGTGTCAAGCAGGCAGCGGACCATCAGGGTAATGGCCTGAGCAGAAAATCCTCAGGCAGCGGATCGTCGAAATCATCCGCAATGTAGGGGAATGGATCTGTCACGCCGAGAGCACGCAGACGAGCCTGCATCGCCTCCCAGTCGATCCCGCCCTTGCGCTCACCAGCTTGTGGCTTCTCCACATGCGGAACGAGATCGAGCAGCGGCTTGCCGTCGCGCATGACGGTCACCGTCGCCCCCTGCTCCACTTCCTGGGCAAGCTCGTCAAAACGCTCATGCACGTCGCGGATCGAAACGGTTTTCATAGTCCCGAAGGTAATCCGGCCCCGTCTGCCGGTCAACGGCAACAAAAAAGGCCCGCCACCGGCGAGCCCTTCATCATTTGTTTGACTGCGTGGCTTACCGGCAGGCGCCGCAGAAGCGCTGGATGCGGCGGCACGCCTCTTCCAGCAGGTCTTCCGACGTCGCATAGGAGATACGGAAGTTCGGGCCGAGGCCGAATGCCGAACCGTGGACGACGGCGACGCCTTCGGTCTCCAGCAGTTCGGTGACGAAATCCTCGTCGGTCTCGATGACCTTGCCCGACGGCGCCGTCTTGCCGATCAGGCCCGCGCAGGACGGATAGACGTAGAAGGCGCCTTCCGGGTTCGGGCAGGTGATGCCGCTCGCCTGGTTCAGCATCGACACGACAAGATCGCGCCGGCCTTCGAAGATCGCCTTGTTCTTGACGACGAAATCCTGCGGACCGTTAAGAGCCTCGACGGCCGCCCACTGCGCGATCGACGATGCACCCGAGGTCTGTTGTCCCTGGATCATGTCCATCGCCTTGATCAACTCGATCGGACCTGCCGCATAGCCGATGCGCCAGCCGGTCATCGCATAGGCCTTGGAAACGCCGTTCATGGTCAGCGTGCGATCATAGAGCTTCGGCTCCACCTCCACCGGCGTCACGAACTTGAAGTCGCCGAAGGTCAGGTGCTCGTACATGTCGTCGGTCAGCACCCAGACATGCGGATGCTTCAGCAGAACGTCGGTCAGCGCCTTCAGTTCGTCATGCGTATAGGCCGCGCCCGTCGGATTGGACGGCGAGTTGAACAGGAACCACTTGGTCTTCGGCGTGATGGCCGCTTCCAGTTCGGCGGCGGTCAGCTTGAAGTTGTTCTCCTGGCGCGTCGGAACGGCTACCGGCGTACCACCGCAGATGGCCACCATTTCCGGATAGGACACCCAGTAGGGAGCCGGAATGATCACTTCATCGCCCGGATTCATCGTCGCCATGAAGGCGTTGAAAAGAATCTGCTTTCCACCGGTGCCGACGATCGTCTGCGCGGCGGTGTAGTCGAGGTTGTTCTCGCGCTTGAACTTCTTGGCGATCGCCTCGCGCAGCTCGGGAATGCCCGAAACCGGCGTATACTTCGTCTCGCCACGGTTGATGGCGTCGATCGCCGCCTGCTTGACGTTGTCCGGCGTGTCGAAGTCCGGCTCGCCGGCGCCAAGCCCGATCACGTCGCGGCCCTTGGCTTTCAGTTCGCGGGCTTTCTGCGAAACGGCGATGGTGGCGGACGGCTTTACGCGGGAAAGTGCATCGGCGAGGAAGGCCATGATGGAGGGATCCTGAAGCTGTTGAACGGCAGGCCGGCTCGGCTTTGCCGTAAGTTTCTATGTCGAAAGACGAGCCCTGTTTCAAGGTCAATCGCAACCCGCATCGGCGCTTTCTGAGGCAGATGGTCGCCATTGCCCCTCGCATAGGCACGATCTGCAAAGCCGCAGCCTGATGCTGCAGGTTAACCAAGGTTAACAGCGCCTTGTTTTTGCCGCAACAATTGCGGCTGACTGCCTCAATCACGTCCTTGTCGCGACGCTTTCGAACGCTCTTTTCAGCTTACCGAAGACGAGAGAGGGCCAACCATGTTTCTGGACGACGAAGACGCCACCGCAAGGATCGGCCGCTGCCGTGCGAGCTCCGGCTTTTGGGTCGCCGTCACGGCGGTCGCCGCCTGTGTGGTGATGATGACCGCCCTTGCCGGCACAGCCCGCGCCGAAGACGTCTCGCATATCTCGCAGGTCATCGCACCGCAATTGCTGCTCGACGGCGGCCCGTCCGCCGATAGCCGGCTGCTCTTCGGCGTCCTGACGGTGGTCTTCTCGATGGCCGCTGCCGGCCTCTGGTTCTGGAGCTTTCGCGGCACGGCAGGTCATCGGACCCGCAACCATGGAAAGCGGATCAGCGAGTCCTGAACTCTTCAAAGTGCCCTCCTGTCATGACATCGCCCTGCCCGGGCGTCACTGCAGCGCGACCGCCCTCATCGGACGCCTTGAAGTACAAATGCACGACTGCTAGAGCCGAACCTGCAGACTGATCAGCTCTCCCGCAGGATCCCCCGCATGACCCGCGTCCAGGCGAACCTCGTTCTTCTTCTCTCGGCGGCCATCTGGGGCGGCGGCTTCGTTGCCCAGGCAACAGCCATGGACCGGATCGGTCCCTTCTGGTTCGTCGGCCTGCGTTTCGCCATCGCCGCAGCTGCGGTCCTACCCTTTGCCCTCATGGAACAGAAACGGATCGGTCGGGCGCCGACATCGGCCGAGATGATCGGTTTCGCGCTTGTCGGCTGCGCGCTGTTTGCCGGCGCCATCACCCAGCAGATCGGGCTGATGACGACGACCGTTACCAATTCCAGCTTCCTCACCGGTCTCTACGTCGTCTTCGTTCCGGTCCTCTCCATCCTGGTCTTCCGCAAGGCGCCGCACTGGATCATCTGGCCGGTTGCCCTGCTGTCACTCTTCGGCATCTTCCTGCTCGCCGGGGCGAGCGTCTCCAGCCTCTCGACGGGCGACTTCTGGAGCATTCTCTGTGCGGCGTTCTGGGCAATGCAGATCTTGCTCGCCGGCCACTTCGTTTCCCGCTCGTCGCGGCCGCTCGCCCTGTCGGCCACCCAGTTCGCCGTCTGCGCCGTGCTGGCAATGGCCGGCGGGCTCTTGCTTGAACCGCTGTCGCTCCAAAGTGTACGTTCCTCGCTGGTGGAGATCCTCTATGTCGGGCTGATCTCCTCAGGCCTGGCCTTCGTCCTGCAAGTCGTCGGGCAGCGGTATACGACCGCCCCCCAGGCGGCGATCTTCCTGTCGTCCGAAGCTCTGTTCGGTGCCTTCTTCGGCGCTGTCCTGCTGGGCGAGAGCCTTCCGGCGACCGGCTACGTTGGCTGCGGGCTGATCTTCATGGCGATGCTACTCGTCGAACTGGTGCCGGAAATTCTCAAGCGCCGAAACAACAGCCGTCGAATGCGCGCTTAGACGACAGCAAAACGTCTTCTCTGGCGTTGCTTGAAGCTATGCTAAGCCGTTCATCCCGTTAACTTATGTCGATGAGTGGGCTATCCTTTTCAGGTGGTCCGCTGGAGGAATCCAGGTTCCGCACGCGAAACGTGCAATATGTTCGACAACGCTGCCTGCCGCCGCAAAACTTTTTCTTGCCAATTTTTCATAAACACAGCACTCTGTGCATGTTCGGGCAATTTGCGAGCATGGGAAGAGCTATAAAAAAGCGTTTCGGAAGCGCCAAGACTTCCGGGCGGGGGACACGGAAGGGTATCGTCGTGAACTCTTCTTATACCCACGTGGTAATACGGGCCCCTTTCCTCCATTTCGAAATGCCTGCCGCCAGCCCCTTGTGGGCGAACATCGTAATGCTGTCCGCCGCTGAACACGGACAGAGGAAAAAGGACCTGATGCATGGCCGAGACTGGCACTGTAAAATTCTTCAATACGGACAAGGGCTTCGGCTTCATCAAGCCGGATAACGGCGGCGCCGACATCTTTGTCCACATCTCTGCCGTACAGGCTTCCGGCCTGTCCGGATTGTCGGAAAATCAGAAAGTAAGCTTCGACACGGAACCGGATCGTCGCGGCAAGGGCCCAAAGGCAGTCAACCTGCAGATTTCCGGCTGATTTGCTCCACGGCTTTCACTCGAGTTGAAGCCCGGCAGAGATGCCGGGTTTTTTTGTGCCCGAAACTGCGCGATGCTTGAGGAAGCAGCTGAGCGACTACGAGCTCACGGCTCACCCTCAGCTGACTTAGATGCCGCGCAAGAAGACGTTGTTGCGCCGCTCGTCGCCGATGCGACTGCCGGGACCGTGGCCGCACAGGAAACCGACCTCGTCGCCCAGCGGCAGCACCTTGTCGCGGATCGATGCCAGCAGCTGCTCGTGATTGCCGCCCGGCAGGTCCGTGCGACCGATCGAGCCATTGAACAGCACGTCGCCAAGGATCGCGAAGTTCATCGCCGGGTTGACGAATATGACGTGGCCTGGCGCATGTCCTGGGCAGTGCAGGACATCGAACTGGTGCTCTCCGAGCGACACGCGATCGCCTTCCTTCAGCCAGCGGTCCGGGGTCAGCTTGCGGGCGGGAATGTCGAAGCCGAGCGCTGCGGCGCGCGTGTCGAGGATGTCGAGGAGAGGTTTGTCGTCTTCGTGCGGCCCGATGACCTGAACACCCAGTTTCTCGCGCAACTCGTCTGCGCCGCCTGCGTGGTCGATGTGGCCGTGGGTTATCCAGATTTCGCCGACCGTGAGGCCCTGCTGCTTGACGACCTCGATGATCTTGTCGACGTCACCACCCGGATCGATGACCACCGCGTCCTTCGTCTCCGTATCGAAGAGGATCGTACAATTCTGCTGGAACGGAGTGACCGGAATAATGCCTGCCTGGAGCTGCCCCATGATGCCTCGCTGATCGACTGGAAATCGATCCGGGTATAGCGCCCTTCCCTGCCGGCTGCAGCGAAAAAGATCAGTTGGAGGAGATCTGGTAGGGGCTTTCTGCAGACACCGGCGGTGCGAGCGAGACGCAGGCGAGCAGCACCGCGGCAATGGCGATCTTCAGCGAAAACACCGTCACCAGCACCGAACGCATCGGATGAGCGGCTTCGGCGCGCGACGATGTCGGATGAAATTCGGCGGACGAGAGCAAGGCCATGATTTATCTCCTGTTTGTTGAAGCTCGCAACGGACATCTGCCGAGAAAGGTTCCGCTCCCGTCACATCGGATTGCGAAACAGTTGCATTCCTGCCGCAGCTCGCCACCGGCGGCGCGCGGCTGTTGCAGCTTCCTCCGCCGGTTGATGATCCGGTTGATGATGTTGCATGGGGAGACAGTCTTGACCGCTGCACATTCGGGTTGATTGTTGAAACGCTTCGCGCTTTATCAGATCTGACGTTGAACGTTCCGCTCGACGCGGCGACGGCGCGGGTACGTTCCGCTCTGCCGGGATCTGCCGGCGCGTTGCGAGCCTTTGAAAGGGATGAGGATTGTCGCCGGGATCGACTGGAAAAGCCGTCAGGAAGGTTCACCCGCCGATGCCCGCCGTCGATGAAAGCAAGATCGACTTCGAGACGATCGAGCTGTTCTTCTTCGCCTATCGCGATTTCGTCTCCGATCCGGACGCCATCCTCTCCAACATCGACATGGGCCGGGCGCATCACCGGGTGGTCTACTTCGTCTGCCGGCAGCCCGGGATGATGGTAACCGACCTGCTCGACACCCTGCAGATCACCAAGCAGAGCCTGGCACGCGTCCTGAAGCAGCTGATCGACAGCGGCTACATCCGCCAGATGGCCGGTGCAAAGGACCGCCGCCAGCGCCGCCTCTACCCGACGCTTGCCGGCCGCGAACTTGCGCTTGCTCTTTCCGAGCCGCAGTCTCGCCGTATATGCTCGGCATTGCAGGACCTGACGGCGGAACAGAAAGACGGCGTCCTGTCATTCCTGCGGGCCATGCGTGGCCGCCGCGAAGGTTTGCCAGTGTCCGAGCAAGAGGTGGACTGAAATGGGTGTTGCGAGCGTGCCGCTTTCCGATGACGCGGCCCACCTGCTGGTGGTGGACGACGATACGCGCATTCGCGATCTGCTCCATCGCTATCTGATGGAACAGGGATTTCGAGTGACCGTCGCCGGCGACGCCGGAGAGGCGCGGCGCAAGCTGCAGGGGCTCGATTTCGACCTGATGATCCTCGACGTGATGATGCCCGGCGAAACCGGCATCGCCCTCACCCAGTCGATGCGCGACAAGCGCGCCATCCCGATCATCCTGCTGACGGCGCGGGCCGAGGCCGACGCGCGCATCGAGGGCCTGGAAGCGGGCGCCGACGACTACCTGCCGAAACCGTTCGATCCGCGCGAACTGGTGCTGCGCATCAACAACATCCTGCGTCGCAATGCCAATGCCGATGTGCCGAAGATCGACCAGATCATGTTCGGGCCCTTCACCTTCTCGATTGCACGCAAGGAGCTGCGCCGGGCGGCGGAAACTATCCGCCTCACGGATCGCGAACAGGAAATCATGCTGCTGTTTGCCTTGCGGGCGGGCGATACCATTCCCCGTCACGAACTGATCGGCGACGATTCCGAGGTTGGCGAGCGGACGATCGACGTGCAGATCAACCGGCTGCGGCGCAAGATAGAGGAAGACCCGGCAAATCCGGTCTATCTTCAAACCGTCCGCGGCATAGGCTACCGTCTCAGCATCGACTGACGCGAGAGATCAGAGCAATCGGCGGCGCGAACCGTCGCAAGAGGCAGAATGGCGATCATCGACACGATGCGGCGCGACATCGGCAGGCTACGGCCGCCCGGCTGGGCGACGTTCGGCCGCTGGCTGAAGCGGCACATGCCGACCGGCTTGTTCACCCGCTCGGTGCTGATTGTCATCATCCCGATGCTGTTGCTGCAGACGGTTGTGGCCGCCGTGTTCATGGAGCGTCACTGGCGGCTCGTCACCGAACGGCTGTCGCAGGCGGTCACCCGCGACATCGCCGCAATCATCGAGATCATCCGCATCTATCCGCCGGCAAGCGGCGATTACAGCGAGATCATCCGCATCGCCCGCGACAAGCTATCGCTGACGCTTCTGGTCGAGCCGGGCGGTCAGTTGCCGCCGCCGCGCTCCAAGCCGTTCTTCTCGATCCTCGACGATTTTCTGGCCGACCAGATCAACCAGCAGATCCGCCTGCCCTTCTGGATCGACACCGTAGGCGACAGCCGGCTCGTCGAGATCCGCATCCAGCTCGACGACAAGGTGCTGCGCTTCTTCACCGTCCGCAACCAGACCTATGCTTCCAACACCCATATCTTCCTGGTCTGGATGTTCGGCACCTCGCTGCTGTTGATCGGCATCTCGATCCTCTTCCTGCGCGGCCAGATCCGGCCGATCCTGGCGCTGGCCAACGCGGCGGAGAATTTCGGCAAGGGTCAGCGGATGCAGGATCCCTTCGTGCCGCGCGGCGCCGACGAGATCCGCCGCGCCGGCATCGCCTTCATCCAGATGCGCGAGCGCATCGAGCGGCAGATGGAGCAGCGCACCGCGATGCTGACCGGCATCAGCCACGACCTGCGCACCATCCTGACTCGCTTCAAGCTGCAGCTGGCACTGGCGCGCGACAACCCCGATCTGGCCGGCATGAGCGCCGACGTGGACGACATGCAGAGCATGCTGGAAGGCTATCTGGCCTTTGCGCGCGGCGAGGCCGAGGAGGATTTCGGCGAGCTGCGGCTGAGCGAGCTTCTGGAAAAGATCGTGATGGATTTCGCCCTGCACGGCAAGACGATGACCTACAGCATCGACGGCGAGGATCTGCTCTCGGTGCGTCCGAACGCCTTCATGCGGCTCGTCGGCAATCTTGCGGCAAACAGCCAGCGCTACGCCAGCCATCTGCATGTCGACGCCCGCCACAGCGCGAAATGGCTGACGCTGGTGTTCGACGATGATGGCCCCGGCATTCCGGAACAATCGCGCGAGGACGTCTTCAAGCCGTTCTTCCGGCTGGACGAGGCCCGCAATCTCAACGCGTCCGGCACGGGTCTCGGGCTGGCCATCGTTCGCGACATCGCCCGCGGCCATGGCGGTAATGTCACGCTGTCGGACAGTCCGCGCGGCGGCCTGCGCGCCGTAGTGCGCGTCCCGGCGTGATGAGCTGGACTGAACTCGTGAAACAAGCGACGGCTGTGCAAGCCGGCGGCTTTCCTACATCATCTTCATGCCGTTCGGCACGCCGCGTTCGACGGCGGCCAGCACGATCGCGCCGCTCTCGTCGGCAAAGCCGAGCGTCAGGACCTCGGAGCGCACCGGCCCGATCTGACGCGGCGGAAAATTGATCACGCCGAGCACCTGTCGCCCGACGAGCGTTTCCGGCGTGTAGTGCACGGTGATCTGCGCCGAAGAACGGCGGATGCCGATTTCCGGGCCGAAATCGATCTTCAGCTTGTAGGCAGGCTTGCGAGCCTCGGGAAATTCCTCCGCCTCGACGATGGTGCCGACGCGGATATCGACCTTCTCGAAGTCGTCCCAGGTGATCTCGTTTGCCATTGCCAGCCTTCCCGTCCTAGCCGCCCAGTTCCTGCGCCCGGTCGCGGGCGGCAGCCAATGCCCGGTCGAAGATCGGCTGGATGCCGTCATCGGCCATCAGCACGGCGAGTGCGGCAGCCGTCGTGCCGCCGGGAGACGTCACGTTCTGGCGCAGGCGCGCCGCCTCGTCCGGCGATTGATGCAGCAGTTCGCCGGCACCGGCCACCGTCTCGCGGGCAAGCCGCATGGCAAGATCCGCCGACAGGCCGAGCTTACGGCCGGCTTCCGCCATGCACTCGACGAGATAGAACACGTAGGCCGGGCCGCTGCCCGAGACGGCGGTGACGGAATCGATGTCGCTTTCGCTCGTCACCCATTCGACCGGACCGCTGACCTTCAGCAGGTCATGGACGGCCGTCCGCTGCTCGTCGCTCACCCGCGCATTGGCGTAGGCGCCGGTGACGCCGCGACCGATCATTGCCGGCGTGTTGGGCATGGCCCGCACCATGGCGGCGGCACCCAGATGATGTTCGAAGAACGACAGCGTCTTGCCGGCGGCAACCGAGACGACCACCGTCTGCGGACCGACCAGCGGACGAAGCGGCGGCAGAACCGTCTCCATCACCTGCGGCTTGACGGCAAGGAACAAGATACCCGCTTCGATGCCTGCCGGAGCGGAGGTTTCGTGGCGTGCGCCGGCTTGCGCAAGCGCCGACATCATTGCCTCGGAGGGCGCTGGATCGATGACCAGGATCGACGAGCCCGGCACGCCGCTCTTCAGCCAGCCGGTGAGCATGGCGCCGCCCATGTTGCCGGCACCGACCAGGACCACCGGTCCTGAGAGGTTGCCCGGCATCAGCACTCTCCGACGGTTTCGAACAGCACGGCTTCCATGGCGCTCTTGGCGTCCATGCCGGACCAGACGACGAACTGGAAGGCCTGGTAATAGGTCTCGCAGGTTTCGAGCGCGTTCGACAGGAGAACCTCGACCTGCTGGTTCGTCGGTTCGGCACCGCCGGCAAGCAGCAGCGACTGGCGGAAGATCACTACGTCCTCCTGCCGCCACAGGTCGAAGTGGCCCATCAGAACCTGGCCATTGACGTGCGACAGAAGCCGGATCACCTCGTTTACCCGTGCATCGGCGACCTTGATGTCGAAGGCACAGGCCAGGTGCAGCGCCTCGAATTCCTCCATCCAGGAGAACGAGACGTTGTAATCGGTCCAATGACCCTCGACGGTCATGGCGATCTCGTCTTCACCGGAGCGCTCGAACGTCCAGTCGTTGGAGGCGGCAACGAACTCGATCATATCGACCGGGTTCGAGTGACGTTCCATATCCATCTCAATGAGGCTCATGCGGCACCTTCTAAACCGGAATGAAAGCGGCATTCGTGTAAGTTCACACACAACGGACGCGGACACTGAACCGGAAATTCACCTGTTCCGATGATCGTCCGCGACCGCCACCCTAGTACCTGCACCCTGTCTGGAGCTTGCGGCCGTCGTTTCGAATCATCATTTAAAATCAGTGTATAGGCGAGGAGTCCCAGCACCAGCCCCCGAGCCTGCATTTTGCGGGGACGACTCAACTGGAGGCCTCCGAAACGGCATCAGCGACTCGGATTAACCGACTCTGCCGTCTCGCTTTTTCGCATGTGTCCACAGGCTGCAATTTTGTTGGCCGAAAACCTGCGGCGCGGCGGTGGTCAACAACGAAAAAAGCGCGTCCCCGCCTGATATGGGGGCCGCGCCGTGTTTGCCGCATAAGGAAGAAGAAGGCGCAGCAGGATCCGGCCGCGAACGACCGCGATCCTGGCCGGGTCAGCCGACCTGGCTGTCGAGTTTCGCCTCGAGCGCTGCAATGCGCGCCTTCAATGCGTCATTCTCGTCGCGCGCCTTGATCGCCATCTCGCGGACGGCTTCGAATTCCTCGCGCTTGACCACTTCCATCGAGTTGAGGATGCGCTCCATCTGCGCATGGATGGCGGTCTCCGCCTCGCGCCGGACGCTCTGCGCCGCACCTGCCGCATCGGTCATCAGCCGCGCGAATTCATCCACCATTCTGTTGGTTCCGGTCGACATGCCATCGATCTCCCGTTCTGTCGCCACGTCCGCGGCGGTGCTCTGCCTGATGCAAAGGAGTTAGGGTCACACGTCCACCCTTGCAAGAAGAATCCGGAGACCGGCTGGCGCAGCGGACACTTCCCTGAGGATGAACGGCCGCTTTATGAGAATCGTCTTGACCCGCCAAAGGCAATAAAGTCATGGTCCGCCGGATATGCGGCACAGCCGGCCGAGGTAAAGTAACTTGTATTCAGCACCCAGTCTCCTCGCCATACTGCCCTTCCCGCAGATCGACCCGATCGCCTTTTCGATCGGCCCGGTGGCCGTGCACTGGTACGGGCTGGCCTATGTCGCGGGCATCCTGCTCGGCTGGCTCTACGCCAAGCGGATGGTGGCGCGGGCCGATCTCTGGCCGGGCGGCGTATCGCCGATGGCGCCGGAAAAGCTCGATGACTTCCTGGTCTGGGTCGCCGGCGGGATCGTGCTCGGCGGGCGCATCGGCTACATCCTCTTCTACGATCTGGGCTCGGTCATCGCCAACCCCATCCGGGCGGTGGAAATCTGGAACGGCGGCATGTCCTTCCACGGCGGCCTGATCGGCACGACCATCGCCATGATCTGGTTTGCCCGCCGCAACGGCGTTCCGGTCTGGAGCCTCTTCGATACGGTCGCCGCCGTCGTTCCCTTCGGCCTGTTCTTCGGCCGCATCGCCAACTTCGTCAACGGCGAGCTGTGGGGCCGCATCAGCGACGTTCCGTGGGCCATGGTATTTCCGACCGGCGGACCGTTTGCCCGTCACCCGAGCCAGCTCTACGAGGCAGCGCTCGAAGGCATCGTGCTGTTCCTGGTCCTGCGGATCATGACCCACCACGTGAAGGCGCTTCGCCAGCCGGGTGTGGTCGCCGGCACCTTCGTCTGCGGCTATGCCCTGTCGCGCATCCTTGTCGAATTCTTCCGCGAGCCCGATCCGCAACTCGGCTACCTGGCGTTCGGCTGGCTGACCATGGGCATGGTCCTGTCGCTGCCGATGCTCCTGGTCGGCCTCTGGGCCGTCTGGCGTGCACGCCGGGCCACCCCGATCCTCTGACGCGACGAGGCTTCCCGTGACGCCGCTTGCCGACAAGATCAAGTCCCTGATCCGCATCAACGGCCCGATCAGCGTGACCGACTATTTCGCGCTCTGCCTCGCCGACCCGGAATATGGCTATTACCGCACCCGCGAGCCCTTCGGCACCGCCGGCGATTTCGTCACCGCGCCCGAAGTCAGCCAGCTGTTCGGCGAGATGCTCGGCATCTTCATGGTGCATGCCTGGCAGCAGCACGGCAGCCCGAGCCCCGTTTCGCTCGTCGAGATCGGGCCCGGTCGCGGCACGATGATGCTCGACATGTTGCGCGTCATCCGCAAGCTGGCACCGCCGCTTTTCGACGGCCTCAGCGTCCATCTGGTCGAGACCAGTGAGCGGCTGCGCGGCGTCCAGCGGGTAACGCTGGAAGCATTTTCGTCCAAGGTCAGCTGGCACGCGGCCTTTGAGGAGGTGCCCGACGGCTTCACGCTGCTCGCAGCGAACGAACTCTTCGACGCCATCCCGATCCGCCAGTTCGTCAAGACGCCGACCGGTTTCCGCGAGCGCATGGTTGGCCTCGACGCAGAAGACCGTCTGGCGTTCGGCATCGGCATCGCATCCATCGATACGGCCCTTCTGCCGCTCGGTTCGGCGCAGACAGCGGATGGAACCGTCTTCGAAGTTGCGCCGGCCCGCCAGGCAGTGATGAACACCCTGTGCGAGCGCCTGAAGCGCAATGGCGGCAGTGCCGTCATCATCGACTACGGTCACATGGTGACCGGCTTCGGCGATACGCTGCAGGCGGTGCTGCGCCACGAATACGACCCGCCGCTCGCCCATCCCGGTGAAGCGGATCTGACCAGCCACGTCGATTTCGAGGATCTGGCCCGCATCGCCCGTGCCTGCACGATCCAGATCAACGGCTGCCTGCATCAGGGCGATTTTCTCTACGGCCTGGGGCTCGCCGACCGTGCACGAGCGCTCGCCAACGGCAAGTCGGAGTCCGAGCAGCGGGCGATCGCCGTCTCCGCCAATCGACTGGCGGCGGCCGGCGAAGGCAACATGGGCGAACTCTTCAAGGTGCTCGTCGTCTCGAGCCCGTCCGTGACGCTGGCGCCCTTCAGGCCGGTCTCCACCTGACCGTTCCGCCCGTTGACATCCTGCGCAGGCCCGGTCCACATTCCGGCCGAACGAAGCAGCTGGCCGGTTTGCCGGCCATGCTGGGCGGCAACGATCCCCGAACGGAATGACAGAAAGACGCCATGCAGGACCACGTGCCGACGCCGATCGAAAGCCCCTTGCTGACCGCGCAGACGGCTCAGGCCGTCCGTCACGGCTTTTTCACCCGCCTCGGCGGCGTCTCTTCCGGCATATACGACAGCCTCAATGTCGGCCTCGGCTCGCATGACGACCGCACGGCCGTCGTCGAGAACCGCCGGCGTGTTGCCGCCTGGTTCGGCCAGCCTGCGGAACGGCTGGCGACGGTCAACCAGGTCCATTCGCCGAACGTGGTGACCATCGACGCCGCCTATGCCGGCGAACGTCCGAGCGCCGATGCGCTGGTGACAGCCGCGCCCGGCATCGTGCTCGGCGTGCTGGCCGCCGACTGCGGCCCGATCCTGTTCGCCGATGCGAAGAACCGGGTGATCGGTGCCGCCCATGCCGGTTGGAAGGGCGCGCTCGCCGGCGTTGCCGAAAACACCGTCGAGGCGATGATCGCGCTCGGCGCCCAGCGCGACGAGATCTGCGCATGCCTTGGCCCGTCGATCGGCCGCGACAGCTATGAGGTCGGGCCGGAACTCGTCGAGCGGTTCCTCTCCGAGGATGCTGTATTTGCCGAATTTTTCACGCCCTCGAACAAAGCCGGCCACGCGATGTTCGACCTGCCGGCACTGACGACACGCCGCCTGCAGCGCGCCGGCATCCGGGCGGAAAATCTCGGCATCGACACCTATTCAGATCCACAGCGCTTCTTCTCATATCGCCGGACGACCCACGCCGGCGAACCCGACTACGGACGACAGATCTCAGCGATCGCGATCACGGAGGAATAGGATGGCCCTGCATTTCGAGAGGAGCGAATATGCCGAGCGGCTGGCACGCCTGACGCAGGCGATGCAGGCCGAAAAGCTCGACACCATGCTGATCTTCGCCCAGGAGAGCATGTACTGGCTGACCGGCTACGACACCTTCGGCTACTGCTTCTTCCAGTGCCTCGTGGTGAAGGCCGACGGCCAGATGACGCTGCTGACCCGGTCGGCCGACCTGCGCCAGGCCCGTCACACCTCTATCCTGGAAAACATCGCCGTCTGGGTGGATCGGGCGAATGCCGATCCGACCCTCGATCTCAAGGAGCAGTTGAGCGAGATGGATCTGCTCGGCTGCCGGATCGGCGTCGAATACGACACCCATGGCATCACGGGCCGGATCGCCCGGCTGCTCGACAACCAGCTCTCCTCCTTCGGCCAGATCGTCGACCAGTCCTATCTGATCAGCCGTCTGCGCCTGGTGAAGAGCCCGGCCGAGATCGCCCATGTAGTGCGCGCCGGAGAGCTCGCCGACGACGCGCTCGACGCAGCCATATCGCTGACCGGCGCCGGCGCCAGCGAGGCGGATATCTTGGCGGCGATGCAGGGAGCCGTGTTTGCCGGCGGCGGTGATTATCCCGCCAACGAGTTCATCATCGGATCCGGCGCCGACGCGCTGCTCTGCCGCTACAAGGCCGGCCGCCGCAGGCTCGACGCGACAGACCAGCTGACCCTGGAATGGGCCGGCGTCAGCGCCCACTACCATGCGGCGATGATGCGCACCGTCATCGTCGGCGAGCCGACGAGCCGACACCGCGAACTCTACAATGCCTGCCGCGAAACCATCCTCGCCATCGAATCCGTTCTGCGGCCGGGCCATACGTTCGGCGACGTGTTCGACACGCATGCCCGGATCATCGACGAGCGGGGCCTGACCCGCCATCGGCTGAACGCCTGCGGATATTCGCTCGGTGCCCGCTTCTCGCCGTCGTGGATGGAGCACCAGATGTTCCACGCCGGAAACCAGCAGGAAATCCTGCCCGACATGTCGCTGTTCGTGCACATGATCATCATGGATTCCGACAGCGGCACGGCGATGACCCTCGGCCAGACCTATCTGACGACGGCCGACGAGCCGCGCAGCCTGTCGCGTCACCGCCTCGACCTCATCACCTGCTGACGGACGGATGGTTATCCCCGCTCGCGGTTGACACTGCCGGAAGCCGAACCGTAAGCTTTCGGAGGGATGCGGGCGAGAAGGACGTGGGGATGCACCGAACTGGCCTGGGCTTTGCTCCGCTGCTTTTCGCGGCTCTTCTGTCTGCCTGCAACACCACCGATGCCCTGACGCCGCAGGTCGATGTTGGCGGCGGCCTCTATCCCTCCTCTTCGCAGGTCTCGCAGGCGGACGCGCGCCGGCTCGCCGAGGCCCCGGAGCCTGACGGTGACACAGGATATTACCCGAGCGCGCCACCGCGTGCCGGGCGACCGCAGAACTCGCTGCAGGCTCAGTCGCAGGCCATCGAGGAGGGTGGCCGATCAGGCGTCGCCTCGGCGCCTCTGGATCCGCCGCCAAGCAGCCGGCAACGGGCCACCAGTCTGGAGGATGAGGCGGAGCCACAGGCCCCTTCCCGCTCACCGCCGCTGTCACCGGCTGCCGCTGAACCGCCGGCTGACTCCGAGCCATCGGCCCGCGAGGCAAGCGTCGAAACCGCACCCACTGAGACCGCGCCCACCGACACCGCGAAAGCCGAAGGCGCGACCATCCGCTTCCTGCCGATCATCGGTGCGCCGGTGCAGGCCGTGACGCCGCTGTCGCGCCAGCTGGGCGCCTCGGCACGTGCCGGCGGCCTGACCATCCGGCCCTCGGCCGACACCAGCAGCGAACACATCCTCAAGGGCTACCTGTCGGCTTTCGACAACGAGGGCAAGGTCACCGTCGTCTATGTGTGGGACGTGCTGGACCCGGCGGGCGGGCGGCTGCACCGCATCCAGGGTCAGGAAACCGTGCCGGCTTCGGGCGGCGATCCCTGGGCGGCGGTGCCCGCAGAGACCATGCAGCTGGTCGGCCAGAAGACCATCGGTGAATATCTGCAATGGCGGAATACGACTGCTCGCTGAGAGTGCAATATTGATGTCCGCAAGCCGATCTTGATGCAAAACAGCCACCCTCCACAGGGGTTTAGCGAAAATACCGGAGGTTTGGATGAGAAGCCTTGCATTCGAGACCAGCCT
Source organism: Rhizobium sp. SAFR-030 (assembly GCF_059415005.1). Taxonomy (NCBI): domain Bacteria; kingdom Pseudomonadati; phylum Pseudomonadota; class Alphaproteobacteria; order Hyphomicrobiales; family Rhizobiaceae; genus Rhizobium; species Rhizobium sp. SAFR-030. The sequence continues at coordinate 139,193 of NZ_JBPFDO010000003.1, read as the reverse complement.
CGGTAAAAGGCGCCCATCCAGCGTCAAAACGGGCGGGCCACAATGAAGGTTTTCGCAGGGAATTCGAACCGGCACTTGGCCGACGCGATCTGTTCCTACCTCAACGTTCCAGTAGGGAAAGCAAGCGTCAGACGGTTTGCAGACCAGGAAATCTTCGTCGAGATCCAGGAAAACGTGCGCGGCGAGGACGTCTTCGTCGTCCAGTCCACTTCCTTCCCGGCCAACGACCACCTGATGGAACTGCTGATCATGATCGACGCCTTCCGTCGGTCCTCGGCAAAGCGCATCACCGCAGTCCTTCCCTATTTCGGCTACGCCCGCCAGGACCGCAAGGCCGGCCCCCGCACGCCGATCTCGGCCAAGCTGGTCGCCAACCTGATCACCGAAGCCGGTGCCGACCGCGTCCTGACGCTTGACCTGCATGCCGGTCAGATCCAGGGCTTCTTCGATATTCCGACCGACAACCTCTACGCCGTGCCGATCCTGGCGCGCGACGTCAAGGAACACTACGACCTGAAGAACGTCATGGTGGTCTCTCCCGATGTCGGCGGCGTGGTGCGTGCGCGCTCGCTTGCCAAGCGGCTGGATTGCCAGCTTGCCATCGTCGACAAGCGGCGTGAGCGTGCCGGCGAATCCGAAGTGATGAACGTCATCGGCGACGTCACCGGCAAGGACTGCCTGCTGATCGATGACATCGTCGATTCCGGCGGGACGCTCTGCAATGCGGCAGAAGCGCTGCTGAAGAACGGCGCGACCAGCGTTACCGCCTACATCACCCACGGCGTTCTCTCCGGGGGCGCTGTCGCCCGCGTGTCGTCCTCCAAGCTCAAGGAACTGGTGATCACCGACACCATCCAGCCGACGACGGCCGTGCAGTCGGCACCGAACATCCGCGTCGTGTCGACGGCCGCGCTGATGGGCGAGGCCATCAACCGCACGGCGCTTGAAGAGTCCGTCTCCAGCCTCTTTGACTGACACATACGTTCTTGCGCCTGTGCCGGATCGCCCATTGGGGTGGGCGGTGGCGCTGCACAAACTGAAAAGGCCTTACTGCCCTTTACGATCGGGCAGTGAGGCCTTTCTTCGTCTGGCCGGAGGTTTGTCGGTCAGGCGGTCAGGCCACCCTCTCCTGCTCGCATCCGTTAACGAGCGCCTCGATGTCCTCCAGCGGCACCGGCTTGCCGAACAGGAAGCCCTGCACCTGAGCACAGCCTTCGCGCCGCAGGAAATCCCAATGCTTCATCGTCTCGACGCCTTCCGCCAGCACCGGAATGTTGAGGCTCTGGGCAAGGATCAACGTCGATCGGACGATCGCCGCCGACTGGTTGTTGGTGTCGACCTTGTCAACGAACGACCGGTCGATCTTGATCTTGTCGAACGGAAAACTCATCAGCGTCGAAAGCGACGAGTAGCCGGTGCCATAATCGTCCATGGCGATGCGCAGGCCGATCTCCTTTAGCTGCTGGATGATCAGGAGCGCCCGCTGCTGGTCGCCGATGATGCCGGACTCGGTGATCTCCAGCTCAAGCCGGTGGGCCGGCAGGCCGGTCTCCTCGAGGATCTGCTCGATCTTCGACGGAAAGGTCATGTCGGCCAGCTGCTGCGCCGCGACGTTGACGGCAATGCTGAACGGCCGCTTCCAGCCGGCCGCCTTGCTGCAGGCCTCGCGCAGCACCCATTCACCGATTTCGATGATCAGGCCGGTGCGCTCGGCGATCGGGATGAATTCCGCCGGCGATACCTTCTTCCGCTGCGGATGGTTCCAGCGCAGCAGCACTTCGAAGCCGACGACCTCGCGGGTCTCGGCGTCGTTCTGCACCTGGTAGTGCAGCTCGAACTCGCCGTTCACCAGCGCCGAGCGGAGGTCCATGGCCAGTGCATTTCGCTCGCGCACCGCCTGGTCCATCGACGGGTCGTAGAAGCAGACGCTGTTCGGACCGGAAACCTTGCCGCGATACATCGCGACATCCGCCTGGGCGATCACCTCGTCCAGCGACGCCGCAGTGCGATCGTAGACGGAGATGCCGACGCTCGACGACACGCAGAACACCGATTCCTTCCAGTCGATCGGCTTGTTGATCTCGGCCAGCAGCCGCTGCGACAGACTGGTGCCTTCCATCCGGCCATAGTAGCGGCGGGTGATGGCGACGAACTCGTCGCCGCCGACGCGTGCCACGAACTCGTCGGGTCCGATCGCCGTCGCCAATCGAGCGCCGACCGTGCGGATCACCGCGTCGCCCGCCGCGTGGCCGTGGACGTCGTTGATTTCCTTGAACCGGTTGAGGTCGAAGGACAGGATGGCGATCTGCCCGGGCAGGTTCGGTGAAATGCGTTCGAGCTCCAGCAACTCTTCCTGAAGTGCCGCGCGGTTCGGCAGCCCGGTCAGTGCGTCGTGCAGCGAAAGGTGCCGGTAGCGGGCAACGGCGGCCTGGTTGGTGCTGGCATCGAGAAGATAGGTGCAGGCGGCCAGTGCCAGCAGCGCGATCATGATGCCGAGCACCGAGATGCCGAGGATCGCTGGCGACAGCATGTTGTCGTCGACCGGAATATCCGGGGACAACACGACCTCGACGGCCGACATGGCGATAAAATGCGTCGTGACGATGCCCGATACCAGCGCCAGCGCACCGGTATACTTGCAGAACCGGTTGCGCGGCCGGACCACCTTGTTGGTCGTCAAGGCGCCGAAGACGGCGCCGAACAACACTGATGCCACCACATACTCTTCCCGCCAGACGATTGTTCCAGGCACGGTGTAGGCGGCCATCCCCGTGTAGTGCATGGCGGCAATGCCAAGCCCCATGATCACGCCACCCGCCTCCACCAGCCGGCTCCCGTCGGCGAAGGCGGCGATCCCGAAACCGGCGGTGCATGTCAGCACGGAGATCAGCAGCGAAAGGAGGGTGACGACCGGCTCGTAGCCCGCTTGACCACCACCGGTATAGCCGAGCATCGCCAGGAAATGCGTTGTCCAGATCACCGAACCGCCGACGAAGCCGGCCAGCGCAACCCATACCGGTTTTTCCGAACCACGGGCCCGCAGCGCGCGTGAGAAAAGCCGCACCGCTAGGTAGGACCCGAGGATACACAAACTGATGGCCGCTGCGACATAGATAAAGTCGTGGTGGTCGAAGAGGCAGGTGTAGACAAATTGCATCTGGGCGCTCGCGTGCTAACGGTCGGAGACTAGGGCAAGATTCTATCTGATTGCTTATCACATCTATTACACAATATGCTAATATACAGAAATGCGATCAGCCGTACATGGCTTGTCATGCAGTCCCATATGTAATATGCACCCCCGGTCCGCGTAGACACCCTTGGAGGCAACGCGGATGAAGCGCATCGGACGATGCCCTTCCAAACTCGCCGCATAAAGGCTTCCAAGCCTGGGCGGGTTCTCCAAATAACCTCGAAAGGACATGCCATGAGCCACGATACTTACGAGCTCAAGGCCGAGGCGCGCGAACGGGTTGGTAAGGGGTCCTCCCGTGAACTTCGCCGCAACGGTTTTATTCCTGCCGTCATCTATGGCGACAAGCAGGCCCCAGTTTCCATCGTGCTTTCCACCAACGAGGTGACGAAGCGCATCCACGCCGGCGGCTTCCTGACCACCGTCGCAACCATCGTCCTGAACGGCGAGAAGATTTCGGCCCTGCCGAAGGATTTCCAGCTGGATCCGGTACGTGACTTCACGATGCACGTCGACTTCCTGCGCGTCTCTGCTGACAGCCAGGTCACGGTCGAAGTTCCGGTTCACTTCATCAACGAAGAGAAGTCGGGCGTGAAGGTCGGCGGCGTTCTGAACATCGTCCGTCATACGGTCGAAATGAACTGCCCTGCCAACGACATCCCGGAAGCGATCGTCGTTGACCTGGACGGCTTCAAGATCGGCGACAGCGTTCACATCTCGCATGTGAAGCTGCCAAAGGGTGCGACGCCGGTCATCACCGACCGCGACTTCACCATCGCCACCATCGCTGCACCGGCCGTCATGCCGGAAGAAGCTGAAGGTGGAGCAGAAGCCGCTTCCGAATAAGCACGGCTGCTGCCAACCAGATCTGAACCCGCCCCGGGCAACCGCGGCGGGTTTTCACGTTATTGGTTTACCGATCTTTACGGGAAACCATTCGATTCCCTCGGAATTCGCTGGTTTGTTGCGTTTGGAGACTGTTTCGGTGCCGACGCCGGAAACTGCGCTTCAGCAAAGCTTAATCAATCGATGAAAGCATCACGACGGGAACGGGACCACCTTCTGAGGTAGCCGGCAAACAGAAGGCATTACGAGTGGACGCATGACTCACTCGGTCGAAAACCGCTTCATCGCCATCATTTCAGCAGCGTTGCTCATCCTTGTCGCGCCGCTGTTCACGCTGTTCCTCGCCCTTTCATCCCGTCAGGCCGCCGAGAGCCTGCACGAACATGTTGCGATCCTGACGGCCGTCAATGCCCAGGCGCTGGCCAAGCCGCTTTGGGATCTGGATCTCAAGAGCATCCGCCAGATCACCGGCACTCTCCTGAATGAGACCGGCATCCGCGTCGTCCAGGTGAAGGACACGCTCGGCACGCTGGACATCACCGAAAGCAGCGTGCGCGATGCCAGCGAGCCGCTGGAGCGGACAACGCTTGACGTCGTCTATCGGTCCAGCGAGACCACGCAGCAAAAGGTCGGCACGCTCGTCATCCATTATCGAAGCTTTGGCCTCTTCTCCGCACTCAGCCGCATGGAATTGGCCTTCATTTCCATCTTCACGCTCGCCATCCTCACTGTCTTTACGGCCGCGGTCATCGGCAACCGGATCATGGTCATGCGACCGCTGCTGCGGCTGACCGCGGCGATCGAGGCGACGCGACGGCTCGGCTCCCGCCACCACGTGGATTGGCACACGACGGACGAGATGGGCCGCCTGGCTCAGAGCTTCAACGAGATGCAGATCCAGCTGGAGCGCGAGGAATACGAGCTGAAGCAGGCGCACCGGCAGACCCGGGAGACCTACAACCTGACGCCGGCCATGCTGTTCTCGCTGAACGACCAGGACTTGATCTGGGCCGTCAGCGACTACTGGCTGCTGGCCACGGGCTATGCGCGAGGAGAGGTTCTCCGCCAGCCCTTCGTCGACCTGATCGTTCCGGAAGATCGCGCCCGCTACGTGGCCCGCAAGCAGCAGAAGCGCTCAATCGTCGGCGTCTGCGATGTCACCGTCCGTTTTCGCTGCGCTGATGGCAATCTCATCGACGTGCTGATCCTCGAGACCGCCCTCAAGTCGGCAGGCACCGATCTTCCCGCGTCGCTGAGCGTCATGACGGACGTCACCGAGCTCAAGCAGTCGGAAAGCCGCAATCATCGCCAGGCCATCTCCGACCACCTGACCGGCCTTCTCAACCGCCAGGGCTTTGAAGCGGTTCTCGACGAACAGATCGCCGCCGCCGATGCGAGCGGCACCCACCTCGCTTGCCTGTTCGTCGATCTCGATCGCTTCAAGTCGATCAACGACACGCTTGGACACGCGGCCGGCGATGCGGTGCTGTCCCAGTTCGTCGGGCGGATCCGGCCGCTGACCAACGAGAACGATGCGGCAGCCCGGCTGGGCGGCGACGAATTCGCCCTGCTGATCACCGGCGCCGATGCGGAAGCGCGGGCATCCGACGTCGCGCAGAAGATCGTCGATCTCTTCGACAAACCGTTCCGCGCCGCCGGCACCGGCGTCAAGCTCAGTGCCAGTATCGGGCTTGCCTTCTACCCGCGCCACGCCGGCAGTGCTGCCGAGCTTCTGCAGCGCTCCGACATGGCCATGTATGCGCGCAAGCGCGACGGCCGCAACGGCGCCAATGTCTATGACGAATCCATCCTCGACCGCGCCCGCCAGCGCGCCGAAATCGAGAGCGACATCGAAGCGGCGATTACCGCAAGCTGGTTCGAAGCCCATTTCCAGCCGATCGTGCGGGTCGGCGACGAGACGATCCTCGGCTTCGAGGCGCTGATGCGGTTGCGCCATCCGCGCAAGGGACTTCTATCTCCGGCAGCGATCGTCGACGTTGCGGAGGAGACCGGCTCGATCAGTGAGATCGGCAATCTCATCCTTGAGGATGCGCTGGTCAACCTGGCCCGGGTGTCGCGCCTGCCCGGCATGGAGGACACCTATGTGGCGGTGAACTTCTCGCCGCTGCAGTTCGACGCAGGGCTGCCGACGCGGCTTGCGGCGATGACCGCGCGATACCGCATCCAGCCTCGCCGGCTGGTGCTGGAAATCACCGAGGCGGTGCTGATGCACGACAACCCGGAAATCCGCACCATCCTCGACCAGTTGCACGCTTTCGGCTGCCGCATCGCGCTCGACGATTTCGGCACCGGCTATTCGTCGTTGAGCTACCTCAGCCGCTTCCCGGTGGATATCGTCAAGATCGACCAGTCGTTCGTCCGCACGATCGGTTCCGGCGCCAAAGACGTCGAACGCAGGAACCGGATGCTCGTCGAAGGCATCAGTGCCATCTCCCACAAGATGAACTGCACGGTCGTCGCGGAAGGCGTCGAAACCGAGGGCCAGTACGACCTCCTGAAGACGATCGGCATCGATTGCGCCCAGGGCTACCTGTTCTCCAGGCCGCTCGCCATCGGCGATCTGCTGACGCAACTCGACGCCAGAAGGAATCTGCTGGAGACTCGCGCCGGTTGACGGCATAGTCGGGACACAAGACCGTTGTGGATGGGGACAATGAGACGTCCGGCTCTGACCTGCAGCATGGTTCTCCTGACGAGCGGCGCACAGGCGGCCGATATCAGCTTCGCGACCGAATCCTACCCGCCCTATACCTATCAGACCGAAGACGGATCGATCGACGGCGCAGGTGCCGCCCAGGTTCGCGCGATAATGGCCGGTGTCGGAGCAGACGTCGAGTACCGCATCGACATCATGCCCTGGGCCCGGGCGCTTGCGCTTGCCCAAACGCAGTCCACCTCCTGCGTCTTCGCCGCGGCACGCACGCCGGAGCGGGAGACCACGTTCCAGTGGGTGGTGCCGATGCTGATGGACGTCAACCTGATCGTCGCCCGCCAGTCCTCCTCCATCACCGCAACGACCATCGCCGAAGCGCTGCTCTATTCGGTCGGCACGCAACGGGAAGACTACACCGAAGGCCTGCTGCGCCGCGCCGGGTTCGAGAGGCTGGACCTCAGCGCCAGCTTCGATCTGACGCTGGCCAAGCTGCTCGGCGGCCGGATCGATCTGATGGCCATATCCCAGGACGTCTATGATCGCCTCGTCAGAGAGCACGTACCGATCCGAAGGATCGTCGTGCTTTCGATGCAGCAGCTCGGGATTGCCTGCAACCCTGCTCTGCCGGCAGCGTTGATCGCCCGCATGCAGTCTTCGCTCGACCGCCTCCGCGCGTCGGGCGAGCAGGATCGCATACAGCAACGCTACGGGCTTCCGCCGGTGCGCTGAGTGAGGTGTCAGCGGGATTGCGCTTGACTTGCCCGGCTTTTCGCGTTGGGAACATCGGCGCGACTGCGAAGGGAACCGCCATATGCTGATCATCGCCGGGCTCGGCAATCCGGGGTCCAAATATTCCGGGAACCGCCACAACATCGGCTTCATGGCCGTCGACGCGATCCAGCGCCGGCCGGGCTTCTCGCCCTGGTCGAAGAAGTTCAAGGCGGAGATCTCCGAGGGCGAACTAGGCGGCGACAAGGTGCTGCTCATCAAGCCGCAGACCTTCATGAACCTGTCGGGCGAATCCGTCGGCGAAGCGATGCGCTTCTACAAGCTGTCACCCGCGGACATCGTCGCCATCTATGACGAACTCGACCTGGTGCCGGGCAAGGCCCGCATCAAGCTCGGTGGCGGGCATGGCGGCCACAACGGCGTCAAGTCTCTCGATGCCCACTGCGGCCGCGAATACCGCCGCCTGAGGCTTGGCATCGGCCATCCGGGCTCCAAGGAGCAGGTACAGAACCACGTGCTTGGCGACTTCGCCAAGTCGGACAGGGTCTGGCTCGATCCCCTGCTCGACACGCTCGCCGACAATGCCGAGATGCTGGTGAAGGGCGAGGATTCGCAGCTGATGAACAAGCTGGCGCTGGCGGTCGGCGCGAAGCCGGATGACGCGCCGGCCAAGCCCGCCAAGGGTGACAAGCCCGCCAAGCAAGGCGCCGGGCAATCGCACATCCGCGCCGCGCGCAACTTTGCCCAGCCCAAGGCCCTGCCGACCACCGGCCCGATGGCCGACATGCTGAAGAAGATGTTCGGGGCGAAGAAGGACTGACGCTCGAGCCCTACTCTTCCGGCTCGGCGGTGAACATCAGCGGCAGGCCGGCTTCCTTGGCGAGATCCATCGCCTCGGTCACCTTCGTCTCGGCAATATCCTTGGTGCACACCACGACGACGCAGGAGCCCATCTTGTGGGCGGTCATCATCACCCGCTGGCTCGCCTCCGGCCCCATGCGGAACACCACCTTCAGGACAAGCACCACGAACTCCCGCGGCGTATAATCGTCGTTGTGGAGCAGCACCTTGTAGAGCTTCGGGCGCTCGACCTTGGGCTTGGTCACCGTCTTCGGTGCAAGTTCGGTCTCGTTGGCCATGAGATGGCATCTCCAAACACATGAAACAGTCAGCGGAATGCAGCCGGGGCCACCGGCGCACTTTCGCCGCGGGTTTCTCGACCGACGTTCCGATCACCCTCAAACATAGTTCGCCAGCGCCGCTGCGCCAGTGGACAGAGTGAAAGCCGGCGCGACCCTTGACCCGCTGGCCGCTTTCCCCCATAGCCACAGCAACATCGAAACAACGACGGGTGAACCCTTATGGGCTTCAAATGCGGCATTGTTGGCCTGCCGAATGTCGGCAAGTCAACCCTCTTCAACGCGCTGACCAAGACGGCGGCAGCCCAGGCGGCAAACTATCCGTTCTGCACCATCGAGCCGAACACCGGTGAGGTCGCCGTTCCGGATCCGCGCATGCAGACGCTCGCCTCGATCGCCGGCTCCAAGGAAATCATCCCGACGCGCATCTCCTTCGTCGACATCGCCGGCCTCGTGCGCGGCGCGTCGAAGGGCGAAGGCCTCGGCAACAAGTTCCTCGCCAACATCCGCGAAGTCGATGCCGTCGTGCACGTGCTGCGCTGCTTCGAGGACGACGACATCACCCATGTCGAGGGCCGTATCAATCCGGTCGGCGATGCCGAGACGATCGAGACCGAGCTGATGCTCGCCGACCTCGAAAGCCTTGAGCGCCGCGTCGAGCAGACCCGCAAGCGGGCCTCCTCGAAAGACAAGGACTCCGTCGCCCAGCTGCCGATCATGGAAGCGGTCGTCAAGCTGCTCAACGAGGGCAAGCCGGCCCGTCTGCTGTTGAAGACGCTGGCTGCCGACGAGATCGAGATCCTCAAGGGTCTCAACCTGCTCACCTCGCATCCGGTCCTCTACGTCTGCAACGTCGCGGAAGCCGATGCCGTCGATGGCAACGAGCACACGAAGGCTGTCGAAGCCATGGCAAAGGCGCAGGGCGCCGAATGCGTCATCATCTCGGCCGCCATCGAATCTGAGGTCGCCCAGCTTCCGGAAGAGGAATCGAAAGAATTCCTCTCGGCGCTCGGCCTGGAAGAGGCCGGTCTCGACCGGCTGATCCGTGCCGGCTACAACCTGTTGCACCTGATCACCTATTTCACGGTCGGCCCCAAGGAAACCCGCGCCTGGACGATTGTCCGCGGCACCAAGGCACCGGCTGCCGCCGGCGTCATTCACACGGATTTCGAACGTGGCTTCATCCGCGCCTTCACCATTGGCTACGACGACTATGTCGCCTTCAAGGGCGAAGTTGGCGCCAAGGAAGCCGGCAAGGGTCGCGACGAGGGCAAGGAATATGTCGTCCAGGACGGCGACGTCATCCACTTCCGCTTCAACACCTAAGGGCTGTTTCTCAACCCGATCTGGCACTGCCGCCCCTCGCTCGACGGGCGGCAGTTTTCGTTTGGAAACCACCCGGCAACTGCGCCGGTACCGGAACGACGACAAACCCGCTTGGCATCGTCTTCTCTTCGTTTACAGTCGCCGCCACATTGAACGGGAAGAGCAATGCTTTATTTCGAGGATTTCACGCCGGAGCGCGTCCTGCCTCTCCAGCCAAAGACCGTGTCGGCCGACGAGATCATCGTCTTCGCACAGGAATTCGATCCGCAGCCCATGCATCTTTCCGAGGAGGCTGGAAGAGCGAGCATCCTCGGCGGCCTCGCGGCCTCCGGCTGGCATACGGCAAGCCTGTTCATGCGCATGATGTTCGACGGCTGGCTGTCTGGCTCGGCCTCGGAAGGTTCGCCGGGCATCGAGTTCATGGAGTGGAAGAAGCCGGTGCTCGCCGGCGATACGCTCTCCGGTCACTCGACGGTGGTGGAAGCCCGGGCTTTGCGCTCGCGCCCTGGCCTTGGGCTGGTCAGGTTCCTGCACGAGGTGCAGAACCAGCGCGGCGAAACCGTCATGCGCGGCGAAAACCCGATCATGTTCCGCCAGCGCGCGTCAGCGGAGGACGCCGCATGAGACTCATCGAACTCTCGCCGATCGGCCAGAAGATCGAGACCGGAACCCTGCTGTTCACCGCCGAGGACATCATCCGCTTTGCCAGGCAGTTCGATCCGCAGCCCTTCCATGTCGATCCGGAGGCCGCCAAGGATTTCGTCTTCGGCGGGCTCTGCGCTTCGGGCTGGCATACCTGCGCCGGCTGGATGAAGATGTTCCTCGCCTACTGGACCGTTGAGCAGGCGCGCCTTGTCGCCGACGGCATCGAGCCGCCGAAGCTCGGCCCCTCGCCCGGCTTTCTGAAACTGCAATGGCTCCGGCCGGTCTATGCCGGTGACCGGATCAGCTATTCGGTGACGCTGACAGAGAGCCGCCCGCTTGCCTCGCGCCCCGGGACGTGGATGAACTCCACCCTCAACGAGGGCGTCAATCAGGACGGCAAGCCGGTCATCCGGTTCGAGAGCAGCATGCTGGAGTTCGAGTAGCCAGGATCAAGCTTCAGGCTGCAAGTTCAGCCGCCGACACGGGGGATGGCTCCTTTTCCGCCAGCCCGCTACCGCCTTCCCTGCCCTCAGCGCGTCGCAAGGACCGCGACGCCGGCGCCCACCATAGCGGCGCCAGCACCGCGATTGACACGCTGAACGAGGTGCGGACTGCGCATCAGGCGTCGCGCTCTGCGTGCCAGCAGCACGTGGCAGCCGATCACCACGACCTCGACCAGCAGGATCACCAGCGCCAGCTGAAAGGCCTGCGACAGCGTCAGGTTCGTGCCGACGACGTTCGGCAGAAGCGCGATCAAAGCACCTGCGCTGCCGGCAACTCAGTGCCCGTCGAACGACACCAGCGTGCGGACCTCGACGCCGAGCGCTTCAAGCTTTTGGCGACCCCCGAGTTCGGGAAGGTCGATGACGAAGCAGGCCGACACCACTTCTGCGCCCAGCTGCCGCAGCAGCTTGACGGCGCCCTCGGCCGTGCCGCCAGTGGCGATCAGGTCGTCGCAGAGGATCACCTTGTCGCCCGGCTTTACCGCATCGACATGCATCTCCATCTCGTCGACGCCGTATTCGAGGCTGTAGGCCACCCGCACGGTGGTGTGCGGCAGCTTGCCCTTCTTGCGGATCGGCACGAAGCCCGACGACAGCTGGTGCGCCATCGCGCCGCCGAGAATGAAGCCGCGCGCCTCGATGCCGGCCACCTGGTCCACCGACAGCGACGCATACGGCTTTACCAGCTCGTCCACCGCCTGGCGGAACGCCTGGGCATCGCCCAGCAGCGTGGTGATGTCGCGAAAGATGATGCCCGGCTTCGGGTAATCGGGAATGGCGCGAATGGCAGCGGCGAGCTTCGACTGTGTGGTTTCCATGGGTGCTCCGAACGTGGCTCGGCTCCGCATAGCAGGATTTGGCCTGATCCACATCCGTATTCTGCCCACCAGTCGACTGTGGTACGCTCGAAGAAACGGAGGAATGCGCGTGCAGATCCGGGTTCAGGACGACATCATCCTTGCCGCTCATGTGGCGGACGCACCGGTCCTCTTCGAAAGGATCGTCACCCTGCGTCCGGGTGAATCCATCCGGCTCTCGGTGAATGGAGTTCACGGTACCTGGGTGAAGATTTCGATGCACGACCGAGGCGGCACACGTCATGGCCTCGCACCGGTCGGCGCGATGGCGGAGACGTGGAAGAGCCTAAGAAGCTCTGCCGACTCGTCCGTAGACCTCGAGATCCTTCCGCCGATCAACCACCACACGGATGATTACCTTCGCCTCGTCGAGACCTCGATGCCGGAGTGGAACTCACAAGAGGATGAAGAGGCCTACGGTGGATTGCGACCTCTTTGATATCGCGCTGTTCCGCTTCCCCTTCTCCGAGCGAGAGGGCGGCAAGATTCGGCCGGCACTCGTGCTTTCAAATCGCCGATTCAATCTCGATCATCAGCATGCCGTCATGGCGATGATCACGACTGCCAGACAGGTGTCCTGGCCGAGCGACGTCCAGATCGAACATTTCGGGGCAGCGGGGCTGACTACGTCGAGCGTAATCCGATGGAAACTGTTCACGCTCGAGAAGAGCCTCTACCTCGGCAGGGTCGAAACCCTTGTAAGCGCCGATGCGAACCGCGCACGACTCGCGCTTTCAGAAATCCTGGCATGAAAAAAGGCGGCCGGAGCCGCCTTTCTTACCGCTGGGGAGCGTTGCGCTCAATGCTCCTTGCGGGCGTAGATCGACTTCTTCGTCAGGTAGATGAGGATCGTGAAGATCGCCAGAAACACCATTACCATGAAGCCGGTGCGCTTGCGCTCTTCCAGATGCGGCTCGGCCGCCCACATCAGGAAGGCCGCGACGTCCCGCGAATACTGGTCGAGGGTCTGCGGCGCACCATCCTCATAGGTCACCTGGCCATCGGCAAGCGGCGGTGCCATGGCAAGCGCCGGTGCGGCGATGAAGTAGGGGTTGTAGTGCGTGCCCGGTGCCACCTCGACGCCGGCCGGCGGCTCACGGTAGCCGGTCAGCAGCGCGTGGATGTAGTCCGGGCCGCCTTCCTGGTACTGGGTGAAGATGTCGATGATGAACTGCGGAAAGCCGCGGGTCACGCCGCGCGCCTTGGCGAGCAGCGACATGTCCGGCGGTGCGGCGCCGCCATTCGCCGCAGCTGCCGCCTGCTCGTTCGGGAACGGCGACGGGAAGTGATCCGACGGCACGGCCTTGCGAGTGAACATTTCGCCCGCATCGTTCGGACCGTCCTGGACCTCGTAATTGGCGGCGAACGCCTTCACCTGGGCTTCCGAATAGCCGAGCCCTTCCAGCGTGCGGAAGGAGACGAGGTTCATGGAATGGCAGGCGGAACAGACTTCGGTATAGACCTTCAGGCCGCGCTGCAACTGGCCCTTGTCGTAATGGCCGAACGGTCCGGCAAAGCTCCAGTCCATCTCTTCCGGATGGTGGATCGGATAGTGCGGCGTGCCGCCTTCGGCATGCGGAGCCTCCTCGGCGGCCCCGGCGATGCCGCCGAGACCGGTGAAGAGGGCAAGAGACAGGAGGCCTGTTGCGAGCATTTTCATGGGTGTCATCCTCTCGGTCTCGGCCATCACGCGCGCATGTCGGCGGTCATGTTGCCGTTCTTCGTCAGAACGGCTTCCGTGATGGAATTGGGAATGCGCCGTGGCGTCTCGACCAGGCCGAGAACCGGCATGATGACGAGGAAGAAGGCGAAGTAGTACAGCGTGCCGAGCTGCGACATGACCACGTAGAGGCCTTCCGCAGGCTGCGCACCGAGCCAGCCCAGCATGATCGCGTTGATGACGAAGATCCAGAAGAACAGCTTGTACCAGGGGCGGTAGACGGCAGAGCGGACCTTCGACGTGTCGAGCCAGGGCAGGAAGAACAGGATGATGATCGAGCCGAACATCACCAGGACGCCGCCGAGCTTGGAATCGATCGGCCCGACATTGAAGGTGATGGCGCGCAGCATCGCGTAGAACGGCAGGTAGTACCACTCAGGCACGATATGTGCCGGGGTCTTCAGGGCGTTCGCCGGGATGTAGTTGTCCGGATGGCCGAGATAGTTCGGCATGTAGAAGATGAACCAGGCATAGGCGATCAGGAAGATCGACACGCCGAGCGCATCCTTCATCGTCGCATAGGGCGTGAACGGCACCGTGTCGGTCTTGGTCTTGATCTCGATGCCGGTCGGGTTCGTCTGGCCGGTGACATGCAGCGCCCAGATGTGCAGCACGACGACGCCGGCGATCATGAACGGCAGCAGGTAATGCAGCGAGAAGAAACGGTTGAGGGTCGGCTGATCGACCGCAAAACCGCCGAGCAGGAACTGCTGGATCCACTCGCCGACCAGCGGGAAGGCCGAGAAGAAGCCGGTGATGACGGTAGCGCCCCAGAACGACATCTGGCCCCAGGGGAGCACGTAACCCATGAAGCCGGCCGCCATCATCAGCAGGTAGATGATGACGCCGAGGATCCAGAGGATTTCGCGCGGTGCCTTGTAGGAGCCGTAGTAGAGGCCGCGGGCAATGTGCAGGTAGACGGCGATGAAGAAGAACGACGCGCCGTTGGCATGCATGTAGCGCAGCAGCCAGCCGTGGTTGACGTCGCGCATGATCTTTTCGACCGAGTTGAACGCGACAGTCGTTTCGGCAGCGTAATGCATGGCCAGCACGACGCCCGAGACGATCTGCACGATCAGCATCACCGACAGCATGGCGCCGAAGGTATAGGCATAGTTGAGGTTGCGGGGGACGGGATAGGCGATGAAGCTGTCATACATCATGCGCGGCAAGGGAAGCCGCGCGTCGATCCACTTCTCTATGCCGGTCGACGGCTGGTAGTTGGAATGCCCACTCATCTGATGTCCCCTCAGCCGATCCGGATCACGGTGTCGGATGCAAATGTAAATGTCGGAATGGCCAGGTTCTGCGGCGCCGGGCCTTTCCGGATGCGGCCCGCGGTATCGTAGTGCGAGCCATGGCAGGGACAGAACCAGCCGCCGAAATCGCCGGACTGGCCGAGCGGCACGCAGCCGAGATGGGTGCAGGAGCCGATCATGACGATCCAGTTCTCCTTGCCCTCGCCGGCCGAACGGTCAATGTCGGTCGCCTGCGCATCGGCAGCGACATTGGCATTGCGGGCGATCGGGTCCTTGAGGTCGGCAAGCGCGACAGCATTGGCCTCCTCGACTTCCTTGGGCGTGCGGTTGCGGATGAAGACCGGCTTGCCGCGCCATTTCACCGTCAGCGACATGCCCGGCTCGACAGCCGTGACGTCCACTTCGATGGAGGCAAGCGCGAGCGTTGAAGCATCCGGCCGCATCTGGTCGATGAACGGCCAGGCGACCGCGACGGCGCCCACCGCGCCCGCCATGCCCGTCGTCAGGTAAAGGAAATCGCGGCGAGTTGGCTCGCTCACGGTCCCGCCATTCGTGTCGTGCTCACTCACGGTCAACCCATCCTTTGCACAGAAATGTTATGAAGTCGCATTGCCCCTCGTCCCGTCAGCAATCCAATTTGGACACAATTGGACCGCATTCTCCCCGCGCAAATTTCTAAGCGCGATGCAACAATAAGTCTAGCCTCCGCAACAGCATATGGGCAGATTGTCGCGGCCCGGATACGCGGGAAAAACAGCCGTCGTCGCATGTCTGGGAAATGCCGCTACCGGCCGGCCGGTGGCTGCCCTCACCCGACACGGTTGCATCGGTCACCGGTCCGATTCTGAGTGAGGCTCCACGATCTCCCGCGGGGCCGAACAGGCCAGACCCGCTGCGCAGCATGGCTTTCGGTCGCAGAAACCCTGGTCAGACGGCGAGGAAGCCGCCCGATTGACGCAGCCACAGTTCCGAATACAGCCCGCCCGCCGCCACCAGTTCGGCATGCGTCCCCTCCTCGACGATCCGTCCCTTGTCCATGACGATCAGCCGGTCGAGCGCAGCGATGGTCGACAGCCTATGGGCGATCGCCAGCACCGTCTTTTCGGTCATCAACTCGTCGAGGTTCGACTGGATCGCTGCCTCGACCTCCGAATCGAGTGCAGAGGTCGCCTCGTCGAGCACCAGGATCGGCGCATCCTTCAGCATCACCCGGGCGATCGCCACCCGCTGCCGCTGGCCGCCCGAGAGCTTGACGCCGCGCTCGCCGACATGCGCGTCGAACCCCTTGCGGCCGCGCTGGTCCTCAAGCGCCAGGATGAATTCTTCGGCGCTTGCGCGGCGAACCGCCGTCAGCAGCTCGGCATCCGTCGCGTCCGGGCGGCCGAACAGGATGTTGTCGCGGATCGACCGGTGCAAGAGCGAGGTATCCTGGGTCACCATGCCGATCTGCGCCCGCAGCGATTCTTGTGTCACGCGAGCGATGTCCTGCCCGTCGATGAGGATGCGCCCGCTTTCCACGTCGTAGAACCGCAGCAGCAGGTTGACGAGCGTCGACTTGCCGGCGCCCGAGCGCCCGACGATGCCGACCTTCTCACCCGGCCGGATAATGAGGTTCATGCCGTCGATCACGCCCTTGCCGCGTCCATAGTGGAAGCTGACGTTTTCGAAACGGATTTCCGGCTGCCGGACCTCGAGCACCGGCGCCTGGGCGACATCGGTCAGCCCAATCGGCTGCGAGATCAGCTCGGCAGCGTTCTGCACCGTGCCGAAATTGCGCATGATGCCGTTGAACTGTGTCATCAGCCGGCCGAGCAGGAAGTTGAGGCGCAGCACGAGCGCCAGTGTGAATGCCACTGCGCCGGAACTGATGCGGCCCTCAAGCCACAGATGGATGCAGAGCGCCGCCATGCTGGTGATCATCACGCCGGACAGAAGTGCCATCGAGCCGCGCACGCCGGTGATGAAGCGGGTGAACATCAGCGTCGTCTTCTGGAAGGTGTCGAACCCTTCGCGCATGTATCGGTCGTTGGCATCGTCGCGTCCGAACAGCCGCAGCGTCTGGATATTGCTGTAGGCATCCACCATCCGGCCAGACAGCATCGAGGCGGCTTCCGCCGTTTCGCGCGAATGGATGCGGATACGCGGCACGAAATAGCGCGCCAGGAACGAGAAGATGACGACCCAGACGATGACGATCAGCGCCAGACGCCAGTCCAGCCCGCCGATCAGCGCCAGCATCGACACCGAGTAGATACCGACGAACCAGACGCTTTCCATCAGGGACGTCACGAGGTCGCCGGTCGCCTGGCCGCCGGACCAGACCTTGGTGACGATGCGGCCGGCGAAATCGTTCTGGAAGAACGACAGCGACTGGCGTGCCACGTGCTGATAGGACTGCCAGCGCACGAGGTTGTAAAAACCCGGCGTGATGACCTGCTGGTCGACCAGCGCCGTGGTCATCGTCACCACGAAGCGGACGACGGCGATCAGCACCAGCATTGCGGCAAGTTCGGCGCCGTGCGCCTGGAGCAGGCCCTGCCAGCCCGCCGCCTTGTCGACCGTGCCGAGAATATCGACCAGCCGGCCGACGAACCAGAACAGCGCCGCCTCGATCGCCGCCGTCAGGCCGCCCAGCACCAGCATCGCGAGGAACGGCGCCTTTGCCTGGCGCACATAGAACCAGATGAAGGCGAAGGTGGTCCTCGGTGGCCGCAGATCGTCCCTTCGGGCATAGGGCTGGATTCGGGCTTCGAAGTAGCGGAACAAGGCATCGATCATAAGATCGGTATAGGCCGTTTCCCCGCCGCAGCAAGGCTGCGACGGGTTAAATCTTGGCAATGGCCATGGCGCCCGGGACGGACGCGGGTTCGGGCTTTACTCGGCCGCCTCGTCGCTCTCGTCCAGGTCGCCCGGCTCGATGCGCATCTCCAGCGATTCGGGCGCGCCGTCATTGCCGAGGAAGCCGCCGGACTGGCGGTTCCACAAATCGGCATAGATACCGCCTTCGGCCACCAGTTCGACATGCGTACCCTGCTCGACGATGCGACCCTGGTCGAGCACGATCAGCCGGTCCATCTGCGTCAGGGTCGACAGCCGGTGGGCGATCGCGATGACCGTCTTGTCCTCGATCAGCTTGAACAGGCTCTCCTGGATCGCCGCCTCGACTTCCGAATCGAGCGCCGAGGTCGCCTCGTCGAGGATCAGGATCGGCGCGTCCTTGAGGAACACCCGGGCGATCGCAATCCGCTGGCGCTGGCCGCCGGACAGCTTGACGCCGCGTTCTCCGACATGCGCGTCGAGACCGGCGCGCCCCTGCAGGTCGACGAGCCCCTGGATGAACTCCCATGCGTTGGCGCGCTTCGCCGCCTCGATGATCTCCGCGTCCGTGGCCTGCGGCCGGCCGTAGGCGATGTTGTCGCGGATCGACCGGTGCAGCAGCGAGGTATCCTGCGTCACCACGCCGACGAGTTCGCGAAGGCTGTCCTGCGACACGCGCGAGATGTCCTGCCCGTCGACGAGGATGCGGCCGGCCTCGACATCGTAGAAGCGCAGGAGCAGGTTCATCAGCGTCGTCTTGCCGGCACCGGAGCGACCGACAAGACCGATCTTCTCGCCCGGCTTGATGGTCAGCGAGAAGTCGTCGATGACGCCCTTGTCCTTGCCGTAGTGGAAGCGCACGCCGTCATAGACGATCTCGCCGCGTGGCGCGGCAAGCGGCTTGGCAGCCGGCGCGTCGACGATGTCGTGGCCCTTGGTCATCATGCCCATGCCGTCATAGACGGTGCCGATGTTTTCAAAGAGCGCCGCAACCTCCCACATGATCCACTGCGACATGCCGTTGATGCGCATGGCAAGGCCGATGGCGACCGCGATTGCGCCGACCGAAACGCTTCCTTCCAGCCAGAACCAGATGCCAAGTGCCGCCACCGCGAACTGCACCAGCGCATTGTTGATGTCGACGGCGATGTTGAGAAGCGAGATCTGCCGCATCTGCCGGTGCACGGTGCCGAGGAAAGCGTCCATGCCTTCCTTGGCGTAGACTTCTTCGCGTCCCGCATGCGAGAACAGCTTCACGGTGCCGATATTCGTGTAGCTGTCGACGATCCGGCCGGTCATCATCGAGCGCGCATCCGCCTGCTCGCTCGACGACTTGCGCAGCTTCGGGATGAAGTTGCGCAGGATCAGGCCATAGATGATGATCCAGGCGACCAGCGGAACGCCGAGCCGCCAGTCCACCGAGGCGACCAGTGCCAGCATCGAGACGAAGAAGCTGATCGCATAGACGAACACGTCGATGATCTTGATCGCCGCATCGCGCACCGCAAGCGAGGTCTGCATGACCTTGGTGGAAACCCGGCCGGCGAACTCATTGGCAAAGAAGCTCATCGAGTGGCGCAGCAGGAAACGGTGCATCTGCCAGCGGGCGATCATCGGGAAATTGCCCGACAGGACCTGGTGCATGGTGACGGTGTGCATGAGGCCGGCCAGCGGCAGGCCGACCAGCAGCAGCGCCGCCATCGCCGCCAGGTGGCCGCCTTCGTTGGCGAGGAAGGTCGCGCGGTCGGCATTGCTCAGCCAGTCGACGATATTGCCGAGGAACTGGTAGAGAAACACCTCTGCGACGGCGATCGCCATCGAGCAGAAGCCGAGCAGAAGCAGCCAGGGCCAGACCGGCTTCGTGTAGTGCCAGCAGAAGGCGAACAGCCCGGTCGGCGGCAGTTTCGGCTCGCCGGCGGGATAGGGATTTACGCGTGATTCGAACCAGGCGAACATGGGGAAGTAAGCTCCGTCTGTCGGAAACGCCGCGACCGCGCTCATCGTCTCCGCTAGGTCAGATGGTCAGCATGCGGCGGATGTCAAATGGCGCGGCCGCAATCGGCCGCGAAGGAATGAGAACCAGAAACGTTGGGAAGACCGTGCGCGAGCCGCGGTGCCTAGGCCTGCAGACAATCCGGTCTGCGGCGAAGGCGCGAAAGCACCGTCATATCCATGTGCACCTCCTTCGGCTGGCGTCAAAGCGATGGCATGCCTGTACCAGCCCGCGTCGCTTTTGGCCAGCCTCGTCGTCCGGCAAGCCACCCGCCGCCCGGGCATCATCGCCGGCTGGAAGGCTTGCGCGGTAGCCAGTGCCGATGACATAGCCATGGCTTGCCGCAGTGCCCGCACAGGATAGCCCATGACCCGCTTGCGTATCGCTCTCTACCAGCCGGACATTCCCGGCAATACAGGCACGATCCTTCGGCTTGCCGCCTGCCTGGGTCTTGCGGTCGATATCATCGAGCCGGCCGGTTTCGTGCTTTCCGACAAGAACCTCAGGCGCGCCGGCATGGATTACCTGGCGAGCGTGACCATGACTCGGCACGTCAATTTCGAGCGGTTCGACGCCTGGCGACGCGGCGAAAATAGGCGTCTTGTGCTGGCCTCAACCAAGGCCGCCGGCCGCTACACCGACTTTGCCTTCCGCGACGACGACGTGCTGCTGTTCGGCCGTGAAAGTGCCGGCGTGCCGGATACCGTCCACGACGGTGCCGATGCGCGCCTGCTCATCCCGATGGTCGACGGGCAGCGTTCGATCAACGTCGCCGTTTCGGCGGCGATGATCGCCGGCGAGGCACTTCGCCAGACCGAATGGACCTCAGGCGCCTGAAGCGCCGAACTGCGGGGCTAGCGCAGCGTCTGCATTCCACGCCCCATAGAGGCATTGGCGATGTTCAGCCCGCTTGCCTGCAGCATCTGCTGGACGCCGGTTGCGGCCTGCCGTGCCGCCGCTTCGTCCAAACCGGTGTCGAGCGCGACACCTGCGGGAAGCCCCAGGCTTTGCAGAAGACCTGACGTCTGACCGATCCGGTTGCCCGCGTCATGCATCGCGTCCCTGCCGCGCTTCATGGCGATCAGCATGCTGTCGACGGCAAAGATCATCCCGCCGATCTCGGCTGGGCTGGAGGTTACAGAGAGGACGATCTCGCGCGCTCCGGCCTTGTTCGACACGACGGATCCGACATCGAGCAGATAGCGATCGAAGGCAGCGCCGGATCGGTCGATGCCGGCATACGACCGCGTCAGCAAGCCGTCGGCGGCATCGCCCTCTGCAATCAGGTTCGACAGCGCGGTGTCATGGTCGACGATCTTGATGTCGGCCGCCCCGGACGCATCCACATCAACGCCGGCGACCAACGCTATCATGCGCGGCGCCTCCGCAGGTCCCGTCTTCAGCAGATTGCGCCCGTCGAAGCTGCTCTTTGCGACGGTCGCCTGCAACTGCTGCTTCAGCCCGTTGATCCGCTCGTCGAGTGCGCCGCGGTCGGCATTTCCGGCCTTCGCCGACACCAGCGTGGCGCGGATCTCGGCCACCAGGCCGGAGGCGGCCCGCAATCCGGCAGAGGCCACGTCGACGACCGCACCGGACGCGGAGATCGCGTCATCGACGCTCGAAAGCGACAGCGCGCTTGCCGGGAAGGTGGTGGAGATCGACCAGTAGGCTTCGTCGGATCTCGTGGGTGAAGTGTCGGCGGCGGCCTGCGGCGGTGTTGTTGCCTGGAGCACTGCGAGCATCGGGCGGCCGATGTCGGTCGCGACCCGAAGCGCCATCGGGTTGAAGGAGGTAGACACGCAGGAAGCTCCGCCGTTCATGGGCTGTGACGCCGCGCCTGATGCGCGGTCGAATGCGTTCTAACCTGCTGAGCTTTGAACTTGGCTTGCAGCGGTCGCTGCAATTTTATCGATCTGAGATGTTTCCGGCAAAAGTGCTCGACGGATCA
Source organism: Rhizobium sp. SAFR-030 (assembly GCF_059415005.1). Taxonomy (NCBI): domain Bacteria; kingdom Pseudomonadati; phylum Pseudomonadota; class Alphaproteobacteria; order Hyphomicrobiales; family Rhizobiaceae; genus Rhizobium; species Rhizobium sp. SAFR-030. The sequence goes on along the minus strand of NZ_JBPFDO010000003.1, from coordinate 117,544 downwards.
GTCGGCGGTCGGCAGGCGGCGCATGGTAAACTCGATCCGATCGCCCTCAAGCTGCCGCCAGCTCTCGACTTCGGTCCAGTAGGCGGCCTTCGGGAAACTGTCGAACCATTCCCGCGCCTTCTGCCGGGCATCCTCGCGCGTCATGCAGAAGGTCTCGCGGACAAACAGTCCCGTGCGCCCGCCCGCCTTCTCCTGGCGGTGCCGGTTTATCCTGCGCTTCAAGCCGTCGAGCGGCGGTGGTGTAAACTTCGCCATGCGCTCTACCTCTGGAATTGCAGATAGTTTTGCACAAGCGCGTTTGCGAGTCGATACTGGGGCCTTCCGGTTGGTTGCGCCACGGCGAGCGCCTGGGGTAAAGCCGCATCCGGACCATTTTCTGGCCACCGGGTCGATTCGAATGCAAGGATGAACCTCATGGAGCGACCACAGATTCCGACGGGACTGCCGGCGGACATCGAGGACAAGAAGGCGACCGCCCGCCAGTGGTTCGAAAGCTTGCGCGACCGGATCTGCGCTTCCTTCGAGGCGCTGGAGAATGAGCTTGAGGGTCCCCTGTCCGATCGCGACCCTGGCCGCTTCCGCGCCAAGGACTGGCTGCGCGACGACGGGCACGGCGGCGGCGGCCGGATGTCGATGATGGAAGGCCGGGTGTTCGAGAAGGTCGGCGTCCACACCTCGACCGTCCATGGCGAATTTTCCGAGGAATTCCGCAAGCAGATGCCCGGCGCTTCCGAGGATCCGCGCTTCTGGGCGTCGGGCATCTCGCTGATCGCCCACCCGGTCAACCCGAACGTCCCGGCCGTTCACATGAACACCCGGATGGTGGTGACCTCCGGCACGTGGTTCGGCGGCGGGGCCGACCTGACCCCGGTACTCGACAGGCGGCGCACCCAGGACGATGCCGACACGCTGCGCTTCCACGAGGCCATGCGCGATGCCTGCCATGCCCACCCAAAGGTCGCCGACTATCCGCGCTTCAAGACCTGGTGCGACGAGTATTTCTTCCTGAAGCACCGCAACGAGGCGCGCGGCGTCGGCGGAATCTTCTTCGACTGGCTCTACCCGCAGGAGGAAAAGGGTGGCTGGCAGTCGAACTTCGATTTCGTCCGCGACGTCGGCATCGCCTTCGACCAGATCTACCCGGCACTGGTGCGCGACAACTTCAACCGCGATTGGACGGAGCAGGATCGCGACGAGCAGCTGGTCCGTCGCGGGCGCTACGTCGAGTTCAATCTTCTCTACGACCGGGGCACGATTTTCGGGCTGAAGACCGGTGGCAATGTCGAGGCCATCCTGTCCTCGCTGCCACCCCTGGTCCGCTGGCCCTGACGCTGATTTGAGTTGACATATCGCACGTCAGGATCATCCTCCGACTGCTAGCCTTGATGGGATTGCACTGGAGGAATATCGTCATGGTATCCACATCGAACAGCATGCCAGCATCTCCGCAGATCGACCGGGACCGGTCGATCGGACCCTCCGAACTGATCGACCGTCTCGCGGCGGACCTGCGGGACCGCAGCGATCCGGATCTCCCGCTGTCCTTCTACGCCGGACAGATCCGCCGGCAACTTGCCCGCGAAGCCATGGCGGAGGCCAATCGCCCCGCCCATGACGGACCCCGCCAGCAACAGGCCGGCGAGGTGCATCGATCGGTGTTCCACGCCTGGGCTCTGTCGGAGTGAAGGCTCTGCTGCGCCGGTAGAACGGGAGGTCGACCGGCGCGGACTTGACGGCATTGGAACGCCGGAAGCTGCCATCCGTTGAACGTGACGAGCGGCGCGTGGAGGACGCGCCGCGACAAACGAACCACGGAGGCATGCAATGAGACGCTTCGAATGCGGAAGCCTGGTGCCGGGCTGCGACTGGCACACGCGGGCAAACGAGGACGCCGAAATCGTCCGCCGCGCAGTCGACCATCTGCGCACGGCGCATGGCGAAGACATCATCCGCGAAACGATGGTCGACAACATCAAGGCCCGAATCAGCGACGATGACGATGTGGTCAGGACCCAGGCCTGAGCCTGAGGTCTGTTGTCCGCACCGCATCGCGTACCCACACCCGCCGCAGACACGGCGGGTGACATGATGTCGCTCAGCCGGCCGCCATCTCCCGGAGCCGGGCAAGCAGCGCCTCCCGGTCGAGGGCAAAGTTCCGGTCCAGCCAGACAGTCTCCAGCGCCGACAGCAATTGCCCGATCCGCGGCCCCGGCTCGACGCCGAGCGCCGTCACATCGGCGCCGCTGAGCGGGAAGCGCGGCTTTTCGAACCGCTCGGCCCGCGCCAGCAACGTCGAAAGCCTGGCGGCGCGCAGCATCGCCGCATCGTCGTTGACTGCCGCAGCCCGGGCGCTCGACAGGGCGAGCTTGAGGCGCATCAACAGCCCTGGTTTGCCGTGGACATAGAGCATCCGGTCGAGCGCAGTCTCGGCGGTTTCGGCGCTTGGCACCGGGGCCGTCGCCCAGGCGGCAATCCGCTCGGCCTGCGCGTTCGACAGCCGCAGGCGTTTTGCCATGGCCGCCAGCCGTTCGGCATCGGGCGGCAGCATGGCAGCAAGCCGCAGCAGCGGATCCGGCTGCCAGCCCAGCGCCTGTTCGGTGGGGATCAGGCCGTGCACGGCATCGATGCCCCATTTCTCGGTTTCCGGCAGGATGGCGGTCAGCACACCCGTGGTGCGCATCCAGAGCAGCGACCGCGACGGATCGACAGCCGACAGCAGTTTCTTCATCTCCGACCAGACACGCTCGGCAGACAGACCGGAAAGCTTGTCCTTGGCTCTGGCTACCGCCCGCAGACCGTCGGCATCCGGCCGCCCCGAGCCGTAGGCGGCAAAGAAGCGGAAGAACCGCAGCACCCGGAGATAATCTTCGGCAATCCGTGTCGAGGCATCGCCGATGAAACGCACCGTGTGCGTCTCGATGTCCTTCAGGCCGTCGACAAAATCGACGACCGAGCCATCCTGCCTCGCGTACAGCGCGTTGATGGTGAAGTCGCGCCGCTCGGCATCGGCCTGCCAGTCCGTGCCGAAGGCGACCTGCGCATGCCGGCCGTCGGTTTCAACGTCGCGGCGCAACGTCGTCACCTCAAAGCCGCGCCCGTCGATGACCAGCGTGACGGTGCCGTGGTCGATGCCGGTCGGCACCGCCTTGATGCCGGCGACCTTCGCCCGTTCGACGACGACCTGCGGCAGGTTGGTCGTGGCGAAATCGACATCGGAAATCGGCAGGCCCATCAGCGCGTTTCGCACAGCGCCGCCGACGATGCGGCCCTCGCCGCCATCGGCGTTGAGCAGAGAGAATACCCGCTGGACGGCGGGATCGGCGAGCCAGGTCTCACTTGCGAGGCTGGTCATGCGTAAAGCCTTTCGTAAAGCGTGCGGACGATGCCCGCGGTAATGCCCCAGATGTTCCAGTCGCCGTAGGGCATCTGGTAGAAACGCCGCACCATGCCCTGCCATTCCCGGCTTCCCTCGACATGGTTGTCGGGATCCATGAGGAAGGCGAGCGGCACCTCGAACACGGCATCGACTTCCGTCGGATTGAGGCTCAGCTCAAAACCGCGCTGCACCACCGAGAGCACCGGGGTGATGCGAAAGCCGCTGGCCGCGAGATAATCCGGCAACCGCCCGACCGGCTCGACGAAGCGTCGGTCGAGCCCGATCTCCTCTTCCGCCTCGCGCAGCGCCGCAATCTCGGCCGCCCCATCCTCGGGATCGATGGCACCGCCTGGAAAGGCGATCTGGCCCGAATGCTTGCGCAGTCCGGAGGTCCGTTGGGTGAGGATCACCTTGGCCCCGTCCGGATCGTCGATCACCGGCACCAGCACCGCGGCATCCTTCAGCGACAGGCGCTCGACCTCTGCCAGCATCTCCGGATTGAGGAGATGGTCGCCATGGTCGCGCCATGCATCGACAACCGGCGCGCCACGCTGGCGGCCGGCGCGCCGGCGGAATTCGTCCGCCGAAAAGAAGTTCGGGTTGAGCAGCGCCTGCGTCATGGCGACGGATCATCCGACTGGGCGGCGAGCTCCGCGGCCGGCATCACCGGAAACACCAGGCCCGCCGACCTCAGCGCAAACATCTCGACGCCGTCGACGTCGATCACCTCTCCTTGCCCGACCAACTCGTACATCACCGACCGCGAGACCAGGGCCTCCAGCCGGCCGCGCACCAGCAGGTACGGCTTCAGCTGACGCTTGTCGCCTTCGACGACGAAACGCAGCGGATGCGCCTCATCGGCCTCGACCAGATCGCCGACATTGGTGCGGAAGGTCAGGACCGGTGCGCCGTCCCGCTCGCCGATCGTCATCTCCACCGCCAGAAACGGCGCGTCCTCGACGCGGATGCCGACCTTTTCCACAGGCGTGACGAGATAGGTCTTGCCGTCCTCGTCCTTGCGCAGAACCGTCGAGAACAGCCGCACCAGCGCCGGCCGGCCGATCGGCGTTCCCAGATAGAACCAGGTGCCGTCGGCCCTGATCTCCATGTCGAGGTCGCCGCAGAAAGGCGGATTCCACCTCTCCACCGGCGGCAGGCCAGGCTTGCCTCCGGACGTCTGTTCTGCGGCCCGCGCGATCATCGCTGCCAGACCGGCCGCATCTGCTGCAGTATTTATTGTCTCGCCCGCCATAATTTCATTCACGGTTGGTGTGTATGCGATCCATTCTCACGAGATAGTCATATAGTTCGTTCTTGTCAGCCGCTGGTGCGGGAATAAGTTCGAAAGGATGCGGCGCTCGTACCACCGATGTGATTCGCACGAACGGCAGAATGCCGGGGCAACGGCTGATGGAGACCGACATGGGCGTGATGACTTCCACCGAAACTCCGCTCGATGACAAGGCGATCGTCGCCGCTGCCGAACATGCACTGTCCGATATCGCAGCGATCCGCGCCGAGGTGGGCAAGGTCATCTTCGGCCAGGAACAGGTGGTCGAGAACACCCTGATTGCCGTCCTTTCCGGTGGCCACGCGCTGCTGGTCGGTGTCCCGGGCCTTGCCAAGACGAAGCTGGTGACGACGCTCGGCACGGTTCTCGGGCTCGACGCCAACCGCATCCAATTCACCCCCGACCTGATGCCGTCCGACATTCTCGGCACCGAGGTGATGGATCAGGACGAGAATGGTCGCCGGTCGTTCCGTTTCGTCAAGGGCCCGATCTTCGGCCAGTTGCTGATGGCAGACGAGATCAACCGCGCCTCGCCGCGCACCCAGTCGGCGCTTTTGCAGTCCATGCAGGAATACCACATCACGGTTGCCGGCCAGCGCTACGACCTGCCGGCGCCCTTCCATGTGCTGGCGACGCAGAACCCGCTGGAGCAGGAAGGCACCTATCCGCTTCCGGAAGCCCAGCTCGACCGCTTCCTCCTGCAGGTCGACGTGCTCTATCCCGAGCTCGACGCCGAACGCCAGATCCTGCTGGAAACGACCGGAACATCCGAATCCCGGCCGCGCGGTGTCATTGCCGCCCCTCGCCTGCAGGAGATCCAGAACCTGATCCGCCAGATGCCGGTGAGCGACAGCGTCGTCGACGGGATCCTGTCGCTGGTGCGCTCGGCGCGCCCGGGCAACGGCAACACGATGACCGATCGGCACGTGGCATGGGGTCCCGGTCCGCGTGCCGGCCAGGCACTGATGCTCTGCGCCCGCGCCCGCGCCCTTTATGAAGGCCGTCTCGCACCATCGCTGGACGATGTCCACGCGCTGGCCGAGCCGGTGCTCGAACATCGCATGGCGCTGACATTTGCGGCGCGCGCCGAAGGCATGTCGGTGCGCGACGTGATCCACGGTTTGGTCAAGCAGGCGCGCGGCTGAGTAAAGTCTCGGCTCGCGGCCGCAGCAGACGTTAGGAGAACGCGTGGCATCGATAGGCCAGATCGTCCCGCAGACCCCCGGCAGTGAAGTCCTTGCCCGTGCCCGGCAGCGGGCTGCACTCGTGCCCGACTGCATGGTCGAGGCGCGGCGCATCGCCAACACCGTGATCGCCGGCTGGCACGGCCGCCGCAAGCGCGGCATCGGCGAGAATTTCTGGCAGTTCCGCCCCTACAGCGATGGCGAGAGCCTTGCCAGGATCGACTGGCGGCGCTCGGCCCGCGACGACCATACCTATGTCCGTGACCGCGAATGGGAGGCCGCCCATACCGTCTGGCTATGGGCCGACATGTCGGCGTCGATGATGTACAAATCGACCTATGGTACGGTTTCCAAGGAAAGCCGGGCGCTCGTGCTGATGCTGGCGCTTGCGGAGATCCTGGCCCGATCTGGCGAGCGCATCGGGTGCCCCGGCGTCATGGAACCCGTTTCGGCCCGCAATGCCGCCGAACGGCTGGCAACCGCCATCATGCATGCGCCGACCACCGAAGGCATGCCCGACACCCGGATGATCCGCGGCGCCTCGGACATCGTGCTGATCGGCGATTTTCTCGACGATGCCGACCGCATCATGGACCGCCTGTCGCCACTCGCCCGCCGCAACCTGCGCGGCCATGTGGTCGAGGTCGCCGATCCCGCCGAAGAAACCTTCCCGTTCAGCGGCCGCACCGAATTCACCGATCCCGAGACCGGCGACAAGCTGGTCTCCGGCCGCGCCGAGACGCTGCGCGAGGATTACCAGCGTGCCTACCTGGCGCGCCGCGAGGCCCTCGGCCAGTCGCTGCGCCGCATGAGCTGGAGCTTCGTCTACAACCGCACCGACCACCTGGCATCGGAAGCCCTGGCCTCGGTGCACGGCTACCTCTCCGGCAACCCGCCGCAGGGTCTGGGAGCGCGCATATGAGTGCGTTCGCCTTCGCCAGCCCCGCCATCCTGTTTGCGCTGATCGCCCTGCCGGCGATCTGGTGGCTGCTGCGGCTGACACCGCCACGGCCGAAGACGGAAGTCTTCCCGCCGCTTGCCATTCTCGCCACCGTGCTGAAACGCCAGGAAACGCCCGCCAACAGCCCCTGGTGGCTGACGCTGCTGCGCATCCTGATGGCGGCGGCGCTGATCTTTGCGATCGCCGACCCGGTGATGAACCCGCGCACCAGTTCGCTGTCGAACGCCGGACCGCTGCTGCTCGTCGTCGACAACAGCTGGTCGACCTCCCGCGACTGGGAACGCCGAGTCGAGACGGCCGACCTGCTGATCGGCGATGCCGAACGTGCTGACGTCCCGGTCTCCGTCGTGTTCACCGCCGATGCCACCCACGACGCGGTGCCGGCGTCTGCGGCGGCAGCCCGCGAAAAGCTTGGCGCTGCACGGCCGCAGCCGCTGGTGCCGGTGCGCGCCGTGGCGGCACAGGCACTGCGAGAAGCCTTCAACGGCACCCGCCCCGGTACGGTCGCATTCCTCACCGACGGTGTGGCGACACCGGAAGACGGAGAGCTGATGGCCGACCTTGCAAGCCTATCGCCCGCAGAACTGCGCCTCGTCGAAGGCGATGGAACCGGCGCGGTGGCAATCACCGGTGCCAGCAACACCGCCACCGCAATGAATGTCACCGCGACCCGCCTTACCCGCGATGCCGCGGACACGCTGCGGTTGAACGCGCTCGACCAGCAGGGCCGGTCGTTGGCTGCGGCCGATCTGTCCTTCGCTACCGGCAGCGGCACGGCGACAGCCGAGATCGCCGCACCCTTCGAGCTGCGAAACGATTTTGCCCGCATCGCCATCGAGGGCAAGCCGACGGCCGGCGCCGTCCATCTGCTCGACGACGGCTTCAAGCGCCGGCGTGTGGCGCTGATCGCCGGCGACAGCGGCAACGACATGCAGCCGCTGCTGCTGCCGCTGTTCTACATCAGCCGCGCCCTGCAGCCCTATGCAGACCTGATCGAACCGAAGGACGCCAATCTTTCGGCGACCATCCCAGACATCCTGTCGCAGAACCCCTCGGCCATCGTCATGGCGGACGTCGGTCGCCTGCCGGCCGAGACCTACGAGCCGCTGCAGCGCTGGATCGCCCGCGGCGGCATGCTGATCCGATTCGCCGGACCCCGTCTTGCCGCAGCCCCCGCCGACGATCCGCTTGTGCCCGTCATCCTGCGCCGCGGCGAACGCTCGCTGGGCGGTGCCCTCTCCTGGGCCGAGCCGCAGCCGCTGGCCGAATTCCCGAAATTCGGGCCGTTCGCCGGCATGCCGCGCGCCGAGGGCGTGACGATCAAGCGCCAGGTGCTGGCCGAACCGACACCCGACCTTGCCGAGCGCACCTGGGCAAGCCTTGCCGACGGCACCCCGCTGGTCACCACGCGCCAGGTCGAGGCCGGCCGTATCGTGCTCTTCCATGTTTCGGCCGAAGCGACGTGGTCGGACCTGCCGCTGTCGGGCGATTTCGTCGACATGCTGCGCCGGCTGGTGCAGTTGTCGCGGGCCGCCGGGACCGACGGCAGCGTCCGGGGCGCCGAAGCTGCCGCCGCACTGCCGCCGCTCCGTCTGCTGAATGCCGACGGCGCGCTGGTGACGGACAAGGGCACCGCCAAGCCCCTGACCGTTGCGCCCGGACAGGCGGCGATTGCCAGCCTTGACAATCCGCCCGGCCTTTACGGCACGGATGACGGCTTCACGGCCGTCAACCTGCTGCCCGCCGATGCGCAGCTGCAGCCGGTTGACGTCAATGCTCCCGGCCTCACCGTTGCCCGCGAAAGCCTGATCGGGCGCGAGGCGATCTCGCTCCGGCCGGCGCTGTTCACGCTGGCGCTCGTGCTGCTGCTCCTCGATACGCTGATTGTTCTCGTGATGAATGGCGCCTTCTCGCGCCTGCCGCGCGCCGGACGCTCGACCGCCGCCATCCTTCTCGTGGCGCTCTTACCGTTCACCATGCTGGCGCCCGGCCAGGGTCAGGCCCAGGATGCAAAGCCCGGCGACGAACAGGCGCTTGAGCGGCTGGACACCACGCATCTGGCCTATGTCGTGACCGGCGAAGCCGAGGTCGACCGGTTGTCGGAACAGGGTCTGGAGGGCTTGAGCCAGTTTCTCGCATACCGCACCACTCTCGAGCCCGGCGCACCCGTCGGCCTCGACATCACCAAGGACGATCTCTCCTTCTATCCGATCATCTACTGGCCGATCTCCGCCAACGCGCCGATGCCCTCGGAAAACGCCATCTCCCGCATCGATGCCTACATGCGCAACGGCGGCACCGTGCTCTTCGACACGCGCGACCAGCTGTCGTCGCTGAACGGCAGCGGCGCCCCGAGCGCCAACGGCCAGCGGCTGCAGGAAATCCTCGCCAATATCGACATCCCGCCGCTGGAACCGACGCCTGAAGATCATGTGCTGACGCGCACCTTCTATCTGCTGTCGAGCTTCCCCGGCCGTTATTCCGGCAGCCCGCTCTGGGTGGAGGCGCGCCAGGATGCCCGCAATTCCGGCAGCGAACTGTCGTCTTCCGGTGACGGCGTGACGCCGCTGCTGATCACCGGCAACGATTTCGCCGGCGCCTGGGCGATCGACGCCAACGGTGCAGCCGTATTGCCGACCGTGCCGCCGGACGAGATGCAGCGCGAATACGCCTACCGCTCCGGGGTCAACATCATGATGTACATGCTGACCGGCAACTACAAGGCAGACCAGGTGCACGTGCCGGCACTGCTCGAACGGCTGGGCCAGTAAAGGGGCACGATGATGGACATCCAATTCGCGCCCTTCCTGCCCTGGCCGATCCTCGCCGGACTTGGCATGTTTTCCGCCATCCTCGTCATCGTCTCGCTGTGGCGCGGGCTGCGCGGGGCGACGCTGCGGGCGCTGGCGCTTGGTTTCCTGCTGCTGGCCCTGGCCAACCCGACGCTGATGCAGGAGGATCGCGAGCCGCTGTCGACCATCGTTCCCGTCGTCGTTGACCGTTCGCAGAGCCAGGACACGCCGCAGCGCGTGGCGCAGACTGACGCCGCGCTCAAGGCCCTCAACGACCGATTCTCCCGCTTCCCGCGCATCGAGACGCGCATCGTCGAGGTGCGTGACGACGAGAATTCCGACACGCCGTCGACCCGGCTGTTCTCCGCCCTCTCGGCCGCCACCGCCGATGTGCCTCCGGCGCGCGTCGGTGGCGCGGTCTTCCTCACCGACGGCCAGATCCACGATCTTCCGGGCGTCGACCAGGGCCCCGCCTTTGACGCGCCGATCCATGGCCTGATCACCGGCCGCGCCGACGAATTCGACCGCCGCGTCGAAGTCGTGCGCGCGCCCCGCTTCGGCATCGTCGGCGAGGATCAGGAAATGACGCTGCGGGTGTTCGACGACGGACGCCAGCAAGGCGGCGCGGCGCCGGTCACGGTGCGCATGAACGGCGAGGTCATCGCCACCCTGCAGGCGACGCCCGGCCAGCCGATCCCGTTCGGTTTCACCGTGCCGCGCGGCGGCAACAACGTCATGGAATTCTCCGTTGCCGAACTGCCGGGCGAGGTGACGACCGCCAACAATCGTGCCGTCCACGTGATCGACGGCATCCGCCAGAACCTGCGCGTGCTGCTGGTCTCGGGTGAGCCGCACGCCGGCGAGCGCGCCTGGCGCAACCTGTTGAAATCCGACGCCTCGGTCGATCTCGTCCACTTCACCATTCTGCGGCCGCCGGAAAAGCAGGACGGAACGCCGATCAACGAACTCTCGCTGATCGCCTTCCCGACCCGCGAGCTCTTCGTCGAGAAGATCAACGATTTCGACCTGATCATCTTCGACCGCTACCAGCACCGCGGCGTGCTGCCGATCCTCTATTACGACTACATCGCCCAGTACGTCGAAAATGGCGGAGCGCTGCTGATCGCGGCCGGTCCCGAACATGCCGGCGCTGACTCGATCGCCTCAACGCCGCTTGCCGCCGTCCTGCCTGCCGCGCCGACCGGCGACATGCATCAGGCCGGCTTCTTCCCGCGCCTGTCGGATCTCGGCAAGAAGCACCCGGTCACCCGCGGCCTCGACGGATCGGCCAGCGAACCGCCGTCATGGGGCCGCTGGTTCCGCACGGTCGACGTCGGCGTGCCGCAGGGCGAGACCGTCATGCAGGGCGACGGCGACCGTCCGCTGCTGGTGCTCGACCGCAAGGGCGAAGGTCGCGTGGCGATGCTGCTGTCCGACCAGGGCTGGCTCTGGGCGCGCGGCTTCGAGGGCGGCGGGCCGCATGTGTCCCTCTACCGGCGCATCGCCCACTGGCTGATGAAGGAGCCGGAACTGGAAGAGGAGGCGCTCACCGCACGCGCCATCGGCCGGACGCTGGAAGCGACGCGCCAGACGATCGGCGACGATCCCGGCCCGGCGACCATCCGCTACCCCTCCGGACGCACCGAGACCGTACCGTTCACCGCCGCCGGGCCGGGCCTCTACCGGATTGATCGGCGCATGGAGGAGACCGGCCTCTTCGAGGTGCGCAACGGCGAGTTCTCGACGCTCGTGCACATCGGCGCCGTCGATGCGCCGGAGTTCAAGGCGATGATCTCGACCACCGACACGCTTGCCCCCTACGCCCAGAAGACCAGGGGAATGGTGGCGCGTGTGGAGGATGGCGATGGGGTCAGCCTTCCCGACATCCTGCCGGTACGCGGCGAGGTGCGGGTCGTCGACCCCAACCGGATGGTGATCCGCATGACCGACGAGACGGTGCTGCGCGGCATCGATACGACACCGTTGTTTGCAGGCTTTGCCGGTCTGGCCGCCCTGCTGTTTGCCGTGTCGGCCATGTGGTGGCGCGAGGGACGATGAGTGATCTCCTGCATCTGGCGACGGAGCCTTCCGAGCCCGAGATGGCTGCAGTTCTGGCTGCCCTCTCCGCCTTCAACACCGATGACGTCGGGCCTTCGGGGCGCAAGCACCTCGCGGTTCTGATCCGCGATGAAGATGGAACGGTGACCGGCGGTCTGGTCGGCTACACCGCCTGGGGATGGCTGTTCACCCAGAACCTCGTCGTGCCGGAGGAGCATCGTGGCAAGGGGCTGGCAGGGAAGATGCTGGAACTGGCCGAGACGGAGGCACGATTGCGCGGCTGCCACGGCGCCTGGATCGACACCTTCAACCCGACGGCGCTGAAGGCCTATCGGCGGCACGGCTACGAAGTGTTCGGAGAGATCCCGAATTTCGTCGGCGACCGCACCCGCGCCTTCCTCAGGAAGACCCTCTGACAAAAAAACCTGCGCGCTCGATCGGCACGCAGGTTTGTCGGCGGGATCTCGCCCTGGCCAGGGAAGAGCTGGCGGCAGGTCAGGATCAGGCAAGCGATGCCTGGCGCGTCTCCGTCTTGATCAGCATGGCAGCGACGGCTGCCATCGCCAGCAATCCTGCAAAGATGCCGATCGTCAGGCCGAGCCCCTGGACGACGACATAGCCGACGAGCGACGGGGCCAGCAGCCCGCCGAGCCGTGCCATGGCGCCCGCCGCCCCCATTCCGGTGGCCCGCAGCGTCGTCGGAAACAGCTCCGGCGTATAGGCATAGAGAGCGCCCCAGGTGCCAAGCAGGGCAAAGCTCATCAGCAGCAGTGCTGCGCCGATCAGCATGGCGCTGGGGGCTGCAACGAACAGCAGGCAACCGAGCGCCGAGAGGATGCAGTAGCCGATCAGGGTCGGCCGGCGACCCCATTTCTCCACGCCGTAGGCAGCCAGCGCATAGCCGGGGATCTGCGCCAGCGCCACCAGCACCAGGAACCCGTAGCCGCGCACGAAGCCGAAACCTTCGCCCGCCAGCCGTGCCGGCATCCAGGTGAAGACGCCGTAGTAGGACACGGACACCAGAAACCAGATCGCCAGGATCATGATGCTGCGCTGGCGCAGGTCGCCGGAAAACAGGCCGCCCGCCTTGATCGGCGCCGGCGAGACGAGGCTCGTCTCTGGGGCAAGCGGTTCCCGGCCGTTGACCACGAGAATTTCGTCGATGATCGCCTTCGCCTCCGCGTTGCGGCCGGACCGCATCAGGTAGAGCGGCGATTCCGGCACGAGGAAGCGCAGGCCGATGCCCGCGATCGCCGGGATGGCGGTGACCGCGAAGATATAGCGCCAGGCATCGGCGACGCCGGCAAGGCTTGCCGCCCAGGCGGCGAGCGCAACGATCAGCGTGCCGATGGCCCAGAAGCCCTCGAGCAGCACCAGCCATCGGCCGCGGTTTCGGGCCGGAAGGAATTCCGCCATCATCGCGTAATCGACCGGCAACGTACCGCCGACAGCCGCGCCGGTGAGGAAACGCAGGATGAGCAGGATGGTGAAATCGGGCGCGAAGATCGACAGCGTGCCGAACACGGCGTCGCAGGCCACCGTGACGATGAGCACGCGCCGACGGCCTATCCGGTCGGCGAGCCGGCCGAAGCCGAGCGCCCCGAGCAGCATGCCGAGGAAGAAGGCCGTGCCCGTCTGCAGCGCCTGCGGAACCGTCAGGCCGAAACTCGCGGCAATCGACGCGGCGGTGAAGCCGACGGCCAGAACCTGCATCGCATCGGCGGTCCAGACGAGCCCGAAGATCCCCATCAGCCGCTTCTGGTAACGTCCGGCGCCGGCGTGATCGAGCGCCTCGTCCATCGTCATCGCTGCCATCAACCTGTCCCTCGTTCCCCTTATCGTGCAACCGCCATGGCCGCGCGACGAGACAGGACTTATCCGGATTGCCGGGCTTGCGCCAGCCAGCCTGTGCGGCAGACCTGGAAGGATGCGAACGTGATCGGGCGCGCTACTCGGCGGCGTCGGCGATCATGGCTGAGGATGGCTCCCATGCCTGCCAGGCGATGACGCCCTTCAGCCGTGCATGGACATCATCGCCCATCGGCACCACCAGCACGCGGCCCGGATCCACCGGCCCAGGAAACGCCAGTGCCTGGTAGGCCACCTTCTCGAAGCCGAGCGGCATGTAGTAGGGCGGATCGCCGACCAGGATGACAGCCTCGGAGCCCTTGCGACGGGCAGCCTCGATGGCGATGCGCACCAGTTCGCGGCCGATACCGCGGTTCTTGTGCGACGGCCTGACCGCGAGCGGACCGAGCAGATGGCCATCGACGCCACCGGCCCTGACGGCCGTCATGCGCACGGACGCAATGGTTTCGCCATCGTCGGCGCAGACGAAGGACAGCGAGCGGTCGTGCGGACCCTGCTCGCGGATACGAGCCGCGGCCTTCGCGAAGCGGCCCGGACCGAAAGCTTCGGCATTGATGAGTTCGATGATGGCGTCGTGCGACGCGTCCTCGGTGAGGTAGACGAGATCGTGCTTGGGCATAGGATGCTGAAACCACTGGCAGACTGGACAAGGATCGGCGCGGCGCCGTCAGGCACCGTTCAAGTTTCGATCAGCGTCGTCGCAGGTTCCGGGCGTCAGTCATGTCGTGCATATCCTCGATTGGAAAGCGAAATAGCAGCAAATTTTTTTGTCGTCTATCGAAAACACATCGTCTTCGCCGGGCGGGCTCGAATTTGCCGCCCGCTGCTGCCACATGAGGATGAGAAGAGTTGGCACGGAAAGGAAGCATCATGGGCATGCTGGTGGAAGGCGTCTGGAAAGACGTCTGGTACGACACGAAATCGACGGGCGGCCACTTCAAGCGCTCGCAGTCTGTCTTCCGCAACTGGGTGACGGCCGATGGCAGCGCCGGCCCGACCGGCAAGCCCGGCTTCAAGGCGGAAAGCGGCCGCTACCACCTCTACGTCTCGCTTGCCTGTCCCTGGGCGCACCGGACGCTGATCTTCCGCAAGCTGAAGAAGCTCGACGATCTGATCTCGGTCTCGGTCGTCCATCCGCTGATGCTGGAGAATGGCTGGGAATTCCGGCCGCAGGACGATGCGGATGCGACGGCCGACGATCTCTTCGGCAGCGCCGCCCTCTGGCAGGTCTACACAAGGGCTGACGCGGCTTACAGTGGCCGGGTCACCGTGCCGGTCCTCTGGGACAAGCAGCAGAACACCATCGTGTCCAACGAGTCGGCCGACATCATCCGCATGTTCAATTCCGCCTTCGACGGGCTGACCGTATCAAAGGAAGACTTTGCCCCGGGTGATCTTCTGGCGGAGATCGACAGCATCAACGCGCTCGTCTACGACACCGTCAACAACGGTGTCTACAAGGCCGGTTTTGCCACCAGCCAGGAGGCCTACGAGGAAGCTGTCACGGCTCTTTTCCAGACGCTGGATCAGCTGGATGCGCGGCTCGCCAAAGACCGTTATCTCGTCGGCAACCGCCTGACCGAGGCCGACTGGCGGCTGTTCACCACCCTCGTCCGCTTCGATCCGGTCT
Source organism: Rhizobium sp. SAFR-030 (assembly GCF_059415005.1). Classification (NCBI taxonomy): domain Bacteria; kingdom Pseudomonadati; phylum Pseudomonadota; class Alphaproteobacteria; order Hyphomicrobiales; family Rhizobiaceae; genus Rhizobium; species Rhizobium sp. SAFR-030. The sequence continues at coordinate 102,383 of NZ_JBPFDO010000003.1, read as the reverse complement.
ATGTCGGTCACTTCAAGTGCAACCTGCGTCGCATTGCCGATTACCCGAACCTGTCGGCCTACCTGCGCGACCTCTACCAGCAGCCGGGCATCCGCGAGACGGTCAACCTGCGCCACATCAAGGCGCACTACTACCGCAGCCACAAGAACATCAATCCGACCGGCATCGTACCAGCCGGACCGGTTCTCGACCTCGACGCGCCACACGGACGCGAGGCGCTCGGACCGGCTGATTAGGGTCCATCCGGTAGCCGCCGTGGCGCCTACCAGGTATCCGAGGGCGGCATTGAGCCGTCAAGTTCCCGCAGGCGGCGCAGTGTCGCCTGCGTCACGTCCGCGGGCAGTGCGTCGAGGGCAAAGAACCCGCTTTCGGCGATCTCGCGGTCCGGGCGACGCGGTGCCGTCTGGCGCACCTTGAGCCGGTAGAAGGCAACGTGATCGCGATTGCTCGCCTTCCGGTTCTGGTAGATCCGAAGGAGCTCCGGCGTGCCGATGATCTCCAGATTGCCTTCCTCGCGCAGTTCCTTGACCAGTGCGCCGGCCACCGTCTCGCCGCGCTCCACGCCGCCGCCCGGCATGTACCAGCCGGGCACATAGGTGTGGCGCACGAGAAAGATGCGGCCCGTTTCGTCGAAGCAGGCGGCCCGTACGCCAAGCGTCATGCCGCGTGTCAGGGCAAACAGCTTATGCAACAAAAACACCATCGACCGCGTTCGCCACCCACTGACCTCGGGAACGCCCTCCCCGGCTCCCGGCTTGTCCCCTCCCACGCTAGGCTCTATGTCTCGCTTCATGTTCACGTTTGCGCATATCTCCGACATTCATCTGGGTCCTCTGCCGCGCCTGACAGTGCGTGAACTGGCTTCAAAGCGGATTACCGGCTTTATCAACTGGCACCGTAACAGGCGTAAGCATCTGCTTGTCAACACGCTCGATCTTCTGTTGAGCGACATGCGCCTGCGCGTGCCCGATCACCTGATGATCACTGGCGACCTGGTCAACCTGGCCACGTCGATCGAGATCAAGCTCGCCGGCGAATGGCTGCGCAGCGTCGGCGAGCCTGCCGAAACCACTGTTGTGCCCGGCAATCACGATGCCTATGTGCCCGGTGCTCACGACCGGTCGGTGCGCGAATGGTATCCCTTCATCGCCAGCGACGACGATCCTCAGGCCTGGGATGAGGAGCACATCTTCCCCACCTACCGCCAGCGCGGTCCGATCGCCATCATCGGCTGCTCGACCTCCAACGCGACGCTGCCGTTCTCGGCAGGCGGCTATTTCAGCGCCCGCCAGGCGCGCGAAACGGTGAACCTCCTGAAGCGCGCCGGAGAACAGGGCCTGTTCCGCGTCGTGCTGATCCATCACCCGCCGATCCGCGGCGCCGCGTCGTCGCACAAGCGGATGATCGGCATCCGCCGGTTTGCCGCCGCGATGTCGATGGGCGGCGCGGAACTCGTACTGCACGGCCACACGCATCTCAACACGCTCTACAGGCTGAAGACGCATCACGGAGAAGTGCCGGTCCTCGGCATTGCATCCGCGTCGCAGGGGCCTGGTGGCCACAAGCCTCCGGCCGCCTACAACCTGTTCTCGCTCTCTGGGGAACCCGGCGCTTGGAACCTCGCCTGCGATCGATTCGGGCTGACGCCTGAAGCCGATGCGATCGCGCACGAGGAGCGCCGGGTTCTTTACGGCGATCCGCCTCCGCTCCAGGCAGTGCCACCGCTTTTATAGGAATCGTAAACCAGTTTGGCGAAAGCCCTGGCTGTTTTAATGTGCTGCCATATCTCCTCTGACGTACCCGAATGTGAAACGAGCCGGTCGCATCCCATGGACGCCAACCACCGCATCGATATCAGACGAGACCTCGTAGCCCTGTTGCCGAAGATCCGGCGCTTTGCGCTGACGCTTCTGCGCGATCCAGCAAGGGTCGATGCGATTGTCATCCAGGCCTGTGAGCAGGCGATCCAGAAGTCGCACATGTGGAAGGGCGATACGCGGCTCGAAGTGCGGCTGTTTGCTGCCGTGCGCAGCCTCGTGCGCGCGGAGCCGGTCAAGCGCCGTCCGTCCGAGACCTTGCGTGTCACGGCCCAACGCTACACGGGGCAAGTCGGCAATGGTCGGGCGCTGATCGATCTCCTGTCGGAGGAATGCGCTTCCGTCTTCCTGCTCTGCGCCGTCGAAAAGTTGAGCTACCGCGAGGCTGCCGCCGTCATGGGCGGCACCCCGGATGCGATCGCCACGACCATGGTCGCCGCCCGCTGCGAGCTTGCCCAACTCGCGGTTGAAACGACGGAGCGCCGCGCCTGATGATCGACAACCGCAAGCAGCTCGAGGCTCAGCTTTCCGCCATGCTCGACGGTGAACTGTCGGATGCCGACCGGGCAGCCGTCGAAGCGCTCATCCAGGCGGATGCCCAGGCCCGGGCCCAGGCGGAAATGCTGAAAAGCGTCGACGATTTCGGCCGCCTGCATTTTGCCGACCTCCTGAAGGAGCCCGTCTCGCTCGACCTCGTGCGTTCGATCAAGACTGCGTCCGAACCGCGGCGCGCCGTGAGGCTGCCGAAGGCCGGCCCCAGCCGACCGCGGATCAAGCCGACGCTGAACGTGGTGATCGCATCTTCGCTGCTGATGTTCGCGCTCGGCGCCGGCGCCGGCTACATGTTCGCCTCCCGCCCGCAGATGACCACCTATGCAGATCTCGCCGGCGACCCGAACAAGGCCTGGCTCGATGACGTTGTCTCGAACTACCGTCTGTTCTCCCGCCAGTCGCGCCATCTCGTCGAAGTCCCGGCAGCCGAATCGGCGCACATTGTCGACTGGCTGATGGCAACCACGGGCGTCTCCTTCCGGATCCCCGATCTCAGAAGCGAAGACCTGGAATTCGTCGGCGCCAGGCTCTATTCCGCCGGTGGCCGCCCGGTCGGCCAGCTCGTCTACCGCAACCGTGATGCCGAAGTCATCGCCATCTCCTTCGCCAAGAGCCTGACGCCCTCCGATGCGGATATGCAGGAAGTCATCCGCGACGATATCGGCCTCGTCGTCTGGCACGGACAGCAGGCAAGCTACGTGCTGACCGGCCCTTCGTCCGATGCCTATCTGGACGGCCTGGCCGGCAAAATCGCCGGCATCATCTGACGTCCTGGGCAGCTTTCGGCGCGAACATCCTCAAGCAACCGTTCGAAGCCAGGTCGTCGGGACGACCGCTCCCCGTGCCGGTGCCTCGCCTGATACCCGGAACTTCTCGATCAGGCCGTAGAGGTTCTCCGCCTCCAAGGCCAGGGTCTGTGCCGCGGCATTCGCCTCTTCCACAGTCACGGCATTCTTCTGCGTCCCCTGGTCGAGCATGCCGATGGCGGTGTTGATCTCGTTGATGCCGAGCGACTGTTCGCGCGCCGCGGTCGAAATCGCCTGGACGTTCATGTCCACCTGCTTCACCTGATCGACGATCTCGCGCAGCACCTCGCCCGTGCTGTTGACCAGCGACACCCCATGCTTGACCGAGGCCGCCGAGGTAAAGATCAGCGCCTTGATGTCCTTTGCAGCACTTGCCGAGCGCTGGGCGAGCTCGCGGACCTCCTGGGCGACGACGGCAAAGCCCTTGCCCGCCTCGCCGGCACGCGCCGCCTCGACCCCCGCATTCAACGCCAGGAGGTTGGTCTGGAAGGCGATCTCGTCGATGACGCTGATGATGTTCTCGATTTCCTTCGACGATCCGGCGATCTTCTCCATGGCCGCGGTGGCATCCTCAACGATCTTGCCGGAGGCTTCGGCGGAGGCCCGCGTGCCGGCCACCAGCTGCATGGCATCGCTGGCGCGGGCGCTGGAATCGCGGACGGTGGTGGTGATTTCCTCGAGCGCCGCCGCAGTCTCCTCGACCGACGCCGCGTGCTTCTCGGCACTCTTGGCGATGTCGTCGGAAATCGTGTTGATGACGCGCGCATTGCAGGCAAGTACGCCTGCCGACTGCTTGATCGACCCGACGGTCTGCTCCAGTGACCTCGCGGCCAGGTTGAAGTCGGACCGTACCTTTTCGAGTGCCGGATCGATGTCGCCGGCGATGTCGACGGTCAGATCGCCCGCCGCGAGACTGCCGATGGCCTTGCCGATCGTCTCGACCGCCGCCATGCGGGCGGTGATGTTGGTCGCCACCTTGATGACCTTGTAGACCTTGCCTTCGGCATTGAAGACAGGCGTATAGGCGGCCTGGATCCACACCTTGCCGCCGCCCTTGCCGATGCGCACGAAGTCGTCGGCAATGAATTCGCCGCCGCGCAGACGCTCCCAAAAGCGATGGTAGTCGTCGCTTGCGACATAGGCGGGGTCGCAGAACAGGCGGTGATGCCGGCCGACAATTTCCTCGAGCCGGTAGCCCATTGCCGACAGGAAATTCTGGTTTGCCTTGACGACGGTGCCGTCGGTCTCGAACTCGATGATCGCCTGCGACTGGTCGATCGCACGCAAACGATTGATATCGTTCAGCGCTTCGAGCTTCGAGGACGTGATGTCGCTGGCGATCTTCAACACCCGGACGACGCGATCGCCGCGGAACACAGGATTGTAGGATGCCTGGATCCAGACGTCCTTGCCGCTTTTGGTCTGGCGGCAGAACTGGCCGTTCTTGAAGTTTCCGGCGGCAAGATCGCTCCAGAACCTCGCATAATCGGGCGCTGTCGAGACCTGCTCCGCGCAGAAGATCCGGTGATGCCTGCCGACGATCTCGTCGAGTTCATAGCCGAGAGTGCTGCAGAAATTGTCGTTGGCGTCGATGACCGTGCCATCCGGCTTGAACCAGATCATCGCCTGCGATCGCGAAAGGGCCGCCATGTCTTCCGACAGGCGACGGGAACTGAATAACCGACGGAACGACATGATCAGGCCCTCTCGCGAACTGCAGCAGCGCAATACAACCGCCACGAGATTTACCGTTATCTAAAATTAGACTAAAACTTTTCCACCACAAGAAATTGGAGTTGCGGCCCCGATCCTGTTGTCTCGCAGCTGGCTACCATCTGGAGGTTCGAGATCCAGATGGCAGTAGACGCTCTGAGTGCGGTAGCCGGGGAGCGGACGGGACCGAGGTCCGCCGACGCTCCCCTTGCAGGCGTTTTCTGTTTCGGCTCAGCGGGCCTCCAGCACCCGGTTTGCGGCCGAGACGATCGCCTCCAGCGAAGCGGTGACGATGTTCTGGTTGACCCCGGCGCCGAACAGTTTTCCTCCGGCGTGCTCCATCTCCACATAGGCGATGGCCGAGGCATTCGAGCCGTGCTGGAGCGAATGCTCGGAATAGTCGGCGACGGAGAGGTCGATGCCGAGGTAGCTGGACAGCGCGTTGACGAAACCGTCGATCGGACCTGTACCCTTGCCCTCGATCCGCTTCACTTCACCTTTGTCACTGATTTCGGCGGCGACGATGCGGATCCCCTTCTGGTCGAGGCCAGCCGGATAGGTGTGGTGGTCAATAAACTTCAGCCGTGCATCCGGCTGCTCCACATAACGCTGCATGAAGCTCTCATGGATGCGCTTGGCCGGAAGCTCCTTGCCCTCCTCATCGGTGATCCGCTGGATCTCCTCGCGGAACTCAACTTGGAGGTTGCGCGGCAGGTTGATGCCGTAATCCTGGCTCAAAATGTAGGCGATGCCGCCCTTGCCGGACTGCGAATTGATGCGGATGATCGCCTCGTAGGTCCGGCCGACATCCTGCGGATCGATCGGCAGGTAGGGCACTTCCCATACCGGCGAGTTGGCGGTCTTGATCGCCTTCATGCCCTTGTTGATGGCATCCTGGTGCGAACCGGAGAAGGCGGTATAGACGAGTTCGCCGACGTAAGGGTGGCGCTCGGGAATGACCATCTCGTTGGAGTACTCGTAGACCGCCTTGATCCGCTCGATATCGGTGCAGTCCAGCTCGGGATCGATGCCTTGCGTGAACATGTTGAGCGCCAAGGTCACGACGTCGACATTGCCGGTGCGCTCGCCATTGCCGAACAGCGTGCCCTCGACGCGATCGGCACCCGCCATCAAACCCAGTTCGGTGGCGGCGATCCCGGTGCCCCGGTCGTTGTGAGGATGCAGCGAGACGATGATGTTTTCGCGGTTGTCGAGGTTGCGGCACATCCACTCGATCTGGTCGGCATAGATGTTGGGTGTTGCCATTTCGACCGTCGACGGCAGGTTGAGGATCAGCTTGTTGTCGGCCGTCGGTTTGATTTCGGCGATCACCGCGTTGCAGATGTCCAGCGCCACCTCCAGCTCGGTGCCGGTAAAGCTTTCCGGCGAATATTCGAAGCGGTAGCCACCGCCGGCCTTTTCGGCCATGTCGATGATCATCTTGGCCGCATCCACGGCGATCTGCCTGATGCCCGGCACGTCCTTGGCAAACACCACCCGGCGCTGCAGTTCGGACGTTGAATTGTAGAAGTGGATGATCGGCTTGTGGGCGCCTTCCAGCGCCTCGAACGTGCGGGTGATCAGTTCCGGCCGGCACTGCACCAGCACCTGCAGCGACACGTCTTCCGGCACGCCGCCCTCTTCCACGCACCAGCGGGCAAAGTCGAAGTCAGTCTGCGAGGCGGACGGGAAGCCGATCTCGATTTCCTTGAAGCCCATGTCGAGCAGCAGCTTGAACATGCGCGCCTTGCGGTCATGGCCCATCGGGTTGATCAGCGACTGGTTGCCGTCGCGCAGGTCGACCGAGCACCAGATCGGCGCCTTGTCGATCACCTTAGAGGGCCAGGTGCGGTCGGGGATCTGGATCTGCGGGTAGGCGCGGTACTTGCGGGATGCGTCTGGCATGCCCTTCGGGCCGGTGGCGGTCTGCGATGCTGCAGATGTCTTCGCGTCCATGTCTTCGTCTCCTTCGCGTCCAGCGCCGGCGCTTGTAGCCTGAGGCTGTTAAAGCTGCGCGTGCGCGGATCAAGGCCTCATCCGAGGCTTTCGGTCACATTGTGGGATTTTTGTGCGAGGAGCTCTAGCCGGCGGGCTGTGTCGGCCGCCGGGCGCTCCTCAACGGACCCGGCAACCGCGGATAAGGCCGAGGAGAAGAAGCGAGTTCAGGGCGAACGAAGACGCGCGGTCAGCCATGTGGCCCGCGGCGTATGAAGCAGAAATGATCTCGCCCGAAATCTTCATGGTGAAAGTGATAACCTGCGTCGGCTCGTCGTGCAAGCCGGTTATTCGGCGGCGAACTTGCCTTGGAGCCGCTCGCGCACCCATTTCGTGACGAGGCGTTCCCTGCTCGTTCCGAGACGCGCGACTTCGGCATCCAACTCCGCCAACTCTTCCTTGGGAAGCTCCAGTTCGACCAGTTCGTGCTCCCAGTTGACGCGGCGCGCATTCGCCCAGTCGAAGTATTCACTGACATCTTCGCCATCATCGAATTTTCGATCAAATTCAGCGGCGGTTATTGTCTTCATAGTGCTTCCTCTCCGCGTCCCGCGCCCTCCGCACGGAAATGATGCGAATGTAGCGGCCCCTGATGGTGAAATAGCCAACCCAGTGCTTCCCGCCAATTATCCCGATGATACCATAGCGTGCTTCGTCTTGCGAGCGCCCCGGCGTCGAGATGCTGTTTACGTCGCGCCACAAAGCCTGAGCTTCCACGAAATCAATTCCGTGCTTCTCCTTGTTGGCCGTGCTCTTGGCGGGATCGAACTCGAACTGCATTCCGCATCAGATCACGAAGCCGCCAGAAGAGCGAGCCCTTCACCCCTGGGATACCACTCGCTTGAGGCTGAGAATCGCCGCGCCGGCGATCAGTCCCCAGAAGGCGCCGGAGATGCCCGCGAATGCCACGCCGGAGGCCGTGACCAGGAACGTCACCGCCGCCGCCTCGCGGCTCTCTGCGTCGCGGAAGGCCGCCTGCGCCGAGCCTGAAAATGCCCCGACGAGCGCCAGGCCCGCAACTGCCTGCAGCAGGATCGGCGGCGACAGCGCGACGAAGGCGATGATTGCCGACGACAGCAGTCCGAGAAGGATATAGCCGACGCCACCGATCAGTGCTGACCAGTAGCGGCGCTGCGGATCGGGGTGCGCCTCCTCGCTGGCGCACATTGCAGCCGTCACCGCTGCCAGATTGACCGGCACGGCACCAAACACCGCGGCAATGAGGGAACAGAGGCCGGTCAGCGAAAACAGCGTGTTGGCCGGCGGCTCAAAACCGTTCGCCTTGAGGATGGCGATGCCCGGGATGTTCTGCGAGGCCATGGTGACGATGAACAGCGGCAACGCCACCGACACGAAACCGTGCCATGTGAAGTGCGGCGGAACGAAGATCAGTTCCGGATGGATGGAGCGGCCGAGTTCCGACAGCACGTCCGGCGGCAGGTCGACGCCGAGAACCAGCACCACGACGAAGGCCGCCAGTGCGGCCGGCACTGCCCAGATCCGCTTCCAGACGAAAACCAGGATCCAGGTGATGACGATCGGCAGGCCGAGCCACGGGTTGAACGACACGGCCTTGACCGGCGCCAGGCAGAGGTTGACCAGGATGCCGGCAAGCATCGCATTGGCGAGCGGCGCCGGGATCATGCGGATCGCCCGGCCGAGCGGCGAAAACAGACCCGAGAGCACGATCAGCGCTCCGGTCATGACGAAGGCGCCGACAGCTGCCGGAAAACCGCCCTCGATGATGCCGACGCTCGTCAGCAGCGCCGCGCCGGGGGTCGACCAGGCAATGCTGATCGGCATCCGCTTCCAGATCGGCAGGAGGATGCCGAGCAGCCCCATCAGCAGCGACAGGGCGAGCAGTGCTGACGCCACTTCGCCAGGCTCCGCACCGACCGCCGTCAGACCCTGCATGATGACCGCAAAAGAGCTGACGAAGCCGACGAACGCCGTCAGCAGACCCATGATCATGGCCTGGAGCGAGAAATCTTTCAGCATCTGTGGGTCTCTTCAGCGGCGGACGGGTGGAACCTGAAGATCAAAAAGAATGTTGGGTTGCAAGCCCTGCCTGAAGCAGATCCGTCACCCGCGGATGCCGGACCGCCTGACTGAGTGACAACGCTGAGGCGCCGGGCAATCGTTTGCCGCCGACAACCGGGGCATATCCCCCGCTCCCACTTGCGTTCCGGCCCCCTATTGCCTATCTGGCGCGCTTGCCCTGTCTGACGCTCCTGCCCTGTCTGACGTCCTTGCATTGTCCCTGCGGGAAGGAAACGGTTTCGAATGGAAACGCCCTATTACCTGATCGACAAGTCGAAGCTCCTTCAGAACATGGAGAAGATCGCCCGGCTTCGGGAGCTTTCCGGTGCCAAGGCCCTGCTGGCCCTGAAGTGCTTTGCCACCTGGTCGGTCTTCGACCTTATGCGCGATTACATGGATGGCACGACGTCGTCGTCGCTCAATGAGGTGCGCCTCGGGCACGAACGTTTCGGCAAGGAAACGCATGCCTACTCCGTCGCCTATGCCGATTACGAGATCGACGACGTGGTATCTCATGCCGACAAGATCATCTTCAATTCGATCGGCCAGCTGACCCGGTTTGCCGACAAGGCGTCAGGCATCACCCGCGGCCTGCGCCTCAATCCCGGCGTCTCGTCCTCGAGCTTTGATCTTGCTGACCCTGCCCGGCCCTTCTCGCGATTGGGCGAATGGGATGTGAAAAAGGTCGAGCCGGTGATGGAGATGATCTCCGGCTTCATGATCCACAACAATTGCGAAAATTCCGATTTCGAGCTGTTCGACCGCATGCTCGGCGAGATCGAGGAAAAGTTTGCACCTCTTCTCAAGCGTGCCGAATGGGTGAGCCTTGGCGGCGGCATCCACTTCACCGGCGACGACTATCCCCTGGAGAAGCTGGCGGAGCGCCTGAAGCGGTTTGCCGGCGAGTTCGGCGTGCAGGTCTATCTCGAGCCCGGCGAGGCTTCGATCACCAAATCCACGACGCTCGAAGTCTCGGTGCTCGACACGCTCTACAACGGCAAGAACCTCGCCGTCGTCGACAGCTCGATCGAGGCACACATGCTCGACCTGCTGATCTACCGGGAGAACGCCAAGCTGCCGCCGAGCGACGGCCCGCATCGCTACATGGTCTGTGGCAAGTCGTGCCTGGCCGGCGATGTGTTCGGCGAATTCAATTTCGACCATGAACTGAAGGTCGGCGACCGGATTTCGATCCAGGACGCTGCCGGTTACACGATGGTCAAGAAAAACTGGTTTAACGGCGTGAAAATGCCGTCAATCGCCATCCGCGAATTGGATGGCAGCATCAGGACGGTCCGCGAGTTCGACTACACGGACTACGAACAAAGCCTCTCCTGAGAGGCTTCTGACGATTGGACACGAAGGAGTTTGGTCCGCATCATGAAGAAGAACGTGCTCATCATCGGCGCCGGTGGCGTCGCCCAGGTCGTTGCGCATAAGTGCGCCCAGAACAACGACGTCCTGGGCGAAATCCATATCGCCTCGCGCACCAAGGCGAAGTGCGACAAGATCATCGCCTCCGTCCACGAAAAGAAGGCGATGAAGCAGGACGGCGTCCTTGAGGCGCACGCGCTGGACGCGCTCGACATCGAGGCGACCAAGGCGCTCATCCGCAAGCTCGGCGTCGAGATCGTCATCAATGTCGGCACCGCCTTCCTCAACATGTCGGTCCTTCGGGCCTGCATCGATACCGGCGTCGCCTACATCGACACCGCCATTCATGAAGAGCCGAACAAGATCTGCGAAACGCCGCCGTGGTACGGAAACTATGAGTGGAAGCGGGCTGCCGAGTGCGAGGAAAAGGGCATCACTGCCATCCTCGGCGCCGGCTTCGATCCGGGCGTCGTCAATGCCTATGCGCGGCTTGCCAAGGACGAGTATCTCGACAAGGTGACGGACGTCGATATCGTCGACATCAATGCCGGCAGCCACGGCAGGTATTTCGCCACCAACTTCGACCCGGAAATCAATTTTCGTGAGTTCACTGGCGTCGTGTATTCGTGGCAGGGCGGCGAATGGCAGGTCAACAAGATGTTCGAGATCGGCAAGGACTATGACCTGCCGGTGGTCGGCACCCGCCGCGCCTATCTCTGTGGCCATGACGAGGTACATTCGCTGGCAAAGAACATGGACGGCGCCGACGTCCGCTTCTGGATGGGCTTTGGCGACCACTACATCAACGTCTTTACGGTGCTGAAGTCGATCGGCCTTCTCTCCGAACAGCCGGTGAAGCTCGCCGACGGATCCGAGGTGGTGCCGCTGAAGGTCGTCAAGGCCTGCCTGCCCGACCCGTCGTCGCTGGCACCGGAATACGAGGGCAAGACCTGCATCGGCGACTATGTGAAGGGCTTCAAGGACGGCAAGGAAAAGACCGTCTTCCTCTACAACGTCGCCGATCACAAGGAAGCCTATAACGAGGTCGGCAGCCAGGGCATCTCGTTCACCGCCGGCGTGCCGCCGGTCGCCGCCGCGATGCTCATCGCCACCGGCGAGTGGGACGTGAAGAAGATGGCGAACGTCGAGGAACTGCCGCCCAAGCCGTTCATCAACCTCCTCAACCGCATCGGTCTTCCGACCCGCATCAAGGACGAGGACGGCGACCGCCCCGTCCAGTTCTGATCCTCACCACCGGGTGACAGACAAGACCCCGCCGGAGCACTCCGGCGGGGTTTTTCATTGGGAGGCAAGTTGAAACCCGTCACCTGCGGGAGGCGTCTAACGTGGGAAGGCGACAGTTCCGGAAGCTACGACCTCCCACCGGCATGTGGCAAACGCCAGCGATCGCGCGTGCCATTTCGCCACAGCTTGCTGTCTGCCGCGAAACCGAATGTAAATCACATTTCAATGCTGCATTGCGGTATGCGCTCTGCTGGACTAATATACGTATGGGGATGCGGGTCGATCAGAGCATGGCATGGCCATGGAAAGAACGAGGATAGCAGATGCTTGGCACCTCTCAGCCCGGACCTTCCAAACCCACTCAACCGCGCAAGCCGAAGACGGACCTGGAGACGATCGCCCGCAGTGGCGGCACGTTCAGGCGCATGGCGGCGCGCGTTCCGACCTATCTGACCGATCTCAGGGAAAACCCGGCATGGCTGCCGATGTTCGTACTCGGCCGGACGATGCCGTTTCGCCGCGCCCATTGGCTGACCGCCAGGCGGGCACCGCCGACGCCACCCGGCACCTCGATGTTCGGCCCTCTGCAGGCGGAGAAGGTTGCCGAGGCGCTGCGCCGGGACGGCATCTTCACCGGCCTCGAGCTTCCCGCAGACATCCACCAGGAAATCTCCGATTTCGCCGAAAGGACGCCCTGCTTCGGCAATTTCGACCGCAGCCTTGAATTTCGCGCCCGTGACCATGCGCAGGCAGAGGCGCAGTTCGGCCGCCCCATCCTCAGCGGCCATCATTTCGAACGGGTCATGCAGTGCAAGGCGGCGGTCGCGGTCCAGGACGATCCGCTGCTGCTCGCCATCGCCCAGCACTATCTCGGTGGCGAGGCCAAGCTCATCACCACGCGCACCTGGTGGACGTTTCCGACTAAGTCGGCATCCGAGGATGATCTGAACCGCGCCTCGTTCAAGTTCCACTTCGATCTCGACGACTGGCGGATGCTGAAATTCTTCTTCTACCTGTCGGACGTCGACGATCAGGCCGGTCCGCATGTCTTCGTGCGCGGCAGCCATCGCAAGCGGCGGCTCAAGCATCAGTTGACCCTGCTCGTCGGCCATCCCTCGGAAGAGGTGCTGGAATATTACGGGCCGGAGAATGCCGAGACGCTGACCGGCAAGGCCGGCTTCGGTTTCGTCGAAGATCCGTTCGGCTTCCACATGGGGACGCTGGCGAAGTCCAGGCCGCGGCTGATGATGGAGGTCGGCTTCGGCGTCTCGAAACCGTCGCGTCGCCGCTATCACGGCGAACCGGTGGTGCGCTGACGGCAACCCCGTCGGCGTGGCGATCAAAGCTCCAGCGCGCGGCGGGCCGCTGCCACGATCTCGCGCGTCAGGTCCGCCAGTGGATCGGCTGCCAGCCGGTTGACCTGCCAGAACAGCGGCACGTCGAGCGGCGTCTCCGCCACCAGTTCCACCAGCGCGCCGCTCTTCAGATGATCACGCACCAGCTGGATCGGGTTCATTCCCCAGCCGAGCCCGCCGAGCGACGCCTCGACAAACCCTTGCGTCGAGGGCAGCCAGTGGGTCGGCGGGCTGATCGTCCGGCCAAAGACCTGCTGCACCCAGCGCTGCTGCAGCCCGTCCTTCTGGTTGAAGGTTAGCGACGGCGCATGGGCAAGAGCCTCCGGCGTCACGCCATCGTCAAAATGGCGCGCGATGAATTCGGGACTGGCGGTTGCCATATAGCGCAGGCTGCCGAGTGGCGTCATCCGGCAGCCCCGCACCGGCCGTCCGTCGCCGGTCACCGCCGCCAGCACATGACCGCCCTGCAGCCATTCGGCCGTATGGTCCTGATCGTCCACCTCGATCTTCAGCAGGCAACCAGAGGCGCTGGCAAAGCGGTTGACCGCAGCCAGGAACCAGGTGCCGAGACTGTCGGCATTCGTCGCCAGATGCAGCGTTACTCGTGACAGAGGCGCATCGCCGCCCGACAGCGTCGGCAGTTGCGCCAGCAGCTCCTGTTCGAGAAGCCCGACATGCTCCATGTGACGGCAGAGCCAGGCGCCTTTGCTCGTCGCGACGCACGGATTTCCACGCACGATCAGCACCGTTCCCAGCCGCTCCTCCAACTGCTTGACGCGCTGCGAGACTGCCGACGGGGTGATGCGGAGGGCCGCTGCCGCCTTCTCGAAACTCCCCGTTTCGACCACCATCGCCACCGCCCGCAGGGCAGGATAATCCAGCATCGTCAATCTCGCTTCATCGGCATTAGCAGAATTCGTTGGCCTCGATGCCGGTCGCCTTCTATCGAGAGCGCAGATCGATCGGAGGCATCAGCGGCAATGGATTTTTCGGTTTTCATCACCGGCTTCGGCATGGGGCTGGGCCTGATCGTGGCGATCGGCGCGCAGAACGCCTTCGTGCTGCGCCAGGGTCTGCGCGGGTCCCACGTGCTGGCAGTCTGCCTTGCCTGCGCCGTCTCCGATGCAATCCTGATCGCCATCGGTGTCACCAGCTTCGCCGGCATCGCCCGCATTCTCCCCTGGCTCGATCCGGTCATGCGGATTGCCGGGGCGGCCTTCCTGATCTGGTATGCCATCCGCAGCCTTCGTTCCGCCTTTGCACCCGGAGACGGACTGGTGGCCGATGGCGCCGAGGGCGGAACGCTTGCCCGCACGCTTGTCACCTGTCTGGCGCTCACCTGGCTCAACCCGCATGTCTATCTGGATACCGTCGTCCTGCTCGGCACGATCTCCACCCAGTTTGCCGGCAGCCAGGTGGTGTTTGCAAGCGGCGCCATCACCGCCTCGTTCGTTTTCTTCTTCTCGCTCGGCTATGGCGCCAGATGGCTGAGGCCGCTGTTCGCGCGTCCGTCCGCCGGGCGCATCCTTGATGCGGCCATCGCGCTGGTGATGACGGCGATCGCCATAAGACTGCTCGCCGGAGCCTGAACGAAAAGACCCGCCGGCAGAACCGGCGGGTCTTTTTAGTCGAGCGAAGGCGAACGAGCGGCTCAGCCGATCTCGGCGACGCTTTCGATGACCTTAGATGCCAGGCCGTACTGCACGGCGTCTTCTGCCGAAAGCCAGTAGTCGCGATCGATATCCTTGGCGATCTTCTCTTCGGTCTGGCCGGTTGCCTTAGCGAAGATCTTGATCAGCCGCTGGTTCATCTTGATGATTTCGCGCGCCTGGATCTCGATATCGGATGCCATGCCGCGCGTGCCGCCCGAGGGTTGGTGCAGCAGGAAGCGGGTGTTCGGCAGGCAGAGGCGACGCTCCTTCGGCACCGAAACGTAGATCAGAGCGCCGGCGGAGGCGACCCAGCCGGTGCCGATGATCCACACCTTCGGCTTGATGAACTTGATCATGTCGTGGATCGAATCGCCGGATTCGACGTGGCCGCCGGGCGAATTCACGTAGAGGCGGATGTCGTCGTCGCTGGCCGCGGCCAGCGCCACCAGCTGGGTGCAGACCTTCTGCGCCAGCTCCATGGTGATTCCGCCGTAGATGAAGATCGAACGCGACTTGAAAAGATTCGCCTCCGTTTCCTTGCCGAGCGGCAATTCCTTCGTCTTGTCGTCTTCATTCTCGTCGAGCATTGCGCAGTCTCCAAACTAGGATGTCCTTACCCCGGACATAATGCGTTCGGTCGCACAAAACAATGCGCCAAAGACGCAAGATGGCGCAGCAAGCTGCCGGTAAGGTGAACGGCTGGCCAACCGGACTGATGCGCCGTGCTGCGACGCAAGAGCTCGACCACTGGCTGATCTCCGATGCGCCACGTCTCCCCGCACGCTTCGTCATTTTGCGGATGGACAGATTTTTGGGCACTGCCTAATCTTGCGCCGAAGCACTGCAGCAGACGCCGTCGGCAGCAGTTACGATCAGGGGAACATCATGCTGAAACGTCTACCGCTCGCCACCGCCCTCTTTGCCACGGCCGCAGTACCGGCAATGGCGCATCTCGATCCGCTGGAGCACGGATCGCTGGCGGCCGGCCTGTCGCATCCGGTCTTCGGTGCAGACCACGTGCTGGCCATGGTGGCGGTCGGCCTGTGGGCCGCACAGATCGCCACGCGTCCGGGCAACAGAGCGGCACTGGCTGTCGTGCCGGCAGCCTTCGTCGGCACCATGGCGCTCGGTTTCGGGCTGGCGGTCCTCGGCATTTCGCTGCCTTTCGTCGAGCCGGCGATCCTTGCCTCGGTCATCGGTCTCGGCCTCCTCGTAGCGATGGCCGTTCGGCTGCCGGTCGGAGCAAGCGCTGCCGTCGTTGCCGTGTTTGCGCTGTTCCACGGCCATGCGCACGGCGCTGAATTGGGTGTCGCCGGTGCCCTGTCGTACGGCGCGGGCTTCGTCATCTCGACCGCCCTCCTCCACGCGGCCGGCATCGGCCTCGGCATCGTCGCAACCCGGTTGGCACCCTCCGTATCGCGCGTCGCGGGCGTGCTGACGGCGCTGGCCGGCGTGTCGATGGTGTTCGGCGGCTAAGCCTCCCACCTTACCGCGATTTAACCAAAGGCCGGATGACGCGAACACGATCCGGCCCTATCTCCTGGGCTATGGGTTGATTGAACACCCGTGGCCGAGGAGATCAGCATGTCACCGGAAGAACGCCAGCTTTTGACCGACCTGTTCGGCCGCATCCAGTCCGCGGCGAATACCCCGCGCGATCCCGACGCGGAACGCCTGATCGCCGACGCTGTACGAAGCGAACCAGCCTCCCCCTATTATCTGGCGCAGGCGGTGATCGTGCAGGAGAAGGGGCTGGAAGCAGCCGCTGCCCGAATCAGCGAGCTTGAGGGCCGGATCCGGGATCTGGAAGCGGGAGCAACCGCCAGCACCGGCGAGCGCGGCGGCTTCCTGAGTTCGATCTTCGGCTCCAGCCAGCCGCCGCGTTCGTCCACCACGCCACAGACACGACCGGTCAATGCCGGTCCGTCGGCGGGCGGTCCCTGGAGTGCCAGTGCGGCTGCGTCCAATCCTGCACAGCCGGCCGCTTCGCAACCGACTTATCCGCAGCAGGCCTATGCCCCACCGGCGCAGCCGCAGGCAAGCGGCCCGTGGTCGCCACAGATGCGGTCGCCCTCCTCCGGCGGCAGCTTCCTCACCGGTGCGCTCGGCACCGCGGCCGGGGTCGCCGGCGGGATGCTGCTTGCCAATTCGCTGAGCGGCATCTTTGGCCAGCACATGGCCGGCCTCGGGCTGGGTTCGCCCCAGAGCGAAGGGTTCGGCAGCGCGCCCGTCGAGGAGACGGTGATCAACAATTACTATGGCGATGCACCGGATGCCGGCACGGCGCCGGATGCGGATCCTGATGTAAGCCGCGAAGACACATACCTGCAGAACGCCTCTGACGAGGCCGGTGGCGACAGCTGGACCGACGATGCGGGCGATAGCGACGGCAGCGACGACAGCAGCTTTGCCTGACATGTTAAGACCGACGCACTGCCACCGGCGGTGCGTCGCCTCGCAGCTCTGCTCAGCCGCGACCGCGATAGGTCGGCACGCCCTGGTCGGGCAGCCAGACGCCTTCGGGCGCCGCACCGGTCTGCCAGAACACGTCGATCGGAATTCCGCCGCGCGGATACCAGTAGGCGCCGATCCTCAGCCATTTCGGCTGCAGCAGATCGACCAGCCGCCTTGCGATATAGACGGAGCAGTCCTCGTGGAAGGCGCCGTGATTGCGGAACGAGTGGAGGAAAAGCTTGAGCGACTTCGATTCGACCAGGTGGTCGCCCGGAATGTAGTCGATGACGATATGGGCGAAATCCGGCTGGCCCGTCATCGGGCAGAGCGACGTGAATTCCGGCGCCGTGAAGCGCACAACGTAATCCGTGCCGGCATTGCCGTTCGGCACCTTTTCCAGAACAGCCGTTTCCGGGCTCGCCGGAGTTTCCACCATTTTGCCGAGCTGCGACAGCCCGCTTACATCGGTCATGCTCATGACTGACTACCTTCTACCGTTACCTTGAGACCGTGGGCGTCCTCGCCCTCCGGCTCCACATGAATTGCAAGCGATGCGCCGGGAATGGCCTTCTTGATCGCATCTTCCAGGCGGTCGCAGATATCATGCGCTTCGCCGACGGTCATGCGCGACGACACGACGAGGTGAAAATCGATGAAGGCTGCGGCGCCGGCGCGGCGGGTCCGCAGATCGTGGACGTCGAGAATGCCCTCGGCATTCTCCTTGATCGCCTGGCGGATCGCCTCCTCCTCCTCCGGCTCGACGGCTCGGTCCATCAGCCCGCCCAGCGAGTGGGAGATCACCTTCCAGCCCTGATAGAGGATGTTGATGCCGACGATGATAGCGAGCAGCGGATCGAGGATGGCGTAGCCGGTCATGAGCGCCAGCACCAGCCCGACCAGCACGCCGAGCGAGGTGACGACGTCGGACATGATGTGCTGGCCGTCGGCCTTCAGCGCTGGCGAGCGATACCGGTTACCGACGCGGATCAGCGCGGTCGCCCAGACGGCATTGATGACGCCGGCAAATCCGTTGATGGCGAGCCCGAGGACCGGCGCCTCCGGAAGCCGCGGATCGACAAGCCCGTCCCAGGCTTCCCGGACGATCAGCAGCGCGGCGATGATGATCAGCACGCCCTCCAGGACGGCCGAAAGATATTCCGCCTTGTGATGTCCGAACTGGTGGTCCGCATCGGCAGGCCGCTGCGCGTAGCGGATGACGAAGTAGGCCATCACCGCTGCCGTCACGTTGACGAAGCTCTCAAGACCGTCGGACAGCAGCGCCACCGAACCCGTGACCCACCAGGCCGACAGCTTCAGGCCGAGCACGCAGATGGCAAGCGGAATGCCCCATAAGGCAATCCGCTGAACAGCCAGGTTTTTCGGGTCGATCATCGTCTTTCCATGCGTATGCGAGTGATTTGCAACAGGCCTGAAACGGCGAAACCGCCGAGGCGCAGTGGTGCGCGGCGGCGGTTTCGATTTGGCCGTCATATGACCGATGCGGAGGGTCTTGTCAAAGTCGTTCCGCATTCGCCCCCTTGCATTTCACATAACGTGTTATATAACACCTGATGTATTTTCAGCGGAGCAAGCGGAATGCCTCAGGACATCGTACGCGAGTTGGGTTTCCTGACACTCGGCACGCGTTTGCGCCGACTCGGAGAGATGCTCCAGGCCAGCACGCAAACGATCATGCAGCATCACGGCATCGATCTGCCCGCCGCTCATTATCCGTTGCTTGCGGCGCTCGACCGCAACGGCTCCCTCACCGTCGGCGAGCTTGCCGATGTCATCGGCATATCCCAACCGGGCGCCACCCGTACGATCGGGCAACTGGCCCAGGCAGGTCTGGTGACGGTTGCCGTCAGCGACAACGACCAGCGACGCAAGCAGGTGTCGCTGACGAAGGCAGGCCAGAATCTCGTGTCCCATTCGGCGCGGGTGGTATGGCCCCGGGTAGAGGTCGCGGTCCAGGATCTCTGCGCCGAATTTGGCGATACGTTTCTCGACCAGCTCGCCGCCATTGAGGACGGCCTGAAACTGCGCCCGCTGATCAACCGCACGCCGGAAGATAAGGAACCGCTATGACCCATGTCCTTGACCGTCCAGCCTGGAACGCGCTTGCCAGCGTTCACGCCTCGCTCGCCGAAGGCTCGCCACTGGCACGGCGCTATCCGCCGTCGATCGTGCCGTTTGCGGCAGCGGCGGATGATACGCCTGAAAGTCTCGAGGCGCTGGCATCTCTTGCCAGCGGGCCGGAGGTGCTAGCGCTCGTCGAAGCACGGCCGATCATCGTGCCTCCAGAGCTGGAAACCGTGCTTGAGGCCAGCCTCGTGCAGATGATCGCCAAGAACCCCTTCGAGCGGCTCGATGATGCGCGCATCGAGTTGCTTGGCGAAAACGATGCCGAGGACATGCTGGCGCTGGCGACGCTGACCAAGCCCGGGCCGTTCACGCTTCGCGCCCAGCAGCTTGGAAAGTTCTGGGGCATCCGCATGCACGGACGTCTGGTGGCCATGGCCGGGCAGCGCATGCGCCAGCCGGGCTTTGCCGAACTGAGCGGCCTTTGCACGCATCCCGATTTTCAAGGCCAGGGGCTCGGCAAGATCATGCTGCGCTTCGTCGCCGGCGAGATTTCGGCAAGCGGCGATACGGTCTATCTGCATTCCTACAGCAGCAATGTCGGCGCCATCGCGCTCTACCGGGCGATAGGCTTCACCGTCCGCAGCGACATGCATTTCCGCCTCGTGAGGCGTGCCGGTCAGCCCTGACCAAGCAACCTCGACGGAAACTTCTCTCCATCCGCCAACGTGTGGAGTGATGCGCGGCGGCCGCACCAATCGGCCCGCATGGTGCGCCCGATCGGCACCCGGAATGAAATGGAGCGATGGAGGGCCGCGGACATAAATCCGCCACAGCTCCGCTGCTGAGCTTCTTCATCTTCAACGCCCCTCCAGAGGCATCGGACATGAACTTGCGCAGGTCAGCAGGACGAGCAGCATTGGTCGGGCTCGGCCTCACAATAGCTTCCGGCTGCTATCTCGGCTATCTGCAACTGACTGGCAATTTCCACGAGGTCGTGGCCGGTCGGTTCTACCGTTCAGCTCAGCTGACGGGTGATCAGTTCGCTCACTACATCGATCAGCATCACATCAGGACGGTGATCAACCTGCGCGGCGCCAAGCCGGGTGCAGGCTGGTATGACGACGAAATCGACGTGGCACGCAGCAAGGGCGTCACGCATGTCGATTTCGCCATGTCGGCGCGCAAGGCGCTGACACCGGAGGAAAGCTTTCAACTGATAGACCTGATGCGCAAAGCCGAAGGGCCGATCCTGGTTCACTGCAAGGGTGGCGCCGACCGTACGGGCCTTGCCTCCGTGATGTATCTCCAGCAGATCGCAGGAATAGATGAGGAAACCGCCGAGTGGGAGCTGACACCCCTCTTCGGACACCTCAACATCCCCTTCACTGGCCCCTACGCCATGGACGATACCTGGGAAAACTTCGAAAAGCTCATCGGCCTGCCGAGCTGACCTCTCCTCCGTGAGAAAAGGCCGCTCCGCACCGGCCGTCTGGATCGCCTCAGGCTGCCCGCTCGCGGGCCCGCCTGGCCAGGTTCTCGACGACATTCTCGATCATCCGCATGCCGGCATCGCCGCCGAGCGTCATGATCGATTCCGGGTGGAACTGCACCGCCGCCACCGGCTCCGTCGAATGTTCGATCCCCATGATCGTGCCGTCATCGCTCTCCGCGGTGATGATGAAATCATTGGGCAGCGTCTTCGGATCGGCAAATATCGAGTGATAGCGGCCGACGGTCACCTCTTTGGCCAGCCCCGCAAACACCGTTCCGGGCTCGAGCACCCGGATGCGCGACGGCTTGCCGTGCATCGGCACGGCCAGATGCCGCAGTTCTCCGCCATAGGCTTCGGCGAGCGCCTGGAGGCCGAGGCAGACGCCGAAGATCGGCAGGTTGCGCGCGCGGGCGGCCTTGATGGTCGCCTTGCAGTCGAAATCCTTCGGGCTGCCAGGCCCGGGCGACAGGACCACCAGATCCGGATTGATCCGGTCGTAGATCTCGGCCGGCACCGGGGTCCGCACGGTCGATACTTCCGCGCCCGTCTGGCGGAAATAGTTGGCAAGCGTGTGGACAAAGCTGTCCTCGTGGTCGACCAGCAGGATCTTGACGCCCGTGCCGACCGCCGCCACGTCGCGGGCAAGCTTCGTCGTGCTGCCGGATCTGGCGTCGCGGATAGCCGAGATCATCGCCGAGGCCTTCAGTTCGGTTTCTGCCTCCTCCTCGCGCGGATCGCTGTCGTTGAGCAGCGTCGCGCCGGCACGCACCTCGGCAATGCCGTCCTTGATGCGGATGGTGCGCAGCGTCAGCCCGGTGTTCATGTCGCCATTGAAGCCGACCATGCCGATCGCCCCGCCATACCAGGCGCGCGGGCTCTTCTCGTTTTTCTCGATGAAGCGCATCGCCCAGAGCTTCGGTGCGCCGGTCACGGTCACCGCCCAGGCGTGGCTGAGAAACGCGTCGAAAGCGTCCATGTCCGGCCGCAATCGACCCTCTATATGATCGACCGTGTGGATGAGACGCGAGTACATTTCGATCTGCCGGCGGCCGATGACCTTGACCGAACCGGGCTCGCAGACCCGGGACTTGTCGTTGCGGTCGACGTCCGAGCACATGGTCAGCTCGCTCTCGTCCTTCTTCGAATTCAGCAGCTTGAGTATCTGCTCGCTGTCGGAGATCGCATCCTCGCCACGCTTGATCGTGCCCGAGATCGGGCATGTCTCGATGCGTCGGCCGGAGACCCGCACGAACATTTCCGGCGACGCGCCGACCAGGTACTCCTGATGGCCAAGGTTGATGAAGAAGGAATAGGGCGACGGGTTGATGGCCTTCAGCCGGTTGGAGATCTGCGACGGCTTGCTGTCGCAACGCTCCATGAACTTCTGACCGGGCACCACCTCGAAGAGGTCGCCGCGTCGGAAGCTTTCCTTGGCCTTCACCACCAGTTCCGAGTACTCGCCCGGCCGGTGATCGCCCTTCGGCGGGATCACATCGGTGGTGCGGAACGGCTCCGGCGTAATGTCCTGCGGCTTGCCGACGGTCGTCTTGCCGTCCCTGGCAAAGTCGTAGCGGTCGATCCAGGCCTTTGCCGCATGATGGTCGACGACCAGGATCTCGTCCGGCAGGAACAGCACCATGTCGCGCTGGTCGTCGGGACGCTTCTGGCTGAGCGTGATGGAATCGAACTGGAAGGCGAGATCGTAGCCAAACGCGCCGAACAGGCCGATGGCGCTGTCCGCATCCGAAGAGAAGAGATCGACGACGGCGCGCAGCACCGTGAATACCGTCGGCATCTTCGACCGTTCTTCCTCGGTGAAGGCGCGCGTCGGAGGATTGACGACGAGATCCAGACGGCGATCGGTTCGCGCGCCAAGCGTCAGGTCGCTCTCCTGCGCCAGCCGTTCGGCGATGAAGTCGAGAAGCACCTCGCCACGGCCGTTATAGGCCTCGATCCAGACATCGCGGCCGAACGAGGAAAGCCCGAGCGGCGGATCGACGATGGCGGTATCCCAGCGCGTATAGCGGCCCGGATACTCGTAGTTCGACGAAAACACTGCGCCGCGCCGTTCGTCGAGCTTGTCGACATAGGAGGAAATGGCCTCCGCATACGGCGCCGGCCGGCGCTTGCGGCTGACGCTGATGCCGCCGCGGGTCTCGTAGACCTCCGAACCGTCGTCCTCGATGATCGTGATCATGTACTGCCTCTCTATCCGTCGGGCCCGGTCCGGGAGGAAGCTTCGCAATAAAAAAGCCGCCTCGGGATGATCGGGCGGCTTGGTCTGTCGTTGGACATGACTGGTCAAGGCCGCGTCAGCGTGCCCACCACCAGTTACCAATGTTCATCGAAATCGTCATGGCGGAATTGTTAGCGTGAGAGCCATAGCCACGCAAGCGAATTTGTTCGCGCCTCCGATGCGACCAAAACCGCGGCATTCGCGTTGAGTGAGCCTGAGGAACAGGTAACGTCGCCGGAAGGTCACTGCATGCAGCATTCGTGGATCGCAGTTCTGGCAGCCCTTCCGCTGATGGTGGGAGCGGCTCCGGCACCCGACAGGCTCGACATCAGGCCTGTCGAACAGGCACTTTCGTCCGGTGAGGCTATGGCCCCGGTCGTCAACGTCAATTTCCTGGACCGCCTGCTCCAGGACGGCAAGCCGCGCCGCCGCACCACATCGCAACGACAGCGAACGCCCCGTCAATCC
The DNA here is from genome assembly GCF_059415005.1 of Rhizobium sp. SAFR-030. Taxonomy (NCBI): domain Bacteria; kingdom Pseudomonadati; phylum Pseudomonadota; class Alphaproteobacteria; order Hyphomicrobiales; family Rhizobiaceae; genus Rhizobium; species Rhizobium sp. SAFR-030. The sequence continues at coordinate 79,099 of NZ_JBPFDO010000003.1, read as the reverse complement.
GCACGACCTTCGGCGGCAAGGGCGCAGGACGGGTCATCACGACTGCCGGCTCTGGCGACCATTCCGGTTCCGACGCCCAAACCGCCATCGGCGGAAAGCGCGGTAGAACAGCAGGCTCCGACCGAAACCACGTCCGACACGCCGCCCGTCGCTCCAACGCCTGCGACAGCGCCGGATGCGAGCGAAAGCACGTCGGCACCCAAGGGCGCTGCCCCGGCACCGACCGTCGAGCAACCGGGCACCGCATCCGAACCGCCGCACCCGGCCGAAGTTCCAAAGCCGCTGCCGAAGCCCGTCGAGGAACGGCCGGCCGCACCGCCGGCCGAAGACAGCGCAGCCCCCTCTTCCGGTGCGGCAACGCCTCCCGCAGACAAGGTTCAGCCGGCGCCAGCCCCCACGCAGCCCGAGCCGGATACGACCGGAAAACCCGAACAGAAAGCCGAGGAGCCGACCTCGCCACCTCCGCCGCCGCTGGAGAAAGAGGATCCCGAGGCGCTGAAGGCCTGCCTTGCCGACCTTACGGCACTGGGTACCAAGTTCGAGACGAAGCCCGCCATTATCGGCGAGGAGCCGGGTTGCGGTATCGAGCAGCCGATCGCGGTCGACGAGATCCTGCCGGGCGTCAAGACCGGCGGCGCCGAGATGCGCTGCGAAACGGCTCATGCACTGGCACACTGGATGAAGGACAACGTGCAGCCGGCGATGAGCGTGGCGATGCCCGGCCGCCGCGTCACCGGCATCGTGCCCGGCTCCACCTACGCCTGCCGCCTGCGCAACAGCGCCTCGACCGGCAAGGTATCGGAACACGCGCGTGGCAACGCCATCGACGTCGCAGCCTTCAAGCTCGACAACGGCGAGACCTTCACCATGAAGCCACGCAATGAGGATTCGACGCTGGAGGGCGCCTTCCAGCGGGCCGCTACCGCCACTGCCTGCCTGTACTTCTCGACGGTTCTGTCACCAGGCAGCGACGCCGCCCACGAGGACCACCTGCATCTCGACGTGCTGGACCGCCGGAACGGCTACCGGTACTGCCGGTGATTGATCGACGCGACTGAGCGCTCAGAAAAGCCCTTCGATGAAGCCGGCCTCGTTCAGCATGATCCGTTCCGCAGACGGTGAGCGCGGCAGGCCGGGCATGGTGCGGATCTCGCCGGTGATGGCGACGACGAAGCCGGCGCCGGCCGACAGCCTCACTTCGCGCACCGGCAGCACATGGCCTGTCGGCGCGCCGAGCAGGTCCGGGTCGCTGGAGAACGAGTACTGGGTTTTTGCGATGCACACCGGCAGCGCCCCATATCCCTGCTCCTCGAAGATCCGCAGTTGTTCGCGCACGGCCCGGTCGGCCGTCACTTCGCCCGCCCGGTAGACTTCGCGGGCGACGGTCTCGATCTTCTGCATCAACGAGAGGTCGTCGGCGTAGAGCGGCTTGAAATTGGCCTCGCCGCTGTCGGCCATCGCCGCCACCTTGTGAGCCAGTTCCTCGATGCCCGCCGAACCTTCGGCCCAGTGGCGGCAGAGAATGGCCTCGACCCCGAGCGAGGCGACATAGCGCTGCACCGCCGCCACTTCCGCATCGCTGTCGGAGGAGAAGTAATTGATCGCCACCACCACCGGCACGCCGAACTTCTGGACGTTCTCGATGTGCCGGCCGAGGTTGACGCAGCCGCTGGTCAGCGCCTCGACATTCTCCCGGCCGAGATCGGCCTTGGCGACGCCGCCGTTCATCTTCAGCGCACGGATGGTGGCGACCAGCACCGCCGCATCCGGCTTCAGCCCAGCCTTTCGGCACTTGATGTCGAAGAACTTTTCTGCCCCGAGATCGGCACCGAAGCCGGCCTCGGTCACCACGTAGTCGGCGAGCTTCAGCGCTGCGCGGGTTGCGACCACGGAGTTGCAGCCATGCGCGATGTTGGCGAAAGGCCCGCCATGCACGAAGGCCGGATTGTTTTCCAGCGTCTGCACCAGGTTCGGCTGCATGGCATCCTTAAGCAGCACGGCCATCGCCCCATCCGCCTTCAGGTCGCGCGCGAACACTGCAGAGCGGTCGCGGCGATAGCCGACGATGATCGCACCGAGCCGCTTTTCGAGATCCTCGAGATCCACCGCCAGGCAGAGGATCGCCATGATCTCGGAGGCAACCGTGATGTCGAACCCCGTCTCGCGCGGAAACCCGTTGGAGACGCCGCCAAGCGAGGCGACCGTCTGCCGCAGGGCTCTGTCGTTCATGTCCATCACCCGGCGCCAGGTGATACGGCGCAGGTCGAGCTCCAGCGCGTTGCCCCAGTAGATGTGGTTGTCGATCATCGCGGCGAGCAGGTTGTGCGCCGAAGTGATGGCGTGGAAGTCGCCGGTGAAGTGGAGGTTGATGTCCTCCATCGGCACGATCTGCGCATAGCCGCCGCCGGCGGCACCGCCCTTGACGCCGAAACACGGCCCGAGCGAAGGTTCGCGCAGGCACACCATCGCCCGCTTGCCGATGCGATTGAGTCCGTCGCCGAGCCCGACGGTCGTGGTGGTCTTGCCCTCGCCGGCCGGCGTCGGATTGATGGCGGTGACGAGGATCAGCTTTCCGTCCGGCCGATCGGACAATCCGGCCAGGAACGCCGGCGCGATCTTCGCCTTGTCGTGGCCGTAGGGAACGAGGCTCTCAAGCGGAATGCCGAGCGTGGCGCCAATCTCCTGGATGGGTTTCTTGCGCGCCGCGCGGGCGATTTCGATGTCCGATGCTACGCTTGCCATGATGCCTCGCTTCCAGCCTCTTCAGTGCCTTCTGCATAGACCATCGCAGGCGGCGCTGTGAATGCCGCATCGCCACAAGGCATCGACTGCGAACAACAAAAGCGGGATCAGGACGGGCCTGCCACCGGAAAGAAGGTCGGCCGTGCGAGCCTGCAACTCCGCTGCGGGCCCGATTTCTCCAAGCGATGTTCCAGAACCGCACACATGTGCAACCGAGCAACCATTAATGCGGGAGTTGGTCGTCCGCGCTCGCTTTCAACTGGACGTTATGCTAGGTGTTCCATCAGCATTTTAGGCTGGTTTCCCGGCAACTTTTTTTATTGATCCCATTTGGACGCACACGCGTCCCATCCCAGCATCCGAAGCGAATGATTACATTAGAACGACAATCCAGTCTCAGCCGGGAGATTTCCCAGGCCGATACGCGTGCCGCCATCGGCGCGGCGATGAGCAAGCTTTCAGCACATTTCGGGTTCCAGTATTTCACCCTGCTGAAGGCGCCGACCGCCACCGATATTCTGATGGAGCCGCTGATCGTCGAGACCACGATGCCGCGCGGCTGCATCCGCGAGATCGATGCGCAACGCCTGTTTTCCAACTGCCCCTTGCTGCCGCTCCTCCAGAAGATGGCGCTGCCGTTCTGCTGGAGCTGCGATCCCCGATACGAGGAAGGCTGGCTGGTGAATTTCCCCCCGGAACTGTCCGAGATCCTCGGACGCTACGGCATCCAGACGGGCGTCATCATGCCGCTCTATTCCTCAGACGGCTCGGTGTTTGCCATGCGGCTCGATGGCGACAGGCCGCTGATGACGCTGCCCGAACTGAACGAGGCTGGAATGCTGTTCCTGCAATCGTTCCGCATCTTCGACCGCTTGCGCCAGGGCGACCCGATGGAGCGCGGCGTGCTGACGGTACGCGAGCTTGAGGTTCTACGCTGGACGTCGCAGGGCAAGACCTCGTCGGAAATTGCCGACATCCTGTCGCTCTCGGACCACACGATCAATGCATATCTTCATAAGGCTATCAAGAAACTGGATTGCGTCAACCGCACCCAGCTGGTAGCCAAAGCCATCCGCCTGAAGCTGATCAGCTGAGCCTCCCGCACCCCGATCGGCGTCAGGCAGCCATCGGCATTGTGCCAACGCCGGAACGGAAGTCGGGCCCATGGACGGTGCGAAAATGATCGGCCTGACCGACCGCGACATCGTCGAGATGTTCACCCTCTTCAGTCCGCTCGCCTATTGGCGGGTCGATCTGGACACCGGGCATGTCTACGGCTGCGAGGACTTCAGCCGGTTGTTCGGCCTGCCCCACTCCGATCGGCCCATCGACATGATCGCCCTGGCATCGCGCATCCATCCGCAGGATCTGGTGAGCGTCATGGAGATCTTCGAGGCCGCCTCCACCCGGCCGATGTCCTATCAGGACGTCTTCCAGGCGACGGCGGACGGACGAACCTACCGGTACATCTGCGCCATGGGGCGCTTCCGGGCAAAGCCCGAAGGCAGCGGCGAAATCGTCGGCATGACCTACGAAGTTCCGCCGCATCATTATACGCACAAGGCTCGTGCGGAAGACGTCTGACGCCCGGCTATCGGATCTGCCTGCCGCGCCCGCCAACTAGCGATCCAGCACGCCGCGGATCTCGACGAGGTTCGATCGCGTCCGCAGGATGTAGAAGCCCATCGTGGCGAGATGCGTCGGCATGATCCAGCCGGATTCGCTGCCATTGGAGATGATAGCCGGCTGGACGCGCAGCGCATCCTGGAACTGCGCCAGCGTGTCGGCCCAGAGCGGCGCCAGATTGCGTTCGCGCACCACCTGATCGAAGTCTGCCCGAGCCGCCGCCAGGATCGCGTAGTAGCCGTACAACTGCCCGTAGGCGAACCAGAATCGGTCGTCGGCGCGGCTGTCGAACCAGCCGCCATTGTAGTTCGCCGAGCGCTCCTTGAGGATGGCCGATGTCGCACCGAGATCGTTGGCGATGCGGTCGACGAACTGCACGAGGTTGTCGGCCCGCGTGTCGAAGAGGGCGTTGCAGCCAGCAAGGTCGGTGTTGAACTTGCGCAGGCTGTTGATCGCTGCCCGGTAGTAGCTCGGCGTGGGCGTCTTGAAGCCGAACGGCTGCAGGCCGAAGTACCAGGAGAATTCGTCGAACTGCAGGTTTCCGCGGGCATCCTGTAGGTCGGTGTTGATCCCCGACGTGCCGCGGACACGACCGAGCGTATCGACCAGTTCGACCGCCGTGCGGCGAACCGCCTGGTTGACGCCGCGCTGGAAGGAGGCCTTGTTGTCGAGGAAGGGCGTGTTGTCCCAGTCCATCCCGAACAGCCCGACGCGATAGAGCAGCATCGACGAGATCCAGGCGTTCTGATTGACGTTCTGGTCGGCGAGATCGGCTGCCACTTCAACGATCGCCGAAGGCTGGCACTGGGCGGCGACCGGAGTAGCCGGCTGGCCTGGCGGCTGGGCCGTCAGCGGCTGGCCCGCCGGGACTGTGCGTGCTGCAAGCTGGTAGCGGTCGACGAAGTTCGGGTCGAAGCCGCTCCATACCTGGGTCTGCCAGAAGAAGTAGCCGTAGAGGCCGACGACAAACAGCAGCAGGAGCGCCACCGGCCCCTTCACCATCAGGCTGCGGCGACCGGACCATCCGCGGGTTGCCATGAACGGCCAGGCGATCGCGGCAAAGCCGAGACGAAGGGCGCGCGCCAGGGCGGCGCCCGCCCGGCGGAAGAATGTCTTGAACGCCTCGAACATCGGCTAAGTCTCCATTGACAGGCCATCACCTAATCATCGATGGCCCGCTTGTCGAGACGATGACAGGCGCCGACGGAAGGCATCGTCCAGCCGCGCCTTGCGACCGGCAAGTCCGTGCACCGTCAACAGGCCGCGGTCGGCGCGCATCAGCAGCGTCGCCAGCCGCGGCGCGTCCGATGCGGTATCGAGCAGCGTGTCGCTGGCCAGACCTCGCAGCGACAGGACACGCTCCTCCGCGTCCAGCGCCAGCTTGTTGACGAGCAGGTTGAAGGCCGACAGCATGTCGATGATCCGGTCGACGAAATCCTGCAGCATGTCGATGCCGCGCGTCAGTTCGTCCCGCAGCGGAAGGTCGTCTTCAAAGGTGCCGGTCCGGCGCAGGCGTGACAGCGCCGCGTCGATCGGCGGCTCGCACCGGTTCAGAAGGTCGAGAAGGAAGCCCCGATGATCCTCCAGGCAGGCAAGCATCGCGTGCGTCTCGACCAGGATGCGGCGGATGACAACGGCCGCCCGCCGATCTCGCGCCTGCGAGTCGTCCGGCTTGCGGGCGATCCCGAAGAGGCGCAGCAGACGGTCCTGTCGGCCCTCCGGCGGCAGGTCGTGAAGCGGATCGACGACGGCGCCCGTCTCCCGGTCAAGATCGGCGATAAGCCGCACCATCAGGCTTTCCGAGCGCCGCGACTCGATGGCAACGGCGTCCATCTGCCCGATAAGGTCGTCGGCCTCCTCCGCCGAGCGACCGGCGGATCCATCGGTTCCGATCTGCACCAGCACGTCGGCAAGCGCCGAAAGCACTGTGCGAACCTCGCTGAGCCGGCTGGCGGCCTCATCGAGACCCCGGGCTTCTTGTCGACTGTGCAGCATGTCCCCATCCCCGTCATCGCGATCGACATGGCCGATCCCGATAGAACTTAGAGGAGACGCGCGAAAAGCCTAGTGGCAGGCTCTTCGGCGGCTTTGAGGAGTGCTACAGGCCGAGGGCTGCGATCTCGCGGTCGAGCCGGTCGCGGGTCTTCTTCGGCATCTTGGCCGACTTGACCGCCTCGATATTAGCCGGCGCCTCGTCTCCGGCAACGATCAGCGCCACCATTCCCATGCCCCAGTGCGGCGTGCACTTGACGACATAGGCGCCCGGCTTGTCGATGGTTACCACCAGTTCCTGGTTCATCTTGCCGCTGAACTCCGCGACGCCTTCGGGCAGCAGCTCCTTGACTGCCGCCGCATCGTGCCCCTTGTCGGCGGGTACGAAATGCACGGTGTCTCCGACCGCGACGCGCAGCGATGCCGGCTGGAAGACCATGGCTTCGCCGTCGCTGCCCTTGTTGAGCATCTTCACTTCGATGTCGGCCGCCGTGGCGGTCGAAGCTGCGATCGCCAGAAAGCAGCTCGCGGCGGCAAGAATGGATTTCATCTGCAGGTCTCCTGATGTGACGCCGGCACTCTCAGCCGGCATCTTCGGACATGCTGATACGCCGCCGGATGGCGGGCCGAATTGACCAAGATCAACCCACATTTCGAACACATTGTCGCAAATGCCGCCTGAGTGGCGCGAACGGGCGCGCTTGCTTGCCCATCGCAGATATTGATAATGGCCGGGAACTCAAAAAAAACGGAGCAGAGACATGTCGGTTAAACCTACACTGCATTTCACGCTGGCGGCGGTCATCGCCACCTTGGTCTCCGGTCAGGCGCTTGCCGCCGATCCGAAGAGCTGTAGCACGGTCCGCTTTTCCGACGTCGGTTGGACGGACATCACGGCCACCACAGCGACTGCTGCCGTTCTGCTGGAGGCTCTGGGCTACGAGCCGGCAATCACCGTCCTCTCCGTTCCGGTCACGTACCAGTCGCTGAAGAACAAGGACATCGACGTTTTCCTCGGCAACTGGATGCCGGCGCAGGAAAAGGACGTGAAGCCCTACCTCGACGACAAGACCGTCGAATCGCTCGGCGCCAACCTGGAGGGTGCCAAGTACACGCTGGCCACCAATGCCAAGGGCGCCGAACTCGGCATCAAGGATTTCTCCGACATCGGCAAGCACAAGGATGCGCTGGACGGCAAGATCTACGGCATCGAGCCTGGCAATGACGGCAACCGCCTGGTCATGACGCTGATCGAGAAGAACGAAATGGGCATGGGCGGCCTGGAAGTCGTCGAATCCTCCGAGCAGGGCATGCTGGCGCAGGTTGCCCGCGCCGAAAAGGATGGCAAGCCGGTCGTCTTCCTCGGCTGGGCGCCGCATCCGATGAACTCGACGTTCAAGCTTACCTACCTGACGGGCGGCGATTCCACCTTCGGACCGAACTTCGGTGGCGCCACGGTCTACACGAACACCCGCGCCGGCTTCGTCTCGGAATGCCCCAATGTCGGCAAGTTCATCTCCAACCTGAAGTTCTCGCTGCCCATGGAGAACCAGATCATGGGCAAGATCCTCAACGACGGCGAGGATCCGCAGGCCGCCGCCAAGGAATGGCTGAAGACCAATGCGGCATCGGTCGAGCCCTGGCTTGCCGGCGTCACGACGCTTGACGGCAAGGAAGGCCTGCCGGCAGTGAAGGCAAAGCTCGGCCTCTGACGGTCGCCTTTCGCGAAACGGGCTGGAGGGTCGCCGTTCGGCGGCCTGCCGGCCCGTCATGCGCATGATACGGCGCGGGCAGACGATGCCCGCCCGGCAGCGTTCGCCGAGCGAACGGCCTTTGTTCCTGCATCGGCTTGTCTCTCCCGCATTCACCGTTCAAGCACGGGAATACGCAATTGAATTTCCTCACCGATAACCGGATCCCCATCGGGATGTGGGCCAAGCGTTTCGTCGACTGGCTGACCCTCAACGGCGCCTGGTTCTTCGACTGGCTCTCGGCCACCCTGAAGCACGTCATCGACGGGCTTCTGTTTATCCTGCAATGGCCACATCCGCTGGCCGTCGTCGCCATCATCACCGGCCTGTCCTGGTTCTTCCGCCGGTCGCCGGGCACCGCCGCCTTCACCTGTCTGGGGCTGCTGCTGATCATCAACCAGGGCTACTGGAAGGAGACCACCGAGACGCTGGCACTGGTGCTGTCGGCGACCGCCGTCAGCATGGTGATCGGCGTACCGGTCGGCATCGCATCCGCACGCCGCCCCTGGCTCTACGAGATGCTGCGCCCGGTGCTTGACCTGATGCAGACCATCCCGACCTTCGTCTACCTCATTCCGGCGCTGATCCTGTTCGGGCTCGGCATGGTGCCCGGCCTCATCGCCACCGTCATCTTCGCCATCCCCGCACCGATCCGGCTGACGCGGCTCGGCATCATCTCCACCCCTTCGGCACTCACGGAGGCGGCAGTCGCCTTCGGTGCGACGCCGGCGCAGGTCCTGCGCAAGGTGGAGCTGCCCTTCGCCACGCCGCAGATCATGGCCGGCCTCACCCAGACCATCATGCTCTCCCTGTCGATGGTCGTCATCTCGGCGCTGGTGGGCGCCAGCGGCCTCGGCGTGCCGGTGGTCAGGGCGCTGAACACCGTCAACATCGCCCGCGGCTTTGAAGCGGGCATGTGCATCGTCATCCTGGCGATCATCCTCGATCGAATGTTCCGCTCCGACGGTTCGGGAGAAGGCTCATGAGCGATGCAATCATCTTCGACAGCGTCGACATCGTCTTCGGCGATCGGCCCGAGCGGGCTCTGGAACTGATGGATGCCGGCCGCAACCGCGACCATATCAGCGAAGCGACCGGTCTCGTGCTCGGAGTATCGCAGGCCTCCCTGACGATCCGCGAGGGCGAGATCCTGGTCCTGATGGGTCTTTCGGGGTCTGGCAAATCGACGCTGCTCCGGGCCGTCAACGGCCTCGCGCCTGTCGTTCGCGGCAAGGTGTCGATCATGAGCAGCAAGGGGCCGGTCGACCCCTACCGGGCGTCGGCCCGCTCACTGCGAGACCTGCGCATGCACACCGTCTCCATGGTCTTCCAGCAGTTTGGCCTGCTGCCCTGGCGCACGGTGGCCGAAAACGTCGGCTTCGGCCTTGAGCTTGCCGGCGTGCCGGAGAAGGAGCGCGACGAACGGATCGCCGAACAGCTGCAACTCGTCAACCTGACGAGCTGGGCGGACCGCAAGGTCGGTGAACTGTCCGGCGGCATGCAGCAGCGCGTCGGGCTTGCCCGTGCCTTCGCCACCGGCGCGCCGATCCTGCTGATGGACGAGCCCTTCTCGGCGCTCGATCCGCTGATCCGCACCCGCCTCCAGGACGAACTCCTGGAATTCCAGCAGCGATTGAAGAAGACCATCCTCTTCGTCAGCCACGACCTCGACGAGGCCTTCCGGATCGGCAACCGCATCGCCATCATGGAAGGCGGTCGCATCATCCAGTGCGGAACGCCGCAGGATATCGTTCGCGAACCGGCCGACCAGTACGTCGCCGACTTCGTGCAGAACCTCAACCCGATCAACATGCTGAGAGCCGGCGATATCATGCGGCCGGGAACGGAAGCACCGGCCCTGGCGACGCCGGTGACCGCGACGGCCAGGCCGGAGACGCCGCTCGTCGACATCCTCGACGCGCTCGCCCGCCAGCCGGGGGTGATCGGCATCGTCGAGAACGGCACGGTCATCGGTACGCTCGGCGCCGAAGAGGTGATCGCCGGCCTCACCCGCCATCGGCGCCGCGACGGGTGAACCTATGAGACTGCCTCCCTCTGCTTCGTCAACGGAAAAACCGTCGGTCTTGCGCGAGACGGACGGCGAAGCACGGACGCTCGCACGCCGGCTGGTGCGCTCGGCGCGCTTCGTCTCGCTGGCGGTCGTCGACCATGAAAATGGCTTCCCCGCCGTCAGCCGGGCACTGACGACGACCGACCTCGACGGCGTGCCGATCATTCTCGTCTCGACGCTTGCACGTCACGCGCGAAGTCTGGCCGCCGATCCGCGATGCTCCTTGCTGGCCGGGGAGCCGGGCAAGGGGGATCCACTGGCGCATGCCCGCATCACCGTCTTCGCCAGCGCCGAGCCGGTCCCGAAAGATGGCGATGTCCATGCAAGGTTGCGCAGCCGCTTTCTTGCAAAACATCCGAAAGCGGCGCTTTATATCGACTTCGGAGATTTCAGCTTTTTCCGCCTTGTTCCGACATCCGCGTCGTTGAACGGCGGATTCGGCCGAGCCTATGCTCTGCAAGCCTGCGATCTGCTCATTGGATCAAATGTGAAGGCCGAGGACTGGCAACGGCTTGGCGAACGGATTATGATCAAGTATCAGGACGCGAGTCGGCTGGCCGAGGCGGTTGGCGCGCCGAAGGCTTCCAACTACCGCTTGTGTGGGATCGATCCGGCAGGCTTCGACTTGATCAGCGGGAACGTGTCCTTTCGGCACGATTTCCCCTCCGAGATCTCCTCCCCGGAAGTTGCGGAGGCGGAAGTTAAGCAGATACTTGACGTTGTACAGACGCTACGCAAAATTTAGGGATATACAATCCTTCTTCTAACTTGCTAGATTTGCGATACATTGTTGCCGGTCGCGGGGCCGGTGATTCAGTTACTAGGGGACGACTGAGGGATATAAGATGACGCTACTCTCTGATCACTCGACCGCCGCGGCGAACCTCCTGTCCGCCATGGCCAATCCGAAGCGACTCATGATTCTGTGCTGTTTGGTGAAGGGCGAGGTAGCAGTTGGCGCATTGGCGACGAAGGTCGGCCTCAGCCAGTCGGCCCTGTCGCAGCACCTGTCCAAGCTGCGCGCCCAGAAGCTGGTCAACACGCGCCGCGACGCGCAGACGATCTACTACTCCAGCTCGGCCGAGTCGGTCATGAGGGTCCTCGAAACCCTCGAGCTTCTGTACTGCCAGCCGGCGCCGGCGAAAACCGCGGCCTGATGACAGCGCAAACATAGCTTCAGGTTCAGAGCCTGCAGAAGCGGATGCATGGTGGGGGCCAGGCATTCGCTTCTTTGTTTCTGCCGGACATGCAGATCTGTCCGGCAGGCTGAGCAGTTAGCAGGCGATCCGCCACGGCCTGATACTCCGATCGCCGCTTTGTCGGCTTGACGCTCGGGCAGCGCTTGATACCTTGCCGCGATCGTCGCGCCTCCCGTCAGGCCGCCGGCCGGGGAAATGGCCTCCCGTTCTCCGCATGGGCCATGGAGATCATCATGTCGAACCGTTCGAATACCGCTCCCAACGATCTGCGCGCGTTCTGGATGCCGTTTACCGCCAACCGCCAGTTCAAGAAGGAACCGCGCCTGTTCGTGTCCGCCAAGGACATGCACTACACGACCCATGACGGTCGTCAGGTGCTGGACGCGACGGCCGGCCTGTGGTGCGTCAATGCGGGCCACTGCCGCCCCAAGATCACTGAGGCGATCCGCGAGCAGGCAGGCGAACTCGACTACGCTCCGGCCTTCCAGCTCGGCCATCCGAAGGCCTTTGAGCTCGCCAACCGGCTGGTCGACATCGCGCCGGAGGGCATGAACCACGTGCTCTTCACCAATTCCGGTTCGGAATCGGTCGACACGGCGCTGAAGGTCGCCATCGCCTACCACCGCGCCAAGGGTAACGGCGCCCGCTTCCGTCTGATCGGCCGCGAGCGCGGCTATCACGGCGTCAATTTCGGCGGCATCTCCGTCGGCGGCATCGTGTCAAACCGCAAGATGTTCGGCACGCTGCTCACCGGCGTCGACCACATGCCGCACACCCACCTGCCCGGCCAGAACGCCTTCACCCGCGGCGAGCCGGACCATGGCGGCGACCTCGCCACTGAACTTGAGCGCATCGTCACGCTGCACGACGCCTCGACCATCGCCGCCGTCATCGTCGAGCCGGTTGCCGGCTCAACCGGCGTGCTGGTCCCGCCGAAGGGTTATCTGCAGAAGCTTCGCGACATCTGCACCAAGCACGGCATCCTGCTGATCTTCGACGAAGTCATCACCGGCTACGGCCGCCTGGGCGCTCCGTTCGCCGCCCAATACTTCGACGTGACGCCGGACATCATGGTGACGGCCAAGGGCCTGACCAACGGCGTCATCCCGATGGGAGCGGTGTTCGTCACCTCGGAAATCCATGACGCCTTCATGACCGGGCCGGAGCACATGATCGAGTTCATGCACGGCTATACCTATTCCGGTAACCCGATCGCTTCGGCCGCGGCTCTGGCAACGCTCGACACCTACAAGGAAGAAGGCCTGCTGACCCGCGCCCAGGAAATGGCCGGCTACTGGGAAGACGGCCTGCACTCGCTGAAGGATTGCCCGAACGTCATCGACGTTCGCAACATCGGACTGGTCGGCGCGATCGAGCTCGATCCGATCGCCGGCGACCCGACAAAGCGTGCCTTCTCTGCCTTCCTCAAGGCCTATGAGGATGGGCTGCTGATCCGCACCACCGGCGACATCATCGCCATGTCGCCGCCGCTGATCGTCGAGAAGCACCACATGGACGAGATCTTCGGCAAGTTGCGCAAGATCCTCACCGGCAACATCTGACGCATGCGCACGATCGGCAGGAGATGGCGGACGTCGGTCCGCCGCCTCTTCCGGCCACTGTGGCGCCGGGCCGGACTTGTGCCGCTGATCGGCGTCAGCCTCTGGCTATCCGCGGGTGCCGCCATCGCACAGGATCCGGGCGTCGACTGGGGCAATGCCGGCAAAGGGGCAGCCCTGCCGAAGCTGGCGCTGCCGGCCGAAAAGCCAACGCTCCCGGACAGCGGCTTTGATTGCGGGACGGTCACCGTTCCTGAAGCGGACGAGAGGCTGGTGCGACCATCGGATCCCGGCGGCAAGTCGGCCAAGACAGAACGCTGCAGCCGCGACGGATTATCGCTCGAACTCAGAGCGCCGCCGCGCTAGCCGCGCCATCTATTATTGCGCAGTGGCTTATAGGCTAAGCTGCAGCTGCACAAAATATGGTCTTTCTGCGTTATTTTGTTGCGTTAAACCTGCGCCCTTCCTAAAACTCCGGAATCTGCCCGCAGCCACTGACATGCTGTGGGGATGATCGTTTCCGCCTCCGGACCCCGATGCTGCCGAACGCTTGCGCGCCCGACATCCGGCTCCGAGGCTGACCCCAAGGAGTACCGACACATGAACCTCAAGACCCTGCTGGCAGCGACCGCTGTCGCATCGATGACCCTCTCCTCGGCCGCCCGTGCCGATGTCGTCATCGGCCTCATTGCACCGATTACCGGCCCGGTCGCGGCCTATGGCAACCAGGTGAAGAACGGCGTCGAAACCGCCATCGAGGTGATCAACAAGCAGGGCGGCATCCTTGGCGAAAAGGTGGTGCTGAAGATCGCCGACGATGCCGGCGAGCCGAAGCAGGGCGTCTCCGCCGCCAACCAGCTGCTCGGCGACGGGATCCAGTTCGTTGTCGGCCCCGTGACCTCCGGCGTTGCCATGCCGGCATCCGATGCGCTTGCCGAAAACGGCGTGCTGATGGTGACGCCGACGGCGACCACGCCCGAACTCACCAAGCGTGGCCTGGAAACGGTGCTGCGCACCTGCGGTCGTGACGACCAGCAGGCGGAAGTCGCTGCCGCTTACGTGCTCGCCAAGCTGAAGGACAAGCGCGTCGCGATCATCGACGACAAGGGCGCCTATGGCAAAGGTCTCGCCGATGCCTTCAAGGCAACCCTCAACAAGGGCGGCTTGACCGAAGTCGTGAACGAATCCGTCACCGCCGGCGACAAGGACTTCAGTGCGCTGACCTCGCGCCTCAAGGCCGAGAAGGTCGACGTCATCTATTTCGGCGGCTATCACCCGGAAGGCGGGCTGCTGGTGCGCCAGCTGGCCGATCTCGGCTCGCATCCGGTCCTGATCGGCGGCGATGGCCTGTCGAACTCGGAATACTGGAGCATCGGCACCAAGGCTGCCGAGGGCACGATGTTCACCAATGCCGCCGATGCGACGAAGAACCCCGACGTCAAGGCCGCCGCCGAAGCGCTCGCAGCCAAGAACATCCCGGCGGAAGCCTTCACGCTGAACGCCTATGCCGCCGTCGAGGTCATCAAGGCCGGGATCGAAAAGGCCGGTAGTGCCGACGATGGTGCAGCCGCCGCTGCCGCGCTGAAGGCCGGCGAGCCTGTCGCAACCGCCATTGGTGCGCTGACCTTCGGCGAGACGGGCGACCTCACTTCGCAGGCCTTCTCGCTCTTCAAGTGGCAGGACGGCAAGATCGTCGCTGCCGAGTAAGGCGGCGAACCACGCGCTGCGAAGCGGCCGGCAACGGCCGCTTCCTTTCGTTCAGGGGGTGGATTGGCCTGCCCTCAGGCCCGCAGCAGGATGCCGGCTTCCGTCGCCGCCGCCACGAACGCCGTGCGCGCCTCTTCCGGCTTGCGTTTGCCTTCCACCGCGCCGGCGCAGGCAACCAGTGCCGCATCGAGTGCCGCGCCATCTTCGAGCGGCCAGTCGTCGATCATCGCCCAGGCCGCCGCCTGCAGGGTGCTGATGGCGGTTTCTACCGGCGGCTCACCGATGGAAATGACGACGGGGGATGTCCAGGAAATGCTCATATGCGCTTTCTAGCCGATCCGCCGCGATCGTCCTAGTCCCTCTCTCGCCGATGAACTGCTGCAAACCGCTTTCCCAGTCATGCCACGGGAGGCTAAGCTGCGCGACGACGAACCGGAGACGCACAGCCATGACCACCCGCCTCGAATCGCGCATCGACCAGGGCACCGGCCGGAAGCCCGCCGATATCGTTCTGCGCGGTGGACGGTTCTTCGACCTCGTGACGGGCGAACTGGTGGCCTCCGACATCGCCATCTGCGGCGACACGATCGTCGGCACCTGCGAGGCCTATGACGGCGCCGAGGTGATCGACATAACCGGCCGCATCGTCGTGCCGGGCTTCATCGACACGCACCTGCATATTGAAAGCTCGCTCGTCACGCCCCACGAATTCGACCGCTGCGTCCTGCCCTATGGCGTGACGACCGCGATCTGCGATCCGCACGAGATCGCCAACGTCATCGGCACCGAAGGCATACAGTTCTTCCTCGATTCGTCCGAGCAGACGATCATGGACATCCGCGTCCAGCTGTCCTCCTGCGTGCCCGCCACGCATCTGGAAACCGCCGGCGCCGACCTGCCGATCGAGCGGCTGCTGCCGTTCCGCGACCACCCGAAGGTCATCGGCCTTGCCGAATTCATGAATTTCCCCGGGGTCATCCACAAGGACCCCATCTGCATCGCCAAGCTCGAGGCCTTTCAGGGCGGCCATATCGACGGCCATGCGCCGCTGCTGTCCGGTCTCGGGCTGAACGGCTACCTTTCGGCCGGCATCCGCACCGAGCATGAGGCGACCACCGCCGAGGAGGCGTTGGAAAAAATCCGCAAGGGCATGCACATCCTGGTGCGCGAAGGCTCCGTCTCGAAAGACCTCCACGCGCTGATGCCGATCATCACCGAGCGCCTCTCGCCGTTCCTGGCGCTCTGCACTGACGACCGCAATCCGCTCGATATCGCCGAGGAAGGCCATCTCGACTACATGATCCGCACGGCGATCGCGCATGGTGTCGAGCCGCTTGCCATCTACCGCGCCGCCTCCATCTCGGCGGCCCGCGCTTTCGGCCTGCGCGACCGCGGACTTGTCGCGCCCGGCTGGCGCGCCGATCTGGTCGTCCTCGACAGCCTCGAAAACTGCAAGGCGCAGATGGTGTTCTCCGCCGGTCGCCGCGTGACGCCGGAATTGTTCGAGACCCGTCAGCCGGTGGAACCTGTCGGCCTCGACAGCGTCAAGGCGCGCAGCATCCGCTCCGCCGATTTCCTGGTGCCGGTCAAGACCGAAGAGCTGCCGGTGATCGGCGTGCTGCCGGGCAAGATCATCACCGAGCACCGCCGCTACCGCCTTCCCTCGGCCGGCAACCAGACGACCGTCGACCTTGCCCGCGACATCATCAAGGTCGCCGTCATCGAGCGGCACGGAAAGAACGGCAATCACGCCAATGGTTTCGTCCAGGGGTTTGGCCTGAAGAAGGGCGCCATCGCCTCGACGGTCGGGCATGACAGCCACAACATCTGCGTCGTCGGCGTCAGCGAGGAGGACATGGCGCTGGCCGCCAACCGGCTCTCGGACATCCGCGGCGGCTTCGTCGTCGTCGAGGATGGCAAGGTGACCGGCGAGATTGCCCTGCCGATTGCGGGGCTGATGAGCCTCGAGCCGTTCGAGACGGTGCGCGACACGCTGCACGACCTGCGGCAGGCTGCCTATGCGCTCGGCACGACGCTCGCCGAACCTTTCCTGCAGGTCGCCTTCCTGCCGCTGCCGGTCATCCCGCACCTGAAGATCTCCGACCGGGGCATGGTCGACGTCGACGCGTTCAGCCTTTTGGACTGACCTTCGCGGACGCTGCCGTCGGACCGGCTGCCGGCCTCAGCGCTTCGCCGACGGCGGAGGCCGCCGAATGCGCCGAGGTGCGGATCGCCGATGCGATCGCCTCGACCCGGTCGACCTGCTGGTGGAAGGCATCGAGTGCCCGGCCCCGCAGGACGGTGCCCGCCGGCATCTGCGCCTTGGTCGGGTCGGCATAGTTGTTGCCGACGCGCAGCTCGTAATAGAGGTGCGGCCCAGTCGACAGGCCTGTCGAGCCGACATAGGCGATCACCTGTCCCTGCGCCACGCGCTGGCCGACCTTCAACGCGTCGGCGGCCTTCTCGATATGCGCATAGGTAGTCGAATAGCCGCCATCGTGGTGGATGCGCACATATTTGCCATAGCCGTCCTCGAAGGAAATCTTCTCGACCACGCCGTCGCCCGCAGCAACGATCGGCGAGCCCTGCGGCGCCCTGAAGTCGACACCGTTGTGGAACTTGCGCGTCTGCAGGATCGGGTGCACCCGCCAGCCGAAGCCGTCACCGATCTGGCCGGCCGCCACCGGCTTGTGCATGAGGGTCTTCGAGACCGAGTGGCCCTCGTCGTCGAAAAATTCCGCGCGGCCGCTCCTTGAACCCGCATAGCGGTAGAACTGGCGGTCCTTGCCGCCGATGTGGACGCTGACGGATACCAGTTCGCGCTCGCCGTCCTCGCGGCTGCGAAACACCACATCGCTAATCGGCGGCGCCTTGGAGCGCTCCCAGCGAATGGCGTTGGCCTGCAACAGCCCGACCACCTGCAGGCCGACATCCGCCGGCACCCTCGCCTGCGCCAACTGGTCGACGAGATGCGGATATCCGGCCGCGACGCGCCGCAGCTTGCGATCCGCCTCCGGCTCTTCCGCCGACGCGGCCTTTCCCACACCATCGCCCGCAAATGCCTCGGCGAGCAGCCGGTCGTAGAGGTGACGATCCTGGACCTCCTGGAAGCCGCCGTCGTCGCGGCGCGCCAGCAGCCGCTCGCCGCCTTTGGGCGACGTGTGCCGCGCAAAGACGATCTGTGAGACGCCAGGTTGTGCCGGATGCTCGCCGATCAGAAGGTCGAGCTCTTCGCCAGCCTGGACCGTCTGGCTGCCGAGCTGGCGTGCAAGATGTTCGAATTCGGCCGCCGGAACGTCGACCGCACCTTCTATGGCAGCAATCGGTTCGGCATGCGCCGGAAGCGCCACGAGCCGGCGGACAGGACGGGATGCGCGCACCGGTGCTACGCTGACATTGAGCGCCGGATCCGTCGCCGGCATCATCTGGCTTAGCGTGTCCGTGACGGCGGTCTGTCCCGGGCGCCGGCGCTCTGCCGTCTCCCCCGCCCGCAGAACGAGACCGAACGGGTCGACGGCTCCGGCAGGCTCCTGATAGGCGGCAAGCCGGTCGGGCTCGGCAGCCGGGGCATGATCGTGCGGCTCGAGCGGAATATCGAAATAGGCGAACCGACCGAACGACCCGTCCTCCATCCGCTCGATGAGGTCGAGCTTTGCCGAAGCGCTCAGCGCCGGCATCCAGACGCGCCCTTTCTTCGGCATGCTGACCGGCTGGCGCCGTGTGCGTGCAAGTGTCACGAGCTTCAGTCCCGCCGGAACCGGACCACTGGAATTTGCCAAGCAGGTGCTGAGTGGCGCAGCGATCAGCAGGCCGAGCACGCTCAGCGAGACCGACAAGCGCCAGTGATTGCGGAAGGAAGGCCGGTGGCTGCCGGGGCGGGGACAGAGGGCGAGGCTAGCTTTTTCGGCGCATGCAGCCGATGCGCTTGAAATCCCGGTCGCCGCCATGCGTTGATCGTCCCCGATGAAACCCGGGGCCGACGTTATCCCGCGGCATGGCGAAAGTGTGTCTGGCAGCGCCGGTCCAGGTTGGCGCTGCCCGATGATCACAGGCTTGTCGGCTGCATTACCCGCGGTGCAGCACCATTCCGGCATGGTAGAGCACGTCGCGGCGAAATTCGCCGGCAGCCGTGAAGCCGGCATCGTCCGTGTAGGCGATACGGTCGCCACGGATTTCGTAGCGGCCTTTGTAGACGCGCTCGCGGTTGCCGCGTGATTCGACATAGCGGCCGTTCGGCAGCAGTTCGTGACGGATGAAGCCGTCCTCGGTGGTCCAGAGGTCGGCATAGGGATGAGCAGTCATCACCCTCTCCTCGATCGTGTCATGGTGGTGGAGGCGCGGCGCGGGCTCGCTGGCGTGAGGCGGCAGCAGCCACAGCCGCCGTCGCCTCTTATCTTCGGGCTCAGCCGTTCATATATCTGCGGCGCAGTTCGTCCTGGCGTCTGCGTTCGACGGATCTGCGGTACCGGCGCATCCCGGCATCGATGAAGTCCATCACCCAGTTCATCGGGCTTTCAAGCAACCTCTGGAAATTTTGCATCTCCGTCTCCTTTCTTCGAAATCTGTTCGATGGTGTGTTCGCTTCTGCCCATGCAATATGCCAAGGCAGGCGCCGGAGGAGGTAGACCAGGAGTCCGGGATGATTGCACAAAAACCCGAACCTTCGATCTGGATGCTGGAAGGTTGCCCCGTACCCTGCTAAACAACACTCGATCAAACGCCGGAACTTTCGGCTGAAAATTGCGCATTCGGATAGGATGATCATGCAGCCTTTGAACGAACTTGCCGAACTGATTGCACAACACACCAGAGAGGATGGCGTCTTTTCCACGGCCATCCCGCGCCTCAGCCTTGTGCGGATGTCGGCTCCGACGGAGCCGACGCTGAGCGTCCAGCAGCCGTCGCTCTGCGTCATTGCCCAGGGCATCAAACATGTGACGCTGGCCGACGAGCTGTTCGAATACGGTCCCGCCCGGCACCTGATTGCCTCCGCCGACCTGCCGATCAGCGGTCGGGTGATCGAGGCGACGGCCGAGCAACCCTATTTCAGCCTGAAGCTGGACCTCGACATCAGCGCGCTGACGGCGATGATGATGGAGGTGAGGCCCGCCGAAATGTCTGCTGGGCCGTCGAAGGTCTGCGGCAAGGCACTGTGCGTCAGCCGCACGGATCCGCAGCTGCTCGATGCGGCGGTGCGGCTGGTGCGCCTGTTGAACACGCCGGAGGACATCCCCTACCTCGCGCCGCTTGTCGAACGGGAGCTGCTCTACCGGCTGATGCGCGGCGAGCAGGCCGAGAAGCTGCGGCGCCTGCTGATGCCGGAGAGCCGGCTGGCGCAGGTCAACCGGGCGATCTCCTGGATCCGCACGAACTACGACAAGCCGTTCAGCATCGATCACGTCGCACGCGAGGCACGCATGAGTACCTCGTCGCTGCACGAGCATTTTCGCGAAGTAACGGCAATGAGCCC
Organism: Rhizobium sp. SAFR-030; assembly: GCF_059415005.1. Lineage (NCBI taxonomy): Bacteria > Pseudomonadati > Pseudomonadota > Alphaproteobacteria > Hyphomicrobiales > Rhizobiaceae > Rhizobium > Rhizobium sp. SAFR-030. The sequence continues at coordinate 58,982 of NZ_JBPFDO010000003.1, read as the reverse complement.
GCTGCAGTACCAGAAGCAGCTGAGGCTGCAGGAGGCCCGCCGGCTGATCCTGGCGGAGGCGCTGGATGCTGCCAGCGCTGCGCATCGGGTAGGCTACGACAGCCCTTCGCAGTTCAGCCGCGAATACCGCCGGCTGTTCGGCGCCCCGCCGATCCAGGACGTCTCACGCCTGAAGGCGGAGCCGGCGCGCTATGCGTCGGCTCCCGCGTAAGGTTCAGGTGCGGCGGACGGGTCAGACCTTGGCGCAGAACACGTCGAATGCGCCAAGCCGGACGGTGCGGTCCGAGAGCGGCGGATCGTAGCCCGGCATCGGCTGCGGGCTGACCTCGGTAAATTCCGCCGGCAGCCCATAGTCCTGCGCCTCGCGCGTCAGGTTGAAGACGAACAGCAGCCGCTCGCCCTGCTTTTCCCTCACGAACACCAGGAGATCGGCGGCTGTATCGACGAACGTCATGTCGCCGTCGAGCAGCACCGCGTGGCGCTTGCGGAACTCCAGCGTCCGGCGGTAGTGGTTGAGCACCGACTGCTCGATATCCTGCTGTCCGTCGACGGCCAGCACCGCCTGCTCGGGCGGCACCGGCAGCCAGGCCTTGGTCGCCTCGCTGAAGCCGGCGAGCGACTTCTTGGCATCCCAGACCATCGGCGTCCGGCATCCGTCGCGTCCCTTGAAGGCCGGCCAAAAGCGGATGCCGTAGGGGTCGCGAAGGTCCTCGAAGGACAGTTCCGCCTCCGGCAGGCCGAGTTCTTCTCCCTGATAGAGGCAGATCGAGCCGCGCAGCGTCGACAGCACGCTGATCGCCAGCCGGGCGATCGGTTCGCGCTCCTGCGGCGTCTGCATGAAGCGGCTCACATGGCGCACCACGTCGTGATTGGAAAAGGCCCAGCAGACCCAGCCGTTGGTGACGATCTCCTGGCAGCGGGAAATCACGCCGCGGATGTGCTTTGCGGTAAATCGCGGGCTGAGCAGGTCGAACGTGTAGCACATGTGCAGCTTGTCATCGCCGCTGGTGTAGATCGCCAGCGTCGTCAGCGAGCGATCCCCGTCTCCCACCTCGCCCACCGTCGTGCGGCAGTCGTACTGGTCGAGCAGCGACCGCAACCGCTTGAGGAACTCGATGTTTTCCGGCTGGCTCTTGTCGTAGAGGTGGCTCTGCATCGAATAGGGGTTGGTGTCCGTCTCCAGCCCGGTGGTGTTGGCGTCGTAGACCACCGGCGGATTGGGCCGCAGCTGCTTGTCGTGGAAGTAGTAGTTGACCGTGTCGAGGCGGAACCCGTGCACGCCGCGCTCCAGCCAGAACTTGACGGTCGCCAGCATGGCGTCCTGGACGTCGGGATTGTGGAAGTTGAGGTCCGGCTGCGAGAGCAGGAAGTTGTGCATGTAGTACTGCTTGCGGATGCCGTCCCATTCCCAGCCCGGCCCGCCGAAGATCGACAGCCAGTTGTTGGGCGGCGTGCCGTCCGGCTTCGGATCGGCCCACACATACCAGTCGGAACGCGGATTGGTGCGGCTGGAGCGGCTTTCGATGAACCACGGATGCTGGTCGGACGTGTGGCTGATCACCTGGTCGATGATCACCTTCAGCCCCAGCCTTTCGCATTCGGCCATCATCTCGTCGAAATCGGAGAGTGTGCCGAACATCGGGTCGACATTGCAGTAGTCGGCGACGTCGTAGCCCATGTCGGCCATCGGCGAGGTGAAGAACGGCGACAGCCAGATGGCGTCGACGCCGAGCGAGGCGATGTAAGGCAGGCGGCTGGTGATGCCCTTGATGTCGCCGATGCCGTCACCATTGGTATCCTGGAACGAGCGCGGATAGACCTGGTAGATGACCGCGCCGCGCCACCAGTTGGGATCGCCGTTCTGTGCTGTTACCATTGCCATGCGTCATCTGCTCCGTCTGCGTTGCGGTCAATCGACAACCTAGTGGCCTTGAGACAAAAGACAAATGCCGATCGCGGCGCAAAAGCGCGTGACAACGGAAAGTGAGGTCCGGCCTCTCCGCGTGCCTTGCCTTGGCTTGCGCTTCATCCTATTGGCGCTAGGCGAAGTGCGGAGGCGAATGAATGGTCAGGCAGGTTCTGTCGATCGGCGAATGCATGGTGGAATTGTCCCAGGCCGGCGAAGGACTGCTGCGCAAGGGATTTGCCGGCGATACCTTCAACACTGCCTGGTATCTGCGCGCCCTGATGCCCCGCGACTGGCACATCGGCTACATGACCGGCCTTGGCGACGACCCCCTGTCCGGTGAACTGCTCGCGTTCATGCGACAGGCAAACATCGGCACCGAGGCGATCCGGCACATCCCCGGGCGCGCCCCCGGCCTCTACATGATCAGCCTCAAGGATGGCGAGCGTACCTTCAGCTACTGGCGCGACACCTCCGCCGCAAAGCTTCTGGCCGACGACGCCGATCACCTGCGGACCGCGATCGAAGCGGCAGACCTCGTCTACTTCTCGGGCATCACGCTGGCCATTCTTGCCCCCGGTGCCGCCGATACCCTGCTCGCGGAAATCCGCCGCGCCCGCGCAGCCGGCAAGACCATCGCCTTCGATCCGAACATTCGCCCGCGCCTGTGGACCGACCGGGAGCGGATGCTCGAAGTGATCTCCGCCGGTGCCCGGGCCGCCACCATCGTGCTTCCGAGCTTCGACGACGAGACCGCCCATTTCGGCGATGCCAATGTGGCAGCGACCATCGACCGCTACCTGGGGCTGGGCGCCAACACGGTTGTCGTCAAGAACGGCGCACAGGGCGCAACGATCGCCGAGGACGGCCAGACGATCTTCGTGCCGGCCGTGCCGCCCGAAAACGTAGTCGACACGACGAGTGCCGGAGACAGCTTCAACGGCGGCTTCCTCGCCAAGCTTCTGACCGGCGCCACGGCTGCCGAAGCCGCGGCCCATGGCGCAGCCGTCGCCTCGGTCGTCATCGCCCATCACGGCGCCCTGATCGATCCGGCGCTTCTGCCGCGCTGATCGCGCGGGTTCGGCGCCGTCGATCGAGCTGCCGCCGCCCCTGACATCCGCCTGTAACACGCAGCGCCGATAGAAATCTCGTGAACAGTCTGAGCGCGATTCGGCTCGCGCGGAGCACGAGGGTCTGGCGAAGATGACCAAGATCACCATCGTTACCGATGCCTGGTATCCGCAGGTCAACGGCGTGGTCCGCTCGATCGAGAACACCAACCGCGAACTGTCGCGCATGGGCATCGAAGTCTCGATGATCACGCCGCAGGATTTTCTCAACGTCCCCTGCCCCACCTATCCGGAAATCCGGCTGTCGATCGCAAGCTACGCTTCGGTCGCGCGGATGCTGGAAAAGATCGGCCCGGCTTCGGTTCACATCGCAACCGAAGGTCCGCTCGGCCTCATCGCCCGGCGCTGGTGCCTGAAGCAGGGGCTTGCCTTCACCACCAGCTACCACACGCGATTTCCCGAATATGTCGCAGCGCGCTTCCCGGTGCCGATCCGCTGGCTGCGCGCCTTTGTCCGCTGGTTCCACAATGCCGGCAACGGCTGCATGGTGGCGACGGCCAGCCTTGAGCGCGAACTGTCGCGGCTCGGGCTCAAGAACCTGCTGCGCTGGAGCCGCGGCATCGACCAGAGCCAGTTCCGACCGATGCCACCCGAGCAGACCCCCTTCGGCCTGCAACGACCGATCTTCCTGACCGTCGGGCGCGTGGCAATCGAGAAGAACCTGCCGGCCTTCCTCGATCTCGATCTGCCCGGCTCGAAGGTGGTGGTCGGCGATGGTCCGCTGCGCGCAGAACTCGAGCGCCGCTATCCTGACGTCCTGTTCACCGGCATGAAGACCGGCGAGGAGCTCGCCCGCGCCTACGCGCAGGCAGACGTCTTCGTCTTCCCGTCGAAGACCGATACCTTCGGCAACACGATCCTCGAAGCCCTGGCGAGCGGCGTTCCGGTCGCCGCCTATCCGGTGACCGGACCGGTGGACATCATCGAGGCTGGTTCGGGTGCCGGCGCGTTGAATGACGACCTGCGCCAGGCCTGCCTCGACGCACTCGCCTGCCCGCGCGAGAACGCCAGACGGCTCGCCCGCGGCTTCACCTGGGAGGCAGCCTCGCGGCAGTTCCTCAACAATGTGCAGACCGCCCAGGGGCGCAAGTCGCTGCCTGCGCCACGAACCGGATTCAGAGCTTTAACTCCCTGAATCCAATTCTCCGTCAGCGCTTCTTGCGCTTTGATTCGAATGGGTTTTCCGACGCCCGAAGATGGATGCGGATCGGCACGCCGGGCATCTGGAAGTCGGCACGCAGGCCGTTCGTCAGATAGCGGATGTAGGATTCCGGCACCGCATCGGGCCGCGTGCAGGAGATCATGAAGGCCGGCGGGCGGGCCTTCACCTGCGTCATGTATTTGAGCTTCAGGCGGCGACCGGACACGGCCGGTGGCGGATGCTGGACCTGCACGCTGTCAAGCCAGCGGTTAAGCTTGGCGGTCGAGACGCGCTTGTTCCACACCATGTCGGTATCGATGATGCTCTGCATCAGCTTGTCGAGCGAATAGCCGGTCTGGCCGGCGATCGGCACGGCGCGGATGCCGCGTGCCTGCGGCAGCAGCCGCTCGGTCTTCTCGCGCAGTTCTGCAAGCACCGCCTGCGGCTCCTCGACAAGATCCCATTTGTTGAAGGCGAGCACCGCAGCCCGGCCTTCGCGCAGCACCAGGTCGACGATCTGCAGGTCCTGCTTCTCGAAGGGGATGGTGGCGTCGAAGATGATCACCACCGTCTCGGCAAACTTGATGGCCCGCAGCGTGTCGGCGACCGACAGCTTCTCGAGCTTCTCCTGGACGCGAGCCTTGCGGCGCATCCCGGCGGTGTCGAACATCTTGATGGTCCGGCCGCGCCATTCCCACTCGACCGAGATGGAATCGCGGGTGATGCCGGCTTCCGGTCCGGTCAGCAGCCGGTCTTCGCCGAGAAAGCGGTTGATCAGCGTCGACTTGCCAGCATTCGGTCGCCCGACGATCGCCACGCGCAGCGGCTTGGTGTCGTCATAGGCGGGCTCGTATTCGTCGTCGTCGATATCGGTGTCTGAATGCGAGACGTCGATGTTGGTTTCCGCCTCGTCGTCATCGTCGCCGAAGGCCATTTCCGGCCCGATCGCCTCGACGATCGCGTCGCGCAGATCGATCATCCCCTGGCCGTGTTCTGCCGAGACGGGCACCGGATCACCGAGCCCGAGGGTGAAGGCATCGTAGAAGCCACCGTCGGAGCCACGCGCTTCGGATTTGTTGGCGACCAGCACCACCGGCTTGCCGCTGCGGCGCAGCAGTTCGCCAAAGGTCTTGTCGAGCGGCGTCAGGCCCATCTTGGCGTCGACGACGAACAGCGTCAGGTCGGCCTCGTCGATGGCGATCTCGGTCTGCGCCCGCATGCGACCTTCGAGCGTATCCGGTCCGGTCTCTTCCAGGCCGGCCGTATCGATGATCGTGAAGCGCAGGTCGACGAGCTTGGCGTCGCCCGGCCGGCGGTCACGCGTGACGCCCGGCGTATCGTCCACCAGCGCCAGCTTCTTGCCGACGAGCCGGTTGAACAGCGTCGACTTGCCGACATTCGGACGGCCGACGATCGCGACGGTAAAGCTCATGGTCGTTGCCTTTCTGGCCTGTCGTTAGCCCTGCGGGGCTGCAGGCGCCGGCGCGGCGCCGGGTGCAGCGGCCGAGGCGGCAATGGTGTCGAGCATGATCTGGGCGCGGTTCGTCACGTTGCGCGGCGCTTCGGCGTCGCTGGCGATCTCGGTGAACCACTCCTTGGCCTTGGCGGTATCGCCGGCCTTGTAGGCGGCAAGACCCAACGCTTCGCGCGCCGAATGGCGCAGAGCGTGGTTCTGCGTCGCCATCACTTCGGCTTCGGCGGAAACCTGTGCATAGGTGCCGGTATCGATCAGCAGCCAGGCCGCCCTGAGCTTCGCCAGATCACGGACCACCTCGGGAATGGAATTGTCCTTCGACACATCGTTGAAGGCTGCGATGGCGCCGGCGGTATCGCCCTTTTCCGACATCAGCGTCGCGGCCCGCAGCTTGGCGAGCACCGGATAGGATCCGCCGCCGTCCTTTTCCAGCGTTCCGAGCGCTGCAAGCGCCTCGTCGGTCTTGTTCTGCTTGGCAAGGTTCAGCGCGGCGAGGAACTCGTCGCCATAGCGGGACGAATTGTGCGTATGCCAATATTCGTAGCCGCGATAGCCGGCGGTTCCCAGCACGATCAGCAAGGCGGCCGCGATGATGACGGGACGGAAGCGGCGCCAGATTGTGGAAACCCGCTCCGAGCGCAGTTCGTCGTTCACCTCGCGGATAAAGCTGTCGTTGTCTTGTGCCATGCGAAACTCCGGCCGCTGGACGGCCCTTCAACTCGAAAGCCTGCCTTCTAACCTATTTTGCCGAGGATGTAAGGGGGTGAGTTGCGACGGCGAAGCCGTCAGATCGCTCCAGCGAAGCGATCTGAGCAACGAACGCCTCGAGCCCTAGCGAGAGGCCGGCAAGACACGGCCGAGCGCATTCATGCGCACGGAGAAACGATCCGGCGAATCGTTTCTAGTGGCGAACGCCCGGAGCGAGAGCGAAGGGCCGGCAGGTTGCGACGGCGAAGCCGTCAGATCGCTCCAGCGAAGCGATCTGAGCAACGAACGCCTCGAGCCCGAGCGAGAGGCCGGCAAGACACGGCCGAGCGCATTCATGCGCACGGAGAAACGATCCGGTGAATCGTTTCTAGTGGCGAACGCCCGGAGCGAGAGCGAAGGGCCGGCAGGTTGCGACGGCGAAGCCGATCTTGACGCGACCCCAGCTTTGCCGCAATCGGGCCGGAGAAGACGGGCGCCGTTGAACCGGAACAAGGATCAGTCATTGCGTTCTGCCATTGCCCTGCTTGCCGCCCTCCTCATCTCCACGTCTGCCGTTGAGGCCAGTGAACGGCCGAAGCAGCTGGTGCTGATCTCGTTCGACGGGGCCGGCAGCAACGACCTCTGGGCGCGCAGCCGGGCACTGGCCAAAAGCGGCAATGCCCGCTTCACCTATTTCCTCTCCTGCACGCTGGTCATCGACCGGGCCCGGGCGAAGATCTATCAGGGACCGCACCAGAAACCCGGTCGCTCGAATATCGGCTTTGCCCAGACTGTGGACGAAGCCGTGACGCGGCTCGACCACATCTGGCAGGCGCATGGCGAAGGCAATGAGATCGCCAGCCACACCTGCGGCCACTTCGACGGGCGGACCTGGACGACGGAGGAATGGCGCGGCGAGATGCGCAGCTTTCGCCGGATCCTCTCCTCCGCCTGGCAGGACCTGTCCGCCGGCGACCGCGAGCCTCAAGGCTGGCGCGACTTCGTGCGCGACATCAAGGGCTTTCGGGCACCCTATCTGTCGACCGGCGACGCCCTTAACGAGGCCGAGCGGCGCGAGGGCTTTACCTATGATGCAAGCGGCGTGACCAAGGGACCGATGCTGCCGGAAAACCGCGAGGGCGTCCTGAACTTTGGCCTGCCGCTGATCCCGGAAGGCCCGCAGCAGCGGCCGATCATCGCCATGGACTACAACCTGTTCGTCCGCCACTCGATGGCGCTCGACGAACCGAGCCGCTCTGCCGAATTCGAGGAACGGACCTACCAGGCGTTTCGTGCCGCGTTCGACAGGCAGTATGATGGTGACCGCATCCCGCTGCAGCTCGGATTTCATTTCGTCGAGATGAACGCCGGCGCCTACTGGCGGGCGCTCGAGCGGCTGGTGCCGGAGATCTGCAGCCGCGCCGATGTCGCCTGCGTTACCTATGGCGAGGCCATCAAGGCGCTGAAGGACCGGCTGGAGACCAGCCCGGCACAAAAGGCCGGCTCGCCCTTCTGATCCCGGGGACGCTGGACCTACGATCCGTAGAAATATCCTAGCGGTGGCAGCAGCTTGACCGCGGCGGGCAATGCCTGTCGTCCCCGCCTGAGCGCAACGGGCCTATTCTGATGGCTCACCGGAACGGGTGCCGGGTCGCGAGCCGGCGGCCCTTCCTCCCAGGGATCGGACGGTTCTGCCGCCTGGATCCGGTGAGACAGGAATGTGGACAGACTACGGAAACTGACACCATCCGCCAAGATGTTCGCAACTCTGGTCCGGGCGGGCGGCATCACTGCCAACCTCCTCACTGACAACCGCCGCCTGCCCTCCCACCAAACAAGAACCGCGCCGGATCGATATCCGGCGCGGCCCGAAATGCTGTCTGCTGCTGTCTCCGTCGATCGGCGGAGGGCCGATCCAGGCAGTCGATCAATAGGGTTTGTCGGCGGCCAGTTCTCCCGCGTCGGCTTCGCGACGCAGGTAGCGCTGGTCGATCCCCGGCAGCGGCTTGTCGTCGATGGCCGCCTCGAACGCCTTCAGGCGCTTGTGGATGGACAGGAGTTCGATGATCGTCGCCCAGTAGTTCACCAGATACTGGAACGAGTTGCTGACCTCGCCGAAGGCAGTAGCGATCTGCTGCCACGTGCCCATCGTGATGCGGCCGGCAACGATTGTCGGGATCAGGATGAAGTTGAGGAAGATCGCATCGAGCTGGCCGTAGGTGTAGCGCGCCACGTTGAAGTAGCAGTAGTGCCAGTACATGCGGAAATAATTGCGCCGCACGTTGGAGAACAGCTCGCGCACAGTGATCGGATCGGCGCGGTCGGCATGGTCTTCGCCGTAGACCAGTTCCTTACGATAGGCGGCCTCGACGCGCTGGTTGCGGAACTGCAGGCCGGGCAGCTTGATGCCGGCGATTGCCAGCAGCGCGGTGCCGAACAGCGACCAGACGATTGCCAGCCAGAACAGCGCATGCGGAACCGCACCGATGATCGGCAGGTCGCCAACGAATTCCGACATGCGGAACAGCAGCGGCAGGAAGACGACGAGGGTCATGATCGAGTTGATGAAGGTGACGCCCAGCCCTTCGAGAATGTTGGCGAAGCGCATCGTGTCTTCCTGCACACGCTGCGAGGCGCCTTCGATGTGGCGCAGCTTGTCCCATCTGGACATGTAGAAATTGTTCATCGCCGTGCGCCAGCGGAAGACGTAGTGATTGGTGAAGAAGGCGGTGACCACGTTGAGCACGACCCCGACCATGCCGATCTCCAGGAAGCGGAGCTGCAGCGAATAGAGCTGCTCGACGGTCACGCCGCCCTGCCCCGACAAGGCCGCCTGAAAGAGGTCGAAGAACGGTCCGCGCCAGTTGTTCAGCGCCACCGACACCTGCACCGAGAAATAGGCAATGAAGATGATGAAGGCCGAGCCCCAGATCGACCAGTTGGTCCACGGATGGTCGCGTGCGACCACTTTCCAGACGGCGCCGAAGATCACCACGAAGATGGTGAAATACAGGTAGAACCAGAGATTGTCGGGCGAGAAGAAGTAGGCAAGCCCGATCGGCGCCTTTTCGTCAGGGCCGAGCGGCGGCAGGCCGATGGTCGCTCCGATTTGCGGTCCGACCGTATACCAGACGCCGATGCAGACGATCGCCCACAGGATCGCCGAGGTGAAGAAGAGCTTGGGCCGGGGGAAAAACGAATGGAACACGAAGAGGGGTTTCCCTTGCTACGGTTGAGCGGCCGGCGGCAATCCGAAGCGGATTGAGGCCACAGCCTTCAAATCAGCAGAAGCTCTAGGCCAGATCGGAAATCCCAGCAATGGCGAAGCGCGCGGGTTACGCAAATGTAACGCGGCGCCCTCAGTAGCCCGACACACGCCCGGCAAGCGGCAGCATCAGCGCCAGGGATATCATCAGCACCAGCGCCGCGATGATCGACGCCAGCGTGAAGCTGCCGCTCCACTGCGTCGCCCAGCCGGCCACCAGCGGACCGACGATCTGCCCGCAGCCGAAGGCGACCGTCATGAAGGCGAGCGCCCGGCGGGGGCTCTGCGGCGCCAGCCGTCCGCCGATCTGCAGGCCGTAGGCGGTGATGGTGATGAAGGTCAGGCCGAGCGCCAGTCCGCCGAGCAGGGTTCCGGCAACCGGCGGCATCAGCACGGATGCAACGACGCCGATCGCCTCCACCAGCAGGCAGACGAGATAGACCCGCTCGACGCCAATCTTGCGGGCGACCGGCCGCCAGAGGAAGAGCGAAACGGCCGCCGCGATCCCGGTGACGAACCAGGCGAAGAATTCGACGAGCGGACCGGCTGCCGAAAGCCGGGCGATGGCAACAAGAAACGTGGCGGTGACGACATAGCCGAAACCGAAGAGGCCGTAAGAGGCGGTCAGCAGCACCAGCGGCCGCGTCCAGGCGATCGGCGGCTCGCGGGCCGGACGGTGACCGGCACGCGGCTTGGGCAGACGCAGGGTGATGATCACGGTGGCGAGGATCACCAGCAGTGCGCCGGCGAGCCAGTTCCAGCGCCAGCCGTGCGCGGCATCGCCGGCGAAACCGTTGATCAGCAGGGCGACCAGGGAGGACACGGCGATACCCGTCCCGACGCCGGCGAAGAATACCGACTGTACCGCAGGCTTTCCGGCCGCATAGGGCAGCACGATCGACGCCGTGAAGATCATCGCAAAGGCGCTGGCGAGACCGGCAAGGAAGCGGATGAAGATGAACAGCGGCAGTGACGAGGTGAACGCCATCGCCGCCAGCAGCAGGCCCGTGAGGCCGAGCGCCGAGATCGCCAGTGGTCGCTCGCGCCCGGCCGCCCAGCCATAGGCGGCAAGCATCGCACCTGCCAGGTAGCCGGCGAAATTGCCGGCGGCGATCAGCCCGGCATCGGCCGCCGACAGCGGCAGGTCGATCATCATGCCCGGCAGCACGGGCGTGTAGAAGAAGCGGCCGAAGCCCATGGCGGCGGCCATGGTGATCGCGCCCGCGGCAGCGACGAGGATGGGACGTTCGGCGGCAGGAGATTGCGTCATGCCCTCCTGTCGCAGCAAAGTGCGACGGCGACAATTCAGCATTTTTCACCAGACTATCAGAGCGGCTGATGTGGACCACACAGGCCTGATCCGGCGCGGGATCAGGCAGCGCTTGCCTTCAGTCCGCCAGGGTCAGGATCAGTGGGCCGTTGCGGGTGACGACGAAGGTATGCTCGAACTGCACGGTCGGCGCCTTCGGATCGCTGTAGAGCGTCCACGGGTCGCCATTACCGGCGTCTTCTGCCCAGGTACCGCCGAGCGACAGGAAGGGTTCGATGGTGAACACCAGACCTTCCTCCATGTGGCGCGTCTCGTCCGGATCCGGCCAGGTGGAGACTTCCGTCGGCTCTTCGTGCAGCGAGCGACCAACCCCGTGGCTGGCAAGGTTGGTGATCAGCGTGTATCGGTTCTTCTTGGCAAACGCGCCGATGGCATTGCCGATATTGGCGATCGGCCTGCCGGTCTTCACCTGCTGCAGGCCCGTCCAGAGTGCCCGCCGGCCGTCGCGCACCAGCTTTTCGATCTCGCGCTTCACCGGCGGCACGGCAAACGACGAGCCGGTATCGCCGAAGAAGCCGTCCTTGACTGCCGAGACATCGATGTTGACGAGATCTCCGGCGGCAATCACCCGCGCGCCGGGAATGCCATGCGCCACTTCCTCGTTGACGCTGATGCAGGTGGCGCCAGGGAACTGGTAGCAGAACTCCGGGGCCGACTGGGCGCCTGCATCTTCGAGGATCCGGCGGCCGATGCGGTCAAGCTCGAGCGTCGTGATGCCAGGCTCCAGCGCCTTGCCCATGGCGTCGACGGCCTGCGCGCAAAGCCGGCCGATGGCCTTCAGTCCTGCCAGTTCCTCTTCGGTGGAGACGATCATGCGTGCGGGTTCCGGCTTGCTTTTTTCAGGCCGCCGGTTTCGCGCCATCCGCCTTCGCGGTCAACGCTTTTCTAACCAGCGGAGCCACCTTGGTGCCGAAAAGCTCGATGCCGCGCATGATCTGCGCATGCGGCATCAGGCCGATCGCCATCTGCAGCAGGAACCGGTCATTGCCGAACACCTGATGGGCCGCAACAATCTTTTCGGCCACCAGTTCCGGATCGCCGACGAACAGGTTTCCGGGCGCCGAGCGGGCCCGGTCGAACTGCGCGCGGTTGGTCGGCGGCCAGCCGCGCTCGCGACCGATCCGGTCCATGACGGCCGCCTGCGGCCCATAGAACTGGTCGGCCGCGGCGTCCGTCGTATCGGCGATGAAGCCGTGCACGTTGATGCTGGTCTTCAGGGTTGCGGCGTCCTGACCGGCGCGGCGTGCCGCCTCGCGGTAGAGCTCGAAGAACGGCGCAAAGCGGGCATAGTCGCCGCCGATGATGGCTACCGCCAGCGGCAGTCCCATGGCACCGGCGCGCGCCACCGATTGCGGTGTGCCGCCGACGGCGATCCACACTGGCAGCTTCTCCTGCAGCGGCCGCGGATAGACGCCGCGCCCTTCGATCGGCGCACGCAGCTCGCCCGCCCAGTCGACGATCTCGTTGTCGCGCAGGGTCAGCAGCAGGTCGAGCTTTTCGGAAAACAGCTGGTCGTAGTCTTTCAGGTCGTAGCCGAACAGCGGATAGGATTCGATGAAGGAGCCCCGCCCCGCCATGATCTCGGCGCGGCCATTGGACAGCAGGTCGACGGTCGCAAACTGTTGGAAGACGCGGATCGGATCGTCGGAACTGAGAACCGAGACGGCGCTGGTCAGGCGGATATTTTTCGTCTTCACAGCCGCCGCCGCCAGCACCGTCGATGGCGACGAGACGGCATAGTCCGGCCGGTGGTGCTCGCCGAGCCCGAACACGTCGAGGCCAACCTGATCGGCAAGCTCGATCTCCTCCAGCAGGTGCTTCAGGCGCACCGCTGCATCGGCGCCGCGGCTGCCGCTCGATATCGCCGGATCGACGTCTGCGAAGGTGTAAAGGCCAAGTTCCATCGTCTCTATCCATTCTTGCTGTGCTGCCTTCTACATAGAAACCGCCACCCGGGCTGCAAAGCTTGAAAACTTCGACGCCTCCTGTCGAAAATCTGGATGATGCCGAAGCCTGAAAGGAATCCTCGTTCAAGGACTTGGCGCGACTGCCGGACTCAGCGCATTAGGTCGCCAGGACAGCGTCCATGCCCGAACCCTCACAAGACAGCTGGCGGAATCGATGCCTCACCGGCCGCACGCATCCTGCTGATAACGTTCAAGTCTTCACTGACGCGAGCAGCCCTGCCCTGCCCGTTGCCTGGACATGAGCCGAGGGGCGCCTAAGTCTTCCTCAACCGACAAGAGGATCATCATGGCCGACCTTTCCGCCTTCCCCATCACTACCCGCTGGCCGGCCGCAAACCCGGACATCCTGCAGCTCTACGCCGCGCCGACCCCGAATGGCGTGAAGGTGTCGATCATGCTCCAGGAAACCGGGCTCGCCTACGAGCCGCATTTCGTCAACATCGGCGACAACGAAAGCCACAACGACGCGTTTCTGTCGCTGAACCCGAACGGCAAGATCCCCGCCATCCTCGATCCCAACGGCCCGGACGGCCAGCCGCTCGGCCTGTTCGAATCCGGCGCCATCCTCATCTACCTCGCAGACAAGACCGGTCAGTTCCTGCCGAAGGATGCGGCCGGCCGCTACGAGACCATCCAGTGGGTGATGTTCCAGATGGGCGGCATCGGCCCGATGTTCGGGCAGCTCGGCTTCTTCCACAAGTTCGCCGGCAAGGAGATCGCCGACAAGCGCCCGCTCGAGCGCTATCTGACCGAGACCAAGCGGCTGCTCGACGTCCTCGAACAGCGGCTGACCGGACGCCAGTTCATGATGGGCGACGAGGTGACGATCGCCGATTTCGCGATCGTCGGCTGGGTGCGTTCGCTGGTCGGCTTCTACGACGCGGCCGATCTCGTCGGTTACGACAAGCTGACGGCGCTGTCAGCCTGGTTCGACCGGATGATGGCCCGCCCGGCCGTCCAGCGCGGTGTCGAAATTCCGGCCCGACCGTGACCCTGCGCTCTCGCCGCGTTTGCCTTTTCGACAGGCGAAACCGCATTTTCCCGGCCGATGCCATCAACCCTTTGTGAGCTTCCGCCGCCAAGGGTTGATCCCCGGGTTAACCATTCGATAACTCTCCTGCCGTTCAATTGAACGCTGTCGCTCCCGTTCTGCGTCTCGCGTCCGGGAAGGTTTCATCTGCCATATCCAGGAGAGTTCGATGTCTCAAAAGACATGCGCCCTAGCCATTTCCATTGTCCTGCTATCCGCGCTCGGCGCCAGCGCCCAGCCTTCGCGGGTCCAGCAATTCGATGCATGGGGCGTCTATTCCTATGGCAGCGGCAGCGGCAAGAACTGCTACGTTCTGTCGGTGCCGACGGTCCAAGCTCCCGCCAGCGTCAGCCATGGCGACAACTTCTTCCTGGTCGCGCCGCAATCGGGCAACTCGTCCTACATGCCCCAGGCGATCATGGGCTACGGGCTGAAGGACGGGTCGCAGCTGACCCTCAGCATCGGCTCGGAGAACTTCATCCTGGTGCCCAAGGAAAACGCCGCTTGGGTGCGCGACCCGGCCCGCGAGCCGGAACTGGTCACGGCCATGCGCAGTGGCAGCGAAATGACGCTGAAGGCAACATCGGCGCGCGGCACAGCCACCAGCTATACCTATTCGCTCAAGGGCGTCAGCGCCGCGCTGCAATCGGTGCGCGACTGCCGCTGAGGCGGAGCCTGCCACCTGCATTCTGGCCGTTGCCAGCGGCGGCCCTTTGCGCATAACCTTCCTCAGGCGTCGCGTCGACATGGCGATGCGCGCATCGGAGGCAGGTCATGGCAAGAACCGTCGTCGTCACGGGATCGACCAGCGGCATCGGGCTCGGCGTGGCCCGGGCCTTCGCCGCCGAGGGCGCCAATGTCGTCATCAACGGTTTCGGCAAGCCGGAAGACATAGAGGCGGCGCGCACCGAGCTCGAAGGTCTGGGTGGTGGCGCCGCGCTCTACCATCCGGCCGACATGACAAGGCCGGACGAGATCGCCGATCTCATCCGTATGGCAGCCGAGACCTTCGGCACCGTCGACGTGCTGGTCAACAATGCCGGCATCCAGCACGTGGCGAAGATCGAGGAATTTCCGGTCGAAAAGTGGGATCAGTTGATCGCCATCCTGCTCTCGTCGGCTTTTCATACCATGCGCCACGTCATCCCGCTGATGAAGGCCGCGGGCCGTGCGTATTCCGGCCGCATCATCAACGTCGCCTCGGCACACGCACTTGTTGCATCCCCATACAAATCGGCCTATGTCGCAGCCAAGCACGGCATTCTCGGACTGACCAAGACTGCCGCACTGGAATTGGCCGAATTCGGCATTACGGTGAACGCCATCTGCCCCGGCTACGTGCTGACGCCTCTCGTGGAAAAGCAGATCCCCGACACGGCGCGCGAACGTGGTATCTCGGAAGAGGCGGTCAAGACGGACGTCATGCTCCGTCTGCAGGCGACGAAGCAGTTCGTCAGCATCGAGGAGGTGGCGGCCACGGCCCTCTATCTCGCCAGCGATGCGGCCCGACAGATCACCGGCACCCACATCTCCATCGACGGCGGCTGGACCGCCCAATGAGCCACAACGGGAACACCGCATGACGTCCGCGATCCGCTTCATCCTGAATGGCGAGGAGGTCTCGCTCGGCGATTTCTCCGCCACCGAGACGCTGCTCGACTATCTGCGCCTGCGGAAGCGGCTTACCGGCACCAAGGAAGGCTGTGCGGAAGGCGATTGCGGTGCCTGCACGGTGCTGGTCGGGAGGCTGATCGGCGGGGCGCTGCGCTACGAAAGCGTCAATGCCTGCATCCGCTTCGTCGGCTCCCTGCACGGCACGCATGTGGTGACCGTCGAGCATCTGGCGGGACAGGACGGACGGTTGCATCCGGTGCAGCAGGCGATGGTCGACTGTCACGGCTCGCAGTGCGGCTTCTGCACGCCGGGCTTCGTCATGTCGCTCTACGGCCTGTGGATGGCAAATAGCGAGCCCAACCGCGAAGACATCGAAAACGCCCTGCAGGGCAATCTCTGTCGTTGCACCGGCTACGAACCGATCGTCAGGGCGGCGGAGCAGGTCGCGGCCGAGCGGCCAAGCGCGCTGTTCGATCCGATCGAGCGCCACCGCGCCGAAATCATGTCGAAGCTGTGGACGATCCGCGCATCCTCCGAAACCATTACCGTTGCCCGTGACGACAGCCGGGCGATCATCCCCGGCACGCTGGCGGCACTGGCCGACGTGCTGGCCGCAGAGCCGACCGCCACCATCGTCGCCGGCGCCACCGATGTCGGTCTCTGGGTTACGAAGCAGATGCGCCGGCTCGACCCGGTCGTCTTCATCAACCACCTCACCGACCTGCAGGCGGTCACTGCCGACGAGCGCGGCATCACGCTCGGCGCCGGCGTCACCTATGCCCAGGCGATCGACGTGCTCGGTGTCGAACACCCGGCGATCGGCCGGCTGATCGACCGGATCGGTGGCCAGCAGGTGCGCAACATGGGCACGATCGGCGGCAATATCGCCAACGGATCGCCGATCGGCGACATGCCGCCGGCGCTGATTGCGCTTGGAGCGACCGTCACGCTGCGCGCGGCATCCGGCGTCCGGACGCTGGCGCTTGAGGAGTATTTCATCGAATACGGCAAGCAGGACCGCCAGCCCGGCGAGTTCCTCGAGAAGATCTTCGTGCCGCACGCGGATGAGGAAGCCTTCTACGCCGTCTACAAGATCTCCAAGCGCCGCGATGAGGACATTTCGGCTCTCTGCGGCGCCTTCTACCTCACCATCGACGCCGAAGGCTGCGTCGAGACCTGCAGGATCGCCTTTGGCGGCATGGCCGGCACGCCGAAGCGGGCCGCAGCTGTCGAGGCAGCACTCCTCGGACGGCCGTGGAGCTGGAACAAGGTGGCCGCCGCGCAGGATGCGATGGCCGAGGATTTCCAGCCTCTGACCGACTGGCGGGCCACTGCCGAATATCGCGCGCTTGCCGCCCGCAACCTGCTCACCCGGTTCTTCCTCGAAACGGCCGGCCAGCCGCAGGAACTGCAGCGCTTCGACGCCGAGGAGGCATGAAGATGAAGTCTGACACCGCATCGCTGCCCCTCATCCGCCTGCCGGCACCTTCTCCCCGCATACGGGGCGAAGGGATACACCGCACCCGCTCGGAACACGCTGAAGTCGCACGGGGCAAGTCCCCTCTCCCCGCCCGCGGGGAGAGGGTTAGGGTGAGGGGCAGCTTTTCCTCCGCACCATCATGCCACCCCATCGAAGGAGCCGACTGATGGATAACACCACCTTCGAGGCGAAGAGCACCATCAGCGGTTCGATGCACGCTCCGCTGCGCCACGATTCGGCGCACAAGCATGTGACCGGCACGGCCGAATATATCGATGACATGCCGGAGCCGGCCGGCACCCTGCATGCAGCACTCGGCATGGCCGACCGCGCGCATGCCGATATCCTGGCAATTGATCTTGCCGCCGTGCGCGCCGCACCCGGCGTCGTCACGGTGATCACCGCCGCCGACATTCCTGGCATCAACGACATCGCCTCGACGGGCCAGCACGACGAGCCGCTGCTGGCGACCGACAGGATCGAATTCCACGGTCAGCCGATCTTCGTCGTCATCGGCGAGACCCGCGATCAGGCCCGCCGCGCTGCGCGGCTGGCGAAGATCGACTACCGCGATCTGCCGCACTGGACCGACATCGACGCCGCGCTGGAGAACGACGCGCCGCTGGTCGTCAAGCCGATGACGCTGACCCGCGGCGACCCGAAGACGGAGATCGACAAGGCGCCCCTGCGCATCCAGGGCCAGATGCGCATCGGCGGCCAGGAGCATTTCTACCTGGAAGGCCAGATCGCGCTCGCCATTCCCGGCGAAGACGAGGACATCACCGTCTGGTCGTCCACCCAGCATCCGAGCGAAGTGCAGCACATGGTGTCGCATGTGCTGGGCTGCGCCAATCATGCGGTGACCGTGAATACGCGGCGCATGGGCGGCGGCTTTGGCGGCAAGGAGACCCAGGGCAACCTGTTCGCATGCCTGGCGGCGGTGGCCGCCAAGAAACTGAACCGCGCCGTCAAATTCCGGCCGGATCGCGACGAGGACATGGCCGTCACCGGCAAGCGCCACGATTTCCGCGTCGACTACGATCTCGCCTTCGACGAGGACGGCCGCATCCATGCCGTCGACGCCACCTATGCCGCGCGCTGCGGTTTTTCCGCCGATCTTTCCGGCCCCGTCACAGACCGGGCGCTGTTCCATGCCGATTCCAGCTATTTCTACCCGCATGTGCACCTGACGTCGAAGCCGCTGAAGACGCACACCTGTTCGAACACTGCCTTCCGTGGCTTCGGAGGCCCGCAAGGCATGCTTGGCGGCGAACGGTTCATCGAGGAGATCGCCTATGCGGTCGGCAAGGATCCCCTCGACATCCGCAAGCTGAATTTTTACGGCCAGCCCGGTTCCGACCGCACTCTGACCCCCTACCACCAGGAGGTCGAGGACAACATCATCCTGCAACTGGTCGAGGAGATGGAAGCCTCGAGCGACTACCGCGCGCGCCGCCAGGCGATCGTCGACTTCAACGAAAACAGCCCCGTGATCCGCAAGGGCATCGCCCTGACACCGGTGAAGTTCGGCATCTCCTTCACCATGACCGCCTACAACCAGGCTGGCGCCCTCGTCCACATCTACCAGGACGGCTCGATCCACCTGAACCACGGCGGCACGGAGATGGGCCAGGGCCTCTACACCAAGGTGGCGCAGGTGGTGGCCGACACCTTCAACGTCGACATCGATCGGGTGAAGATCACCGCGACGACGACCGGCAAGGTGCCCAACACGTCTGCCACCGCCGCCTCCTCCGGCTCCGACCTCAACGGCATGGCCGCCTACGACGCCGCGCGGCAGTTGAAGGAGCGGCTGATCGATTTCGCCTGCCGGCAGTTCGAGGTGACATCGACAGAGGTCGAATTCCTGCCCAACGAAGTGCGGTTCGGCGAAGAGATCGTCCCCTTCGACACCCTGGTGCGGGCCGCCTATTACGACCGCGTTCAGCTGTCGGCGGCCGGCTTCTACAAGACGCCAAAAATCCACTGGGACCGCGCCGCCGGCAAGGGGCGCCCGTTCTACTACTTCGCCTACGGCGCTGCCTGCTCGGAAGTCTCGATCGACACGCTGACCGGCGAGTACCTGGTCGATCGCACCGACATCCTCCACGATGTGGGCAAGTCGCTGAACCCGGCGATCGACATCGGCCAGGTGGAAGGCGCCTTCGTGCAAGGCGTCGGCTGGCTGACGACGGAAGAGCTGTGGTGGGACGCCAAGGGCCGGCTGCGCACCCATGCGCCGTCCACCTACAAGATCCCGCTGGCATCGGACCGGCCGAAGATCTTCAACGTCAAGCTGGCCGACTGGTCGGAGAACCGTGAGCAGACGATCGGTCGCTCGAAGGCCGTCGGCGAGCCGCCCTTCATGCTGGGGATCTCGGTGTTCGAGGCAATCTCCATGGCTGTCGCCTCGATTGCCGATTACAGCGTCTGTCCGCGGCTCGACGCGCCGGCAACGCCGGAACGCGTGCTGATGGCCGTCGAGCGGCTGAAGGCGATGTGACCGCCGGACGGTCGCCCGGCTTAAAATCCGCATGAGCCTGAGATCAGGCTCGCGCCATCCCGCTATTGCACGCTATAGAAAACCAGTGTGATGTGGCGAGGCCGAACGTGTCTGAATTCCCCAACGGCGGCGGCGAAATGGCCGGAGCTATCCGCGCCTTCGACTGGTCGAAGACATCGGTCGGCGCCATGGCCACATGGCCGGCTTCGTTGCGCGCCGTCGTCCAGATGATGCTGCACCAGCAGCACGCCATCTGCCTGTTCTGGGGCACCGACCTCAACATCATCTACAACGATGCCTACAGGCCCTTCCTCGGCGACAAGGAGGTCGGCGCTCTCGGCCAGCCGTTTCACGAGATCTGGTCGGACGTCTGGGAAGATGTGAAGCCGTTCGCCGACCAGGCCCTGTCCGGCTCCGGCACCTTCACCGAGAACCTGCGGCTGCTGATGCAGCGCAATGGCTTCCTCGAGGAGACCTTCTGGACCTTCTCCTACAGCCCTCTGTTCGACGATGCGGGCGAGATCGCCGGCATCATCGACGTCGCGGTCGATACGACGCGGCTGGTGCAGAGCAAGCGCAAGGAAGAGCTGCTGCGCCGCGAGCTCGTGCATCGGGTGAAAAACGCCATGGCCGTCACTTCGGCCGTCGTCAGCGCCACCATGCGCCATGCCAACAACCTTGAGGAAGCGCGCGATACCGTCGCCAAGCGGATCGCCGCACTCGGCAAGGCGCAAAGCCTTCTCGATGAATCCGACGATGGCGCGACCGTCGATGCCATCGTGCTGGAAAGCATGGCCGCGCATCTCGACGACCGAGCACGCCTGACGATCGACGGCCCGCCGGTGCGCGTCCAGCCGCAGCAGGCGGTTGGCCTTTCGCTCGCCATCTACGAGCTTGCCACCAACGCGCTGAAGCACGGCGCCCTGTCGAACGCCGCCGGCACAGTGTCCGTCTCGTGGTCGGTCGACGAGCTGGCGGCCTTCAGGTTCGTCTGGGTGGAAGCCGGAGGCCCGCCCGTCGCGGCGCCGACCAGGCGGGGTTTCGGCACCCGGCTGACAGACCAGATCGTCGCCAACTACTTTGGCGGCACCGGTCAGACGACCTACGAGCGGCACGGCGTCCGCTTCGAACTCAACGGCACGATCCAGAACGATGACGAAGCCTGAGGTTTCCGCCGCCCTCCTCCCCCCGCGGGCGAGATGGCCAATGAACGCAATCTCGACCTTGCGGACGTTCCTCGACGGCACGGCGGCGGCTGTGCTCGTCACGGTCTCCGAGGCAAGAGGTTCCACGCCGCGCGAAGCGGGCGCCATCATGATCGTCTCGGCATCCGGCATCTGGGGCACGATCGGCGGCGGCCATCTGGAGTTCATGGCCATCGACAATGCGAGGGACATGCTGAGCGGCGGCGGCGGCACGGGCGAACTCGACGTGCCGCTCGGACCGGAGATCGGCCAGTGTTGCGGCGGCCGGACACGCCTGACCTTCCAGACGATGACACCTGAGCTCACCGCCGGGATCGAGGCCCGTCTTGCAGCAGAGACTGAACGCTTCCCGCAGGTCGTGCTCTTTGGTGCCGGCCATGTCGGCCGGGCGCTGGCAGAGGCTCTCCTGCCGCTGCCTTTCCGGGTTACGGTCGTCGAGACCCGTCAGGCGGCCCTCGACGACGTGCCCGAGGGTGTGGAAAAGATGCTTGCCGCCATGCCCGAAGCACTGGTGGACGGACTTGCGCCCGGGAGCGCGGTGATCGTCCTCACCCACGACCATGCGCTGGACTTCCTCATTGCCCGGCAGGCGCTGGCGCGCGGAGATCTCGCCTATGTCGGCATGATCGGATCGGCCACCAAGCGTGCGACGTTCAAGAACTGGCTGGCGCGCGAGACCGACGGCACCGTGTCCAGCGATGCACTCGTTCTACCCGTGGGCGGATCGACGGTGCACGACAAGCGTCCGGCGGTCATCGCAGCCCTGGTCGCTGCGGAACTGCTGACGCGGCTGCTGAGCAAAACCACCGGCTGAACCTGTCAGAAGCGCGGCAAGATCCTTGAACGCTGCATGTCCCGCCAAAATGCTTCCTGCCGACCCGACGGACGCACCGGCATCGAAAGCGCCAGGTCGTCACGCAACTCCTCGGGTGCTGCGTCAGCGGCTTCATCATCAACACCCTGGATCACGTCTCCTGATGGATTGATGTCCACCACCGCCCGGAAACGGACTGCCAACCGCATCCAAGACGCAGAAACCCACCCGGCAGAACCTCTGGTCCAGACCGCCATCTTGGCCTCCAACACGACATTTTATTGCTGCATGGCTCGACAATTGCTGCCATCTGCGCTGACATACCACCCGTTTCCTGCGGTCCACCAATTCAATCCGAGAGACCGGTCAGAAAGAGAGCTTATCCATGAAGCTGTCGCGCAAGCTGCCGCTCAATGCGATCAGGGTGTTTGACGCCGTGGCAAGGCTTGGCAGTTTCACCCGCGCGGGCGAAGAGCTGGGCATGACGCAGACGGCGGTCAGCTACCAGATCAAACTGCTGGAAGAGCATGTCGAAGACTTGCTGTTCATCCGCCAGACACGACGGATCAGCCTGACGCAGACAGGGGAGCGCCTGGCACCGAAGGTCAGTGAAGCCTTTGGTCTTCTGGCTGAAGCCATGGCAGAGGCCCGCCAGGAAGAGAGCGGCATTTTGGAGATCCGCTCGACGCCCACCTTTGCCAGCCATTGGCTGGCCCGCCATATCGGCGCCTTCCAGCTTCAGCATCCTGGTCTGGCCGTACGCATTCTGCGCATCGACAAACCGGTGGATTTTCGCGCCGACAATGCCGATGTCGCCATCTGGCGAGGCGAGCGACCGCCAGCGGATGTGGTGGCGCATGAACTGTTCCGACTGCAATATGCACCCATGCTGAGCCCGAAGCTGGCTGAAACAATCGGCGGCGTGACGACCCCGGCGGATCTTCTGAAACTGCCGCTGATCGGCGGCAGCAGCAAATGGTGGGGGATCTGGTTTCAGTCGAACGGTATCTACACTCCCCTGCCCGGCACCATCACGATCGATGCCGACGGTGCGCTCGATCTGGAAGGCAGCGCCGCCATTGCCGGTCACGGCGTTGCGCTGCTGAGCCCGTTTCTTCACCGCGAGGAGCTGAAGGCCGACCGCCTCATTATGCCCTTCGAGGCGTTCAAGAAGGACGATCTGAGCTATTGGCTGATCTCACCGAAAAGCCGCCGCCAATCGGTTAAGGTACAGACCTTCCGCCAGTGGCTGCTGGAGACCCTGCCGCCCTATCTTTCAGACCTGTCTGCCGCCGCTCAGTAACTCATGTCCGGCGCGTAGAAGCAGCGCAGCGTGTCCTCGTTGGGATAGAGGCAGAGATGGTACTGCTCGTCGCGGCTGCGCCGCGCCTGGCTCTGGGGGATCTTGAAATCGTGGTTGCGGGTGATGAGCCGGTGGTCGCCAGGCCTCAGCAGGATCTCGTAGCCGCCGGAAATTACCCGGACATTCCTGGTCGAGATCATCTGGCAGTCGCCGCTGTGTTCGTTGCCGTTGCAGCAATAGGCATCGTATTGCCAGCCGGTCGCCGTTTCGTGCGCCTTGGGGCTGGAGGCAACGGCCATCAACATCATGATCGTCAGAATACTGCGCATGAGCTTGTTCTCCATCGATGAATGCATGTCATCGCCGGCGAACCCCGCACATCTCGCCTTCACCGGCTGCGTTGCATTCTTCCTATCCATGCGCTGGATGCCGGGCTGACCCGTTCGCTATCGCGGCGCACAATTCAGGGTGGCTGAGACCACCCGGCTGCAACAGCCCGTCCGGGCCCAAGTTCCAAGCCCGCGCTCGCGGACGGTATGAAAACATCCCGCCGGACGCCGGCCGTCCCGTGGCGGCTTGGGCTGTCGGGGACGAAGAGCCGTGCCGAAACGCCGGGAAGACCGCGATTCCACGTCACCGGCCCTTCCCTCGACCGCGAATCTTTTCCAGACTATGACGTCGGGGAACGAGTTGAGGGAAATCCGGATGTACGAATATGCCGTCGCCTGGGAATGGCTGAGCTTTGCCGCGCGCTGGCTGCACGTCATCACCGCCATCGCCTGGATCGGCTCGTCCTTCTATTTCATCGCGCTCGATCTCGGGCTGGTGAAGCGGCCGCATCTGCCGCCAGGCGCCTATGGCGAGGAGTGGCAGGTGCACGGCGGCGGCTTCTACCACATCCAGAAATACCTGGTGGCGCCGGCCCAGATGCCGGAGCACCTCACCTGGTTCAAGTGGGAAAGCTATGCCACCTGGCTGTCCGGCTTCCTGATGCTGGCGATCGTCTATTACGGCGGCGCCGACCTCTTCCTCATCGACCACGCCGGCATGGCCCTGCAGCCCTGGCAGGCCATCTGTCTGTCGCTCGCCTCGCTCGGCTTCGGCTGGATCGTCTATGACCTTCTCTGCAAGTCGCCGATCGGCAACAGCACCTGGGGGCTGATGGCGCTGCTCTACGTCGTGCTGGTGGCGATGGCCTGGGGCTACAGCCAAGTGTTTACCGGCCGTGCCGCCTTCCTGCACCTTGGCGCATTCACCGCCACCATCATGTCGGCAAACGTCTTCATGATCATCATTCCCAACCAGAAGATCGTCGTCGCCGACCTGATCGCCGGCCGCACCCCGGATCCGAAATACGGCCGCATCGCCAAGCAGCGCTCGCTGCACAACAACTACCTGACGCTCCCCGTCATCTTCTTCATGCTGTCCAACCACTATCCGCTGGCCTTCGGGACGCAGTTCAGCTGGGTGATTGCGGCACTGGTGTTCCTGATGGGCGTCACCATCCGCCACTGGTTCAACACCACCCACGCCCGCAAGGGGCGGCCGACCTGGACCTGGCTGGTGACGGTGATCCTGTTCATCGTCATCATCTGGCTGTCGACCGTGCCGAAAGTGCTGACCGGCGAGACCGACGTCGCGCTGTCACCCGTCCAGCAGCGGTTTGCCAGCGACGTGCATTTCGCCGCCGCTCGCGATGTCGTACAGGGCCGCTGCGCGATGTGTCATGCCGCCGAGCCGGTCTGGGAGGGGATCAGCTTTGCGCCGAAGGGGGTGCGTTTCGAGACGGATGCCGATATTGCCCGCCACGCCCACGAAATCTACATCCAGGCCGGCCGCAGCCACGCCATGCCGCCCGGCAACATCACAGCCATCACGCCCGAGGAGCGCAAGCTCCTGACGGCGTGGTACCAAAGCACCGTCGACGGCGCCGGAGCCACACGATAATGACGCCTCTTCTCCTGCGCGGCCGCCTTCTCTCGTTTCACCGGGCGCCTGCCAGTCTCACCGATACCGGCAGCTATCTCTACGAAGAAGACGGCGGCCTGCTGGTCGAGGATGGTCGGATCTCGGCGGTCGGTGCCTATGCCGAGGTGAAGGCCGGAGCGCCCGAGACGGTCGAGGAAGTCGATCACCGTCCGCATCTCATCCTGCCGGGCCTCATCGACACTCACGTGCACTTCCCGCAGATGCAGGTGATCGCCTCCTATGCCGCCAACCTCCTCGAATGGCTGAACACCTATACCTTTCCCGAGGAATGCCGGTTCGTCGAAAGCGCTCATGCCGCCCGCATCGCGACGCATTTCTACGACGAGTTCCTGCGTCACGGCACGACCACCGTCGCCGCCTACTGCTCGGTTCACAAGGCGTCGGCCGATGCCTTCTTCGCGGAAGCGACCCGCCGCAACATGCTGATGATTGGCGGCAAGGTGATGATGGACCGTCACGCGCCGCAGGGACTGCTCGACACGCCGCAGCTTGGCTATGACGAGACGCGCGCGGTGATCGAAGAGTGGCACGGCAAGGGTCGCAGCCACGTGGCCATCACCCCGCGCTTTGCCATCACCTCGACGCCGGAGCAGATGAGCGCTGTCCAGGCGCTGGCGCAGGAATATCCGGACCTGCATATCCAGACGCATCTCTCGGAAAATCACGAGGAGATCCGCTATACCTGCGAGCTCTTCCCCGAGGCCAGCGACTACACCGACATCTATGCCCGCTACGGATTGCTTGGCCGAAAGACGCTTCTCGGCCATGCAATTCATCTCTCGGAGCGCGAGACGGACGTGCTGTCGCAGACCGGTTCGGTTGCCGTCCACTGCCCGACCTCCAACCTGTTTCTAGGATCCGGCCTGTTTCCGCTAAAGGCGCTGGAGCGTCGCGAAAAGCCCGTGCGCATCGGCGTCGCGACCGATATCGGCGGCGGCTCCAGCTACTCGATGCTGAAGACGCTGGACGAAGCCTACAAGATCCAGCAATTGCTCGGCGAACGGCTGAACCCGCTCGACAGCTTCTACCGGATGACCCGCGGCAATGCCGAGGCGCTGTCGCTGGTCGATCGCATCGGCACGCTGGAACCCGGCACCGACGCCGATTTCCTCGTGCTCGATGCCGCGGCGACGCCGGCCATGCGCCTGCGGATGGAGACGGTAAAGACGCTGCCGGAGGAGCTCTTCCTGCTGCAGACGATGGGCGACGACCGCGCTGTGACCGAAACCTATGTGGCCGGCAGGCCGATGAAGAGCAATTTACTTGCACCCACTTTGGGAGCATAGTCTTTCCGATGAGGATCATCGCCCGTCGGACATTGAGGCAGTTCGCCGAAAGCCCCAAGGGCCAGAAAGGCGGGACTGCGTTGAAGACCGCGCTTGATGCTTGGTTTCACGAAGTCACCAGGGCGGAGTGGAGGTCGGGAGCCGACGTCAAGCAGCGATATGCCTATGCGAGCATCATCAACGCGGAGCGGATTGTCTTCAACATCAAGGGTAATGACTATCGTCTGATAGCAGCGGTTGATTTCGGGCGATCCCTCGTGTGGATCAAATGGATCGGCACACACCGCGACTATGATAGAATTGACGCAGCAACGGTGGATCATGTCTGACCTGAAGCCCATTCGGACAGAAGCTGACTATGAGGAAGCGATCGGCACGCTGAGCGCTCTCTGGGGTGCAGAGAGTGGCACGCCTGACGGAGACCGGCTGGATATCCTGGCGACTCTGATCGAGGCCTACGAGCTTGCCAACCACTCCGTCGATCTGCCCGATCCGATTGATGCCATCGCGTTTCGAATTGAACAGCAGGGCCTGACGCGCAGGGATCTGGAGCCGGTCCTCGGCAGCCGGGGGCGAGTGGCCGAGATCCTCAACCGCAAACGCCCGCTCACCCTGGGAATGATCCGCCGGCTGCACAGCGAACTGGGCATTCCGGCGGAAGTGCTCATACAGCCTGTTCGGCGGAACCGAGACGCCGCCTGATCACACTGTCGGGATCGTCCCGCCGTCGATGGTGACCTCGGTGCCGTGGATGGCAGCGGCTCGATCGGAGGCCAGGAAGGCCACGAGTTCGGCAATCTCCTCCGGCAATGCCGGCCGGCCGATCGGAATGCCGCCGAGCGCATCCATGATCGTCTGTCGGGCCGCCTCGGCGTCGATGCCGCCCGCCTCGGAGATGCGCGCCACCAGTGCCTGGGACGCCTCGGTCTGGATCCAGCCCGGCGCGACCGCCGTCACCCGCACGCCCTTCGGCCCGAGCTCCTTCGACAGCGCCTTGCTGTAGTTGGACAGCGCCGCCTTGGCCGCCGCGTAGCCGATCGTCGCATCGTGCAGCGGCAGGCGCCGCTGGATCGACGACACGTGAATGACGACGCCACGACCACGCTCGATCATCTGCGGCAGGAGCAGCCGGTCGAGGCGCACGGCGGGCATCAGGTTGAGGTTGAGTTCCTCCTGCCAGTGGTCGTCGGTCAGGGCGGCAAAGCCGCCGCCCGGCGATCGTGAGCCGCCCAGCGTGTGGACGAGGATGTCTACACCGCTCCAGGCCTCCAGCACGGCCTTGGCGAGTGCGGGAGCGCCATCCGGCTGCGACAGGTCGGCCTGGACATAGACATCGGTCGCGAGGTCATCCGGCCGCGATGACCGGGCGGCCGCCGCGGTCATCGCGCCCGCTGCAGCAAAGCGGCGCAGGATCGCAGCACCTGCACCCTTGGTGCCGCCGGTGATCAGCACCCGCTTGCCCGCATATTCACCCGGGATGATGGGAAATGTTGGTGCCATGCTCATCAGCCGATCTCCAGCGCAGATATCTGACCGTCGGCAAGCGCGAAGCGGAAGCCGAGGGTGGCGGGACTGCCGGGGAAGTTGCCGCTGACGAGCCCCGAAACGGCGAAGCGATCGGCTGTCTGTTCGACGTTCTGCACCTGCACGGTAACCCGGTATTTGGCGGTCGTCTCCTCCATCCACGCGCGGGTCTCGGCCCGTCCCTTCATCTGCTTTCCCTCGTCCCGGACGATGGCAGTCTCGGCAAACGGGCGGAGCATCGCGTCGATATCATGTGAATTCTTGGCAGCGAAATAGGCTGCCAGTGCTTCAGGCAATGGCTGTGTCATCTCTGTCCTCTTAGACTTTGTAGGACGGGGCGCCGCCGTCCGGGAGCAATCGCGTTGCCTGGGGAACAAGATGCGGATAGGTTGATCCGATGACAAGTACGCACGAAAAAGTAGGGTACTTACCCCAACGTAAGGTCGCCGAGGAGATGACGCCTTCGTCCGCGGCAAAGGGCGTCGAAGCCGCCCTGCGCCTGATCGAAGGTCGCTGGAAACTGGTCATCCTTTTTCACCTCTTCGGCGGGCATGTGCTGCGCTTTTCCGACCTCGAGCGGGCGATCCCGGGGATCTCGCAAAAGATGCTGATCCAGCAGTTGCGACAGATGGAAGCCGACGGGATGGTGCGCCGGATCGTCCATCATCAGGTGCCGCCCAAGGTGGAGTACTGCCTGACCGACTGGGGCCAGTCTCTGTGCCCGGCGCTGGATTCGCTCCTGAAATGGACGGCGCGCAAGCCGGCGACCGCCTCCTGAAAAACGCCTTTGCACGGGCAGGATTCTGCTCGCGATCAGGCTCGGATATGCTAATTCTCCGGTAGCTACCGGAGGAAGTTTCAACACATGTCCCAGCCGCTGACGATCGCCGATCTCAAATCGCTTGCCCGCCGGCGCGTGCCGAAGATGTTCTTCGATTATGCCGACAGCGGCTCGTGGACGGAAAGCACCTACCGGGCGAACGAGACGGATTTTGCGGCGATCAAGCTGCGCCAGCGGGTGCTGGTCGACATGACCGAGCGATCGCTGAAGAGCACGATGATCGGCGAGACCGTGGCCATGCCCGTCGCCCTGGCGCCGACCGGCATGACCGGCATGCAGCATGCCGACGGCGAGATGCTGGCGGCGAAGGCCGCGGAAGAATTCGGCGTCCCCTTCACTCTCTCGACGATGAGCATCTGCTCCATTGAGGATGTCGCATCGGTCACCTCCAGGCCCTTCTGGTTCCAGCTCTACGTGATGCGTGACCGTGCCTTCGTCGAAAGCCTGATCGAACGGGCCCGCAAGGCCAACTGCTCGGCGCTGGTGGTCACCGCCGACCTGCAGATCCTCGGCCAGCGCCACAAGGATTTACGCAACGGTCTCTCGGCACCGCCAAAGTTCACACCCAAGCACGTCTGGCAGATGGCGACGCGGCCGAAATGGTGCCTCGACATGGCACGCACGCAGCGTCGCGGCTTTGGCAACATCGTCGGTCATGCATCGAACGTGTCCGACCTCTCGTCGCTCGGCGCCTGGACCGCGGAACAGTTCGATCCGCGCCTGTCGTGGAAGGATGTGGAATGGATCAAGGAGCGCTGGAAGGGCAAGCTGATCATCAAGGGCATTCTTGACGAGGAGGACGCGCGGGCGGCAGCCGATACCGGCGCCGATGCGATCATCGTCTCCAACCATGGTGGTCGGCAGCTGGACGGAGCGCCGTCGGCGATCAGCATGCTGCCACGTATCGTCGATGCGGTCGGCGACAGGATCGAGGTTCATGTTGATGGCGGTATCCGCTCGGGCCAGGACGTATTGAAAGCGGTAGCGCTCGGTGCCCGCGGCACCTATATCGGCCGGCCCTTCCTCTACGGGCTGGGTGCGATGGGCAAGCCCGGCGTCGAACTGGCGCTGTCGATCATCGCCAAGGAGATGGACATCACCATGGCGCTCTGCGGCAAGCGCGACATCCAGACCGTCGACCGCAACATCATCGCCCACAACCCCTATTGAGCGGCAGCGGCTGCATCAGCCAGTCGTCGCCTCCGGTAGCCGGGAACTGTCGATGACGTAGCTGATGACGCCGTCTTCGCGGATCTGCCGGAAAAGCAGATAATATTCCGGGAATGTCCCGCCTTCGACCGCGTCCCGGCTGTCACCCCAGAGCGCGTCCACATGCGGCTCGGCGAGGTCGGCGGTGAACAGCTGCGGGCCATCGGCACCAACCAGCGTATAGGCGGCATCGGTCGGCATGCGCGCCAGGAAGGTGGCGGCCGGTTCCGCCTGCATGTAGCCGGAAAGCTCCAGCATCCGCGTCTGCGTATGGCTAAAGGCCTGGTGGTTGCGCGAGGTGCTGTTGTGCCAGGAGCACAGCGGCATCAGGTAGCAGCTCTGACCGGTTACCACCTTGCCGTGGCTGTTCGTCGTCATGTGGCCACCGACATCGAAGCCTGGATGCGATGAGGCGACGGTCGGCAGAGGGGCCGTCACGTAGCAGTTGCCGTTGATGCCGCTGTTCACCAGCAACTGCTTCCAGGTCACGCCGCCGATCTTCGGATCGTAGGTACTGCCGTCAACGTTGTAGAGCGTGCCGGCATAGGTGACGACCGTTGCCGAGGTCGACTGCAGTCTGATGTTGCCGTAGCGCTGCGCGAATTCCATCAGGGCGTCGGCGGCCGATCTGTCGAGCATGATCCGATCCTCTGCGTATCCGGCGCTCTACCGCCGGAATAACCTATGGTTGTCTAGATACAGAGATACGCGCAAGAGATTACAGGCACAAGCGTAAGTTGATTGTCTCGGGCGCTGTTGGCCTCGATGACCCCGCCGATCGGTGCCGGGATGGTTTTAGCCGAGCCAGCCTGTCGCCAGACCTGCCGCCCATTCCGGCCGTCCCCGTTCTGCGGCAAGACGCGACTGGCTCATGTGGTCGTACGGCACCAGCCGGAAGGTCACCGTCCAGTCCGTGCCAGTCGTTTCGAGGATGGCATAGGTGGCCAGCGGCGTGCCTGCCTCGACCCGGTGAGGGACAGGCTGGTCGTCTTCATAGGCCGGGCAGCCGACACTACCGGGATTGACGATCAGCCGGCCGTCGGAGAGGCGCACCGCACGCGGCAGATGCGTGTGACCGCAGAGGATGAGTGACTGCGTCACGCCCTGCGCAAGACCTTCGACCTCCGCTAGCGGCCTCTGATGGACCACACCCTCCGGCGTCACGGCCTCCAGCCAGTAGACTGTATCGCTGCCGGGCGTCGCATGGCAGAGATAGACGTCCTCATGCCATACGGTCGACACCGGCAGGGTTTTGAGCCACGCCAGATGTTCGGGGGACAATTGATCGTAGGCCGCGGCATCCGTCACATGCATTCCCGCGCGATCCTGCTCAACGAGGTAGCGATCGTGGTTGCCGCGCACCGTGACGAGGTCGAGAGACATCAGCAGCTCGGCAGTCCGCGCCGCGTCCAGCGGCCCGGAAAAACAGTCTCCGAGATTGACGATGGCATTGGTGGGGATGCCCTGGGCACCGATGTCGAGAAGCACCGCATCCAGCGCTTCGCAGTTGCCGTGGATGTCGGCGATCGCCGCAAACCGCATCGCCTCAACTCCCACGATAGGTGGAGTAGCCGTAGGGCGAAATCAGCAGCGGCACGTGGTAGTGCGCGGCTTCGTCGGCAATGCCGAAGCGGATCGGGATGACGTCGAGGAAAGCCGGCTCCGGCAGGTCGGCACCGCTGCGGCGAAGATAGTCGCCGGCGTGGAAAACCAGCTCATAGGTGCCGGTCCTGAAGCTGTTCCCGATCAGCAGCGGCCCGCCGTCCACACGGCCGTCGCCATTGGTGATCACCGATTTGATCTGCGTCCGACTGTTTCCGTCGAGCCGGAACAGATCGATGACGAGACCTTCCGCCGGGCAGCCGCACGCCGTGTCGAGAACATGGGTAGTCAATCCGGTCATGGGGTGCTCGCTCAAAGGGAAGGCTGGTGGATCAGGAATGGCTGGTCGAAGAAGAACTCTTCCAGATTGTTGCCTGGCCCGTCACGATCGACAACCAGAAAATCGCTCGCTTCGGCGAGCGTCATCAGCGGATGATGCCAGACGTTGCGGCGGTAGTTGACGCCCTGGTCGCCGCGCGCCAGAAACGCCTGCGGTTCGCCGGGTCGACCGCCTTCGTCTGCCGACACGATCACCAGATAGGGTCGCCCGGAGAGCGGCGAGAAGCTCTGGCTGCCGAAGGGATGGCGCTCCATCATCGTCAGCTCGTAGGGAAAGCGGCGCGGCTGCCCGCGAAAGATGTTGAGGATGACGCGGACGCCCTCGCCCTCTGCTTCAGCCCGTGCCAGCGCGTGAAACCGTTGCGTATTGCCGCCATTGATCAGCTTCATGGTCGACGGATCCGCTTCGAGAACCTCGCCGAACGGAAGGAACGCGTCCCGTGTCAGCGGGCGGATTGTCAGGGTCTGGGGCATGTCGGGATCATTCACCTTGGGCGCGGATCTGGCGCAGCATGCGCAGTTGCGAGAGGAGCTGAGGAATGGAAATTGTGGCCGTCGTCCAGACCGTGTCGAGATTGATACTCAGATAGCCGTGGGCGATGCGATTGCGCATGCCGCGCATGTCGCTCCACGCCATCCCTGGATGGTCGGCGGCAAAATCCGGAAAGCGATCGATCAACTGCGATGCGGCCTCACCAATGATCAGCAGGTTCATACCGACGGCACGCTGCTTGAGCATATCCCGGAGGAACTCCTCCTTGCTGAGACCTGCCAGGAAAATCCCGACCTCTTCGCAGGCCTGTGCCATTTCATTGATATAAACTTCAAGGCGTTGACGCGTCATATCGGCAGCGCTTCCTGCAGAACCTGCCCGCGCATCGATACGGGAAAATCTCCAGGGGTCAGCAAATGCACCTCCGTCTCCGGCAGGGCATTTTGCAGATCGATCAGAAGTCCTCCAAGATCAAACAATGTCGTCTCTTCCAGCGTATCGACCAGGATGTCGAGATCGCTGTCGTCGCGATCCTCGCCGCGCGCGACGGACCCGAACACCCGCGGGTTGGTTGCCTTGCGGCTGGCCACGAGCCTGCGAATGGCCTCCCGGTTTTTCTCCAGCACTTCCGATGGCCGCATGGCGCAACTCCTTCGCGCCCACCATAGGCGATGTGGTAAACCGGGCAAGCCGATCTTCACGTCGACGGCAGCAGGTCCTCGAGCCTGAGCAGGGCGATCTTTTCCACCTGTTCGCAGGCTGTCGCGAACTCGTCGTCCCGGCTGTTGCCGATGCGTGTTTCGAACGCAGCCAGGATATCGTCCTTGCCAAGCCCGCGGACGGCGATGATGAACGGGAAACCGAACTTCTCCAAATAGGCGCTGTTGAGGTCGGTGAAGCGCTGATGTTCTTCCGGTGACAGCCGGTCGAGCCCGGCGCCGGCCTGCTCGCGGGCGCTGTCTTCGGTGAGTTCGCCGGCAATCGCCAGCCTGCCCGCCAGATCGGGATGCGCCCGCAGGACGCCGAGCTTCTCCTCGTCGCTCGCAACCCGGAAAGCGGCGACGAGACCGGCATGGACCCGGTCGACATTGAGATGCTCGCCGCGCACCAGATCGTCGTCATAGGCGCGCTCGGCAATGAAAGGCGAGTGTTCGAAGACGCCGCCGAAGCGGTCGACGAATTCAGTTCGGTTCATCTCAAGATCCTCAAAATAACTCAGATAAGATCGCGTGGTCTACCCACAGGCGGTATTCCTCGGAGGCATTACTTATGGCATCCTCTATACTCTCGCGAGAAAGGTCAAAATCATCTGGAATCGAAAATCTGATCTCACGCTTTAGTAAAGCTTCCACGATGTAGAAATACCCCTCACTGTGATCCTCGTGAAATTCTATGGCGCTCAAGCCGAAATGTTTTTTGAGCAGAGGATCAACATTGTTGTATAGGAAATTCAAGCTTAGCCGGCGCGCAGCCACCCCAAAATTCTCAAATCCTCCGGGGTGATAAAAATGCTGAACAGCATTCCTGATTTTGCGCATTTCAGTGAAGCTGTTGGGATCTGGCAATCGTTCTTTGAGGACCGCCCACATGACCTTGGGTAGGTTATGAAAGTCATGGGTCTTCGCACGCTGAATGATCCGCTCAATATCCAAGTCTTCGCTGTTAGCATCATCCAGATCGAATACGTTTTGGAAAATCAGAAGCGGATGCACTTTGGCTATGGCCGCTTTCATAACCAATTCGCCCGCTTGAGCAGCATTGAGAACCGATACGTTTCCCCAATGTTCATTTCCAGGATCAAGGAAAATTGCATGCATATTCGCCTGAGCAATCGCGCATTTGGCGTTCTCCAGGATCCGATAAGGAATCTCATCAAATATCGCGTGCATAGGCAATCCGCGCAGTTCAGATACTGTCCGGTTTGTGGTGCTCATGCCAGTGGCGGGCGATCTCGATGCGTTTCGGGATCCACACCTTGTCGTGACCGAGCACGTATTCCATGAAGCGCTTCAGCGCGGCGATGCGACCGGGACGACCGACGAGACGGCAATGCAGGCCGACGGACATCATCTTCGGCGCTCCCTCCAGGCCTTCCTGGTAGAGTGTATCGAACGTGTCCTTCAGGTAAGTATAGAACTGGTCGCCGGCATTGAAACCCTGCGGCGTTGCAAAACGCATGTCGTTGGCGTCCAGCGTATAGGGAATGATGAGGAACGGTCTGCCGCCAACACCGTCCACCCAGTATGGCAGGTCGTCGGCGTAGCTGTCGGACGAATAGAGGAAGCCGCCCTCCTCCTGCACCAGCCGCAGCGTGTTGATCGACGGCTTTCCCTGGTACATGCCGTAGGGGCGCTCGCCGGCGATTTCCGTATGCAGACGTACCGCATCCAGGATGTGCTGGCGTTCCAGGTCCTCGGAGTAGTCCTTGTATTCGTGCCAGCGATAGCCGTGGCTGGCGATCTCCCAGCCGGCCTCTTTCATCGCCGCCACCGCATCCGGGTTGCGGATCATCGCCAGCGTCACGCCGTAAACGGTCGCCGGCACGCTGAGGCTGGTGAACAGCCGGCGCAGGCGCCAGAAGCCGGCGCGCGAGCCGTATTCGTAGATGCTTTCCATGTTGAGGTTGCGCTGGCCCGGCCAGGCGGCGGCACCGACGATTTCCGAAAGCAGGTTTTCCGACGCCGGGTCACCATCGAGAATGGAGCTCTCACCACCCTCCTCGTAGTTGATGACGAACTGCACGGCGACACGCGCGCCCCCCGGCCACTGCGGGTCGGGAATGTTGCGTCCATAGCCGACGAGGTTGCGGGGATAGGGTTCAGCCACCATCGAAAATCACCTTCCGGAACAGAGGCCTGACGGTAGCATCGCCGAACCAAATGTCGAGACGGATTGGTGCGCCGCAAACAGCTTCGTCGGCGAGACCTCAGGCGATCCGACGTGCGGAGACGCGGCCGAGCGGATGCAGCGAATGGACGACAAACGGCGCACCCGGCTCCGCTTCGACGAACAGTGCGACATTCGTCACCTCCAGCGTCCGATCGAGCAAAGGCTCGAAGAAGCGCCGCATGACCTGCTCGAAGCGCTCCATCTGCTGCGGCCCAACGGTGCCGGTCATCGTCATGTGGAAGCGGAACTCGTCCATCACATGCGGGTGACCCCAGCGGCAGAGGTTGGAGAACTGCGAGGCCGACAGATGGTCCGGGTCGGCGCGCTCGAGCTCCGCCTCCGTGAGCGGCGCGCGGAACACGTCGAACTGCTGAACTACGGCACCGGCCAGCAGGTGGAGCTCCTCGCACGGGCCGGCCGGCACCAGCGCGAAGCGGTTCCCCATCCGGGCGATCTCCAGCTTTGGCAACCGCAGCGGCTGCTGCTGGCCGGCGAAATGCATCAGCTGGCGCAGCATCATCGGCTCGCTCATCCCGTCGGCCAACCGGAACGGCGGCTTCAGCGTGCCGTGAAAACCGTAGCGTCTCGGGAGAGCCGTGTTGAAGGCGATCTCGTGCAGGTCGAGCCCGCGGATCGCCGGCAGGTCCATTGCATCGCCGGAAAAGGCGTTTCGGCCGAGCCACTGCGAGGCGGCGACCGTCAGCGGATCGCTGGCCGGCGGCGTGAAATTGATGGCGTAACGCATCCTGCACCTCCCTGGGCCGGCATCTCGCGCCATGCTGCGACACGCCTCGTTTGCCGAGGATCTAGGTGATTTGCATGACAGATTGACGACACGGAATCAGGGTTTTGGACTGGCCGACGCAACCTCCAGGTGGTGCTGCAGCGAGAACGACGACGGCAGATCCGTAGGCTTTCCCGACAATTGGGCGAGCGCCGCATCGGCAAGCCGGTGGGCGATGCCGAAACTGACCTTGAAGCCGCCGGTCAACGCCAGGATCCGCGGCGCATCCGGATGTGCACCGACCATGGGATCACGGTCGATCGCCTTTGGCCGCAGCCCCGCCCAGCGTTCGACGACCGGCGCATCGGTGAGCGATGGCGAGAGGTCGCGCGCCCGTTCGATCAGCCGGTCCAGCTTGCCATCGGTAGCCATAGGGTCGTCGAACTCCTCCTCGCTGGTGCTGCCGATCGCCACATGCCCGTCCTCGTGGGCCACGATGTAGAGGCCGTTCAGAAAAATCACCGGCAGCGAGGGATCGAGACCATCGGCACGCAGCAGCGCCGCCTGCCCCTTCACCGCACGGCCGAGTGGCCGCGATAGCTTGCCGCCAAAGCCTGACAGGAGCTCGAAGGAGTGCGGTCCGGCTGCGACGATACAGTGGCCGAACGCGACTGACCGGCCGTCGGACAGTCGAGCGGCGGTGGGATCCAGACGGGAGACACCGGTTCCGCTGACGCGCCGGACAGTGGCGGTCTGGTCGATGGCGGCGGTCAGCGCGGCGACGAGGCTTCGCGGCGCGACCCGGGCGGCAAGACGGTCTTCGACAACGCCCGCGGCAGCCGCACCCGGCGACAGCCAGCCCGGCATAGGCGACTGGTCATGGACTTGCCAGCCGAAACGTCGCTCGCCGACCGTCCAGTTCTGCGCCGCATCGGCCGCGTGGCCCTCGGCGATCGGCCGCAGATGCGGCTTGGGCAGGGGGATCAGCCGCCCGCAGCGGCGATAGCCGCAGGAGATGCCGGTATCGCCTTCCAGCCGTTCGATCTCGTCTTCCAGCGCAACGAGCGCCTCGAACTGGAACTGCTTCTTGTCGGTCCAGCGGTCGGGCATATGCGCCATCAGCGCCCCGAGGATGCCGCCGCTCGCGCCAAAGCCGGGGCGCTCCGCCTCGACCAGAAGCGTCTCTATGCCCATGCGTCCGGCCTTCAGCGCCGCCCAAAGCCCCATGACGCCCGCGCCAACGATCAACAGCTCGACGGTTGGCGGAAGATCGCCTGATTGACCGGGCGCCGAGACGGGACTATCGGCTTGCCCCGAGGAGAAGTGAGCCATGACGGAACCCGATGCGAACGTGAAGGGAAGCGGCGACGCGCTTGAGTGGCGCGACGGCGATATGCCTTATTCCCCGGCCTTTGGCGATCACTTTTATTGCCAGACCGATGGGCGCCTGGAGTGCGGGCACGTGTTCCTGGCCGGCAATGACCTGCCTCGGCGGTTCATGCGATCCGGTCCGTTCCGCATCGGCGAACTGGGTTTCGGCACCGGCCTCAACTTCTGCGAAACCTGGCGCCAGTGGCAGGTGGCCTCGCCCAAGGACGCCAGGCTGCACTTCACGTCGTTCGAG
Organism: Rhizobium sp. SAFR-030; assembly: GCF_059415005.1. NCBI lineage: Bacteria > Pseudomonadati > Pseudomonadota > Alphaproteobacteria > Hyphomicrobiales > Rhizobiaceae > Rhizobium > Rhizobium sp. SAFR-030. Next base: position 21,613 of record NZ_JBPFDO010000003.1, on the reverse strand, counting down.
GCTTACCCGATGCAGGCGCAAGACATCGATCGCGCCCTGTCACACTGGCCCGAGATCGACCGCGAGCGCCAGGCGCTGGTTGCCGCATGGCCGCAACGACCGGCCGGAACCATTGATCTGGATCTGGCGGAGAATGTCCGTCTGACCGTCGTCTGCGGTAAGGCCGAGACGACGGTGCCGCAGGCGGTGCCGTTCGACGCCTGGTTCCTCGACGGCTTTGCACCGTCGCGCAATCCCGACATGTGGTCGCATTTCCTGATGCAGGCCGTCTTCGACAAGACGGTCGAGGGCGGCAGCTTTGCCACCTACGCGGCGGCAGGCTTCGTCCGCCGCAATCTTGAGGCAGCGGGATTTGCGGTCGAGCGGGCTCCGGGCTTTGCCGGAAAGCGCGAAATGCTGCGCGGCCTCAGGCCCATATCAGCCGCGTGAAGCCTCTGCCGGACGCCGCTGCCGCCGCCACTGGCCGATCTTTGCCTCCAGCAGCTCGGGGCTGATCGGCTTCGACAGGTAGTCGTCCATTCCAGCTGCCAGGCAGAGATCGCGATCGGCCTCCAGCGCGTGCGCCGTGACCCCGACGATCGGCACGTGGCCGCCTTCCTGCATCTCGATCTCGCGGATCCGGCGGGCGGCCTGATGACCGTTCATCACCGGCATCGACACATCCATGAGGATCATCCCGGGTTTCTGCTCACGCCACGCCTCGACGGCGAGCGCACCGTTGGCGACGATTCGAAACTTCAGCCCCGTCGCCTGGAGGATCTGCGTGAAGACGATCTGGTTGACCTCGTTGTCCTCCGCCACCAGCACGTCGAGCCCCGGCTCGGCGCTAGTATGGACGAGCGTCAGGATCGGGTGCGGCGACGCTGCGGGCAGCGCAGGCGGTCCCTCCACGCCGGCTTGCCGGTTGCGCCGTTGCGCGCGACCCGTGCGGATGACGTCGGACAGCGTCGAGCGCAGCAGGTGCGCCCGCGCCGGCTTCATCAGATGCGCGTCGATGTTGAGAAGCTGGAAGGAGGCATTGGTGCTTGCCGTATCCATGGAGGTGAGGAACAGGATCGGCACCGCGCACATCAGCGGATCGCTGCGGATCAGCTGTGCCACGGCAAGCCCGTTCATGTCCGGCATCTGGTAGTCGAGGATCAGCGCATCGATGGCGATACCCATGCCGGCCGCCCCGCGGAGAACCTCGATGCCCTCGCGGCCGCTCTCGACGGCAACGCAGTCGAAGCCCCAGATCGTCAGCTGTTCGATGAGGATCTTGCGGTTGATCTCGTTGTCGTCGATCACCAGCACCCGGGCGTTCCGAACGCTCTGCGGGACCGCCTCGTTCAGCCGGCGCTCGCTCGCGATGGTGAAGGGCATGCGCACGGTGAACACCGAGCCGGCGCCCGGCTCGCTGTCGACTGCGATCGAGCCGCCGAACAGCTCGATCAATCCATGGGTGATGGCGAGCCCCAGCCCGGTACCTTCGTGACGTCGGGTAGACGAGCCGTCGACCTGCGAGAACTTGTCGAAAATCGTGTCCAGCTGGTCGGCCGGAATGCCGATGCCGGTATCCTCGATCCGCACCGACAGCTGCATCGTCTCGTCGGACTGCAGCTCCGACTGGATATCGATGAGGATGTGCCCCTGCTCGGTGAACTTGATGGCATTGCCGATGAGATTGGTGATCACCTGCCGGAACCGTCCGGCATCACCCAGCACGGTATGATGGAGGGCAGCACCCCGCACGATGAGCTCGATATCCTTTTCCGCGGCAGACGACGACAGCAGCGTCGCCACGTCCTCGATCGCGTCCACCGGATCGAAGGGGGCGTTGCGCAGGCTCATCTGCCCGGCCTCGATTTTCGAGGAATCAAGGATGTCGTTGATGATCGTCAGCAGCGCGGTGCCGGACTTGACGATGATGTCGGTAAACGTCTTCTGCCGGGTATCGAGGTTGGACTTTGACAGCAGCTCGGCCATTCCCAGGACGCCGTTCATCGGCGTGCGGATCTCGTGGCTCATATTGGCGAGGAATTCCGACTTCGCCCGGTCGGCGGAGTGGGCCCGCTGCAGCAGGCGCTGCAATTCCTGTTCGCGCTGCTTGGTCTCGGTAACGTCGCTTGCCACCACCAGCCAGTTGCCGTTGCCGCTGAGGTTGATCTCGAGATCGATCCAGCGCTCGCCGCCGATGTGGAACGAAGCGGTGATGGCCCCCGTCTCGGCCTGCCGGCGCCAGCCGGCGAGCATCTCGGCAGCCTCCTCCGGCGTCCCGAAGTCACCGCGCGCCATCATGTAGTCGAATGCCGCATGCCACGTGCGGCCGACCTGCAGGAGCTCGGCCGGCACCTGCAGCACGCTCGGCATCGCCGCGTTGAGGAAGGCGAGGTTGGTGTCGCGCAGGATCAGCAGGCCCTGCGACATGACGCTGGTCGCATCCTGCATCATCACGCCGCGCTCATCGAGCGCTGCCCGCACCTCGCGCACCTCCTGCTCGCGCCTGCGCATCGTCGTCATGTCGACATAGCTGAGCAGCATCTTGCCATCGGCGAGGTGATCGCGCGACATCATGATCTGGCGGTTGGCGGGATGACTGATCTCGAACGGCGGGATTTCGCCGGCAGAGCGCAGCAGCGCAAGCCGTTCGTCGTAGAACCGGTCGAAATCGCGGTTCCGGTCGCCGTAGACATTGCGCTCGAAATTGTCCCGGACGAAGTCGCGGTAGGCGACGCCGACCCAGTTGCGACGGCTGCCCGCATTCAGCGACCACAGCTCGTCCAGTGTCGCGTTGACGTATTCGATGCGCATGTCGCTATCGATGATCGCAACGCCGACCGGTAGCGAGTTGAGGATAGCCTGCAATTCGTCATGCAGCTGTTCGGCGGTCTTCTGGGCGTCGCGCATGCGCGTCACGTCCGTGATCGAGCCGACGATGTAGGGTTCGCCGGCCGGCGTCGAGATCCGCCCGATCCTGGCGATGGCAGCGATCACGCTCTGGTCCGGCAGGATGATTTCCTCCGCCTTCTCCAAGGTGCCACCATCTTCGAGCAGGCTCGAGTTTTGCGCCCGGAACCGTTGCGCGCTGTTCGGGAACATCTCCTCCTCGGTCAAGCCGAGGATCTCCTCGCGCGGCCTGCCGGTCAACGTTTCAAAGGCGGCATTCGCATAGACCAGCCGGTGCTGGCTGTCGCGCAGGAAGACGCCGACAGGCAAATCCTCGAAAGCCGCGCGGAAGATTTCCGTCTCCTCGACCTTCTTCGCCAGCCGCATCTCCTGCACCTTGAATTCGGTGACGTCGAGGCGCAGCAGGATCAGCCAGCCATTCGCGAGGCGCTTGTTGACGCTGCGCAGCCAGCGGCCATCCGGCAGCGGCTCGGTTGCCTGCCATTGGTCGGCCCGCAGATGTTCCATCCGCTCGGCGATCCAGTCGCTGCGGGCGGCCGTGACCTGTGCGTCGATCCGATCCGGCCGAACGCGATGGTCGTAGACAGCGCAAAGGACGGTGCGGAGATCGAGCTGCAGCTGCAGTTCGACGCCCTGGGAGCGGTAGTAATCGGCAAACTCGTCGTTGAAGTAGAGCAGCTCGTCGTTTTCGCTGAAGATGCCGATGCCGGCTTCCAGCAGGTTGAGCGTGCTGCCGAGCATATCCAGGCTGACGCCGCCCCTGATCAGGTCTGTGACCGCAGACGATGCCGGTGCCTCTGCCTCGACCGGTTCGAAGACGGCGAACAGATAGGCCTGGTCATCATCCGACAGAAAGCGCTCGATTCGTACCTCGGCCTCCAGCCGGCCGGCCGCATCCATGCAACGGGCCGTCTCGTCCGTGCCGAACACCAGCGCGCGACGCTGCTTTTCCTGGAGATCCTCATCCTCTGCGAACCCGTGGAAGGCATGGCACGAATGGCCGGGGAACTGTTCGCGGCGGGCATCGCGAAGGCGGGCATAGGCATCGTTGACCGCCACGTAGCGCAGCGCGCCGTCCTTGATGAATGCGGGCAAGTCCAGGTCGTTGATCCGCTCGCAGGCTCGCTGCAGAAGTTCGCCGTCGTATTCCACCGCTACCTCCGGACCGCGGTTCGCCATGGAGAGGCAATTCGCGTGATGCTACAGGATCAATGCCATCGCACGGATATGGTTAACGGCTGGTTGCACTGCACCAGTGCAGCGCCGCCACCTGTTCCGGGATGGCCCAGTTTCGACAGTCGAGGCTCAGGCATACATCCGCCGCATTTCCGCTCGGTTTCTGCCCCAATCGGCCTCAGCGGCGGTGTCCCGGCTGAAAACACGCACAGAAACGGACTCCAAGATGAACAGCCGTTCAGCTTCATCCTGTTGTTTTTCCATCATTTTGCCCTCATCGAGGATGATCTTCTTGCTGTCCCCGAACAAATCCGCGGGAAAGGAAACAAGGCCATGACCTTCCTCAGAACATCCATCACCTCAGGGCTCGTTGCGCTGTCCCTCACCGGCGCTCTCGTTGCCACTGCCCCGGCAGCCGAAGCACGCGATCATCATCGTCATGATGACATCCTGGCGGGCGTAGCGGCAGGTCTTGCCGGCGGCCTGATAGGCGGGGCTATCGCCTCCCAGTCGCGCGGACCGGTCTACGACGACGGGCCGGTCTATGATGATGGTCCAGCCTATGACGTCCCGCCCCCGCCGCGCCATGCCATGTACGAGAGAAGCTATTACCGCCCTGCTCCGGCGCCGCGCTGCCATTACGAATGGCGCGACAATGGCTGGGGCGAAGCCTTTCGCGTCCGCGTCTGCCCGCAATACTGATCGTCTGGACGCCCCGCCTTCACCGCCCCGTCTGTCTGCTGAAGACAGGCAGGGCGCCTTCATTTCGGCACCGGCCCTTGACTTTTGGTGTGCGAAGCAGCAAATGCAGTCCAGCTTTCACCTTCCGGCCGCCGCGTGAGTTGGCCCCGCCTCAGTAAATGACCGCGAAGAAGGAATAAGGCGCAAAGATAGATCGCCCTGGCATTCAGGGTTTAAGCGCTGGAAAGTTTTTCCAACTTGCAAGTTCCCACTTCACGCGGGGTTCTTGACGCCAAAGGCAGACCGGACGGCATGGTGCTCGTTCGGCGGTACGCTCACGGCGCCCCGAAAAGGTATTCGACTTGACGAATTTCCAAGAGCTTGGCCTGGCCAAGCAGCTCGTAGCCACTCTCTTTGCGCTTGGTTACGAGACGCCGACCCCGATCCAGGAAAAGGCGATCCCCCAGCTCCTCGAAGGCCGCGACATGATCGGCCTCGCCCAGACCGGCACCGGCAAGACCGCCGCCTTCGGCCTCCCGCTCATCGAAATGCTGCTGAAGGACCCCAAGCGTCCTGACAACCGCACGACCCGGACGCTGATCCTGGCGCCGACCCGCGAACTGGTCAACCAGATCGCCGTCAACCTCAAGGCCTACGTCCGCAACACGCCGCTGAAGATCAACGCCGTCGTCGGCGGTGCCTCGATCAACAAGCAGCAGCTGCAGCTCGAAAAGGGCACCGACATCCTCGTTGCCACGCCGGGCCGTCTGCTCGACCTGATCTCGCGTCGTGCGATCGGCCTCACCACGGTACGCTACCTGGTGCTCGACGAAGCCGACCAGATGCTCGACCTCGGCTTCATCCACGACCTGCGCAAGATTTCGAAGATGGTTCCGAAGAACCGTCAGACGCTACTGTTCTCGGCCACCATGCCGAAGGCGATCGCCGATCTGGCTTCCGACTTCCTCAAGGATCCGATCCAGGTCTCGGTCACGCCTCCGGGCAAGGCTGCCGACAAGGTCGAGCAGTTCGTCCACTTCGTCGCCGGCAAGAACGACAAGACCGACCTCCTGAAGAAGTCGCTCGAGGAAAACCCCGACGGCCGCGCCATGGTCTTCCTGCGCACCAAGCACACCGCCGAGAAGCTGTCCAAGCATCTCGAGCAGGTCGGCTTCAAGGTCGCCTCGATCCACGGCAACAAGAGCCAGGGCCAGCGCGAGCGCGCTCTGAAGGCTTTCCGCGACGGCGAGATCCGCGTACTGGTGGCGACCGACGTCGCTGCCCGCGGCATCGACATCCCCGGCGTGACGCACGTCTTCAACTACGACCTTCCGGAAGTGCCTGACGCCTACGTCCACCGCATCGGCCGGACCGCCCGCGCCGGCCGCGACGGCATCGCCATCGCATTTTGCGCACCCGACGAGACGCGTCTGCTGCGCGACATCGAAAAGCTGATGAACATCGACATCACCGTCGCCTCCGGCGAACGTCCGTCGACGCTCAACAGCCCGGTCCGCTCCAGCGGCAAGCCTGCTCGCAACGGCGGCGGTCGTGGCCGTGACGGCGCTGGTCGCTCCGAAGGCGGTCGTGAAGGATCGGGTCGCGGACGTGCCGAAAGCCGTCCGGCGCGCCGTCCGCGCACGCCGGAAGGCGAAGCACTTGCCGCCCGCTCCGGCGATCGGCCGAACCGCGCTCCGCGCAACGACCGCAATGAGGACTTCCGCGGTCAGCGTCGTGGCGAGGAAGCCCCGCGCTTCGAGGCCGACAACGACCTGACCTCGACCTCGGATTTTCGCCCTGCCAAGAAGCAGTTCGGTGGACGCCCGGGCGAAGGCCGTGGCGCACCGCGCACCGGCGAACGCAAGGGTGGCCATGCGGCTCACGGCGCACACGAAGCCGGCGCACAGCGCCAGGCCCGTAGCGGCCCGGCCCGCAATGGCGGCCGTCCCGCCGGCAAGCCTGCCGGCAATGGCGGCCCGGTGAAGTTCGGCGCTGAAGGCGGCACCGGCGGCCAGGGTGGCCGCACCCGCGACCGCGCGTAAGCCTGCCACGTCTTCGGACTGAAAAGATCAGCCCGCCTCTGGAAACGGAGGCGGGTTTTTTCGTGTCCGTTGGGTCAAAGCCGGGGATGATTGCGGCGGATGCCCGGCAGGACCCCGGGACGACAGCGGATGGGTGATCTTGACGAATGCTACGCCAACCGGAACCGATTTCAACGAAGGCGGCCGCGCGGCCGCCTCACCGCTTGCGGTTGACCAGGTAGACGCCGGCAACGACGATCCCCGTGCCGATCACCATCGGTGCGCTGAGCGCCTCGCCGAAGATCAGCGTCGCCTCGACTGCCACCAGCGGCGGCATCATGTAGATGAGCGAAGCGGCACGCGACACCTGTCCGCGGCGAATGAGATAATACAACAGGCCGACCGCCCCCATCGACAGTCCGATCACCGACCAGGCCATCGCCGCAATTGCCGGAAGGGTAGCGTCGAAGCGCATTTCTTCCAGGTGCATCGCCATCGGCAGCGTCACCGCGAGCGCGCCGAGATACTGGAAGACCGCAATGCTGCGCAGGTCACCCTCGGCGAGAAAACGTTTCTGGTAGAGCGTGCCGAGCGTCACCGACAGCATGGCGACGAGGTTTATCAGCACCGGGAAGGCAATGCCGCCCGTCCCGGTTCGGGCAAGATCGGCAAACTGCGGCGAGACCGCAATCAGGATGCCGGCAAAACCGATCGCCAGACCGATCATCTGGACACGGCCGAGCCTTTCCTTCAGGAGCAGCAGCGCGAATAGGCCCGTCAGCAGCGGCTGCAGCCCGGCGATGATGCCGGAAAGCCCTGCCGGCACGCCCTGGCCGATCGCCCACCACAGCCCGGCGAGATAAAGCCCGTGCAGGAGAATGCCGGAAATGAAGGCATGCAGGAGTTCGCGACCGGTCCGCGGCCAGGCCGCGCCGCAGGCAAGCGCCACTAGCGCGAAAGCCGAGGCCGCCAGTGCGTGGCGAATGGCGAGAAACGTCAACGGATCGGCATGTGCCGCCGCCACCTTGGCGACGATCCAGCCGGTCGACCAGAGAAAGACGAAGATGGCCGCGGCCAGGCGATCGAGCATGAGGCTAAGGGATCTCCGCGGCTGCCGCGACAATGGGCAGGCAACCGGTACCCGCCGCCGTTTTTCCGGTCAAAGGAGAAATTCTGAACGTTGCCTCAAGCAATGCTGACAACAGGCCCGAGAAAATCCCGTGCATCCTGCTCCCCGCCACCCCCCGTCGAAGGCGGCAAAAAGCCGGGTCGGCGAAGAATTCGCCGGCTCGAATCGCGGCCTGTCGAGCCGTTTCGATTTAATCGGCCAGCATCGAGCATGCTTCTTGCATTGCCATCAGCGTTGTATTCTTATGGTCAAAAACCAGGGAACGTACCATTGGCATTCGATGAAATGTTGACGGCGGAAAATCTTCCGCGGGAGCCGTACAAGACTTACCAGGACTGGTATCAAGGCCAGGATCCGGCCCATCTGGTGCAGAAATCGCGCGACGCGGAAAACATCTTCCGCCGGACCGGCATCACCTTCGCAGTCTATGGCCACGAGGATTCTTCCGAAAAGCTCATTCCCTTCGACATCATCCCCCGCATCATCTCGGCGCGCGAGTGGCGCAAGCTGGCGCAGGGCATCGAGCAGCGCGTGCTGGCGCTCAACGCCTTTCTCGACGACATCTACCATAAGCAGGAAATCATCCGCGCCGGCCGTATCCCCCGCGCGTTGATCGAGAACAACGTCACCTTCCTGCCGGAGATGATCGGCTTCAAGCCGCCCGGCGGCGTCTATACCCACATCGTCGGCACCGATATCGTGCGCACCGGCGAAGATCAGTTCTATGTGCTGGAAGACAATGCCCGCACGCCCTCCGGCGTCTCCTACATGCTGGAGAACCGCGAGACGATGATGCAGATGTTCCCGGAGCTTTTCACCCGCAACAAGGTGCAGCGGGTGGAGGATTATCCGTATCTGCTTCGCCAGTCGCTCGCCTCGCTGGCGCCGCCCGGCTGTACCGGTCGACCGCGGGTGGCGGTGCTGACGCCCGGCAGCTACAATTCCGCCTATTACGAGCACTCCTTCCTCGCCGACACCATGGGCGTCGAGCTGGTGGAAGGGTCGGACCTGCGCGTCATCGACGGCAAGGTGAAGATGCGCACGACGCGCGGCTACGAGGCGATCGACGTGCTCTACCGCCGCGTCGACGACGACTTTCTCGATCCGATGACCTTTCGCGCCGATTCGGCGCTGGGCGTCCCGGGCATCATGGATGTGTATCGGTCCGGCAACATCACCATCGCCAATGCGCCGGGCACCGGCATCTGCGACGACAAGGCGATCTACTCCTACATGCCGGAAATCGTCGAGTTCTACACCGGCCGCAAGGCGCTGCTCGAAAACGTGCCCACCTGGCGCTGTTCCGAGGCCGACAGCCTGGCCTATGTCCTGGAGCATCTGGAGGAACTGGTGGTCAAGGAGGTGCACGGCTCCGGCGGCTACGGCATGCTGGTCGGCCCGACGGCGTCGAAGAAGGAATGCGCCGATTTTGCCGACAAGCTGAAGTCGAACCCGTCCAACTACATCGCCCAGCCGACGCTGTCGCTGTCCACCGTGCCGATCCTCGTCAACAAGGGTATCGCGCCGCGGCACGTCGACCTGCGCCCTTACGTGCTGGTCTCCGACAAGGTGAAGATCATCCCGGGCGGTCTGACCCGCGTGGCGCTGAAGCAGGGTTCGCTGGTCGTCAATTCCAGCCAGGGCGGCGGCACCAAGGACACCTGGGTTCTGGAAGATTGAGGGCGTGACCTGATGCTGGGAAGAACTGCAAACGGCCTCTACTGGATGTTCCGCTACATCGAGCGCGCCGAAAACATCGCCCGCCTCATCGATGCCGGCATGCGTGTTTCGCTGACCCGCGCCGGATCGTCCGACGAGGACTGGGACGGCGTGCTGCAGAGCGCCGGCGTGCGCGACGAATTCGCCGAAGTGCACGACAAGATGACGGCGGCCAACGCCATCGACTACCTGCTGCGCGACACGGCAAACCCGTCGAGCGTCATGTCGTGCATCGATTCGGGCCGCAACAACGCCCGCATGGTGCGCACCGCGCTCACCCGCGAGACATGGGAAGCCACCAACGAGTGCTGGATCGAGCTCAAGCAGTTGCTCGGCCGCAAGGTACGCGCCGCCGAGCTGCCGGAGGCGATCGACGTCATCAAGCGCCGCGCCGGTCTCATCCGCGGCGCTTTCCACGGCTCGATGCTGCGCAACGACCTCTACAACTTCTCGCGCATCGGCACCTTCATCGAGCGCGCCGATAACACCAGCCGCATCCTCGACGTCAAGTATTACGTGCTCCTGCCGGCGGTCAGCCAGGTCGGCTCGTCGCTCGACAACTTCCAGTGGGAATCGATCCTGCGCTCGGTCTCGGCCCACCGCTCCTACGGCTGGGTCTATGACGGCGAATACCGGCCCTCCAACATCGCCGACTTCCTCATTCTCAACGGCCGCATGCCGCGTTCTCTTGCCTACTGCTACGAGAAGATCGTCAGCAACCTCGGCTATCTGGCGGAGGATTACGGCGAGCGGAACAAGGCGCACGAGACGGCCGGGGCGATCAGGTCGATGCTGAAGCGCGGCTCGATCAGCGACGTGATGGACCAGGGCCTGCATGAATTTCTCGAGGATTTCATCAGCCGCAACAACCAGCTGAGCGTCGACATTTCGGAAGGCTACCGCTTCTACCGGTAACCGGCGGAGCATTGATGGGAAACGGAACAGCCGCATGCGTCTGAAAATCTCGCATACGACAGAATATCGCTACGACGAGCCGGTGGCCTATGCGCTGCAGCGGCTGCGGCTGACACCGCTGAGCGCCGCGACGCAGACGGTGTCGTCCTGGGCGCTGTCCGTCGAGGGCGCCAAGGTGGAAGCCGGCTATGCCGACCAGTTCGGCAACCGCGTCGACCTCGTGTCCGTCGAGGGCGGCGAGCACACGATCCGCATCCTGGCCTCCGGCGAGGTCGATACCATCGACCGGACCGGCGTGGTGGGTCCGCACACCGGCTTCGTGCCGCTCTGGCTCTACCTGCGCGATACGCCGCTGACGAAGCCCGGACGGTTGCTGCGCGAGCTTGCCCGCGGCATCGAGGGCGACAGCGAGCTTGCCCGCATGCATGCGCTGATGGAGGCGATCAACGATACGGTCGCCTACGAGCCCGGCACCACGGATGCCGAGACCACCGCTGAACAGGCGTTCGAGGCGAAAAACGGCGTCTGCCAGGACCACGCGCATATCTTCATCTCGACGGCGCGGCTGATGAGCCTGCCGGCCCGCTACGTCTCCGGATACCTGCTGATGGAAGGCCAGACGGAGCAGGTGGCGACGCATGCCTGGGCGGAAGTGCATGTGCCGGGCCTCGGCTGGGTCGGTTTCGATGCCGCCAACAACATCTGCCCGGACGAGCGCTACGTGCGCGTCGCGACCGGCCTCAGCTACCGTGACGCGGCGCCGGTGTCGGGCATGCGCATCGGCACGCGCGGCGAGGAACTGACGGTATCGCTGACCGTCGAGGCGCCCGGCATGAGCCAGACCCAGACGCAGGACGGCCAGACGCAGAGCCAGGTCCAGATCGCAAAGGCCGCCGACGGCGTGAAGGATCCGGCGGCCGGGCAGTAGCCGCGGCCAGCAGGCTCAGCGCGAATAACGAGTAGCGAAGAGCTTGCCAGTCCGTCTTGAACTCCGCCGCGCAAGCCCTGCGCCATCCCCGGCTGGTTGAATGGCATCCCGAAAAGGAGCCTGCATGCTGTTCGGCCGATCACTCTTCGACTCCATCTTGACGCGGCTCGATCACGAGCAGCCGGAAGAGCCGACGATTGCGCCCGAACCTGCATTCCGGGTGAACGGCCTGCCGGCAGGCTTCGTCGCGACGGTTGAAGTGGCAGAGAGTGAACATCGTGCGGGCGACGCCTACCGCGCCTTTCAGGCCGACGCCGTGCCGGATTTTGATGACGACGAAGGACGCGTGCCGGCCGGTCCGGCCTTCGACCCACTGGAACCGACCGCGCGCCCTGAAGCCGAGGATGCCGGAATGCCTGCCCGTTTCGAGCGGCTGACCGAGGCGCAGGTGGTCGAGGATCTCGGTCTCTCGCCGACGGACGACGCAGAGGTTCTTGCCGAAAAACGCCGGCGCTTTGCCCGCGACAACCATCCGGACCGCGTCCATCCGCAGTTGCGCGACCGCGCGACGATCCGCATGACGCTCGCCAACGCCGCCGTCGACCGCGCAATGAGAGGCGCGCATGCGAGCGCCTTCTTCGACAGGCCGGGCCGGCAACCCAGCTAAGCCTGGCGCCTCCCCGTTCGACGCAGAGAGATTACAAGGGGCACCGTGGCACTCCGATGGACCACCACGCCCTTTGCCCGACGAAGCAGAGCCGCCTCAGCAGCCGTCGAAGGTTTTCCCGGCCGCCGGCGCTTTTCCACCTTTTAGCGATTGAAGCCGCCGCCGACCTTTGTTATGAACTCGCACCGGCCGGAACGGCGCTTCGCCGCCTGTTCCAACGAGACGCACCCGTAGCTCAGCTGGATAGAGTGTTGGATTCCGATTCCAAAGGTCGCAGGTTCGAATCCTGCCGGGTGCGCCAAAAACTCATTGAAATAATTGAATTTTCAGCTTCTTCTTGCCCTTCTTGAGAACGGCATTATCGGTAGCACAGCGTTAGCACAATGCTTACCGTCTTCCAGAAAAGCTCTTTAATTTCAATGTTGCGGGCATGGGGTGGAGGTTGCGCGTTAGCACGGTGTTAGCGCAAGGCACCTACCGTAGTAACGCCATTGGAGACCAAGTTTCGTGTTGCAGCGCGTCGATCACCCTATCCGCCAGGAAAACCCTGCCAAGCCGAACGAACCTTTCGTCCTTTTCCAACGCGACGGCACCAACTGGTCGATGCGATATTCGATGGATGGGCGTCAGATTCGCAAATCACTCGGAACATCGGACGAGCGCGAGGCGCATCGTCGTGCAAACGAGATCTGGCATGAGCAGAACTACAGGCTCAAGCAAGGGCTCAGCATTCTGCAGCACGCTTTTGCTGACGTCGCAGACGAATTTATAAAGCTAGTCGAAGCCGAAGCGGAACGCAAAGAGCGCAGCGCGGATCACGTTACCTATTGGGTGCCAAAGATACGCCGCTTCCTTGTCGGATATTTCGGCGTCAAACCGATAGACAAGATTACACCACCGGACATCGAGCGCTATCTGGAATGGCGAAAGACCTATTGGACATCCGGTCCCGGCTCGGAGATAGAAAAGATCCGCTGCGAGCGAGAAGATGGCCGGGTGTTCAGCCGCCCTGCCCCGCGCAAAATTGCATCCGTCAGCACGATCAAAGGCGAAATGGTGATCATTCGCAGCTTGTTTCAGCAGGCCGTGCGATGGGGTTATAGCCAGCCAATCGTCATTCTTGCACCACAGGTTCGCAAACGTACCGATAATCGACGCCCCGGCTTTACGGCTGAAGACTACGAGAAACTTTTGACGGCCGCCATCGCACGGATTTCAGAACTGCAACCTAAATCCAAGCTCATCAACGCGAAAGACGGTCGTTCTTGGACGATGAAAATACCGCCAAAGAACATCATGGCGGATCGGATTCGGCTTTGGTGCTACATCGAAATCATGGCGCATTCTGGTATGCGGCCAACCGAAGCAAAAAACCTGACCTGGGCCAACATCGTCGGCTTCAAAGAAACGCGAAACGGTCCGATCAAGGACAAGGATGTTCGGCTGCATGTGCGCGGCAAAGGTAAGCACGGCACCTCAGTACCCTTACTCGGCGTTATCCCTGCCTTGGATATGCTTTGGCAGCTGTTCGAAAGCGAATTGAAGCGCGAACCGGGTGACGACGATGCGGTATTTTCCGATTCGTCCGGTCTCCCGATCGGCTCATTCAAGAAGAGCTTCAACGAGCTTTTGAAAGCAACCGGCCTCGAATACGACTATCGAGGAGTTCGGCGCACGCCATATTCGTTGCGGCACTTCTACATATCGGAAATGCTGATCAAAGGCACTTCGATATATGATGTGGCGCTCAACACGCGAACGTCTCTGGAGATGATCGAAAAGCATTACGCTCACGTGGCAACGGAGCAGATAAAAGATCGATTAAGACCGGGGCAACCAGAGTGGTAATCGTTGACCGGCAAGCGGGACGGTTGTATTTCGACATTTCGAATATATCGATACGAACGACTGATTTGTGAAAGATTGGCCTGTTGAGCAAGTTCACCCCAGAAATGCAAAAGCTGGCACAACAGCTCTATCAGGAAAACAAAAGCTCCTTTGATCTATTTTCGAACAAGCGGCCAATCTCGGGTTTCGAGACTGCGGTGAGCAGTCTGTTCGGCCAAGAGGCCCAGCCGAAAAAAACGGTCAAGTTGGGCGGTACTGAATACAACTATTCTAGTCGTACCGGTGATCGTGTCCGATTCTTGCCTGCTCAATGGGTCGAGGCATTAGAGGGAAATCCTGCCTCATGGCAGGGGTGCGAGAACTGGTGGGCGGGTTTTCCGTTGATTGCCTGGGTGGAGATCAATGTCGTTGATGGGATCCGAGCGCAGTTGAAGCTCAACGCCGAACTCGGTCCGATCTCGGATTATCAAGCCCGAACTAAACTCGTACAAACCCTCGGCCTCGCTTCTTCGCAGAGAAATCTAGAACGCATTCAATTTCCGAAGAGCGCGATGGACAAGAGCAGTCTTTACTCGCAATTTTTTCGCCGGAACACCGTCCCAGTCAGGGATTTTCGCGATGCGTCAGAGATCGAGCGACAGTTTCTAAAGCTCATTGCGGACTTTCGACGCGAGTTCGAAATAATCGCCAGCGCCATTCGGGAAACAACTCATTCCTAATTTTTCCAAGGTCGAAATTTACGTCTCATTAACCCAAAGCGCAGTAGAAACGTTAACGAAAGTGGTCGGAGAATCGGGAAATCAGCTCCCGGACCGACGGCCCTAAACGCCTTAAATAGAAGGGTGTTGGGGTGACGGTCTCGCCATTATGGCGGGCACCCTTGTGGTTAACCGTTAGAGTGTCCTCATCATCGCCGGCTGAAGTCGAACCGCATCTAGCGTTCGCATTGCTGGCTTGTGTTCCGGGCTTTGGCGTGACCAGCATCTTGACGAATACGGCAGCGATTGCCGCTTTGCAGACCCTTCGCGCTGTCGGCAGTCAGTTCACAGATACTCAAGCGCAAATCAGCTCTGGTCTCCGCATTCAAACGGCGTCAGACAATGCCGCTTACTGGTCGATATCGACCACGATGAAGTCGGACAACAAATCCATCGCGGCAGTGGCCGACGCCCTCAGCCTTGGCGAAGCCAAAGTGGATGTTACTTACTCGGGCATCGAGGCAGTCTCGGACGTTCTGTCGGAGTTCAAGGCTAAACTTGTCGCAGCAAAAGAACCCGGCGTTGACGCCTCAAAAATTCAAAAAGAGCTGGAGCAGTTGAAGCAGCAAGTCGTGAGTATTTCGACATCATCAAGCTTTAACGGCGTAAACTGGCTGAGCACCGACATCGCCGATATCAACGACAGTGATTTGAACCGTGTATCCCTCGTATCCTCGTTTAACCGTGGAGATAATGGGGTCTCAGTTGGGACGACAGATTTCCATCTTTCTGAAATGGCGCTTTTTAACGAGAATGGCGGCGGCATCCTTCAGGCTGATACACGCAAACTGAAGACCCTCGGCGGCGTTCGTACCAGCGATACCTATATGGATGTCGACGGTATCGTACATATGTTCCCTATCAACGACAGAGACGGGGTAAACGGTCGCTTCACGTTTGATTTCACCGGGCCGATCACCTTCGCCCCTGGGGACACGATCAGTTTCGACGTCACTGTAGACGTCGACAACCCGGCGGATCTGGATCCGCCGTACGATCCCGGCAAGACCACCCAAATTACAATAGATAGAGCCTTTGTGGACACTTGGCTGCCGGGTCAGAACGGCGTTATTGCGACATATACGCAGTATTCCTCCATTCTTTATCGCGCATTGACTACTGCAAACTCGGGCGCATCAGCTACGCTCGTTTCAGACGGTTACGGAGGCACGATCCCAAATAAAATTTCTGTTTCCACCCGTGAAAACTCGGGCTTGGATGGATCATCAATACAGATAACAAACCTAGCGGGAACCGCAGGAGGTTTGAACAATACGCCAATTCACTATGGCACACGCTCCTCCCAGATGACCCTGAACTTCACGCCGTTCGAAGTTTACAATGACGGCGACAACAAAGATGGCGTGCAAGTTGACTTCAATTTTGCCGTTAACGGAGCGCCTTCAACGCATCACAGTTTTGACCGCACATACGTCAACAACCTGCTTGGCAAAGATACTGGAAAGATAGAGACCGCCGACGAGATGGTCACGTTGCTTCAGTCATTAATTAGCGGCGACTGGCCAGATGTTATAATCGAAACGACACCGTCTGGCGGCATTTCGATGAGATCGGATAAAGATGTCGATCGTTTATCCGGGATGCGGACGTATATTGGTTTCACAGGAATTAGCGTCAGTATCGAACCTATCGCCGAGCAAAATTTCCTCGACATCGACATTGTCGAAAATCCCGATTGGCTCGACAGGTACATCGGCTACATCGAAGTCGTTTCTGCAGATGTCATCGACGCCGGAGCGACACTTGGCGCGCTCAAAACGCGCCTGGAGCAACAGCAGGATTTTACACAGACCTTGATGGACACCATTAATAGCGGCGTTGGCGGTCTTGTCGATGCAGATATGGACGAGGCTTCTACGAGGCTCAAGGCCCTCCAGACGCAGGAGCAGCTTGCCCTTCAATCTCTTCAAATCGCGAACACGGACGCACAGAACATCATTCAACTTTTCCAGCAGTGAGGCGATAAAGTCAGCCTGACTGTCAGCACCACCTTTGAACTCGCCCTTTTGGACAACGGCTGTATTCCGAAAACACGACAAGGTTTTCGGGAAAGGATCACAGCATGTCTCATCTCAAGGCTCTCAAGCTTAGCTCCGCAGTGCCGGCTCGCGCTCAGGTCGATCCGGTGCAGCGATCGCGTGAGAAAATGGTAGCCGCACTGGTCGAGCAGAAGCTCATGGCCGAAGCAAAGATCGCCGGGACGCCATTTGCCCCCACCCACATCGTCCGAAAGAAAAATGCCGAGGGTGCTCGCGTCGAGGTCGAAGCTCTAAAGCGTGTGCGTCAAGGCTGGTTCAGCGACAGCAGCGGTAAGGTATTTTTCGCGATCCGCTATGCCGGAAAAACGATCGAATTCGCCAAGGGCAAAAACGCCATCGAAGTTGGCGAACTGGCATCTCTGCCGAAAATCATCGACACATTGATCGAGGCGGTACGGGCGGGTGAGCTTGATGCGCAACTGATCACTGCCGCCACCGAGCGCGGCAAGATGCTGCGCAAGTCCGCATAGACAGCCCAGTTTTAACGGGCACGCTTCCGAAGCGCATGGGATCATACATGATCCCATGCGCTTCGCGCATTCGGATACCTGCCGGGACTTTGTCAAATAGCGCCACGGACGCGCGTTGTGTGCG
Organism: Rhizobium sp. SAFR-030; assembly: GCF_059415005.1. Classification (NCBI taxonomy): domain Bacteria; kingdom Pseudomonadati; phylum Pseudomonadota; class Alphaproteobacteria; order Hyphomicrobiales; family Rhizobiaceae; genus Rhizobium; species Rhizobium sp. SAFR-030. Next base: position 4,231 of record NZ_JBPFDO010000003.1, on the reverse strand, counting down.
GGGCGCTGCCCTGTATTGTTTCCGAGCTTGGTCGCATTCTTTGACACTTCTGCGCTTCTGCTTGACGCGCGTCACCCGCCAAACTTGGCCCCGGAAGCATGCGCATGGTCGCCATTCGTCCGCGCGGTTCTTGAACTCGCCCTTTGCGCCATCTGGAGTTTCTTTTCCGCCGAAATCGAGCGGAGACCAGATGCAGACCCCTTCAAACGACGATCATGACGAGACGCCGACGCAAATCGACTTGGCCATGTTATTCATGACCGACCTGCATGTGGGGTCCGAACGGCTCTATAAGGTCAAGCGCAGGGGCACGTCGCTGAACCTGCGCTATGAGATCGACGGCGTGATGCACCAGCGCAGCTATTTGTCGGCGCTGTCGTGGCGGGCGATTTTACTGTTCGCATTGACCGAGGGCAAAACCGTCGCCGTCCACGAAATGGACCAGCCAGGGCGATACCGGCGGCTGTTCCCGAAAACCATGCTTCGCCGCCTCCAGTGGCATGCGCGACCGGATGCGAATTTCCCGCCGGTCGCCCGCCTCTACGATCCCAACAGCAAAGCCGTTATGCTGCTGACCCGCAACCGTGTTTGTGGTCATGCTGTCGATACGCTGCATAATCTCACAGATGGCGGCCCTGTGTTTCAGCCGCTGTGGATTTCCGACATCATGGCGTTGCGGCCTATGCTTGGCATCGAGCTTGTCCGCGACGAGACTTTTTCAGCCACTATGCCAATCAGTGCGTATATGGAAACCGCTGCTGTAACGGGCCGAATTGTTGAGGAGCGGGAGCTTCTCGGCTTGCCGCTCACCCGGAGTATTCCCCGGCTTGAAACGCAGCCGCCATCGAAGGCAGTTCGCAGTGTCTTCGATCAAGCGTGCCTGGAAAATCCTGCACTGGAGGCGCTACGGGGAGTGACCATATACGATGATTATTCGTTTGTGTGAACGGAGGCAAATAGTTCGGTGAACGAACTTTCGTCAATACGTCACACCGCCCCGTTGGTCGCCTCTGGCTTGCTTTAAATCCGCGATAATGCGCAGCCGCTCGGCAAGATTGACGACGTTTCCGGCGTATCTGGATGTCTTGCTGTCCGCGATCAAGCCACCCGGAATGGTTCCAGTGTCCAATCGCGGCGAGAGGCTATCTGTGCCAAGATTAGTCCAGTTCGTATCCTGTACAATATTATTATACACACAATGCGTTACGCCACTCCCAACATCGAAGATATTCGCATTACTCCTTGAAACACCACCATTGTCTTCGACAACGAAAATCCCATTCATATCCGATACAACGGAATTTCCTTTCACTTCATCAATATGGTTTCGAGTAACGGAACGGTCGGGCATCGCTTTTAACGGTATTTCACCGTCTTCAATCACTTCACCGATTAAAATGTTCGAAGATGCGACACGTTCAACATCAATGGCCGATTTTCCCTTGGCTTGCCCGATGACAACGCGAAGCGATTGAAAGCCAGATCGCTCCACACATAGCCAGTCCACATATGCGCGGATATCTTCGGCTGGCCACCAATTGCGTTCGGTTGGCTTGGCCTTATCCGCTTCGTCAGCCTCAATGAAGTCCTGAGCATCTGGCCGCTTGTAGTCGCATTCGACGCGGAATTTCAGGCAATAGCGGACGACGTTCTGGATATTCTCGTTCACATCGCGATATGTACGGAACGGCTGAATATCCACCTGATATTTTGCCATGTGGGTTTCCTTCCGTAAGGCGCTGGTGATTTCTTCCGTGGTCAATTCACCCTTGCGGACAATTGCATGAAGATGTGGACGCCAGATTGTTTTGTCCGGGGCTTCCATCACCGGAAAGCCCAGCGCATCCAGTGCAATCCGCGTGTTGCGGCCACAGGTTTCGAAATCACCAAAGCTCATGCGGTCGACTTCCCACCAACCCAGCAACTGAAAATCGTCCCAGCGAGAATCCTTCTTGCGCTGACGATCTATGAAAGTGCGAAGACGGCGTTTTTTCATTCTCCACGAGGTCGGTCATGCCGGATAAGTCCAGTTGCGGCGGCAGCAGGATCGTTGCAAAAGCAAGCTCCTCATTCACCGCTTCGCAGAATATCTTCTTGACGGCCTTTCCCGTTTGCACTGCGCGTTCCCGCATATGGCAGCGCGGACAAAGCGGAACACCGCAATAATCGATGTTGCCGTAATCATCGACCTCGCCACAGGTTTCCATCCAGTTTCGGGCTAGATGGCTCGCCGGAAGTGCCGCTTTCACATATTGGCGTTGAGCTTCGTTGGCCTTTGTCAGATATTTCATTTGGCGGCGTTCGTGACGGGTGAAGACACCCTTCGTCATCATATCCGCCTGTAACTGTTCCATCCTGGTCTTCATTGAAAATCCCCCACTGAAATAACGTGCTATTTATCCAGCACCATTTTAGCGCCGTGCATTCTTGGAAATAAATATTTGTTTCAAGGAGATAGCAGAATGAAGATCAAAGACATCTACGAGGCATTGCGGGCGGATGGGTTGACCAACTCACAGATGGAATTCTCGCGGATATGGCTTGGCCGTAGCCCGCGCTACTATTCGCATCTCATCGCCGTCGACCGAGAGCCGGGGCTTGCCACGCTTTGCGGAATTTCATGGCGGCTGAAACGAATGCGGTTGGACAACTACCCAGCGCTGCTCGAATTCCAGCAGAAGCTCGCCAGCGAAATCGATCGCCGGGCAATAACCGATGTTCGCCGACACCGATCTTAACGTTTGGCCAACAGCCACCCAATACAATCTCCGCGTTTATCTTCCGCATCTTCCGTATCAGGAACTTTCAATGAACGCGCATATCTCATCCGGCAAGGCAGCGATTGTTGCCGCGCTTGCGATTTCGACGGTCTCCATCGCCTCGCCTGCCTATTGCCTTGATAAAATCCGTTTCGGCACCGATTGGCTCGCCGAGGCTGATCATGGCGGTTTCTATCAGGCCGTCGCTGACGGCACCTATGCCAAATACGGCCTCGATGTTGATATTCAACAGGGCGGCCCCGGCGCACAGAACCGCGCCCTGCTGCTAACAGGCAAGCTCGACTTCTATTTGGGCACCCAGCAGGAACAGCTTGTCGGCATCGAGCAGGGCATTCCCCTTGTCGATGTCGCCGCCTTTTACCAGAAAACCGCACAGGTCATTTTGGCACACCCCGACAGCGGCGTTGAGAAATTCGAAGACCTCGCCAAGCTCGAAACGATCTTCATGACGCAGGGCGGGTTCGGCGCTTACTTCGAGTGGATGAAGGCCAATTTCGGTGGCTTCCGTGACGAGCAGTACAGGCCCTACACATTCAGCCCCGCGCCGTTTCTCGTAGATAAGAACTCCGCTCAACAGGGTCTGATCACCGCTGAACCATACGAGATCCAGAAGCAGACCGGCGCGGAACCGAAGATTTTCCTACTCGCTGACAGCGGCTACAAGCCCTATGCGACCATGATTACCGTCCAGCAAAACCTCATCGACACAAACCCCGATCTCGTGCAGCGGTTTGTCGATGCCTCAATCGAGGGCTGGTACAACTACCTGTACGGGGATAACGCAGCCGCCAACGCGCTGATCAAAGCGACCAACCCCGAGATGACGGATGGCCAGATCGAATATGCCATCGACAAGATGAAGCAATACGGGATCGTGGATAGCGGCAATGCGCTGGACAAGGGCATTGGCTGCATGACTGCCCCACGCTACAAGCAGCTTGCCGACGAACTCGTGAAGGTGAAGCTTCTCAAGGCCGATACAGATTACACGAAAGCATTTGATACCCGATTTTCCTGTAAGGGCGTCGGGCTAAACTTGAAGAAATAATTGCTTGTCGATCAGCGTCGGGATCGATTGCCGGACGCCTTTCCTACATCAGCGGCGGCGATCAAGCCGCTGCCAATGTATCGAGAAACGATTGCCATTGCGTCGTTTTCGACCGCGGGTCAGCCCAAATATCCTCGATAGCGAAACGCAGCCCTTTCAGGATGACGGGAATATCATTCTCGTATTCCTCGGGACTATCGAAAATCCTGTTCACCTGCTTGAACACACGCAGATAGGCTTCGGCGTTGTGGTTCATGAGGATCATGATGCTATCATTGTCGAGATCGGACGAACCGTTCGACCCGACGCAGATTTCATTGACCTTCTGTTGATTTCCACTGAGAGCTGACCCGGCTCAGCCTGATATTTCCATTGAGAATTGACCCATGTTTCAACCGTCCCT